>NZ_LMET01000004.1 GCF_001426485.1 Aeromicrobium sp. Root472D3 | reverse complement strand
CCTATCCTACACAAACTGAACCAAACACCAATACCAAACTATAGTAAAGGTCCCGGGGTCTTTCCGTCCTGCCGCGCGTAACGAGCATCTTTACTCGTAGTGCAATTTCGCCGAGTCCATGGTTGAGACAGCGCCCAAGTCGTTACTCCATTCGTGCAGGTCGGAACTTACCCGACAAGGAATTTCGCTACCTTAGGATGGTTATAGTTACCACCGCCGTTTACTGGGGCTTAAGTTCTGTGCTTCGCTTGCGCTGACACGTCCCCTTAACCTTCCAGCACCGGGCAGGAGTCAGTCCGTATACGGCGTCTTTCGACTTAGCACGGACCTGTGTTTTTAGTAAACAGTCGCTTGGGCCTGGTCTCTGCGGCCGTCAACGCTTCTCACAGCAAGTGTGATAACGAATCGGGCCCCCCTTCTCCCGAAGTTACGGGGGCATTTTGCCGAGTTCCTTAACCATGGTTCACTCGATCACCTTAGTATTCTCTACCTGACCACCTGAGTCGGTTTGGGGTACGGGCGGCTCTAGATCTCGCTAGATGCTTTTCTCGGCAGCATAGGATCACTCACTTCGACTAAAACGTCTCCCCATCAGATCTCAGGCTATGTGAATGACGGATTTGCCTATCATTCGCCCTACATCCTTAGCCCGGGACAACCATCGCCCGGGATGAGCTACCTTCCTGCGTCACACCATTGCTTGCCTACTACCAGATCGGGTCATGCGCAGCACTGGCATCGCTCCGAAGAGTCCCGCCAGATTTGGGCACTTAGCATTTCTGGGTTCAGCATGGGCGATCTAATGCCGGTACGGGAATATCAGCCCGTTGTCCATCGACTACGCCTGTCGGCCTCGCCTTAGGTCCCGACTTACCCAGGGAAGATTAGCTTGACCCTGGAACCCTTGGTCATTCGGTGGAGGAGTTTCTCACTCCTCATTCGCTACTCATGCCTGCATTCTCACTCGTGTAGCCTCCACGGCTGGATCACTCCGCCGCTTCGCTGGCCACACGACGCTCCCCTACCGATCCATACGCCTGGACCACGAAGGCCTGGCTATTGCATGAATCCCATAGCTTCGGTGGATAACTTGAGCCCCGCTAAATTGTCGGCGCGGAATTACTTGACCAGTGAGCTATTACGCACTCTTTCAAGGGTGGCTGCTTCTAAGCCAACCTCCTGGTTGTCTCTGCGACTCCACATCCTTTTCCACTTAGTTATCGCTTTGGGACCTTAGCTGATGGTCTGGGCTGTTTCCCTCTCGACAATGGAGCTTATCCCCCACTGTCTCACTGCTGCGCTCTCACTTATCGGCATTCGGAGTTTGGCTGAGTTCAGTAAGCTTGTAGGCCCCCTAGCCCATCCAGTGCTCTACCTCCGACAAGAAACACGCAACGCTGCACCTAAATGCATTTCGGGGAGAACCAGCTATCACGGAGTTTGATTGGCCTTTCACCCCTATCCACAGCTCATCCCCCCAGTTTTTAACCTAGGTGGGTTCGGTCCTCCACGCGGTCTTACCCGCGCTTCAACCTGGCCATGGATAGATCACTCCGCTTCGGGTCTAGATCCTGCAACTATGGTCGCCCTATTCGGACTCGCTTTCGCTACGGCTACGGCTCAACGCCTTAACCTCGCTACAGAACGCTAACTCGCAGGCTCATTCTTCAAAAGGCACGCTGTCACCCGTCACAAGGACGAGCTCCAACGGATTGTATGCACATGGTTTCAGGTACTATTTCACTCCCCTCCCGGGGTACTTTTCACCTTTCCCTCACGGTACTAGTCCGCTATCGGTCATCGAGGAGTATTTAGGCTTAACGGGTGGTCCCGCCAGATTCACACCGAATTTCAGGGGTTCGGTGTTACTCGGGGTAACGCAAAAGAGCCATGAGCTTACGTGTACGGGGGTATCACCCTCTATGCCGCGACTTTCCAGTCGGCTTTCACTTCACTCATGGTTTATGACTCTTTGCCAGGTCGGCAGACCAGGCCATGCGGCCCCACAACACCCAAACGACAACGCCTGCCGGCTATCACATCGTCTAGGTTTAGCCTCTTCCAGTTTCGCTCGCCACTACTACCGGAATCACTGTTGTTTTCTCTTCCTGTGGGTACTGAGATGTTTCACTTCCCCACGTTCCCTCCTACTGCCCTATGTGTTCAGACAGAGGTACCTGGACTTTACTCCAGGTGGGTTTCCCCATTCGGACATCCCCGGATCACAGGTCGGTTGTCACCTTCCCGGGGCTTTTCGCAGACTCCAACGTCCTTCATCGGCTCTCGATGCCAAGGCATCCACCATGTGCACTTAGTAGCTTGTTGTTACTACAAAGATGCTCGCGTCCACTGTGAAGTTCTCAAAATACGATCGGTCCCACATACAAGTCCCACGCCTACCCGAACCGCCTCCCGAAGGAAACGAACCCGAATGGTTCATGGGGATATGTGGTCCGAGAAACCAACCCTCGCGGACTGATCCCTCAGGACCCAACAGTGTGCCTGATTCAATGAACACCCACCCAGCAAGGTTCCACTCCCCGAAGGGAAGTACTGACGCTGGAAGCATCCATCAAGCCAAATAATCGACGATCCACTAGTGAGCTGAGACCGCGTCAACACATTCGGCTGACAAACGACTCATGGACAACCACCACGATGGGCAGCTGCCAGATGCTCCTTAGAAAGGAGGTGATCCAGCCGCACCTTCCGGTACGGCTACCTTGTTACGACTTCGTCCCAATCGCCAGCCCCACCTTCGACAGCTCCCTCCGTAAACGGTTGGGCCACTGGCTTCGGGTGTTGCCGACTTTCATGACGTGACGGGCGGTGTGTACAAGGCCCGGGAACGTATTCACCGCAGCGTTGCTGATCTGCGATTACTAGCGACTCCGACTTCATGGGGTCGAGTTGCAGACCCCAATCCGAACTGAGACCGGCTTTTTGGGATTCGCTCCACCTTACAGTTTCGCAGCCCTTTGTACCGGCCATTGTAGCATGCTTGAAGCCCTGGACATAAGGGGCATGAAGACTTGACGTCATCCCCACCTTCCTCCGAGTTGACCCCGGCAGTCTCCTATGAGTCCCCACCATTACGTGCTGGCAACATAGAACGAGGGTTGCGCTCGTTGCGGGACTTAACCCAACATCTCACGACACGAGCTGACGACAGCCATGCACCACCTGTATACCGACCAAAAGGGGGCTACATCTCTGCAGCTTTCCGGTATATGTCAAACCCAGGTAAGGTTCTTCGCGTTGCATCGAATTAATCAGCATGCTCCGCCGCTTGTGCGGGCCCCCGTCAATTCCTTTGAGTTTTAGCCTTGCGGCCGTACTCCCCAGGCGGGGCGCTTAATGCGTTAGCTGCGGCACGGAAACCGTGGAAGGTCCCCACACCTAGCGCCCAACGTTTACGGCATGGACTACCAGGGTATCTAATCCTGTTCGCTCCCCATGCTTTCGCTCCTCAGCGTCAGGTAATGCCCAGAGAACCGCCTTCGCCACCGGTGTTCCTCCTGATATCTGCGCATTCCACCGCTACACCAGGAATTCCGTTCTCCCCTGCATACCTCTAGTCTGCCCGTATCGGAAGCACGCTCAGGGTTGAGCCCTGAGTTTTCACTCCCGACGCGACAAACCGCCTACGAGCCCTTTACGCCCAATAATTCCGGACAACGCTCGGACCCTACGTATTACCGCGGCTGCTGGCACGTAGTTGGCCGGTCCTTCTTCTGCAGGTACCGTCACTCTCGCTTCGTCCCTGCTGAAAGAGGTTTACAACCCGAAGGCCGTCATCCCTCACGCGGCGTTGCTGGATCAGGCTTTCGCCCATTGTCCAATATTCCCCACTGCTGCCTCCCGTAGGAGTCTGGGCCGTGTCTCAGTCCCAGTGTGGCCGGTCACCCTCTCAGGCCGGCTACCCGTCAATGCCTTGGTGAGCCATTACCTCACCAACAAGCTGATAGGCCGCGAGCTCATCCTTCTCCGCCGGAGCTTTCCAACCCCCAACATGCGAAGGGGGTTCATATTCGGCATTAGCCATCGTTTCCAATGGTTATTCCAAAGAGAAGGGCAGATTGCTCACGTGTTACTC
>NZ_LMET01000003.1:18912-223211 GCF_001426485.1 Aeromicrobium sp. Root472D3 | reverse complement strand
AACTCGTCCAACTTACACGGCTCGTTTTCACCGGTCAAACCCGGGTCGGTCACCATGCACAGCGGGGGAAGATCCGTCTCCGGGCGCTTGCGCGCCGTGCCGTCGATCTGTTCCACCTGCTGGTCGGAAGCCCTGCGTCGGCACCGTTTCCGGCCCGTTCCGCTGTGCTGTCCAACAAGAAGAACACTACCCGGCCCTGTGCGAGAACTCCAAATCGGGGTACCCCTCATGGTCGGTGCCCCTGCAATTGCAGGCACGGCTCCCGGCGTCGACGCCGCGAACGTCAGATGAACGTCGCGAGACGCGCGAAGTCGAGCACCGTCAGCTGCTCTCCGCGGGCCTGCGGCGAGAGCCCCGCCGCGACGAGCGCCTGCTCGGCGAGTGCGCCGGAACCCGCCAGGTTCGACAGGGCGGCCCGCATGGTCTTGCGACGCTGCGCGAAGGCCGCGTCGGCGACGGCGAACGTGCGCAGCCGCAGCTCCCCGTCGCCCGGCGGCTCGTGCCGCACCCAGCTGACGAGCGATGACTCGACGTTCGGCATCGGCCAGAAGACGCTGCGACCGACCGAGCCCGCGAGCTTCATGTCGGCGTACCAGGCGGCCTTGACGCTCGGCACCCCGTACGTCTTGGAACCGGGGCCGGCCGCCAATCGGTGGGCGACCTCGGCCTGGACCATGACCAGGCCCGTGCGGATCGTGGGGAACCGCTCGAAGAACGTCAGCAGCACGGGGACCGAGACGTTGTACGGCAGGTTCGCGACCAAGGCCGTCGGCTCCGGGCCCGGCAGCTCGGTCACCTTCATGGCGTCGGCCACCACCAGGTCGAACGACGCGGCCTGGTCGGGAGCGTGCTCGGCGATCGTCGCCGGCAGCTGGCCGGCCAGCACCTCGTCGATCTCGACCGCCGTGACGTGGGCGGCCACCTCGAGCAGACCGAGGGTCAGCGAGCCCAGGCCCGGGCCGATCTCGACGACGACGTCGTCACCCGTGATGCCCGAGGCCTTGACGATGCGGCGCACCGTGTTGGCGTCGTGCACGAAGTTCTGGCCACGTTGCTTCGTGGGCCGGACGCCGCATGACTCGGCCAGGCGGCGGACGTCCGCCGCACCCAGGAGCCGCGGCGGGGCGGGGGTCGACGGCGTCAGTTGAACCGCGCCCCGGCACAGCCCCACTGGCCCCACCCGGAGCGGGCCTGCAGGATCTTGGCGTACTTGATCTGGACCTCGCGGCTGTTCTCGTGAGGCAGGCCGGGCCCGCCGACGCTCTTCCACGTCGCGGCGCTGAACTGCAGCCCGCCGTAGTAGCCGTTGCCGGTGTTGATCGACCAGTTGCCGCCCGACTCGCACTTGGCGATCTTGTCCCAGACGCTGTCGGGGGGCGTGCGGCTCGTGCCGCGCGAGACGACCTCGGTGACCGGCTTGCTGACGGCGTCGGACGCGACCACCACCCGGTCGCGCAGCTTACCGTCGGCGTAGACCAAGGTGACGGTCTCGCGGTTCTCGCCGTTCTTGCCCTCGGTGAGCACCTCGGTCTCGCCCGCGAGCGCCTCTGGATCGTCCTTGACCTCGACGTCGTGCTTGACCTTGACGGTCTCGACCTTCTCGACCTTCTCGATGCGGACGACCCGCAGCTTCTGGTCGGGCTGCACGTAGTCGTCGACCCCGGGCTTGATCTCGTCGTCGGCGTCGAGCGCGACGCCCGCCTCGTCGAGGACGTCGGCGACGGTCGGCTCGGTCGTCGTCAGGTTCTTGGTCTGGCCGTCGGCCACCACCGTCACGTTCTTGGGGGTGCTGACGACCAGCGACATGCCGCCGCGCGGGACGGTCGCACCGGACTTCGCCGAGACGTACGACCCTGCGGCGGGGGCGACGTCGAGCGATGCCAGCGCCTTGCCGACGGTGGGTTCGTACACCAGTTGCTTGCTGACGACTCCGTCGACCGTGAGGGTCAGGGGCCGCCCGTACGCGACGTCGATCGTGTCGCCGTCGGAGATCGTCGAGGTCGGTGCGACGTTGAGGCGGTCGTCGGGCGACACCTCGACGCCGTGGTCGTCGAGGACGTCGGCGACCGTGCCACCGAACGTCCGGACGGTGTCGCTGCGGCCGTCGACCGTCAGCGTGACGGTCTGGCTGAGGGCACCGTAGGCGGCCGTGCCACCGGCGAGCACCATGACGATCGCGAGGTTGAGCGCGATCAGCGGCGCGGACTTGCGGCGACGGCGCTTGGCGCGGTGGCCGTGGGGCCTGCTGGCGGTGCCGGACTTCTGGTGGAGCACTGAATCCCTCGGACGTCGATGACTGGGCCGAATTTCCACGATAGCCAGCGACTCCTCACCGTCAAGTTCTGTGTGCCCAGGGGCCCCCGAAGGCCCTGCTGGTGTTGGCGTCGATCGCTCGACACAGGTCGTCGACCGAAATCCCTGCAACGCCAGCCATGAACCGGACCGTCAACGGGATCAGGAACGAGGCGTTCGGCTGACCGCGATGCGGGGACGGTGTGAGGAACGGCGCATCGGTCTCGACAAGGATACGGTCGATCGGCGTCACGCGGAGGGCTTCGCGCAGGTTCTCGGCGTTCTTGAACGTCACGGTGCCCGCGAACGACAGGTAGGCACCGCGGTCGAGGCACTCCCGGGCGAAGTCCGCGTCGCCCGAGAAGCAGTGCATCACGGTGCGGTCCGGCACCCCCTCGGCGTCGAGCACCGCCAGGACGTCGTCGTGCGCGTCACGGTCGTGGATGACCAGGGTCTTGCCGTGACGCTTCGCGATGCGGACGTGCTCGCGGAACGAGACGTGCTGCGCGTCGCGACCGTCCTCGCCCGTGCGGAAGTAGTCGAGGCCCGTCTCGCCGACCGCCCGCACGTGGTCGCCCGCCCCCGCCAACCGGTCGATCTCGGCCAGGGCGTCGTCGAGGCGGCCGGCCTCCGCGAGGAGCGGCGCCTCGTTGGGGTGCAGCGCGACGGCCGCCACGACCGAGTCGTGCGTCCGGGCCGTCTCGACGGCCCAGCGCGAGCCCTCGAGATCGCAGCCGACCTGGACGACCCGGGTCACGCCCACCGCGGCCGCCCGGTCGAGCGCCTCGTCGACCGGGATCAGCAGCCCGCCCTCGACGGCCCTGCTGTGCGCGCGGTGGTCGAGGTGGCAGTGGTTGTCGACGACCGGGAGGGGCAGGGCCTCGGGCGCGTCGGGCCAGCCGGCGGTCTGCGTCACGCGGTCTCGACGGTCTCGATGCGGGGGAACAGCGAGGCGGGCTTCGTGATCGTCGAGCCGGGGGCCAGACGACCCCACGTCGCGACGGCGTCGATCCGCTGGGCGGCGAGCGCCCCGAGCGTCGGCTCCGCGCCCAGGGAGTCCCACAGCACCGCCGACGCCTTGGGCATGATGGGGTTGAGCACGACCGCCAGCACCCGCAGCCCCTCGGCCGTCGTGTTGAGGATCGTCGCGAGCCGCGTGGCGGCCTCCTCGTCGGTGGCCGCGTCCTTCGCGACCTTCCACGGCGCCTGGTCGGTGATGTAGCCGTTGAGCTCGTCGACGATGCGCCAGATCGAGGCGAGCGCGTCCTGGGGCGCGACGGCCTCGATCGCCTCGTCGGCGCCGCGGACCGCCTCGGCCACGGTGTCGACGACCGCCAGCTCGGCGTCGCCCAGGTCGCCCGCCGCGGGCAGCGAGCCGTCGAAGTACTTGCCGATCATGGCGGCGACACGTGACGCGAGGTTGCCGAAGCCGTTGGCCAGCTCGGCGTGGTAGCGGGCCGAGATGTCCTCCCACGAGATCGAGCCGTCGCTGCCGAACGTCAGCGCCCGCGCGAAGTAGTAGCGGTACGCGTCCGAGCCGAAGGTGTCGACGATCTCGTCGGGACGGATGCCATTGGCCTTGGACTTGCTCATCTTCTGGCCGCCGACGAGCAGCCAGCCGTGGGCGAACACCTGGTGCGGGACGGGCTGGCCGGCCGCCATCAGCATCGCGGGCCAGATCACGGCGTGGAAGCGGGCGATGTCCTTGCCGACGATGTGGATGTTGGCGGGCCACAGCTCGGCGAAGCGCTCGTCGTCCACGCCGTAGCCGGCGGCCGTGACGTAGTTGAGCAACGCCTCGATCCACACGTACATGACGTGCTCGTCGTCCCACGGCACGCCGATGCCCCAGTCGAACGTCGAGCGGGAGATCGAGAGGTCGCGCAGCCCGCGGCTCACGAACGAGATGACCTCGTTGCGGGCCGACTCGGGCTGGATGAACGTCGGGTTGGCCTCGTAGAAGTCGAGCAGCTTCTGCTGGTAGTCGCCCAGGCGGAAGAAGTAGTTCTCCTCGCTCATGTACTCGACGCGGCTGCCGTCGAGCGTGCTGACCTTGAAGCCCTCGTCGTCGCCCTCGCCGTCGACGACGTCGTCCTCGCCGACGAACTCCTCGCTGCCGACGCTGTAGTGGCCCTCGAACGAGCCCTTGTAGACGGCGTCGCGCTCGTAGAGCGCCTGCCAGAACGCCTTGGAGCCGTCGATGTGCCGCTGGTCGGTCGTGCGGATGTAGTCGTCGTTGGCGATGTCGAGCGTCTCGAGCATCGGGCGCCACTCGTCGTCGACAAGCTGGTCGACCCACTGCTGCGGCGAGACGCCGTTCAGCTCGGCCTTGCGCAGGACCTTCTGGCCGTGCTCGTCGGTGCCCGTGAGGTACCAGACCCGCTCGCCGCGCTGCCGGTGCCAGCGCGTCAGGATGTCGCCCATGACCGTCGTGTAGCCGTGCCCGATGTGGGGCGCGTCGTTGACGTAGAAGATGGGCGTGGTGACGTAGAACGTTTCGGCGGACACGCCTGAAGTCTAGTGAGTCGTCTCGGCGGGCCCTGAGCGGTGGCGCTAGGAGTGCGCGGCGTCGTAGACGTCCTTCTTGCGGGTGCCCGTCTCACCGGCGACCTGCTCGATCGCGTCCTTGCGGCTGAGTCCCTCGCCCTGCCGCTGCGCGACGAGCGCCCGCAGGTCGTCGGGCGCGTACGTGCGGGCCTCGGCGACCATGCCCCCGACGACGATCGTGACCTCGCCGCGGACGCCCTGCTCCTGGCCGCCCGCCCACTCGACGAGCTCGGCGAGGCCGCCGCGGGCGACCTCCTCGTACGTCTTGGTGAGCTCGCGGCACACCGCGGCCTGCCGGTCGGCCCCGAAGACGTCGGCCATGGCCCGCAGGGAGGTCTCGGTGCGGTGCGGCGACTCGAAGAACACCATCGTGCGGCGCTCGCGCGCCAGCTCGGTCAGCGCAGTGGTGCGCTCCCCCGCCTTGCGGGGCAGGAAGCCCTCGAAGCAGAACCGGTCGACCGGCAGGCCCGACACCGCGAGTGCCGTGAGCACGGCCGACGGTCCGGGGATCGCGGTGACCGCGACGTCGGCGGCGATCGCGGCGACCACCAGCCGGTAGCCCGGGTCGGACACGCTGGGCATGCCGGCGTCCGTGACCAGGACGACCGTCTGCCCGTCGGCGAGCACGGCTGCGAGCTCGGGCGTGCGTCGCTCCTCGTTGCCCTCGAAGTACGAGACGATGCGACCGCCGATCTCGACACCGAGGTCGGACGCCAGGCGCTTGAGCCGGCGCGTGTCCTCCGCGGCGACGACGTCGGCCGACACCAGGGCGTCGGCGAGTCGTCTGCTCGCGTCCGCGACCTGGCCGATGGGGGTCGCGGCGAGGATCAGCATGCCGACCAGTCTGGCACCCGCCCGCCGAGGAGGTGGATCCGCGACCTCACGACGTCCGCGGGCCCGAGGAGGTGGATCGGCAACCGTCTGGGAGCTCAGACGGTTGCGGATCCACCTTCCTGCGGCGGGGCCGGGGCTTCGGCTGGCGGAACAGCTCGTCCCACATCGATCCGAAGACGGGCGACGGTCCGTCGTAACCCGCCGAGACCAGCTCGCGGTGGACCCGTCCGACCATGGCCTTCGGAGCGCGCAGGTGCTTCTTCGTCACCTGGACGTACGACCAGCCCTCGCGGCGGACACGGGCGTAGCGGTCGACGTCGCTCGCGATCTGGTCGGCGTCGGTGAAGTGCTGACCGCCCTCGTACTCGATCAGCAGCCTCCACAGCCGGTAGAGCAGGTCGCCGCACGCGACGAACGATCCCGCGTCGTCGTGCACGTCGACGTTCACCTCGGGTCGTGGCAGACCGGCAGCCTGGAGGCAGACCCGCACCTCCGACTCCGGGATCGATCTCGACCGGCTGTCGAGCAACGGCACGACCTCGCGCAGCTCGGCGACGCCGGGACGCCAGCTCTGCGCGTCGGCGAGTGCGAGCAGCCGGCCGACCGAGGTGAACCCGCGGTGCAGCAGCCAGTCGCCCACCACGACCCGATCGACCAGACGAGCCGAGGCGACGTACCCGATGAAGGCGGCCTCGACGCTGACGGCATCGTCGTCGTGCGGAGGCATCACGACGGTGCGGTGGAGCACGATGCCGGGCAGGTCGAGGTGCAGGTCGCGTGGAACCGTGAAGTGCAGCGGGAGGAGGGGACCGCGCTCGACGCCGAGCATCCGCAACCGGGTCGCGTGGCTGATCCGCGCGTCGGGCGGCAGGGCCAGACGCGCGGCTGCGATCCGACCGCGCTCGTCGAGATCGACCGCGCCGAGCCGGTAGACGGACGGGTGGACCTGGACGAACCGCGGGTGCTGGAGCATCCGCGGCGTGATGCCGGCGTCGACGGCCTCGGAACGGCTGAACGCCCGCCATGCCAGGTGCGGGGGAACGGGACGAGGTGGTCTCATGACGGCAGCCTCGGTCTGGTCGACGTCCCGCCGCACCGGGGCGGCGCTGACCTGTGGGCTCCGCTCGACCACGTCGGCACCTGAGGACATCCGGTCAGGAGGTGGATCGGCAACCGTCTGGGAGCTCAGACGGTTGCCGATCCACCTTCCCGGGGTGGGGAGCCGCGTGAGGTTGCGGATCCACCTCCTCAGGATCGGCCTCTAGGCTGTTCGGCGTGACGGTCCTGACACGCATCCCCCAGCGGGCCTGGGGATGGATCGGACCGATCGGCGTGACGCTGCTGGCGTTCGTGCTGCGCGTCTGGAACCTCGGGTTCCCCAACGCGTTCGTGTTCGACGAGACGTACTACGCCAAGGACGCCTACTCGCTCCTGCAGCACGGGTACGTGCAGGACTTCACCGAGACCGCCAACGCCCAGGTCGTCAAGGGCCAGCTCGACGGCATCATGACCGGCCAGCCGTCGTGGATCGTCCACCCCGACGGCGGCAAGTGGCTCATCGCGATCGGCGAGCAGCTGTTCGGCTTCGACTCGTTCGGGTGGCGCATCTCCGGCGTCGTCATCGGCGCGCTGACGGTGCTCGTGCTCGCCCGACTCGTGCTGCGCATGACCGGATCGGTCGTCGTCGCGTGCATCGCCGCCCTGCTGCTGTCGGTCGACGGCATGCACTTCGTGATGTCGCGGCTCGCGCTGCTCGACGTCTTCCTGACGTTCTGGATCGTCTGCGGCGTGGCGTGCGTCGTCGCCGACCGCGACTGGATCCGCGACCGGATCGACACCTACCGGCTCGTCCGTCCCTGGCAGCTCCTGGCGGGAGCGTGCTTCGGCATGGCGTGCGCCACGAAGTGGAGCGGCGTGTACGTCCTCGCGGCGTTCGGGGTCGTCGTCGTCGTGTGGGAGCTCCTGGCCCGGCGCACGGCCGGCCCTCACGACCACTGGGTCGTCCGGACGCTGAAGGTCGGCGTGCCCGCGTTCGTCTCGCTGGTCGGCGTCGCGCTCGTCGTCTACCTCGTCTCGTGGACGGGCTTCCTGCTGCACCACGAGGTGTACGAGGCCCGCTTCGGCCGCGGATACGGCGACTACTCGGCGCCGTGGGGCGCCTACGTCGACCGTCCGACGACGGGCTTCCTGGGCGAGACGCGGGACGCCTTCCGGTCGCTGTGGCACTTCCACGTCATGACCTACGGCTTCCACACGACCGACCTGAACACCGCGACCCACCCGTACCAGTCGAACCCGGCGAGCTGGCTCGTGCAGTGGCGCCCGGTCGGAGCCGACGCGCAGTTCGACCTGCCGGCCTCGACGCGGTGCGGACAGGCCGAGGGCAGCACGTGCATCCGCGAGATCCTGATCCTGGGCAACCCGATCATCTGGTGGACGGGAGTGCTCGCGCTGGCCGCGGCCCTGCTCGCGTGGGCGCGGACCCGCTCGTGGACGTGGGGGGTCCCCGTCGTGGCCGTGCTGGTGTGCTGGCTGCCGTGGTTCCGGTTCGACGACCGGCCGATCTTCTCGTTCTACGCCGTCACGTTCGTCCCGTTCACGATCATCGCGATCTGCCTGGTGGTCAACGGGCTCGTCCGGTCGGCGGTCACCCCCCGTCAGCGGTACCTCGCGTGCCTGACGACAGGGGTGTTCGTGGTGTCCGCGGTGGTCGCGTTCTGGTACTTCCACCCCATCTACACCGACGACCTGATCCCCTACGAGGCGTGGCGCGACCGGATGTGGCTGGACCGCTGGATCTGACCCCTCCCGTCCGCCGGCGGGGCACCGATCACCGGATTCGTGCCGGGATGCCCATAATGGTCGGGCACGCGCTCACATCGACATCGGGGAGGATCTGGTCGTGAGGACGCCCCGCAGGCGACGCCCTGCCGCGCTCGTCGTTCTGGCACTCGCCGCGGCGGGCCTCGGACTCGCGCCATCGCCGGTGTCGGCCGCTGGTGAACCGTGCCCCAGCGGTGCCGCCTCGTGCGTCGTCGTCACCTACGTGCAGACCGTCGACGGCCAGACGACCGACACCGGGACGACGCTCGAGTACTCGCTGGACGACCTGAAGGCACAGGGGAGCACCGCGGGTGTCTACAACCTGCGCAAGAACCCGAAGTCGCAAGGCGGCAAGGTCGACAAGCGGCCCGTCGCGGTGGGTCAGCGCGTGCCGATCGGTCAGCTGCTCAGGCTCGACCCTGACCGCGCGACGACTGCCACGTTCGTGGAGACGCTCAACGCCGACGGTGTGCCTGCCGTGCTGTCGGCCGCCGACCTCGCGACACCGGGCGCCTCCGACTACCCTTTCGCCAAAGGACTCCAGCCCGCCGTGTTCGTGACCGACAGCGGGAAGCTCGGCTACGTCCGCCCGTTGCGGAACGACGGCGAGGACACGAACGCCTCCGACTACTTCTTCAGCACCGGGCGACTCGACCTGACGGTTCACACGACCGGCACGCTCCTTGCGCCCGCCGTGGTCTCGAGTGCCGGCACCGAGCTCGACCTCGACGCCTCCACCACATTCTCGGCCTCGCTGCCCGAGGGGACCAGCGGTGACGTGCTCACGACGCGGTGGGACTTCGGCGACGGATCGACCAAGGGCACCAAGCGCGAGCAGCCGACCAAGACGTACGCGAAGCGCGGGACGTACCCCGTCTCCGTCGCGGTGCGCACCAGCGACGGCTCGTACGGCCGATCGGCGCCCCTCGAGGTCAAGATCGCGAACCCCCCGAAGGCCCCCTCGAGCGGCACCGGCGGCGGCAGCGACCTCGGCGGGGGTGGCGGCTACACCGGCGGAGGCGGCCTGCCGGCACCGTTCGACCCGTTCGAGGGCGACGTCGACCAGCCCGCCCCCAGCGACGAGCTGCCCGACGTCGAGGAGGACCCGGCGCCGACCGCACCGGTCGACGACGGCCTCGAGCCCGTCGAGGGGTACGTCCTCGCCGGCGCCGAGACGGTCCCCGGCGGGACGCCCGAGACGATCCCCGGGACCCAGGCCTCCACGGCCCCCGCACCCGCCACGCAGGCCTCCACCCGTCAGCGCATCGCGACGTGGGCGGTCGCCGCCGCTGCCGTGCTGCTGCTGGTCGGCCTGGGCGCCGCCAGCGAGACCCGATGGCTTCGACACCGACTGCGCCACCTCAGGAGAGCCGCATGAGCGACACGATCTACGACATCATCTTCCGCGTCGCGGAGGTGCTCGAGCTGCCGGTCGTGATCCTCACGCTGCTGGCCCTGGCCGCAGCGCTCGTCGAGGTCGGCGCGTTCATCGCCGAGATGGTCAAGCGCCGCGGCCGCACGTTCGCCTCGCTGGCCAAGGCCGGCGCGTCGGCCCGTCGCGCGGTCGACGAGAAGCGCTTCGACGAGGCGAGCGCCCTGCTGCAGACCGTCGCGTGGAGCGCGCCCGTGGGCAAGGCCTTCCGGGTGCTGGTCGACGCCGTGTCGAAGCCCGGGGCCGACACCCGCATCGCCAAGGAGCTCGCCGACTTCGACTTCGGCCGCCAGGCACGCCTGTCGCGCACCCGGCTGCTGGTGCGACTCGGTCCGGCGCTCGGCCTCATGGGGACGCTGATCCCCCTCGCTCCCGCCCTGGACGGTCTGGCACGCGGAGACGTCGACGCCCTCACCGAGAACCTGCGGCTGGCCTTCAGCATCACGGTGCTGGGCATCCTGATCGGCGTCATCGCCCTGGCCCTCTCGCTGTTCCGGGAGCGCCGCTACGGACAGGACTTCTCCGACCTCGAGTACGTCGCCGCGATCCTGACCGACGACGGATCGGCCGCTGCGTCGATCAACACGTCGTCCACGACGCCGGCGCCGCCGGCTCCCCCGGTCGCGCCGACCGCGCCCAGCACCTCGACGACGGATCCCGTCCCGAGCCCCTCGTCGGCGCCGACGACCACGCTGCCGCCTCTCGTCCCGCCCGCCAAGGACGCCGGGAGCCCGTCGTGATCAAGGTGACGCCGCGGGCCCGCGTGCACCACGACCGCGCCGGCGACCCGCTCGACGGCCTGGTCAACATGTTCGACATCGGCATCGTGCTGGCCGTCGGCTTCCTGCTGGCAGCCCTGTCGTCGCTGGGCCTCACGGATGCCGTCAACAAGGACGGGCTCACGAAGCCGACGCTCGGCGAGGTGACCCTCGAGCCGGGCCAGACCGTCGAGGACGTGCCCGGTCAGGGCGTCAAGACCCTCGGTCGTGGCACGCCCGTCGGGACGGTCTACCGGCTGGCCGACGGCCGACTCGTCTACGTGACGGGTGACGGCACCACGGCGCCCGTCACCCCTGACGACACGGCCCCCGACGAGTCGACGCCGGACGAGGGGCTGCTGCCCGACGAGTCGGGTCTCGACCCGTCCTTCCCCGACTCGCTGCCGACCCCGGACTCCTCCGACACGGCACCGTAGGAGGGTTCGGGCTCTCCTGCAGACCCTCCGTCTCGCTACGGTCGAGTGTCGGTGGTGGCTGCGGCGCCGTCGAGCATGAGGCCCACGATCCAGCCGATGTCGGCCGCGGCCTCGACCGGTGGCTTGGACGGGCGCGTGAGAGCCGACAGCACGAGCCGCACGACCGCCTCGACGACGACCGCGAACTGCTCGGGCGCGAGCCCCGTCGGGGGGTACAGCTCCGCGACGGTCTGCTGGATGACCATGACGGCGGCGGCGACGATCTCGCCCGACTCGGTCGTCAGGATCATCAGGAAGTCGTGATCGCGATCGGCCGGCGCGAGGCCGACGATCGTGCGCACCAGCAGGCTCTCCTCGCCCAGCAGCAGGGCCCCCTCGCACGCGGCCCGGATGCCGTCGCGCAGGTCGCGCTCCCCCTCCATGCGGGCGCGGACGACCGCGAGGAATCGCTGAAGCTCGCGCAGGGCCAGGTGCTCGGCCAGGCCGTGCTTGGTGCCGAACTCGTTGTAGACGGTCTGCCGGCTGACCCCGGCCACGGTCGCGACGCCGGACATCGTGACCGACGACCACCCGGAACCCTCGATCGTCGCCTGCGCGGCGTCGAGCAGCCGTTCGCGGACGGGCGCACGGCCCCCCGCCGTCACGTCGTGGCGTCCTCACCGATCATGTCGTCCAGCCTCGCACCTGCGGCGATCCACTCCCGCGCCGCCCTGACGTCACGGGGTCGCCCGACCGACACGACACCTCGCACCACGCCGTCGTCGAGCAGGTAGGCGACGAAGTCCCGCTCGTCCAGCGACCCGCGCACGACGAGGTCGTGGGCCGCGTCGGGCCATCCCGCCACCTGGAGGTTCAGCCCGTACTGGTCGGACCAGCACCACGGCACCTCCTCGAACGCGACGTCTCCCCCGGCCATGACCCGGCCGACGGCCGTCCCGTGGTTCTGCGCGCCCTGCCAGTGCTCGACCCGGTGACGTCCGCCCAGGACCGGACGCGGCTGGTTGGCGACGTCCCCGGCGGCGAAGACGCCCTCGACGGACGTGCGTCCGTGAGCGTCGACCAGGACTCCCCCGCCGTCGACCGGATCGGCCAGCGCGATGCCCGCGCCCTCGGCGAGCTCGGTGCGCGGCTCCATGCCGACCGCGACGACGACGACCGGGGCGGTCCACGACCGTCCGTCGGCGGCTCGCACCGTGGTGCCGTCCGCCCCGTCCTCGACGGCGGCCACCGACACCCCGGTGTGCAGGTCGGTGCCCTCGGCGCGGTGGACGTCGGCGTACATCCGGCCCAGCACGGCCGGCAGGAGGCGCGGCAGCGGGAGGGCCGCGGTCTCGAGCAGCGTGACGGCGCACCCCAGCTCGCGGGCGCTCGCCGCGATCTCCGAGCCGATCAGGCCGGCGCCGACCACGACGACGGGCGTTCCGGCGGCGAGCTCACCGGCCAGGCGCGGGACGTCGTCGAGCGTCCGAAGGGTACGGACGCCCGCGGCGTCCCACGGCGACCTGGCCCGGCCGCCCGTCGCCAGCAGCAGCCGGTCGTACGCCAGCGACGAGCCGTCGTCGAGGCCGACGGTCCGGTTCTCGACGTCGATCGCGAGCGCCGCCCGGCCCGTCACCAGGGTCACGTCCTTGTCGACGAACCACTCGGCCTTCTTGATGCGGATCTCGTCGGGCGACTTCTCACCCCGCACGATCTCCTTGCTGACCGGCGGACGCCGGTAGGGCAGCTCGGGCTCCTCGCCGACCAGGTGGATCGACCCGTCGTACCCCGCCGCCCTCATGGCCGCGACGGCGCTGACGCCGGCGATGCCGGTGCCGATGACGACGGTGCGGCCGGTCATCGGTGCGTCACAACTCGACCATGACGAAGTCGGCCTTGGACGCACCGCAGTCGGGGCACGTCCAGTCGTCGGGGATGTCGTCCCACTTGGTGCCGGGGGCGATGTCCTCCTCGGGCCATCCCTCCGCCTCGTCGTAGACGAATCCGCACTGCTGGCACTCGAACCGCTTCACGATGTCTCCTTCTGCTGTTGACGCGTCTGCGCCGCTCGCGCCTCTGCGCTGATGATCCGGCCGTCCTGGTCGTTGTGCTCGAACTCCTCGATCGGCAGGAAGTCGACCTGCTCGCGCACCCCGCAGTCGGGGCAGGTCCAGTCTGCGTCGATGTCGGCGAACGGCGTGCCGGCGGGCCATCCCTCGCGGGGGTCGCCCTTCGTCTCGTCGTAGACGTACTCGCAGTTGGGGCAGATGAACTGTGCCATGTCAGGCCGTCGCCTTCCCGTGCTTGCGCTCGTACGCATCCGCCATCCGCGGGTGCAGGTTGGTGCGGGCCAGGTCGCCGTCGTAGTGGTCGATGACCCGGTGGTCCATGACGCGCCGCCACACCTGCGGGACCCACGTCAGCACGATCATGCCCGCGTAGCCGGTCGGCAGCACGGGAGCCTCCTTGAAGTCGCGCAGCGCCTGGTACCGACGGGTCGGGTTGGCGTGGTGGTCGCTGTGCCGCTGCAGGTGGTAGAGCAGCACGTTGGTGCCGATGTTGTTGGAGTTCCAGCTGTGGCTCGGGTTGACCCGTTCGTACCGGCCGGACTCGAGCTTCTGACGCTTCATGCCGTAGTGCTCGAGGAAGTTGACCGACTCGAGCAGCCAGATGCCCGCGACGGCCTGCAGCACGAGGTACGGGAAGATCTGCCACCCGAACGCGACCATGAGTCCGGCCCAGAGGACGACCGAGAACGCCCAGGCGTTGAGCACGTCGTTCTTCGGCGACCAGTGGGACGTGCCGAGCCGCTCGAAGCGCTTCTTCTCCAGGCCCCAGGCACTCGTGAGGCTGCCGGCGACCGTGCGCGGCATGAACTCCCAGACCGTCTCGCCCAGACGTCCGCTGGCGGGGTCCTCGGGGGTCGCGACACGGACGTGGTGACCGCGGTTGTGCTCGATGAAGAAGTGGCCGTAGAACGTCTGGGCGAGCGCGGCGCGCGCGAACCAGCGCTCGTACTCGACCTTCTTGTGGCCGAGCTCGTGGGCGGTGTTGATGCCGATGCCGGCGACCATGCCGAGGCCGAGGGCCAGGCCGATCTTCGCGGCGACCGACAGCGGCTCGTCGATGCCGGGGAGGGTTCCCCCGCCCAGGAGGTACGAGCCCCAGATCAGACCGCCGATCTGCGCGGGGATGAACAGGTACGTGACCCAGCGGTAGTAGCGGTCGTCCTCGAGCTGCTCGAGCACCTCGTCGGGAGGGTTCTCACCGTCGCGGCCCGCGATCAGGTCGGCGATCGGCACGATCACGAACAGGAAGAACGGGCCGAAGTACCAGACGACGGTCGATCCCGTGAGGACGTACAGGCCCCACATGCTGACGGGGATCAGGGGGACGATGGCCCCGATGATCCAGAGATAACGCTTGCGGTCGCGCCACTGGACGGTCGTGCCGTCGACGGTCGCCTCGATGGTCATGGCTCCTCCTCGGTGCGCCGTGGGAGCGGCGCTTTACACGAAGGTAGCAAATGTAAAGTGACGTGGCAATGGTCACTTGCGGAGCCCGAAGACGCTGCACGTGCTCATCTTGTCGAGCGTCACGGCTGCACCGTTGAGCGAGAGACCGAGGCCCGCGAGCCCCGTGTTGAGCGCCGTCGTCAGCTGCGAACCCAGATTCACGCCTCCCCCGTTGAGGATCACCGCGGAGGTCTTCCCCGAGTTCGAGAGCAGCGTGGCGAGGCTGACCGGGCCGACGAGGTCGGAGCCGACGCCGCCCACGTGGTTCCAGGTGCTGGGCGACTGCGTGAACGTGTGGGTCGACGTCGAGGCCAACGCCTGGGGCAGGCCGACCTGCACCTGCAGCAGCGGGCTCAGCACCTCGAGGCTCAACGAACCGTTGGTTGCCGATGTCGTCGTCGAGACCGACACGTCCGGGCTCGGCTCGCACGCGTTGACGGCCGTCACCTTGGTGGTGGCGCTGACGGCCCCCAGCACGAGCTTGAACCGCAGGACGTCCATGCCGTCGCTGCCCCAGCTGCCGCCCAGGGTCGACAGCAGGGAACCCACCAGACCGCCCAGCGCGCACACGAGGTCGAGGGCGCCGCACTTCTTGTACTTCGGCACCGACAGCGTGACGTTGGCCTCGAGCGACACCTGCGACGACGTGACCTCCGAGCCGGCACCGCCGCAGACGGTCTTGGGAGGGTTGACGACCGTCGCCTTGAGACTCGTGATCGCGAAGCCGGGCACCGTCACACCGAGCTGCTTGAGATCGACGACGTGCGCACCGTCGAAGGCCATCACCGTGCCGGTCAGGAGGTCGAAGACGTTGACGTCACCCGACAGCACCGCGGCGCTGTTGCCCACTCCGAGCTGCAGGAGCTCGCCAAGCTTGATCGTCTCGGAGATGCCGGCGGAGCCGCTGACGGACGCGATCCGATTGAGCTCCGAGACGACCCCGGTCGCGGCACCGCCTGGCTGCTTCTCGAGCACGCGGACGGCCGCGCTGGCCAGGCTGCCGAGCGTCACGTCGGCGTCGAGGGGCGACGACGGGTTGGCGACGTTGAGCTCGGCGACGAGCTGGGCCAGCGGGACGCTGACGCTCTTGATCGCCACCAGGCCGGCGCTGGAGAAGACCGCCGCGGACGTCGGCGCGATCTCGTTGAGGAAGTTCGACAGGGGCGTGCCGCCGGCCGACGTGTCGAGCGCTGCGAGGTAGGAGCCGGCCGTGATGCAGGCCGAACGGGGCTGGCGCGCGGCGATCGCGGTCCGCCGTGGCTTCGCGGGGTCGCTGCCGGGCCACAGGCGTATCGAGCTGACGCCCGAGGCGCTGACCCGGACCGCGTTCGGGTACTCGGCCCCGCCGGCGTCCCGGAGCCACGTGCCGTCGGCCTTGGCCATGCCGAACGTGACGACGACGTCGGAGTCGGCGACCGTCGCGGCCACCGACGGGCGGTTGCGAGCCAACGTCGCGGCCAGAGCGGACGTGTAGGCGCTCGACGCCTTGATCTGGTCGGTCGTCTTCGAGCCGTCGATGACGGTCGACACGTCCATCGCCGTCGTGTCGGCCAACGACTGCATGTCGGTGCGGACGATGCGATCGATGCCGAGGTCGACGACGAAGGCCGCGACGACCATCAGGACCGTCGTGATGAGGACCGTGAAGACCATGATCGCGCCGCGCTCGTCGCGCGGGGCCCGGTGCGGGCGCCTCACTGCGACACCCGGGCGGACGACACGTACGTCAGGGCCGACGGGTACAGGGCGCCCGGCACGAACGGCATCGACCCCGTGACCTGGTGATCACGGTAGTTGTACGTCAGGCGCACGGTGACGCACTTCTTGTCACCGTCGCACGTGGTGGGAGCGCTGACCGAGCACGTGCCGGCTGCGACCCCCTTGCGGCTCAGCACCCCGCCTGCGCACGTGACGTCGGCCTGCGCTCCGAGGGTCCCGTTGATCGCGGCCAGCGCATCGCTCGTGCGTGCCGACGTCGTGGCGTTGAGCGGCTGCACGGCGGCCGCCCGCGCGCCCTCGGTCGCCGCCTGGCTGAGTGCCTGACGGAAGCTGAACATCGTGCCCATGCCGATCAGCAGGAAGATCAGGAACAGGAAGAACGGCAGCACCAGCACGAACTCGATGGTCACCGCTCCCCGGTCGGCCTCCTGCGACCGACGATTCCTCCGCTGCATCCGCATCTCCCTCAGCCCTCCCAAGCCGGGCACCCCGACCTCGGGCGCGTAGTCCCACAGTAGGGATGAAGGTCCCTACCTGGCGGTGGAATGCGTGATCTGAGCCACAAAGACCATGTCGGCGGGTCAACGCGGACAGGGGGTCATAGTTCTTTCGAACTATCTTTGGCGGGACTTTGGTCTTTTTGTCCCGAATCCTGTTGCAGACCTCTCCGGCAGGTCTAACTTCTTCTCAAGCGCTTCCGCTCGGAGGCGCTCAGGGAGTGGCGCTGAGGGGCGCCAACTAGGGAGAGGGAGTGTGATCCACATGTGGTCACCCATGCACACCATCGCGTTCGTCAAGTCGGTCCTGTTCCAGGCTGCGGAGTCTCGTGAGGAGCGCGGGGCCGCGTTCACCGAGTACGTCGTGCTGCTCGGCGCGGTCGTCGCCTTCGTCCTCGCGGTCGGATTCGGCCTGATCCAGACCGGCCTGACCAGCAGGATCACCGACATCGCCGGCAAGATCTAGACCAGCACCAGCTCGTGTCAGCGGGTCGTCTCTCGGGAGGCGCCCGCTGACGCGTGCTTTCACGACAGCACCGCAACCGTGAGGGTGGTTGAGCACGCGTGAACATCAACAAGCGAGTCGTCGCCGCGATCGCCGCGGTCGTCCTGGCGCTGCTGGGGATCGTGAGTCTCGTCGCCTACGTCAACGACGCCGACGACCGGGCCTTCGAGGGCACCGAGCTCGTGCCGGCGATCCGGGTCGTCAGCGACGTACCTGCCGGCACCGAGGCGTCCGGTCTCGGCGATGCCGTCGAGACCGTCCAGCTGCCGAAGGCGGCGGTGCCCGACACGGCCGTGACGACGCTCGACGACGTCGCGGGTCTGGTCACGACGTCCGCGCTGGTTCCCGGCGAGGTGCTCGTGTCCGGTCGGTTCGGAGACACCGCGGACGGCTCGGGCGCCGACGACGGCAAGGGCGTCGAGGTGCCGAAGGGCATGCAGGAGATCACGATCAAGGTCGCCGCGGTGCGCGCCCTCGGCGGGACGCTGAAGGCCGGCGACACCGTCGGCGTGGCCGCGAGCTACGACGCCGAGCGCCAGACCAACTTCGCGGTCAACAAGGTGCTGGTGCTGTCGAGCAAGGGGGTCGCCGGGATCGGTGCGGACGGTGCCACCGACGAGTACGAGGTACGTCTGGCCGTCATGTCGCTCGACGCCGAGAAGATCGTCCACACCGCCGAGTTCGGACGCATCTACCTGACCAAGCAGGGCGACGACGCAGAGATCGACCGCCGCCTCGTGACCGCGGACGGCGTCCTGAAGTGAGCACCGTCCTGCTCGTCGCGGTCGACCCGGCGTTCGGGGAGCGGGTCTCCTCGCTCCCCGGGCACCGGGTCGTCTCCGCTGACCGGCAGGCAGACCTCTCGCCGTCCGACGAGCCGAGGTCGGACCTCCACCCCGATGTCGTCTTCGTCGGATCAGGCGTCTCGGAGGAGCGGGCGCTCACCTACGCGCGCAACGTGCTGGCCGACTGGCCCGATCTCGTCATGGTGCTGGTGGCGCCGCCGACCCGCGGCGTCGCCCGTCGGGCCGCCAAGGCGGGCTTCGCTCACGTGATCGATCCCGCCACGGACGCCGCCGACCTGGCGCGACTGGTCGACGGCGAGACCCGGGACCCCGAGCAGGGCACCGTCGCGTCGGTCGCACCCCGGGTCGTCGTCGTGGCCTCGCCGAAGGGCGGCGTGGGCAAGACCACGACGGCGGTGAACCTGACGGCCGTCCTGGCGGCGGCGGCTCCGTGGGAGGTCGTGCTGATCGACCTCGACCTGCAGTTCGGCGACGTCGCCTCGATGCTCGACCTGCGACCCGAGCACACCGTCGTCGACGCGTTCGCCTCCGAGGGCGTCGACTCGATGTACGTGCGCACGTTGCTGTCGACCCACGCCGAGGGCTTCTACGTGCTGTGCGGCGCGACCGGCCCGGCCGACTGCGCCGACGTCACGGGCGACCAGATCCGCAAGCTCGTCAGCCAGCTGTCCGCCTCGTTCCGCTACGTCGTCGTCGACACGTCGGCCGGGCTCCTGGAGGAGACGCTCTCGAGCCTCGAGGAGGCCTCCGACGTCGTCATGGTGACGGCGCTGGACGTCGCGACGCTGCGATCGGCCCGCAAGGCCCTCGACGTCCTCGGCGACCTCGGGCTGCTCCCATCGGGACGTCACGTGCTGCTCAACCGCGCCGACCGACGGGCCGGGCTCTCCGTCCGCGACGCCGAGCGCATGCTCGGGCTGCCGATCACGACCGTCGTGCCGATGTCGGACCGGATCGCGCTGGCCGCCAACCACGGCCAGCTGGCCGTCGGGACGAAGAGGAACCCCCTCCGCAAGCCGTTGCAGGTCCTGACCGCCGAGATCACGGAGTCCAGGACCGTCCACCACACCCACCGAGGGGAGAAGCTCTCATGAGTCTCGCCGACCGCATCGCCGCCAAGCACCGCCAGGAACCCGGCCACCCCGCCCCTCCCCTGGTTGACACGCCGCCAGCGCGTCAGCACTCCTCCACCTCGCCGCGTGCGCCTCAGACGTCGTCGGACCTCGGGTCGACCACCGTGCTGGCACCTCCGCGTCCGCCGGTCCGGACCGCCACGACAGCAACGGCCCCTGCCCCCGCCCCCGTCACGGACGGCCTCGCGCAGACCAAGGCCCGCGTGCTGTCGGTGCTGTACGAGCGCATCGGCTCGCGCATCAACGATCCCGACCTGACCGAGGCCCAGCTGCACGACCTCGTGCGCTCGGAGCTCGCGAAGGTCGTCGATGACGAGCGCCTCGTGCTGGCCCCCGGCGAGCGACGCACCGTCCTGCAGGAGCTCGAGGACGACGCCCTCGGCCTCGGCCCCCTGCAGCGCCTGCTGGAGGACCCGACCGTCACCGAGATCATGGTCAACGGCCACGACACGATCTACGTCGAGCGCAACGGCATCACGCTGTCGGGACTGCGCTTCACCGACGAGGACCACCTGCGGCGCGTCATCGAGCGCATCGTCGCGCGCGTCGGACGCCGCATCGACGAGTCGTCGCCGCTGGTGGACGCCCGCCTGCAGGACGGATCACGGGTCAACGCGGTCATCCCGCCGCTCGCCGTCAACGGGTCCTCCCTGACGATCCGCAAGTTCTCCGACACCCCGTTCACGGTGGACGACCTGATCTCGTTCGGCTCGTTCAGCCCACGGCTCGCCGAGTTCTTCCGCCAATGCGTCGAGGCGAAGCTCAACATCCTCGTGTCGGGCGGCACCGGAACCGGCAAGACGACGATGCTCAACGTGCTGTCGTCGTTCATCCCCGCGACCGAACGCATCGTCACGATCGAGGACGCCGTCGAGCTCAAGCTGCAGCAGGACCACGTCGTGACCCTCGAGAGCCGACCCCCGAACATCGAGGGCAACGGCGAGGTGACGATCCGCGACCTGGTGCGCAACTCGCTGCGCATGCGACCCGATCGCATCATCGTCGGCGAGTGCCGCGGTGGCGAGGCGCTCGACATGCTGCAGGCCATGAACACGGGGCATGAGGGGTCGATCTCGACCCTGCACGCCAACAGCCCGCGCGACGCGCTCGCCCGTCTGGAGACGCTCGTGCTGATGGCCGGGATGGAGCTGCCGCTGCGAGCCATCCGCGAGCAGACCGCGTCGGCGATCGACCTCGTCATCCAGATCCAGCGCATGCGCGACGGCAGCCGCCGGGTCACGCACGTGACCGAGGTGATCGGCATGGAGGGCGACATCGTGACGCTGCAGGACGCCTTCGTGTTCGACCACTCACAGGGTCTCGACGAGAACGGCCGTCCACGGGGCGAGGCACGACCGACCGGGCTGCGGCCGCGCTTCCTCGACCGGTTCGACGAAGCCGGCGTGCCGTACGACCTCTCGATGTTCGACCCGGCGGCCTGACGTGTTCGCCGCAGGTGTGCTGTTCGTGCTGCTCGCACTGGCCCTGGTCGTGTACCTCCTGACCGCGCCTCCCGCGCCGCGCGTGCCGGTGGAACGACGCCTCGCCCCGGGCGAGGTGCGAACCTCCCCGCTCGAGACGCTCGTCGAGCACATGGAGGCGACGGTCGACCGGGTGCTGCGCAGCCGGGGCTGGAACCCCTTCCCGAGCCGCGACCTCGAGATGGCCGGCATCCGGATGCAGCAGTCGAGCTTCGCGACGGCCGTCATCGCGACCGCAGTGGTCGTCTCCATGCTGGGCTACGTGCTCGGCGGCGTGCTGGTCGGGCTGCTGCTGGGTGCGCTGGTGCCCTTCGGCGCGCGTGTCGTGATCGGCTCTCGCAAGCGCAAGCGACAGGAGGCCTTCGCCGACCAGCTCGAGTCGACGCTCGAGGTCATCTCGTCGGCCCTGCGCGCCGGGCACAGTCTGCCGAGCGCGCTCGACACCGTCTCCGCCGATGCCCAGAGCCCCACGGCCGAGGAGTTCGCGCGCATCGTGAACGAGGGCCGGCTGGGGCTCGACACCGTCGACGCGATGCGCGAGACAGCGACCCGCATGCGCAGCGAGGACTTCGGTTGGATCACCGACGCCGTCGCGATCCAGCGCGACACCGGCGGCAACCTCAGTGAGGTGCTCGACCGCGTCGGCGAGACGATCCGTGAGCGCAACACCCTCGCCAAGCAGGTGCGCGCGATCTCAGCGGAAGGTCGAGCGTCGGCGAAGGTCATGATGGCGCTGCCGATCGTGATGGCCGCGTTCATGTTCTGGCGGAACCCGAGCACGTTCACGCCCCTGTTCACGACCGGGACCGGCCAGCTGCTGGTGGGCGTCTCCGGGGTGCTCTACGTCGTCGGGTACTTCTGGATCGGCAAGCTCGTGGATGTGAAGGTCTGATGCTGCTTCTCGGAACCGCGCTGATCATGGGCGCCTGCACGCTCCTGTTCGTCAGTCTGGGACTCACCGTGCCCCGGCCCGCAGCCACCTCGGGCGCGACGTGGCGACGTGCACGGCCCTCGGGGTCGGCAGCGATCTTCGTCGACAACGACGTCGAGTCGCTCGGGCGCCTGAGGATGCTGACGGTGCCGCTGCTCGTGCGTCGCGCCGAGCGCAACATCGCACTGTCCGGGCACCGGGCCGGCTGGACGCTCCGACGGTTGATGCTGGTCAAGACCGTGGCCGCGACCGTCGCAGCCGTCCTGACGATGTCGCTGTGGGCCGCGAGTCCCTCGGGCCGGGGACTCGCCCTGTCGATCGTCGTCACGGGCGCGGCGTTCTTCTACCCCGATCTCTGGCTGAGCTCGCGGGCCAAGGAGCGGCAGCTGGCCTTGGAGCGCGAGCTTCCGGACCTGCTCGACCAGGTCATCATCGCGATCGAGTCGGGCATGAGCTTCGAGGGCGCTCTCGGTCGCGTCGGCGAACGAGGATCGGGGCCGCTGGCCCAGGAGTTCATGCGGACCCTGCAGGACATGCGGCTCGGCATGTCACGCCGGGCCGCCTACAACGCCTTGGCCGATCGGACGACTATCCCCGATCTCAAGCGCTTCTGCACGCAGATCATCCAGGCCGAGGAGTTCGGCGTCTCGACCGCGACCCTGGTGCGCAACCTCGCCGCCGAGATGCGCATCAAGCGGCGCTTCCGCGCCGAGGAGACGGCGCAGAAGCTGCCGGTCAAGATGATCTTCCCCTTGGTGTCCTGCTTCTTTCCTGTGCTGTTCGTCGTCATCCTGTTCCCCGCCTTCTACGGGATCGGCCAGAATCTCTGACCTCGAGCGGGGTGACGATCAGCCGATCAGGCGGATCCTGAGGCGCCGCCAGAAGCCGGAGGCCTCGGCCAGGCGCCGCCGACGCTCGGCGCGGCGGGCGTCCTCGTGGGCGCCGGCACCGGCGAACGAGGCGGCCCCGATGGCGTCGCCGACGGCGCCGGAGCCGTGGCCCGAGCCGATCGAGCCCGCCGCAGCGGCCAGGCCTGTCAGGGTGGCGAAGCACTGCTCGCACAGGGGCCGGCCGGTGGGCGAGACCTTGCTCGCGCGGCGGACTCCGCACTCGGCGCAGGTGTTGATCGTGGTTGCCATCATGGCTCCTTCGGCGAGCTCGGTCGGGGAGGATGTCGTGGGCGTCGGAGGGCGGACGCCGGCTCGCCGGCGGCACAGGCGGCCAGCGCCACCAGCCACCAGACGGCCGAGATCGCCAGCGCGGCCGGGCCGGCCGAGGCGCTGACCAGATCGGGGCCCGTGCCACCGGCCGCCACGCTCGTCAGCCCGATCGCGAGCAGCGCCTGCGGCGCCCAGGCGTGCGCGCCCACCAGCCGGACGGCCACGAGCCCGCACCCGCACAGCGCAAACGTCCAGGCCGCGACGGGCGTCGCGATCGGGCGGTCCAGCATGACCACGGCACCCGAGAGCGCCAGGGCGGTGGACGTCAGGCCTGCCGCCAGACGGAACCGTCGCGTGAAGCGCGCCGACTGGCGCTCGAGCTGGGTGTGCGAGGTCGAGGCCACCGGCAGCGAGAACAGGGCCATGAGCGACGGCAGGCAGATCCACAACGGCGTCGACCGCACGCCCAGCGGCAGCTCGACGCTGACCTGCGCCCAGTGGCGCAGGGCCACGGCTGCGACGACGCAGGCCACGGCCGCGGGCACCACACCATGCCGCCTGGCCCACAGCTCGAGCTCGATCACTCGACACCCGGCGGCAGGGCCACGGCGTCGAGATCACACGACAGCAGCTGGCCGTAGGTGCGACGGATCCAGTCGGCCTGGGCAGCGGTCGTCCGCGACAGCCACACGTGCCCGGGCTCGGCGGCGAAGGCAGCCAGCGGCTCGGCCCCCGTGCGCAGGAGGATCCATTGCTGCAGGAGTCGCTGCGCGTCGAAGAGTGCCTGTGGGGGCGGGGTCGAGCCCGTGTACTGGGGACAGCCGGCGGGGGTCGTCAGGTACGCAGCGACCGGCGCCGGTGACGGCGACCGGTTGAGCGCCTCGGACTCGATGAACAGCGGACCGGCGTCGCGGGCCAGGGCACGCCCCGGCACCACCTGCCGGTAGCGGTCGACGAGCGGCACGCCGACCTGCCGCAGGGGGCGCGCCGCCTCGTGCAACGCCTGAGCCAGCGGCTCGAGTCGGCGCGAGGTCTGCTCGGCCAGGCACACCCGGGGACGCTCCCCGCGGCACTCGTACGAGATGACCGCCGAGGTGCGCTGCAGCCGGTCGGACGGACCGACGCTCAGCACGACGTACGTCGCCGCGAACCCGGCGGAGCCGAGGGCCAGCACGAGGCGCGCGACACGAGGGCGGACCGGGCTGTCGGACAGGACCAGCGCTCCTGCGACCGCGACGACCGCGAGCACCAGCCCCGCCGCGACGACCAGGGCGAGGACGGGGTTCCAGGTCAGGCCCAGCAGGCTGCCGGTCGAGCCGCCGACCCGCAGGTACGGCGGCACGGTGCCGCCACTGGCCAGGTAGGTGCCGGCGAACAGCACGACCACCGAGCTGGGCGCGGCGAAGAGGGCGGGCAGCGCCAGCCCGACGCCGGCGCCGACCGAGGCGCTGGCCAGCAGCATCAGCAACGCCAGCGGGACGGTGCGCAGGTCGGGGAGCCCGCCGGCGCCCACGATCAGGTTCATCACCAGGACGATGGCCAGACCCCCGAGCTGCACGGCGCAGCCGACCGCGGCGTTCGCCGCCGTCAGCAGCACCGAGCTCAGCGCGCCGCGCGGCACGGACCGCAACAACCCGCGCACCCGGCTGCCACGCCACGTCGACACGTCGAAGGCCGCGCATCCCGCGACGAGCGGGCCGAGCAGGATCGTGGCGCCGTTGGCCCAGTCGACCGACCAGTTCCACTCGCCCCACCACGGCGTTCCGCGGGAGAAGATCGCGTACAGCTCCGCGACCACCAGCACCGGCACGGCCGTGAACGCGGCCGATCGCCGCACGAGCGTCATGCCCGCCCACCGTGGCCGACCAGGTCGAGGAATCCACGCTCGAGGGCCGAGCCGTGGACGCCCTCGCCCGGGGCGACCCGCGCTGCGATCGTGCCGGCGTCACCGTCGAAGACGACCCTGCCGGCGTCGAGCACCAGGATGCGGTCGGCGAGGTAGCCGATGTCCTCGACGATGTGGCTCGCCAGGACGACGCTGCGGGTGCGCCCGATCTGCTCGATGAGGTCGCGCACCTCGGCCCGCTGGTGCGGGTCGAGCCCCGCCGTGGACTCGTCGAGCAGGACGATCGCGGGATCGGCCAGGAGCGCCTGCGCGATCGCGGCACGCCGCAGCATGCCGCCGGACAGGTCGCCCATGCGCGACCGGAGGCGATCGTCGAGGCCCACCAGCGCACTGGCCCGCACGACCGCCTCCTCGCGCCCCGCCCGCGGGACGTCGCGCATCCACGCCATGTACCGCAGGAAGTCGCGCAGCGAGAACCGTCGCGGGAACTCGAGCTCCTGCGGCACCAGGCCGATCCGCGAGACGGCACCGCGCCGCGTCGCGTGATCGTAGGGATCGCTCCCCCCGACCGACACCGACCCCTCGGACGGCACGCACGTGCCGGCCGCGATGCTCAGCAGCGTCGACTTGCCGGCACCGTTGACCCCGAGGATGCCCGTGACACCCACGCCGATCCGCAGGTCGACCGAGGTCAGGGCCTGCAGCGATCCGTACCGGTGCCCGATCGCGCTGAACCGCAGCGGGACGTCGGGAGCGGGAGCGATCATCGACGGCCCCTAGTACGAGAAGGAGCGGTAGACCCAGCTGGAGCACGGGTCGCCGGAGTAGGCCTGGTCCTCGCAGACGTGGATCGCCCCGCGGGACTGGCTGGCCTTGGCCGACAGCGCGTCGGACACCGTCTCGGAGACCCACGTGCCGGAGGTCGTGCGTCCCGTCTCGTCGCCGCCGGCGTACACCCACTGCTCGCGGCAGCCGTCGGCGCCGCCCGAGCACGCGTACTGGTACAGGTAGAAGTCGGTGTCGACGTAGACGCCGTTGCCGCCGGCCTTGTAGTCCTTGCGGGTCGTCGCGTTCTTGGCGTAGGAGCCGTTGGAGTTGTAGTAGTTGCCGTAGGCGGCGCCTCGCGTGGAGCCGCCCTCCTTGACCTTGAGCGGGTCGGACTGCGAGTACCACGTGGCCGCCATGGCGGGCTGCGCCACGGCCAGGAGCGCCACGGAACCTGCCGCGACGGCACCGATCCTGCGCGAGAGAGACATCATCTGATCACCTGTCTGTCGAGGGGTGTCCAGGGTGGACGGACCCCGATTGCTACGTAAGAGTAGCGACGGGGTCCGACGTCGTCCAGACCCCGACGACGGCCTGTGGATGGCCGACGCGGGTCCCGGAGGCGGTGGGCACGACGAACGACGCGGCGCCCGGGTCGATGACCCGGGCGCCGCGTGGTGCTGCTACTTCTGGTGGTGGAGCATAGGAGATTCGAACTCCTGACCTCTTCGATGCGAACGAAGCGCGCTACCAACTGCGCCAATGCCCCAGGGTCGTGCTGATCGTGCTGGTGGTTCGTGCTCCCGCGAGCGGGTGCTCCGCAACTTTATCAGGCGCGTCAGTGACCGACCGCGCGGCGGTGCTCACCGGTGTCGTCGGACCGCGACGGCAGCTCGACGTCCTCGCCCTCGATGTGCCCCGAGGTCCACGTGTGGGGCTGCGAGAAGTCGATCGTCCGCACCGTGCGACCCGCCCGCGGCTTGGTGACGTACGTCGGCAGCGTGACGGGCAGCGGGTCCCAGAGGGCCTCGCCCGCGGTGGAGACCGACGGGACGGCGATGACGATCTTGTCGTCGAGCGCGTCGGCCTCGAGGGCGACGTCCTCCATGACGTGCTTGCGACCGGGGTCGATGTCCTCGAACTGGCCGGACACGATGACGGTGTCCTCCTCGACCGCGGCGGACGACGACGAGCGCTGGGCCTTGGCCTTCGCCCGCGGGGCCTTGGCCTTGGGGGCCTTGACGACGGCCGCGCCGGCCCGCTTGAGCCGTCCGAGCCGGAGGCGTGGCACCGAGATGCGACGCACGACCGAGCCGAGCCGACCGGAGCCGGCGACGCCGCGCTCACGGCGCACCTGCACGCGGCAGGCCACGAGCCAGGCCACGACGAGGGCGACGGGGGCCGCGATCCAGGGCAGGGCGATGACGCCGAAGCCGACGACGCCGCCCACGACGACGGTCAGGGCCAGCAGGGTCAACAGGGTCCGACGGCGGCGGGCGGCAGCCAGACGTGCTGCCGGGCGGTCGGCGCTGCGGGGTGCCGGACGCGTCACGGCCGGCTCGGCCGCCACGGCGGCGGTCTCGACCGCGGGCGCCGACTGCTGGCGGGGACGGTTCACGACCCTGCTGAGCGATCCGGTGGCCTCGACCGACGCGCTCTTGCTGGCCTCGTCGTACCGGCGCAGCATGAGCGGGATGAAGTACGCCGCCCACACGACCACGACGAACGCGATGATCAGACCACTACTGTGCACGATGGAAACGGTAGGCCGTCGAGACCTCGTTGGGCCGCACGCGGGGCCGTGTGTCGCCTGAGAACTTGTGTGGCCGGTGGGACGGACCGGGATCAGGCGGGTCCGGGGGCCGGGTCGAGCCGCGCGACGAGCCCCTCGGGCACGTCCTCGGCCAGGATCTGGAACACGCGGTGGTCGCGCCAGTGGCCCGCGATGTGCAGGTACGCCTTGGCGACGCCGACCTCGGTGAACCCCAGCTTCTCGACGACGCGCAGGCTCGCGGCGTTCTCGGGGCGGATCGAGATCTCGATGCGGTGCAGGCCGACGGTCTGCAGCAGGTGGTCGCAGACCAGCGCGACCGCGGTCGGCGTGACCCCACGGCCCGCGTGCGTCCGCGAGACCCAGTAGCCCATGCTGGCCCAGCGCGCCGACCCCCACGTGATGCCGTTGACCGTCAGCATGCCGACGACCTCGCCGTCCCACGTCACCGCGAACGGCATGACCTGGCCGAGCCGGGCGCGCCGGCGCAGCGAGCCGATCATGCCGACGTAGGACGTCGCGGCCGGCCCCGCCTCGCGCGGCAGCGTCGCCTCCCACGGTCCCAGCCAGTCGGCGTTGGCGGCGCGCAGGCGCGACCAGGTGCGCGCGTCGCGGCGGCGCAGCGGACGCACGCCGACCGGACCCCGGCCGAGCACGACCGGCCAGCCCGCGCTCACGCGGCACCGCTCACGACGTGCTGCCCGGGTGGTCGCCGCCCCGCAGCTGGTCGACCGCGTGCGGCAGGACGTCCGCGAGCACCGCGAGACCGTCCTTGACCCCGCCCCGCGAGCCCGGCAGGTTGACCACGACCGCCGTGCCGGCGACGCCCGCGAGCCCGCGCGACAGCACCGCGGTCGGCACTCCCTTCGCGACGCCCTCGGCACGCAGGGCCTCGGCGACGCCCGGCAGCTCGCGGTCGAGGTGCGGGCGGGTGGCCTCGGGCGTGCGGTCGGTCGGGTTGATGCCGGTGCCCCCGGTCGTCACCACGGCCGCGACGCCCGACGCCAGCGCCTCGCCGATCGCGACGCCCACGGGATCACCGTCGTGCACCACCACCGCGTCGCCGACCTCGAACCCCCACGAGCGCAGGGTCTCGACGATCAGGGGGCCGGTCTCGTCGGCGTACACGCCGTCGGCCGCCCGGTTGGAGGCCACGACCACGGCGGCCGAGGCGGGACGCGGGGACGTCATGGACGCCGCCAGTCGCCACTCTTGCCGCCGGACTTCGCGACGACCTCGATGTCGGTGATGCGCGCGAGCTTGTCGACGGCCTTGACCATGTCGACGACCGTCAGCGCGGCGACGCCGACCGCGGTCAAGGCCTCCATCTCGACGCCGGTGCGGTCGGCCGTGCGGACCGTCGCCTCGATGCGGACCCCGTCGTCGTCGACGGTCAGGTCGACCTCGACGCCGCCGATCGCGAGGGGGTGGCACAGGGGGATCAGGTCGGGCGTGCGCTTGGTGGCCATGATGCCGGCGATGCGGGCGACCGCCAGGGCGTCGCCCTTCGGCACGCCCTCGCCGCGCAGCAGGGCGACGACCTCGGCGCTGACGTCGACCCGTCCGCGCGCCGTGGCGGTGCGCGCCGTGACGGCCTTGGTGGTGACGTCCACCATGCGGGCGGCACCCGTCTCGTCGACGTGCGTCAGGCGGTCGGCCACGACGGTCCCGTCGTCCGGTGCGCCATCAGAACGGCCGGTCGAGCACGAGGGTGCGCACCGTGTCGCCGAGGTTGAGGGCCGTCTGGTCCTCGCCGACGATGATCAGCGCGTTGGCCTGGGCCAGCGTGCCGATCATGTGCGAGCCGGCCCCCGTCAGCGGCGTGACCTTGGCACCGCGGTGGGTGACCTCGAAGACCGCACGGACGTACTGGCGCACGCCGGGCCGCGACTGCAGGTCGGCGGCGAGGACCGCGTGCACCATCGGCCTGCGGTAGGGCGTGCGACCCATCATGCGACGGATCGCGGGGAGCACGAAGACCTCGAACGAGACGTAGGCCGACACGGCGTTGCCGGGCAGCGTGATGATCGGCGTCTGCTCGTCGAAGACCTTGCCGAAGCCCTGCGGCTTGCCGGGCTGCATCGCGACCTCGACGAAGTCGACCGTGCCGAGCGCCGAGAGCGTCTGCTTGACGACGTCGTGGTCGCCCTTGCTGATGCCGCCGCTGGTGACGACGAGGTCGGCGCGCACGAGCTGCTCGGACAGCACCTTCTGGAACGTGCGCGGGTTGTCGTCGACGGCACCGACGCGGTAGCAGATCGCGCCGGCCTCGCGGACCGCCGCGGCCAGCATGTAGCTGTTGCCGTCGTTGATCGAGTCGTAGTCGAGATGCGTGCCGGGCTCGCGCAGCTCGCTGCCCGTCGAGATGACGACGACGCGCGGCCGGGGCCGCGCCTTGACCCGCGGGGCGCCCAGCGCCGCGAGCAGACCGATCTCGCGAGGGCCGAGGACCGTGCCCTCGGCCAGCACGGTGTCGCCCGCGCGGACGTCGTCGCCCTTGGGCCGGATGCGCTGGCCGACCTCGGTCGGCGCGTGGATCTGGACCCGCGCGTTGCCGCGGTCGGTCTGCTCGTACGGCACGACGGAGTCGGCGCCTCGCGGGATCGGCGCCCCCGTCATGATCTTGACCGCGGTGCCCGCGCTGATCGCGAACGGACGCGCCGAGCCCGCGGAGATCTCGCCGACGACCGGCAGCGTGACGGGACGCTCGCGCGACGCCGACGCGACGTCCTCGGCGCGCACGGCATAGCCGTCCATCGCGGAGTTGTCGAACAGCGGCAGGTCCATCGGGGCGACGAACGCCTCGTGCAGGGGCAGCCCCAGCGACTCGACGAGCGGCTGGTCGTACGCGCTGAGGGGGCCGATGCCGCGCAGGATCTTCTCGAGGTGGTCCTCGACCGTCAGGAGGCCGTCGGGGATGCTCGCGGCGCGCAGGCGGGGCTGGCCGGTGGCCGGACGGGCGGGCGGCGGGGTGAGCTGGTCGCCGGACGGGGCAGGCGGGGTCGTGGCCCGGGGGGCCTCGACCGGCTCGGCCGGGGCCCGCGGGGTCGTGGGCGCCGCCGGGGGCGTGGGCTCGGGCCGGTTCGCCGGCTCCGCCGGGGGCGTGCGCTCGGGCTCGACGGGGCCGGCGGTGAGCCGCGTCGGCTGCGTCAGCTCCTCGTCGGCAGCCGTGCTGGGGGGCGTCTGCGCGGGAGCGTCCGGACCGATCGGCAGCATCTCCTGCTCCGATCCCGGGCCCGTCTCTCCTGTCGACATGTCGATCAGCCTAACGTCGACGCCACAGCCACGGTCCGGGCCTCGCCCGTGTCGTCGAGCGTGGCGTCGCCGCGCACCACCACGTCGGGCTCGAACGTCCAGTCGCCGCGCACCGTCAGCGAGCGCGCCTCGGCCAGCGACGGCGGGCTCGGGAGGCGGGCGTCGAAGTCGCCGATCGTGGTGAAGTAGCGCCGGTCGAGGTCGACCAGCGGCACGGCGTCGACCTGGGCCCGGACGCGGAAGTCGTCGCCGACCCCGTAGACGTCGGAGCGCAGCAGCAGCAGGTCGTTGGTGGTCTTGACCGGCAGGAAGCGCGACCGGTCGACCTCGATCGCGGTCGCACCGTCGAACACCTCGACCGCGGCACCCATCGCCGACTCGATCTGGATGACCTTGGTCGACGTGGGGTCGGTGGGATCGACGGTCTTGCTGTTGCGGATCAGCGGCAGGCCCAGCACGCCGTCGCGCTCCTCGAGCGTCCGCTTGAGGACCCGCAGGTCGAACCACAGGTTGTTGGTGTGGAAGTAGCGGTGACGCTCGGGGTCGGCGGCCGCCGCGGCGTCCTCGTCGGGCGTCTGGGCCGTCTCGCGCAGCACGAGCCGTCCGTCGTCCTTGCGGACGACGATGTGCCCGCCCTTGACGTCGGCGGGCGTGCGCCGGCACACCTCGGCGGCGTACGGCGCGCCGGAGGCCGCGAACCAGCCCATCATGCGGGCGTCGGGCGCGGCGCCCAGGTTGTCGGCGTTCGAGACCGTCGCGTAGCGGTAGCCCCCCTCGAGCAGGGCGTCGAGGATGCCCGACACCTCGAGGGCCGTGTACAGGTCGCCGTGCCCCGGCGGGCACCACTCGAGGGTCGGGTCGGCCGGCCAGTCGACCGGTGTCAGGTCGTCGGCGCGCAGCTTGGGCTCGCGGTTCTGGACGAAGTCGATCGGCAGGCCGTCGACCGCGAGGTCGTCGTACCGGGCGAGGGCGGCCAGCGTGTCGTCGCGGGTGCGGAAGCTGTTCATGAACAGCAGCGGCAGCGGGACGTCGAGCTCGGCACGCATCGCGCGCACCTGGCCCGCGATGACGTCGAGGAACGTCAGGTCGGCGCGGACGGGCAGCAGCGTCTTGGCCCGGTCGAGGCCCATCGACGTGCCGAGGCCGCCGTTGAGCTTGATCACGGCGGTGACGGCCGCGGCCTCGCGGCACTGCTCATCGCTGAGCTCGATCTCGTCGGCGCGGTCGATGTCGACCAAGGGCTCGACGTCGGCCTCGGGGATCATCCCCGTGGCGCCCTGCTCGAGTCGGTCGTAGAACGACGAGAAGACGTCGATCGCGCGTTGCGGGACGTCCCCGTCCCTCATCCGCTGCTGCGCCTGCTCCAGACCGCCCACGAGCTCTCCCTCTGTCGTCGGAGCCCTAGGCTAACGTCAGGTCGTGACCAAGGCACGGCAACGGGACGAGCTGCTGGCCCGGCGCCGCGCACGGACGCTCCCGCAGCGCGCCGAGGCGGCCGAGGCCATCGCCCAGCACGTGCTCGCGGTGCCGCTCGTCGCCCGCGCCCGGCGCCTCGCCTGCTACCTGTCGATGCCGTCCGAGCCGGGCACCGGCCCGCTCGTCGCGGCCCTGCACGACCGGGGGGTCGAGGTCGTCGTGCCGGTCAGCCGGCCCGACCGCACGCTCGACTGGGTGCTGCTCGAGCCGGGCACCGGCACGACGGTCTCGCCGCTCGGCATCCCCGAACCGGCCGGACGACCACTCGGCGCCGACGCGCTCGCGTCGTGCTCGGTCGTGATCGTCCCGGCGCTCGCGGTCGACCATGCGGGCCACCGTCTCGGGCGGGGTGCGGGCTACTACGACCGCGCCCTCGTCGACGTCGCCGCCCCGGTGTGCGCGCTGGTGTTCGCCGACGAGCTGCTGCCCGTCGTGCCGCACGAGCCGCACGACGTGCCGGTGCAGATGGCCGTCACGCCGTCGGGCCTGTTCCGCGTCCCGGGCTGAGCCCGCCCGGCGCGGTCACGGCACGGGCGTGAGGGTCAGGGTGTCGTCCGTCGCCTCGTCGACCGCCTCGCGGCTGAACGCCCACGGCAGCGTCCGCCCCGCGCGCCACGTGTCCTGCTGGTCGACGTAGTGCTCGTGGAACGCGTGCCCCGAGGCGCCGGTCAGGTTGATCCAGCGCGAGCGGTCGAGGTCGTCGAGGTCGACGACCATCCGCATCGACGGGACCGCCGTGACCTCGTAGCCCTTCGCGGCGTCCCAGCTCGTCGCGTCGACGATGCCGTTGCCGCCGCCGATCTTGTAGGGCCCTCGGTTGAACAGCCGGTCGACGAGACCGACGCCCGAGTCGCCGAGCGTCGGGTTGACCAGCTCGAGCCGGTGCATCGTGCCCCAGCGCCACTCCCCCGGGTCGCGGGACTGGATCATCGTCAGCTCGTCGCGGGCGTCGCGCATCGCGTCGGCCAGCACCTGGTCGCGGGTCTCGCGGACGCCGGGCGTCGTGACGTCGTCCCACCACCGGCTCGCCGGACGGTCGAGCAGGCGGTCGACGACCGCGAACCACCGCTCGCCCCCGTCGGGCCACTGCCCCTCGGGCAGCTCGTCGTGGAACGTGCGGGCGAGCAGGTGGCGCCACACCGACGCGAAGTAGGCCGCACCGGGCGAGTCGGCGTCCTGCATGAAGTCCCACTTGGCGAGGACCTCCTGCCCCTGCGAGTAGTACGTCGTGTCGAGCGGCACCGTGAGCAGCTCGGGCACGAGCCGTGCGGCGTTGGCGTTGTACGTGTCGGTCTGCAGGCGCGCCATGTCGTCGACCGTCAGGCCCTCGCCCGTCGACGCCGATCGTCCCGAGATCAGGTCGCGGATGCGCTCGGACCGGTAGCCGGCGGCGGTGTCGGCCCCGAGGTTGACGGGGTACTGGTCGCCGATGACCTTGTTGTTGGCCGTCACGACGAACCCCTCGTCGGGGTTGTAGACCGTCGGCAGCTGGTCGAACGGCACCGAGCCGGACCACTCGTACGCGGGGTCCCAGCCCGACACGGGCCACCGCCCGTCGCCCGTCGTGCGGATCGGGATCGTGCCGGGCGACTGGTAGCCGATGTTGCCGTCGACGTCGGCGTAGACCAGGTTCTGCGACGGCACCGTGAACTGCTTGGCGGCGACGCGGAACTGCTCCCAGTCCTGCGCGCGGCCGAGCGAGAAGACCGCCCTGATCGTGGGCTTCGGGTCGAGCGCGGTCCAGCGCAGCGCGACCTCGTACGACGTGCCGGCGGCGGTGCCGGCCGCCGCGTCCTGCGCCCGGCGGGTGGTCGCGACGGCGGCGGCGTCGTCGTCGAGGTCGGACAGGATCGGGCCGTGCCGCGTCGAGCGGACCGTGATGGTCTCGGGCTCGCCGCCCGCCACCTCGAACGTCTCCTCCCGGGTCTCGAGCGGCACCTGCTGGCCGGCGTACTCGTACGTGTCGCCCGTGACGCGCTCGACGTAGAGGTCGGCGACGTCGGCGTACATCGTCGTGACGCCCCAGGCGATCTTCGCGTTGTGGCCGACCACGACGCCCGGCAGGCCCGAGAACGAGAAGCCCGAGACGTCGTAGGGGCAGGCCTCGTCGACGGTGCGGCAGTGCAGGCCGACCTGGTACCAGATGCCGGGCATCGACGGCGCCAGGTGCGGGTCGTTGGCCAGCATCGGCCGGCCGGTCGCGGTCCTGTCGCCGCTGACGACCCACGAGTTCGAGCCGATGCCGTCGCCCGTGCCGAGCAGCGCGGGCAGCGCCTCGGCGCCGTCGCGGGCGGCCTCGAGGGCCGCGACCGCCGTGCGCGCCAGACCCGTCGTCGACGGGCCCCGTCCGGAGCTGAACGACCCGTCGACGACGGTGCCCTGGTCGCCCACGATCGTCGCGTGCCCCTTCGGGTAGTCGGGGTAGAGCTCCTCGACCTGGTCGACCGTGAGCTTCTCGGTCGACAGCACGCGGTCGATCTCGTCGGTCATGTTGCTGCGCAGGTCCCACGCCATCGCCTTGATCCAGGCCAGCGAGTCGACCGCCGTCCAGCGCTCGGGCCGGTAGCTCGGGCCCGTCAGCCCCAGGACCGCGTACTCGAGCGACAGCTCGGCGCTCGACCGGCCGTCGATGTAGCGGTTGACGCCCCGGGCGTAGGCGTTGACGAGCCGCAAGGTGTCGTCGTCGAGCAGCGCCAGCTCCTGCTCCGCGACACGGCGCCACCCCAGCGTCCGCACGTACTTGTCGGTGTCGAGCGCGGCGTCGCCCACGAGCTCGGCCAGTCGACCGGCCGTCACGTGGCGGCGGAAGTCCATCTCGTAGAAGCGGTCCTGCGCGTGGACGTAGCCCTGCGCGAGGAACAGGTCCTCGGGGGTGTCGGCGTAGATCTGCGGGACGCCCCTGCCGTCCCGCTGGACCGTCACGTCGCCCTTCAGGGCCGAGATCTGCACCTCGCCGGTCGTGTCGGGGAACGAGCGGCGCACCGTGACGAACGAGAACACCGCCACGCCGAGGACCACGAGCGCGAGCAGACCAGCGATGACCATCCCGATGCGACGCACCGGGACATTCTCACCCACGTGCGCCCCACCGGCCACATCGCCGGGACGTCGTCAGCGGGCGCTGCGGATCTCGCCCACGAGCTCCTCGAGCACGTCCTCGAGCATGATGACGCCCGTCACGCGGCCCGACGCGTCGGCGACCCGCGCCATGTGCGAGCCCCGCGACTGCATCGAGCGCAGCGCCTCGTACAGGCCCGACCCGGCGGCGACGGTCGCCAGCGGCCTGACCCACTTGTCGGCGATCGTCTCGCGGCGCGACGTCTCGTCGGTCTCGAGGACGTCCTTGATGTGGAGGTAGCCCGCCAGGTCGCCGCCGGCGTCGGTCACGGGGAACCGCGAGAAGCCCGTGTCGGCGCACGCGCGCTCGACGTCGATCGGCGTCGCGTCGGGCCTGATCGTCACGAGGCCCTCCAGCGGCAGCAGCACGCGGTCGACGGTGCCGTCGGAGAAGTCGAGCGCCCCGGAGACCAGCCCGTACTCGTCCTCGTCGAGCAGGCCCTCGCGGCGCGACTCCTCGACCAGGCCCGCGACCTCGTCGTGCGAGTACGTCGACGACACCTCGTCGACGGGCTGCACCCGGAACGACCGGACGATGAGGTTGGCGGCACCGTTCAGCAGGACGACGAACGGCTTGAGCACCAGGACGACGCCCAGCATGAACGGTCCCAGCACCAGGGCGGCCCGGTCGGGTCCGACCAGGGCGAGGTTCTTGGGCACCATCTCGCCCAGCACGACGTGCGCGCCGACGACCAGCGTCATCGCGATGACGAACGAGAGGGGGTGCACGAGCCCCTCGGGGACGTTCGCGGCCTCGAACGCCGGCTCCATCAGGTGCGCGATCGCGGGCTCGCCGACCGCTCCCAGCCCCAGCGAGCAGATCGTGATGCCGAGCTGCGCCGCGGCCATGACCTGCGTGATGTTCTCGATCGCCCGCATCGCCATGCGGGCCGGCCGCGAGCCGGCCGCGATGCGCGGCTCGAGCTGCGTGCGCCGGGCCGAGATCAGCGCGAACTCCGACGCCACGAACAGGGCGTTGAGCGCCAGCAGCACGAGCGTCAGCAGCACTCCGTACCAGTCACTCATGCGGCCCCTCCCCCACGGTGGTGACGGCGTCGACCGTCAGCGAGACGCGGTCGATGCGGCGTCCCTCGAGCCGCTCGACCGTCAGGGTCACGACCAGCGGCTCGGGATCGTCCTCGTCGTCCTCGGGGGTGCGGTCGAGCGACAGCGTCACGACGTCGCCCCGCTCGGCGAGCCGGCCGAGCTCGGCATTCACGAGACCCGCGATGGTCTCGTAGTTCTCGCTCTCGGGCAGCGCCACGCCCGTCTGCTCCTCGACCTCGTCGGGTCGCAGCAGGCCTGACAGCGACCACGTGCCGTCGCGGCGGTGACGGCTGCGGGACGACAGCCGGTCGTGCTCGTCGGCGATGTCGCCGACGATCTCCTCGACGAGGTCCTCGAGCGTCACGATGCCGTCGGTGCCGCCGTACTCGTCGGCCACGATCGCCATCTGCATGCCCTGGTCGCGCAGCACCAGCAGCAGGGGGTCGAGCTCGATGCTGTCGGGCACCGTCGTCGCGGGATCGAGCAGGTCGGTGACGCGGACCGAGCGGCGACGGCCGACGTCGACCCCGACGGCCCGCTTGACGTGCACGATGCCGAGCACGTCGTCGGGCGTTCGGCCGATCACCGGGAAGCGCGAGTGGCCCGTCTGCCGGGCGGCCTCGATGACGTCGTGGGCCGTGCTGCGTCCCTCGAGGAAGTGCACGCGCACGCGCGGGGTGCGGACGTCCGCGGCCGTGCGGTCGCCGAACGCGATGCTGCGGGCCACGAGGTCGGCGGTCTCGTCGTCGATCGCGCCCTCGACGGCCGAGCGCAGCACCAGCGAGCGCAGCTCGACGGGCGAGCGCGCCGACCGCAGCTCCTCCTGCGGCTCGACGCCCAGGGTCCGCAGGATCGAGTTGGCCATGCCGTTGAGCACGCGGATGGGCCACGCCATGGCCTTGGTGAACGCACGCTGCGGCAGCTGGGTCAGGGCGGCGGTGCGCTGCGGGAGCGCCAGCGCGAAGTTCTTCGGGACGAGCTCGCCGACCAGCATCGTCACGACCGTGCTGACGACGAGCGCGATGCCGTACGCGACCCCGCGCTGGGCCCCGCCCTCGAGACCCGCCGCCGAGAGCGGGTCGCGCAGCAGGGTGCCGATCGCCGGCTCGGCCAGGTAGCCGATCGCGAGGTTGGTGATCGTGATGCCCAGCTGCGCGCCGCTGAGCTGCGTCGACAGCGAGCGCAGGGCCACCAGGGTTCCCTGGGCGCCCCGGTCGCCGGCCTCGGCGTCGCGCTCGATCGTGGCGCGGTCGACCGTGACGAACGAGAACTCGGCGGCGACGAACACGCCGCACGCGAGCATCAGCACGAAGGAGGCGCCGAGCAGCAGCCACTCGGTCATCGACGGGCTCCGGGGGCGCGAGGTCCGGGAGGGATGGTTCCGGGAGGGAAGGGATCGGTCACGGTGCGCGCAACTGTACCCTTGGGACGCACCATCGACCGAGCGGGAGCAAGACGTGCCGAAGTACCAGTACCAGTGCAAGGACTGCGGAGAAGCGCTGGAGGTCCAGCAGAGCTTCACCGACGACGCGCTGACCGTCTGCCCGACCTGTGGCGGCGACCTGCGCAAGGTCTTCGGCGCCGTCGGCGTGGTGTTCAAGGGCTCGGGCTTCTACAAGACCGACAGCCGCTCCGCGTCCGGCTCGTCGTCGTCCTCCTCGACGTCGTCGAGCGCCTCGTCGTCCTCGTCCTCGTCCTCCGACACCTCGAGCTCGAGCTCGAGCGCGTCGTCGGCGGGCAAGCCCGCCCCCAAGAGCGGCTCCGACTCCGCCGCCTGATCCCCGGCCCCGGCCTGTGGACGGACGCGCGCACCCGGCGGTGCACCGCTCCTAGAGTCCGGGCATGGACCGCATCCGGCACCTGCTCGACGACCACCGCCGTCTGATCGCCGCCGCGTGCGCGGCGCTGGCCGTCCTGGCCGGCCTCTCCTCGCTGCGGCAGGCGCCCCGCACCCAGCCCGTGCTCGTCGCCCGGCACGACCTCGCGAGCGGTCACGTCGTCACGGCCGACGACGTCCGCGTCGCGTCCGTGCCACGCGGCGCCGCCCCCGATCACGTGCTGCGCCGCCGCGACGCCCTCGGACGCCGGGTGGCCGGCCCCATGCGGGCCGGCGAGCCGCTGACCGACGTGCGCCTCGTGCGGCCCGGCGCCCTCGAGGGCTACGGGCCGGGTGCCGTCTACACGACGATCCGCGTCGACGAGGCGGACGCCACGGCGATCGGCGTGGGCGACCGCGTCGACGTCGTGGGGGTCGATCCGGCCGGTGAGACGCCGGCCGAGGTCGTCGCGCGCGGCGTCGAGGTCGTCACGCTGCCGAGCGGCGACGCGGCGGCGGCACGGGCCGACGCGGTGGCGTCCCTCGGCGTCGTCACGACCGAGGCGGGTGCGCTGGAGCTCGCCCGGGCCGGACTGTCGTCGCGGCTGAGCGTCATCACCTCCTCCGGCTAGAAGGTCCGGCCGGTCGTCGCTAGTGTCGAGTCACCACACCCGACACCCCAGGGGGACACATGCTCAAGGGATTCAAGGACTTCCTGCTCCGCGGCAACATCGTCGACCTCGCGGTCGCCGTCGTCATCGGCACCGCGTTCACGACGCTCGTCGGAGCCTTCGGCTCCTCCTTCATCGACCCGCTGCTCGGGCTCGTCGGGGGTGGCGGACCCGAGGGGATGACGGTCACGGTCGACGGCCAGAACTTCCTGTTCGGCGCGTTCATCACGGCGCTGATCACCTTCACGATCACCGCAGCCGTGGTCTACTTCGCGATCGTCGTGCCGATGAAGACCGTGCAGGAGCGGCTCGCCCGCGGCAAGGAGGAGGCGCCGGTCGCCGTCCCCGAGGACATCCAGCTGCTGCGCGAGATCCGCGACACCCTCGCGGCCCAGCAGCGTCCGGGCGGCCCGACGCAGATCTAGGGCCTCGGCTCAGCCGTGGTGCGGGGGCACGTCGCGCAGCAGCTCGTCGTCGCGCGACGTGCTCCCCCGCTCGCCCCAGCCCTCGTCGGTCTCGTCCGACGTCGTGCGGGGCATCAGCTCGCCGAGCCGCTCGGCGGCGCGGCGACGACGCTCGCGCTCGGCGCGGTCAGGCCCGGACGAGGTCATCGAACCACTCCGGGGTGAGCTTCGGGTGGCTCGGGTACCAGCCCGTGCGGTCGGAGAACAGCTGCGAGCTGACCCGCTGCGAGCGCACCAGGATCTCGAGCTTCTCGGCCCCGAGCCGCAGGATCCACGGCGGCAGGAAGTGGCCGCCGCCCTTGCGCCCCGCCGCGAGGGCGATCGTGTCGACGTAGTCGCGTCGCTGCACGGGCTCGGCCCCCACGTTGTAGACGCCGCCGGGCGCGGTCAGCGCGTGGGCGACGGCCGTCCCGACGTCGGCGGGATGGATCACGTGCATCCACGACATCTCGTCGCCGAGGCCGATCGAGCGACCGGCCCCGGCCCGGCGGAACAGCCACGCCGTGTTCGGGTCGTCGCCCGTGATGAGGCCGAAGCGCAGGCTGACCGACGTGCCGCCGTCCGCGGCGAAGGCCTGCAGGTGGTCCTCGGCGACGACGACGGGCTCGGTCGCACGCGTCACGTCGACGGGGCTGTGCTCGTCGATCCACTCGTCGCCGTGGTCGGCGTAGATGAAGCTCAGGCTCTGCTGGACGATGCGCCCGACGTCGGCGCGACGGGCGGCGTCGGCGACGATCCGCGAGCCGTGCTGACGGATGCGGTCGATCTTCTTGAGCGAGCCCGGGCGGAGGGCACCCGAGCCGACGGGCACCTTGGTCGCCAGGTTCGCGACGGCGTCGCACCCCTGCATGCCGGCGGTCATCGCGGGCCGGTCGAAGATGTCTCCGAGGCACGGCTCGGCGCCGGCCGCGCGGATCAGCTCGGCGGTCTCGCGCGTGCGGGCCAGCCCGACGACGTCGTGACCGGCTCGGTGCAGTGCGTCGATGGACGATCGGCCCATCACTCCGCTCGCACCCGTGAGGAAAATCTTCACGATTCACTCCCTGGTGGGCTCCCCCGGCATGTGCTGCCCGGGCGTCTGCGTCGGGTCCGGTGGGATCGTCGGCAGATTACGAAACGATAACAAACCCCACGACACGGGCGTTACCGCCAGGTAACAACGAGCGGCACGCGGCCCCGGTCAGCTGACGAGCGGCACGACGTCGGCGATCGAGGCGAACACCTCGGTCGGCCGGAACGGGAAGCGCTCGACGGCATCGGCGGGCGTCGAGCCCGTCAGCACCAGGAACGTCCGCAGACCCGCCTCGAGGCCCGACAGCACGTCGGTGTCCATGCGGTCGCCGATCATGACGGTCGTCTCGGAGTGCCCCTCGATCTGGTTGAGGGCGCTGCGCATCATGAGCGGGTTGGGCTTGCCGACGAAGTACGGCTCGACGCCCGTCGCCTTGGTGATCAGCGCCGCGACCGACCCGGTCGCCGGCAGCGATCCCGCGGGCGACGGCCCTGTCGCATCGGGATTCGTCGCGATGAACCGGGCACCGCGCTCGATCAGCTGGATCGCGCGGGTGATGGCCTCGAACGAGTACGTGCGCGTCTCGCCCAGCACGACGTACTCGGGATCCTGGGTCGTCATGACGTACCCGACGTTGTGCAGCGCCGTCGTCAGGCCGGCCTCGCCGATGACGTACGCGGTGCCGTCGGGTCGCTGCTCGGACAGGAACTTCGCGGTCGCGAGGGCCGAGGTCCAGATCGCCGACTCGGGCAGGTCGATGCCGGCCGCGCGCAGCCGGGCGCACAGGTCGCGCGGCGTGAAGATCGAGTTGTTGGTCAGCACGAGGAACTTGCGGCCCGTGTCGCGCAGCCGCGCGATGAACTCGGCGGCACCCGGGATCGCCTGCTCCTCGTGGACGAGCACGCCGTCCATGTCGGTCAGCCACGTCTCGATCGGCTTGGTCATGACCGGGCTCCGGGGTGACGCTCGAAGAACGACCACAGCAGCGCCGTCGCGTCCACCGGGCTGTCCTGGGTGCGCGAGACCTTGCCGGGCGACATCGGCCCGCCGCCGGGCCAGCCGTGCACGCCGTCGACGACGGCGTAGATGTCGACGTCGGTTCCGCCCTTGCACGAGCGCCACGCGAAGTGGTGCACGGAGTCGTCGGCCGTCGTGAAGGCCCCCGAGGCCGGGCAGCGACCCCGCGTCGCCCACTGCGACATCGTGTCGTTGACGGGCGGGAGGCGACCGATCACGGTGTCGGCCCCCTCGTAGGGGACCGTCGTGTCGGCGGTGCCGTGGAAGTAGATGATCGACGACGGAGGTGCGTCGTCGCACCGCGCCTCGTAGTACGGACCCGAGACGGCCGCGTAGGCGGCGAACGGGGTCGTGCCGTCGCACGCCAGTGCCAGGGTCAGGGCCGAGCCGTTGGAGAAGCCCGCCGCGAACAGACGTGACGCGTCGGTGCAGGCGGTGCGCTGGACCTGTCCGACCAGGTCGTGCACGAACGCCAGGTCGGACGAGGGATCGGTGGCCGGCTTGCGGAAGCTCCAGTGCGCGGGCTCGCCACGCCCGAGCGGCACCACGAGGATCGTGCCGTCGGCGTCGGCCCGGTCGGCCATCCCCGTCGCCGCCAGGACCGTCGCCGGGTCGCCGCCGAGGCCGTGGAACATCAGGACGACCGGGGCGCGGGTCGTGCCGTCGTAGCCGGGCGGCACGTGCAGCAGGTAGCTGCGCTCACGACCGCCGGACTCGATCGTCCGGGTCGTCGTGCCGGACGGCAGGGGGCGCGCCTCGGCGCACGGCGCCGGGGCGGGACGCGGCTCGGGCGTCGCGCCGCTGGCCCCGTAGAGGACGATCCCGGCGGCCGCCATCGCGAGGACCGCGCCGCCCACGAGCAGTCGCCTCATCGCCCGCGCTCCGCGGGTGAGGGCGTGATCGGACGGCAGGACACAAGGGCGATCGTATGCGGTCGGACCCCGACTCGATAACCTGACTCCGCAGGCCCCCGTAGCTCAGTCGGATAGAGCGACCGCCTCCTAAGCGGTAGGCCACAGGTTCGATTCCTGTCGGGGGCACCACCGGGTCGTCAGGCCGTGGCGCGCAGCAGCCCGTCGACGTCCGCGACGCGCCCGGCCGCCAGCGCGGCGCAGACACCCGTGGCGACGTCCGCGACCGTCGCGCCGCGACGGTCCGACTCCCACACCAGCAGGCCCAGGGCGGTCTCCGACGTGACGTCGTGCTCGGCCATCAGCAGGGACTGGGCCTGCAGGATGGTCGCCATGCTCGAGGTGGTCATGCGTGATCCGTTCGTCTTCGTGGTCGCGCCGCTGGTGGGAGGAAGGAGGCGCCGTCGGCGCGTACCCGCGGCGGCCCGCGGCAAACCCGCCGGATGCCGGGACCGGACCGGCGGGACCAACGTCCTGAGCCGGACACCACAGGACTCGTCGGGACCTTTGACCTCCGCGCGGGGATACCCTGAGGGGAGACGGCACGGATGACCGGGGCGGGACCGTCCACGGCGACATCGCGCACCGTCCGCCACTCACCTCTTCGAACGGCGGCCCCACGTGCACGACTTCGCGGTCCAGGATCGGCAGGTCCTGGGCGACCTGGCCGAGTGGATCGTCGACCGGCGCACCTCGCCGGCGCCGTTGCGCCCCGGACGCACCGGGACGCTGCCGGCCGTCACGCGGCACGGCATCGGCATCCAGGCGACGTGGGCGGCCCTGCGCGACCTGCTGCTGCCGACGTCGTTCCCGACCGACCATCCCCGCTACCTCGCCTTCGTCGGAGGTGCGCCGACGCCCGCCTCGATCATCGCCGACGCCGCGATGTCGGCCGCGGCGGTGTACGGCGGCACCGAGCTCGAGGCCGGTGACGTCGTGGCGGCCGAGCGGGTCGCGATGCGCTGGCTGTGCGACGTCGTGGGCTACCCCGAGCAGGCGCACGGCGTCTTCGTCAGCGGCGGCTCGCTGGCCAACCTGAGCGCGCTCGTCGCGGCCCGGCACGGCCTGCACGCGCCCGACGGCGGGCCGCCCGGCGTCATCGTCGCGAGCGCCGAGGCCCACTCGTCGATCAGGGCTGCCGCCGCGATCATGGGATGCCGCGTCGTGACGGCCGGATCGCCCGACCAGCCGCTCGACGGCGAGCAGCTGACCCGGGTGCTCGACTCGCTCGACACCCGCGACGTCGTGGCCGTCGTCGCCAACGCCGGTGCCACGAACACCGGCGCGGTCGACCGCCTCGACGACATCGCCGACTGCTGCGAGGTGCGCGGCATCTGGCTCCACGTCGACGCCGCCTACGGTGGCGCCGCGATGCTGGCCCGCTCCCGCCGCGACGACTTCGAGGGCATCCAGCGCGCCGACTCGATCACGATCGACCCCCACAAGTGGCTGTTCACGCCGTTCGACTGCGCCGCGGTGCTCTACCTCGACCCCGACCTCGCCCGCGCCGCCCACCAGCAGCGCGCCGACTACCTCGAGGTCGTGGCCGAGGAGGCGGACGACAACCCGGCCGACTACGCCGCCCACCTGACGCGCCGCGCCCGCGGCGTGCCGGTGTGGGCGTCGCTGGTCGCCAACGGCACCGACGCGTACGTCGACGCGGTCGAGCAGTGCCTGACGACCGCCGGTTACGCCGCCAAGCAGGTCGACGCGCGTCCGTACCTCGAGCTCGCGACGGAGCCCCACCTCTCGGTCGTGCTGTTCCGGCGGCGCGGCTGGCTGCCGGGCGACTACGCCCGGTGGTCGGCGCAGGCGCACGCCCGCGGCATCGGTCTCGTGACCCCGACACGGTTCGGCGGCGAGACGACGCTGCGCCTGTGCTTCGTCAACCCCCGCACGACGGTCGAGGACGTCGACCTGATCCTCGACAGCCTCGAGCCGGACGCACCCACCACGTGGCAGCCGTCGGTCCGGCACCCGAACGACCCCGGGCGAGGGCGGTAGGCGTGGCCCCCGAGCGTTCCGGCACGTCCACCTCCGCCGCGCCCACGACGGCGGCCCGCTGGGCCAGGGCCCAGTCGATCGTCGCCCCGCTGCCGTGGGTCGTCGTCGCGACCGGGCTGCTGGTCAACCGGATCGTGCAGTGGCTGGGTGGCGGCGCGACGCCCACGATCCTGCTGGTCACGCTGTCGCTGTTCTTCCCGCTGCTGCTGCTGCGGCTCGCGCTGGCCGCGTACCTGCAGCCCGATCGGCGGCTCGCGCTGCTCGTCCTGCTGGCAGCCATCACGTGCTGGGGCCTCGGGTCGATCTCGGTCAACGCGACGCTCGACCAGGGCAAGGCCGAGTTCCCGGCCGACGGCGAGTGGCTGTTCATGCTGTCGTACCTCGGCATGGCGGGGTACCTCATGCGCGACGTCGACCGACGCCCGTCACGGCCGACCCGCGCGTGGCTCGACATCGTCATCGTGTGCGGCGGCACCGCGTGCCTGGCCTGCCTCCTGCTCGTGACCCCCGTCCGGGTGATGTCGCACCAGGACGGCGTGCCCCTGCTGCTGGCCCTCATCTACCCGCTGGCCGACCTGATCCTGGCCCTCGTGGTGCTGGGCCAGTCGCTCCTGCAGATCCGCTTCGACCGCCGCGCCTCGTGGATGCTCGGCGCGGGATTCATGCTGCTCGCGATCGCCGACTCGGGGTTCGCGCTGCTCAGCTCGGCCAGCACCTACGACTTCAGCGGGCTGCGGTACGCGCTGTGGGGCGGGGCGTTCCTGCTGCTCGTCGCGGCCGCCTGCCGCCCGCGGTTGACCGTCATCAGGGCCATGCCGCGCCCGGCGGGCACCCCGATCCTCGTCGGCGCGGGGCTCGTGGCCCTGGCCGTCCTCGCGATCCGCCCCGACGACACCATCGCGACCTACATGCTGCCGCCCGCGATCCTGACGCTCGGCGCCGTCGCCGCCCGCATGGCCCTGGCGCTGCGCGACGCCAACCGCGCCAACGAGGCCTTCGCCCTGTCCGAGACCGACGACCTCACGAAGCTGCCGAACCGGCGCGCCGTCCGCGCCTGGCTCACCGGCGACCTCGAGGCCGGACGACCCATCTCGCTGATGCTGCTCGACCTCGACGGCTTCAAGGAGATCAACGACTCCCTCGGGCACCGGGCCGGCGACACGGTCCTCACGATGGTCGCCGTGCGCATCAGCGAGGCCGTGGGGCCGCGCGTCCGGGTCGCGCGGCTGGGCGGCGACGAGTTCGCGATCGTGGTCGACAACGTCGACGAGATCGAGCTGATGGAGACGGCGCACCACGTGCTCGCCGAGCTCGCCAAGCCGTTGCTCGTCGAAGGCATCGAGATCGCCCCGTCGGCGTCGATCGGCGTCACGGTCGCCCGGGGCGCGACGATCGACGGCAGCGAGGCCCTGCGGCGCGCCGACGTCGCGATGTACCAGGCCAAGAGCTCGGGCCTCGGCGCCGCGCTGTACGACGCCCAGCTCGACGAGTTCTCGCGGTCGCGCCTGCAGCTCGCCGAGGAGCTGCGCAGAGGCATCTCGGACGGCCAGATCGAGGTCTGGTACCAGCCGCAGCTCGACGCGACGACGATGCAGGCCTCGGGGCTCGAGGCCCTCGTGCGCTGGCGCCACCCCCACCAGGGCGTCATCAGCCCCGTGTCGTTCCTGCCGGCGGCCCGCCGTGCCGGGCTGATGGCGCAGCTGTCCGAGGTCGTCGCGCGGCAGGCCGTCGCCGACATGCTGGCGTTCCGGCGCAACGACATCGACCTGACGATCGCGATCAACTGCGCTCCCCCCGAGCTGCTCGGCCCGAGCTTCCTGCCGATGCTGTACGCGCTGGTCGAGCGGGAGGACGTCCCGGTCGACCAGCTGGTCCTCGAGGTCACGGAGGACTCCTTCCTGGCCGACCCGCAGCACACCCGCGACGTCCTGCTGACCCTGCGCGACCACGGTGTGCAGGTGTCGATCGACGACTACGGCACGGGCTTCTCGTCGCTGGCCTACCTGCGCAACCTGCCCGTCCAGGAGCTCAAGATCGACCGCGCCCTGATCGGCAACGTCGCGACCGATCCCCGCAGCCGCATGATCGTGGCCTCGACGATCCAGCTCGCCCACGCCCTCGGCATGCGCATCGTCGCCGAGGGCGTCGAGAACGCCGCCGACCTCGCCGAGCTCGTCGCGATGGGCATCGACACCGTCCAGGGCTACCACCTCGCGCGTCCCATGCCCGCCGACGAGCTGGCCCTCTGGGCCAAGGGGCGCGCCCTCCTCGACCCACCGAGCGAGCTTCCGCAGCACGATGACAGAGAAGAGTCCCGATGACCGCCGCACCCCTGCGTTTCGTGTTCGACCCGACGGGCGACGAGCTCGACGCCGCCCGCGCCTGCGAGGCGGACGTCTTCCTCGAGACGTACGGCAACACCGCCGAGCAGTTCGCCGACGAGTACGGGCCGTACGACGACTCCACCGGCTTCATGACGGTGCTCGAGGGTGACGGCCACGCCGTCGCGACCGCCCGGTTCATCGCGCCCGGACCCGCGGGCCTCAAGACGCTCAACGACATCGGCCGCGCGCCCTGGGAGGTCGACGGCGAGCGGTCGGCGCGATCGGCCGGCGTCGACATCGACCGCACGTGGGACATCGCCACGATCGCGGTGCGCCGCGGCGAGGGACGCGGCGGGCTGTGCGCCGCGGCGCTCTACCACGGCATCATCACGGCGTCGTACGCCAACGACGTCGACTTCATCGTGATGATCATGGACGCCCACGCGCGACGGCTGCTGTCGAGCCTCAGCATGCAGACCCAGACCCTGCCGGGCACCTTCACCGCCGAGTACCTCGGCTCGCCCGAGAGCACGCCCCTGTGGGGCCACATCCACCGCGCCATGGAGCAGCAGCGCCAGGAGAGCCCCGACGCGTACCGCCTGATCTTCCAGGGCATCGGTCTCGACGGGATCGCGCTGCCGACCGACTGGACGTGGCACCGTCGCGGGGTCGCCGAGTCGGCCGGTTCTCGCTAGCGTCCTGCACGACGTGCCGACCCGTCGTGGTGGCCCTAGCGTGGACGGACCATGGTTCGCCTCCGTCGCACGTCCGCCAGCCAGCCCGGCTGGAGCCGCATCCGTCACGGCCGGGGCTTCCGCTACCTCGACCACGACGGCAACGCCCTCGAGCCCGCACAGGTCGAGCGCTGCAAGCTGCTGGTCATCCCGCCGGCGTGGACCGAGGTGTGGATCTGCTCGGTCGACAACGGCCACCTGCAGGCCGTCGGGACCGATGACGCCGGACGCCGCCAGTACCTGTACCACCCGGGGTGGCGCGAGCGCCGCGACTCGGAGAAGTTCGAGCGCATGGAGGGCTTCGCCGAGTCGCTGCTGACGCACCGGGCGCGGGCGCGACGCGACCTCTCGGGCGACGCGCTCGACCTGCGACGGGTGGCCGCCGCGACGTTCAGCCTGCTCGACCTCGGCATGTTCCGCATCGGGTCCGTCCGCTACGTCGAGGAGAACGGCAGCTTCGGCCTGACGACGCTGCAGAAGCAGCACGTGAACCCCTCCGGCGACGGACTGGCGTTCTCGTACGCCGCCAAGTCGGGCCAGGAGGTGCAGGTCACGGTGCGCGACGAGCGCGTGCAGACGGTCCTCGAGACGCTGCGTCGGCGCCGCGGCGGCAGCGACCAGCTGCTTGCCTACAAGGTCGGACGCACGTGGAAGGACCTCGACGCGAGCGACGTCAACGCGTACGTCAAGGACGTGCTCGCGGGCGACTACTCGGCCAAGGACTTCCGGACGTGGCGGGGCACCACGATCGCCGCTTTGGCGCTCGCCGGGGCCGACGCCTCGACCGCGACGAAGCGCAAGCGCACCGTCGCCGCCGCGATGCGCGAGGTGTCCGAGCACCTCGGCAACACCCCGGCGGTCGCCCGGTCGTCGTACGTCGACCCGCGCGTCGTCGACCTGTTCGAGCACGGCGTCACGGTCTCGCCCGACCACCGGCGCGTCAAGCCCGGCGCCCCCACGAGCCGCACGCTCGAGCGCGAGGTGCTGGAGCTGCTCGGCCGGGCCTGAGCGCCGCCCTCCGGATCAGAGCGCCGACTCGATGGCCCGCCAGAACGTCGGGTACGCGTAGATCGTGTTCGTCAGGGTCGCGACGGGGATCTCGGCGCGCACCGCGAACGCGAGCCCCGCGAGGGTCTCGCCGCCCGAGACGCCGACGCTGTTGGCCCCGACGATCACGCCGCGGTCGTCGTCGATGACGAGCTTGATCAGGCCCTCGTTGCCGGGCCCGTGGACGAATCCGCGGCTGCTCGCCGACAGGTCGGTGACGCTGGTGCGGACCGTGATGCCCCGCTCGCGCGCCTGGTGCTCGGTCATCCCGACCCCTCCGACCTCGGGATCAGTGAAGGTCACCCGCGGCATGCTCGTGTCGTACTCGCCGAGCGAGGGCTCGCCGAGGATCACGCGCGCCACGCGCTCGGACTGGTACATCGAGACGTGCGTGAACGCGCCCCGGCCGACGATGTCGCCGATCGCCCACAACCCGTCGGTGACGCGGAGGTCGTCGTCGACGTCGAGGTGGTGGCCCGGCTCGACACCCACGGTGTCGAGCCCGACGTCCTCGATCCGCGACCTGCGTCCCGCCGCCACCAGCAGGCGCTCGGCCTCGTACGTCACGTCGCCGCACGTCACGTGGAACACGTCACCGTCGTGGGCGACCGCGTCGATCGAGACGTCGTCGTGCACGCCGATCCCCTCGGCCTCGAAGACCTTCGCCAGCAGCTCGGACGACTCGGGCTCCTCGACCGCCAGGATGCGGGGGCCGACCTCGAGGACCGTCACCTCGGTGCCGAAGCGCGAGAACGCCTGGGCCAGCTCGAGGCCGATCGGGCCGCCGCCGATGACGATCATCGACGCGGGCGCCGACTCCGTCTCGAGGATGCCGCGGTTGGTCCAGAACGGCGTGTCGGCCAGGCCCGGGATGGGCGGGACGCCCGCGGACGTCCCCGTGTTGAGCACGACGCCCTTGGACGCCACGAAGGTCGTCGGTCCGTCCTCGCCGTCGGCGGTCTCGACCACGACGCGCCGGTCGCCGTCGAGGCGACCGTGCCCGCGGACGAGGCGGGCGCCGGCGTCCGTGATGCGGTCGGCCGCGACGGTGTCGTCCCAGTCGTCGGTCGCCTCGTCGCGGATGCGACGCGCGACGGGACCGAAGTCGGGCGTGACGGTCGCGGTGCCGGCCAGCCCGTCGACGCGGCGCGCCTCGGCCAGGGCGTCGGCGGCACGGATGATCATCTTCGAGGGGATGCAGCCCCAGTAGGGGCACTCCCCGCCGACCAGCTCCTTCTCGACGGCCACGACGTCGAGGCCCGCCGCGGCGAGCCGCGAGACGAGAGCCTCCCCACCGGGACCGAGACCGACAACGACGACGTCACACGACTGTTCAGCAGGCATGGACCCATCGTGCGCCACGCGCAGCGGCCGCGCGAGGCGAGGCCACCAGGGTGCGTCAGCGCCCGAGCAGGCTCCGCCGGACGTTGAGGAAGCCGTGACCGCTCGCCGTGTCGTAGCCCGGGGCCCCGATGTCGGTGGCGCGGGTCGTCAGCAGGTCGCCGACCGCCGCGGCACCCAGGCGGTGGCGGGTGCGGGCGATCACGATGGCCGCGGCGGCCGCGACGTGCGGCGACGCCATCGACGTGCCGCTCATCAGGCAGTAGCTCTGGCCGTACCGGCACGGCAGACCCATCGACGGACGCTTGATCATGGTCGACCGGATCGACACGCCGGGGGCGCTGACGTCGACCGCGGGGCCGCACGTCGAGAACGGCGCGACCCGGTCGTAGCGGTTGGTCGCCGCGACGCCGATGACGCCCGGCAGCGCGGCCGGGTAGGTCGTCGGCCCGGAGCAGCCCTGGTTGCCGGCCGCCGCGACCACGACGACGCCCTTGCGGACGGCGTACCGGACGGCCTTCTGCATCTGGACGTCGAGGTCCTTGCCCGCGAACGACAGGTTGATGACGTCGGCGCCCTTGTTGACGGCCCAGACGATGCCGCGCGACGCATCGACGGTGTTGCCGGCGCCGGCGGAGTTCAGCACCCGCACGGGCAGGATGCGCGACTGGGGCGCGAGGCCCGCGATGCCGCGCTTGTTGCCGGCCTTGGCGGCGATGACGCCGGCCACGTGGGTGCCGTGCCCGTTGCGGTCGGCGGCGTTGCGGTCGTCCTCGACGAAGTCGCGGCCCTTCAGCACGCGCCCCTTCAGATCGGGGTGATCGGCCTGCACGCCGGTGTCGACGACCGCGACCACGACCCCGCGGCCCTTCGACTTGCGCCACACCTGCTCGGCGCGGAGCTTGTCGAGGCTCCACTGACGCTTGCGCAGGCTGTCGTTGGACCGCTTGGGCTTCTTCGATGCCGCGGCGGTCGCGGCCGACGCGACGGGCGCCTGCGCCGAGGACGTGTCGAGCGTCGACGCGATCGACACGGGGTGGGCGACGTCGACCGTGACGCCGGGCTCGTCGAGCGCGTCGGAGATCAGCTCACGGGCGTCCTGGCGCGAGTCGGCGACCTCGGTCGTGAACTGCGGGCCCGTCGCGGTCTGCGTCGTCGTGACGACCGTGACCGGCTCGCCGGCCGGGGCCGACTCCAGCACGCTCGCGACCTCCCCGGCGGACGGGTCCGACGCCGCGACGGCCGGTGCGGAGCCCAGCGTCAGGGCGAGGCCGGTGGCCAGGGTCAGGATGATGCGTCGATGTGCCACGGTGGAGATCGTCCTCGGAGGTCGTCGGGCGGCGGGCCGGGCCCCACGTCGTCCGAGGCCCACGTCTCCGAGAACAGTACGTGCCCCCGCGCCGGGACGCTTCCTCGGACGTCCGGCGCCGCGGGCTAGGGCAGGTCGGCCGGACGCGGCTCGCGCCACCGCACGATGCTGTAGGCCAGCAGGCCCCACGCGGCCAGCGCCGACGCCCACAGCCCGAGCGCCGTCGCCCATCCCTGCGCCGGCAGCTCCGGCCCGAACCCGACCCCGAGCACCGTGAACCGTGGGATGTCGGGGCCGATCCACCAGATCACGCCCAGCACCGCGAGCCACAGCCCGCCGAGGAAGCTGACGAGGATCCGCGGCCACGTCTCGACGCCGAACTTCGCAGCCTCGGTCGCGCGCCGCTCGAGCGGGTCCATGAGGCGCTGCGCCCACACGTAGTTGCGCGAGAGGATCGCCAGGCCCGACACGACGATGACCAGGCCCGGCCCGGGCAGGGGCATCAGGACCACCCCGACGACCACCACGACCCAGCCCAGGACCTCGCTGCCCGTGCGCCTGAACCAGCCCACGAGCCTGGTCCCGACGTCCATGCCGCCAGTCTGCCGCATCACAGGAACTCGGATGGCGCAACCCCGACGCGAAGGGTTGACTTGGGCCCGTGAACATCGCATCCTCCCTCCTGTCGTTGGCCGAGGAGACGCTCGGCCTGAAGCTCCCCATCCGTCTGCGCGCGTGGGACGGCAGCGAAGCCGGCGTCCCGGGCGCCCCGGTCGTCGTGATCCGCAGCAAGCGCGCCCTGCGGCACGTCATCTGGAAGCCGGGCGAGCTGGGCGTCGCCCGCGCCTACGTGCAGGGAGACCTCGACGTCGAGGGCGACCTCGGCGACGGCCTGCGGGCCATGTGGAACGCCGTGCGCGACGCGCGGACCGCCGACGCGACGGCCGGACGCCCGAAGATCGGGCCCAAGCAGGTCGCCAAGGCCGTCGCGCTCGCGGTGCGCCTCGGCGCGATCGGCCCCCGCCCGCCCGCGCCGGCCGCCGAGTCGAACCTGACGGGCGAGCTGCACAGCAAGGAGCGCGACCAGGAGGCGATCTCGCACCACTACGACCTGTCGAACGACTTCTACGAGCTGATCCTCGACCCCAACATGGCGTACTCGAGCGGCTTCCACGTGACGCCGGAGATGACGCTCGAGGAGGCGCAGACCGCGAAGCTGCACCTCATCTGCCAGAAGCTGGGCCTGCAGCCCGGCATGAAGATGGTCGACATCGGCTCCGGCTGGGGATCGCTGACGCTGTTCGCCGCCGAGCACTACGGCGTCCACGTCACGGGAGTGACCCTGTCGGTCGAGCAGCGCGACTACGTCATGGGCAAGGCGGCCGAGCGCGGCCTCGCCGACCGGGTCGACGTCAGCCTCCGTCACTTCCGCGACCTCGAGGCCTCCGGCGTCCGCGACGGCCAGATCGACGCGATCGCCTCGATCGAGATGGGCGAGCACGTCGGCGACGCCGAGTACGTCGTGTTCGTCGACTCGATCCACCGCTACCTCAAGCCCGGCGGCCGGGCCCTGATCCAGCAGATGTCACGCAGCAACGACGCCCCCGGCGACAGCCCGGGCGGCGGGCCGTTCATCGAGACGTACATCGCGCCCGACATGCACATGAAGCCGCTGGCCAAGACGATCGGACTCATCGCGGCCTCGGGCCTCGAGATCCGCGACGTCCAGGCGATGCGCGAGCACTACCCGCAGACCGTCGCCGGGTGGGCCGCGAAGCTCGAGGAGAACTGGGACGTCGCGGTCAAGCTGATCGGCGAGGAGAACGCCCGCGTGTGGCGCCTCTACCTCGTGGGTGGCGCGCTGGCGTTCGAGGAGAACCGCATGGGCGTCGACCAGATCCTGTCGGTCAAGCCCAGCTCGCGGGGCGTCAGCGCGATGCCGACCTCTCCCCTGGCCTGGCTCCACGGCCGCGCGGTCGGCGGTGAGGGCGCATGATCGCGAACGATCTGTCGCAGACCGTCGTCACGCTGTTCGCGGGGCTCGGCGCACTGCTGGTGTTCATGGGTCTCGGCCTGGCCTACGCGCTGAAGAACCACCTGCTCTCGATCGTCGACACGCTGTGGGGCCTGGGCTTCGTGGTCGTGGCGGCGGTCTCCGCGATCGTCTCGCTGGGCGGCGACGGTGGCCGGGCGCAGCGCTGGATCGTGCTCGCGATGGTGGCGGTCTGGGGACTGCGGCTGGCGTGGCACGTCGGCGGGCGCAACCACGGCAAGGGCGAGGACCCGCGCTACGCCGAGCTGCTCGAGAACGGCGAGAAGGCGGGGCGCTCGTTCGCCCAGACCGCCGTCACGCGCGTGTTCGTGCCGCAGGGCGTCGCGATGTTCATCGTCTCGGCTCCGCTCATGGTGGGCCCCAACAACGAGCGCATGTCGGTCCCGCTGACGGTCGTCGGCGTCGTGGTGTGGGCGGTCGGCCTGTTCTTCGAGACCGTCGGCGACGCGCAGCTCAAGAAGTACAAGAGCGATCCCGACAACAAGGGCAAGATCATGGACACGGGGCTGTGGAGCCTGACGCGCCACCCCAACTACTTCGGCGACGCCGCCGTCTGGTGGGGCCTCGGCATCGTCGCGGCCGGCTCGTGGCCCGGCATCGTCGCGCTGATCGGTCCGGCGATCATGAGCTACTCGCTGGTCAACGTGACGGGCGCCAAGCTCAACGAGAAGAGCCAGCGCAAGAAGCCCGGCTGGGACGACTACGCCCGCCGCACCAGCTACTTCATCCCCCTCCCCCCGAAACGCTGACGAGAGGGTTGTCGCCCCTCGGCGAGGGGCTTGTCGCCCCCGAACAGGGGCCACAACCCCCTCCTCGGAGGGCAGCAACCCCCTCCTCACCGTCGGGTGGGGTCAGGCGGTGACGAAGATGTGGGCCGCGGCCTCGGTGTCGATCTCGGCCGTCTCGCCCTGGCGGGCCACGACGAGCCCGTCGTGGCCGACCGACACGAGCACGTCGTTGCCCGGCAGCGCGCCGACGCGCCGCAGAACCGACATGACCTCGGTGTCCTTCTGGAGCTCCTCGGCGATGCGACGCACCACCAGACGCGTCGGCTCGGTGGCTCGGCCGACGGCCTTGGTCATCGCGACGACGCCCGTGAGGAACTGCGCCTCGCTGCCCGACTCGCCGAGCTCGGCCAGACCCGGGATCGGGTTGCCGTACGGCGACTCGGTGGGGTGCTCGAGGATCTGGACGAGGCGACGCTCGACCTGCTCGGACATCACGTGCTCCCAGCGGCACGCCTCCTCGTGGACGAACTCGATCTCGAGACCGATGACGTCGATCAGGAGCCGCTCGGCCAGGCGATGCTTGCGCATGACCCGCGTGGCCAGCTGACGCCCCTTCTCGGACAGCTCGAGGTGGCGATCGCCCTCGACCGCCAGCAGTCCGTCGCGCTCCATGCGCGCGACGGTCTGCGAGACCGTCGGGCCGCTCTGGTGGAGGCGCTCGGCGATGCGGGCGCGCAAGGGCACGATGCCCTCCTCCTCCAGCTCGTAGACCGTGCGGAGGTACATCTCGGTGGTGTCGATCAGCTCGCTCACTCCCCCATTGTTCCATGCCGTGCGGACAGCGCGCGCACGCGTGAGGATGGGAACCGTGCCAACCTCCGTCATGTGCTTCCGGTCCGACTTCCGACTGAACGACAACCCCGCGCTGCGGGAGGCGATCGACGCCGGGCCGGACGGCGTCGTGCCGATGTTCGTGCTCGACGAGCACTACTGGGGCCCGAACGGACGCACCCGCTTGGCCTACCTCATGGCGCTGCTGCGCGACCTCGACGAGCGGGTCGGCGGCCTCGTCGTCGTGAAGGGCAAGCCGTGGGAGGTCGTGCCCGAGGTCGCTCGGGCGGTCGGGGCCACGAGCGTGCACGTGGCGGCCGACTACGGCCCGTACGAGAAGGAGCGCGACGAGCGCGTCGAGGAGGCGCTCGCCGAGCACGACGTCGCGCTGGTGCGCACCGGGTCGTCGTACGCGGTGGCCCCCGGGCGCGTGACGAAGGGCGACGGGACCCCCTACCGCGTCTTCACGCCGTTCTACCGCGCGTGGCAGGAGCACGGGTGGCGCGCACCGGCGCCGGGCGTGCGGTCCGTGCCGTGGATCCGCGCCGACGTGAGCACCGCGGAGATCCCCGACGTCGATCCCCCGGACGGTGTCACGCTGCCCCCGCTCGGCGAGGAGGCGGCCCGGCGGCAGTGGCACGCGTACCTCGACCACGTCGACGACTACGACGACGTGCGCGACCTGCCGGGCCGCGACGCGACGTCGCGCATGTCGGTGCACCTCAAGTGGGGCACGATCCACCCCCGCACGCTGCTCGCCGACCTCGCCGAGCGCGGCACGAAGGGCGCCGAGGCGTACGCGCGGGAGCTGGCGTTCCGCGAGTTCTACGCCGACGTCGTGCACCACCGCCCCGACACCCTCGCCGGCTACTACGACAAGCGGTTCGAGGCGATGGACTACGACGAGCCCGGCGACGACCTGCAGGCCTGGAAGGACGGCCGCACCGGGTTCCCGATCGTCGACGCCGGCATGCGCCAGCTGATGGCCGAGGGCTTCATGCACAACCGCGTGCGGATGATCGTGGCCAGCTTCCTGGTCAAGGACCTCCACCTCGAGTGGACCGTCGGCGCCGACCACTTCCTCGACCTGCTGGTGGACGCCGACCCGCCGTCGAACCAGCACGGCTGGCAGTGGGTCGCCGGCTGCGGCACCGACGCCTCGCCGTACTTCCGCATCTTCAACCCGACGTCGCAGGGCAAGAAGTTCGACCCCGACGGCACGTACGTCCGGCGCTGGGTGCCAGAGCTCGCCGACGTCCCGGCCAAGCACGTGCACACGCCCTGGGACATGGACGAGCCGCCCGCCGACTACCCCGCACCGATCGTCGACCACGCGGAGGAGCGCACCGAGTCGCTGCGGCGCTACGAGGTCGTCAAGTCGGCTGGGTAGGGTCGGCCGCATGGTGACGATCCCGGCACGGTTCAACGGTCCCGACCACTCCGGCAACGGCGGCTACGTCGCCGGCATGCTGGCCGCGGAGGTCGGCTCGGACGTCGTGACGTCGACGCTGCGCGTCCCGCCGCCGCTCGACGTGCCGCTCAGCTGGGAGCACGACGCGCACCACGACGGCGAGGTCGTCCGGCTCCTCACGGCCGGCGGCGCCCTGGTCGGCGAGGCCGCCCCCGGGGCGTTCACGCGTGACGCGCCCGCGGCGCCGACGTCCGCCGAGGCGGCCGCGGGACTCGCCGCCTACCGGGGGCACGACGAGCACCCCTTCGACCGCTGCTTCACGTGCGGCACCGCCCGCGGCGCGGGCGACGGTCTGCGACTGTTCACGGGCCCGGTCGGCGACGACCGCGTCGCCGCGTCGTGGACGCCCGACGCGGCCTTCGGCGCTCCCGGCGACGGACGCCTCGACGTGCCGACGACGTGGGCCGCACTCGACTGCCCGGGCGGGTGGGCCGCCGACTTCACGCGCCAGACCATGGTGCTCGGACGCATGACGGCCCAGGTCGTCCGCGCACCCCGCGCCGGGGAGCCCCTGGTGTCGGTGGGCGTGCTGCACGAGCGGGACGGCCGCAAGTTCCGCACCGACACCGCGCTCCACACCGCCGACGGCGAGCTGCTGGGCCGTGCCGAGCAGGTGTGGATCCAGGTCGAGCACGACGCCTTCCGCTGACGCGGCACGAGACGGGCAGGCGTATGTTCTCCTGACGTGGCCCGGCTCTCCCTCGCGAACGTCCTCGCCGACACCCGGCCCCTGCGCAACCAGCACTTCCGTCGCCTGTGGGTCGCGAACATCGTCACGGTCATCGGTGCGCAGCTGACGGTCGTCGCGGTGCCGGCGCAGCTGTACGCCGACACGGGGTCGTCGGCGTACGTCGGCCTGGCGGGGGTCTTCGGCCTGGTGCCCCTGGTCGTGTTCGGCCTCTACGGCGGGGCGCTGGCCGACGTGTTCGACCGCCGGACGCTGCTGATCGTCACGACGGTCGGCCTCATCGTGACGAGCGGCCTGTTCTGGGTGCAGGCGGCCGCCGGCAGCACGAGCCCGTGGCTCCTGCTGTGCCTGTTCTCGGTGCAGCAGGCGTTCTTCGCCGTCAACCAGCCGACGCGCAGCGCGATCATCCCCAAGCTCGTCGACACCGCGTTGCTGCCGGCCGCCAACTCGCTGAACATGACGGTCACGATGGCCGGGGCGATCGCCGGACCGCTCGTGGCCGGCGTGCTGATCCCCTTCATCGGCTTCGAGTGGCTCTACCTGATCGACACCGTGACGCTCTTCGCGACGCTGGCGGCGGTCGTCCGGCTGCCGAGCCTCAAGGCCGTCGAGGCCGCGACGAGCGTGCCGGGGGTCCGCGCCGTGATCGACGGCTTCCGGTACCTGCGCACCCAGCCGGTGCTGATGATGTCGTTCGTCGTCGACCTGATCGCGATGGTGTTCGGCATGCCGCGGGCGCTGTTCCCCGAGATCGCCCACCTCGACTTCAACGGTCCCGACGAGGGCGGCCTCGTGTTCGCGCTGCTGTTCGCGGCGATCCCCGCGGGCGCCGTCATCGGCGGCGTGTTCAGCGGGTGGGTCTCGCGCGTCGAGCGCCAGGGACGCGCCGTCGTCGTCTGCATCGTCGTGTGGGGCCTGGCGATGACGGGCTTCGGCCTCGCGGTCGCGCTGGCCGACCGCTGGACGACCCCGATGCTCGTGGTCGCCCTGGCGATGCTCGTGATCGGCGGTGCGGCCGACATGGCGTCGGCGGCGTTCCGCACCAGCATGCTGCTGGCCGCCGCGGACGACGCGATGCGCGGACGTCTGCAGGGCGTGTTCATCGTCGTCGTGGCGGGCGGTCCGCGCATCGCCGACACCCTGCACGGTGCGACGGCGGTGGCGGTGGGCACCGCCGCGGCGGCCGCCGGCGGTGGCGTCCTGGTGGTCGTGGGCGTCGTGGTCGCGTCGATCGCGGTGCCGTCGTTCGTCCGCTACCGCATCACCCGCGCCCCGGTCTGACGAGCACGCGCATACTGAGCGCGTGTCGGTCCGCGATCTCAGCCTCGAGCAGGTGCAGCGCTGGGTCGTGTCGTTCCTGATCCTCGCGGTCGCCTCGTTCCCGCTCGGCGCGCTGACCGCCGTCAGCCGGACGATCGCCGACGAGGGTCGCCGGGGCGACGCGGTGCTGCTGCTCGTCGTGATGGCCGCCCTCGGCACCCTGGCCCTCGGCGCGATCCGCATGGTGCACCGCCGGCCGCCGCTGTCGGCGTGGCTCGTGTGCGGCGTCCTGCCCGCCGCAGCGGCCGCGGTCGTCGTGCTCGTCGTCTGACTCAGGCGGTCGGGTGCGGATCGCCCGCCAGGGTCAGCCGCGGCTGCCGCGGCATGACGCCCGTGGCCAGCTCGAGCGCCGCGACCTCGGGCGCCGGCGTGGTGGGACGCACCCCGATGACGGTGCGCACCAGCAGCACCGGCACGACCGCCAGCGCCAGCAGCACCAGCACGAGCCACGACGCGCGGCCCAGCAGGTCGGTGGTCGCACCGGTGACGGCGGCGACGGCCGACCCCCCGCCGACGTAGGCCGCGGCCCACAGCGCCGACCCCGACAGCGACGCCGGCAGGAACCGTCGGTACTCCAGTCCCGACGCCCCCGCGGCGGCCGGCGTCAGCGTGCGGACGACCGGCACCAGGCGGGTCATGAACACCGCGGTGCCGCCGCGCCGGCGCAGCAGGTCGGTCGCCCGGTCGTAGTGCTGACGACCCAGGCGGCGCACCGCGCGCGTCTCGCCCAGGGCGTCGCCGTAGCGCCGGCCCAGCAGGTAGCCCACGTGGTCGCCGAGGCTCGCCCCCAGCGTCACCACGACGCCGAGGGCGACCATCTGCCCGGCCGACCCCATCGTGGCGGCGAGCAGGACGACCGCGGTCTCCCCCGGCAGGACCATGCCGAGCCCGAGGCCCGACTCCGCGAAGGCGAGGGCGAACCCCACTCCCAACGACATCAGCAGAGCGTTCATGCCTGCCACGGTGCCCCCGTGCGGCGTCCCGCCCCCGACCGTCAGGTGGACGTCAGGTGAACCGGGTGCGTCAGTCGTCGAGCAGGCTGAGCAGGTACGCGCCGTACCCGCTCTTGGCGTACGCCGCGGCCTGCTCGCGCAGCCCGTCGTCGCTCAGGAAGCCCTGGCGCCACGCCGCCTCCTCGGGGCAGCCGATCGACAGGCCCTGTCGGTGCTGCACCGTGCGGATGAAGTCGCCCGCCTCGGACAGGCCGTCGAACGTGCCGGTGTCGAGCCAGGCCACGCCGCGCTCGAGGACGTCGACCTGCAGGCGTCCCTCCTCGAGGTAGAGGCGGTTCAGGTCGGTGATCTCGAGCTCGCCACGGGCGGACGGCTCGAGCGTGCGCGACTTCTCGACGACGTCGTTGCCGTAGAAGTACAGCCCCGGCACCGCGAAGTGGCTCTTGGGGACCTCGGGCTTCTCCTCCAGCGAGATGGCCTTGCCGTCGGCGTCGAACTCCACGACGCCGGACGCGGACGGGTCGTTGACGCGGTAGCCGAAGATCACGGCGCCGTCGACGTCGTCGAAGCGTGCCAGCTGCGTGCCGAGGCCCGCGCCGTAGAAGATGTTGTCGCCCAGCACCAGCGCGACCGAGTCGTCGCCGATGTGGTCGGCGCCGATCACGAACGCCTGGGCCAGGCCGTCGGGGCTCGGCTGCTGCGCGTAGGTGATCGTGATGCCGAACTGCGAGCCGTCGCCGAGGAGCCGCTCGAACTGCTCCGCGTCGTGCGGCGTCGTGATGATCAGCACCTCGGAGATCCCCGCGAGGATCAGCGTCGAGAGCGGGTAGTAGATCATGGGCTTGTCGTAGACCGGCATCAGCTGCTTGCTGACGGCCTTGGTCACGGGGTGCAGGCGGGAGCCGGTTCCACCGGCCAGAATGATTCCTCGCATGCGCGCCATCCTAGGTGCACGGAGGGCCGGGGCCCGAGGGCGTCCTGACCGCACGACGCCCTGCCCTAGGCTGGGGCCATGCGTTCTGTCCTCGTCACCGGCGGTGCCGGCTTCATCGGATCCAACTTCGTGCGTCACGTCGTCGCCCACACCGACCTCACGGTCACGGTGCTCGACAAGATGACCTACGCGGCCAGTCGCGAGTCGATCGCCGACCTGCCCGAGGACCGGTGCCGTCTCGTGGTCGGCGACATCGTCGACGCCGCCCTGGTCGACGAGCTCGTCGCGTCCCACGACGCGGTCGTGCACTTCGCCGCCGAGTCGCACAACGACAACTCGCTGGACGACCCGAGCCCGTTCGTGCAGACCAACCTCGTGGGCACCTTCACGCTGCTCGAGGCCGCGCGCAAGCACGACGTCCGCTTCCACCACATCTCGACCGACGAGGTCTACGGCGACCTCGAGCTCGACGACCCGAACCGCTTCACCGAGGCGACGGCGTACGAGCCGTCCAGCCCGTACTCGTCGACCAAGGCCGGCTCCGACCTGCTGGTGCGCGCCTGGGTGCGCTCGTTCGGCGTCCGCGCCACGATCAGCAACTGCTCCAACAACTACGGCCCGTACCAGCACGTCGAGAAGTTCATCCCGCGGCAGATCACGCAGCTCATCGATGGTCTCCGCCCCCGCCTGTACGGCGACGGGCTGAACGTGCGCGACTGGATCCACGTCGAGGACCACAGCAGCGCCGTCCTGACGATCCTGAACACCGGCGAGATCGGCCAGACCTACCTGATCGGCGCCGACGGCGAGAAGAACAACCGCGACGTCGTCGCCGCCCTGCTCGAGATCTTCGGGCGCGACGCCGCCGACTTCGACCACGTCAACGACCGTCCCGGCCACGACCGCCGCTACGCGATCGACTCGTCCAAGCTGCGCTCCGAGCTCGGCTGGCAGCCCCAGTTCGGCGACTTCGAGAGCGGTCTGGCCGACACCGTGCAGTGGTACCGCGACCACGAGTCGTGGTGGCGTCCGGCCAAGGCCGCGACCGAGTCCAAGTACGCGGCCCAGGGCCAGTGACCATGCAGATCACCGAGAGCACGATCCCGGGGCTGCTCGTCGTCGAGATCCCCCTGCACGCCGACAACCGCGGCTTCTTCGAGGAGAACTGGCAGCGCGAGAAGATGGTCGCCGCCGGCCTGCCCGACTTCGGCCCCGTGCAGCACAACATCTCGTACAACTTCACCGCCGGCGCGACCCGCGGCATCCACGCCGAGCCGTGGGACAAGCTCGTCTCGGTCGTCGCGGGCCGCGTGTTCGCGGCGTGGGTCGACCTGCGCGACGGCGAGTCGTTCGGCACGACCTTCAGCATCGAGCTGTCGCCGGGGCGCGCGGTGTTCGTGCCCCGGGGCGTCGGCAACTCGTACCAGACGCTCGAGGACGACACGACGTACTCGTACCTGGTCAACGCGCACTGGAGCCCCGACGCGGTCTACACCAACGTCAACCTGCTCGACGAGACCGCGGCGATCGCGTGGCCCCTGCCGCTGCGCGAGGTGTCCGACAAGGACAAGGCCCACCCCCGGCTCGCCGACGTCGTGCCGTTCTCACCGCGTCGCGACGTGATCCTCGGCGCCGACGGCCAGCTGGGCCGGGCCCTGCGCGCCGTCCTGCCCGACGCCCTCGCGCTGACCCGGGCCGATCTCGACCTCGCCGACCCGTCGACCTACGACAACGTCCCGTGGGGCCAGGTCGGCACGATCTACAACGCGGCCGCCTACACCGCGGTCGACGCTGCCGAGACGCCCGACGGACGCCGCCAGGCGTGGGCCGTCAACGTGACGGCCGTCGCCGCGCTGGCCCGCCTCGCGATCGAGCACCGCCTGACGCTGGTCACGGTGTCGTCCGACTACGTCTTCGACGGCACCGTCGAGTCGCACACGACCGACGAGGCCGTGTCGCCCCTCGGCGTGTACGGGCAGACCAAGGCGGCCGGCGAGGCCGTCACGTCGACGGTCCCCCGCCACTACGTCGTCCGCACCAGCTGGGTCATCGGCGACGGCGGCAACTTCGTCTCGACGATGCAGCGGCTGGCGCGCGACGGCGTGAGCCCCTCGGTCGTCGACGACCAGCACGGTCGCCTGACGTCGGCGAGCGAGCTCGCGGCCGGCATCGTCGAGCTCGTCCGGTCGGGTGCCCCCTACGGCATCCACCACGTCACCGGCGGCGGCCCGGTCAAGACCTGGGCCGACATCGCCCGCGAGGTCTTCGCCGAGGAGGGACGCGACCCGTCCGACGTCACGGGCGTCAGCACCGAGGCGTATGGCGAGGGCAAGGACCTCGCCCCGCGTCCGCGCCACAGCGCCCTCGACTGACCCCACCCCGCTGACGAGGGGGTTGCGGCCCCTCGAGGAGGGGGTTGCGGCCCCTGCGCGGGGCGGCAACCCCCTCGCCGAGGGGCGACAACCCCCTCGCGAGCGTCAGGGGGCGAGGCGTTCGCGCGTCCAGGTGCCGTCGGCGGTCTGCGTGTAGCGGAGGCGGTCGTGCAGCCGCCCCACGCGACCCTGCCAGAACTCGATCGACCCGATCGCGATCCGGTAGCCGCCCCACTGCTCCGGACGCTCGACGTCGCGGTCCGCGAACGCCTGCTCGACATCGACGACACGACGCTCGAGCACCCCACGGTCGGCGATCGGCTCGGACTGCGGCGAGGCGGCCGCCCCGACCTGCGAGCCGCGCGGTCGCGACGCGAAGTACGCGTCGGACTCCCCGGCCGACACGCGGGTGACGGACCCCTCGACGCGCACCTGGCGCTGCAGGGGGTGCCACAGCATCGTCGCGGCGGCGAACGGGTTGTCGGCCAGCTCACGCCCCTTGCGCGAGCCGTAGCCCGTGAAGAACACCAGCCCCCGGGCGTCGAAGCCCTTGAGCAGCACGATCCGCGAGGACGGACGCCCGTCGGCCGTCGCGGTGGCCAGCGCCATGGCGTTGGGCTCGTGCACGCCGGCCTCGACGGCCTCGTCGATCCAGCGGGTGAACAGCGCCACCGGGTCGTCGCCCGCGGTCGTCTCGTCGAGCCCGTCGCGGGCGTACTCCGACCTCATGCGGGCCAGATCGGGGGTCTCCATGTGCCCACGGTAGCCGCGCAGGGCACAATGCCATGCATGACTGAAGTGCATCACGGACTGGAAGGCGTCATCGCGTTCGAGAGCGAGATCGCCGAACCCGACAAGGAAGGGTCCGCACTTCGCTACCGCGGCGTCGACATCGACGACCTCGTCGGCCGCGTCCCCTTCGAGAAGATCTGGGGCCTGCTGGTCGACGGGACGTACGAGCCCGGACTGCCGCCCGCGGAGCCGTTCCCGATCCCCGTCCACTCGGGCGACATCCGCGCCGACGTGCAGAGCGCCATCGCGCTGACCGCGCCGGCGTGGGGCATGAAGCAGCTCTACGACATCGACGACGTCCAGGCCCGCGACGACCTCGCGCGCGCCGCCGTCATGGTGCTGTCGTACGTCGCGCAGGCCGCCCGCGGCGTGGGCCAGCCGTTCGTCCCGCAGAGCGAGGTCGACAAGGCCGGCACGATCACCGAGCGCTTCCTGACGCGCTGGCGCGGCGAGGTCAACCCCGATCACGCCAAGGCCATCGACGCGTACTGGGTCTCGGCCGCCGAGCACGGCATGAACGCGTCCACGTTCACGGCGCGCGTCATCGCCTCGACCGGTGCCGATGCCGCCGCCGCCCTGTCGGGTGCCGTCGGCGCGATGTCGGGCCCGCTGCACGGCGGCGCCCCGGCCCGCGTGCTGACCATGATCGAGGAGGTCGAGAAGTCCGGCGACGCGACCAAGTACGTCAAGGACCTGCTCGACGCCGGCGAGCGCCTGATGGGCTTCGGCCACCGCGTCTACCGTGCGCAGGACCCCCGCGCCCGCACGCTGCGTCGCACCGCCAAGGAGCTCAACGCGCCCCGTGCCGAGGTCGCGATCGCGCTCGAGGAGGCCGCGCTGAAGGAGCTCAAGGAGCGTCGTCCCGACCGCGTCCTCGAGACCAACGTCGAGTTCTGGGCCGCGATCGTCCTCGACTACGCCGAGATCCCGCCGCACATGTTCACCGCGATGTTCACCTCGGCCCGCACGGCCGGCTGGAGCGCGCACATCCTCGAGCAGAAGCGCACCGGACGCCTGATCCGCCCCTCCGCGATCTACACCGGACCCGCCTCGCGCGGGGCCGACGAGGTCGAGGGTTGGAACCCCGACTGGGCCAACGCCTGACCGTCCGCCCCTCGGCCGGTCAGAGGTCGTGCTCGACGCCCCGGGCGTCGAGCACGTCCGCCAGCAGCACGCGTGCCCGCGCCTCGAACGAGTGCTCGGCCGCGACCCGCGCCGCATTGGCCGCGAGCGTCGCGGCATCGGGCCACCGCGTCGACGCGGGGTCGAGCAGCGCCGCGAGCTCGTCGCGGTCGGCGTACGTGCGCACCGACGGCCCCAGCACGTCCTCGATCCCCTCGACGGGGTCGCTGACGACCCGGGCGCCCGACGCCACCGCGTCGAACAGCCGGTTCGAGTAGAAGCCGAGGCGGGCCATGTCGGCCCAGTGGTCGTTGAGGACGATGCGGGCGCCGCGGTAGGCCGCCGGCACCGCGGCGTTGTCGAGGTGGTCGGACGCGACCAGGGCGGGGTCGATGAAGCGGTCCCACCCGTCGCCGTAGATCGTCAGGTCGGCGCCCACCGCCACGGCGTCGCCGACGACGGGGCGCATGACCTTGCGGGTGCGACCCACGAAGAGCGTGCCGAGCCCGGCCGTCGCCTCACCGTCGGGCGAGAACCGTGAGACGTCGGTCGCCTGCAGCAGCGTCCGCACCTCGCGCGACGTCGCCGCGGTCGTCTGCTCGGCCCACGCCCTGCCGGCCGAGTAGACCAGGTCGAAGCCCTGCGTCAGCTCGTCGGGCGGCACCTCGTCGGGGTGGCTGATGACCCACAGCACGTTGGTCGCACCGGGCTGCGACACGGCCGGCCAGCGTCCCCGCAACGCCAGCGTGACGTCGTCGAGGTGGTCGGACGCCGGACGCTGGTGGGCGCCGCGCCGGTCGACGAAGGCCTCCTGCCCCCAGGCCCGCAGCCCCCGGACGAGGTCGTCGGCGAAGTGGGTGTCGCCCCACGTGTCGCCGCTCGGCCCGCCCTGAGCCGCGATCTTGACGGCCCACCGCAGGCACGGCAGACCCGCGCCGGGCCCGGACCCGACGACGCACGCGGGCCGTCGCAGCACCGGCGAGCTCGTGGTGCGGCGGCGGCTCAGCGGTGCGCCCGGACCGGGACGGAAGCCGTCGACGACGAGCCCGGCCCGCTCCCACGCGTCGGTGCGGGCCGGGGGCAGACGTCCGCCCCAGCGGTCGAGCAGACGCAGCTGGTCGGCCTCGGACGGGTCGGCCAGCGGCGAGCGCGCCCGGCGGCTGACGCGCGAGGCCGTCGCGGTGACGAGGCGTCCCGGTGCCCGGGCCGCGAGCCGCAGCGAGAGGTCGACGTCGGCGAGGTCGTCGAAGGTCGGGTCGAGACCCCCGACCGCCACGAGGTCGTCGGCGCGCAGGGCCAGGCTCACGGCGCTCACGGCATCGGGCACGACGTCGCCGGGCGGCAGGTCGGACAGCGGGTGGGACGCCAGCAGGTGCACCGGGACGACGCGCGGCCCCGCGGAGACCAGGCCCGCCGAGCGGATCGTGTCGTCGGCCGTGACGAGCAGCGACTGCGCCGCGAGCACGCCCGGCGTCGACACGGCGTCGACGAGCGGCTCGAGCCAGCCGTCGTGCACCTCGACGTCGGGGTCGAGCAGCACGACGAGCTCGCCCGTCGACGTCGCGAGGGCCAAGTTGGCCGTCACGGAGGCGTGCGACGGGGCGGGGACGCGCAGCACCGTCACGCGGTCGTCACCGGCGTACACCGACGTCAGGACCGCCGACAGCTCGCGGTCGGAGGCGTCGTCGACCACGACGACCTCGAGGTCGCGCTCCCCCGCCTGCGCGAGGGCTGCGTCGACCGCCCGCCGCGTACGGTGCCGGTCGCCGCGCATCGTCATCAGCACCGACACCCGTCCGGGCACCCGCGGGCGGTCCACGGCCGGTGGCCGCTCGGCGTCGCGCACGACCTGCTCGTGGGTCGCGCTCCGGCCCGGGCCGAGCGGCCGCTCGCCGAGGTGGTCGCCGCGCACGCCGACGAAGGGCACGAACAGCGCCGGTGCGTCGTGGCGCAGCAGGACGTCCCAGTCCCACCGGTCGTCGGCCTCGGCGCGCGGGCCGGTGGCCCGCAGGAGGTCCGTCGGGACGAGGACCCCCGCCAGGGAGCGCGGGACGTCCCAGACCAGGGCCTCGCGGCCGGGCAGCTCGGCCCACCACCGTCCCGTGGCCTCGTCGACGGCTGCGCCGTGGACGACCTGCCCGGGTGCGGCGGCGACAGCGGCGGCGGCGGCGGTCAGCAGGGCGCCCAGCAGCAGCGGCGACCACGACTCCTGCGGCTGCCACACCGCCACCCGGGGCTCGTGGACGGTGGCCAGCACGTCGGCGGCCCTCTCGGCCCACGACCGTGAGGCGGTGGGCACCAGGACGACCCGCGCGTCGGCCTCGGCGAGGTCGCCCAGGGGCGCCGGCACCGGCGCGCCCTCGTCGACCGCGACACGCAGCGTCCACGCGGTGTGCTCCTGCGCCAGGACGGTCGCGAGCGTGTCGGGCAGCTCGCCGCCCCACTCGCGCGCGTCGGCGAGGATCGCGACGGCGTCGGTCGACGCGACCACCTGCGGTCGCGCGGCCGCCAGGTGCCAGCGGGCCGTGGTCGACGGCGGCGGACGCAGCAGCGCCCGCTGACGTCCGGCGTCGGCGGCGGTCCGCGTCATGAGCGCCCGCAGGTCGTCGAACGCGACGGGCTCGACGCCCGAGCCGGGCTCCGGCACGGTCAGGACCGCCCCGTCGGCAGCGGCCCGCGCGAGGAAGTGCCCGATCGCTCCCCCGGGGTGCCCGGCCGCCTCCGGGACCCGCGCGAGGTAGGTCGCTCCGTCGAAGTGTGGCCCGGCAGCACCGGCGACCTGGCCCGTGCGCAGGAGGTGCATCAGCGTCATCGGCATGCGGACGCCGGCCTTGCTGCGGTACCAGGCGCGCTCGAACAGCGGGGACGGCGACAGGGCCAGCGACTCCCCCTCCTCCAGGAAGTGCCAGACCGCCGCCCGGTCGTCGGCGAACGTGCGCCCCGCCAGGGCCTCGTAGTACGGCCGGTCGAGCACCCCGGCGGCCAGGATCGTGTCGAGGGCCGTCGCCTGCTGGCCCCGCAGGTGCACGAAGCGCCTCCACGACCGGCGGCCGAGCATCGGCACGGGAGCGCCGGCGTGCGCGTGCTGCAGGTAGAGACCGACCGGTCCGCCGGGGTGGTCGGTCGCGGCCGGCGCGAGGGCCACGAGCCCGAGGTCGTCGAGCACCGCGCGCACGGGGAACGTCCGGGCCGATCCGTCGAGCACCGCCGCGACGACCTCGCCCGCCGCGAGGCCGGTCGCGCCGACGTCGGTCAGCGGATTGGGCAGCAGCCCGGCCGCGGCGCCGTGCGCCACGTAGTGCTCGAGCGCCGCAGCGGGCGTCTCGAGGTGCTCGGTCGCCTGCAGCCGGTAGTACCAGGCGTCGAACAGCCACGAGTCGAGCGGGCCATCGCCCTGGCCCTCGCCCTCGGGGGAGGTGACGACCTCTCGGGCCTTCCGTGCGACACCGCGCAGGCGGTTCCTCGGCGACATGTCCAGCACCCTACGCAAGGACGCGGACGGCCCGTGGACCGCCGCACCGTCGGGGCCCACCGGCCCGGACGTGAGAGGGGGCCGGCCATCCCCCCGAGACGGCCGGCCCCACGACGCCTTCGCGTCGGTGCCTCTGAGAAAGACAGTAGCGAACTCTCGACCGCAAGTGCAGTCTTGACTTTCGCGGCGCGACTAGTTATTTAGGACTACGGCCGCGTAGTCCCGTCGGGCGGCGCCGGTCAGCGCAGGGCGACGAGCCGGGTCAGGTCGTCGGTCGGCAGCTCGTCGACGACGGCCGTGACCTTCATCCGCCGCAGGTCGACGGCCGCGCCGTGCTGCGACAGGAAGGCCGTCTCGGACGCGTCCTGGCCCGTCGCGATGCGCACGAGCGAGCTGCGCGGGGCCAGCGCCGTCGCGTCGACGACGTGCCACTCGCCCTCGACGTGCGCCTCGGCGACGGCGTGGAAGTCCATCGGGAACAGGCCCGGTGCGTAGACCGAGGCGAGGCGTGCCGGCACGTCGAGCGCGCGCAGCAGGGCCACCACGAGGTGCGTGTAGTCGCGGCAGACGCCGGCGCGCGCCAGCATCGTGGCGACGGCGCCGTCGGTGGGCTGGCTCGCGCCGGCGACGTACGAGAGCCGGTCGCCGACCCACGAGCTCACGGCGTCGAGCAGCTCCTTGCCCTCGACGCCCGAGAACTCCGACTTGGCGGTCGGGAAGAGCGTGTCGGACTCGCAGTACCGGCTGGGCCGGCGGTACTCGATGATGTCGAGCTCCTCGGTGCCGATCGGATCGGCCTGTCCCGTGACCTCGGCGGCGTAGTCGATGACCATCGGGCCGGGAGGGCCCACGAGGCGGTGCAGGCGCGTGCCGTGGCGTCCCGCGACCTCGTGCGCCTCGATCGAGGAGCCGTTCGAGATGATCGTCAACGTCTCGTCGGCGTCGGCCCCCTCGGCGACCGCGACCGACAGGATCAGGTCGGCCTCGCCGTGCAGGTAGAGCTCGAGGTGGGACGTCACGGATCGCTTCACCGGACGATCCTGTCACGCTGCCCGGCCATCGGCACAACTCGCCAGGAATGACTCCGGCCACACGGGCGTTGAACCGCCCATGACCACCATCGGACTCATCGGATCAGGCCTCATCGGCTCCCAGGTCGCCCGCGCGGCGACGGCTCACGGACACCACGTCGTCCTCAGCAACTCGCGGGGGCCCGAGACCCTCGCCGACCTCGTCGCCGAGCTCGGCGAGCTCGCCTCCGCGGCCACCCCGGCCGAGGCGGCCGCCGCCGGCGACCTCGTCGTCGTGACGATCCCGCTCAAGGCGATCGACACCGTGCCGGTCGAGCCCCTCGCCGGCAAGGTCGTGATCGACACCAACAACTACTACCCGCAGCGCGACGGGCACATCGACGTCCTCGACGACGGGTCGACCACGAGCTCGCAGCTGCTGCAGGACCGCCTGCCCGGCTCGCACGTCGTCAAGGCGTTCAACCACATCGCGGCCGCCGACATCACCGGGCACGCCCAGCCCGGCGGCACCGACGACCGTCGCGCCCTCGCGATCGCCGGCGACGACGAGCAGGCCAAGGCGACCGTCGCGGGCCTGATCGACCAAATCGGCTTCGACGTCGTCGACCTCGGCCCGCTGGCCGAGAGCTGGCGCATCGAGACCGACACGCCCGGCTACGGTCCCCGGCTCACCGCCGACGGCCTGCGCGACGCCCTGGCGGCCGCGCAGCGTCAGGAGTCGTAGGCCTCGAGGATCCGGTCGGCGGCGGTCGCTGCGGGCATCTCGCCCGACAGCACCGCCTCGCGGATCTCGGCCCGCACCGAGGCGACGGCAGGATCGTTGCGCAGCCGCTGGTCGAGCTCGTCGCGCACCAGCGCCCACGTGAAGTCGAGCTGCTGCTGGGCCCGCTTCTCGCGCAGCCCCTTGGCCCCCATGAACTCGCGGTGCCGCACGACGCGGTTCCAGACCGTGTCGATGCCCGTGCCCTCGAGCGCCGAGCAGGTCAGCACCGGGGGCACCCAGTCCTGCGTGCCGGCGTAGACCATGCGCAGCGCACCCGCGAGGTCCTTGGACGTCGCGTGGGCCTCCTGCGCACGGTCTCCGTCGGCCTTGTTGACCGCGATGACGTCGGCGATCTCGAGGATCCCCTTCTTGATGCCCTGCAGCTGGTCGCCGGTGCGCGCGATCGTCAGGAACAGGAACGTGTCGACCATGCCGGCGACCGTGATCTCGGACTGGCCGACCCCGACCGTCTCGACCAGGACGACGTCGAACCCCGCCGCCTCGAGCACCGTCATGGCCTGGCTCGTGGCCCGTGCGACGCCGCCGAGCGTGCCGGCGCTGGGCGACGGACGGATGAACGCGTCGGGGCTGACCGCGAGCCTCGCCATGCGCGTCTTGTCGCCCAGCACCGACCCGCCGGTGCGGACGCTCGACGGATCGACCGCGAGCACGCCGACGCGGTGGCCCTCGTCGATCAGGTGCGTGCCGAGCGCCTCGATGAACGTCGACTTGCCGACGCCCGGCACCCCCGAGATGCCGACGCGGATCGCACCGCCCGCGGACTCGGTCAGCAGGCCCAGCAGCTCGCGCGCCTCGGCCCGGTGGTCGTCCCGCCGCGACTCGACCAGCGTGATGGCGCGCGAGATCGACGCACGCCGGCCGACCCGCAGGTCGTCCGCCAGCTCCTGGACGTCGACCATCAGACGGCCCCCGTCACGGGGCGAGCGTCGTGCGCAGCTTGTCGAGCAGGTCGAGCGCCGAGTCGGCGATCACGGTGCCGGGCGGGAAGACCGCCGCGGCGCCCATCTCGAGCAGCGTCGGGACGTCGTCGGGCGGGATGACGCCGCCGATGACGATCATGATGTCGGGACGTCCGAGCTCGGCCAGCGACTCCTTGAGCGCCGGCAGCAGCGTCAGGTGCCCGGCCGCGAGCGACGACACGCCCACGATGTGGACGTCGGCGTCGATCGCCTGCTGGGCGACCTCCTCTGGCGTCGAGAACAGCGGGCCGACGTCGACGTCGAAGCCCATGTCGGCGAAGGCCGTCACGATGACCTTCTGGCCGCGGTCGTGACCGTCCTGGCCCATCTTCGCGACCAGGATGCGCGGGCGGCGGCCCTCGGCCCTCTCGAACTCCTCGGTCGCCTCGATGACCTGGGCGACGTTGCCGGCCTGGCCGGCCTCGGTGCGGTACACACCTGAGATCGTACGGATGACGGCCTGGTGACGCCCGTAGACCTTCTCGAGGGCGTCGGAGATCTCGCCGACCGTCGCCTTGGCCCGCGCCGCGGCGACGGCCAGGTGGAGCAGGTTGTCGTCGAGCGACCCGTCGCTCGCCGACCCCTTGGCGGCGCTGCGGGTCAGGGCCTCGAGGGCCGCGTCGACCTCGGCCTGGTCGCGCTCGGCGCGCAGGCGCTCGAGCTTGGCGATCTGCGAGGCGTAGACCGCCTTGTTGTCGACCTTGAGCACGTCGAGCGCGTCCTCGTCGGCCAGCCGGTACGTGTTGACGCCGATGACGGCCTGCTGCCCCGAGTCGATGCGGGCCTGCGTGCGCGCGGCCGCCTCCTCGATGCGCATCTTGGGGATGCCGGCCTCGATGGCCTTCGACATGCCGCCGGCCTTCTCGACCTCCTGGATGTGCGCCCAGGCGCGGTTCGCGAGGTCGTGCGTCAGGCGCTCGACGTAGTACGAGCCGCCCCACGGGTCGATGACGTCGGTCGTGCCCGACTCCTGCTGCAGCAGCAGCTGGGTGTTGCGGGCGATGCGCGCGCTGAAGTCGGTCGGCAGCGCGATGGCCTCGTCGAGCGCGTTGGTGTGCAGCGACTGGGTGTGGCCCTGCGTCGCGGCCATCGCCTCGATCGCGGTGCGACCGACGTTGTTGTACACGTCCTGCGCGGTCAGTGACCAGCCGGACGTCTGGCTGTGGGTGCGCAGGCTCAGGCTCTTGGGGTTCTTCGGGTCGAAGTCGGCGACGAGCCGGGCCCACAGGGCACGGGCGGCGCGCAGCTTGGCGACCTCCATGTAGAAGTTCATGCCGATCGCCCAGAAGAAGCTCAGGCGGGGGGCGAACGCGTCGATGTCGAGGCCCACGTCGAGGCCGGCGCGGATGTACTCGACGCCGTCGGCCAGCGTGTAGGCGAGCTCGAGGTCGTTCGTCGCCCCGGCCTCCTGGATGTGGTAGCCCGAGATCGAGATCGAGTTGAACCGCGGCATCTTCTGCGCCGTGTACGCGAAGATGTCGGAGATGATCCGCATCGACGGCGCCGGCGGGTAGATGTAGGTGTTGCGGACCATGAACTCCTTGAGGATGTCGTTCTGGATGGTCCCCGACAGCTTCTCGGGCGGCACGCCCTGCTCCTCGGCCGCGACGATGTAGAGCGCCAGCACCGGCAGCACGGCGCCGTTCATCGTCATCGACACGCTCATCTCGTCGAGCGGGATGCCCTCGAAGAGCTTGCGCGTGTCGTAGATCGAGTCGATCGCGACGCCCGCCATGCCGACGTCGCCGACGACGCGCGGGTTGTCGGAGTCGTAGCCGCGGTGCGTCGCGAGGTCGAAGGCGACCGACAGGCCCTTCTGGCCCGCCGCGAGGTTGCGGCGGTAGAACGCGTTGGACTCCTCGGCGGTCGAGAATCCCGCGTACTGCCGGATCGTCCACGGCTGCGTCGTGTACATCGCGGGGTACGGGCCGCGCAGGAACGGCGTCAGGCCCGGGTACGTGTCGAGGCCGTCGAGGCCCTCGAGGTCGGCGGGCGTGTAGAGGCCCTCGACGTCGATGCCCTCGGGCGAGGCCCACGGCTCGGCGCCGTCGGTGGCCCTCGCGTACGTCTCGGGATCGGGCTCGTGGGGCTGCTCGGGATCGAGCGGGAGCCCCTGGAAGGTGTGCGGGACCGTCATGCGATCTCCTGTCGGATCGAGCGGAGGAAGGCCAGCGCATCGACGCCCACCGCGATGGTCGTGTCGGCCCCGACGTCGGCCGTGCCGGCCAGGACGACGTGACGGGCGCCGGCGTCGCGCAGCGCCGCGACGAGCTCGGCGCCCCAGGCGTCGTAGCCCTTGTCGTTGCCGACCAGGCAGACGACCGCGGGGCTGCCCGCGGACGAGTACGCCGCGAGCACGTCGTCGACGCCCTCGCTGGGCCCCGCCACGACGGTCTCGACGCCTCCGGCGGCCAGCAGGTTCGCGGCGAACGTCGAGCGGGCCGTGAACGCCGCGACGGTGCCCATCGACGCGAGGAACACGGGCGCGGCGGCGGGCTCGTCGCGCAGCGCCTCGAACTCGCCGGCGTAGCGGTGCACGTCGAGCGGGCGGGCGTAGGGGCGGCGGTCGGGCAGGGTCTCGGCGACCTGCGGGAACTCCGAGACGCCCGTGATCGGTCGCTGCCGACGGGCGATCGCGAGGGCGCGGTCGGACACCGTCTGCTCGATGCGGCCCCGCAGCAGGTCGAGGGCCGCCTCGAGGCTCGGCGTCGCGTCGATCTCGCCGAACAGCTCCCAGGCCGCGCGGGCGAGGTCGTCGGTGAGCTTCTCGACGGCGTGGGAGCCGCCGGCCGGGTCGGTCACCGCGGCGACGTGCGACTCGCTGATCAGCAGGCTCGAGGTGTTGCGGGCGATGCGACGGCTGAACGGCTCGGGCAGGCCCAACGGCTCGTCGAACGGCAGCACCGTGACGGCGGCGGCGCCACCCGTGCCGGCGGCGAACGAGGCGACCGTCGTGCGCAGCATGTTCACGTAGGGGTCGTAGCGCGACATCATGGGCCGCGACGTGACGGCGTGCTGCAGCTGCCCGGCCGCGGCGGTCGTGACCCCGCTGAGCTCGGCGACGCGGTTCCAGAGCCGGCGGGCGGCTCGCAGCTTGGCGATCGTCGGGAACTGCTCGTCGGTCGCGGCGTAGCGGAAGTCGATCAGCGCCGCGGCCTGCTCGACGTCGAGGCCGGCCTCGACCAGCAGGCGCAGGTACTGGGCGCCGGCCGCGAGCGAGTAGGCGAGCTCCTGGACGTCGGACGCGCCGGCGTCGTGCACGGCGGTCGCGTCGACCGTGAGGGCGCGCACCCCCAGGGGCTGCGCGAGGTGCGCGATCTCGACCGTCGCGTCGAAGTCGACGACGCCGCGGCCGCGGAAGGCGGCGCCGATCGGGTCGGCGCCGAAGCTCGTGCCCGGGGCCGCCGAGACGCCCTTGTCGGCGATGACCGCCGCGAGGGCGCGGGCCGCCTCGAGCGGCTCGAACGGCGCGTCGAGCGTCACGGCGGCGAGGTCGACGAAGACCGGCTCGAGCACCGTGGCGAGAGCGTCGATCGGCACCCCGCCCGTGCCGGCGGAGATCCACAGCGAGTTGACGCCGTTCTCGAGGTCCGTCACGACGTCGCGGGCCGTGCGCTCGACGTCGGGATCGGTGAACCAGGCGCGGACGTCCCACCCGTCGAGCTCGCGGGTCGCCGTCGCGCCGCGGGTGAACGGCGCCTGGCCGGGCAGCCCGCCGTCGCCCAGGTCGGCCGACAGCGCCGGCGTGCCGAGCGGCGTCACACGGATGCCGTCGAGGGTCGTCGTGGCGAGCGTGGCCCACACGTCACCGTCGTCGGCGTCGTCGGTGAGCCGGCGCGACCTGCGGAGCACCGCGGCGGTCGCCGCCTCCCACTCGCCCTGCGTGTGCTCGAGGCCTTCCGAGAGGGGAACCTCGATCGTCGCCGGTGTCCCTGAGCTCGTCGCGGGGTCAGATGCCATGTGGGGCATCGTACGAACACCTTGTGACCTCGGCCACCCAATGTGACGAATGTGACGGATGCGTTACGCGTCGGGGGCGAGCTCGACGAGGAAGCCCGCCATGTCGAGCACCTGCACGTGCTCGGCCGGTGTCGCCGTGATCTCGCTCGCCGAGGTGCGGCGACGCCCCGTCAGCATGACGATGCGGACGATCGTGCCGGCGGCCTCGCCGTCGCCGTCGTCGTCGACGGCGCTCGCGACCTCGACGTCGTCCGCCAGGCCGTCGGGCAGCTGCGGCAGGAGCTCGTCGAAGTCGGTCGTCAGGACGGGCCACACGACGTCGTCCCCGACGGCGAACCCGCCCTCGACGACGATGTCCTCGGCCCCGTCCACCCATGTCCACACGCCCTCAACCGTACGGTGTGAGCGTCCTGAGAGACTGGGGGCGTGAAGATCCCCGCCGAGCTCCTGCCCCGCGACGGACGTTTCGGGTCCGGTCCGTCCAAGATCCGCGTCGAGGCGCTCGACGCCCTCGCGGCGACGGGCACGTCGCTGATGGGCACGTCGCACCGACAGGCGCCGGTCAGGGACCTGGTCGGCAGCCTGCGCGAGGGGCTCGGCGAGCTGTTCTCGCTGCCCGACGGCTACGAGGTCGTGCTCGGCGTCGGTGGCTCGCACGCCTTCTTCGACGCCGCGACGTTCGGCCTGGTCGAGCGCCGCTCGCAGCACCTCGTGCACGGCGAGTTCTCCCGCAAGTTCGCGACGGCGGTGCAGAAGGCGCCGTTCGTCGACGAGCCCGAGATCCTCGAGACCGATCCGTCGACGCACCCGCTCCCCCACGCGACCCGCGGCGTCGATGTCTACGCCTGGGCGCACAACGAGACGTCGACCGGCGTCATGACACCCGTCGCGCGGCCCCATGACATCGACGACGGCGCGCTGGTGCTGGTGGACGCGACGTCCGGTGCGGGCGGCCTGCCCGTCGACGTCAGCGAGACCGACGTCTACTACTTCGCGCCCCAGAAGGGCTTCGCGTCCGACGGCGGCATCTGGATCGCCCTGATGTCACCGGCCGCGATCGACCGCGCCGAGCGCATCAAGGCCGGCGGTCGTCACGTCCCCGGCTTCCTCGACCTGCCGGCGGCGATCGACAACTCGCGCAAGAACCAGACCTACAACACGCCGGCGCTCGCGACGCTGTTCCTGATGGACCAGCAGCTGCAGTGGCTGCTGGCGCAGGGCGGTCTCGACTGGGCCGTCGGCCGCACCGCCGACTCGTCGCGACGCCTGTACGAGTGGGCCGAGGCGTCGGCGTACGCGTCGCCGTTCGTCACGGCGCCCGCCGAGCGGTCGCTGGTCGTCGGCACGATCGACCTCGCGGGCGTCGACCAGGGCGCCGTCACGGCGGCGCTGCGCGAGAACGGCGTCGTCGACGTCGACAGCTATCGCGGGCTGGGCCGCAACCAGCTGCGGGTCGCGACGTTCCCGGCGATCGACCCCGACGACGTCACGCAGCTGACCCGCTCGATCGACTGGGTCGTCGATCACCTCTGACCCCCCGCTGACGAGGGGGTCACCGCCCCTCGAGGAGGGGGTCACCGCCCCTCGAGGAGAGGGTCACCGCCCCTCGAGGACCGTCCCGCCGCGGTGCAGCTCGCGGTGCCCCTCGTAGATCTCGGCATTGGTGTGCAGCTTCGCGATCTCGGCATCGGTCAGCTCGCGGCGCACCGTGGCCGGGACGCCGGCGACGAGCGAGCGGGGCGGCACGACCATGCCCTCGGTGACGAGCGCACCGGCGGCCACGAGCACCTCGTCGCCGATGACGGCCCCGTTCATGACGGTCGCGCTCATGCCGATCAGCACGTGGTCGCCGACCGTGGCACCGTGCACGACGGCCCCGTGCCCCACCGAGACGCCCTCGCCGAGGGTCACGGGCTTGCCCTGGTCGACGTGGAAGACGCAGTTGTCCTGGACGTTGCTGCGGCGGCCGATCGTGATCGGCTCGTTGTCGGCGCGCAGGACGGCGCCGTACCAGATGCTGGCGCCCTCCTCGACCACGACCGAGCCGGCGAGCGTCGCGGTGGGCGCCACCCACGCTCCGTCAGCGACGTGGGGGACCTTGTCTCCGAGTGCGATGCGCATGCCTCACGGTATCCACGTCCCGGCCAAGGGGCCGCAAGCCCCTCCCCGGCGGGCCGCAACCCCCTCGTCAGCCGAGCCAGCGGGAGATGGGGTCGATCGCGAAGTAGATCACGAACAGCACGCCGATGACCCACAGCAGCGGGTGCACCGCCGCGACCTTGCCCTTGACGACCTTGATGACGACGTAGGCGATGAAGCCCGCGCCGATGCCCGCGGTGATCGAGTACGTGAACGGCATGAGCGCGATCGTCAGGAACGCCGGGATCGCGACCTCTACGTCGTCCCAGTCGATGTTCTTGACCTGGCTCATCATCAGGAAGCCGACGAGCACGAGCGCCGGCACCGCCGCCTCGCTGGGGATGTGCTCGACCAGCGGCGCGAAGAACGTCGACAGCAGGAACAGCAGGCCGGTGACGACCGACGCCAGGCCCGTGCGCGCGCCGTCGCCGACGCCGGAGGCCGACTCGATGTACGACGTGTTGGACGAGACGCCCGCGGCTCCGCCGGCCATCGCCGCGATGGAGTCGACGACGAGGATGCGCTGGGCGCCCTCGGGCGAGCCGTCGGCGTCGTTCAGGTCGGCCTCGGCGCCGATCGCCGTCATCGTGCCCATCGTGTCGAAGAAGTCGGCCAGCAGGAGGGTGAAGACCAGCAGCGCGGCCGTCACGAAGCCCACGCGCTCGAACGAGCCGAACAGCGAGAACTCGCCCAGCAGCGAGAAGTCGGGCTTCTGCACGAGGCTGTCGGGCCACGACGGGACGTTGAGGTTCCAGCCCGTGGACGTCGGGTCGCCGCCGCTGGCGGGGGTGTCGGTCAGGGCCTGCACGACGCCGGCCAGCACCGTCGTGGCCACGATGCCGATCAGGATCGCGCCGGGGACGCCGCGCGCGTGCAGGGCGATCATGACCAGCAGGCCGATGCAGAAGACCAGCACGGGCCAGCCCGACAGGCTCCCGCCGATGCCCAGGCCGATCGGCGGCGCGGCGTTGCCGGTCGTGCGCACGAAGCCCGCGTCGACGAAGCCGATGATCGTGATGAACAGGCCGATGCCCACGGCGATCGCGGTCTTGAGCTGGCGGGGGACGGCGTCGAACACGGCCTTGCGGAATCCGGTCAGCACCAGCAGCAGGATGATGATGCCCTCGAGCACCACGAGGCCCATCGCGTCGGCCCACGTCATCTGGCTCGCGACCGAGAAGGCCACGAAGGCGTTGAGCCCCAGGCCCGTCGCCAGCGCGAGCGGGAAGTTCGCGACGACGCCCATCAGGATCGTCAGCAGACCCGCGACGAGAGCCGTGCAGACCGCGATCGTCGCGAAGCCCGAGCCGGGCTCCGACCCGCCGCCCAGGAAGTTGCCGTCCGCGTCGGCGACGCCCGCGAGGATGACGGGGTTCAGCACGATGATGTAGGCCATCGTCAGGAAGGTCACGACGCCGCCGCGCACCTCGCGGCCGATCGTCGACCCGCGCTGCGAGATCTTGAAGTACTGCTCCAGCGTGGTGGTCATGGGGCTCCCGTCACGGCCGGCCCGCTCGCCGTGAGACGGGTCCGAGGAGGCAGCATGCCAGATGCGTGTCTCCGCGGCGCAACCGTGTCGTGTCAGCGCCGTTTCGTGGTCATGGCACCGCTGATCGCCGCGAGCAGCGCGACGACGACGAAGCCCCAGAACCACGTGGCACCGGCGAAGCCGCCGCCGTCGGGCGGCACCGCGGTGCCGGTGCGTCCCGAGGTCGCCTCGGTCGGTGTGGCGCTCGGTCCGTCGCTCGCGTCGCCGCCGGCGGGCGGCGTGAACGGCACGCGGATCAGCGGCGACGCCGTGCCCTCGCTGCCGATCAGGTACGACCGTCCGCCCGCCTCCATCGCGAGCGTCTCGCCCTGGTCGACGGGCGGCAGCTCGGACGACGCCTCGATCTGCCACGTCACGGGGTCGAGGACGTACGCCTCGGAGTAGTCGCGGGCCACGACGTGGCGTCCGTCGGGCGTGAACGCGGCGTCGGTCACCAGACCGGGCACGTCGCCGGCCAGGGTCTCGGGCTGGTTGGGTCGGTCCTGGGCGAGGTCGTCGGGCAGCCGGAAGACCGTGCCGCCGAACAGCCCCTTGCTGATCAGGTACTTCGCGCCGGACGTCGGGTCGATCGCGAGCGCCTCGACGTCGATGGACCCGCCGGGGTACGTGACGGGGTACCGCTCGGCCGTGACCGACGTCGTGCCGTCCGCGATCTCGGGGAGGGAGTACAGCGCCGCGTCGGTGCGCTCACCGCGGTTGTCGCCGGTGTCGGCGATCCAGAGCGTGCCGTCGGGGTCGATCGAGAGGGCCTCGGTGTCGACGAGGTCGGCGTCGATCGTCGCGGCACCCAGCGTGCGGCCCGTCGAGATCGAGACGGCGTAGACGACGGGGGCGCCGCCGGAGTCGTTGATCGTGTAGGCGCGGTCGGGGTCGTCGGGGCTGACCACGAGGCCGCTGGACTCGTTGATGCGCCCGTCGGACAGCGTGCTCACGGTCTGCGGCCCCGCCTCGGCCGCGTCGGACCGGTTCGCCACCGAGCTGATGAGCACGACGACGAGCAGGGCGAGGAGCAGACCGGGGATCAGCAGCCGGCGATGACGCGGATTCATTGCAGATCAGCATGACAGGAGGCGACGACGCTCACGATCCGGGCGGGTACGGTGGTCACGTGAGCGATCAGGACGACTGGGTCATCCAGCAGGGCGACGGGCCCGAGACGATCGAGCGCAAGATGGGTCATCGCGAGATCGCCCGCCTCGAGCGCGCCGCGCGGCGGCACGAGTTCGGCCGCCCCGACGTCACCGAGCTCGAGATCGGCCGCACGACGCACCGCGTCGCCGAGGTCGAGCCGATGGACGTCGACGGCGTCCGCACCATGACGGTCGGCACGATCGTGTGGGGCGTCACGGCGATCGCGCTCCTGCCGTTCCTCGGCACCCTCGACGCCGAGGGCCGCACGTGGTGGCTGTGGACGGCGGTCGCCGGCTTCGGCCTGGGCCTGATCGGCATCGAGTACTGCCGCCGCCGCCGCAACGCCCTGCGCATGCAGCCCGGCCGCCGCCGCAAGGTCGACTGACGCCGGCCTGCGCCCAGGGTCAGGCCTGGACGTCGTCGGATGCCTTCCTGACCGTGGTGCGCAGGGGCACCTCCTTGATCAGCAGCGCCGCGACGAGGCTCAGCACCGCGACGACGGCCGCGACACCGAAGATCGTCCCGGTCGCGTCGCCGTAGGCCGCGCGCACGATCTCGGCGACCTGCGGGGGCAGGCTCTTGACGTCGAGCAGCGAGCCGCTGCCACCCGCGGTGTCGACGCCCAGCGCCGACAGCTTGGACGTGACGTCGTCCTTGACCTGCGCGGCCAGGATCGCACCGAGCACCGAGACGCCCACCGCGCCGCCGAGCGAGCGGAAGAAGGCGACCGTCGCGCTCGACGCGCCGACCTGCGAGACGTCGACGGTGTTCTGCACCGCGAGCACGTAGTTCTGCAGCAGCATGCCCATGCCGACGCCGACGAAGGCGATGAAGACCATCGCGTGCCACTCGGGCGTCGTGTGGCTGATCGTCGAGAGCAGTCCCATGCCGACGATCAGCGAGACCGACCCGATGACCAGGAAGCGCTTCCAGCGGCCGAAGCGGGTGATGAGCTGCCCCGACACGAGCGTGCCGACGAGCGAGCCGACCATGAGCGGGATCGTCAGCAGTCCGGCCTGGGTCGGGGTGCGGCCACCGGCGACCTGGAAGTACTGGCCGATGAACACCGAGCCGCCGAACATCGCGATGCCGACGGCGACGCTGCCGATGATCGCCAGGGCCGTGGTGCGCTCGCGGACGACCGCGATCGGCAGCAGCGGCTCGGGGTGGCGCAGCTCGACCCGCACGACCAGCAGCGCCGCGACGACGGTGCCGCCCAGGAACGCCGCGGTCTGCCACGACAGCCACGCGAACGAGTCGCCCGCGAACGTGACCCACAGCAGCGGCAGGCTCGCGGCGATCGCGATCAGCACGGCACCCGCGTAGTCGAAGTCGACCTTGCGGCGGATCGTCGCGATGTGCAGGTACTTCTGCAGCACGATCAGGCTGATGACGGCCAGCGGGACGCAGACGAAGAACGTCCAGCGCCACCCCAGGCCCGGGGTGTCGACGATGAGCCCGCCGAGCAGCGGTCCGCTGACGGTCGCGACGGCCATCGTGGCGCCCATGTAGCCGCTGTAACGGCCGCGCTGGCGGGGCGGGATGATCGAGCCGATGATCGACTGCGCGTTGGCGGTCAGGCCGCCCATCGCGATGCCCTGCACGACGCGCATCGAGATGAGCTCGGGCAGGTTGCGCGACAGCCCCGCGAGCATCGACCCGATCACGAAGATCACGATCGAGATCTGCACCAGGGTCTTCTTGTTCATGAGGTCGGAGAGCTTGCCCCAGATCGGCGTCGACACCGTCATCGCGAGCAGCGACGCCGTCACGACCCACGTGTACTGGGTCTGCGAGCCGTCGAGGTCGGCGATGATCGTCGGCAGTGCGTTCGACACGATCGTGCTGCTCAGGATCGCGGTGAACAGGGCCGCGAGCAGGCCGAACAGCACCTCCATGATCTCGCGGTGGCTCGGCTCGTCGGCGTCCGTGCGGGCGACGGGAGGAGCGGGGACGACGGAGGGCGATGCGTCGACGGACGTCCGGTTACCTAGTTGCATGCTGCAACCATACGTCGATTGCATGCATCGCGCAACAAAACACCGCCCCCCGTGAGCCGTCTCACGAAGGGCGGTGGGTCACACCGTGCGGGACGCGGTCAGAGACCGTCGACCTGGTCGCGCGTCAAGGTGTCGAAGACCGGGTCGGGCAGCTTCTGCGCACCGGCCGACCGGCTCAGACGGGCACCGGAGTGGGCGCCGCAGCCGTGGTCGAACGACACGACCCGGCCGTCGTCGTTGGCCTTGCCGTTGGCGCAGACGCCGAACCGCTCGGACAGGGGCCCGGCCAGGCTGACCATGAAGCCGCACGAGTGGCACACGCCGGACGCCTGCTGGGCGATCGGTGCGTCAGGACCCTGCTCGCCCTCCTGCCAGCGCTCGGCGGCCAGCTCGCGGCCCTCGATCGAGAGCACCCACTCGCGGCCCAGGCCGACCTCGCGGGCGAAGAAGCGGTCGTCGGTCTGCTCGTCGCCGTCGCCCGCCGACCACGACGGGACGAGGCGGATGTCGTCCTCGTCGGGAGGCAGCACGTCGCCGGGGCTCAGGTCGCCCGGGCGGATGCGATCGCGGTAGGGCGTCCACGCCGGGGCCGTGATGGCCTCGTCGCCGGGCAGCAGCACGACGTCGTTGACCGTGACGTGGTCGCTGTCGGGCGCCCGCGAGACGCTGACCGACCAGTACCAGCCGCGATATCCGGGCTTGAGGCACGTGAAGCGGTGCGAGACCAGCAGCTCGGCATCGGCCTCGACACCCGCGTGGTCACCGACCGCGGAGGCGTCGGCCGACTCGCCGAGCGCCGCGCGGGCGACGTCGACGGCTGCTGCGAGCTGGTCATCGAGGGGCATTGACCCATTGTCGCCCACGATGCCGCGCGCGTCGTGGCAGGGTGCACCGCGCGACGCCCTGGGGTGCGGCAGGATGAGGAGCATGGAGGAGCGCGACTGGCCGTACGACCACGCCACCGATCCCGCGTTCGGCGGCGACCGGACGCCGCCGACCCCTCCGCCGTCGCGCTGGAGCCGCGCGGCCCGGGCCACGCGCACGGCGTCGCGCGGCACCGCGCGGGTCGTCGCCAAGGGCGGCACCACGGCCTTCAGCAGCGCCCGCCGGTTCACGCACTCCGGGGGCGCGGGCGAGAGCGGCTTCTCGCGGCTGCTCGAGCTGCACGCCTTCAACACCGCGGGCGACGCGGCCGTCGCGATCTCGCTCGCGGGAACCCTGTTCTTCACGGTCCCGACCGGTGAGGCGACCGGCCAGGTCGCCCTGTTCCTGGCCGTCACGATGCTGCCGTTCGCGATCGTCGCGCCGCTGATCGGCCCGTTCCTCGACCGCTTCCGTCGCGGACGACGCTGGGCCATCGGCGCGACGCTGGCGCTGCGCGCCTTCTGCTGCTGGGTGCTGGCCGGGGCCGTCGCAGACTCGACGCCGCCGCCGGCGTTCTACGTCGCGGCCCTGGGCTGCCTCGTGGCGTCCAAGGCGTACGGCGTCACGAGGGCGTCGGCCGTCCCCCGCCTGCTCCCCGACACGTTCACGCTCGTGAAGGGCAACTCGCGCATCTCGCTGACCGGCACCGCCGCCGCCGCGATCTCCGCCCCCCTGGCCGGCGGTGCCGCCCTGCTCGGCGCCGAGTGGGCCCTGCGGTACGCGGCCCTGCTGTTCGCGGTCGGCACGGTCCTGGCGATCCTGCTGCCCGCCAAGGTCGACTCGAGCGAGGGCGAGGAGCCCGTCGACCTCGTCAACCCCAGCGAGACCACGGTCCGCAAGGGGCTGACGATCACGCGCTCGGTCGTCAACGGGCTGCGCAGCAACGCGGGCCTGCGGCTGCTGTCGGGCTTCCTGACGATCTTCATGGCGTTCACGCTGCGTGAGCCACCCGCCTCGATGGGCTGGGACCACAACGCGACGATCCTGCTGGGCCTGGTCGTCGGCGGCGCCGGGGCCGGCAACACGATCGGGACGCTGATCGGCTCGGCGGCGAGCACGCGGCGGCCCGAGCAGGTCGTGATCTTCGTGCTGGTGCTCGACGTGGGGGTGCTCGCCACGGTCGGCGTGTTCTTCACGTGGTGGACCGCCGTGATCCTGGGCCTGACGGTCGGCATCTGCCAGTCGCTGGGCAAGCTCAGCCTCGACGCGATGATCCAGCGCGACGTGCCCGAGCGCGTCCGCACCAGCATGTTCGCGCGGTCCGAGACGCTGCTGCAGCTCGGCTGGGTCATCGGCGGCCTGCTCGGGATCGGCCTGTTCAGCCTCGACGCCTCGCCGCAGGTCGGTCTGCTCGTGATCGGGGCGCTGCTGATCGGCTGGCTCGCGCTGGTCGTGACGCAGGCCCGCAGGCCCGACCGCGTCCCGGCGCCGTCGGCCCCCTCGACCCCCGTGCCGCCCGACCTCGACCTGCCGACGTTCGTGGAACGTCCTCGGCCGGACGACACCCAGCCGCTCTAGCCGCGCTCAGCGGCCGGGGGTCAGAGCTCGAGCTCGGTGGCGACGGCGCGCAGCACCTGCGCGACGGGCTTGGCCTTCTTGGCGTCGGGGTGGCGGCCGTGACGGTAGCCCTCGCCGACCGTGTCGAGCATGCGGATGAGGTCCTCGACGATGACGGCCATCGCCTCGGGGTCCTTGCGACGGGCCTGCGACTGCGAGCGGGACACCGACGTGACGGGATCGAGCAGGCGCACCTGCAGGGCCTGGTCGCCGCGGTTGCCCTGGACGATGCCGAACTCGACGCGGGCACCGGCCTTGAGCGCCGTGACGCCCTCGGGCAGCGCGTCGGCGCGCACGAAGACGTCCTCGCCCTCGTCGCGGCTGAGGAAGCCGAAGCCCTTGGCCGTGTCGTACCACTTCACTTTGCCCGTGGGCATGGCGCCACCTTCACGTAATCCATCGCGACGACAGGCGTCGTCGTCCTCAGCGTAGTGGTCCGGGGAGGTCGGACGTCAGGGCGTCGGGCGGGTGTCGTCCCGTGCCGGGGGCGGCGGCTCGACGTGCTCGAGGTGCGAGCTGTCGACGAACGTCACCTCGACCGACTGGAAGCCCTTGTGCCGCTGCGACTTGGCGTACGCCGAGTAGGCCCGCTGGTCGGCCTCGGTCAGGACCACGTTGTCGGTGAACGGGGTCAGCAGCGCCCGCGGGTACAGGTGGCGGCGCAGCACGACGTTCACCTCGAGCCCCAGCACGACCATGATCGACGCGACGTAGATGAACGCCAGCAGTCCGAGGACCAGCGCGAACGTCTGGTTGACCTGGTTGGCCTTGCCGATGACCTCGCGGACATACGTGTTGCCGACGTACTGCAGGCCCTGCCACAGCAGCCCCGTCACGAAGGCTCCCGGCAGCACCGAGCGGATGCCGGCCCGGCCGAGGCTGACGAGCCGGAACACCGCCGTGAAGATGCCGACGATCAGCAGGAATCCCACGATCCGCGAGACCCACCCGATGACGGGCTGGAGCTCGCTGCTGATCGCGTCGGGATTGGCCAGGATCGAGCTCGCGACGGCGATCGTCAGGATGCCGATGCCGCTGATCGACAGGAACACGATGCTCCTGAACCGCAGCAGGAACGGGTTGGCGCGGCTGTTGCGGGGCACCGACCACGCGATGTTGGCGGCGTTCTGCAGGGCCTGGCCGAGCCCCATCGCGCCGTAGAGGGCCGTGACGGCACCCACGACGATCGCGGTGGTCGAGCCCTGCAGGCCGTTGGGGGTGCCGAGCTCGGTGCCGATGATCGGGAACTGGCTCAGCGCGGAGTCGAGCAGCGTGTCGCGCAGCCCGTCGTCGCCCTGCAGCAGGAAGCCCAGGATCGACGTGCTGAGCAGCAGCAGCGGGAAGATCGCGACGAAGGCGTAGTACGTGATGATCGCCGACAGGTACGCGCCCTGGTCGTCGAAGTACTTGTAGAACACCGCGAGCGGCATGCCGACGACGCGGTGACGGCGCTGGAAGGCGTCGATGCGGGGGATCGACGGGGCGTCGCCGCCGTCGTCGTGGTCGTCGTGGTCGTCGCCGGCGGCGGGCTCGGTGCGGGTGTCGGTCATGCGACCTCCGTCCCGCGCGGCAGGTGCGGACGGGCGGCCTCGACGACGGCGTCGAAGCGCGGCTCGTCGAGGACCGCGCCCTCGCGGCGGACCTCGGCGGCGCGGACGGTCAGCAGGCGGTCGACCCGCACCTCGCTCGGACGTCCGGCCGGGTCCCACGGGCCGCTGCCGACGTCGTGCCAGAAGCGTCCGTCGCGTGCTTCCTGCTGCTGGTCGCGGTCGTGGTCCTTCGACGTCATGGGCAGGGCCACCAGGTCGTCGCCGTCACGGGCGATCAGCAGGACGGGGCGGTCCTTGCCCTGCCGGGGATCGTCCTCGTACGGCACCCACGTCCAGACGACCTCGCCGGGATCCGGCTCACCGTCGGGGTGGGGGTCGTAGGCGATGCGCACGGGCGCAAGCCTGCCACAGCCCCTGCGGCCCGCCCGTCAGGCGGCACGGGACCGCTCGAGATATGCCGTGCGGAGTGCGGCCCGGGCCCGGTAGCCGAGCGCCGAGACCGCGTTGGGCGAGAGCCCCAGCTCGGCGGCGAGCTCGCGGGGACGTCGGCCCTCGACCTCGAGCTGCCACAGCGTGCGGCGCCACCGGGGCGGCAGCGATGCGTAGGCCTCGAGCAGGCGGTCGTCGGAGCCGGACGGCCCGGGGTCCGCCGGCCACCGCTCGAGGTCCGCGAACGGCACGCACCGGCGCCTCAGCACGGCGCGCCGTCGAGCCTCGTGCCGGACGCCGGTCAGCAGGTACGCACGGAAGCTGGCCGTCGGCCCGCGGCCCGCGCGCATCTGGCTCAGCACGCCGGCGAACACCTCGGCCACGACGTCGTCGACGTCGGCGGGCGGCCCGAGGCGGCGGGCGACCCGCCGCGCGACCCCCACGTGCCGGGCGAACAGCGCACCGAACGCCTCGTGGTCTCCGTGGCGCGCCGCGCGCACCAGCTCGTCATCATCGGGTTCCGGGTCCATGCCCCTGTTATGTCCCAGATCGGCCGAGGCGCACCACCGTCCCCGGCGCCCCCTGTGGACGACGGCCGGCCTGTGGACGACGGACGACCCGATCCGCCCCGACGTCGCGAGACTGTCGACGTGGAGACCCTGACCCTCACGGAGCTGGCCGCCCGCCTGGCGCGGCGGTGGCGCATGCTGCTCACCGGCACCCTCGTGGGGCTGCTGGTCGGCGTCGCGGTCCACCTGGCGCTGCCCACGCGCTACCAGGCGACCGCGGTCGTCCTCGTCGACGCCGGTGACCCGTCGCGGGTCGACATGGCCGCCGAGGCCGCCGTCGCCTCGTCGCGACGCGTCAGCACCGAGGCCCTCGACGCCCTGGGCGAGCCCGGGCTGACGGTCCGGGCGCTCGAGCGGTCGACCGACGCGACGACGGTCGAGCAGTCGCGGCTGCTGCGCGTCAGCTGCGCCGCCGCCGACCCCCGGTCGGCCGTGCGTGGCGCCGACGCCGTCGCGCAGGCCTATCTCGCGGTGAGGGCGCTCGAGCAGCCGGACGCCCCGGGCTCCCCCGGTCGCGTCGACGGGCAGGTCGTCGACCCCGCCCGCACCCCGCTGTCGCCGTCGGGGCCCGGCGCGGTGCCGACGGCCCTCGCGGCGACCGTGCTGGGCCTGCTGCTGGCGGCGACCGTCGCCGCCGCGCCTACTCGAACCCGGGGAGGTCGCGCTTCATGACCTTGCCCGTGGGATTGCGCGGCAGCTCGTCGAGGAACATCAGACGGCTCGGCACCGCGAAGCGCGCCACGTGGCTGCGGGCGTACTGCGTGACGTCGTCCTCCGACAGCGAGGCGCCCGGCTTCAGCACGACGTAGGCCGCCAGCGACTGCCCGAACCGGTCGTCGGACACTCCCGTCACGACGACGTCGGAGATGTCGGGGTGGTCGATCAGGGCGTCCTCGAGCTCGCGCGGGAAGACGTTCTCACCGCCCGAGACGATCATGTCGTCGTCGCGACCCGACACGAACAGGCGTCCGTCCTCGTCGAAGTAGCCGATGTCGCCCGAGTGCATCAGGCCGTCGGCGAACGACTTGGTGTTGCCGTCGGTGTAGCCGCCGAACGGCATGTCGTTGCCGACGTGGACCACGCCCGTCTCGCCCTGCGGCACCTCGTGGCCGTCGGGGTCGAGGATCTTGACCGTCGTGCGGAACGGGGGCGTGCCGGCGGTGCCGGGTGCCTCGCGCAGGTCGGTCGGGTTGGCGATCGTGACCCATCCGGTCTCGGTCGCGCCGTAGAAGTTGTAGACCGAGTCGGTGAACAGGTCCATGTAGTGGTTGGCGAGCTCGCCCGCGAGGGCCGATCCGCTGCTCGCGGTGATGCGCAGCGACGAGACGTCGGCCTTCTCGACGACCGCGGGATCGACGTCGACCATGCGCTGCATCATGAGCGGGACGACCACCAGCACCTCGGCCCGGTACGTCTCGATGTCCTGCAGCACCTGCTCGGGCGTGAACCTGCGGCGCAGGACGTACGTCGGCGCCGTCGACAGCCCGAAGGCGAAGTTGATCAGGCCCCACGAGTGGAACAGCGGTGCCGCGATCACGACGGTCGAGTTGCCCCGGTACGGGATCGCGCCGAAGAAGGCGATGAGCGGCTTGAGGTCCTTGGGCTCCTCGCGACGCGCCCCCTTGGGCAGTCCCGTCGTGCCGGACGTGAAGATGATGATCTGCCCGTGCCGCTCGGGCTTCGGGTGGTCGGTCGTCGGCTGGTCGCGCGACAGGCTCGCGACGGTCGGCAGGTCGTCGGGTGCGTCGTCGTCGGCCCAGCCCAGCACGAGCAGCGACCGGTCGACGTCCTGGGCGACGTCGAGGAACTCCTGGTCGACGACGACCAGGCTCGCGTCCTCGCGCTTGGCCAGCTCACCGAGCTGCGACCGGCTGGCCATCGTGTTGAGCAGGAGCACGCGACCGCCCGCCTGCATGATCGCCACGATCGAGACGATCATGTAGCGGTGGTTGCGCGACAGCACCGCGATGGAGTCGCCCGGCCGGACGCCGCGGTCCTTGAGCGCCTGCGTCATCTGGTTGACCTGCGCGGCGAGGTCGGACCACGTGATCTCGCCGACGTCGTCGATGATCGCGGTCTGCCGCGGGAACCGCTTCGCGGCGGCGTTGACGCCCGACGGGAGCCCGGGCCCCCACTTCGCGAGCTGGAGGCCGGCCCCCAGGAGACGATGGGGGGCGACCGGCTTGAGCAGGCCGATCTGCCGAAAGACCTTCAGGCTGTAGGTCAGGTCGTTCATGGGACTCCCGTTCGATCAGGTGGCTCGACGGTAGCGGTGCCGAGACGTCGCCTCGAGGGTAACAACGAGTTACAGCCCGGGCCCGCCCGCATGAGAAGGCTCTCATCGACGGCTCACCCGGTCCTCATGCGTCGGGGGTGCCATGGGGTCATCACATCGACCTCACGACTGGAGACACGCCATGCGCACCCGCACCCGTTCCACCGCCGCCCTGACCCTCGCCGGCCTCGGCCTCGGCACGATCGCCGTCATGGGGCTCGCGTCCCCCGCCCAGGCAGCCGCCGCCGAGTGCCGCGGCGTCGCGGCGACGATCGTCGGCACGACGGGCGACGACGAGATCGAGGGCACGTCCGGTCGTGACGTCATCGTCGCGCTGGCCGGGGACGACGAGATCGACGGCAACGGGGGCGACGACCTGATCTGCGCCGGCTCGGGCGACGACGAGGTCGACGGCGGACGTGGCGCCGACCGCATCGACGCCGGCGCGGGCCACGACGACGTCGACGGCGAGTCGGGCCGCGACCGCATCTGGGGACGCGGCGGCAACGACGACCTCGCCGGCGGCTCCGGCGCCGACCGCATCCGCGGCGGCAGCGGGCGCGACGTCATCGAGGGCGAGCGCGGCACCGACCGCCTGTCGGGCGGCCCGGGCCGCGACCGGGTGTACCAGGGCAGCGAGCCCGACCGCGACAACGACGACGACTGATCCGCCGCGGCTAGTGCGCACCGTCGCGGGACAGGACGGCCCGGACGGTGCGCGCCAGGATCGCGAGGTCGAGGCGCAGGTTCCAGTTGTTGACGTACTGCAGGTCCATGCGGATCGAGTCCTCCCACGACAGCGCCGACCGTCCGCTGACCTGCCACAGCCCCGTCAGGCCCGGCCGGACGTGCAGGCGCCGCCAGACCCACTCGCTGTACTGCGACGTCTCGGCGGGCAGCGCCGGACGCGGGCCGACCAGCGACATGTCGCCCTTGACGACGTTGAACAGCTGCGGCAGCTCGTCGATCGACAGGCGCCGCAGGACGCGGCCGAGCGGGGTGATGCGCGGGTCGTTGCGCAGCTTGAACAGCGGCCCGGCCCCCTCGTTCTGGCGGCGCAGGTCGACCAGGCGGGCCTCGGCGTCGACGACCATCGTGCGGAACTTGTACATCACGAACGGACGGCCGTCGCGGCCCGACCGCTCCTGGCGGAAGATCGCCGGCCCGCGAGAGCCGAGGCGGATCATGACCGCGACGACCAGCAGCACGGGCGACAGCACGACCAGCGCGACCGCCGCCGTCAGCCGGTCGACCATCGACTTGACGACCAGCGACATCAGGTGGTCGTTGGGGGCCCGCAGCGACAGGGCGATCTGGTCGCCGACGCGCCGCGGGCTGAGGTACTCGACGTGGTCGCTCATGTCGGCGACCACGAGGCACTCGACCTCGGCACGCTGGAGCGCCCACGCCAGGTGCCGCAGGGCGGGATTGGTGAACGCGCGGCCGCTCGCGATCACGACGGAGGTGGCATGGCGCTCGGCGACCGCCGACAGCACCTCGCGCACGACCTCATCGAAGCTGTGGTCGGCCACCGCCCCCGCGGGCGCCAGCTCGTGCGGCGAGCGCCACGAGCACGTCGCGACGACGTTGACGTCCTTGCGGCCCGCCCAGCGCTTCTGCAGGCGCCGCACCGACTCGACCTGACCCACCAGGATCGTCGGCGTGCGCCGCAGCACCTGACGGTGGGCGATCGCCGACACCCCCAGCACCGCGGGACCGGCCAGCACCGACACCATCGCCTGACGGGCCGTGAGGGAGTTGTCGACGCCGACGATCACGAGCCCGAACGTCGCGACGCCCAGCACCTCGACGAGACGGACCGACGGCTTGAACGAGCGGGCCCGCTCGAACGCCGGCAGCGCCGCGAAGCTGTAGAGGAGCCAGACCCCGACGAGCGCCACGACGCCCGACGTCCACTCGCGCGGCAGACCGAACCGCTCGGACGAGAGGTACCACGGCACGGCCAGGGCCGCGGCGTACCCGACGACCCCCTGACGGACGACCGCGCCGCCCACCCGGTGCAGCGAGCGGCGTCGCGGGACCGACGACTGCCGCTCGGTGCGCAGCCCCCGCAGCGGCTGGCCGATGTTCATGACGGCCATCAGATGCCCCGGCCGAAGAGGTTGGCGACGCGCGCGACGAACCGGGCCGACAGCAGGCGGTACGAGATCAGCACGCCGAGCCAGGCCCGCACGTTCAGCGGCTGGAGCCGCAGCGAGCGGCGGAGCCACGTGCGGGCCCGACGCCCGCGCCCGTCGGCCGCGAGCGCGAAGCCGATCTGCGAGCTGATGCGCGAGTACGCGTAGTCGTCCGACCGGAGCGCGGGATGCTTGTCGAGCAGGTACGCGTGCCCCTCGGCGTACGGCGCCCACTGCCCGTAGAAGTACGACTCGCCCGACCACCGCACGGCCACGAGCGGACGGTTCACGAGGCGGATCGGCGCGAGCTGCGCGGCCATGAGCAGGGCGTCGTAGTCCTCGCCGTGCGCTCCGGGGATGCGCTCGTCGATCATGCCGATGCTCTCGAGCGTCCCGCGCCGGAAGACGAAGCTGCTCGCGTGCAGCCCGGCGATGCGGTCGTGCACGAGGTCGTCGTGCGTCACGACGGCGCGCGGCACGGGCCGGTCGTGGATCGTGCGACCGTCGTCGACCTGCATCGCGCTGCCGACGAGGCCGGCTCCGGGGTGCTGCTCGAACAGCACCATCTGGGCCGAGAGCTTGTCGGGCAGCCACCGGTCGTCGTCGTCGAGGAAGGCCACGAAGTCGTGCCGGGCGGCGACGATGCCGGTGTTGCGCGCCCCGGCCAGGCCCCGTGCGCGATCGTTCGGGAGGCCTCGCAGGGTGCGGTTCGCGGGCAGGTCGAGGTCGGGCAGGTCGACGTCGCACGCGTCGAAGACCACGATGATCTCGATGGCACCGGGGTACGACTGCTCGACGATGCTCTGCACCGCCTCGCGCATGCGCGCGGGCCGGTGGTGCGTCGGCACGACCGCCGTCACGGCGGGCGGCAGCCCGGTGACCGTCGGCCGTCGCTCCTCGGACATGATCACTCCCCGGCTCCGTCCTCGGCCAGGAAGCTGCGCAGCATCGAGCTGGACGTGTGGCGGGTGTACGGGAAGTAGACGACGTCGACGCCGACGCTCGCCATCGCGCGCTCGAGCCGGTAGCCCTTGGGGGTGCCCTGCCAGTCGCTGCCCTTGAAGATCGCGTCGAACGGACGCTGCTGCCATGCCGCGAGCTTGTCCTCGGACCGGTCGATGATGACCTCGTCGACGATGCCGAGCGCCGAGATGATGTCGATGCGCTCGTCGCACGGGACGACCGAGGGGCGGCCCTTCAGGCGGTCGACGTACTCGTCGCTGGCGACGCCGACGACGAGGTGGTGGCAGCGGTTGCGGGCGCGCCGCAGCAGGTTGAGGTGGCCGACGTGGAACATGTCGAACACTCCGCTGGAGTAGCCGACGTCGAACCGCGGTCGCACAGTGGTCACGGGGGTCCTCGTCCTTCGCTCGGTCTCCCCCTCCAAGAGAGCGCTACGACCCGTTCGTGACGGGACCCCGCCAGATCGTCGCCGTGAGCGGCGTCTCGGCCGCTACCGCCCGGTCAGCGGCGCGAGGACGTCGGGCACGACGTCGACCGCCAGCCCGACCCGGCCGATCGAGGCCGCCAGCCGGCCGGGGCCGACGTCGACCGACGTGCCGGTCGGGACCTCGAGACGCACGGTCGGAGCCGGCGCGGGCGACGCCGGGACCGGCACGGCGGCCGGTGCCCGGACGCGGCTCGGCGACGCGGCGGCATCCGGGGCCGGGGCGGGGGCCGGGGCCGGGGCCGGGGCGGGTGACGCGGACGCGACCGGAGCGGACCGCAGGGGGGACGTCGTGGACGTCGTCGGCGCGACCGGCGCGGTCGACGAGGCCGGCCCGACGGGCACGTCGGGCGCCGCCGTCCGGACGTCGTCGGGGACGGCGACGGCCGGCGCGATCGCCCGGGGAGCCGCGGCGGGCGCCGGCGACCCCGGGACGCCGACGATCGCCACCGACGCGATCGCCGCCGCGGCGGCGGGCGGCACCAGCACCGCGACCACCGCCTTCAGCAGCACCGTCGCGTGCGCTCCCAGCGAGGCGATCGCGACGCCGACGACGCCCACGGTCGCCACGGGCACGCCGATGGTGCCGACGTCGCGATTGACCTCCTGCAGGTCGAGGTAGATCGCCATGCACGCACCGCACGACTCGAGGTGCGCGTGGACACGCTCCTGGTCGCGGGCCGACGCCGTGCGCCGCACGAAGGCCGAGAGCTTGCCGCGCAGCTCGCCGCACGCGGTGCTGTCGTCGGGCTGCTCCGCCTTGACGTGCTGCTGCAGGTACGCCTCGCGCAGACCGGCCCGGGCGCGGTACACCAGGGCCGAGACGCTGTTGGGTGACAGCTCGAGCAGCGGTCCGAGCTCGTGGGGCTTGCGACCCTCGACGTCGAGGTGCCACAGCACGGTGCGCCACCGGACGGGCAGCGACTCGTAGGCGGCCCTGATCGCGGAGCGCTCGAAGCCGTCGAGCTCGCCGTTGCCGAACGCGACCGGCGCGTCGATCTGGCGGAGGTCGTCGGTCGGGACGACCCGACGGCGGGCCTTGGCCCGGCGGGCGCACTCGTGGCGCACCGTCGTGAACAGGTAGGCGCGGAACGCGGTGTCGGGCCCCTTGCCCCGGCCCAGCAGGTCGAGCACCTGGGCGAAGGCCTCCGACACGACGTCGTCGGAGTCCTCCTTCTGGCCCAGGTGCCGAGCCAGGCGGTGGGCGGCGTAGCCGTAGCGGGAGAAGAGGGTCGCGTACGCCTCCCGGTGGCCTGAGCGTGCCATGGCGAGAAGCGCTCCGTCGTCGAGCTCGACGAGCTGAATCCCTGCCCCAGACACGTCGACGGTGTCAACGTCCTGCATGAAAGTCCCCTGGATCGTGGTGCTCCGCGCCCTCTGTAGAGGGTCTGGATCGTGTGTCACCGTGGTTGACGGCGATGACAGCATGGCACGCAAGAACTAGAGGCACCAGAGATAGAAGGTCCCGTTTTTCACTGCAATCCGAGAGAAGAATAAATCATTGGCCATGCTGGGGCAGCTCGGCGCATGGTCACGAAGGACTAGATGCGGTGCGATCGCACCGTCTCGGCTTGATTTTTCTCGTCGGTCCCGACGAGCGCGGCGGCCGGGACGTGCAACTGTGATTTACGCCTCTGGGAGAAAAACCGCCCCACGACCGTCATACCGGACCACGGCCCCGCTCATCCCTGGTACAGGTCCTCACACCGGGGCCTTGTGAGATCCAAGGACGCCTCAGATGGTCACTTCTCCTCAGCCCGTGCAGCTCACCGACCTGGCAGGGTCGCTCAAGCGGCACTGGCCGGTCGTCGCCGTCGCGGCTGTCGTCGGACTGATCCTCGGCGTCCTCGTCTCGTTCGCGCTCCCGTCGCGCTACGAGGCCACCGCCTCGGTGTCGGTCAACCCCATGAACGCCGATCCGCTGGGCGCGTCGGCCGACGCGGCCCGCTCGGTCAGCATGCCGACCGAGGTCAGCACCGCGACCTCCGCGAAGGTCGCCGCGGCGGCCGCCAAGACCCTCGCCGACGACTACTCGCTGTCGGCCAAGGACGTCCGCGAGGCGACGCACGTCGAGTCGCCGGAGGACTCGCTGATCCTCGACATCCGCTTCTCCGGTGGCTCGCCCGAGGAGGCGGCCGACGGCGCCGAGGCCGTCGCCGACGCCTATCTCGCCGAGCGCCAGGCCGACGCCCAGGCCGAGATCACCCGCCTGACGTCCGCGACGCAGCAGCAGATCGCCGACGTCCAGGCGACCTCGGTGGCGCCAGAGTTCGGCGGTGCCATCGCGCAGCGCACGCTCCAGCTGCAGGCCGACGCGCTCGGCACGCGGCTCGCGACGCTGGGCAGCATCGACACGACGCCGGGACAGGTCGTCGGCAGCCCCGAGGTGCCGCGCCAGCCCTCGACACCGGGCGCGCTGCCCCTGGGGCTCGCGGGCCTGTTCCTCGGCCTGCTCGCCGGCATCCCGCTCGCGCTGACCAAGAAGGAGGAGAACTCCGAGATCGGCGGCGTCGACGGACTGCAGGCGATCGGCGACCAGATCGTGCTCGACGGCACGAAGGACACCAACCGTGCCGACACGTGGGACATCGCGGCGTTCATGCTCAAGATCCCCACCGACATCGGCATCGAGGACCCCTTCCTGATCATGGTCGACGCCGAGGATCAGCACGGCCGCTCGATCACGCCCGGGCAGGAGCTCGTCGACGCGCTCTCGCGCCGTGGCCGCTCGGCCCGGTTCGTCGACGCGGGCGCGATCAACGAGGGCAAGATCAGCCGCGGCTGGCCCACCGACAAGAAGCGCGTCTCGTGGGCCGGCGAGATCATCATCATCGACACGACCCACCTGACGTCGGACGCCAACAAGGTCGCGCTCGCGACCCGCTCCGACTCGGTGCTGCTGGCCCGCTCGACGACCGACGACTCGGCGGCCCTGCGCCGGCTCGCGGGCCTGCTGCGGTCGAAGAACGTCGACATCGCGCTCACCGCGCTGTTCCCGCCCCGTCCCGAGCTGATGACGATCAATCGCTGACCCGGGCGGCCCACAGGGCCTGACCGCACGGACGAGCCGGGCCCCACGGGCCCGGCTCGTCCGCGTCAGGCGCGCGAGCGGTGCCGCACGAGGTCGACCAGCCCCAGCCGGTCCCTCAGCACCCACCCCGCCGCCAGGTGCAGCACCGCGGCCGTGGCCGCGGCACCCGCCATGACGCCCGTCGAGGAGCCGAGCACGACACGGGCCGCGACCGCCGTCGTGCCGACGACCGCGATGCTCGAGGTCGCCGCGACCCACAGGTGCCGGCCGGCGGGCCGCAGCCCCATCAGGTGCTGCACCTGGTAGACCACGAGCGCGGTGTCGAGCAGGATCGTCACGGCCCAGGCCACGGCGGCGCCCTCGATGCCCCACGCCGGGACCAGCAGCAGGTTGAGCGCGACGTTGACCGCGAGCGCGGCCGACTTGTCGGCCAGCTGCCACGAGCTGCGCCCGCCCATCAGCAGGATCGTCTGCACCGTCCCGGCGGCGGTCGCCAGCCCCATCGCGACGGCCAGGACCGTCAGGGACGTCGCCCCCGCCTCGAAGCCACGTCCGAAGATTGCCAGGACGGCGTCCGGGAACACCGCGAGGACGATGAAGAACGGCCAGGACATCCAGATCATCGCTGCTGTCACGAGCCCGTAGACCTCGCGCGCCTCGTGCCGGTCGCCGCGCGCCAGTGCCGCGCTGACCTGGGGTCCGACGGCCACGCGGGCCGCCTGCTGCACGACCTCGCCGGCGCGGGCGCAGCGCGTCACGACGGCGTACACACCGGCCGCCTCCGCCGAGGTCAGGAGCCCCACGAGGATCACGTCGACCCACTCGAGCAGGATCTCGACCGCCGCGGCGACGCCCCGCGTGGCGCTGAACGACCAGAACCGTCGGGCCAGGCCGGAGCGAGCGTCGCCCGTCGACGGGACGTGGTCGAGGGGGGCCCGGGGGTCGGGTCGCAGGCTGCCGCAGCGCCGCACCATCAGGGTCAGGGCGGCCGTCGTCGCGAGCACCAGCACGACGGCGACCGGCGCGATCCAGGCCGTCAGCACCGCGAGCACCCCTCCCCCGACCGTCACGACCGCGACGACGGCGAGGAGCCTCAGCACCGGCAGCAGCACGCTCTGCAGCAGCGGGTACGACAGGACGTCGCCCAGGCCGCGCGTGACGGCCAGCATCACCGCCGTCAGCGAGGCCAGCACCGCCGACGCCGCGGCCCCGACGAGCAGCGGCCCCGGCGCGTCGACGAGGCCGTCGGGCGTCGCGATCGTCCAGACCCACGTGGCAGCCACGACGACCGCGCCGGCCGCCAGCACCGGGCGCACCGCCACCACGAGCAGGTGGGGGACGTCCCGCGGGCGACCGGTCGCCCGCGCCGCCGCGACGAACCGCACCAGACCCGTGTCGGCGCCGAGCTCGGCGACCTGCGAGACGATCATGAAGGCGGCCACGACCACGAAGTACGTGCCGGCGCCGTCGGTGCCGAGCTGCCGTCCCACGACGGCCGCCAGCACGAGCCCCACGACCGACCCGGTCGCGCCGCCCACGAGGTTGACCGCGCCGGCCCAGGCGATGCCGCGGGACGCCGGCTCAGTCACGGGTGCCGGCGGTGTCGAGACCGTGCCGACGTCTCAGCAGCACCGCTGCCACCAGCATGATCGACAGCATCTGCATGATGTCGAGACCGTAGATCGCGATGATGACGCTCGCGACGACCAGCACGCTGTGCAGGACGAGGTCGACGTCGCCCGGTGCGCGCCACGTGCGCAGCGTCGTGCCCCACAGGAACGTCAGGAAGAAGGCCAGCCCGACGAAGCCGAAGCTGAACATCAGCATCCACACGTAGCCCTGCGTGCCGGCCGAGATCAACGGCTCGGACGTCGACGGGCGGGGGGCGCCGTACCCCAGGAGCGGCGACTGCAGCGATCGCTCGAACGTCTCCTGGTACAGCGACCACCGCGTGCCCGACGAGTCGCCGTACTGCTGTCGTGTCCGGATCTGGTTGAGCAGGCCGTTGCCGACCAGGACGGCCGCACCGATCGCCCCGAGCACCCCGATCGCGAGCACGGGTGCCGCGCGGTCGCGGATCGTCAGCCGCACGACGACGTAGACCGCCGCGAGCGCGAGACCGGCGAACATCCCCCGGTTGGACGTCGACAGCGCCGGCGCGATCATCGCGACCAGGCCGACGGCGACGACGACGCGGGGCAGGCGCGACCGCGCCTGCAGGAAGCACGCGATCGCGACCGGCGTCAGCAGGACGATCGCGACGCCCCAGCTGTTGGCGTACGGGAACGGCGCCGACGGGCGCACGAACTCGACGGGCGAGCCGAACGGCTGCTGCACCTCGGCGAACGGCGGGAAGAACAGGTCGCGGACGTAGTCGTTGCCCGTCAGGGCGTCCGGCAGCAGGAGGCCGATCGGCGTCGTCAGCCGGGTCTCGGGGAACAGCAGCCCGAGGATCCCCCCGACGACCGTGAAGACCCACACCGCGGTCAGGCCGTCGACGATCGCGCGACGGGTGAGCCGGCTGCCCGCGCTGATCGTGTAGACGAACGCCGTGCCGACGATCACGAGGATCGAGAACCGGTAGGTGTAGCCGAGCATCCGCTCGGTCGAGTCGATCATGACCGCGCACGGCACGACCCACACGACGAAGGCCGTGAAGGCGTAGACGCCGGGCACGAGACGCGTGGCCCGGTGGTGCACCAGGTACGAGAGCATCACGACCGTCAGGGCGACGCCGGCGATGACGGTCGCGCCGAGCAGCCAGAAGACCGGGAACCCCCACAGCAGCGCCAGCACGGGCCAGGCCGGCAGCGCGTCGTGCACGTCGTCGACGTGGGTCGCCGGCGTCCGCCGCGTGGTCGTCATCGCCATCACGACCTCCCGGGCAGGGCGGTCAGCTCGCGGTGGCGGCGCACGAGCGTCGCGCCCAGCAGCACGGCGTTGAGCACGGCGAAGACCCCGTAGACCCACACGAACGCCGTGGTCCACGCCCACAGCAGCACCACGAGGTTGAGCAGGCCCGTGTCGGCGGGGGCCTGGATCCAGACCCCGAGGCGCGGCACCGAGTCGGGGCCCGCGAGCGGGTCGCGGCGGGCCAGCTGCTCGGCGAGGATCTGCGCGAAGAACCGCACCGTCGCGACCAGCGCGAAGGCCAGCGGGACGAGCAGGACGGCGTCGGGGACGTCGGTGAACCGGTACAGCCCGACGAGGACCGCGACGTGCAGCAGCAGGTGGCGGCCCGAGTCGACGACGTGGTCGAGCCACTCCCCCGCCGGCGAGCCCGTGCCACGCAGCCGGGCGAGCTGGCCGTCGGCGGAGTCGAGCGCGAAGCCCAGCTGCAGCAGCAGCACCGCGACGACGGCCGACGCCACCGAGGGCTCGCGGCCCGCGATCAGGCCGGCGCCCGCCAGGAACGCCACGAGACTCGCTGCCGTCACGTGGTCGGGCGTGACGCGCGTCGGGGCCGCGACGGCCGCGAGGGCCCGCCCGAGCCGGCGGTTGACGACGCGCATGTACCACGGGACGCCCGCGCCGCTCTTCTGCGCGCGCGCGAGGGCGGCGTAGCCCTCGCGCACCCCGGGCCGCTGGGCCTCGCGGGTCGTCACGACGTCCCCGTGAGGGTCAGGTCCATGCTCATCGAGGGCGTCAGCCGGTAGTTGGAGTGCACCTCGACGGCGATCGTGACGGCTCCGTTGGAGCCGATCAGGCTCGTCGGGACGTCCCACGACACAGGGCTCGCGGTGGCCGTCGCGGTGCTCTGCGCCGACGTCGCGTAGGTGCCGGCCGTGAGCGTCCCGGCGGGCAGGTTGGAGCGACCGACCTCGGTGCCGTTGACGTAGACCGCGATGCCGTCGTCGGCACGCGTCGTCAGCACCAGCGACGTCAGCGCCGCGGCGTTCCTGACCGTCACCTGCTTGCGGAAGTAGGACGTCAGGGGACGGGTCGAGCCCGACGGGACGTCGACGTTGGTCGCGATCGCGCCCGTGCCCCAGCCGAGGGCCGCCGTGCCGGTGCGCCAACCGGAGGCGTCGAACGTCGGCGTCCTCCACGTGGACGGGACGGCCACGGTGTTGTCGACGAGGTACGACCAGGTCGAGCCCGCCGTGACGACCGGGACCGTCGTGACGCTGCCGGCCGGGGGCCCGACGACCGCGGTCGACGCCGAGCGGTTGCCCCAGCCGTCGGCGGCCCGGACGGCGAAGCGGTCGCCCGACGAGGCGCCCGCGACCGACAGCTGGTTGGCGGTCGTGAGGCCGATGACGCGGTCGTTGCGGAGCACCTCGAAGGTGCCGCCCGACGGGGCCGAGCCGCTCCACGTGAGCTGGGAGGTCGTGCCCGACACCGAGACCGCGAGGTTGCTCGGACGGCTCGGAGCCGTGTGGGGCCGGACCGCGAACCGCGCGAAGCCGCCGACCCACTGGTTGGCGCCGTTCTCCTTGACCGCGCTGGTCATCGTGCCGCCGGCCCACAGGGTGCCGTCGGACGCGACCATGAGGGCCCACGCGCCACGTCCCTGGCGAGCTCGCATCTCGGGCGTGAACTCGGGTGCGTAGTCGCCCGTCCGGGCGTCCCAGGCTCCGACGTAGTAGATCTTGTCGGCCTGCGACCACGTGGTGCTGGTCGATCCCGGCGACGTCGTGTCGAACTGGGTCGTGTCGGAGTAGTTCCACTGCTCGCAGTGGCAGCCGCCGAAGACCAGGCCGTTGCCGCCCGTGATGGCCTGGAGGTCTCCGCCGTCCTTGGTGATGTGGGCGTTCTCGAGCGCGAACGTCGACGGGTCGTACGAGAACATGCTGTGCTGCGAGCCGCCCAGCCACACCTTGCCGCCGACCTGCTTGACGGCCTGCTGGTAGCGCGCCGACCCGGCGGTGCTGAACGTCGGCTGCCAGTCCGCGACCTTCGCGGCGCCCGACGCCGTGCTGATCGCCGCGGCGCGATCGGCCGCGGCGCCGCCGCGCATCGTCGTGAAGTAGCCCGAGAAGTAGACCGCCGACCCGTCGTCGCTGGCGTCGACCGCGGTGCCGGTGCCGTTGAAGTCGGGGTTCCAGGCGGTGTCGACGACACCCGTCGACAGGTTGATGCGCGCTCCGCCCTTGGCGTACCGCTCGGACCCGTCGGGGCGCGTGAAGTGCGTGAAGGCACCCGTCAGGTAGAGGTAGCTGCCGCCGACGTCGAGGCCGCGGACCGAGACGATCCCGCCGGTCAGCTTGTTGACCAGGTTCGTGGTCCACGACGCGTCGAGGGCGCCGGACTGGGGGTCGAGCACGACCAGGCCCTTGCGGGCGCTGCCGTCGACCGACGTGAACTCGCCGCCGACCGCGAGCTTGCCGTTGGGCAGGGCCGCGAGCGACTTGACCTGGTTGTCGAGCCGGGGCGTGAACGAGCGGAGGTAGTCGCCGGTCGTCGCGTCGAACGCCGCCAGGTACGGCTGCGACACGACGTCGCTGCCGGACGCCGACGCGCCCTTCTGCACCGTCGTGAAGTTGCCGCCCACGTAGACCGTGCCACCGATCTGCGCGAAGGCCTGCACCTCGCCGGCGGTCTCGGCCGTGCCGCCCGCCCCGAGGCCCGTGACGCCCCACGACGTCGCCAGCGCACCGCTGCGCGGAGCGGCGCGGATCGTCTCGGCCGCCGTGCCCGCGTTCGGGACCGACGCGAACGACAGCTGCGAGCTCATGAGCTTGGGGCGGAGGTAGACCTGCGTGAAGGGGACGCCGTACACGCCGCCGGCGTTCTTGGAGTAGATGTAGCTCGACGCCGACGTCGATCCGGTGACCTGGCTGCCGTACGTGAAGCCCCGCGTGTAGCCGTTGGCGGCGTCCTCGGCCGTCCAGATGCGCTGGAAGGCGTCGTCGGTGCCGACGTTGCGGGTCGTCGCCTCGGCGCCCGAGCCGCCGCCGATCGTGAACGACGCGAGCGGCAGTCCGGCGCCGAACGCCCACGTCCAGCGGTCGCGCGAGTCGGAGCGGAACGTCCACCGCGACTCCTGCCACGTCGCGCCTGCCTGGTCGGTCGCCCGGCGCAGCCGGACGCCGCTGCCGTACGTCGGGTCGTCGATCCGCTTGCCGCCCATCAGGGCCGTGACGGTCGCCGCGCCGAGCTGGCGCGGCGCGAACGCGCCCGTGCCGCTGACCGTGCCGGCGACCTCGGCGGGCGTGCCCAGGCCGTCGTAGTTGTAGGTCCAGTTCTCGCGTCCGCGGCCGATCAGGGCCCAGCCGCCGCCGTCGGTCGTCTGGTCGCAGTAGATGCGCGTCGGCACCTTGAGCTGCGGCGTCAGGATCCAGTACTGGCCGCTGGGCGCCGAGCCGTTCAGCTGCTTGATCTCCCAGCACGAGGCCGCGGCGGTGGCCTGCGTCAGGCCGTCGACCGTCGTCGCCGCCGAGGCGGGCGGGGCCGCGACGACCGTGGCCGTGAGCCCGGCCGCCGCGACGGTCGCCGCGAGGAGAGCCCGCAGGCCCGTGGTCAGAGGTCGAGCAGGTGAACGCACGTGAAGGGATCCTCGGTCGTCAGGGGCGGGCGAGACCTGAGGTCGCGCCCCTTCCTCCCGTCCAGAGGACGCAGCGCGCCGGACATGACGCGGCCCCGTGCACGAGAGTGCACGGGGCCGCTGCCGTCCCCTACCGCGCGGGCTCGGACTCCATCTGCGCCGCCTCGTCGTCGGTGAACACCCGCGACCGGATGATGAACCGGTTGCCCGTGGGTCCCTCGATCGAGAACCCGGCTCCCCGCCCCGGCACGACGTCGATCGTGATGTGGGTGTGCGACCAGTACGCGAACTGCTCGCGCGAGATCCACACGGGAGCGACCTCGGGGGCGCCGTACTCCAGGTCGCCGAGGTGGACGTCCTGGTGCCCCGTGAGGAACGTGCCCTGCGTGAAGCACATGGGCGCCGACCCGTCGCAGCACCCGCCCGACTGGTGGAACATCAGGGGCTTGTCGTGCGAGGCCCTCAGGCCGCGGAGGAGCTCCGCGGCCTGGGGCGTCAGCGCGACGCGCTCGACCAGCTGCCGGTCGGGGCCCGGCGCCCCGGCCGGCTCCCCCATCAGAAGAAGCCCTGCTTGTTCTGGTCGTACGACACCAGCAGGTTCTTGGTCTGCTGGTAGTGGTCGAGCATCATCTTGTGGTTCTCGCGACCGATGCCGGACGACTTGTAGCCGCCGAACGCCGCGTGCGCGGGGTACGCGTGGTAGCAGTTCGTCCACACGCGCCCGGCCTGGATGTCGCGACCGGCCTTGTACGCCGTGTTCGAGTCGCGCGACCACACGCCGGCGCCGAGGCCGTACAGCGTGTCGTTCGCGATGTCGATCGCGTCGTCGTAGTCGTCGAAGCCCGTGACCGACACGACCGGGCCGAAGATCTCCTCCTGGAAGATCCGCATCTTGTTGTGGCCCTGGAAGATCGTCGGGGCGACGTAGTAGCCGCCCGACAGGTCGCCACCGAGGTCGACGCGCTCACCGCCGGTGATGATGCGGGCTCCCTCCTGCACGCCGATCTCGAAGTACGACAGGATCTTCTCGAGCTGGTCGTTGCTGGCCTGCGCGCCGATCATGGTGTCGGTGTCGAGCGGGTCGCCCTGCACGATCGCCTTGACCCGCTCGGTCGCGGCGGGCAGGAACTGGTCGAGGATCGAGTTCTGGATCAGGCCGCGGCTCGGGCACGTGCAGACCTCGCCCTGGTTGAGCGCGAACATGGCGAAGCCCTCGAGCGCCTTGTCGTAGAACGCGTCGTCCTTGCTGGCGACGTCCTCGAAGAAGATGTTGGGGCTCTTGCCGCCGAGCTCGAGCGTCGCCGGGATCAGGTTCTGGCTCGCGTACTGCGCGATCAGACGTCCCGTCGTCGTCTCACCCGTGAACGCGATCTTGCGGATGCGCGAGCTCGACGCGAGCGGTGCGCCGGCCTCGACGCCGAAGCCGTTGACGATGTTGACGACGCCGGCCGGCAGCAGGTCGCCGATCAGCTCGATCAGCAGCATGATCGAGGCGGGGGTCTGCTCGGCGGGCTTCAGCACCACGGCGTTGCCGGCCGCGAGCGCCGGCGCGAGCTTCCACGTCGCCATGAGGATCGGGAAGTTCCAGGGGATGATCTGGCCGACGACCCCGAGGGGCTCGTGGAAGTGGTACGCCACGGTCTGCTCGTCGATCTGCGACAGCGAGCCCTCCTGGGCCCGGATCGCCCCCGCGAAGTACCGGAAGTGGTCGACGACGAGCGGCAGGTCGGCGGCGAGGGTCTCGCGCACGGGCTTGCCGTTGTCCCACGTCTCGCCGACGGCGAGCATCTCGAGGTTCTGCTCGATGCGGTCGGCGATCTGGTGGAGGATGTTGGCGCGCTCGGTGACGGACGTCTTGCCCCAGGCGGGAGCCGCGGCGTGGGCGGCGTCGAGCGCGGCCTCGATGTCCTCGGACGTGCCGCGCGCGATCTCGGTGAACACCTTGCCGTTGACCGGCGAGATGTTCTCGAAGTACTCGCCCTTGACGGGTGCGACGTACTCGCCACCGATCCAGTGGTCGTAGCGGGACCGGTAGGTGACGACGCTTCCTTCGGTTCCGGGCTGGGCGTACACAGTCATGGCTGCTCCTTGCGGTTCGGGTTGCTGTGACCGTAGTCACAACCCCGTTGCCGCAAGGTTGCGAGGGCGCCGCGGCCGGTGCGCGGCGCCCTCGCCCGCTAGACCCGCTCGTCGATCCAGGCGCACAGCCGGCGGACGCCCTCGCCGACCATGACCTGCGGGTGCCAGTCGAGTGCGGCCTCCGCGGCCGAGATGTCGCAGCTCGCGCTGCGGACGTCGCCGTTGCGGAACATCCCGTTGACCTGCGGCTCCGGAGCGCCGTAGATCTCGGCGATCGTGCGGGCCAGCGTCATGATGCTGGTGCCCTCGCCCGACCCGATGTCGTACGCGTCGCGGTTCGCGCCGGAGTGCAGGAGGCCCTGCACGACGGCCGAGGCGACGTCGTCGATGAACACGAAGTCGCGGATGATGTCGCCGTCCTCGTAGACGGGGATGACCTCGCCGGCCTTGGCCCGCTGCGCGAAGAACGACACGATGCCGGTGTAGGGGTTGCTCAGCGACTGACCGGGACCGTAGACGTTCTGGAGTCGGTAGATCACCGGGGTGACCTGCATCGCGAGGCACCAGGCCAGGAGGATGTGCTCCTGCGCGAGCTTCGTCGAGCCGTAGACGCTGGTCGGCGCCGGGACGACCCGCGACGACTCGAACGGCGTCGCGGTGAGGCCCGGGAAGTCCCACTGGCCGGCCTCGAGCATCGCGGCGGACCGCTGGCCGGGGTAGGTCACGACGCCCTCGGCGTCGGTCCACGCGCCCTCGCCGTAGACCGCCCGCGACGACGTCAGGACGATCTTGTCGGGACGCACCTCGTGACGCACCAGCGCGTCGAGCATCTCGGTCGTGCCGACGACGTTGACCGACGCGTGCCGCGTGGCCTCGGTCAGCGACTGGCCCGTGCCGGTCTCGGCCGCGAGGTGCACGATCGCCGTCGGCCGGACGTCGGCGAGCAGGGCGTCCCAGTCGGCGGCCGACGTGACGTCGCCGACGACCAGCTCGACCCGCTCGTCGAGGTCGGCCGGACGCTCGGCCGAGTCGTGGATCTGCGGGTGCATGTTGTCGAGCGCGACGACCCGGTCGAAGTGATCGGGCAGCGTGCGCGACAGTGCGCAGCCGATGAAGCCGGCGCCGCCGGTGACGAGGCAGGTCGTGGTCATGGGATCTCCTGGAGATGGTGGTCGGACACGGTCAGGACGTGGGCGGGTCGAACGAGAGGTACCGCTCGGTCATGGTGAAGATCGTGACGTCCGGGCGCTCGCGGTCGACGATCGCCGCGAGGTCGACCGGCGCGCCCATCTCGCCGACCGGGTGCTGGTACTGCACGGTGCGGGCGAAGCTCGTGCTCCACAGCGGCGACAGCGCGCTGCCGGTCGAGTCGCGCAGGACCAGCAGCGTCTCGGACGACTGCGCACCGGACGTGCTGGTGCGCACGGGCAGCTGGGTCATGTCGACGACGTCGCCGGGCAGCGGCTGCAGCGTGGCGCCGGTGGCGATGCTCGTGATCGTCGTGTCGGGGTGGGCCGCGGCCAGCCGGGGCTGGGTCCAGGCGGGCTCGTCGGGATCGCTCACGCCGTCGGCGGCGAACTCGTTGCGGTCGTCGGTCACGTCGACCCCGGTGATCGGCGGCACGTCGACGCCGTCGACGCCGTCGGCCCGCAGGCACGCGGTCGCGGCCTGCCACGCGACGTAGCCGCCGAAGTCGGTCCAGTGGCTGTTGAGCGGTGAGTACGTGGGCTCGGACGCGTCACGGAGGGCCGCGCGCACGTCCACGAACGGCAGCTCGGGGTACACCTGCATCAGACGGTCGAGCGAGGTCGTGCCCCGCAGCCGCTGCGCCCAGGTCGGCAGCCGGTCGTGCCGCACGTCCCACTTGGCCGGCGCGATCATGACGTAGAAGCGGCCGCCCCGGGCCTGTGCCGCCCGGCGCATGTCGCCGAGGTAGTCGTTCCACCGCGCGATGCTGCTCGGTCCCTGACGCTCGCGGCCGACCGCCTGCGAGAAGTCCTTGGCCTGCGCGTCGGTGAAGAACAACCATCCGTCGCGTCCGCGGACGTGGCCGGGCGCCGAGCGGGCGATGCCGCGCGCGAACGCCGTCTCCGCGGCCGGCTCGAGCTGGTCGTCGCGCCAGTGCTCGACGTCGATCTGCTGGTCGACGGCGGGGGCGCACACCGCGGGCAGGCTCGGCCCGGCGGGCGCCGTCCCGGACGTGCGTGCCGACGTCTTCTCGTCGTCGGCGGACCGCGTCTCGACGACGCCCAGCACCGTCGCGACGATCACGGCCAGCACCAGCAGGATCAGCGGCACGTAGCGCAGGCGCGCCAGGGCGCCGCGACGTCGTCCGGGAGGCGGGGCGGTCTCGCGCAGCCCGTCGCCCGTCATCGGCCGGCCCCCTGCTCCTCGCGGGCGCGCCGGGCGTAGGGCGCGGACGAGTACCGGGGATCGACGAGACGTCCCTTGACGCGGTCGACCGACGGGGCCAGTGCGGCGATGGCCGCGGCCAACGGGCGGGGCGTCCACGACTTGAGCGACATCGCCGGCAGCTCGATCAGGTGCCAGCTGATGAACGCCGCGACGTGGACCGCCACGACGATGACGACGTGGTAGACGAGCCAGCCGTGGTCCTGCAGGCCGAAGAAGGCGCCGAAGGTCATGAGCGGCCAGGCGAAGATGTAGACGCCGTACGACATGTCGCCGAACCGTTCCCAGTTGTTGAGCCGCGTCGCGCGGATCGCGAACCACATCAGCACGTAGCAGAACCCGTACTGTCCGTAGATGTTCCAGCCGCCGACGTCGTAGGTCACGAGCGCCAGCACCAGGGCGAACGCGGCGAGGCGGTCGTCGATCGGGATCTTGTCGCCCCACAGGGCGAACAGCATGCCGAACGCGAACGGTGCGAAGAACATCGCGTTGAAGGGGTTGCCCAGCGCGGGGTTGATCGCGACCAGGTTGCCGATGCCGGCCCACGTGAAGGCGTTGACGATGATGATCGTGACGGCCGCGGAGGTCGCGAGGAACCGGTGCCCGAGGATGCCGAACAGCCCCAGCACGCCCACGAAGATGTAGGCCTTGAACTCGTAGATCAGCGTCCAGGCGGACCCGTTCCAGTCGCGGCCGCCGTGATCGGCCAGCGGCAGCGAGCCGCCCATGCCGGCGATGTTCCGCTGGGACAGGTCGAGCCACATGTTGTGGAAGAAGTACGTCAGCGGCGACTCGGTGTCCGCGCCCCAGTAGCCCGCGATCGAGCCCGTCTCCTTGATCCACGCGATCGGCGCGAGGATGAACGCGGTGCCGAGCAGGGCGAGCCAGAACGCCGGGAAGATGCGCAGCGCGCGCCGCCAGAAGTAGCGGAAGATCGTCGAGCTGCCGCGGCGGCTCTGGGTGATCAGGTAGCCCGAGAAGAAGAAGAAGCCGGCCACGGCCACGCCGCCGAGCGACTGCTCGGTGCTGATCGTCGTGCCGAGGTCCTTGCCGCCGTAGAACCCGGCCAACGGGCCCGCGTGCGAGAAGATCACGAGGAACGCCATGAGCCACCGGAGGAAGCCGATGCTGTTGGCCCGCGGGTCGAACGCCTCCGCGAGCGAAAGGGGACGCGACGACGTCGGAGTGCTCACGGGCGACGACCCGCGCGACGCAGGACGCGGACGGCTCGACGCGTCGAGCGGTACGGCCACCGGGCGACCCGGCTCGACCGCGGGTAGCCGCGGTTGACCGTCGCCTTGATGACCGCCATCGGCGGCAGGGTGTCGACGGCGGCCAGGGCCTCGGCCGGCTTGACCGGACGCTTGCGGGCCCGCCGGGCCTTCTCGGCGGTCGCCTTGAGCTTCTGGATGTAGGCGATCTGCTGACGTGTGTGGGCCGGCAGGTGGTGCGACACGGCCTGCAGCTTGTACTCGAGGTAGGAGTAGTAGATCGACGCGAAGGCGCCGTTGAGGACCTGTCGCGCGTGGTACCCCTCGCTGAGGGCGCCGTAGACGACGAGGCGCTCGAGCGCGTGCGACAGCGTGCCGTCCTTGTAGTCGCCGTCGCCGGGGAACTCGTCGTACTCGTAGCCCCCGCGGACGATGGGCCGCAGCGCCGCCGGGCGCGCGATGAACATGCTGCCGTAGGCGGCCAGCGGCGTGTGCTCGTCGAAGGGAACGTCGATGCCGGTGCGCCGGGCCTCGACCTTCGCCGGCTGCTTGTTGAGGAACCAGCCGTGACCCAGGGTCGGGTACCCGAGGTGGATCACCGGCGGGACCACGATGCCGAGCGACGGGTAGCGCTGGAACATGCGCACGACGTTGGCCGCGTGCCCGGGCGAGGCCAGCAGGTTCTCGAAGAGGTGGCGCTTGAACAGCTCGCCGAGGTTGTGGTCGTCCTGGGGGCTGCGCTTCGAGTGCAGCTTCACGATCAGGTCGTGGTCGTCGCCCTCGATGATGTCGCGGCAGCCGATGAAGAACGCCGAGATGTCGCGGCCCCGGTTGCTCTCGACGACGCGCACGTCGGCCTCGATGCCGAGACCCGTCAGGATCTCCACGATCGCGTCGCGTCGCGCGTGGTCGGTCGTCGTCACGATCAGGTCGAAGGCGCCCGGCAGCATGCGGAAGCGGTCGACCAGCTCCTCGGTCATGTCGACGTAGTAGATGTGCGCGACCGCCGCGATGCGCAGGGGGCGGTCGGGGTCGTAGCCGAGGTCGTGGTCGGGGACGACGTCGAGCAGGCCGAGGTTCGTCGCGAGGTCGCGCGGGCGCGACGTGCGGGCGAGGTTCGACAGCAGCATGTCGACCGGGTATCCGCGCTCCTCGACCATCGCGAACAGCTCACGGGTCAGGATCGCCCGACGCTCCAGGTACAGCGGGTCGTGGAAGAACGTGCGGCGCTTCACGATCGGGCAGCCGTCGCCGATCATCATCGTCGGGTTGTCCATGATGGGGTGCTGCGACGGGTAGTCGGACTCGGGGAACGCCACCCGGCGCCGGAAGCCGGCCCGCTCGAAGTGCTCGGTGAACCGAGCCTCGTGCCGCTGGATCGAGTCGTCGTACGACGTGATCATGGGCATCTCGTCCCAGTACGCCCGGAACGTGTCGGAGGAGAACATCGACCGGCGCACCGAGATCCAGTGCGACTGGATGTGGGCCTCGAGGTGGACGCCGCGCGACTTCTTGTTGTGCACGACCTCGGCGTGCTCGGTGACGCCCCAGAAGTCGATCTCGCCGTCGGCGTCCATGTCGGCGAACATCGGGTCGAACGAGCCGACCGGGCCGAAGAACGTGTAGTTCATCAGGATCAGCTCGTCGTACTCGTCGAGCCGCTCGCGGCCGAACTGCTCGAGGGCCTGCTTGTACGCCCACACGTCGAAGCCGACGTTCTCGCGCTCCCACACCGTGTCGGCGACCTGCGACAGCCGCGCGGTCGACTCCGGCAGCAGGACGCTGTTGGACACCACGAAGATGTGCTCCGCGTGCGACCGGAGCGCCTCGAGCTTGTGGATGACGTAGTCGTCGACCTGTCCACGCGGGTCGTAGAAGAGGTAGAAGATGACGCGGCGCATGAAGGAGCGGGCAACTTTCGTCGGGGAGACAGCCCGCCCAAGATACTGGAACCCGCACCGATATCCGAAACTCCGCGGGTGCGCGGGCGAGGCGGACGCGTCACGCCAGATCGGCGTCGAGACGCTCGAGCTGGGCCAGGACCTGCGCCTCGCGCGGCGATCCCAGCGGGAGCACCGCCATGATCCGCGACCACACCTCGTGGTCGTCGCGGCCGTGCTGCGTGTCGGCGAACGACAGCAGGGCGTCGGCGTCGTCGCTGGCCAGCAGGCACGACCGCAGGTGCAGGTGCAGCTCGTCGCGCAGGCGGGCGACGGCCGGTGCCGTCGACGTCGGCAGCACCGTGCCCCGGTAGAGCGCGACGGCCTGCCGCAGCAGGCCGTCGCCCAGGAGGTGGCGCAGCCGCGCGACGTCGGTGTCGACGTCCGCGCGGACGCGGTACGGACGCGACCGCAGCTCGATCGCGCCCAGGACGCCCCGCAGGCGGGAGAGCTCGGCACGCACCGTCACGGGCGCCGTCTCCTCGTCGCTCAGGGCCACCGCGAGCTCGGCGGCCGTGAGCCCGTCCTCCGACTCGAGGAGCAGGAGCAGGATCTCGCTGTGGCGCAGGCTCAGGCGGGTCGTGGACGACCCGTGGCGCAGCAGGGCCCCGTGACCACCGAGGACCGTGAGCGAGGGGCGCGACCAGCCCGCGGACAGCGACACCGGGGCGAGCCGCTCGAGGGCCAGCTCGGCCTCGACCGCGGCGACCGTCGCCCGCACGAGCGCGAGGCTCTGCGGCGTGACGACGTCGGCGCCGCCCGTCAGGTCGAGCACGCCCAGCACGGCGCCGGTGTCGGGGTCGTGGATGGGTGCGGCCGAGCAGCTCCAGGGGGTGACCTGGCGCGCGAGGTGCTCGGGACCGAAGATCTGCACGGGTCGGTCGAGGGCCAGCGCCGTGCCGGGGGCGTTGGTGCCGGCACTCGCCTCGCTCCAGTCGGCGCCCGGGACGAAGTGCATCGCCTCGGCGCGAGAACGCAGCGACGAGTCGCCCTCGACCCACAGCAGACGGCCGGCGGCGTCGCTGACGGCGACCAGGAGCCCGGACTCGGTGGCGCTCTCGACCAGCAGCCGGCGGATCACGGGCAGGCCCGCCGCCAGGGGGTGCGTCGCGCGCAGCTCGGCAAGCGCCTGGTCGGACAGCGGGATCGTCGCCAGGACCCGCTCCGGGTCGACACCGATCTCGACGCTGCGCCGCCACGAGTCGAGCACCAGCGGACGCAGGGCCGGGTCGAGGCTGCCCGAGCTCACGAACTCGTCGTGGACCCCGCTGAGGAACCGTGACAGCGCCGCGGCGTCCGTGCCCTGCGGCATCGCGAGATCACCGGGTCCGACCATGCGCCCACTGTACGCGCAGGTGTGATGGGCATCACGTCGTCGACGGCTCAGTCGAAGGGGTCGAACCCCGGCAGCAGGTCGTCGAGGTCGGACGGGCTCCGGTCGCCCCGCTCGGGGGTCAGCCACGAGATCGAGACGATCCCGTCGGCCACGGTCCGGGCGTCGTCGTCCTTCCCGCCGACGCGGGCCGAGTACGACCGCTGCTCGGCGTACGTGCCGTCCCCCGCGTCGCGGTACGAGACCTTCCACGGAGACGCCTCGCCGACCTCGGTGAACCGGGCCTCGTCCGGACCGTCCTTCGACGCCACCGGCACGTTGACGTTGAGCAGCCCGTCGCCGCCCAGGCGCTCGAGGCCCCGGCCACCGTCGGCCGCGAGCTCGTCGACCAGGTCGACCACGACCTCGGACGCGGTGGCGAAGTCGGCCTGGGTGCCGTCGCCGGCGTCGGCACTCACGGCGATCGCGGGGATCCCCCGCTCGGCGGCGGCCGTCGCGGCACCCACGGTGCCGGAGTAGTTGACGTTGTAGGCGACGTTGGCACCGAGGTTGGTGCCGGACACGACCAGGTCGGGGCGCGCCGTGAGGACTCCCGTCAACCCGACCATCGCGGCGTCGACCGGCGTGCCCGTGACGGCGTACTTGGGCTCGTCGGGGTCGGGACGCGTCACGTCCAGCGCCCCGGGCGTCGTCGACATGCTGGCGCCGCTCTGGTTCGTGGCGGGCCCGACCAGCGTCACGCGATGGCCGCGGGCGACCAGCGCGTCGTACACCGCCGAGATGCCCGCGGCGTCCCAGCCGTCGTCGTTCGTGAGCAGGATCGACAGGGGCCGCGCCGCGGGGGCGGGCCCGTCGTCCGACGCGCTGCAGGCTGCCGTCGACAGCACCAGGACCGCTGCCGCGGCGGCGACGATGCCCCGGAGGGCGGTGACGGGACGCATCGTGGGACCTCGGGGAGTCGTGGGGCGCGCCGGCACGGGCCGGGGCGCGGAACCCGATGAGTATAGTCGAGACGTCGGTGCTGACGATCGCGACGAATCGAGGATCCATGGGGCGGGCCACTCCTCTGCGCGACCTCCACCCCTCCGGCGGGATCTCCTCGACAGGCGGCCCGGACGACCCCGTCGCGGCCCACCTCCTCGAGGTCGTCGCTGCCGCCTCCGACCGCTCGTCGTGGAGCGACGAGCTGTCGCTGCGCGTCGACACGTGGACCGATCGGTACCACCTGTCGCCGCTGCGCGCCCACGTCCTGCGGGGCCTGCGTCTCGGCCCGGTCGACACCGTGCTCGAGGTCGGTGCGGGCGCCGGGGCCGTGACGCGGTACCTCGGCGAGGTCGCGGCGACGGTCGACGCGCTCGAGGCCGATCCGGGACTGGCGGCCGTCGCGCGCGTGCGGTGCGCCGACCTGCCCGGGGTGGTCGTGCACGGGCTCGCGCTGGACGACGTGCCCGTCGCGCCGGCGTACGACCTGGTGACCGTGACCGAGGTGCCCGCCGGCGACGGGACGCCGGCCGACCGGCTGCTCCACCTCGTCGCGACGGCCCACGCGCTGCTCCGCCCCGGCGGGCGGGTCGTGGTCGCCCTCGACAACGCCGACGGCGTCCGCCGTCTCGCCGGCGGCGGGCTCGCTCGTGTGCACCCCGGCGGACCGCCGCCGCTGTGCGCGACGCGGGCCGAGCTCGCGGACGCGGCGACGTCCGCCGGCCTGTCGGCGCAGGTGCTGGGAGCGTTCCCCGACCACCGTCACACCCGCACGCTGATCGACCACGACGGGCTGCGGTCCGTCGACCCGACGCTGGCCGAGCGCATCGTCCGCCTGCCCAGCCCCCCCTACGACGGCGAGCAGCTCGACGGCGACCTCGAGCGTCGCGCGTGGTCCGAGGCCGTCGCTGCCGGCCACGACGGCGACCGCGCCAACTCGCTGGTCCTCGTCGCGGGCGGGTCGCCCCTCGACCTCGATCCTGCGACCTACTGGTCGGCCGACCGTCGCGCCGACCTGTCGGCCGCCAACCACGTGCGGCACACCGCCGAGGGACGTGTCGTGGTCCGCGAGCGCGCGTTCCCGTCCGCGCCCGCCCTCGACGGCCCCATCACCTTGCGCCCGCAGGTCGAGCCCTACGTCGTCGGCGAGTCGCTGGTCGAGCGGGTGGCCGCCACGCCGGCGCCCGCCGACGCCGCACCCCTGCTCGGGCTCTGGACCTCCGTGGTCGACGAGCACGTCGACGCCGGTGGCGGCGTCCCGTGGGACCTCATCCCCCGCAACGTGCTGGTCGACGGCGCGGGCACGGCGCACGCCATCGACCAGGAGTGGCAGCACACGTCGTCCGACCGACGGTCGACGATCCGGCGCGGGGCGTTCTGGCTCTCCTACGACCTCCTGTTCACCGCGACGACACCGCCGTGGCTCGCCGGGCACACGGTCCTGTCGGGCGCCGACGTCCTGCTGGCCCTCGCGGGCGAGGACGTCCCGCCCGACTGGCGCCCCGACCTCGATGCCGAGGCGCTCGCGATGGCCTCGCTCGCGCCGCGCGCCCCCCACGCGTCGCTGGCCGCGCAGACCCGAAAGGAACGACGAAACGTGACGTACCTGAGCGAGCAGTCCCCGTCGTCGGACGACCCGCACGATCCCGTCGTGGCGGGGCTGACGGCCGCCAACCGCGAGCTGCGGGCCCGCCTCGAGGAGCTCGAGCTGGCCAGGCGACACGACGAGATCGTGCAGCGGGACCACGCGATCGGCCTGCGCGCGAAGCTCGAGACGGCGCGCGCCGAGCTCGAGGCCGTCCGCGACAAGGAGGCCGGCACGCGCGATCGCGTGGTCGAGCTCGAGCAGGAGATCGCGGCCATCCGCTCGTCCACGACGTGGCGGGTCGGGTCACGTCTCGTGCAGCCTGCCGCGAGGGCCACGAGGCGGAAGGGCCGGTGAGCCCCGCGGCGGTCCCGACGACGCCCGTCAGCGTCGTCATGGGCGCGACCGGCGCCGGCGCGGTCGTGCGGGACGAACCCCGCTCGTTCGTCGTCGAGGCGGTCCGGTCGATCGCGGCCGCCGGCGGGCCTTACGAGGTGGAGATCGTCGTGGCGCACGACGCCGCGATGCCCGGCGAGGTCGTGTCAGCCCTGCTCGAGCTGCCGGGCCTCGACCTCGTCCTCGTGCCGGTCCCGCACGGCACGAGTCACGCGGCGGCCATGAACCTCGGCGCGCTGCGGGCGTCCGGTCGGCACCTGGTGTTCGCCGACGAGCGCACCGAGGTGCGCGGTCCCGACTCCGTCGCGCACCTCTCCGCGGCGCTCGACCTGCCCGACGTCGGGATGGCCGGGCCCAAGGTGGTCGCCGAGGACGGCACGATCCGGCACGCCGGGTCGCACCTCACGAAGGGGCGGCTCGAGCACCCCTGGCGCGGGCTGCCGGACGACCCGGCGACGAGCCCCGACCTGTTCGTCGACCGCGACGTCGACGTGCTCGACCCCGCCTGCCTCGCGCTCGACCTCGACACCTTCCACGCCGTCGGCGGGTGGTCCGAGGAGGTGCCGGCCCATCTCGCCCACGTCGACCTCGCCCTCAAGGTCCGCCGCGAGGGCCTGACCTCACGGTGGTGCCACGCGTCCGCGGTCTGGACCTTCGCTCCCCCGGCCAGACGGCCGTCCAGCTGGGAGGTCGACTTCGTCAGGCGCCGGTGGGGCCGCATCCTGGCGGGTCGCACCGCCTGACACCGATCGGCCGACCGACCGACCGACCGAACGCCTACGGCACGTCGTCGTGGCTCCAGGTCACGCCCTCGCGCACGACGCGGGCCGGCCAGCCGGCCACGACGGTGTGCGGCGGCACCTTCTGGCCCCGCACGACGCTGCGCATGCCGACGACGGATCCCTCGCCGATCTCGGCGTGGCCCGTCACGACGGCGTCGCGCCCGAGCCACACGTGGGCCCCGAGGCGGATGTGCGCGCCGAACGGGTTGAGCCGCTCCCCCGTCGCGAGGTCCTCGAGCCGGTGCATGTCGTCGGTCGCGACGTAGACGTCGGCCGCCCACAGCTGGTCGGGGCCGGCGACGACGCTGCCGCCGTTGCGGGCGTCGACGATCGCGCTGCGGGTCGCGACGAGCGGTCCGCTCAGCACGACGCTCGAACCGGCGCCGCAGTAGATCTCGCCGGCCGTGAGCTTGCAGTCCTGTCCGACGAAGACCGTCGCGCCGTCGCCGCCGACCAGCAGCGACGACAGCCACTCGAGGGGGGACGCGATCGCGATCAGCACGTCGCGCACCGGGTACAGGCCGAGCGAGGCCACGACGTGGTCGGGCAGGTGGGCACCGGGGGCGAGGGCCAGGACGTTGCCGAGGTCGTGCCACCAGCCGGGCAAGCCGTCGGTGACGACCTGCCAGTCCGTCGTCCCCGCACCGTCCGGCTCGACGCCGGCCGCGCGCAGGCGGGCGCGGAGCGCGGACGTCGGCATCAGGCGTCCCGCCGCACGAACAGGGCGTAGGCGCCCGCCAGCAGCGCGCCCACGAACACGCCCATCACCAGACCGCCGCCGACGGCCCCGAACGGATCGGCGCCGATGGCCCGCTGCACGAGCCCGTCGACCGACGACTGCACGAACATCTGGCTGCCGGCGTCGTACGGCAGGTACTTCAGGATCACGGTGATGCCGCCACCGCCGCGGGGGTCGTCCGAGTTGGTCTTGATGATCACGACGGCGCTCTGGACGATGAACTCGAGCAGGCTCGGGACCAGCATCAGGGCGGCGACGGCCGCGGTCTGGTTGCGCAGCAGCGCCGCGAACGCCAGCCCCGACAGCGCGAAGAGGGTCGTGTAGAGGACGATGCCGACGGTCTGCTCGACGAACGCCCCCGTCGTCGGCATGTCGAGGCCGAAGAAGGCGATCGTGGCCAGCGCGATCGCGACGCACAGCAGCGCCGTCACGGCCGCGACCACGGCCGTCGAGACGACCTTGGCGACGAAGACGTGCGTCCGCACCGGGATGGCCGTCAGGGTCGCGCGGATCATGCCGTGGCGGTACTCGTGGCCCATCGAGAAGACGCCGAGCAGGCCCACGATGTAGGCCATGACGAGCGGCGCACCGGTCGACCCGCCGATCGTGGCGAGGACCTCGAACGTCTCGTCACCGCCGCCGAAGGTCGACGACGTCGCGAGCGACAGCGCGATCAGCACCGCGAAGACCAGCTGGAACACCAGCGCGGACCCGACCAGCCAGTACGTCGAGCCGATCGTGCGCAGCCGCACGTACTCGTAGCGCAGCGCGTCGATCATGACCGGCCGCCCTGCTCGTCGTCGCGTCCCCCGACGCCGCGGAACTCCTCCGACAGCCCGGTCGCCTCGAGGAACGCCTCCTCGAGGGTCGCCTCACGGGTCGTCAGCTGGTGCAGTCGGACGCCCGCCGCGTGCGCGGCGTCGCCGACCTGCTCGGCCGTCGCCCCGCGGACGACGACGGTGTCGGCGTCGCGGCTGACGCTCGCGCCGATCGCCTCGAGCGCGGGGCCGAGCGTCGCGAGGTCGGGGGTGCGCACCGTGACCGAGCCGAGCGAGCTGTGCGAGATGAAGTCGTGCACGGGACCGTTGGCCAGCATCCGCCCGCGCCCGATGACCACGAGCTCGTCGGCCAGCAGGGCCATCTCCTGCAACAGGTGGCTCGACACGAACACCGAGCGTCCCTGCGCCGCGAGGTGCTTCAGCAGGGTGCGCAGCCACGTGATGCCCTGCGGGTCGAGCCCGTTGCTCGGCTCGTCGAGGATCAGGGTGTGCGGATCGCCCAGCAGCGCCGCCGCGATCCCGAGCCGCTGGCCCATGCCGAGGCTGAACTTGCCCGGACGGCCGCCGCTGACGCCCGTGAGCCCCACCATCTCCATGACCTCGTCGACCCGGCGGTCGTCGATGCGGTTGGGGGCGGCCAGCATGCGCAGGTGGTTGCGGGCACGCCGCGTCGGGTGGAACGGCTTGGCCTCGAGCAGCGCGCCGACGTGCCGCATGGGGTGGTCGAGGCTCGCGAACGGGACACCGTCGAACGTCGTCTGGCCGTCGCCGCTGTCGAGCCCCAGCATGAGCCGCATCGTGGTCGACTTGCCCGATCCGTTCGGCCCGAGGAAGCCCGTGACGCTGCCGGGACGCACCGTGAACGACAGGTCGTCGACCGCGCGGTGGGAGCCGAAGGTCTTGCCGAGCGACCGAGCCTCGATGAGCGCCATGCCTCCACCCTGCCACGACCCCCGACGGCATACGGTTCAGGCATGACCGAACCAGTGGTGCGCCCGATCGAGGACGGGGTCGCGACCGACCTGCGCGGCGAGCTGACGTATGCCGGCTACCTGCACCTGCCGACCCTGCTGTCGGCCCAGCAGCCCGTCTCCGACCACCACGACGAGATGCTGTTCATCGTCCAGCACCAGGTCACCGAGCTGTGGCTCAAGCAGCTGATCCACGAGCTGCGGTCGGCGATCGCGCTGATCGAGTCCGACGACCTGTCGCCGGCGCTGAAGCGGCTGGCACGGGTCAAGGCGATCCAGCGCCAGATGTTCGAGCAGTGGGCGGTGCTCGCGACGCTCACGCCGGTCGAGTACGTCCAGTTCAGGGACTCGCTCGGCAGGGCGTCGGGCTTCCAGTCGCCCCAGTACCGCACCGTCGAGTTCCTGCTCGGCAACAAGAACCCGGCGATGATCGCGGTGTTCGACCACGACCCGGTGCTGCGCGACGCGCTGCTCGCCGACCTGGCTGCCCCGAGCGTCTACGACGCGTTCCTGCGGTTCCTCGCGCGTCGCGGGCACGACGTGCCCGCCGCGGTGCTCGACCGCGACCTGGCGCAGCCGTACGTCGCCCACCCGGGCGTGACCGAGGTGCTGCGGCGCGTCTACGCCGACCCCGACACCCACTGGGACGCGTACGAGATGTGCGAGGAGCTCGTCGACGTCGAGGAGAGCTTCCAGCTGTGGCGCTTCCGGCACATGAAGACCGTGGAGCGCATCATCGGCTTCAAGCGCGGCACGGGCGGCTCCTCGGGCGTGGGCTTCCTGCAGAAGGCCCTCGAGCTGACGTTCTTCCCCGAGCTGCGGGACGTCCGCACCCAGCTCTGACCCCGATCCGCTCCCGATCCGCGAGTGGTGCGCCCCGGACATTCTGGGACGGCGTGTCCGACCACGGTGCGCCGCTCGGGGACGGGAACGCACCACTCGCGGAGCGGCTAGCGGCGCAGCACCCTGCGCGCCCAGGCGTTGCCGGCGAACTGACCGATCTGGACGATCACGATGATGACCAGGATCGCGACGGCCGTGACGGTCCAGTCGAACTGCCGCAGGCCGTACGTCAGCGCGACGTAGCCCAGCGAGTGCACGCCGATGATGCCCACGATCGCGGTCATGTCGACGATCGCGACCAGCGCGTACGTGAACCCGAGGATCAGCGATCCGCGGGCCTCCGGCAGCAGCACCGTCCAGACGACGCGCCACCGGCTCGCCCCCATCGCGCGGGCCGCCTCGAGCACGCCGGGGTCGACCGCCACGAGGTTCTGCTCGACGATGCGGGCGATGCCGAACGTCGATCCGAACACGACGGCCACCAGCGCGTGCCCCTCGCTGATGCCCGAGATGCCGAACCACCGCGACACGGGCTGCAGCGCGATCGCGAGCAGCACGAACGGGATGGGCCGCATGAAGTTCACCGCGACGTTGAGGCCCAGGCTGACGGGCCTGCTCGGCAGGATGCCGCGGGTGCGCGAGACGTAGAGCGCCGTGCCGATCAGCAGCCCCAGGGCGCCGCCGATCAGCAGGCCACCCGCAGCGAGCCGCAGCGTCACGATGAGCCCCTCGACGAACTCGGGACGCAGCTCCCAGACGCGATCCATCACGCCACCTCCGTCGTCTCGACCAGGGCCGTGACGGCGGCCACGGCCTCGTCGACCGCTGCCGGGTCACCGCGCAGCTCGAGCGTCAGGTGACCGAACGAACGGCCACGAACGTCCTCGATCCCGCCGAAGACGAGCTCGAACTCGACGCCGCGGCCGATGATCTCGGCGAACACCGCGGACTGGCTGACCGACTCGTCGCGGAACGACAGCGTCAGCAGGCGTCCGGAGTGCGTGCGGCGCAGGCCCTCGAGCGCGACGGCGTCCGGCACCGCGTCGACCAGCGTCGACACGAACCGTCGCGTGGCCTGCTCCTGCGGCGCCGAGAAGATGTCGAACACCGGGCCCTGCTCGACGATGCGGCCCTGCTCCATCACGACGACCCGGTCGGCGATGGTCTTGACGACGTCCATCTCGTGCGTGATCACGACGATCGTGATGCCGAGCTCGGTGTTGACCTTCTTGAGCAGCCGCAGCACCTCGACCGTCGTCTCGGGGTCGAGGGCGCTCGTCGCCTCGTCGGCCAGCAGGATCTTCGGCGACGTCGCCAGCGCCCGGGCGATGCCGACGCGCTGCTTCTGCCCGCCCGACAGCTCCTCGGGCCACGCGTGCGCCTTGTCGGCCAGGCCGACGAAGGTGAGCAGGTCGGAGATGCGCCGTTGGTGCTCGGCCTTGGGCACCTTCGCGACCTCGAGCGGGTACGCGACGTTGCCCCAGACCGTGCGCGACTGCAGCAGGTTGAACTGCTGGAAGATCATGCCGATCCCGAGCCGGACCTTCTGCAGCTGTCGCTCGCGCAGCGTCGTCAGGTCGGTTCCGTCGACCAGCAGCCGGCCCGACGTCGTGGGCTCGAGCGCGTTGACGAGGCGCACGAGCGTCGACTTGCCGGCGCCCGAGTAGCCGACGATGCCGACGATCTCTCCCGCCTCGACGGACAGGTCGACGTCGCGGACCGCGTGGACGGGGTCGCCGCCCTTGCGGGTCGGGGGGAACGTCTTCGAGACGCCCTGGAGCTCGATGAGTGTCATGCGGGTGTCCTCCTCGGACGCGGGCGGTCCCGGGGCGCAGGATCGCTGCGCCCCGGGACCGCTCGGGTGGGTCACTTGCTGGCTTCGGTGTCCTTCTCGACCGAGGCGAGCAGCGACTGCAGATCGGCGGCGGGCTCCTTGGTGAGCACCGCGGTGCCGCCGGAGACGTCCTGGAGACCGTCGGTCACGGCCTTGGTGTCCTGGAAGATCTCGACGAGCTTCAGGTACGTCGCGTCGTCCTTGTCGGCGGCGCGGGCCGCGAAGACGTTGACGTACGGGGCGGCACCCGGCTCGGACGGACCGTCCTTGGCGATCGCGTCGTCGAACGTCAGGCCGGCCTTCTCGACGAAGTCGTTGTTGATGATCGCGGCCGCGACGTCGTCGAGGCTCGTGGCCGTGATGTCGGCCGACAGGTCGGTGACCTTGACCTTGGACGCGTCGGTGTCGACGTCGGCGAGGTCGGAGAAGATCGTGCCGCCGTCCTTCAGCGTGATGAGTCCGGCGGTCTGCAGCAGCCGCAGGCCGCGGGCCTGGTTGCTGGCGTCGTCCGGCACCGCGACGGTCGAGCCGGCGGGGATGTCGTCGGGCGACGTGTACTCCTTGGAGTACAGGCCGAGGGGGTAGACCGCCGTCGAGCCGACCGGCGTCAGGTCCTTGCCGTTCGAGACGTTGTAGTCGGCGAGGTAGACCAGGTGCTGGAACTGGTTGAGGTCGAGCTCGTCGGCGTCGAGGGCCGGGTTGGGCTGCGTGTAGTCGGTGAAGTCGACGATGTCGACCGAGATGCCCTCGTCGGCGGCGGCCTTCCGGTAGACGTCCCAGTACGGGTCGCTCGCGCCGACGACGCCGATGCGGACGGTCTTGCCGCTGGTGCCGGCGGCCGACGAGGAGTCGTCGTCGCCGGAGGTCAGGGCGTAGGCGACGGCCGCGACGATCGCGATGACGACGATCGCGACGACGGCGATCAGGCCGCCGCGCTTCTTCTTCGGTGCCTCGATGAGCTGGTCGGACATGGTGGTTCCTTTCGTGCCGGCTCGTGGCCGGAGGTGCTGGCGGCGGGCGGTGTGTGCTCCGCGGGCTCCACGCTAGGAACGTCCCGTGCACCGTCCGGACGCTTCTCAGCATCTGGAATCGGCGGGGAGACCCGCGTCTCACCCGGTAGGGCGGGCCGCGCGGCACGGCGTCCGGACGCACGAGGGCCCCGGCCGCTGGTGCGGTCGGGGCCCACGTGGTGGTGCTGGTCGTGCAGGTGCTGTGTCGCGGACGGGCTAGAAGCCCATGCCGCCCATGTCGCCCATGTCGGGGGCGCCACCACCGGCGGCGGCCGGCTCGGGCTTGTCGGCGACGACGGCCTCGGTCGTGAGGAACAGGGCCGCGATCGAGGCTGCGTTCTGCAGCGCCGAGCGCGTGACCTTGGCCGGATCGATGATGCCGGCGGCGATCAGGTCGACGTACTCGCCGGTCGCGGCGTTGAGGCCGTGTCCGTCGGGCAGGTTGGTGACCTTCTCGGCGACGACTCCACCCTCGAGACCGGCGTTGACCGCGATCTGCTTGAGCGGGGCCGAGGCGGCGACGCGCACGATGTTCGCGCCCGTGGCCTCGTCGCCCGTGAGCTCGAGCTTCTCGAAGACCGCTGCGGCGGCCTGGACGAGGGCGACGCCACCACCGGCGACGATGCCCTCCTCGACGGCGGCCTTGGCGTTGCGGACCGCGTCTTCGATGCGGTGCTTGCGCTCCTTGAGCTCGACCTCGGTGGCCGCGCCGACCTTGATGACGGCGACGCCGCCGGCGAGCTTGGCCAGACGCTCCTGGAGCTTCTCGCGGTCGTAGTCGGAGTCGCTGTTCTCGATCTCGGCCTTGATCTGGTTGACGCGACCGGCGATCTGGTCGTCCGAGCCACCGCCCTCGACGATCGTGGTCTCGTCCTTGGTCGTGACGACCTTGCGCGCCGTGCCGAGCAGCGTCAGGTCGGCGTTCTCGAGCTTGAGACCGACCTCCTCGCTGATGACCTCACCACCGGTCAGGATGGCGATGTCGGCCAGCATGGCCTTGCGACGGTCGCCGAAGCCCGGGGCCTTGACGGCGACGGACTTGAACGTGCCGCGCATCTTGTTGACGATCAGCGTCGCGAGGGCCTCGCCCTCGATGTCCTCGGCGATGATGACGAGCGGCTTGCCCGACGCCATGACCTTCTCCAGGACGGGGACCATGTCCTTGACCGACGTGATCTTGCTGTTGACGATCAGGATGTAGGGATCGTCGAGGACGGTCTCCTGACGCTCCGGGTCGGTGACGAAGTAGCCCGACAGGTGACCCTTGTCGAAGCGCATGCCCTCGGTCAGCTCGAGGTCGATGCCGAACGTGTTCGACTCCTCGACCGTGATGACGCCTTCCTTGCCGACCTTGTCCATCGCCTCGGCGATGATCTCGCCGACCGTGGTGTCAGCGGCCGAGATCGAGGCGGTGGAGGCGATCTGCTCCTTGGTCTCGACGTCCTTGGCCATGCCGAGCAGCTGGGCCGAGATGGCCTCGACGGCGGTCTCGATGCCCTTCTTCAGGCCCATCGGGTTGGCGCCGGCCGCGACGTTGCGCAGACCTTCGCGGACGAGGGCCTGGGCGAGGACCGTGGCGGTCGTCGTGCCGTCGCCGGCGACGTCGTCGGTCTTCTTGGCGACCTCCTTGACGAGCTCGGCGCCGATCTTCTCGTAGGGGTCCTCGAGCTCGATCTCACGGGCGATGCTGACGCCGTCGTTGGTGATCGTGGGAGCTCCCCACTTCTTCTCCAGGACGACGTTGCGACCCTTGGGGCCGAGCGTCACCTTCACGGCGTCAGCGAGCTGGTTCATACCGCGCTCGAGGCCGCGACGGGCTTCCTCGTTGAAAGCAATGGTTTTTGCCATGTGTACGTTTCTCCGACTTGGTTGTCGACGTGGGGGTGATCAGGCGATGCCCGCGACGGACGGGTGCGGCGTGCGGCGAACCCTTCTCGCCTCGGCCCACACCCTCATCGATCTGATCGGTGCTTCCAGACCTGTGTGTCTGGCACTCTCACTATACGAGTGCTAATCAACGGGACGCAATCAGGTGGGCGGGCCGATGTCGTACGTCAGCTCGGCGAACGGTCCGCGCCGGTCGACCGATCGCAGCGTCAACCGGTCCGAGCGGATGTCGCGCGGCAGCAGCGGCGCTCCTGCGCCGAGCGTCACCGGCGCGATCGTGACCGTCACGCGGTCGAGCAGGCCCCGGTCGGCGAACTGGCCGACGAGGTCGCCGCCGCCCATCAGCCAGACGTCGCGCGCGCCGGCCGCCTGCACCATCTCGGCGTGCACCTGCTCGACCGGCGCCCGCGTGAACCGGATGTCGGCGCCCTCGACGACCGGGAGGTCGCGCGTCGTGAACACCCACGTGGGCCGGTCGCCGTACCAGGCCGCCCACGTGTCGGGGCGCTCGAGCAGCGACTCGTGCTCGACGACCCATTCGTACGTCGTCGACCCCATCGCCATCGCGCCGACCCCGGCCAGGAAGTCGCCGAGGCCGCCCTCCTCGTCGTCCGCGCCCGGCACGTCGAACAGCCACTGCAGCGAGTGGTCGGTCGTCGCGAGGAACCCGTCGAGGCTCGTCGCGGTGTTGTAGATCGTCGCCATGGGACCGACGGTACCGACGACGTGCGACACCCGCCGGGGCGTGGACGCGACACCCCGCGGACGCGCGAAGACCCGGTCCGTCGGACCGGGTCTTCGCGGTCGGGCTCAGTGCCCGATGACCTCGTGCGCCTCGCGGCCCTTGGGACCGTCGACGACCTCGAACTCGACCCTCTGGCCGTCCTCGAGGGTCTTGTAGCCGTCGGACGCGATCTTGGACCAGTGGACGAAGACGTCGTCCTGGCCCTCGATCTCGATGAACCCGTAGCCCTTGTCAGCGTTGAACCACTTGACGGTGCCATGCACCATGCCGCCACTCCCACCTGTCACGAACGAACCCACCTGCCGAGGGGCCGATGCGCTGAGCCTATACGGCGCCGCTGCCACCGGCTACGGCGGGAATAATCGACACCTGGGAGCCGTCGGGCGTGGGCGTGTCCAGCCCCTGCGAGAAGCGCACGTCCTCCTCGGCGACGTAGATGTTGACGAAGCGGCGCAGCTTGCCCTCGTCGTCGACGACCCGCGCGCGGATGCCGGGGAAGCTCGACTCGAGCGAGTCGAGGACGTCGGTCAGGGTCGCGCCCTCGGCGGTGACCTGCGACTGGTCCTGCGTGTAGGTGCGCAGGATCGTGGGGATGCGGACGTTGATGCTCACGGTGCTCCTTGGCAGTGGCGGGGACGGGTGTCAGGCGATGCCGGCGGCGACGAAGGCGTCGTACGTCGGGGCGATGGTGGCGGCCGGACCGACGAGGTCCGACACGGCGTCGAGCGTCTTCAGGCCGTGGCCCGTGTTGATCACGACGGTCTCGAGCGACGTGTCGAGCTGACCCGTCTCGACGAGCTTCTTCAGCACCCCGATCGTGGTGCCGCCCGCGGTCTCGGTGAAGATCCCCTCGGTGCGGGCCAGCAGGACGATGGCCTCGCGGACCTCGTCGTCGGAGATGTCGGCGACCGCGCCGCCGGTGTCGCGGCAGATGTCGAGCACGTAGATGCCGTCGGCGGGGTTGCCGATCGCGAGCGACTTGGCGATCGTGTCGGGACGCTGGGGGCGGACGACGTCCCAGCCCTCGCGGAACGCCTCGGACACCGGCGAGCACCCCGTGGCCTGCGCGCCGAAGATCCGGACCGGCTTGTCCTCGACGAGGCCGAGCTTCACGAGCTCGCGGAACGCCTTGTGCACCTTGGTCAGCTGCGAGCCGGAGGCGACGGGGATCACGACCTGGTCGGGCAGGCGCCAGCCGAGCTGCTCGGCGATCTCGTAGCCGAGCGTCTTGGACCCCTCGGCGTAGAACGGGCGGACGTTGACGTTGACGAAGGCCCAGCCGTCCTCCTCGCCCGCGATCTCGCTGGCGAGCTTGTTGACGTCGTCGTAGGTGCCGTCGACGGCCACGAGGTTCTCGGTGTAGACCGCCGAGTTGACCTTCTTGGGCGTCTCGAGGTTGCTGGGGATGAAGACCACGGTCTTGATGCCGGCCCGGGCGCCGGCCGCGGCGACGGCGTTGGCCAGGTTGCCGGTGGACGGACACGCGAAGACCTTGCTGCCGAACTCGCGGGCCGCGCTGAGGGCGCACGCGACGACGCGGTCCTTGAACGAGTTGGTGGGGTTGGTGCTGTCGTCCTTGACCCACAGCGTCTCGAGGCCGAGCTCGCGCGCGAGGTTGTCGGCGCGCAGCAGGCGGGTGAAGCCGGGCTCGAGGTTGGGGCTGGTCTCGATGTCGTCCGGGACGGGCAGCAGGGCCTTGTAGCGCCAGATGTTGGCGGGACCGGACTCGATCTGCTCGCGCGTGACGGCCGGGAAGTCGTACTGGATCTCGAGGGGGCCGAAGCAGTCGGTGCACACGTAGTGCGGACCGATGTCCTGCGTCGCGCCGCACTCGCGGCACACCAGGCCCGTGGCGTGGCCGAAGGCGCCGTCGCGGATCGCGGGAGCACTGGTCGGCTGGGGTGCGGCGTCGGTCTGGTCGGCGGTGATGCTCACGCGATCCTCCTGGTCATCTTCCCCGGATCGACTGTCGCCCGGGACGGATTGAGCACCTGGTCGCATCGTGCGACTGGTTGCTGGGGTGTCGTCGGGCCGTGTCCCTGTACCCCTCTGGATGAGTTCCTCAAGCGTAGGCGGGCGTCTCACGATGTGTCCACTCGGTCCGCATCGTGGGACGAGTGCGTCCGCTGGGTGGCTCGTCCGCGACGTCATGACGATCGAGGGCCATGCGCCTTGATCCCTATGACGCAGCGGCGTGAGGCTCCCAGCCTCCGGCCACGAGCCCCTCGCGCACCTGCTGCATGAACTCGGCGGGTGCGACGCGCAGTCCTAGTACCGGAAGCCGCAGCACCGTGTCGGACGTCAGAGCCATGTCGTTGTGCCGCAGAGCGTCGGAGACCACAGCGGTCGCCGCGAGGTGGTGGATGCCGTCGACCTCGACGACCAGCCGGAACGTCGACCAGTACGCATCCAGGTACGCCGCGCCCCTCGACGTCCGGCGCACCACCTGACGATCGGGCGATGGAAGTCCGTGCGCGCGGCACAGGCGCGCGAAGTCGAGCTCACCCATCGCCTGTGCACCATCGATCAGGTCGAGGACCACCGCCTCGAGCATCCTCCTGCGCCGGTGGCGTCTGACGGCGAGCAGCGCCTCGCCAATGTCGACAGCTCGGCACAGGCGTTGCTGGACCACCATGGCGAGGATCATGGCGGCCTGCCGGTCGCTGACAGCCCACAGCGCGGCGCGAACGGCTGCGATCGGCACACGAACCCGGGGAACGCCGACTTCGACGACGTCCGACCGCTGCAGCCGTCGGGTCTGGCGCACCACCAGACCCGGACTCCGCACGGCGCGAGCACCGCGCGGCACCGACACCCTGATCGAGTCCGTGCCGTCGAACCCTCTCAGCCCGGCGGCCTCGAGCGCGCTGACGCCGTCGAGCGCCGAACGGGGGCCTGCCTCGATGACGGCGCACCAACGGGCGGCAGGCGCGGCGAGCGTCCCGGTATGCAGGCAGATCGACTGCCGACCGTGCGATCGCCAGCGCTGTGCGCGGAGGTTGGCGGCGATCATCCACCGCGTGACGCCGAGTCGGTGCAGTTCACGCCGCGACACGACGCCGCTCTGCGCCGTCGCGACGTCGGCCAGCGCCGCGCGAAGCCGCGGCGGGACGTGGTCGAGGGAGAACATCCCTCGACGATCACGCCTGCTCGAGACGCGACGACCCCGGCATGTCCCGCCTGGGGATCCCGACGGGCCGTGCGCCCGCCTGTGGACGCCCCTTGCGTCATCGGATCTGGGGCCCTCACACCTCGGTTCGCATGACGCAGCGAGGGAGACGTCGGGGTCAGGCGGGGACGACGTCGTCCGCGAGCGCCTGCAGCCAGGCGGCGACGGCGTCGGGGCCGTCGAGGACGACGTCGGCCCGGGCCACGAGCGCGTCCTGCTCGGCCGATGCCGAGCACAGCAGCAGACCGCCGACACCCTGCGTCCGCAGCTCCTCGACCGCCGAGAACGCGGGCAGGTCGCCGAGGTCGTCGCCGCCGAAGACGATCTGCCGCGCGCCGCTCTCGGCCGCGATCGTGCGCAGCGCGGCACCCTTGTCGTGGCCCAGGCCCCGCAGCTCGATGACCTGGCGCCCCGGCTCGACCGCCAGGCCCAGCCCGGCGGCCAGGGCGGCCACGGGCTCGCGCAGCGCGTCCATGAGCGACGGGTCGACACCGCGGGTGTGCAGGGCGACCGCGAGCCCCTTGTCCTCGATGCGGACGTCGCCGGCACCGCGCTCGGCGAGCCATCCGGGCAGCGTGGCGGCGAGCCGTGCGACGGCCTCGGGACGCTCGGGGTCGGACACCGCGCCGTCCGCGGCGTTCCATCGCTCGGCGCCGTACTGGCCGAAGATCACGAGGCGCTCGAAGCCCGGTCGTCCCTCGAACCCGCCCAGCTCGAGCGCCTGGCGGACCGGGCGTCCCGTGATGATCGCGAGCTGCCCCAGCACCGACCCGAGGCGGCCCAGCGCCTCGACCGAGTCGGGGTGGGCGAAGGCCCGCGTGGGGTCGTCGACGATGTGGGAGAGCGTCCCGTCGAAGTCGAGCGCGACCAGGGTCCCGGCGGGATCGGCGACGACGGAGTCACGGATGTCGGATGCGCGAGGAGTCGGGGCCATGCCCTCGATCATTGCGTTCCCGACAAGATGATCGTCAACCGGTCCGTCCGCATCGGCGAGACACTCGGTCGGACCCGGGCGATCCCGACGTCCGCGGCGAGCAGCTCGGCCTGCGCCTGCAGGCCCGGCGGGTAGTAGACCGTGTTGGACGGGATCGACCCCGTCCAGTTGCCGACGCCCCCGAGCGTCCATCCGGTGCTCGTGACCTTGGCCGAGAACGCGCGCGCGGCGCCCACGACGCCCGAGTTGTTGAGCACCGAGACCGGCGCCGTGCGCTCGTCGGCGGGCGTGGGTGACTCGTCAGCGGGCGCGGGCGACTCGTCGGCGGGCGCGGGCGACTCGTCAGCGGGCGCGGGCGACTCGTCAGCGGGCGTGGGCGACTCGTCGGCGGGCGCGGGGGTGGCGCTCGCGACGGGGGCTGCCGTGTCGGCGGGTGCCGCGGGATCGTCGTCGAGCAGCAGCCAGCCGAGCCAGCCCGCGCCGCCGATGACGACCATGACGGTCAGGACGATGAACCAGCTCGACGGGACGAAGGCCCGTGGAGCAGGGACGTTCTTGCGATGCGCCACCATCGCGCGCTCAGAGGTCGATGCCGAGGCGCCTGGCCGAGCGGCTGCGCTGACGCTGCGCACGGAGGCGACGGAGACGCTTGACCAGCAGCGGGTCGAACGCCAGGGCGTCCTCGCGGTCGATCAGGGCGTTGAGCACCTGGTAGTAGCGGGTCGCGGACATGTCGAACTTGTCGCGGATCGCCTGCTCCTTGGCGCCGGCGTACTGCCACCACAGACGCTCGAGCGCCAGGATCTCGCGGTCGCGGTCCGACAGGGACGCGGCGACTGCCGAACCCTGCGCGTCCGACCTCTCCACAGCACTCATGTCCCCGATGGTACGGCACGAATCACACCTGTGTCATTCACCTGCGGAGACGGCGGACGGGCGCAGTGGCACAGTGAGGACCATGACGACCACGACACCCGTCCGCTGGGGCATCCTCGCCACCGGCGGGATCGCCGAGAAGTTCGCCGCCGACCTGGCTCTCGTGCCCGACAACGAGCTCGCCGCCGTCGGCTCGCGACGCCCCGACGCCGCGCAGGAGTTCGCGGCCCGCCACGGCGCCGCCCGCGCCCACGGGTCGTACGAGGAGCTCGTCGCCGACCCGGACGTCGACGTCGTCTACGTCGCGACGCCGCACGGGCGCCACCTCGAGGACGTCCGCCTGTGCTTCGCGGCCGGCAAGCACGTCCTGTGCGAGAAGGCGCTGACGATGAACGCCGACGACTCCGCGACCCTCGTGGCCGAGGCGCAGCAGCACGGCCTGTTCTTCGCCGAGGCGATGTGGATGCGCACCAACCCCAACATCCGGCGGCTCGCCGAGATCGCGGCGAGCGACGACCTCGGCACCGTCCGCCAGGTGCGTGCCGAGCTCGGCTTCGTGGGCCGCCGCGACGTCGCCCGGCTGTGGGACCTCGACCTCGGGGCCAGCGCGCTGCTCGACGTCGGCATCTACCCCCTGACGTTCGCGCACCTCGTGCTCGGCGAGCCGCAGCACATCGCGGCGGCCGGCGTCGTGTCGGAGTCCGGTGTCGACCTCAGCGGCGGCGCGACCCTGACGTACGCGTCGGGCGCCGTCGCGAGCATCGCCTGGACCCAGGTCGCGCTGGGCGACAACCGGGCCGTCGTGGCGGGCGACGCCGGACGCATCGAGGTGCCCGGACGCTTCCACCACCCCGACGGCTTCACGGTCGTGCGCGGCGACGACCGCGAGGACGTCGCGCTGCCCGTCACGGGCCGCGGCTACGCCCACGAGATCGAGGAGGTCGCGGCCTGCCTGCGGGCCGGCGCGACCGCGTCGACGGTGCTGCCGCTCGACCAGACCGTCGCGATCCAGCGGCAGATGGACACGATCCTGGAGCAGATCGGTGTCGCACGCCGGTAGAGAGCCGTCGTCGGCGCTAGGGTGACGACATGGCCACAGGCACCGCAGACTTCGTGGTGATCGCCAACCGACTTCCGGTCGACCGCGTCACCGCCCCCAATGGCGACACGTTGTGGCGCACCTCCCCCGGCGGGCTCGTGACGGCTCTCGAGCCGGTCATGAAGAGCAACGGCGGGGCGTGGATCGGCTGGCACGGCGCCGCCGACGAGAAGGTCAAGGACTTCGACCACAACGGCATGCACCTCGTCCCGGTGCCGCTGAGCAACGACGAGGTCGAGGAGTACTACGAGGGCTTCTCGAACGCGACGCTGTGGCCGCTGTACCACGACGTCGTCGCGCCCCCGGAGTTCCACCGCGAGTGGTGGGACTCGTACGTCCGCGTCAACCGGCGCTTCGCTGAGAAGGCGGCGCAGGTCGCCAACGAGGGCGCCGTCGTGTGGGTGCAGGACTACCAGCTGCAGCTCGTCCCGACGATGCTGCGCGAGCTGCGCCCCGACCTGCGCATCGGCTTCTTCCTGCACATCCCGTTCCCCCCGACCGAGCTGTTCCAGCAGCTGCCGTGGCGCCGCGAGATCCTCGAGGGTCTGCTGGGCGCCGACCTGGTGGGCTTCCAGATGCCCGGCGCGGCCCAGAACTTCGTCCGCCTCGTGCGCCAGCGCGTGGGCCACAAGACGCACCGCGACATGATCTACCTGCCCGACGGGCGCACGGTGCTGGCCAAGGCGTACCCGATCTCGATCGACGCGGCCGGCTTCGAGGAGCTCGCCCGCACGCCCGAGGTCATCGCCCGCGCCGCCGAGATCCGCGAGAGCCTCGGCAGCCCGAAGACGATCCTGCTGGGCATCGACCGGCTCGACTACACCAAGGGCCTGCGGCAGCGTCTGCGCGCGTTCGGCGAGCTCATCTCCGACGGCTCGGTGCACGTCGACGACGCGGTCTTCGTGCAGGTCGCGACCCCGTCGCGCGAGCGCGTCCAGCAGTACAAGCTGCTGCGCGACGACATCAACCGTCTGGTCGGACGCATCAACGGCGACGTCGGGCGCATCGGCCAGCAGCCCGTCACGTACCTGCACGCGTCGTACCCCCGGCAGGAGATGGCGGCGCTGTACCGGGCGGCCGACGTCATGGTCGTCACGCCGCTGCGCGACGGCATGAACCTCGTCGCCAAGGAGTACGTCGCCTGCCGCTACGACGACGCGGGCGCCCTGGTGCTCAGCGAGTTCGCCGGGGCGGCGTCCGAGCTGAAGTCGGCCTACCAGGTCAACCCGCACGACATCAACGGCATGAAGAGCATGATGCTCGCGGCCATCAACGCCAGCCCCCGCGAGAACGGGCGGCGCATGAAGGCGATGCGCAAGCAGGTCATGGAGAACGACATCGAGCTGTGGGCCAACAACTTCCTCGAGGAGCTGACGGCCGACCGCGAGCTGCACGAGAAGAACCCCCGCCCCGTCTAGGGCGCGCGGCTTCGCCGCCGCAGCGGCTCCTCCGTCGCCGCTGCCGGACTTCGTCCGGGCGCCTGCCTTCGCTCGCTGCGCTCGCTCGGCCTATGGCCGGGTGACCGTCCCGTTCTCGACGTGCCAGCGCTGGTGCAGGTCGACGTTGTCGAGCAGCCGCCGGTCGTGCGAGACCAGCAGCAGGGCGCCGTCGTAGGCCGCCAGCGCCTGCTCGAGCTGCTCGATCGCGGGCAGGTCGAGGTGGTTGGTGGGCTCGTCGAGCACCAGGATGTTGACGGCCCGCGCCTGCAGCAGCGCCATCGCCGCCCGCGTGCGCTCGCCGGGAGACAGGCGCCCCACGACGCTGCCGACCTGGTCGGCCTTCAGCCCGAACTTGGCCATCACGGTGCGGACGTCGGCCGGCGACAGATCGGGCACGGCGGCCTCGAAGGCGTCGCCCAGCACCAGGTCGTCCGGCAGCACCGACCGGGCCTGGTCGATCACGCCGACCTGCATCGACGCCCCACGCGACGCGCGCCCCTCGTCCGGCTCGAGCGCGCCCAGCAGCAGCTTCAGCAGCGTCGTCTTGCCCGCTCCGTTGGGCCCCGTGATGCCGATGCGGTCGCCGGCGTCGACCTGCGCCGTGACCGGCCCGAGCGTGAAGTCGCCGCGGCGCACGGTCGCGGCGTCGAGCGTCGCCACGACGGTGCTCGAGCGGGGCGCGGCGGCGATCTCGAAGCGCAGCTCCCACTCCTTGCGCGGCTCCTCGACCTCCTCGAGCCGGGCGATGCGCGACTCCATCTGCCGCACCTTCTGCCCCTGCTTCTCGGACGACTCGGTCTGCGCCTTGCGACGGATCTTGTCGTTGTCGGGGCTCTTCTTCATGGCGTTGCGGACGCCCTGCGAGCTCCACTCGCGCTGCGTGCGGGCCCGGGCCACCAGATCGGCCTTGGTGCCGGCGAACTGCTCGTACGCCTCGCGGGCGTGGCGACGGGCGATCTCGCGCTCCTCCAGGAACGAGTCGTAGCCGCCGTCGTGGACGCGCACCTGCTGCTGGGCGAGGTCGAGCTCGACGACGCGCGTGACGCACCGCGCGAGGAACTCGCGGTCGTGCGAGACCAGCACGATGCCGGACCGCATCCCGTCGACCATCCGCTCGAGCCGGTCGAGGCCGTCGAGGTCGAGGTCGTTGGTCGGCTCGTCGAGCAGGACGACGTCGAACCGGCTCAGCAGCAGGGCCGCCAGGCCGACGCGCGCGGCCTGGCCGCCCGACAGCGACGTCATGAGGGCATCGCCGTCGAGACCGAGGCGCAGGTCGCCCAGCACCGACGGGATGCGCTCGTCGAGGTCGGGCGCCCCGGAGGCGAGCCAGCGGTCGAGCGCGACGGCGTACTCGTCGTCGGCGTCCGGCGCGTCCGACCCGAGCGCCGCGGCGGTGCGTTCCATGGCCTCGGTCGCGGCGGCCGCCCCGGTGCGCCGGGCCAGGTGCGCCGCGACGGTCTCGCCCGCGAGCCGCTCGTGCTCCTGCGGCAACCAGCCGACGAACGCGTCGGACGGGGCCGTCGACACCGTGCCGGCCAGCGGCGCGGTGCGCCCGGCCAGGATCTGCAGCAGCGTCGACTTGCCCGCCCCGTTGGAGCCCACGACCCCCACGACGTCGCCGGGGGCGACCGTCAGGTCGAGCCCCTCGAACAGGGTGCGGTGGGCGTGACCACCGGACAGGGACTTGGCGACCAAGGTGGCACTCACCCCCAGATCGTCCCACGGACGACCCGCGCGACGGCCGCCCGTCGCCCTGAGAGGATGACCGCATGACCGCCGACGAGATCGACGCCTTCTGGACCGCGGCGCGCCACCAGACCCGCACCAACCCCGTGCCCGGCTACCTCGGCACGTACTCGGCCGAGGCACTCGCACCGCCCGCGTGGGCCTTCGGAGCGACGCCCGAGCACGCCGAGGAGCTGCTGGCCCTCGTCCTCGCCGGCACCAAGACCGCGACGTCGAGCGCCCTGTGGGACTTCGAGCACGACGGCGAGCCCATGCCGCAGGTCGGCGACCTCGCGATCGTCCTCGACGGCCAGGAGCGGCCGCGCGCGCTGATCGAGATCGTCCGGGTCGACGTCGTGCCGTTCGACGAGGTCGACGCCGAGCACGCCCACCTCGAGGGCGAGGGCGACCGCTCGTACGAGTACTGGCGCGACGTCCACCAGCGCTACTTCGACCTCCACTCCACCAACGGGCGGGGCTTCTCGCCCTCGATGCCTGTCGTGCTCGAGCGCTTCAGGCTGCTCTACCCGCGCTGACGCGGGTCTGAGAGTCTTCGACCATGGTCGACCCCCGCGACGTCACGGACCGCCCCGTGCTGTCGGGCACCCACGTCCGCCTCGAGCCGCTGGCCCCCGAGCACGCCCCGGCGCTGCTGGCCGCGGCCGACGACGACGAGGTGTTCCGGTGGCTGACGTTCCTGCGCCCCCGCACGCCCGCCGACGCCGACGCGATGGTCTCGCGCTACCTCGACGGACCGGCCGTCCCGTGGGTGCAGGTCGACGCCACGACCGGCGACGTCCTCGGCATGACGGCGTTCTACGACGTCGACCCCGCGATGCGCACCGTCGCGATCGGGTGGACGTGGCTCGCGCGGCGGGCCTGGCGGTCGGGGGTCAACACCGAGGCGAAGCTGCTGCTGATGCGGCGCGCCTTCGACGACCTCGGCTGCGTGCGGGTCGTGTGGCACACCGACGCCCGCAACGAGCGGTCGCAGGCGGCCATCGCGCGGCTCGGCGCCCGACGCGAGGGCGTCCTGCGCAAGCACAGGCTGCGACCCGACGGGTCGTGGCGCGACACCGTGACGTTCTCGATGCTCGACGACGAGTGGCCGGTCGCCCGCGCGGCCCTCGAGTCGCGCCTGACCCGCTGACGCGGCCCGCCCGATGGGTAGGGTGTCCGCGATGACCGAATCCCTCAGCGACAACCTCGACCTGCCCGTCCTCCCCGGACCGTGGACGGCTCGGGTGCCCGGTTACGGCGACATCGACGCCCTCGTCGCACTGCGTCACCTCGACGAGCTGCAGGGCACCGGCGAGGCGCACATCGACCCGGCCGGCATCGAGTCCGAGGTCGCGGGTCAGGCGTCGTGGACGCGCCGCCAGATCGTCGCCGTCGGCGAGGACGACGTGCCCCGCGCGTGGATCACGGTGCACGACCGGGCCGCCGGACGTGCCCTGATCTGGGGCTACTTCGACCGCGACGTGCACGAGATCGACTCGATCGCGCGGATCTTCTACGCGTGGGCCGAGGACGTCGCGATCGGCATGGCCCGCCTGCGCGGCGTCGACGAGACGCGGCTCGACGAGAGCCCGTTCGCGACCGACACGCGCCAGGCCGGGTGGCTCGCGCTCGCCGGCTACACCAAGCGCCGCACGTGGCTGCACATGAACCGGCCCGTGACCCCCGACGACGCGGGGCTCGAGCCCCGCGAGGGCGTCGTCGTGCGCCCGGTCGAGAAGCACGAGAACGGCTTCCCGATCGCCTCCGACCTGCAGACCGTGCACCAGATGCTCGAGGAGTCGTTCGAGGACCACTTCAACAACTACCGCGAGAGCTTTCCCGAGTTCGTGCAGCGTCTGCGCGAGGAGCCCGGTCACCGCTGGGACCACTGGTGGCTCGCCTACGTCGAGCCCGAGGACGGCGGCGAGCCCGTCGCGGCGGGCACCGTCGTGTGCTCGGTGCTGTCGGCCCCGGAGGGCGGCGTCGAGGGCTCGTACGTCGAGTACATCGGCGTCAACCGGGTCGCCCGCGGACGCGGCGTGGCCAAGTCGCTGCTCGGCACCGTGATCGCCGACGCCGCGCAGCGCGGACGCGACCGCGTCGGCCTCGAGGTCGACGACGACTCCCCCACCAGCGCCGACCAGCTCTACCTGGCCCTGGGCTGGGTCACCGACTACGCCACCGACTCGTGGTTCAAGGACATCACCCTGACGGACTGAGCCCGCTCACTCCGACAGGCGTCCACGCTTGTGCTCGAAGATCAGGTTGGTCTCGGTCAGCGCGACCTCGGGTGCCGAGCTCAGGTGGTCGACCACGAACGTCCGCAGGTCGTCGGGGTCCTTCGCCGCGACGTGCACGTGGAAGTCGTCGGCGCCGGCCAGGAAGTACACGTTGAGCACCTCGGGCATCGCGGCCATCCGGTCGGAGAACTCGCTGATCGCGCCGCGGGCGTCGCTGCGCAGGCGCACCGCGATCATGGCCTGGATGGGCCGGCCGAACCACGCGGGGTCGACCTCGGCGTGGAAGCCCGAGATGACGCCGCGCTCGACCAGGGACCGCACCCGGGTCAGGCACGTGGACGCCGCGACGCCGACGGACGCCGCCAGCGCGTTGTTGGGCAGCCGTCCCTCGCGCCGCAGCGCCGACACGATGCGGGCGTCGAGCCGGTCGAGGTCGTGAACATCCTTCGCCACAGCGCCTCCTGGGCGGCTCCGATCGGTACATGTCACCGATGAGTGCAAGTCTACAGAATCTTGTTCACGTTGTTGCCGCTGGTTCCGCAGTTACTTCAGGATAGAGGGACATTCCCCGTCGAAGGAGCAGCTCATGCTGGTCGGTGTCCCCCGCGAGATCAAGAACCACGAGTACCGCGTCGCCATCACGCCGGCCGGCGTGCACGAGCTGACCCGCCACGGTCACGACGTCGTGATCGAGAAGGGCGCCGGCCTCGGGTCGTCGATCCCCGACGAGGAGTACGTCGCCGCCGGCGCGAAGATCCTCGACACCGCCGACGAGGTGTGGGCGTCCGCCGAGCTCGTGCTGAAGGTCAAGGAGCCGATCGCCGAGGAGTACGGCCGCATGCGCCGCGGGCAGACCCTGTTCACCTACCTGCACCTCGCCGCCAGCCGGCCGTGCACCGACGCGCTCCTGGCCTCCGGCACGACGTCGATCGCGTACGAGACGGTGCAGCTGCCCGACCGGTCGCTGCCGCTGCTGGCGCCGATGTCGGAGGTCGCGGGACGTCTGGCCCCGCAGGTCGGCTTCCAGCACCTGATGGCCAGCAACGGCGGTCGCGGCGTGCTGCCCGGAGGCGTGCCGGGCGTCTACCCCGCCGACGTCGTCGTCATCGGCGCGGGCGTGTCGGGCGTCAACGCGGCCGAGGTCGCCCGCGGCATGGGCGCGCGGGTCGAGATCCTCGACCTCGACGTCGCCAAGCTGCGCGCCGTCGACGCGCGCTTCCAGGGCATGATCACGACGGTCGCGTCGAGCTCGTTCGCCGTCGAGAAGGCCGTGCGCGAGGCCGACCTGGTCATCGGCGCCGTGCTGGTGCCGGGCGCCAAGGCACCGACGATCGTCAGCGACGACCTGGTCGCCCAGATGCGTCCGGGCTCGGTGCTGGTCGACATCGCGATCGACCAGGGCGGCTGCTTCGAGAGCTCGCGCGCCACGACGCACGACGACCCGACGTTTCGGGTGCACGACTCGATCTTCTACTGCGTCGCCAACATGCCCGGGGCCGTGCCGCGGACGTCGACGTACGCGCTGACCAACGTCACGCTGCCGTACGCCGTCGCGCTCGCGAACAAGGGCTGGAAGCAGGCCGTGACGGACGACGCCGCGCTCGCGGGCGGGCTCAGCACGCACGACGGCCGGCTCGTCAACGGGCCGGTCGGCGAGGCCCTCGGCCTCGACGTCACCCCGCTCAGCGCGCTCTGACCCCGCCTCACGTCGTCACGGGCGCGCCGATCCCGGCACCCCCGTGACGACGTCCGCGGCGGGTCAGTAGCCCTGGTCGACGGGGACGGCCTGGCGCAGCGCGCGGTTGGACGCCAGCGAGATCACGACGGCCAGCCCGGCGGCCGAGACCGTCACGGCGAAGGCGGCGGTGTGCCCGCTGGCGTCGGCCAGACGCCCCGCCAGCGCGGCCCCGAGGGCGTACCCGATGCCCGTGGCGCCGGCCAGCATCGTCATCGCGGCGCTGACCCGGTGCACCGGCACGAGGATGCCCGCGAGCGCGAAGTTGCTGATCATGTACGGCGCGACGGCGAAGCCCAGCAGCGCGATGACACCGATCAGCGACGGCAGCGAGTCGACCAGCAGCAGCGGTGCGGCCAGCACCAGCAGGCCCAGCGCGGCCACGGCCATGCGCGTCGCGTACAGGACGCGCTCGGGCAGCCCCGTGATCGCCAGGCCCGCGATGACGCTGCCGATGCCGAGCACGGCGTGGATCAGGCCCGCCAGCCCGGCCTGCCCCTCGGCGGTGGCCAGCACCGTCGTGCCGGTCTGGACGCTGCCGAAGATCATGCCGACGCACACCTGCGCCAGCAGCAGCACGACGAACACGCCCGTGAAGAGCGGCTCCGTGCCCCCGCCACCCAGCATCGTGCGACGCCCGACCAGCGCCGACGTGGGGTGCACCGCGAACCACGAGCCGAACACCGCGAGCAGCACCGCGGCGGCGAGCAGCGCCCCGGCGGGCTCGGCGAGGATCGCCAGGACGCCGATCATCGCCGGGCCGAGCACGAACGACGCCTCGTCGGCCGCGCCCTCGTACGAGAAGGCGGCGTCGACGAGGCGGCGCTGGTCGCCGGCGTCGCGCGTGATGGGACGCCACCGGACGCGCGCGAGCGGGCCGACCTGCGGCATCACGAACCCCGTCAGGCCGGCGACGACGAAGATCAGGCCCTGGGCGGCGTCGGGGTGGGTCACGGCGACGATGCCGGCGAGCCCCGCGGCCCCCGCGAGCGACTGCACCAGCACGACGGGACGCTGGCCGATGCGGTCGGACAGCGATCCGAACAGGGGCGAGCCGAGGGCGTTCGAGATGGCCAGGATGCCCGCGGCGGCACCGCCGACGCCGTACCGTCCGGTCGTCTCGCTGACCAGCACCAGGACGCCGAGCTGGCTCATGGCAAGCGGGATCCGCCCGAGGAAGGCTACGAGGACGTAGGCGGGCCCGACGATCCGCAGGAGCGCGCGGTAGGCGGCGATGGCTGACACAGCCGGACCAGCCTACCGTCGGTCGTCGCCCTCCCCCGACCGCGGCTAGGCTCGGACGGTGCCTCCCACCCGCGCCCGGACAGCAACCTTCGGGGTCTTCGCGCTCAACGGGTTCACGCTCGGCATGTGGGTCGTCAACATCCCCACGATCAAGGACCGCACGGACGTCGACCAGGCCACCTTGGGCCTGTTCCTGCTGGTGCTCGGCGCCACCGCCTGGATCGGCATGCAGCTCGCGGGCCCGGCGATCGACCGCTTCGGGAGTCGGCCGGTCCTGACGGCATCGGCGTGCGCCCTCGTCGCGACCGTGCCCGGCCCGGGTCTGGCCACCGACGCGACGCAGCTCGTCGCCGCCCTCGCGGTGCTGGGCTTCGCCAACGGCTTCATCGAGGTGTCGATGAACTCGCAGGCCGTCGTCGTCGAGCGCGCCTACGGCCGGCCGATCATGGCCGCGTTCCACGCCTTCTTCTCGCTCGGCGGGCTGCTCGCGTCGGTGCTGGGCGGCAGCCTGATCGCGCTCGGCGTCGACGTGCGCGCGACCCTGCTCGGCGTCGCCGTGGTCGGCGTGTGCGTGGCCCTGTCGCTGCGCACGTCGTTCGTCGCCGCGACGCCGCCCGCCGCCGACGCGCCGCCGCGCGGACGCGTGCCGTGGACGTCGCGGGTGCTGCTGCTCGGCCTGCTGGCCTTCGCCCTGCTGCTCGGCGAGGGCGTCGCCTACGACTGGACGACGGTGCACCTGCGCGACTCCCTGGGATCGTCCGAGACCGTCGCGGCCTACGCCTTCGGGGCCTTCTCGGCCACCATGACGGTCGTGCGGCTGTTCGCCGACCGCGTCGTCGCGCGCTGGGGCCCGGCGGTCTACGTCAGCCGGGCCGCGATGCTGGGCGCCGCGGGCCTCGCGGGCGCCGCGCTGGCCCCCACCCCCGCCCTCGCGATCGTCGCGTGGGCCGTCTTCGGCGTCGGGCTCGCCGGGTGCGTGCCGCAGTTCTTCACGGCGGCCGGCAACGTCAGCGAGACGTCGTCGGGCACGTACCTCGCGCGGGTCACGAGCATGGGCTACCTGGGCCTGCTCGCCGGTCCGTCCGTCATCGGCCTCCTGACGCACTGGGTGCCGCTCACGACGGCGTTCCTCGTCCCGATCGTGGGCTGCGTGCTGGCCGGCCTGCTGGCACCCCACGCGCTGCGCGACGACACCGCGACCCGGGAGGCGAGCACCGCATGAGCCGCCCCCTGTCCGAGCTGATGGCGCCCGACTGGGCCGAGGCGCTCGAGCCCGTCGCCGGCCAGATCGCGGCGATGGGGCAGTTCCTGCGCGACGAGGTCGCGGCGGGCCGCTCGTACCTGCCCGCCGGTGACGACGTCCTGCGCGCGTTCGCCGAGCCCATGGCCGACGTCAAGGTGCTGATCACGGGCCAGGACCCGTACCCGACGCCCGGCCACCCCGTCGGGCTCTCGTTCTCCGTCGCGCCCGACGTGCGGCCGCTGCCGCGCAGCCTCGTCAACGTCTACCGCGAGCTCGAGTCCGACCTCGGCATCGCGCCGTCCCCGTCGGGCGACCTCACGCCGTGGTCGCGGCAGGGCGTCCTGCTGCTCAACCGCGTGCTGACGGTGGCGCCGGGCGCCTCGGCCAGCCACCGCGGCAAGGGGTGGGAGGCCGTCACCGAGCAGGCGATCCGCGCCCTCGTGGCACGCGACCGCCCGCTCGTCGCGATCCTGTGGGGGCGCGACGCACAGGGCCTGCGCCCCCTGCTGGGCGACGTGCCCGCGATCGAGTCGGTGCACCCCAGCCCCCTGTCGGCGTCGCGCGGCTTCTTCGGCTCGCGGCCGTTCAGCCGGGCCAACGACCTGCTCGTGCAGCAGGGGGCAGACCCCGTCGACTGGGGCCTGAATCCCTCCTGAGCCGGGTGACAGCATGACCACTAGGGTGGTCAGGTGGCCGAGCAGCGCAGCATCAGGGACAGGGGCGTCGTCATCGACGACGCCTTCGCGGGCTTGCAGCGCTGGGGTCTTCGCATCATCGTCATCGCCGCGGCCGCCTACATCGCCGGCTGGGGCATCGGGCACATCTGGGTCGTGCTGTTCCCGGCCTCGATCGCCCTGATCGTCGCGACCGTGCTGTCACCCCCGGTCTCGTGGATGCGCCGCAAGGGGCTGCCCGCGGCGGCCGCCGCGGGCATCGTCATCGTGTCGTTCCTCGCGACGCTCGGCGCGGTCGTGACGTTCCTGATCCCGCAGGTGACCGACCAGGCCGGCGAGATCGCCTCGAGCGCGTCCGGGGGCCTGCAGGAGGTGCGCGACTGGTTGACGGGCGAGCCGTTCAACCTGTCCGAGAACCAGATCAGCGCCGCCATCGCGGCCCTGCAGGACAAGCTGCAGGACAGCGCCAGCGCGATCAGCGAGGGCGTCTTCACGACCATCAGCACCGCGACCTCGATCATCATCAACCTGGTCCTGATCCTGATGCTGACGTTCTTCTTCATCAAGGACGGCCACCGCTTCCTGCCGTGGCTCAGGACGCTCGGCGGGGCCCGCGCGGGCGACCACCTCACCGAGGTGCTCGGACGCGTCTGGTCCACACTGGGCAGCTTCATCCGCACGCAGACCCTGGTCTCGTTCATCGACGCCCTGATCATCGGCGTCGGCCTGGCGATCCTCGGGTCGCCCCTGGCCCTGCCCCTGGCCGTCATCACGTTCTTCGGCGGGTACATCCCGATCGTCGGCGCCTTCGTGAGCGGTGGCGTCGCGGTGCTCGTGACCCTCGTGACCAACGACTACAAGGACGCCCTGATCGCGCTGATCATCGTCATCGCGGTGCAGCAGCTCGAGGGCAACGTCCTCTCGCCGATCCTGCAGGGCAAGACCATGAACCTGCACCCCGCGGTCGTGCTGCTCAGCGTCACGGCCGGCGGCTCGCTGTTCGGCATCACGGGGGCGTTCCTCGCGGTGCCGGTGGCCGCGAGCGTCGCCGAGATCCTGCGCTACGTCAACGAGCGCATCGACGACTCGGTCTCGGTGCTGGCGCCCAAGGACGACGGCCGGGCGGCCGAGATCCTCGCCAACGACGAGCTGCCCGGCTGACGTCGGTCAGTCGCGCGACCCGCGAGCGGCCACGACGGCCTCGCGGAAGCTCAGCGCCCCGCCGACGGGCGCGCCGACCAGGTCGTCGAGGTCGTGCTCGCGGCACACCATGTCGAGCATGAGGCTCTCGAGCAGCGAGCTCGCCAGGCTCGTCGGCACGGGGGCGAGGATGCCCGCCCACAGCGCCGTCGTGCGGGGCATCAGGATCGGCACCGTCAGGATCGGCCGGCGGCGCAGCCCCGCCACCTCGGCGTAGACGGAGATCAGGTCGCGGTACGCCAGCGCGTCCGACCCGCCGATGTCGAAGGCCCGGTTGACCGACGGCGGCAGGTCGGCCGCCCCCACCAGGTAGTGCAGGGCGTCGCGGATCGCGATGGGCTGCACGCGGTGGGCGAGCCAGTCGGGGGCGACCACGACGGGCAGCTTCTCGGTGGCGGTCGCGAGCATCTCGTACGACACCGACCCGGCACCGACCACGATGCCGGCCTGCAGCACGGCGGTCGGCACGCCCGACTCCATCAGGATCTCGCCGACCTCTCGGCGCGACTCCAGGTGCGGCGACAGGGTCACGTCGTCGGGGTAGAGACCGCCCAGGTAGACGATGCGCGAGACGCCCGCCGACCGGCAGGCCTGCCCGAAGCGCGTCGCGATCGTGCGGTCGCGCGTCGCGTACTCGTACGTGCCCGTCATCGAGTGGATCAGGAACCACGCGACGTCGGCACCGTCGGCGGCACGGCTCAGCACGGCCGCGTCCTGCGCGTCGCCCTCGACGACCTCGACGTCGGACGCCCACGGACGCCCGGCGAGCCCGGACGCGTCGCGGGTCAGCACGCGGACCGTCCACCCGTCCTCGAGCAGGCGGGCGACGACCTGGGCGCCGATGTAGCCGGTGGCACCGGTGACCAGTGCGGTGCGGGAGCGGGGCATGGACCGACCATCGCACGCGATCGGCGCCGTCGCCTCCTGAGAGGTTCGCACCGTCGCGCCCCTGCTCGACGCGAGACGCTGGGCGGGTCGTGCGAGGATCGAGGCTACGCGCGAAAGAGGTGGGACGCATGGCAGGACGACTGGTCCGACGCACGCGGGTCGCGCGCTACGCGGCCGACGGGACGTCGATGGGACGCGAGGACTCGCTGGCGGTCGAGGAACCGCTCGAGGTGCGCGTCAACGGCTCCTCGTTCTCGGTGACGATGCGCTCGCCCGGTGACGACTTCGACCTCGTCGGGGGCTTCCTGGTCTCCGAGGGCGTCGTCTGGTCCAACGAGCAGCTCGCGTCGATGCGGTTCTGCGCCGGCACCGACGAGCAGGGCCTGCAGACGTTCAACGTCATCGACGCCGAGCTGAGCGCCGGCACCGCGCCGCCCGACCTGAGCCTCGAGCGCCACGTCTACACGTCGAGCTCGTGCGGCATCTGCGGCACGGCCTCGATCGACGCGGTGCACAAGGCGACGCACTTCGGCCTGACCGACGACGACACCCCGTGGAGCCCCGCGCTGCTGGGTTCGCTCCCCGACCGCCTGCGCGAGCACCAGAAGGTCTTCGACCGCACCGGCGGCGTGCACGCGGCCGGCCTGTTCGGCCCCGACGGCGAGCTGCTGTGCCTGCGCGAGGACGTCGGGCGCCACAACGCCGTCGACAAGGTCGTCGGGTGGGCGCTGCGCGAGGGACGTCTGCCCCTGCGCGGCACGGCCCTGCAGGTGTCGGGACGCGCCTCGTTCGAGCTCGTCCAGAAGGCGCACATGGCCGGCATCCCGGTGCTGGCGGCCGTGTCGGCACCGTCGTCGCTCGCCGTCGAGCACGCCGAGTCGGCGGGCATGACGCTCGTGGGCTTCAGCCGCGGCGGGGGTTTCAACGTCTACGCCGGCGATCACCGCATCGGACAGCCCGCGACTGCGTAGTATGGGCCGGTCGGCCTCGTCCCGGCACGGTGCACGTCCTGCACCCGACGCGGATCCACACGAACAGGCAGACCACGTGACAGACAGCAACACCCGGCTCGCGCCGCCCTCACCGGCGGTGCTCGACCCGTCGCGTCTCGAGGCGCTCGCCGACCTCGGTCTGAGCGAGCGCTCCGACGCCCGCATGGAGCGGTTCGCGGAGCGGGTCCGCGACCAGCTGGGCGTGCCCGTCTCGCTGGTGTCGCTCGTGCAGGCCGACCAGCAGGTGTTCCCCGGCATGTGCGGGCTGCCCGATCCGTGGGCCAGCAGCCGGTCGACCCCGCTGAGCCACTCGTTCTGCCAGCACGTCGTCACGACGGGCGAGCCCCTCGTGATCGAGGACGCCCGCCTGGTGCCCCTCGTGCGCGACAACCTCGCCACGATCGAGATCGGCGTCGTCGGCTACCTCGGCACGCCCCTGACCGACGACCACGGCCACGTGCTGGGCTCGCTGTGCGCGATCGACACGTCGCCGCGGCAGTGGACCGAGCGCGAGCTGGCGATCCTGCACGACATCGCCACCGACTGCTCGAACGAGCTGCGCCTGCTGCTCGCGCGCCTCGACGCCGACCGCGAGCGCGAGCGCCGCGACGCGATCGACGACCAGCTGCAGGACCTCCTGCACCGGTCGCAGCAGCTGCTGACCGTCGCCGAGGTGCTCAACTCGTGCCGCTCGCTCGACGACGTCCGCCGCGCGCTCGACCGCTTCTCCGACCCCCGCGCCGGCCTGGTCGAGATGCGCCTGCGGCTCGCCGACGACTCGCCGCGTCTGTCGGAGTCGGCGCACCTCGTCATGGTCGAGGACGTCGACGCCCCCGGCAGCCCGCTGGACCCCGCCGAGCGCGCGGCCCTGCGCCGGCGCGGCGCCCGGTCGGTGGCCTGGCTGCCGCTGTTCGGCTCAGGGCCCCTGCTCGGCTACGTCGAGCTGCTGTGGGACGTCCCGCACCGCGTCGACTCGCGCGAGCGCCCCATGGCCGCGGCCCTCGCGGCCTACACGGGTCAGGCCCTCGAGCGCGCGATCCTGATCCAGAACCGCATCGACGTGGCCCGCGAGCTGCAGACGGCGATGCTGGCCCCGCTCCCCCACGGCACCGGGCTCGACCTCGACGCCTGCTACCTGCCCGCGATGTCGGAGGAGCAGATCGGCGGCGACTGGTACGACGCGTTCGTGCTGCCCCGCGGCGAGGGGGCGTCGGTCGTCGTGAGCGTCGGCGACATCACGGGCCACGACCTGGCCGCCGCGACCGTGATGGGCCAGGTGCGGGCGATGCTCCGTCAGGCCGCGTGGGACGCGCCCGACGCGCCGCCGTCCGCCCACCTCGCGGGTCTCGAGCTCGCGTGCGAGGCCTTCGACATCCCGGCCAGCGGCACCGCCGTCCTCGCCCGGCTGGCCCCCGTGCCCGGCACCCGCCGCTGGCAGCTGACCTGGGTCAACGCGGGCCACCCGCCGCCCCTCGTGGTCGAGCCCGACGGCGGCTCGGGCCTGCTGACCGACCACGACATGATGTTCGGCCACCCCGAGCTGGCGCTGCGCCCGCGCACCGACCACACGATCGAGCTGCGTCCCGGCGCGACCGTCGTGCTCTACACCGACGGGATCACCGACGACTCGTCCTCCGACCGCGACGAGCAGGTCTCGGCGCTCGTCGACCTGGTCGGACGCACCCGGGCCGGCGGGGCCGGTGCGGTCGTCCGCGCGCTGGCCGACCGCTTCGTCGACATGCCGGACGACGTCGTGGCGCTCGTGCTGCAGGTGCCCGCCGAGGGCTGAGGCCCCCGGCCCGGCCGGCGTCAGCGGACGACGTCGAAGACGTTCTTCTGGATCCCGTTGGCGTACACGTCGTGCTCGACCAGCCGCAGCCGCGTCGCGTCGACGTCCGACGCGCCGAACAGCCGCTTGCCGGCGCCGAGCAGCACCGGGAAGACCAGCAGGTGGTACCGGTCGACGAGCCCGGCGTCGGCGAGGGCCTTGGCCAGGGTCGCGCTGCCGTGCACCGCGATCGGCCCGCCGTCGGTCTGCTTGAGGTCTGCCACCTCGTCGACCGACCTCAGGATCGTGGCGGGCCACCGCTCGTCGTCGTGCGTCAGCGTCGTCGACACGACGTACCGCGGCATCGCGTTGTAGCCCGCGAAGTCGTCCATCGTCGGCCACACCGGGGCGAACGCCTCGTACGAGACGCGGCCCAGCAGCAGCGCGCCGGTCTCCTCCTGCTCGCGCCCCTTCATCTCGTACGCCTCGGGGACGAACTCGACGTCGTTGAACGTCCAGCCGGAGTTGCGGTAGCCGGGCTCACCCCCGGGCGCCTCCATGACGCCGTCGAGCGACACGAACGTGGTGACGATCAGGGTGCGCACGGGTGACTCCTTCGACGAGGTGGTCACAGCCTGCCATCCCGACCCGGACGTGTCACGCCCCCGAGGGCTGCGTCCGCTCGAGGATCGCGTCGAGGTCGAGCCCCGTCGGCAGGGTGCCGTAGGCCGCGCCGTGGTCGCCGTCGAGCCGCGAGGCGCAGAACGCGTCGGCCACCGCCGGTGGCGCGTGCCGCACCAGCAGCGACCCCTGCAGCACCGTCGCGAGCTGCTCGACGACGCGGCGGGCACGGTGCTCGATGTCGTCGGGAGACGCGAGCTCCTTCTTGAGCCGGCCGAGTGCGTCGTCGAGGAGGACGTCCGCCCCCTCGGCCTGCTCGACCTCGGCGAAGAAGGCGTCGAGCGTGTGCGGCTCGCGGCCCAGGGCGCGCAGCGCGTCGAGGGCGGCGACGTTGCCCGAGCCCTCCCAGATCGACAGGAGCGGTGCCTCGCGGTAGATGCGGGGCAGGTCGGAGTCCTCGATGTAGCCGTTGCCGCCCAGGCACTCCAGCGCCTCGCCGACGACCATCGGCGCCCGCTTGCACACGTGGTACTTCGTGACGGCCAGGGCGATGCGTCGCAGGGCGGCCTCGCCCTCGTCGCCGCGGATCGCCCGGTCGTTGGCCCCGGCCAGGCGCATCATGACGGTGGTCGCGGCCTCCGACTCGATCGCGAGGTCGGCCAGCACGTTGCGCATCAGCGGCTGGTCGACGAGCCGGCGGCCGAACGCCGACCGGTGGCGGGTGTGGTGCACCGCCTGGACGAAGGCCGAGCGCATCGCGGTGGTCGAGCCGATGACGCAGTCGAGGCGGGTCATGTTGACCATCTCGACGATCGTCCGCACGCCGCGGCCCTCCTCGCCCACCAGCCACCCGGACGCCCCGTCGTACTCGATCTCGGACGAGGCGTTGGAGCGGTTGCCGAGCTTGTCCTTCAGCCGCATCAGCTGCACGCGGTTGCGCTCGCCGCCGGGCAGCACGCGCGGCACCATGAAGCACGACAGGCCCGACGCGGTCTGCGCGAGCGTCAGGAAGAGGTCCGACATCGGCGCGCTCGTGAACCACTTGTGGCCGACGAGCTCGAACGTCCCGTCGGGACGCTCGGTGGCGGTCGTGGTGTTGGCGCGGACGTCGGAGCCGCCCTGCTTCTCGGTCATCGACATGCCCGCGACCAGCCCGCGCTTCGTGACGGGGTCGCGCAGCGCCGGGTCGTACTCGCGTCCCGTCAGCAGCGGCTCGAGCTGCGCGGACAGCCGCGGTGCGGCGCGCAGGGCGGGCACGACGGCGTACGTCATGGAGATGGGACAGCCGTGGCCCGCGTCGACGTTCCAGACCGCGAACTTCGCGGCGCGCGCCACGTGGGCCCCCGCACGGTCGTCGGCCCACGGCGCCCCGTGCAGCCCGTGGGCGACCGCGGTGCGCATGAGCTCGTGGTACGCCGGCGTGTACTCGACCTCGTCGACGCGGTGCCCGTACCGGTCGTGCGTGTGCAGGACCGGCCGGTCGCGCTCGGCGACGCGGCCGAGCTGCTGGGCCTCGGCGGTGCCCGCCAGACGCCCGAGGGCCGAGACCTCGTCGAGCGCCCACCCCGCACCCTCGCGCTCGAGGCCCTCGCGCAGCGCGCGGTCGTCGCTCGTGTCGTGGCCGACCAGCGGCGGGGCCTGGTTCGTCACCTCGTGCGTCGTCATGACTCGATGTTACGCGCGAGACGACAACTGTCAACCACTTGGTAACACCCCGTGTGCGACAGTAGTCCGGTGCCCGCGTTCACCCCGCTCCCCGCGCGCTCGGTCGTCCTCAGCCTCGTCCTCGGCTCGGGCGCCGACGGCCTCAGCGCCGCGCAGCTCGCGGCCGCGGCACGCCACCTCGACATCAACCCGGCGACGGTGCGCGTGGCCCTGACCCGGGCGGTCGCCGCGGACGAGCTCGTGCGCGACGGTGCGCGCTACCGCCTCGGCCCGCGCCTGGTGGGGCGCCGCGACCGTCAGGACGCCCACGAGGTCGTCACGCCGTGGGACGGCACGTGGGAGATGACGGTCGTCGTCACGACCGGGCGCCCCAGCGGAGACCGCGCCGCACTGCGGTCGCGACTCGTCGACGCCCGACTGGGCGAGCTGCGCGAGGGCGTCTGGATGCGACCGGCCAACCTGCGCCGCGACGCCGCCGCCCCGCCGTCGCCCGACGTGCGGACGTTCCTCACGACCCCGCACCAGGGATCGGCGGGCCTCGCGGCGTCCCTGTGGGACCTGCCCGCCTGGGCCGACGAGACCGAGCGCGTGCTGACCGCCCTGACGACCACGTCCGAGCCGGGGCCCCGCCTGGCCGTCGCGGCCCACCTCGTGCGCCACCTCGCGCGCGACCCCCTGCTGCCGGACGAGCTGGAGCCGCCGGGCTGGCCGTCGGCCGACGCCCGCGACGCCTACGCCCGCTACCTCGCCGAGCTGCAGGCCGTCGTCACGGAGTGACCCCCGACCGGCCCGGACGGGACGCACCACTCGCGCCGTCGTCGTCGCCGCGGGTGCCGTCAGCCGCGGGCGAAGATGTCGTCGTCGGGACGGATCGGGGTGCCGGTGCTCGCGGCGTACGACCGGTCGATCGCCGCGAGCACGTGGTCGAGCGCCTCGTCGCGCGCGACGTCGTCGGCCTCGCCGAGCGGGCCGTCGAGGTGCAGCGCCGAGAACCCGTGCACCGCCGACCAGCACGTCATCTCGGCGCCGACCCGGGCCTCGGGCGACAGGAACCCGACGTCGACGAGACCGTCCAGCATCTCGCTGAGCAGGCCGTACGGGTTCACGGACCGGTCGGCGAGGACGTCACCGTCCGGGACCGCGGCCGTCTTGGACGCGAAGGCGCAGCGGAACAGGCCGGGCTCGCCCAGCGCGAACGCGACGTACCCCTGCCCGACCGCGATCAGCCGCCGCCGCGCGCGTAGCACGTCGTCGGCGGACCCGACCTGCTCGACGACGTCCAGCCGCTGCTGCATCGAGGCGACCAGCCCCGCCATGGCGCGCACCGCGACGGCGCTCACGAGCTCGTCGCGGTGCGAGAAGTGCCGGTAGGCGGCGCTGTGCGAGACGCCCACCGTCCGGGCCAGCTCGCGCAGTGCCACGCCGTCCGGTCCGTTGGCCCTGGCGGCCTCGACGGCGGCCTCGACGAGGGCCTCCCTCAGGTTGCCGTGGTGGTACGACGAGGCGGACATGCCCTCACCGTATCGGCCGGTCACCGCCGGGCCCCGCGGCGACGGGCTCGGGCTCGACCGGCGCCAGCGGGTCGTACCGGTCGGCCGGCAGCGACAGCGCGGCGACCACGGCACCCACCAGGCACAGGACGCCGACGATCAGGCAGGCCTGGCCGAAGCCGTCGAGGAACGCCGTGTCGACCGCCGTCTCGAGGCCCGGGACGCGCTGCGCGAGGGCGTGCGCGAACCCGACCGAGTCGGCCGCGCGGTCGGCGGTGGGGGCGTCGACGGCGCCTCCGAGCAGGCTCACGACCCGCTCGCCGTACTGGAACGAGAACAGCGAGCCGACGACCGCGACGCCCAGCGTGCCGCCGAGCTCGCGGGTCGCGTCGTTGACGGCCGAGCCGACGCCGGCCCGCGCGGGCGGCAGCACCTGCATGATCGACTCGGTGGCCGGCGTGCTGACCAGGCCGATGCCGCCGCCCAGCAGGATCATCTGCGGCACCACGACCGTCGCGAACGGGACGTCGGCCCCGATCGTCGAGATCCACAGGAACGACGCGCCCATCATGACCAGGCCCGGCGTCACGACCGCCCGGGTGCCGAGGCGGGGTGCCAGCATGCCGCCGACGATCGACGCGGCGGCGATCGACAGCGCGACGGGCAGGAAGCGCACGCCCGTCTCGAGCGCCGAGTAGTCGCGGACGAACTGGAAGAACTGCGTGATCAGGAAGACGAACCCGAACAGCGCGAAGAAGGCGATCGTCACGGCCGCGCAGGCCGCGCTGAAGCGGCGGTCGAGGAACAGCGTCACGTCGATCATGGGGTGCGCGACGGCCCGCTCGACCCGGACGAAGGACGCCACGAGCAGCGCCGCGACGACGAACCCGACGATCGTCTCGGGGCTGCCCCACCCGTGCGCCGGCGCCTCGATGATCGTCCAGGTCAGGATGCCGAGCGCCGCCACCGAGATCACGAAGCCGGGACGGTCGATGCGCGGCACCGTCGTGTCGCGCGACTCGGGGACGAAGACGACGGCCATCGCGATCGTCGCGACAGCGACCGGCACGACGGCCCAGAACACGCTGTGCCACGAGAAGTGGGAGAGCAGCACCCCGCCGCCGACGGGTCCGAGCGCCACGCCGACGCCCACCGAGGCGCCCCACAGGCCGAGCGCGGACGCCCGCTCGCGGCGTCCCGTGAACGTGTTGGCGATGATCGACAGCGTCGTCGGGAAGATGAGGGCGGCGAACACGCCCATCGCGACGCGCAGGGCGATCAGGGCGCCGCTGCTGTCGACGAGCGCGGCCCCGGCGTTGCTGAGCGCGAATCCGGCGAGTCCGACGATCAGGGCGGGACGACGACCGAAGCGGTCCGAGAGGCTGCCCATCGCCAGCACCAGCGCGGCGAAGGCCAGGTTGTAGCCGTCGACGATCCACAGCAGCGAGCGGGTGCCTGCGTCGAGGTCCTCCGCGAGGGTCGGCAGGGCGATGTTGACGATCATGGTGCTCAGGTTGATCGTGAGCGCGGCGAGGCACACGGTGAGCAGGACGAGCGGTTTGCGGACCACGGGAGCTCCTAAGTAGACGGTGTCAACATCAACTGTGCCGCCTGATGTTGATGGTGTCAACATCAGGTGGCTCCCGACCTGTCTAGGCTCGGACCATGACCACCGAAGCGACACCGACCGGCACCCTGCGCGACGCGATCGCCTCCGGCCCCGTCGTCGTGCTCGACGGCGGCCTCTCGGTCGTCCTGGACGAGGCGGGCTGCGACCTGTCGTCGGACCTCTGGACCGCCGCGCTGCTCCGCGACTCCCCCGAGCAGGTCGTCGCGGCGCACCGCCGCTACCTGTCGGCGGGCGCGCAGGTGTCGACGACCGCGAGCTACCAGGCCAGCGTCGACGGCTTCGTGTCGGCCGGCATGTCGGCCGACGCCGCCGAGCAGCTCGTGCGCGACAGCGTCCGGCTGGCCCGTGACGCCCGCGACCTCGAGACGTCCGCCCCGTCGTGGGTCGCCGCCTCGGTCGGTCCGTACGGGGCGGCGCTGGCGGACGGCTCGGAGTACCGCGGCCACTACGGGGTGCCCGCCCGGACGCTGCGCGACTTCCACGCGCGCCGTCTCGAGGTGCTCGCCGCGGCGGGCCCCGACGTCCTGGCCGTCGAGACGATCCCCGACGTCCGCGAGGCCGAGGTGCTCGTGCCGCTGCTCGACGACCTGGGCGTCGACGCGTGGTTCTCGTACGCCGTCGCGGACGGTCGCACCCGGGCGGGCCAGCCGCTCGACGAGGCGTTCGCGGTCGTCGCCGACAGCCGGTCGGTCGTCGCCGCCGGCGTCAACTGCTGCGCTCCCGACGACGTGCTGGAGGCACTGCACGTCGCGCGCGCCGCGGGCGTGGCGGCGGGCGTCGCCTACCCCAACCAGGGCCGCGCGTGGGACGCCGACCGGCACGCCTGGACGGGGCACGCGTCGTTCGACCTCGCGCTCGTCCCGGCCTGGGTCGAGGCCGGGGCCCGCCTCGTCGGCGGGTGCTGCGAGGTCGGCCCCGCCCACGTCGAGGCCCTGGCCTCCGCCCTGCGCTGAACCGCGAGTGGTGCGGAGTGGACGTTCTGGGACGGCGTGTCCGACCACGCCGCACCACTCGTGGACGGGAATGCAGCGCTCGGCGCGTCCGACCTCCCCGCGTCAGCTGCGCAGCAGCAGCGCGACGACGTCGACGAGCGCGATGCCCATCGCGGCCCGGAACGCACCCCGGCCGCCCGACACGCGTCCCGCGACCAACAGGCCGGCGCACAGCACGAGCGCCGCGATGCCGAGCACGTCCAGACCCTCGGCCGGCACGACGACCGTCACGACCGTCCCGGCGAGCATCAGCGCCGTCGCGAGGTCGACCGACCCTCGCGCGCCGAGCCGGTGGGGCAGGCCGACCACGCCGGTGCGCCGGTCGTCCTCGAGGTCGGGCACCGCGTTGACCAGGTGGGCCCCGGTGCCGAGCAGGGCCCCCGCGACGACGATCCACGCCGGGCCCACCTCGCCGCGGGCCGCCAGCGACACCACGACCGGCAGGCCGCCGAAGCAGACCGCGTACGGCAGCCACGAGACCACGGTGCGCTTGAGCCCCAGGTTGTAGGCCCACCCCGTCGCCACCAGCACCACGTGCAGCGCGCCGGGTCGCGCACCCAGCGAGAGCGACGTCGCCACGGCCACGACGAGGGCGACGACGATCGCGGCCCGCACCGACGTCGGCGTGATGTCGCCCGTCGCCAACGGCTTGTCGCGGCGCCCCGACGTCCGGTCACGGTGACGGTCGACGAGGTCGTTGGACCATCCGACGCTCAGCTGACCCGCGAGCGCCGCGACCCCGATCAGGGCAGCCGTTCGCGCCGATGCTCCCCACGTCAGCGCGAGCAGCACCGCCGCGAGCGTCACCGCCGCCGCGGGCCCCGGGTGGCTCGCCCGAGCGACACCGAGCACCGTCCACCGCCGACCACCGGTCACTCCCCCACCGTAGGCCCCGTTCGACGGGCGCAGCTCCCGATCGCCGCTACTCGGGGATGGCGACGACCCGTTGCATCGCGGGCTCGCCCCCGCGGGCGTACGAGGTCACCAGCACCCGCGAGTCGTCCGGACTGGTCCGACCGAACGACGTGTTGCCGGGGAATCTCAGCATCTCCTCGGTGTCGAGGTCGACGAGGTACTCACGCTGTTGCCCGTTGGACGTGTCGGTGCCGACCGCCGTCCAACGGCCCAGGTCCATCAGCTCGAACGGCTCGAAGCGGCCGCGGTCGGCCGTGGGAAACGTCCCGAACTCGGTCGTGCGCCCCGACGTCTCGTGGATCGTCAGGTGCGGGCTCGCCTTCGGGTCGGCCGCGTCGGATCGCTTGACGCACCACGCCGACCACGTCTGCGCGACGGTCGCGCCGCAGAAGCCGTCCTCGTCGGCGTGCTCGCTGACCGGCACCGGCGTCGTCGTCCCTGTCCGCAGGTCGTACGCGTGGCGCGCCGGGTAGGCCCGGTCGTCGCGGGGGTCACGCTCGAGATAGGTCAGGACGCCGTCGCGGATGCGCAGCTGCTCACCGCCCTCCGCGATGACGCGCGGCTTCGCCGAACCGTCGACGGGAACCGCGTAGACCGCCTCCTGCCCCCGCTTGGCCGGGTAGGCCGGCGTGCTGAAGTACGCCGTGCCGTCGAACACGTCGAGATCGAAGCCGTAGACGATCTGGCCGTCCGGGTCGTCGAAGTCGGCGAGCGCCGCGGCCCGCCCCGTGGCTCGGTCGAGCGAATACACCGTGAACCTGCTGTGGTCGATCGACGTGCCCGATCCCTCGGCCCACACGATGGTGTCGGCATCGCCCGAGACGTTCACGACCCACGTCGGCTCAGGACGGTCGCTGTCGTCGAGGACCGTGAAGGCCTTCGACCGCAGGTCGTAGAGCACCGGCCGTGACTGGGTCGTGGTCCGACCCTGCACGAGCTGCTCCTCCTCGGGCGTGGCGCTGCCGAGCACCTCGTCCTGCGAGGCGAACGAGGAGTACTGCACCCGATCGCCGTCGCCCGTGGACGGCAGCTCGGCGACGACCTCGAGCGAGTCGCCGAACGCCAGCATCGTGGCGTCGGCGGGATCGACCGTCCGGACGGCGGCCGGGGTGGTCCGCGCGGTCGGCGACTCGTCCGACGTGCAGCCGGAGAGTCCTGCCGTCACCGCGGCCGCCACCGCTGCCGTCACCCACCGTCGTGTCCTCACGGCGGCAGACTATCGGCGAGACAGGTCAGGTTGTCGCAGATGACGCCATGCGGAGCGCACCTCACGCCCCATCCGCTTGTCGTGCTGCTCACGACCCTCGACGGCCTCGGACTCGCGGCTGTCGGGCGGCGCCGGGTGGACGATGCAGGCCGCCACGACTGGGAGCCTCCGACAGGATTCGAACCCGCGACATCCTTATTACAAGTAAGGCGCTCTACCGACTGAGCTACAGAGGCGTACGGGCTGGGCCCGAAGCTCCATCGTAGGGGGTTGCCGAACGAGCCCGACACGATGTCGGCGGTTGCGCACGTCTGCGGCACCCCGCGACCTCCCCAGGTGCCGACATCTCCGGGGCCGCGCCAGGCCCGGCCACACGATCAGGTCGTGCCGTCGCGGCAGCGGTCGCGGTAGGCGTCGTCGACCTTCTCCTCGTCGTCGAGCGCCGGCATGCGCACGTCCGGCTGGTCGCCGACGTCGACGAACGTCGCGAGGTCGGCGGCGGCCTTGTCGAGGTCGTTGTCGGGCACGAGCGCGTCGTCGACGGCCAGGGCGCAGTCGCCGGCGCCGAACTCCTGCCAGCCCGTCGTGACGCCGAAGTCGTCCTCCGTGCCCGGGTACGCGCTGAGGCCGTGCACCCGCAGCACGCCGACGACCCTCGTGGGCCCGTCGTCGCCCAACCGCACCTCGTACGCCGCACGCGTCTGCAGCTGCACGACGACGTACTGCTGTCCCGCGTCGTCGTCCTTGGTCGTCACCCTCCACGCCGTCGTGACGGCGGGCTCGCCGATCACCTCGACGTCGTCGCCGAAGACGTTGGCCACCGCGAGGCCGGGCGAGACCGCGTCGGCCGCCTGCCGGGTCAGCGCCGCGCCCACGGCCGGCGGCAGCGCGTCGACGACGGCGTCCGCGGGCGTCTCGACGTGCCAGACGTCGGGGTCGACGGTCGTGGCACCCGCCCACGTGGTGAGGACGTCGGCCATGCGGGTGACCAGGGCGGCGCCGAAGCCGTCCGGCGCCGCCGGCGGATCGGCCACCGGCAGGGGCGAGCCCGCACGGGGCCAGTCGATGCCCTGGGCCGTCAGGGTCGTCGACGCCTCGGCCGTCGGGGCGGGCGACGTCGGGGCCGGAGCGGGCCCGTCGGCGGACGACGTGCAGGCGCCCAGCACGGACGACGCCGCCACCAGGGTGAGAGCTCCGATCCATGCGCGCATCCATCCAGTATCGGCGGCCGAGGGGGTGATCCCCGGTGCGACATACTGACGAGATGGAAGCACCCTTCGACCGGCTGCTGCACGCGACGAGCGAGATCGACACCCCCTTCGCCGTCGTCGACGCCCCCGCGCTGTGGGCCAACGCCGACGACCTGGTGCGCCGGGCCGGCGGCGTCCCGATCCGCGTGGCCAGCAAGTCGGTGCGGGTGCGGTCGATCGTCGAGCGGACGCTGCAGCGCGACGGCTTCGCGGGCGTCATGTCGTACTCGCTGGCCGAGTCGAACTGGCTCGTCGACCACGGCGTCGACGACGTCCTGCTGGCCTACCCCACCGCGAGCCGCGAGGCGCTGCGCGATCTGGTCGCGGACGACCGCCGCCGCGCCGCGATCACCGTCATGGTCGACAGCATCGAGTCGCTCGACCACGTCGACGCACTCATCGGCCGCGACCACCCCGCCATCCGCGTCTGCCTCGACGTCGACGCATCGCTGAAGCTCGGACCGATCCACCTCGGCGTCCGCCGCTCCCCCGTCCACACCGCGCGCCAGGCCCGCCGGCTCGCCGCCGCGATCGAGCAGCGTCGCGGCTTCGACCTCGTCGGCGTGATGTTCTACGACGCGCAGATCGCCGGCCTGCCCGACTCGTCGGCCGCCGTCCGGCTCGTCAAGAGGCGCTCGGCCGCCGAGCTGCTCGAGCGCCGTGGCGCCGTCGTGCGCGCGGTCGGCGAGCACGCGCGGCTCGAGATCGTCAACGCCGGGGGCACGGGCAGCCTCGAGGTCACGGGCCAGGACCCGGCCATCACCGAGCTGACCGCCGGGTCGGGCCTGTTCTCGCCGGTGCTGTTCGACGGCTACGACGCCTTCGAGTCGCGCCCCGCCGCGTACTTCGTGCTGTCGGTCGTCCGCAGGCCGGCCAAGGACGTCGCGACCCTGTTCGCCGGCGGCTACATCGCGTCGGGCCCGACCGCCAAGAACCGACAGCCGCTGCCGACGTGGCCCGAGGGCCTGACCGCGATCGGCACCGAGGGCGCCGGCGAGGTGCAGAGCCCGGTCAAGGGCCGCGCCGCCCGGACGCTCTCGATCGGCGACCGGGTCGTGATGCGCTACGCCAAGGCCGGCGAGATGTGCGAGCGCTTCGACGCCGTCGCGATGGTCGACGAGACCGGCGCCGTCGAGACCGTGCCGACCTACCGGGGCGAGGGGAAGAACTTTGGCTGAGCACGCCACCCGCGAGCGCTGGACGAACTGGGGCCGCAGCGCCGAGTCGCACCCCGTCCGCACCGTCCACCCGACGTCGACCGCCGACGTCGTCGCGACGGTCCGCGAGGCCGTCTCGGCGGGCCTGCCGGTCAAGGCGATCGGCGCGAGCCACTCGTTCACCACGATCGGCGCGACCGACGGCGTGCTGCTGCGGCTCGACCGCATGACCGCGATCGTCGCAATCGACGTCACGACCCGGCGCGTCCGCGTGCAGGCCGGCATCTCGCTGCACGACCTCAACCCCCTGCTGCGCGGCCGGGGGCTCGCGCTGCCCAACCTCGGCGACGTCGACCCCCAGTCGGTCGCCGGTGCGATCTCGACCGGCACGCACGGCACCGGCGGCCGGCTGTTCGGCATCTCGGCGGCCGTCGTGGCCGTGCAGCTCGTCACCGCGGCGGGCGACGTCCTCGAGATCGACGAGCAGCACCCGTGGTTCGGTGCGGCGCGGGTGACGCTCGGCGCGCTGGGCATCGTCACCGAGGTGACGCTGCAGTGCGTGCCGGCGTTCCTGCTGCACGCCCGCGAGGAGCCCATGGCGCTGCCCGCGGTCATGGAGCAGCTCCCGTCGCTCGTCGACGACAACGACCACTTCGAGTTCTACTGGTTCCCGCACACCACCAGGACGCTGACCAAGCGCAACAACCGCGTCCCCGAGGGCACGGCACGCCGTCCGCTCGGGCGCGTCCGCCGGTGGGTCGACGACGAGCTGCTCAGCAACACCGCCTTCGAGGGCATCAACCGCGTCGTCGCGCGCAGGAGGTCGTGGATCCCGCGCGTCAACGGCGTCGCCGCCTCGGTGCTGAGCGCCCGCGAGTTCGTCGACGACTCGTTCGAGGTGTTCGTCTCGTCGCGCGACGTGCGGTTCCGCGAGGCCGAGTTCGCGATGCCCCGCGAGGCCCTGCCGCACGTGCTCGGCGAGCTCGCGGCGTGGTTCGGCGCGGGGCACGAGAACATCTCGTTCCCCATCGAGGTGCGGTTCACCGCCGCCGACGACGTGTGGATGTCGACGGGCCACGAGCGCGACAACTGCTACGTCGCGGTGCACCAGTACTGGCGCAGCGACTACCGGGCGTACTTCGCCGCCGCGCAGGACATCTTCACGGCGCACGAGGGACGCCCGCACTGGGGCAAGCTCCACACGCTCGACGCGGGCTACTTCGCGCGGCGCTACGCGAGGTTCGACGACTTCGTGGCCGTCCGCGACGAGCTCGACCCGGGCCGGACGTTCAGCAACGCCTACCTCGACCGCGTCCTCGGCTGAGCAGTGCGTCAGGAGCGCTGGTGCGTGCCGAAGGTGCGCTGCCAGTAGGTCAGCGGCGAGGACGTCGAGGCGTCGGCCGCCTCGACGTCGCCGAGCACGATCGTGTGATCGCCCGCGACGACGAGCTGCGCGACCGTCAGGGCGACCCATGCGTGACGCTCGGTCAGCGCCGGTGCACCGTCCTCGAGCTGCCACGGCACGTCGAGGAACTTGTCCTCGCCCTTGCCCGCGAACCGCATCGCCACGTGCTCCTGGTGTGCCGCCAGGACGTTGACCCCGATCCGGGCACCGACCGCCAGCTTGGCGAGCAACCTCGACCGGTTGTCGAGGGACACCAGCAGCATCGGCGGGTCCATCGACAGCGACGAGAACGCGCTGACCGTCGCGCCGTGCGGGGCGCCGTCGTGGAACGTCGTCACGACCGACACCGCCGCGGCGACGTTGCCCATCGCGGCACGGAACGACTTCTGCAGCACGGCCGGGTCGGTCATCGCGGTGTCGTCGTCGCTCATGTCCTCCACGGTAGTTCGGTCCTCTCGCGTCCGGTCGCCGTGCCACATCGCGGACGTGTGACCTGACCCACCCGGCCCCGATCGGGGCCGGGTACGGGTGCGCTCAGCCGCGCTGCTGGCTGATGGCGTAGAGCGCGATGCCCGCGGCCACGCCGGCGTTGAGGCTCTCGAGCCCCGTGCTCATCGGGATCGAGACGATCTCGTCGCACGTCTCGCCGACGAGGCGCGACAGGCCCTTGCCCTCGCTGCCGATCACGACGACCAGCGGGCCGTCGACCATCTGCGAGTCGGCGACGTCGACCGTGCCGTCAGCGGCCAGACCGATGACCATGCAGCCGTCGTCCTGGAACTGCTTGAGCGTGCGGGTGATGTTGGTGACGCGCGCGACCGGCACGCGGGCGGCAGCACCGGCCGACGTCTTCCAGGCCGCGGCGGTGATCTGCGCCGCGCGACGCTCGGGGATCACGACGCCGTGCGCACCGAAGCCCGATGCCGAGCGGATGATCGCGCCGAGGTTGCGCGGGTCGGTGATGCCGTCGAGCACCAGGATCAGCGCCGGCTCGTCGCGCTCGGCCGCGAGGTCGAGCAGGTCCTGCGGATCGGCGTAGTCGTAGGCGTTCAGCTTGGCCGCGATGCCCTGGTGGACGGCCCCGCCCGTGAGCTTGTCCAGCTCGATGCGGCCGATCTCGAGCAGGCTGACGTGCTGCTCGGCGGCGAGCTTGAAGATCTCGCGGATCTTCTCGTCGCGGTCGGTGCCCTCGGCGACGTACAGCCCGTGCACCGGGACGGTCGCGCGCAGCAGCTCGAGCACCGAGTTGCGCCCGGCGACCCACTCGGCGGCCTCGCCCGGCTTGGCGCGCTTGGGCCGCGCCTGCTCGCGCTTGGCGGTCGCGTTCTTCATCTTGTAGAGCTTGTGGTTGGGGCGGTCCTCGGCGCGCGGCGTCGGGCCCTTGCCCTCGAGCCCCTGACGGCGGCGGCCGCCCGAACCGGCGGTGGGGTTGCCCTTCCCGCTCTTGTTGATGGCGCCTCTGCGCCTGCTGTTGCCCGGCATGGTCTCAACCCTTCACGGACCAGCGCGCACCCTGCGGCGTGTCCTCGATGTCGATGCCGGCCGCCGTGAGCTGGTCGCGCACGCGGTCTGCGGTGGCGAAGTCCTTGGCGGCCCGTGCTGCCTGGCGCTGTTCGAGGAGGCCCTCGACGAGGGCGTCGATCACCTGCACCTGGGCGGCATCGTCACCCCCACGATCCCACGTCGGGGACAGTGGGTCCAAACCGAGCACGTCGAGCATGCCCCGCACGCGCGCCAGCGCCTCGCCGGCACCCGCCGTGTCGCCGGCCGTCAGCAGCGAGTTGCCGTCGGTGACGTGCCCCTGCAGCACCGCCAGCGCGGCGGGCACCGACAGGTCGTCGTCCATCGCGGCGGCGAACTCGGCCGGGACGTCGCCGGGCTCGCCCGGTCCCGCGAGCGCCGCGGCCCGCCGGACGAATCCCTCGATGCGGCCGAACGCCGTGGCGGCCTCGGCCAGCGACTCCTCGCTGAACTCGACGATCGAGCGGTAGTGCGAGGCGGCGAGGTAGTAGCGCAGCGCGATGGGTCGCACGCGCTTGACGACCTCGCTGACCATCAGCGTGTTGCCGACCGACTTCGACATCTTGGCGCCGGCCAGGTTGAGCATCGCGTTGTGCATCCACACCCGGGCGAACGGCTGGCCCGCGGCGCGCGACTGCGCGAGCTCGTTCTCGTGGTGCGGGAAGCGCAGGTCGAGCCCGCCGCCGTGGATGTCGAACTCGTGGCCGAGGTACTTGGCGGCCATCGCCGAGCACTCGAGGTGCCAGCCCGGACGTCCGCGACCCCACGGCGTGGGCCACGAGGCCGACTCGGGGTCGCCGTCCTTGTGGCCCTTCCAGAGCGCGAAGTCGCGGCCGTCGCGCTTGCCCTCGGGCGGCGCGTCCTCGGCGTTGAGCATGTCGTCGACCCTCTGCCCCGACAGCTCGCCGTAGGACGGCCACGAGCGGACGTCGAAGTACACGTCGCCCGAGCCGTCCTCGGCGGCGTAGGCGTGACCCCGCTCGATCAGCGTCTGCATCATCTCGATCATCTCGGGGACGACGCCGGTGGCGCGCGGCTCGTACGTCGGGGGGATGCAGCCCAGCACCTCGTACGCCGCGTGCAGCGCCCGCTCGTTCTCGTACGCCACCGCGAACCACGGACGTCCCTGCTCGTCGCCCTTGGCCAGGATCTTGTCGTCGATGTCGGTCACGTTCGCGACGATCGACACCTCGAGCCCCGACCGCTCGAGCCACCGGCGCAGGACGTCGAAGACGACCTCCTTGCGGATGTGACCGATGTGCGGGGGGCCCTGCACCGTCAGCCCGCAGTGGTAGATCGACACCCGGCCGGGCACCACCGGGTCGAGGGCGCGGATCTGCCGGGACGCGGTGTCGTAGAGCTGGAATGGCACGGCACAACCCTATCGGCTCGGCGCACCGGGCCCGATGACGTCCGGAGCACGGCAACCTGTCACATCAGCCCCACGCGCCCCATTCGGGGCCTACCATGGTGCGATGCGCCGCATCCCTCCCCTGCTCGCCTCGGCCGTCGTCGGCCTCGGCGTCGTCTCCGCCGTCCCCGCGACGGCCGCGACCGACCAGACCGCCTTCCACCGCTGGACGTCCACGTCCGACTTCCGCCTCGGAACGTCCAAGGGCCTGGCCGCGAAGTCCGGAAAGATGACGATCGGCTCCGGCACGTCCACGACCCGGTACAAGGACCCCCGCGTCTCGGGCGGCAAGAAGTCGTACGACAAGGCCTCGTGGCAGGGCCCGTGGCAGTCGACCGGCTTCGCCGCCACGTCGCTGATCCCGTCGTGGAGCGTCACGACGCCGGGTGGCACGTGGGCGCGCATCGAGGTGCGGGTGCGCAAGGGCTCGTCGGTCGGCAGCTGGGACTCCGTGGCCCGCTGGGCCGGCAGCACGTCGCGGGTCAAGCGGTCGTCGTACTCGGCGCAGACCGACGACCTCGCGCGCGTCTCGACCGACACCGTCGTGGCCAACGCCGGCAGGGCCTTCGACGCCTACCAGGTGCGCGTCGTGCTGCACCGCCCCAAGGGCAGCCGCTCGACCCCCACGCTGCACGCCGTCAACGCCGTCGCGGCGACCTACACGACCCGCGCGACCGGCACCAGCGCCACCACCATGACGGCGACGACCGATCTCGCGGTGCCGATGTCGTCGCAGATGATCCACCGCGGCGAGTTCCCGCAGTGGGGCGGCGGCGGCGAGGCGTGGTGCTCGCCGACGTCGACGTCGATGGTCATGCGCTACTACGGCAAGGGCCCGAAGAAGGCGGCCTACACGTGGTCGCGCTACGCCGACTCGTTCGTCGACCACGCGGCGCGCTACACGTACGACCACCAGTACAAGGGCACCGGCAACTGGGCGTTCAACACCGCCTACGCCGCCAACTACTCGCTCGACACGTTCGTGACGCGCCTGGACTCCCTGCGCGACGCCGAGTCGTTCATCCGCTCCGGCATCCCGCTCGTCGCGTCGGTCGCCTTCAGCCGCGGCCAGCTGACGGGCTCGCCGATCTCGTCGACGCCGGGCCACCTGATGGTCGTGCGCGGGTTCACCGCGACCGGCGACGTCATCGTCAACGACCCCGCCGCGGCGAGGAACTCGTCCGTGCGCCGCGTCTACTCCCGCGCGCAGTTCGAGAAGGCGTGGATGCAGGGCAGCGGTGGCGTCGTCTACGTCGTCCAACCGACCAGCACGAAGCTGCCGGCCGACACCGCACGCTGGTAGGCCGCGCGGGGCGGCTCAGCTGACGCGGACGCTGCTGCGCGGGTAGCCCGTCGCGCCGTCGGGCAGCACCTCGGCGATCCTCGAGGTCTGCGGCTCGCCCGTCGCATCGGTCGCCCGCGCCTCGATCGTGTGGTCGCCGGGCCCGGCGTCCCACTCGCCCGTCCACTGCACCCACGTGTCGGCGTTGGCGGCCACGCCGAGCGTCGCCGGCTGCCACGGCCCGCCGTCGACACGGAACTCGACGCCCTGGACGCCGACGTGCTGCGCCCACGCCACCCCGGCGACCGTCACGGGGCCGGCCCCGACCGAGCTGCCGTCGCGCGGGACGTCGATGCGCGACTCGGTCTTGATCGGCCCGCGCTCACCCCACCCCCGCTGCGTCCAGTACGCCTCGAAGTCGGCGAACCGGGTGACCTCCCAGTCGGTGACCCACTTGGTCGCCGAGACGTAGCCGTAGAGCCCCGGGACGACCTGGCGCACGGGGAAGCCGTGGGGCACCGGCAGCGGCTCGCCGTTCATCGTCAGGGCGAGCAGCGCGTTGCGGCCGTCCGTCAGGGCGTCGAGCGGCGTGCCGCACGTCCACCCGTCCTCGGACGTCGAGAGCAGCGCGTCGGCGCCGTCCTGCACGCCGACCTCGTCGAGCAGGCCCTTGATCGGGACGCCGCCCCACACCGTGTTGCCGATCAGGTCGCCGCCGACCTCGTTGGAGACGCAGCAGATCGTGATCCACGCGTCGGTCAGGCCCCGGTCGAGGAGGTCCTGGTACGTCAGGGTCAGCTCGCGGTCGACCAGGCCGTGGATGCGCAGCGTCCACTCGGCGGGGTCGATCAGGGGCGCCTGCAGCGAGGTGTCGATGCGGTAGAAGTCGCGGTTGGGCGTCAGCCACGGCGTCTGGTCGGGCACCTGCAGATCGGCTCCGGCCGGCACGACGACCGCGCGGGCCGGGATGCGCAGGGCGGCACGGGCCCGCTCGACGACCTCACGACGCCGGTGGCGCGACGCGAGCGCCTGGCCCGCCGCGCCGACGACGACGGTCGCGGCGGCGACCAGGGCCGCCGTGCGGATGAAGACGCGACGCGAGGGATCGTGGTCGGCCTCGCGACCGGCGTGCTGGCCGTCCTTCGGCGCGCCGTGGTCGTGGGACGGCGGCAGCAGCAGCTGCAGGACGCCCATCAGCACGACACCGCCCGCGACCGCGGCGAAGACGCCCTGGGGCGAGGCGTACGGCCGCGTCAGCACCGAGGCCGCCGCCAGGGCGACCAGCACCGCGACCAGGCCGAAGGCCGCCAGCCGGCGGGTCGGCCACCAGCGCCCGACGAGCCCGCCCAGCAGCAGGATCGCGATGACGACGCTCGTGACGGCGAGCGGCTTGTCGCGGGTGCCGACGACGCCGATGATCGCCTCGGCGACCGGACCGGGCGTCAGGGCGATGACCGACTGCCCCACCGACAGCACGGGCGACTCGCGCAGGTCGAGCACCGCGGCGAGCGCCTCGCTCGCCGCGAGCGCTGCTGCGGCGGCCAGCACACCGGCGACGGTCGATCGGGTTCTCACCCCGCCATCCTCCCGCGCCGCGCCAACCCCCGCCGGACGAAATGGCATGATCGCGGGGTGACCTCAGCACGCATCGGCATCGGCACCGACGTCCACCGACTCGTCGACGGGCGTCCGCTGTGGCTGGCCGGGCTGTCGTGGCCCGACGAGGCCCAGGGGCTCGAGGGTCACTCCGACGGCGACTGCGTCGCGCACGCGATCGTCGACGCGCTGCTCGGTGCCGCGGGCATGGGCGACATCGGCAGCCACTTCGGCACGTCCGACCCGCAGTGGTCGGGGGCGGCCGGCGTCGACTTCCTGGTCGAGACGGCCCGCCGCCTGCACGATCACGGCTGGACGGTGGGCAACGTCTCGGTGCAGGTCATCGGCAACCGACCGAAGATCGGCCCGCGCCGCGAGCAGGCGCAGCGCGTGCTGGGCGACGCCGTCGGGGGCCCCGTGGGCCTCTCGGCCACGACGACCGACGGCCTCGGGCTCACCGGACGCGGAGAGGGCATCGCGGCGATCGCCACGGCCCTCGTCGTCCCCCGCTGAGCCGCCCCACAGCGCGGGCACGACGAAGCCCCGGCCCCCGCACGGCGGGAACCGGGGCTGCGGCGGCTCAGCTCAGGATGCGAGGACCTCGTCGAGACGGGTCTCGGCCTTGTCCTCGTTGGTCTTCTCGGCGAGCGCGAGCTCGGAGACCAGGATCTGACGGGCCTTGGCCAGCATGCGCTTCTCACCGGCGGACAGGCCGCGCTCGTGATCGCGGCGCCACAGGTCGCGCACGACCTCGGCGACCTTCAGGACATCACCGGAGTGCAGCTTCTCGAGGTTCGCCTTGTAGCGGCGCGACCAGTTGGTCGGCTCCTCGACGTGCTCGGCCCGCAGGACCCCGAAGACACGCTCGAGCCCTGCCTCGTCGACGACGTCGCGAACTCCGACCAGATCAAGGTTGCACGCGGGGACGCGAACGACCAGGTCGTTCTGCGAGACGATGCGCAGCACGAGGTAATCACGCTCCTCGCCCTTGATCGTCCGGGTCTCGATGTCCTCGATGACTGCAGCGCCGTGATTGGGATACACAACGGTTTCGCCGACAGTAAAAGTCATAGAGAAAACACCCTTCGTAGATTCCAAGAATACCATGAGGAACCCACGCGGGACCCTGCGCTTTCAGGGGATGGACGCCATAGCAGACGATGTGTCAGCAGGTCAAAGGCACCGACACGGCGGACCTCCGATACCATCGGGGTGGGCCGTGTGGGCCCGTTCCGACCGACCCCCCTCCCCCGACGAAAGAGTGCACTGGTGAGCTCCGTACGACGTCGCCGTCTGACCGCCGTCTCCCTGACCGTCGTCGCCGGCCTGACCCTCACGGCCTGCGGTACGAGCTTCGGCGCGCAGACCAACCAGGTGTACCAGCCGGCCGTCGGCGCCAACGAGCGCGGCGACGTCGAGTCGCACAACACGCTGCTCGTCGGCAACCGCGACGGGTCCGCCACCGTGTCGGCCGGCCTGGTCAACAACCTCGACGACGAGCAGACGCTCACCGGGGTCAGCGTCACCGACGAGCAGGGCGAGTCCCTGACGGTCACCAAGCCCAAGTCGCCGCTGTCGCTGCCGTCCAAGCTCCTGACGACGCTGGGCGGCGAGACGCCCGACAGCGTCTTCGTCGTCGGCGAGGGCGCCGAGCCGGGCGACTACGTCAAGGTCACGTTCACGTTCAGCGACTCCCCCGAGCTCGTCGTCAACGCCCCCGTCGTGGCCCGCGCCGACCACGCGGCCGAGTACGACGACGTCGCCGGCGGCGACGGACTGGTGCCGAACGCCGTCAGCGGCGGCGGCTCGGCGTCCGAGTAGGACGACCACCCGTCCCCAGCACCCGCACGACCAGCACAGACAAGACCCCCACTGCGGCAGGCAGTGGGGGTCTTGTCGTCGAGCCGCGGCGGGGTGGACGCCGCCGGGCTCAGGTCAGCTGGCCCGTGACCAGGTAGACGACGCGGCGGGCCATCGAGACCGCGTGGTCGCCGATGCGCTCGTAGTAACGGCCCAGCAGCGCGATGTCGACGGCCGGCTCGACCCCGTGGTCCCACGAGTCGGCCAGCAGCGCGCGGAAGAGGTCCTTGCGCAGCAGGTCCATCTCGTCGTCCTCGGCCTCGAGCTGCGCCGCCTTCGCGACGTCGCGGTTGGCCACGATGCGCGAGGCGGAGTCGATCATCGAGTCGGCGACGGACGCCATCGACAGGATCGTCGGGTGCAGGTTGAGGGGCACCGCCGACTCGGGCATGCGGCGACGCGCGATCTTGGCGACGTGCACCGAGAGATCGCCCATGCGCTGCAGGTCGGCGAGCATCCGCAGGGTCGCGACGAGCTGGCGCAGGTCGGTCGCGACCGGCTGCTGCGTCGCGAGGAGCAGCAGCGTGCGCTCCTCGATGGTCTCGGTGGCCTCGTCGATGAGCCGGTCGCCGGCGATGACGGACTCCGCGATCTGGCCGTCTGCCTCGAGCAGGGCCTTCGTCGCATCGGCGACCGCACCGCGCACGGTTCCGGTCAGGTCCACCAGGTCGTCGACGATGGCGTCGAGCTGTTCGTAATACTGATCGCGCATGCCCCCCACCCTAGGGAGACGGGGTGAACGGACGGCGACCCCCGGTGAACGGGGCGTGAACGGCAGCCGAAAGCACTGTCGCCCCGGGCCTCCGTGGACGCCCGCAGCGGCTGCGGCCCCCTACGATCATCGTGTGGACATCAGCGCAGGTCTCGTGATCGCGGGAGCGATAGGCGCCGTCATCGGCGCCATGGTCACGTACCTGTGGAGATTCAGCGAGAGGACGCAGCACACCGTGGCCGAGCAGCCGACACCCGTGGTCCCCCCAGGCGCCGAGCTCGTCCTGTCGGTGCTGTCGTCCTCGGCCGTGCTGATCGACTCCGGCGACACCGTCGTCAAGGCGTCGGCCCCCGCGATCGCGATGGGCATCATCAACGACGACCGCCTCGAGCCCGACGAGCTCATGGCGCTGGTGCGCCAGGTGCGCCGCGACGGCCAGGTGCGCGAGGCCGACATCTCGCTGCAGCCCAAGCGCGGCACGACGTCGTACATCCACGCACGCGTCGCGCCGCTGACGTCGCGCCTGATCCTCGTGCTGGCCGACGACCGCACGCGCGAGCAGCGCGTCGAGTCGATCCGCCGCGACTTCGTCGCCAACGTCAGCCACGAGCTCAAGACCCCCGTCGGCGCCCTCAACCTGCTGGCCGAGGCGGTCGGCGAGGCCAAGGACGACCCCGAGGCCGTCGTGCGCTTCTCGAGCCGCATGCACCTCGAGAGCGAGCGCCTGACCCGCCTCGTGCAGCAGATCATCGACCTGTCGCGCCTGCAGAACGACATCCTCAGCGACGACGCGACCGCGATCAAGGTCGGCGAGCTCGTCGGCGAGGCGTGCGAGCACTCCGCGACCGAGGCCGAGCACAAGAAGATCGAGATCGCGACGTCCGTCGAGCCCGACCTGCAGGTGCACGGCGACCGGTCGCAGCTGCACGCCGCCGTCAGCAACCTCGTCGAGAACGCCGTGACCTACAGCCCCGAGGGCTCGCGCGTCACCGTCACGGCCCAGCTCGACGACGGCGACGTGCGCCTGACCGTCACCGACAACGGCATCGGCATCCCCGGCGACGAGCTCGACCGCATCTTCGAGCGCTTCTACCGCGTCGACCCCGCCCGGGCCCGCGCCACCGGCGGCACCGGCCTCGGCCTGTCGATCGTCAAGCACGTCGCGGCCAGCAACGGCGGGACCGTCGAGGTGTGGAGCGAGCCGGGCCTCGGCTCGTCCTTCACGCTCGTCCTGCCGGCCTACCAGCACGAGATCGACGAGGCCGACGAGATCGACGGCCTCCACCGCTCCACCCACCTCAGCAGCGCTGAGGCACTCAGCCGTACCGAAGGGAAGCACGCGTGACGAAGGTCTTGGTCGTCGAGGACGAGACGAGCTACAGCGAGGCGCTGTCGTACGTCCTGCGCAAGGAGGGGTTCGACGTCGCGATCGCCGAGACGGGCCCCGACGCCTTGACGGAGTTCGACCGCGGCGGCGCCGACATCGTCCTGCTCGACCTGATGCTGCCGGGGCTGTCGGGCACCGAGGTGTGCCGGGCTATCCGCCAGACGTCGTCGGTGCCGATCATCATGGTCAGCGCGAAGGACACCGAGGTCGACAAGGTCGTGGGCCTCGAGCTCGGCGCCGACGACTACGTCACCAAGCCGTACTCGCCGCGCGAGCTGGTGGCCCGCATCCGCGCCGTGCTGCGCCGCGGCGCGACCGACGAGGTCGACGACAACGCGTCGCTCGAGGCGGGCCGCGTGCGGATGGACGTCGACCGGCACCTCGTGACGATCGACGGGTCGGAGACCAAGTTCCCGCTCAAGGAGTTCGAGCTGCTCGAGTACTTCCTGCGCAACCCCGGCCGCGTGCTGACCCGCGGTCAGCTCATCGACCGGGTGTGGGGCGCCGACTACGTGGGCGACACCAAGACGCTCGACGTCCACGTCAAGCGGCTGCGCGCCAAGATCGAGCCCGACCCCACCAACCCCATCACCCTGACGACGGTCCGAGGCCTCGGCTACAAGTACGACAGCTGACGAGGGGGTTGCCGCCCCTCGACGAGAGGGTTGTCGCCCTCCCCCGCGTCGGTCTGCTCCTCCTCGAGGGGCCGTAACCCCCTCCTCAGCGGGTCAGCGGTGGGCTCGATCATCGGACGGGACCGGCCGTGAGCGGGAACCCGACACAGGCGGACCGCCGGACACATAGGGTGAGCCCTCGCCCTTGCCCTTGCCACACTCTCCGGAGACCCATGTCTCACCCACGCTCGTCCGCCGTCCCCGTCATCGCGTTCCTCGCACTGGTGGTGGGGCTCGTCCTTGCGCCGTCGGTCGTGCCGGCGGCACAGGCGGAAGCGGCCGACGAGTGGATTCTCGTGTCGCCGCCGGACATCTGGGGCACGCCCCGGGTCGGCGAGAGCCTCGGCGCCAACCAAGGCGAGTGGCGCCCGGGCCCCTACGCGGCGAAGTTCACGTGGCTGCGTGACGGCACGACGGTCCTGGAGTCTTCCTCGTACTCGTCCTACGACATCCAGCCGGAGGACGAGGGCCACATGATCTCGGCCCGCGTCACCGTGACGCACCCTGAGCTCGGCGAGCGGACCACGACAACTGCACAGATCGGCCCGATCGACGCCGACCGCCCCTTGTACGCACCAGACAGCCCGGTGCTCGGTCTCCCCCACCCGGGACACACCCTGGACGCGAATCCCGCCCCATGGGTCACCGATGGCGGCGTCGTCGTCCCCGATGTCGATGTCGCCTACCAGTGGATCCGCAGCGTGCCGAACCAGGACAACACCGACGAGGCCATCCCCGGCGCCACGCAGCGGACCTACACCCCGACCCCGGAAGATCTCGGCTGGTCCATCCGCGCGACGCTCACCGGCACCAAGCCGGGTTACTACTCCTACCCGGTGACGAAGTACGCCGGGGTCATCGTCGTGAAGGTACAGAACCTGTCCGTCCCGACCGTCGGAGGCGACGCCGTCGTCGGATCAGTGCTGACGGGGCGCCAGGGCACGTGGGTCCCGAGCGTGGAGAGCGAGTACTTCAGGCTGTCCTTCCAGTGGCTCCGCGACGGCACCGAGTTACCCCGCGCGACCTCGCCGGACTATCTGCTCACCGACGCGGACGCGGGACGACAGGTCTCGCTGCGTGTCACCGGCAACGCCTACGGGTACTTCCCTCACTGCGCCGCGGCGACGTCGCTCCCCACGGCGGTGCGAGCACGCCCGATCGTGTCGCCCCCCGCCCCGATCCGCCCGGTCGTGTCGCTGACGGGCCGCTCCACCAAGCGGGGAGCAGCAACGCTGACGATCCGCGTCACGCCCAGACGTGCTGCCACCGCGACGATCCTCGACGGACGCAAGACCGTGAAGCGTGCGGTCAAGGTCACGAATGGCATCGCGACGGTGAGGCTGACGCGCCTCAAGAAGGGCCGCCACACCTTCACGGTCCGATACGCCGCCCAGCCGGGCGTCATGGCCGCCAGCGCGCGCGTCACGGTTCGCGTCCGCTGAGCACGGACGTCTACAGCCCCACGACAATGGGACGACGACTCACTGCTCAAGGGGCCGTAACCCGCTCCTCAGCGGGTCAGCGGCCCTGGTTGGCGACGGCGGCGATGGCGGCCTCGGCCGCCGACGGGTCGAGGTACTGGCCGCCCTTCACGGTCGGGCGCAGGTCGGCGTCGAGCTCGTACACCAGCGGGATGCCCGTGGGGATGTTGAGTCCCACGACCTCGTCCTCGCCGAGGCCGTCGAGGTGCTTGACGAGCGCGCGCAGCGAGTTGCCGTGCGCCGTGACGAGGACGACCTTGTCGTCGAGCAGGTCGGGCACGATCGCGTCGTACCAGTAGGGCAGCATGCGGTCGAGCACCTGGGCCAGGGCCTCGGTGCGCGGCAGGAGCTCGTCGGGCAGCGCGGCGTAGCGGGGGTCGGCGGCCTGGCTGAACTCGTCGTCGTCGGCGATCGCCGGCGGCGGCGTGTCGTACGACCGGCGCCAGGTCATGAACTGCTCCTCGCCGTACTGCTCGAGGGTGGCCTTCTTGTCCTTGCCCTGCAGCGCGCCGTAGTGACGCTCGTTGAGCCGCCACGACCGCTTGACGGGGATCCAGTGGCGGTCGATGCCGTCGAGCACGATCTGCGACGTGCGGATCGCGCGACGCAGCAGCGACGTGTGCGAGACGTCGGGCAGCAGATCGGCATCGGCGAGCATCGTCGCGCCCCGGTGAGCCTCGTCGACGCCCTGCTCGTTGAGGTCGACGTCGACCCATCCCGTGAACAGGTTCTTGGCGTTCCACTCGCTGTGGCCGTGGCGCAGGAGGATCAGGGTGCTCATGGCACGAGCCTATCGCTCACTCCTCGGAGGGCTGCTCGGCCTTCCACTCGGTGTAGATCTGGTGGAGGGCCTGCACGTAGTCGTTCTGCGACTGGATGCCCACGAGCGTCCACCGTTGCTCGATCGCGACGTACGGCAGCTGCGCCACCTCGAGCGACGTGCCGACCTCGTCCTGCGTCCGCACCTCGTCGGCGTACTCGGTGCTGGCGAGCAGCGCCTCGGCCGTCTCGAGCTCGAGCCCGACGAGCGCGGCGCGGGTCGCGAGCGTGAACGGGTCGCCGATGTCGGCGCCCTCGAGGAAGTGCGCGCGCCACAGCTGGTGCAGCAGGTCGCGCTGGAAGCCGGGCCCGGACTCGTCGGCCCACGTGAGCAGCCGCCACGCGTCGAACGAGTTGGCCTGCACGGCCTCGTCGAAGTTGAGGTCGATGCCCGTGATGCGGGCCGCGGCCGTGACCTGGGCGTTCACGAGCTCGACCTGGTCGCGTCCGCCCAGGCGCTCGTCGAGCGCCTCGACCAGCAGCCGGCCGTCGCTCGGCTCGTCGGGCTCGAGCAGCAGGGCACGGTAGGTCAGCTCGATCGGCTCGCCCGTCAGGATCGAGAACATCGCCGCGGCCCGCTCGAAGCGGGTCGAGCCGATGTAGGCCCACGGATCCGTCACGTCGGCGAACACGATGACCTTCACCCCGAGAACGCTACGCGAGACCTGGTGGCCCGCGCCGGTCGGTCACGGACGGAGGTGCTTGAAGGCGTCGAGGTTGCGGGTCGACTCGCCGCGCGACTCGCGCCACTGCCACTCCTTGCGGATCGACGTGGCGAAGCCCAGCTCGAGGATCGTGTTGAACGACTCGTCGGCGTAGGTGAGCACCGAGCCGAGGATGCGGTCGAGCTCGTCGGGGGTCACCGACCCCAGGGGCACCCGCCCGTCGAGGTAGATGTCGCCGGCGGAGTCGACCGCGAAGGCGACGCCGAACATCTTGAGGTTGCGCTCGAGCAGCCAGCGGTAGACGACCTGGTGGTTCTCGTCGGGGTTGCGGGCGACGAAGGCGTGGACGCCGAGGGCGTGTCGGCCGATGTCGAGCCGGCACGTCGTCTGCAGCTTGCGCTCGCCCGGCAGGGTCACCTCGAACGTGCCGGTCTGGTGCTCGGTGTAGGCCAGCGACGCCGCCTCTAGCGTGTCGATGATCGTGCGCCGGACGTCGTCTGCGGTCGTGTCGGTCATGCGGATGCCTCCTGGCGGGCGGTGACGGCCTCGGCGTAGACGCCGAGCGTGCGGTCGGCGGTGACGTCCCACCCGAAGCCCTCGGCGTGGCGGACGGCCTTGTGGCTCATCGCCTCGCGGGCGTCGGGGTCGGTCAGCAGGTGGTGGATCGCGGCGGCGTAGTCGACGGGGTCGTGGCCGTCGATCAGCACGCCCGTGACGCCGTCGGACACCGACGTCGACAGGCCGCCGACGCGCGCCGCGACGACGGGCGTGCCGCAGGCCTGCGCCTCGATCGCGACGAGCCCGAACGACTCGTTGTGCGACGGCACGCAGACGACGGACGCCGCCGAGTACCAGTCGGCGAGCTCGCGCTGCGCCACGGTCGGCACGAAGCGGACGACGTCGTCGATGCCGAGCTCGACGCCGAGGTCGGACAGGGACGTGGGCTGGTCGAGGCCCGAGCCCGACGCCCCGCCGACGACCGCGACGACGAGGCGCGATCGCAGGGCGGGGTCGGAGCGGAGCATCTCGGCGGCCGCGCGCAGGACGACGTCCGGGGCCTTGAGCGGCTGGATCCGCCCGGCGAAGAGCAGGAGGGCCGCATCGGGGGCGATGCCCAGCCGACGCCGGGCCTCGTCCTGGCGTCCCGGCGTGAACACCTCGAGGTCGACGCCCGGGTGGACGACCGCGACCCGCTCGGGCGACGCGCCGTAGAGCTCGACCAGCTCACGGCGCTCCTCGGCCGTGTTGGCGATCAGGCGGTCGGCGAGACGGACGATCTCCTCCTCGCCGTAGATGCGGCCGATCGGCTCGGCGGCGTCGCCCTCGGCCAGCATCGCGTTCTTGACCTTGGCCATCGTGTGCATCGTGTGCACCAGCGGGACGTCCCACCGCTCGCGCGCGACCGTCCCGACCTGGCCCGACAGCCAGTAGTGCGAGTGGACGAGGTCGAAGTGACCCGGCTCGCGCTCGACCTCGGCGCGCAGCACGTCACGGACGAACGAGCACAGCTGCGACGGCAGGTCGTTCTTCTCGAGCCCCTCGAAGGGGCCCGCGGCGACGTGGTGCACCCGGATGCCCGGCTCGGCATCGTGCACGGCCGGCTGGTGGCGGGACGTCGCACGGGTGAAGATCTCGACCTCGATGCCGCGGGCGGCGAGCTGGCGGGACAGCTCGAGCACGTACACGTTCATGCCACCGGCGTCGCCGTCGCCCGGCTGCTCCAGCGGAGACGTGTGCGCGGACAGCATCGCGATTCGCCGGAGCATGGGCACCCACCTTTCGACTCCATCGTCCCACCTGCGCGTCAGCGTGCACCCGCAGTGGTCTGACACGATGGGCCCATGCCCACCGCCGTCGTGACCGGAGCCAGCAGCGGCATCGGTGCCGCCACCGCCCGCGCCCTCGCCCACCAGGGGTTCCACGTGTTCTGCGTGGCCCGCCGCACCGATCGCATCGAGACGCTCGCCGCCGAGATCGGCGGCACCGCCGTGACGTGCGACGTGACGGACGAGACGCAGGTCGCGGCGCTCGCCGATGCCGTCGGCCCGTCCCTCGACCTGCTGCTCAACAACGCGGGCGGGGCGCTCGGCGTCGATCCCGTGTCGGCCGCCGACGCGGACGACTGGCGCCGCATGTTCGAGGTCAACGTCATCGGCACGCTCCTGGTGACCAGGGCGCTGCTGCCGGCCCTCGTGGCGAGCGGGGCCGGGACGCTCGTGAACCTCGGCTCGACGGCGGGCCACATCACGTACGAGGGCGGTGGCGGCTACACCGCCGCGAAGCACGGCGTGACGGCGATGACCGAGACGCTGCGCCTCGAGCTCAACGGCCAGCCCGTCCGCGTCACCGAGATCGCCCCCGGCATGGTGCGGACCGACGAGTTCTCGCTCAACCGCTTCGGGGGCGACGAGGCCCGCGCCGACGCGATCTACGCCGGCGTCCGCGAGCCGCTCGTGGCCGAGGACGTCGCCGACGCGATCGTGTGGGTCGCCACGCGGCCGCACCACGTCAACGTCGACCTGATGGTCATCAAGCCGCTCGCGCAGGCGGCCCAGCACAAGGTGCACCGCGAGAGCTGAGCCTCACGTCCGGTCGCGGGCCCTCACCATCAGCGGGATCCGTCCCTGCTGGACGATCCCGCCGCGCTGGTCGACCAGCGTGAACAGGCGGTCGACGACCCCCGTGTCGCCCGCGCTGGTGCGTCGCACGCCGACGATCTCGAGCCGGCACGTGATCGTGTCGCCGATCCGGACGGGTGCGACGAAGCGCCAGTTCTCCACCCCGAGCAGCGCGACCGAGCTGCCCTCGAACACGCCGAGCCGCGACACGAGCCCCATCGCGTACGACATCCCGAGCAGGCCGTGCGCGATGCGCTCGCCGAACCGTCCGTCGGCGGCCGCGACCGCATCGGTGTGCACCTCGTTGGTGTCCCACGTCGACGCCGCGAACCCCACGACGTCGGCCTCCGTGACGGTGCGGGCCTGTGTCGTGAGCACCTGGCCGACCTCGAAGTCCTCGAGGAACCAGGGCCCCGGGCCCGTCATCGATCGAGCCCGTCGCGCAGCACGCGCTTGAGCAGCTTGCCCGACTGGTTGCGCGGCAGCTCGTCGACGAGGTGGACGTGCTTGGGCACCTTGAAGCCGGCCAGGCTCTGCCGCGCGTGGGCGATCAGCTCGTCGGGCGTGACGGGCGCCGTGGTCACCACGACCGCCGTGACGGCCTCGATCCAGCGGTCGTCCGGCGTGCCGATCACGGCGACCTCGGCCACGGCGGGGTGCGTGTAGAGCGCGTCCTCGACCTCGCGCGACGCCACCAGCACGCCCCCGGTGTTGATGACGTCCTTGATGCGGTCGACGACCGTCAGGTAGCCCTGCGCGTCGACGCGCACCAGGTCGCCGGAGTGGAACCAGCCGTCGCGGAACGCCTCGGCGGTCTCGTCGGGCTTGTTCCAGTAGCCCTCGCAGAGCTGCGGCGAGCGGTAGACGACCTCGCCGGCCTCCCCCGCCGGCACGTCGTCTCCGTCGGCGTCGACGACCCGGACCTCGACGAACAGCACGGACCGCCCGCACGAGTCGGAGCGGTCGGCGTGCTCCTCGGGACGCAGCACCGTCGCGAGCGGCCCGATCTCGGACTGGCCGAAGCAGTTCCAGAACCCCAGGTCCGGGAGCGCCTCCTGCAGCCGGTGCAGCACGGGCTGCGGCATGATCGACGCGCCGTAGAAGGCCTTGCGCAGGCTCGACAAGTCGCGGGTGCCGACGTCGGGGTGCTGCGACAGCGGCACCCACACGGTCGGCGCCAGGAACACCGACCTGAGCGACCGTTCCTCGACCAGGCGCAGGACCTCGGGGATGTCGGGCGCCTCCATGAGGTGGTTGGTCGCGCCGACCGCCAGGTAGGGCATCAGGAACACGTGCATGCCCGCGGAGTGGTACAGCGGCATGGGGTGCAGCGGGTCGTCGGACTCGGCCAGGTCGAGCGCGACGACCGACGAGACGTACTCGTGCACCAGCGCGCGGTGGGTCATCATGGCGCCCTTGGGCCTCGACGTCGTGCCGGACGTGTAGAGCAGCTGCACGAGGTCGGAGTCGGAGACCTCGACGTCGAGCACGGGCACCTCGCCGGTCGACGCCAGGTCGAGCAGCGACCCGCCGGCGTCGCGCAGCGGCACGACGATCGCGACGTCGAGGCCCGCGGCGTCGAGCGCAGGCCGCAGCGGCGGGTCGACCAGCACTGCGCGGCTGCCGGAGTCGTCGACGAGGTAGGCCAGCTCGTCGCCCGTCAGCGCGTAGTTGATCGGGACGTGGACGAGCCCCGCGCGGGCGCAGCCCAGGTAGGCCAGCAGGTACGCGTCGGAGTTGCGTCCGTACGTCGCCACGCGGTCGCCGTGGCGCAGCCCGAGGTCGAGCAGCACCCGCGCGGCACGGCTGACCGCGTCGTCGAGCTCGGCGTACGTCCAGACGCGGTCGGCGAACAGCAGGGCCGTCCGGTCGGGGTGCCGGCGGGCGCTGCGCTGCAGCACCCCGTCGACGGTGCTGGCTCGGGTGGACGACATCGGACCTCCTCGACGGGGATCGGACGACCCCGACGCGCCCAGCCTATGTGGCGTGGGCCACAGGGTCGCGGGACGTGCGACGGCCCCGCCCGGGTCGTGCCCGGGCGGGGCCGTCGTCGGTCGAGGACCGGTCAGTGCATCATGATCGGCGGCGTCGTGCCGTCCTCGGCGTCGAGCAGGTGCGACTTCTCGCGCTTGCGGGGCAGGAACGCCACGGGCACGAGCGTCACGACCAGCACGAAGAACGCGACCCAGTACGACGACTGGAAGGCGTCGGCGAGGTCCTGGAGGCCCTGCGCCAGGACGTTGGCGGGCACGCCGAGCGCGTCGACCAGCCCCTGCCCCTGGTCGGTGTTGGAGCTGGCCGCGAGCTGGGCCGGCGTCAGCCCGCCCTCGACGCCCGGCAGGTTCTCCGAGCCGGCGATGACCGAGCCGCTCTTCATGGCGTTGGTCAGGACGACCGAGATCGTCGCGATGCCGGTCGCGCTGGCGACCTGCTGCGTGACGTTGAGCAGCGTCGACCCGCGGGCCACGTCGGAGGCCTTGAGCGTCTTGAGCGCCGAGGTGAACAGCGGCATCATCGTCGCGCCCATGCCGAGGCCCGTCACGAACAGCCAGCCCATGATGCTCCAGTCGGACGTGCCGGGATCCGTGCTCTGCGTCAGCCCGAACATGCCGATCAGGATGCCGAGGAAGCCGAACGGGACGATGCGCCCGACCGGCATCTTGTCGGTCAGCGCGCCGGCGATCGGCATCGTCAGCATCGCGCCGATGCCCTGGGCGGCGATCAGCAGGCCGGCCTTCTTGACCGAGTAGCCGTCGACCTGCTGGAAGTAGGTCGGCACGAGCAGCAGGGCGCCGAAGAACGCGGCGGCGAACAGGAACATCGTGATGATCGAGACCGTCAGGTTGCGGTCGGCGAACAGGCGCAGGTCGAGCAGCGGGTGCTTCGGCGTGAACGACCAGACGACGAAGCCGGCGATCAGCAGCACGCCGACGATCGCGGGCAGCAGCACCTTGAGCGCCAGGACGGTGCCCTCCTCGGGGATCGAGGAGACGCCGTAGAGCAGCGCCGCGAGGCCCGGCGAGAGCAGGATCATGCCGACGACGTCGAGGGCCTCGCTGGGCTCCGGAGCGTCCTTGGGCAGGACGCGCTGGGCGTAGAGCAGGCCGACGATGCCGATCGGCAGGTTGATCAGGAAGACCCAGTGCCACGACGCCGCGTCGATCAGGACGCCGCCGATGATCGGGCCCAGGATCGGGCCGAGGAGCATCGGCACGCCCAGGATCGCCATGAGGCGTCCCATGCGGTGCGGGCCGGCCGCCTTGGTCATGATCGTCATGCCCAGCGGCATCAGCATGCCGCCGCCGAGGCCCTGCAGCACGCGGAAGCCGATCAGGGCCTCGATGTTCCAGGCCGTCGCGCACAGCAGCGAGCCGAGCGTGAACAGGCCGATCGCGGTCATGTAGAGGCGCTTGGTGCCGAAGCGGTCGGCCGCCCACCCCGTCAGGGGGATGACGGCCGCCAGCGCCAGCATGTAGGCCGTCGCGGTCCACGCGACGGTCGAGTACGACAGCGGCTCGCCGTTGCTCGACAGCTCGGTCTGGAACGTCGGCAGGGCCACGTTGACGACCGTGACGTCGAGGATCGACATGATCGCGCCGAGGACGACGACGCCCGCGATCTTGAGCAGGTCGGGGGTGATCCGGTCGTCGTCGGGATCGACGACGGGGGGTGGGGCTGAGGTCATGCGGAGAGCTCCTGTTCGAGGGGGCTGCGGTCGAGCAGCGGGACGAGGGCGTCGTGGAGGCGTTCGGCCTCTGCGGGGTCGAGCCGGGCGATCTGGGCGCGCATCGCGGCCTTCTTGAGCTCGATGTGGGCGTCGGTCGCGTCGCGGCCGGCAGGGGTGATGGTGACGTGCTTGACGCGTCGGTCGGCCGGGTTCTCGCGGCGTCCGACCAGACCGGCCGTCACGAGCAGGTCGACCGCGCGGCCCGTCGCGGCGACGGACAGGCGGATGCGCTCGGCCAGGACGTGGATCGGCAGCGGCTCGTCCGTCTGCGACAGGACGAACAGCGCCTTGACCTGGCTGAGCGAGAGCTCGAGCTCCATGAAGTGGTCGACGGTGTCGGAGTCACCCGTCGCCACGCACGTGGAGAAGAACCCGTAGAGGGAGTCGAAGACCCGGTCGTGGCTGCTCACCCGGAGATACTAGCGCTGGCGCAACTGTTGCTCAAGCGAAATCTTTGTCACACCGCAATGAACGGGACGTTACGCGATTCGTCGCCGCGCAAGGCGCACCCCTAGAATGGGAAGGCTCCGTCTGTCGAGAGCATTCCCCCACGCTGAGGACTTTTTTCGCATGCCCATTCGCTCCGACCTGCGCAACGTCGCAATCGTCGCCCACGTCGACCACGGCAAGACCACGCTGGTCGACGCCATGCTCCAGCAGCAGGGACACTTCGACGAGCACCACCAGCTCACCGAGCGCGCCATGGACTCCGGCGACCTCGAGCGCGAGAAGGGCATCACGATCCTCGCGAAGAACACCGCCGTCCGCTACAACGGACCGGGCTCGCCCGAGGGCGGTGTCACGATCAACATCATCGACACCCCCGGACACGCCGACTTCGGTGGCGAGGTCGAGCGCGGCCTGTCGATGGTCGATGCGGTCATCCTGCTGGTCGATGCCTCCGAGGGCCCCCTGCCCCAGACCCGCTTCGTGCTGCGCAAGGCGCTCGCCGCCAAGATGCCGGTCGTCCTGGTCGTCAACAAGGTCGACCGTCCCGACTCGCGCATCGCCGAGGTCGTCGACGAGACGTACGAGCTGTTCCTCGACCTGCTCGAGGACGGCGCCAGCGAGGACGCGCTCGACTTCCCCGTCGTCTACGCCTCGGCCCGCGCCGGCCGCGCCTCGCTCAACAAGCCCGAGGACGGCGGACTGCCCGACAGCGAGAACCTGATCCCGCTGTTCCAGACCATCATGGACGCCGTCCCGGCCCCCGAGTACATCGAGGACGCACCGCTGCAGGCGCACGTCACGAACCTCGACGCGTCGCCGTTCCTCGGCCGCCTGGCGCTCGTCCGCGTCTTCCAGGGCACCCTCAAGAAGGGCTCGCAGGTCGCGTGGATGAAGCACGACGGCACGGTCGAGAAGGTCAAGATCACCGAGCTGCTCGTCACCGAGGAGCTCGAGCGCGTGCCCGGCGAGAGCGCGGGCCCCGGCGACATCGTCGCCATCGCGGGCATCCCCGACATCACGATCGGCGAGACGCTGGCCGATCCCGAGAACCCCGTCGCGCTGCCGCTCATCACGGTCGACCAGCCGGCCATCTCGATGACGATCGGCACCAACACGTCGCCGCTGGCCGGACGCGAGAAGGGTACCAAGGTCACCGCCCGCCTCGTCAAGGACCGCCTCGACCGCGAGCTGATCGGCAACGTGTCGCTCAAGGTCGTCGAGACCGAGCGCCCCGACGCCTGGGAGGTCCAGGGCCGTGGCGAGCTCGCGCTGGCCATCCTGGTCGAGCAGATGCGTCGCGAGGGCTACGAGCTCACGGTCGGCAAGCCGCAGGTCGTGACGCAGGAGGTCGACGGCAAGATCCACGAGCCGATGGAGCGCCTGACGATCGACGCGCCCGAGGAGTACCTCGGCGCGATCACGCAGCTGCTCGCCGTCCGTCGTGGCCGCATGGAGCAGATGATCAACCACGGCACCGGCTGGGTGCGCATGGAGTTCATCGTCCCGGCGCGTGGCCTGATCGGCTTCCGCACCGAGTTCCTGACCGACACGCGCGGCACCGGCATCGCGCACCAGACGTTCGAGAAGTACGAGCCGTGGGCCGGCGAGATCTCGACCCGTCCGTCGGGCTCGCTCGTCTCGGACCGCGCCGGTGCGGCGACGTCGTACGCCATGACCAACATCCAGGAGCGCGGCACGCTGTTCATCGAGCCTGCCACCGAGGTGTACGAGGGCATGATCGTCGGCGAGAACTCGCGCTCGGACGACATGGACATCAACATCGTCCGCGAGAAGAAGCAGACCAACGTCCGCTCGAATGCCGACGAGTTCGAGAAGCTCGTGCCGCCGCGCAAGCTGTCGCTCGAGCAGTCGCTGGAGTTCTGCCGCGAGGACGAGTGCGTCGAGGTCACCCCGGCGTCCGTCCGCATCCGCAAGATCATCCTCGACGCCACCGAGCGCAACCGCGCCAACCGCGGCAAGAAGTAACCCCTGGCGGTGAGCTAGCGACCTGTTCCGGGTCGGGAGGGTGAGCCTGCGACGTGTCCCCGTTCGGGACAGGTCGCAGGCTCACCGCGTTGTGGGGTGGGCGGCTGAGATGGGGACGAACAGCGAGGACCACCGCTGCCCGAAGACCGGCGCGGGCCCGGAGTACCCGCACCGGACCAGCTGGCGGTAGACCTCCGAGACGAGCTTCATCGGCCTGGCGAGCTTCTCGTTCGTGACCTGCACGTAGCGCCATCCGTCGTCGCGGAAGCCCTGGTACCGGTCGATGTCGACGTTCCACTGGGCGACGTCGCGCAGGTGCTGTCGTCCTTCGTACTCGATCAGGAGCTTCCACAGCAGGTAGACGAGATCGCCCCGGCCCAGGAACGCGCCCGCGGCGTCCCGCACGTCGCGGTTGACCTCCGGCACCGGCAGACCGGCGAAGACCAGCACCGCACGCGTCTCGGACTCCTTGAAGGACCGGGAGCCGCCGTCGAGGAACGGCAGGACGCGACGCGCCTGGTGCGCCCCGGGGCGCCATGGTTCACGGGCTGCGAGCTCGGCGACCTCGACCGCGGTCATGTGCCGGTTGCCGAGCAACCAGTCGCCGGCCGTGATGGCGTCGATCATCCGCGCGGTGGCGCAGAGCTGCACGAAGGCTGCTGCCGGGGTCACGCCCACGTCGTCCAGGGGAGGAAGGACGGCCGTGCGATGGAGGAAGATGTCGGCCAGGTCGATGTGCAGGTCGCCGGACACCACGAAGTGGAACGGTCTCGTCCCGCCCATCGCCAGCCCCAGGTGCTGGAGCCGTGTCAGGTGGCTCAGCTGCGCCCGCGGCGGCATGGCCAGCGCTGCCGCAGCGATCCAGTCGAGGTCGGTCATGACGTGCTCGACGTGCACCCAGACCCGCGGGAACAGCGACGTCCAGCTCTTGCCGCGCAGACGACGCTCGCTCACCCCGAGAGCCCGAGCCTCGCGGACGTGGAAGGGCCGTTGTCGCAGCTCGTCGGGGATCACGGCAGCCGGTGGCATGAGTCCATCGGACGACGTCCGCCGCCTCCCCCGGAACCCGATCGCGTCCGCCTGTGGACGGGCAGGACTCCGTGGGCGACCTGTGGATCGGTGACGTGGCGACGTGTCTGACGTCGGGACAGGTCGCCAGGCCACCGCCCGCGCGCGGGACAGGTCCCCACCCCACCGCCCAGGGGTCAGAGGACGCCGCGGGGGCGGAACTGGATGCTGATGCGGGGGCCGACGGGGCGGGTGGTCTTGAGGATCGCGTGGTCCCAGGTGCGCTGGCACGAGCCGCCCATCACGACGAGGTCGCCGTGGCCGAGCGCGAAGCCGGTCTGAGGTCCGCCGCCCCGCGGGCGCAGCGACAGCCGGCGCGCCGCGCCGAGCGACACGATCGCGACCATCGTGTCGGCGCTGCGACCACGGCCGATGCGGTCGCCGTGCCAGGCGACGCTGTCGCGCCCGTCGCGGTACAGGCACAGCCCCGCCGTCGCGAACCGCTCGCCCAGCTCGGCCTCGTAGTGGTCGCCCAGACGCTCGCGCGCCTCGACGAGCAGCGGATCGGGCAGCGGGTCGGCCACCCCGAAGTGGCACAGCAGCCGCGGGACGTCGACGACCCGGTCGTACATCTCGCGCCGTTCGGCATGCCACGCGACGTCGGACTGCAGCCGCAGGAACAGGTCGTCGGAGCCGCTGACCCACCCGGGCTGGACGTCGACCCACGCCCCGTCGCCGAGCACCGTCCGACGCGGCTCGAGCGGTGCGATGGCGGGCGCCTGCCCCGTGTCGAGGAGCGAACCCTGGTAGTAGTCGGTCACCGGACGATCGTACGCCCGATCGAACACATGTTCTAGCCCTCGGGGCACTAGGCTCGACCCATGGAATCCGCCTGGGACCGACTGCTCGAGCTCGTCGAGCAGCTCGCCACCGACCCCGCGCTGCCGCTCGACGCCGCCGCCGAGGGACGCCTGGCCGGTTACGCCCACGAGGCCGTCGCGGACCGCCACATCGACACCGAGCTGCACGTCCCGGACGTCACCCGGTGGCTTGCGGGCCTCGTCACGGCGCACCGCGCCCTGCGTGACACCCACCCCGAGGTCGACACCGACACCGAGCTCGGCAACCTGCTGCGCATCGTCACCCGCTGGCTGCACCCCGCCCGGCCCCGCTGACGGGGACCGGGCGGGGCGGGGTCAGCCCCGGTCGTCCGTGGTGCGCGGCGCGTCCGACCCGGACGGCGACGGCTCGGCCGCCTCGACGACCAGGACGAACTCGCCGTCGTGCTCCTCGACGCCCGTCAGCACGGCGTCCTCGACCATCTCCTGACCCAGACGGTCGCGGACGACCATCGGGTCGGTCTGCAGGTCCTTGTAGAGCGAGACGCACAGCGCCGCCATGACGAGCACGAACGGGACGGCCGCGACGATCGTGATCTTCTGCAGGCCGGCCAGCGCGTCGTTGCCGCCGATGATCAGCATGATCGCCGCGACACCGCCCATCACGGTGCCCCAGAACACGACCGAGCGCTTGGAGGGCTCGGTCGACCCCTTCTCGCTCAGGGTGCCCATGACGATCGAGGCCGCGTCGGCGCCCGACACGAAGAAGATGCCGACGAGCACCATGACGAGCACCGTCGTGACCGAGGCGATCGGCAGCTGGTCGAGCATCTGGAACAGCGCGGAGTCGCTGTCGACGGACCCGGCGGCGTCGACGAGGTCGCCCGTCCGGCGCTGGATGTCGATCGCGGTCCCGCCGAAGACGGCGAACCAGACGAGGCTGACCAGCGACGGCACGATCAGGACGCCCGTGACGAACTGGCGGATCGTGCGACCGCGGCTGATGCGCGCGATGAACATGCCGACGAAGGGCGTCCAGCTGACCCACCAGGCCCAGTAGAAGATCGTCCAGTCGGCGAGCCACGACTTCATCTCGTCGTCGCCGCTGGCGGCGGTGCGCGAGGCCATCTCGGTCATCTGGGAGGCGTAGTCGCCCAGCGCGGTCGGCAGCAGGTTGAGGATCAGCAGCGTCGGGCCCGCGACGAACACGAACGCCGCCAGCGTCAGTGCCAGCACCATGTTGGTGTTGGAGAGCCACTGGATGCCCTTCGCGACGCCCGAGACCGCCGAGAAGATGAACGCGATCGTCAGGACGACGATGATCGCCACGAGGACGACCTTGCCCGGCTGGTCGACCCAGCCGTTGTACTTCAGGCCGCCGCCGATCTGCAGGGCGCCGAGCCCCAGCGAGGCGGCCGAGCCGAACAGGGTCGCGAAGATCGCGAGGATGTCGATGACGCGTCCGACGGGCCCGTCGGCCTTGGCGCCGATGAGGGGCCGGAACGCCGACGAGATGAGCTGCGAGCGGCCCTTGCGGAACGTGCCGTACGCGATCGCGATGCCGACGACGGCGTAGATCGCCCACGGGTGCAGCGCCCAGTGGAACATCGTGGTCGCCATCGCGGTCTGGAACGCCTCGTCCGACTGGGCCTCGGACGTGCCAGGCGGCGGCGTCACGAAGTGCGACAGCGGCTCGGCGACGCCGTAGAACATCAGGCCGATGCCCATGCCGGCGCTGAACATCATCGCGATCCACGAGACGGTGTTGAACTCGGGCTTCTCGCCGTCGTCGCCGAGCGGGATGCGGCCGTACTTGCTGGCGGCCAGCCAGATGACGAAGATGACGAAGAACGTCGACGTCAGGACGAAGAACCACCCGGTGTTGGTGATCACCCAGTCCTGGGCGTTGGTCGACGCCGTGCCGAGGCTCGGCGTGCTGACGAGGCCCCAGACGACGAAGGCGATGGCGATGGCGCCGGTCACGTAGAACACCACTGGATCGATGCGCTCGCGCCAGGTGGGAGTCTGCTGACTCACGGAGATCCCCCGATCATTCGGTCGTGCGGATGATTTGGACAACCTCACGACCGTACGCGACAACGCGCCCCGAAAGCGATTCAGCGGCTGATCGAGCCCCTGACCTGCGCCAGGTACACCAGCGCGGCCACCGTGCCGACGAGGTTCAGGATGCTGAGCGGGTACCAGAAGACGAGGTGCGCGACGACGGAGACCGCGAGGATGATCAGCCACGTCTGCTTGGGCAGCGTGTCGAGCGACTCGAGCTGCGATGGACGCCGCGACACGCAGTCGACCAGCGCGAAGCCCTTCGCGACGAACAGCGCGATCGACACCACCATCATCAGCGTGCTCTGGAACTCGAACATGACCGAAGGCTACCGGGACGCCGCGAGGCGGGCCCCCGAAGGGAGCCCGCCTCGCGGGTGGTGCGGTCGTGATCAGGCGTTGTCGGACGACGTCGACGTGCTCGGCGTGGCCTTCGCAGCGGTGTCGGACGCGCTCGAGGCGGCCTTCTTGGCAGTCGTGGCCGTCTTGGCCGGGGCCTTCTTGGCAGCCGTCGCGGTCTTGGCGGGAGCCTTCTTGGCAGCCGTGGCCGTCTTGGCCGGAGCCTTCTTGGCAGCCGTGGCCGTCTTGGCAGGAGCCTTCTTCGCGGCGGCCGTCGTCGTGCTGGCGGCGGCGCCGGCCTTCTTGGCCGGAGCCTTCTTCGCGGGCGCCTTCTTGGCGGCCGGGGCCTTCTTCGCGGGAGCCTTCTTGGCCGTGGCGCGCTTGGCGGGCTCGGGGGTCTTCTTGACCGTCGTGTCGACCTTCTCGGCGGCCTTGCGAGCCGTCGTGGGGGCCTTCGACGTGACCTTCGTGACCTGCGCCTTGGCGACCGAGACGTAGTCGAAGGCGATCTTCTGGGCGTCGGCGACGATGCCCTTGGCCTGCTGCGTGACGTCCTCGACGACGTCCTCGACGCTGTCCTCGGCCTTGTCGAGCAGGTCGTCGGCGGACTTGCGGAGGTCGTCGACCGTCATGCCCTTGGCCTTGGAGACGAGGTCCTCGCTCTTCTTCGACAGATCGGCGTAGGTGCTCGTGGCGGTGCCGAGGGCGACCTGCGCGAAGTCCTGGGCCTGCTTCTGCAGGTCGGCGACGTCGATCTTGCGGATCGTGCCGGGCAGGCCGCGCACGTCGTCGACGATGGCCTTGACCTGGGTCGTGATGGTGTCGGTGATGGTCATGCGTTCTCCTCGCTGGGTGCGGTCTCCTGAGGGGACGCGCCCGGGTGGTTGGCAGCGGTCACGGTCGTGACCAGCTCGCTGTCGGTGGCTTCGTCGATGCCGACGAAGGAGCGGTAGATGTCGAGCAACGCGCTCTTCTGACGCTCGGTGAGCCGCGGGTCGAGGGCGATGGCGTCCTCGACCATGCGGGCCCCGTGCTCGTCGGCATCGAGGATGCCGGCGCGCACGTAGAGCGACTCGGCGGAGATCCTGAGCGCCTTCGCGATCTGCTGCAGGACCTCTGCCGACGGACGACGCAGTCCGCGCTCGATCTGGCTGAGGTACGGATTCGACACGTCCGTCAGCTCGGAGAGCTGGCGAAGCGACATCTGCGCCTGGCCCCGCTGCTCGCGCAAGTATTCGCCGAGTCCTTCGACGGTCCTGTGCATGCTCAGCTTGGCCATGTCTCCATCGTGCTTGCAAAAGTTAGCAAGTGCAAGCAGAACTGCTTGCGACATGGGTCACAGGCGGGCATCGCCGCAGGTCAGAAGGCTGTGCGGAGCTCTCCGACCTGCTTGCCGCCCCCCAGGACGACGGGCCGCTCGTGCAGGATCGGGGCCTCCACACCCGCCAGCTCGAGCATGCGCGCCATGACCGCGTACAGCGGGCGCTCGGCACCGTCCTCGATCTTGACGGCGAACGCCGATCCGTCGTCGAGCGCCACGACGAAGACGCTCTCGGCCCCCGACTTGGCGACGAGCCCAGGGATCGCACGCATCAACGCCCGCTCGGCCCGCCCCCTGCCGCTGACGTACTCGGGGTGCTCGCGCATCGCGCCCGTCAGGCGGGCACCCGCCGACCCGGCCGGCTGCTGCACGACGCGGCCGATCGCCCGGGCGAGCTGCTGCAGCGGCGTCGCGAGCAGCGGGGCGCCGCAGCCGTCGACGCCCACGACGGCCGGGGGGCCGTCGGTCAGGTCGGTGAACGTCTCGGTCACGACGCGCTGCAGCGGGTGGTCGGGCTCGAGGTACGTCGTGACGTCCCAGTCGTTGACGACGCACGTCAGGAGCATCGCGGCGTGCTTGCCCGAGCAGTCCATGCAGATCGGCTCGCGGACGCCACCGGCACGCAGGTGGTCGGCGTGCACGTGGGGGTCGAGCGGATAGGACGGCGGCGTCTGCAGCGCCGACTCGTCCAGGCCCGCCAGCGCGAGGATCTCGCGGACCGCCGCGAGGTGGAACGGCTCGCCGGAGTGGCTCGCCGACGCCAGCGCCAGCAGACGCCCGTCGAGCGGCAGCCCCGCCCGCAGCATCCCCATCGCCTGCAGCGGCTTGTTGGCCGACCGCGGGAAGATCACGGTGCCCGGGTCGCCCAGCGACCAGACGACCTCACCCGCGGGATCGACCCGCACGGCCACCCCCCGGTGCCTGCTCTCGACGAGCCCCGAACGGACGACCTCGGCCAGTATCTCCACGGCACGAGCGTACGCGTGGCAGGCCCGTTCTTCTCGTGTGACGGATTCTCGCCTATCCTGTTGCGATGGTTGGTCCTCTCGGGCCGCTTGACGCCGTGGTGCGCACGCACCGCGCAATCAGCTGACACGACTCCCCGAAGGTTCATCCATGCGCAGAACGCTCGCCGCCGCCCTCGTCGGCTTCCTCGTCGTCGCGGGGCTCCAGGCCCAGCCCGCCTCGGCAGCCTCCAAGAAGCCCAGCAAGGTCGGCCTCGTCTCGTTCGTCAAGGCCGACTACGACCGCCGCACCAACAAGACGAGCCTGTCGCTGGACTGGCCCGACGCCCGCCGGGCGCAGAAGTACGAGATCTTCGTGTCGCGGTACTCCTCGATGAAGAAGGCCAAGGTCTACAAGCAGAAGTCGAGCAAGACCACGATCCGCAAGCTGACCCGCGGCAAGGACTACTTCTTCCAGGTCCGCGGCGTCAACGGCAAGAAGCGCGGCTCGAAGTCGACCGTGGTGGGTCGCACCACGATCCTGCGGCCCGGCCCCGCGCAGGGGCTGCTGCCCGTGCGCGTCATGACCTACAACGTCTGCAGCGACGTGTGCGACGTCCTCGGCACGACCAGCAACAGCTGGGCGGCCTCGCGCCAGCTCGGCGCGCTCGAGCGGGTCGGCTCGTCGGGCGCCGACGTCGTCGCGATGCAGGAGGCCGGCAAGCTGTCGATCGCTCCTCCCGGCTACACCGAGGCGATCAGCTACAGCGCCAAGCGGCTGTTCTACAAGACCGCGCGCTTCGACGTCGCCCCCGGCCTCAAGCCGTCCGCGACGTTCCAGCCCACGGGTGGCAAGTGCCGCCTGACGTCCGAGACCGACCGCCCCACCGGCGTCGTGTTCCTGGGTCGTCACTCGGGTGGCTGCCGCTACGCCGTGTGGGCCCAGCTCGTCGAGCGGTCGACCGGACGCACGTTCATGATGGTCGACGTCCACACCGTCACGGGTCAGACCAAGGCCTCGACCGACAACCGGCGCACCGAGATGAACGAGCTCATCGCGGTGCTCAAGCAGGCCAACCCGCAGCGGCTCCCGGTCGTCTACGCCGGCGACTTCAACTCGCACAAGCAGACCAAGACGAGCGACTCGCCCCGCCCGGTCATGAACGCCCGCAAGCTCTACGACGCGTACGACCTGGCCCGCAACGTGTCGCGTCAGCACATGAACAGCTACAACGCCTTCCGGTCCACGCCCGTCATCAGCTACAAGTGGGGCGACCACATCGACAAGGTCTGGGTCGACCCGTGGCGCGTGCGCGTCGACGGCTGGTACAACTTCGCGCTCCTGGACGCCAAGGGACGCATGGTCCAGCCGATCCCGTCCGACCACAGCCCCGTCGTCGTCGACCTGCGCATCGGCGCCTGAGCGCACTCGGCGGCGCGGGCCGGTTCCGCGCCGCCCCGTAGGATCCCCCTGTCCCGCCCGTCCGTCCCTGGAGCACTGCCGTCGCCACCCGTAGGAAGATCGCACCCCCGCGCCGGCGAGCGGAGCCCACGGCCGCACCGGCCGTCTCGCGACGCCTGGCGGGCCGCCGGCGCCGGCGCGACCGGCGCCGCCTGCTGATCGTCGCGGTGAGCCTCGTGCTGGTCGCGCTGCTGGCCGGCGGGCTCGCGACGACCTATGCCGAGCCCGATCCGCTCGGCGCCCCGAGCCGGGTCTCGGCGACGCCCCTCTCACCGACGAGCGTCGAGCTCGACTGGACCGGCCACGACGACGTCGACCGGTACGTCGTCAGGGTCGGCGACGACCGGTCCCTGACGGCCGCCACCAGCACGACGGTCCCGGCCCGCGGCACGAGCGTGACGCTCGACGACCTGGCGGCCACGACCCCCGGCATCGACCGCTACTACCGCGTCGACGCCGTCCGCGAGGACGAGGTGCGGTCGTCCCGCACGGGTCGCTTCACGCTCCGCCCGGGCGACGTGCAGGGACTCGACGTCCTCCGATCGACCGCCAACGGCTTCCAGGCCGACTGGGCCGACGTGCCCAACGCCCGCCAGTTCGACGTCGCGGTGGCCCGCGACGAGGGCTTCACGCAGGACGCCCGCGCGGCCCGCACGGTCGGGGTGGCCAGCGAGTTCGTCGGCAAGGGCCTGCGCCCCGACACGAAGTACTGGGTCAAGGTGCGGCCCGTCAACGGCGAGCAGGTCGGCGTGTACTCGGCTCCCGTCGCGTTCCGCACCGCGGTCCGCCAGACCGCGTTCAAGGTCGCCACCTGGAACGTGTGCTCCGAGAAGTGCAAGGGGTACGAGGGGCGCGCCCGCATCATGGCGCAGTTCCTCAACGACAACGAGGTCGACATCTTCGGCCTGCAGGAGTCCGGCGGCATCCGCGTCGGGGCCGTCACCAACGCGATCTTCAGCGGTGGCGACCGCGGCTTCGAGCGGGCCGCGGGCGGCGCGAAGGCCCGGTACATCTTCTTCCGCCCCGCGCTGTTCGAGCAGCTCGGCGGCGGCAGCTTCGCCATCGGCGACGGTCGCGACACGACGTGGGCGAAGTTCCGCGTCAAGGAGTCGCGCCGGACGTTCTACTACGTCGACGTGCACCTCGACAACGGCAAGGGCAAGGACGCCAACGCCCGTCGCACCCGCGAGATCGACCGCATGCTCGCAACGATGCGCTCGATCAACACGACCGGCACGCCCATGATCTACGCGGGCGACTTCAACTCCGGCCCGCACCGCGACCAGGACACCCCCGGCGACCGCATGCGCGGCGAGGGCCTGACGAACTCCGAGCTGCTGACGGACGACGTCCAGAACGCCGGCATCAACACGGGCCACACGTTCAGCACCGAGGTGCTCGACTCCGGCGCCCACATCGACCACATCTGGGTCACCCCCGACTTCGAGGTCGACTCGTGGAAGCAGCTGGTGCGCATCACCAACGGCCGCTACACGACCCCGGTCGTGTCCGACCACAACGCGATCAGCGCCGTCGTCGCCCTCGACGCCCGCACCAAGTCGCTGGGGCCGAAGACCCCGACGACGCCCCTCGACGAGGCCGACGCGCCGCTAGGCTGAGGCCCGTGGCCACTCCCCTCGACTCCTTCCACGCCGTGATCCCCGCCGGCGGTGCCGGCACCCGGCTGTGGCCGCTGTCGCGGGCGTCCCGCCCCAAGTTCCTGCTCGACCTCGACGGCTCGGGACGATCGCTGATCCAGCAGACGTGGGACCGGCTCAACGACCTCGTCCCCGCCGAGCGCATCCACGTCGTCACGGGCCACGCGCACGCCGCCGCGATCCGCGAGCAGCTGCCCGACCTGACGGGCCTGTTCGTCGAGCCGTCGCCACGCGACTCGATGCCCGCGATCGGGCTCGCCGCCGCCGTCATCGGCGCCGAGCACCCCGGCGCGATCATCGGCTCCTTCGCCGCCGACCACGTCATCGACGACCAGGTCTCGTTCGCCGAGGCGATCGGCCAGGCCGTCGCGGTGGCCCGCACGGGGCTGGTCACGACGATCGGCATCACCCCCACCGGGCCGTCGACGGCCTTCGGGTACGTCGAGTCGGGCGACCGGCTCGACGTCGAGGGGGCCGGCTCGGCGCGCGCCGTCCGGTCGTTCGTCGAGAAGCCCGACGCCGAGACCGCCGCACGCTACGTCGCCGGCGGCGCCCACAGCTGGAACGGCGGCATGTTCGTGACCCGCACCGACGTGCTGATGGGCCACCTCGAACGCCTGCAGCCCGGCCTGCACGCGGGTCTGCGGACGATCGCCGAGGCGTGGCCGACGTCGGCGCGCGACGACGTCCTCGACCGCACCTGGCCCGGCCTGACCAAGATCGCGATCGACCACGCGATCGCCGAGCCCGTCGCCCTCGAGGGCGGCATGGCCGTCGTGCCGGGAGAGTTCACGTGGGACGACGTCGGCGACTTCGCCGCGCTGCTCGACATCGGCGCGGCGTCGTCCCCGGAGACCGTGTGGGTCGACGGCAGCGGTCTGGCCCTCTCGGAGGACGGCACGACGATCGCCGTCGTCGGCCTCGACGACGTCATCGTCGTCCGCACCCACGACGCCCTGCTGGTCGTGGCCCGCGACCGCGCCCAGCAGGTCAAGGACGTCGTCGCCGAGATCAGGCGCCGGGGCCGCGACGACCTGGTCTGAGGCGTGCTCAGCGGGGCGTGAAGGGCACCACGAGGTCGACGAGACGGCCGACCGGCAGATCGGGGTCGGGCGTGTAGGCCTGCGCGACCTCACCCGTGCCCAGCACCCGGATGTCGCCGTCGTCAGGGCCCGCGTACACCGAGTCGCCGCGCGCCAGCTTGAGGTGCTGGTCGGTCGAGCTGACGAGCTCGACCTCGCCGCCCGTGCACACCACGATCCGGTGCGGCGCGGGTGGCAGCAGCGTGCCGTCCGGCTCGGCCTTCGAGCACTGGCTGACCGCGAGCGCGAACTCGTCGACGCCGGGTCGGAAGACGTCGGTCGAGAAGCCGAACGGCTCAGGCGTCACCCGGGCGAGCCGCGACATGCCCTCCTCGAGGCACTGCACCAGGCCCACGGGGTCGAGCGGCTTGGTCGTCAGGCCGGCGCGCAGCACGTTGTCGGACGCGGCCATGATCTCGAGGCACATGCCGCGCAGGTGGGCGTGGATGATGCCGGCGCCGAGGAACGCCGCCTCGCCGGGCTGCAGCGTCAACCGGTTGAGCGTCAGCGAGATCACCACGCCGATGTCGTCGGGGAAGAACTCGGCGACCTCGACGGCCGTGGCGTACGCGCGCTTGACGTCGATGCCGGCGTCGGCGAGCTCGCGGCACGCCTCGACGACCGCGGCGACCTCGCCGTCGCCCACGCCGACCGTCAGCAGGCGCTCGACGAGCTGGACGATGCCGCGGAAGCCCGGCGCCTCGTGCAGCTCGGCCGCCAGCGCCCGCGCCAGCGGCGTGTCGATGCCGTGCAGGACGCGCAGGATCTCGGCGGTCGGACGGAAGCCGACCAGCGTGTCGAACGTCGTCAGGGCGTAGGCCATCTCGGGCTTGTGCGAGGCGTCCTTGTAGGTGCGCTCCGGCGCGTCGAGCGGGACGCCCCTGGCCTCCTCGGCCGCGAAGCCCGCCCGGGCCAGGGCCATGTTGGGGTGCACCTGCAGCGACAGCGGCCGGTCGGCCGCGAGGATCTTCAGCATGAACGGCAGCGGACCCGACACGTCCGAGAGCGCGACGGGCGCATCACCGTCGCGCGTGACCGTCGACTGCCCCAGCGGGTGCGTCCCCATCCAGACCTCCGCCATCGGCCCCCCGTCGGGCTGCTGGCCGAGGAACCGCGGGATGTCGGACGCCGAGCCCCAGTCGTAGGCGCGGGACGCGTTGTCGAGCAGGAACATCGGGCACCTCGCGCAGCAGCGTGGACAGGTCGGGAGTCGGGACGAGTCTAGGGCGACGGCGCGGGCGGGCGCAGCCGTCTACTTGTGACGCGGCTTGCGGGCTGGACGGTCGTCCGACCGCGGGGCACCCTTGTCGGCGGCCTTGGACGGGTACGGCCGGTTCTCGTGGCTCTTCTTGTACGGCTTGCGGTCCTCGCGCGTGCGACGGATCGGCGGCCCCGAGTCGCGCTGCAGATCGATCAGCTTGCCCGAGATGCGGGTGTTGGCCAGGGCCTCGAACACCGCATCGGGCAGATCGGCCGGCAGCTCGACCAGGGTGTGGTCCTGGCCGATCGTGATCTTGCCGAAGTCGGAGCGCTTGAGGCTGCCCTCGTTGGCCAGCGCGCCGACGATCGCCGACGGGCCGACCTTGTGCCGCTTGCCGACCGCGACGCGGTAGACCGCCGCGCCCTCGGCCGGGAGACGGTCGCTGCGGCCGAAGCCGGCCGGCTTGCGCCCGTCGGGGCCCGCGTCGCTGCGGACCGGACGCTCGCGGGCGGCGGCCTTCGGCGGATCGGGACGCAGGAAGAACTCCTTGTCGGACTGGCTCATGACGGCCAGCGCCGCCGCGACGTCGGTCATCGAGACCTCGTTCTCGCTGGCGTACTCCTCGACGAGGGAGCGGAAGGCGTGGAACGTGGGCGAGCCCATGCTGGACGTGATGGCCTGCGCGAACCGCCCGGCGCGACGCTCGTTGACCTCCTCGGCCGACGGCACCGACATCTCCTCGACGGGCCGACCCGAGACCTTCTCGATCGCCGACAGCATGCGACGCTCGCGCGGCGTGACGAACAGGATCGCCTCGCCCGTGCGGCCGGCGCGGCCCGTGCGGCCGATGCGGTGCACGTACGCCTCGGTGTCGTGCGGGATGTCGTAGTTGACGACGTGCGTGATGCGCTCGACGTCGAGTCCGCGGGCCGCGACGTCGGTCGCGACGATGATGTCGATCTGGCCGCCCTTGAGCTGCGAGACGGTGCGCTCGCGCTGCGCCTGCACGAGGTCGCCGTTCAGGGCCGCGGCGGTGTAGCCGCGGGTGCGCAGCTTGTCGGCGAGCTCCTCGGTGGCCGACTTGGTGCGGACGAACACGATCATGCCGTCGCCGGTCTCGACCTCGAGCAGACGCGTCAGGGCGTCGACCTTGTGGTGGTGCGAGACCTGGATCCACCGCTGGCGGACCGTGGCGGTCGACGTCGTGGCCTTGGGCGTCGCGATGTCGACGGGGTCGTGCAGGTACTTCTTGGCCAGGCTGCGGATCATCTTGGGCATCGTGGCCGAGAAGAGGGCGACCTGCTTGTACTCGGGCGTGTCGGCCAGGATGCGCTCGACGTCCTCGGCGAAGCCCATGTTGAGCATCTCGTCGGCCTCGTCGAGCACCAGGAACTCGAGCGCCGTCAGGTCGAGGCTGCCGCGCTCGAGGTGGTCGATGACGCGGCCCGGGGTGCCGACGACGATGTGCGCGCCGCGCTGCAGCCCCTGCAGCTGGAAGCCGTAGCCCTGTCCGCCGTACACCGGCAGGACGCGGACGCCGGGGATGTTGACCGCGTACGCCGTGACGGCCTCGCACACCTGCAGCGCGAGCTCGCGGGTCGGGGCCAGGACGATGGCCTGCGTCTTGGCGTTCTTCGGGTCGATCTTCTGCAGGATCGGCAGGGCGAAGGCCGCGGTCTTGCCGGTGCCGGTCTGGGCGAGGCCGACGACGTCCTTGCCCTCGAGCAGGGTCGGGATGGCGCGGGCCTGGATCGGCGTCGGCGTCTCGTAGCCGAGCGCCGAGAGACGGTCGACCAGGACGTCGACCAGGCCCAGGTCGGCGAAGGTCGGGGTCGCGTCGGCCGTCGTGGCGTCGGTCGGGATTTCGGTGGTCATGGATGCTCCTATGGGGACGACGCGGACCGGATCGGCCGGGACCGGTGCAACCTCACAGTCGACAGGCAGTACACGCGCAGGGTCAACGGTATCGGTCCGGACCTCGATCGGAGAAACTCGCGGGACGTGCTCCGGGACTCACCGTCCGGCGGGAGGCGTCGTCTCCGGCACCAGGGCGTTGAGGCGGTCGGCGATCGTGGTCACGGCGACGTCGATCTGGTCGGCCGTCGCACGGTGCACGTCGGGGCCGCGGCGGTAGGGGTCGCGCACGTCGGCCGCGGCCGGGGCGAGGCTGCGCCGCTGGGCCGCCGCGGCCACGAGGGCCGCGGGGTCGCCGCCGTCGACGAGCCCCGTCAGGGCCGCGAACTCGAGCAGCGTGAAGCTGCGGCGCAGGGCCTGCGGGTTCATCGCCAGCACCTCGGACCGGTGCTCGCGGGTCGCCGTGAGGATCAGGTCGGCGGACTCGACGAGGTAGGAGTCGAGGGGGTGGGAGCGGAACGTCTCGGCCCCGTGGCCCAGGCGGTGCAGCTCCATCGCGGCCATCGAGTCCATCGGCTTGCGGTCCCAGCCGCGCACGCCGGCGCTGGCGACCTCGAAGCGGTCGGCGTCGAGCCGCGCGCGCAGGAGGATCTCGATCAGCGGCGAGCGGCAGATGTTGGCGGTGCAGACCGCCAGGACGGCGAACCGCGGGCCGCCCGTCACGACAGGACGGGGCGGACGTGCAGACCCGCCTCGGGGTCGACCAGGACCTGCTGCGTCGCGGCGACGCCGTCGGCCAGCAGCGTCGCGTCGACGGGGACGTTGCGCTTGACCATCGCGAGCGCGACGGGCCCCAGCTCGTGGTGGCGCGCGGCCGAGCCGACGAAGCCGACGACCTTGCCGTCGAGGACGACGTCGGAGCCGTGCGGCGGCAGGTGGTCGACGGACCCGTCGAGGTGGAGCAGCACGAGGCGTCGGGGCGGACGTCCGAGCGTGTGCACGCGCGCGACGGTCTCCTGGCCGCGGTAGCAGCCCTTGTCGAGGTGCACCGCGACGCCGAGCAGCCCGGCCTCGTTGGGGATCGTGCGGTCGTCGGTGTCGACGCCGACGCGCACGTGGCCGGCCTCGATGCGCAGGGCCTCCCACGCCCACAGGCCGACGGGGTCGCCGAGCTCGGCGGGCAGGTCGGTCAGGGTCGCGCGCGGCACGACGCGGTGCTGCAGCCCCGGCAGGCCGATGACCGCGAACTCGTCGGTCACGTCGGCCACGCTGACGCGCATGAAGAACTTCATCCGCTCGAGGAAGGCCACGAGCGGCGCCCCGGCGCCCGGCTCGAGGTGGGCCCAGAACGTCTCGCCGTCGTCGACGCCCGAGAAGCCGTGCTCGATGCGGCCCTGCGGCGACAGCAGCAGCACCTCGGTGGGCGTGCCGGGGGCGAGGCCCTCGAGGGCCTGGGTCGTCAGCGAGTGCAGCCACGTCAGGCGGTCGGGGCCGCTGATCGTGACGACGTCGCGGTGCGAGAGGTCGACGAACGTCGAGCCCTCGAGCAGGCGGCGCTGCTCGGCCGAGATCGAGCCGTAGTGGGCCGCGACGTCGCCGTCGGGGGCGTCGCCGCCGACCGCGCCCGGCAGCGCGAGCAGCGGGCTCGGACGGCGGGCTGCCGTGGTGTCGGCGGTGGCGGCGACGTCGTCAGACACGCTGCAACCGTCCCCACAGGTGCGACTGCATCTCCTGGCCCTCGGCGGCCATGTCGTGGGCGTACATCAGGTCGCCCTCGACGAGGCCGTACATGCGCTGGCCGGCCGTGTACTCCTTGGCCGTCGAGGTGCGGGCGACCAGGTCGGTGGCCAGCGTGACGCGTGGCCCGTCGACCTCGCCGTACCAGACCTCGGCATAGCCCGTGGGGTGCGCCAGGACGAGCTCGAGCTGCCCCTCGCCGGCCGGACGCAGGAAGCCGGTCTCGAGCGCTCCGGGGCGCACGCGCTCACCGGCTTCGTCGGTGATCCACGTGCGGCTGAAGTAGTGCAGGAACGGCCGGGTGTCGTGTGCGAAGACGACGTCCTGCTCGTACGAGAACGCGTCGATCGTCGGGTACTCGCCCTGGCCGTTGCCGTGCCAGGTGCCGAGGAGCCACACGACCGGCATCAGGTCGGGGTGGAGGTCGGACGGGATCTCGAACGGCATGATCCCGATCCTACGGGTCGCGGCTAGCCTCGACGCATGCGCGCAGTCGTCCAGAGGGTCACGGGAGCACGGGTCGACGTCGAGGGCCGGACCGTCGGCGAGATCGGCACGGGGCTGGTGGTGCTGCTCGGCGTGACGCACGACGACACGACCGAGACGGCGTCGCGGCTCGCGGCGAAGATCCACGGCCTGCGCATCCTGCGCGACGAGCGCTCGGTCGCCGACACCGGCGACGGCATCCTCGTCGTCAGCCAGTTCACGCTGTACGGCGACGCCCGCAAGGGACGCCGGCCCACGTGGACCGCCGCTGCCCCGGGGCCCGTCGCCGAGCCGCTCTACGAGGAGTTCTGCGAGGCGCTGCGCAGGGTGGGCGCGCACGTCGAGCAGGGCGTGTTCGGGGCCGACATGGCGGTGTCGCTGACCAACGACGGCCCCACGACGCTGCTGCTCGACATGTGACGCCAGCGCGACCGGCCGACGACGATCAGCCGCACGCCGACGGGATCGCGACGTCGTTGCGGATCGTCCGCACCCCCGGCGTCGTCGTGAGCACGGGGTCGCCGACCTGGCCCGGTCCCGTGAGCATCGTGGCCACGATGCGGCGGCGCTGGCCCGGTTCGAGCGTGAACGGCACGGACGTCTCGGCGCGGCCGCCCAACGAGGCCGTCGTGACGAGCTGCGGCTCGTCGTCGAGCCTGATGTCGGTGAACCGCCCACCGGCCGGGGCGTAGAGCCACGCCAGCAGCCGCATCTGGCTCAGCGGCACGTCCGTGTCGATGCTCGAGACGCCCCGCGGCAGGCCCGTGGGGGCGTCGGAGGAGACGTCGGCGGTCACGGTGACGAGCTGCCGCCCCCCGTCGAGGCACCGCCGCGAGGTGCCGAGCACCGTGAAGTCGAAGTAGTACTCCATCTTGCTCGCGGTCGTGTCTCCGAAGTACACCCCGACGTGCGGGGTCGCGCCCTCGTCGGTCGGGAAGCCGCCCGCGACGCCGGTGCCGGCGATCGCGGCCTGCTCGTCGGCGTGCCGTGACCACAGCATCAGCCGGTTCTCGGCCGCGGCCCGCACCAGGCCGCCGATGACCGGGCGCGACGGCACGGAGCCCGATCTCACGACGTCGAAGATCGAGCGGGCCGCCTCCTCGTAGAAGTCGTCCTGGGCGTCGGGGTCGGAGACCGTGAGGTAGACGCGGTTGAGCAGGAGCTCGACGACGGTCGTCTGGTCGAGCGTCACACCGCTGTCGAGCGTCACGGGACCCGTGCCGCCCAGGATGTGGCTCATCGCGACGGGATCGACCGACAGGACGCCGTCGACGTCCACGTCGAGCCCCTGGTCGGCCATCGCGCGCGCGATCTCGGCCGACCGCGCGAAGTCGGGGGTGACGTTGACGTCGCGCAGGTCGGTCACGAGCTGGCGCGTGAAGACCGAGGTCTCGTCGCGCGTCATCGGCACGACCGCCCGCTCGAACGGGCGGAGGTCGAGGTTGGAGCCCTGCTCCCCCATCGTCAGTCGACCGTTCCTGGCCGTGATGACCGCGTACGAGCCGGCGATGCCACCCGTGGCACGCACCTCGGCGTTGTTCTGCACCAGCAGCAGGTAGCGCCGGGTGCCCTCGCCGCCCAGCATCGTCGGCATCAGGCGGGCCGCGACGTCGCTCGACGCGGCCGCGGCCTGCGCCGAGTCGATCTGCTGCTTGATCGTGCCGACGGGCCGGCGCAGCGGCGACAGCAGACCCGTCGGGTCGACGTCGGCGAGCTCGTCGCGGGCCGCGGACAGCGCGGTGCGGGCCGTCGAGACGGCGGGGGCGATCGCGGCGACGTTCGCGAGGTCGATGCGCCCGTCACTCGGGCTGAACGCGTTGAGGTCGACCTTCGTCGACACCTCGACGACGGGCGGCAGCGCGTCGCGGGCGACGGTGTCGAGGGCCGCCGACACCGAACGGACGGCGTCGATGTTGCGCCCCACGACCGGCAGGTGCGCGCCGATCGACCACAGCGGGCCGTCGGTCCGCGACGCGGCCGACGACGTCGACGCGCGCAGGGCGTCGAGCGTGCGGGCGGAGCCGACGTCGCCCGCGATCACCTGCTCCCGCAGCTGCGTCGCCTGCTGGGCGGCGCGCCGCAGGTCGGACGTCGCGCGCACGGCCTGGTAGGTGAACACCAGCAGGCCCAGCGTCACGAGAGAGGCGATCCCGATCGCGGCGAGGCGCCGGCCGCTCTGCCGGCGGTACCACCGGACGAACCGGCGGCGACGGCGTCGGGCCCACCGGGCGATGCGGTCGCGCATCTGGATCACCGCTGCCTTTCGGGCCGTCGGGCACGCGTCGTGGCGTGACCCGTCACCCGCCGCGGCGGGTCGTCGTGGGCGGCCACCGGGGGCCGGACCGGGTCAGTGGGCGCTGGAGCGGCGCGAGGAGTAGACGATCGTCCCGCCGACGGCGAGCAGGGCTCCGGCCGCCAGCAGGATGTAGACGCTCGCGCCACCCGTGCCCGGCAGGACGCCGTTGTCGTCGGCCCGGTCGGCGTCCGGCGCGGTGCCCGCGTCGTCGGGTGCCGCGTCTCCCGAGCCCGGGTCGTCCGAGCCGCTGCCGCCGTCGGGGGCGACGGACGCCGTGGGCGTCGGCGTCGCGACGGGGTAGGGGTCGACGGCGTGCGCGAGCGAGCCCGTCGTCATCAGGAGCATGCCGGCGAGCAGGGTCACGGCGGCGAGGCGGATGTTCGTCACGGCAGTACTCCGGCTTCGGGGTCACGAGGTGGCGGCGGGGTGCGCCATCGCCCGGTACAACGACCTGCCGCGCCGCGGGTTATGCCCGGCGACGTCGAAGGCCCGCCCGGTGACCGGGCGGGCCTTCGACGTTGTGGTGCCGGGACGGGTCAGACCGCGACCGCGACCTCGGCGACGACGCCCTTGGCGGCCGTCACGGCGTTGTCGACCGACACCGCCTTCGGGGCCAGGGTGCGCAGCGTCCACTCGCCGGGGCCGGCGAAGAAGCGGAACTGGCCGGTGGCCGAGGTCGGCACCTCGGCCGTGAACTCGCCCGTGCGGTCGAGCAGGCGCACGTACGCGTTGCCGACGGGCTGGCCGTCACGCGTCACGACACCCTGGATGACCGCCTGGTTCTCGACGTCGACGCCCTCGAGCGAGGGTCCGCCCTTGACCGCGCCGCACATCAGGCGGCACCCGGCTCGTCGCCCAGGGCGACCGGCACGCCGCGCAGCGAGCCGTACTCGCTCCACGAGCCGTCGTAGTTCTTGACGTTGTCGTGGCCCAGGATCTCCTTGAGCACGAACCACGTGTGCGAGCTGCGCTCGCCGATGCGGCAGTACGCGATGGTGTCCTTGCCCTCGTCGAGGCCCGCGTCGGCGTAGAGCGCCTTCAGCTCGTCGTCGCTGCGGAAGGTGCCGTCGTCGTTGGCGGCCTTGCTCCACGGCACGTTGCCGGCCGTCGGGATGTGACCGCCGATCTGGGCGGCCTCCTGCGGCAGGTGCGCGGGGGCCAGCAGGCGTCCGGCGAACTCGTCGGGGCTGCGGACGTCGATCAGGTTCTTGGTGCCGATCGCGTCGATGACCTCGTCGCGGTACGCACGGATCGACGTGTCGGCGTCCTTGGCGGCGTAGGTCGTCGCGGGACGGTCGGCGACGTCGGTGCTCAGCTCGCGGGCGTCGAGCTCCCACTTCTTGCGGCCGCCGTCGAGCAGGCGCAGGTTCTCGTGGCCGTAGTACTTGAGGTACCAGTACGCGTAGGCCGCGAACCAGTTGTTGTTGCCGCCGTAGAAGACGAGCGTGTCGTCGTTGCCGACGCCCTTGGCCGAGAGCAGCTCCTCGAGCTTCTCCTTGCTGACGAAGTCGTGACGGACGCCGTCCTGGAGGTCCTTCTTCCAGTCGATCTTGATGGCGCCCGGGATGTGGCCGGTGTCGTAGGCGCTGGCGTCCTCGTCGACCTCGACCAGGACGATCGACGGATCGTCCAGGTGCTCCTCGACCCAGTCTGCGGTGACGAGCGCGGATTCGCGGCTCATGGGATACCTCCGTTGTGCCCGGTGGGCGTTGGTTGTGACGGTGTGTGGATGGTGCGGGTGGTGGATCAGGCGGTGCCGGCCGGCGCGAGCCGGCGCAGCACGAGGTACATCTCGCAGCCGAGGCACAGGCCCACGACGGCGTTGAGCAGGGCCGCCACGAGCGCGAGCGTCGTCGCGACGAGGGCGACGGTCGTGGCGCCCGCCAGCAGCGACACCAGGGCGACCGTCGTGAAGACCAGGCCGACGAGCTGCGCGAACCGCGGCGGTCGGGCGTCCTCGAGCTCGGCCGGCGGACCGATCCGCGGGCGGACGAACGTGGTGAACACCAGGGCCCACGGCGAGGCCGACAGGCCCACGAGCACGGCGATCGCGAACACCACGACCTGCACGCCCAGCAGGACGGTGCGCACCGGCTCGGACGGCACGGCCAGCACCAGCGCGAGGACGACCGCGGTGATCGCGGCGTTGACGCGCAGACCGCGCGGGTCGACCTGGGTGGGCTGCGGCATCGATGCTCCTGGCTGGGACGGACGGCACGGCGGACCTACCCGGGAGGGCAGGGGCGTGCGGGGCTGACGGGCGTACGGGTCAGCGCGTGCGACACAGCGACGAGCGCGTGCGGCAGTTGTCCACTGCACGGCGTCGCGTCAGGTGTGTCGTCCGGAACATGTCTCCAGAGTAGGGACACCGCGACCGCCACACACCCGCTGGTCTCACGATGTGGATGCTCGTCCCACATCGTGGCGCGTTCACCGCGATCGCAGGCGTTATTTCCCGCCCGGGACCGCTCGATCGAGGGCCGCGAGCACCTGGTCACGTCGTGGCAGCCCCGAGGCGCGCGTCGTCACGACCCCGTCGGCGTCCAGCACCAACACGGTCGGCGTGCGCATGACCTCGAGGTCGCGCACGAGCTGCAGGTGCGACTCGGCGTCGATCTCGACCGTCTCGACGCCCGGCGCCGTCGCGGCGATGTCGGTCAGCAGCACCCGTGTGGCGCGGCACGGGCTGCAGAACGCGCTCGAGAACTGCACGAGCGTCGCCCGCTCGCCGAGCGGCGCGCCGATCTGCCCCGCGGTCAGGCGCTCGCGGGCGTCCTCGACCGGCTGCGACGAGAACCGTCCGTTCTTCCAGCGCATCAGCAGCGCGACGCCCGCGGTCGCCACGAGGGCGATGCCGAGCAGGACGAGACCGATCACGGTCCCAGCGTACGGCGGTGCACCGAGGCGAGGCGGATCAGCGCAGCAGCGGCACCGTGATGAGCTGGCCGCCGAGGTACACGACGGGTGCCGCGAACGCGACCGACATCGCCCCCGGGAAGCCCCACCGGACGGCCGGGTGGACGCTGCGCGCGGCCATCGTCCGTCCGACGACCTGGCCCAGCACCGCGACCACACCGGCTCCGGCGCCCACGACGACGCCGAAGAACCAGGTCATGCCCGAGTCGGCGGTCGCCGCCACGGCCGCACCCGCACCCGCTCCGGCGAGCGTCGCCAGGCTCAGGCAGATCCAGCGGTCGACGGGGATCGTCCAGGCCAGCAGCGCGCCCCCGAGCCCCGCGGCGCCCACCGCGACGACGTCCGCCCCGCCCAGGGACTGCGCGGCCCCGAGCCATCCGGCGGCGAAGGCCGCCACGACCGCCAGCGTCACGGCGTACCCCGTCGACGACACGAGGTTCGCCCGGCCGTCCTTGCGCAGCATCTGCGCGACCAGCGCGACGAAGACCGCGGCCATGACGGCCGGCAGGACCCCGGCGAACACGCCGGTGTCGGTCGCCCCCACGACCTCGGCGGACGTGCCGTCGGCCCCGTCGAGCAGCCGGGGCTCCAGCGTCAGCGCGGTCGCGACGACGCCCGCGACGACCGCGGGCACGAGGCGCGGCGAGCCGATCGGCTCTCCCGACGCCGTCAGCAGCGGGGGCGACACCGCGACCAGCAGCTGCACGAGGACGACCGCGGCCGCGACCAGCACCTCGTCGGCGTGGGCCGCGAGCGTGATGACGCCCGCGAGGGCGAGGGCGAGCACCGTGGATCCGAGTCGTGACACCCCCGCATGATGCCAGTCCTCGGCTCAGCCGCCCGCGAACGGTGGCAGGAACTCGACGTTCGTGCCGGGATGGAGCCGGACCTCCGACGGCTCCTTGGCACCGACGGGCGTCTCGCCGACGAGGATCGAGCAGAAGTCGATGACGTCGTCGAACCGGTCGCGGTGGCCGTGGCGGCGGTGGATCTCGGCCAGCAGCTCGGCGAGCGTCGAGGCCGTCACCCGCTCCTCGGCGATGCCGGCGGCCGCGCGCGCCGCCGCCCAGTAGTGGACCGTGACGTCGTCGCCCCGCGCCGTCACCTCGTCGTCGGGTGCCGCGCCGGGCAGCACTGTGACGTCGTTCTCATTCGCGTCACCTCGTGGCCATGGATCCGTCACATGTCGTATTCTGGTGCATGCAACGAGGCCACGGTGACTCACCATGGCCTCTTCCCATATGACATGGGTACGCACTGCACACTGTGCCCCGCACGAATCGCAGCACCGGAGGTAGCGACGATGTCCCACCTGCTCCTGCTCACCAAGAGCACCCAGTCCTCGGTCGAGGTGCTGCCCGCGCTCGCCCTGCTGCCGCACCACGTCAAGATCCTCCCCGCCGAGGCCAGCGCCCTGCTGGACGCCCCTCCGTGCGACGCGGTGCTCGTCGACGGGCGCCACGACCTCGCGCAGGTGCGCAGCCTGACGCGCGTCATCCGCACGACGGGTGTCGAGTGCGCGCTCATCCTGATCCTGACCGAGGGCGGCCTCGCCGTCGCCGCGTCCGACTGGGGCATGGACGACGTCATCCTGACGACCGCCGGTCCCGCCGAGCTCGAGGCCCGCCTGCGCCTCGGCATCGGCCGCGTCGCCGCGACCCTCGACGGCGGCGACGACAGCCACGTCATCTCCTCCAGCGGCCTGGTCGTCGACGACGCGACCTACACCGCCAAGCTCGAGAACCGCACGCTCGACCTGACGTTCAAGGAGTTCGAGCTGCTCAAGTTCCTGGCGCAGCACCCGGGCCGGGTGTTCACCCGCCAGCAGCTGCTGCAGGAGGTCTGGGGCTACGACTACTTCGGCGGCACCCGGACGGTCGACGTCCACGTGCGCCGCCTGCGGGCCAAGCTCGGCACCGACAACGAGACGCTGATCGGCACGGTCCGCAACGTTGGCTACCGCTTCGTCGCGACCAAGACCGAGCCGTCGCGGCAGACCGCGGACGTCGAGGTCTGACGGCGTCCGCCGCCGAACCGCCGACGCCCCACCTCCCGCGCCCATGGCTCGCCTGACCGCGCACGCCCTGCTCGACCTGGTCCTCGACGCGGGATCGTTCGAGTCGTGGGACGAGCCGATCGACCGCTCGGGGCTCGACCCCGCCTACCGGCGCGAGCTCGACGCCGCGGCCGAGCGGGCCGGAACCGACGAGTCGGTGCTGACCGGCCGAGGGCTGATGCGCGGACGCCCCGTCGCGGTCGTCGTCAACGAGTTCGCCTTCCTCGCCGGGTCGATCGGGCAGGCCGCCGCCTCCCGCATCGTCGCCGCCGTCCGTCGCGCCACGGCCGAGGGGCTCCCGGTGCTCGCGACCACGGCGTCCGGCGGCACGCGCATGCAGGAGGGCACGCCCGCCTTCGTGCGGATGGTCGACATCACGCGGGCGATCATGGACCACCGGGCGGCCGGGCTGCCCTACCTGATCTACCTGCGCCACCCCACGACCGGAGGCGTGTTCGCCTCGTGGGGGTCGCTCGCGCACATCACGATCGCCGAGCCCGGCGCCCTGATCGGCTTCCTCGGGCCCAAGGTCTACGAGCTGCTCGAGGGGCGCCCCTTCCCGACCGGCGTCCAGACGGCCGAGAACCTCGCCGACCGCGGCATCATCGACGCCGTCGTGCTGCCCGACGAGCTCCCGTCGATGGTCGACCGTGCGCTCGGCCTGCTGGTCGACCCGCCCACGGCGCGCACGCGCCCGCGCCGGACGTCCGAGGTGCACCGCGAGCGGTCGGCCTGGGAGTCGATCCGGATCACGCGCGGCCCGCACCGCGCCGGGGTCCGCGAGGTGCTCCGCTACGGCAGCGACGCCACGGTGCGGCTGCAGGGAACCGAGAAGGGCGAGCGCCACAGCGCCATGATCGTCGCCCTCGCGCGGCTCGACGGCCAGCCGTGCGTCGTGATCGGCCAGGACCGCACGACCCAGACCCGCTCGACCCCGATGGGACCGGCCGCGCTGCGCGAGGCGCGCCGCGGCATGCGGCTGGCCAACGAGCTGCGCCTGCCACTCGTCTCGTTCATCGACACCCCGGGCGCCGAGCTGTCGCCCGAGGCCGAGGAGGGTGCCGTCGCCGGCGAGATCGCCCGGTGCATCGGGTGGATGTCGACCATGAGGGTGCCGACCGTCTCGGTGCTGCTGGGCCAGGGATGCGGCGGCGGGGCGCTCGCGCTGCTGCCCGCCGACGTCGTGATCGCCGCCGAGAACGCGTGGCTCGCACCGCTGCCGCCCGAGGGGGCCAGTGCGATCGTGTTCGGCGACCTCGACCATGCTGAGCAGATGTCACAGTCACAGCGCGTCGGCGCCCTCGACCTGCAGGCCATCGGCACGGTGCACCACGTCGTCCCCGAGCCGTCCGGCGACACCGTCGAGGGCCTCGCCCTCGCCGTCGCCGCCGAGGTCGGGGCGCAGCTCGAGCGGCTGGGGTCGCGATGAGCCTCGTCGACCTCGCGGACCGCGCGGCCGCCGCCGACGGCGTCGCGCCGCTCAACGAGGCGAGCCTGTTCGCGCTGCGCGACCGCGTGCGGGCCCGCGTGCTGGTGCAGCAGGCCGACGCCGACGGCCGCACCGTCGCCGGGGCCTACGCCGCCGGTGACGCACCGGTCGAGATCGTCGTCGACCCCGACCGGCGCCGCCAGGGCGTCGGCCTCCGCATCCTCGACGAGCTGCTGGCCGACGGCGAGGACGCCTTCTGGGCGCACGGCGACCTGCCGGCCGCCCGGGCCCTCGCGTCGTCCGCGGGGCTCGTCGCCGGCCGCACCCTGCTGGCGCTGCGCCTGACGTTCGACGGCGCCCCGACGCCCGAGCGCGTGCCCGACGGCGTCACGCTGCGCACGTTCGAGGCCGACGACGTCGACGCGGTCGTGGCCGTCAACGCGCGCGCGTTCGCCCACCACCCCGAGCAGGGCGCGATGGACCGCGCCGACATGGAGCGCCGCATGGCGTCCGACTGGTTCGACGCCGAGGGCTTCTTCGTCGCCGAGCGCGACGGGCGCGTCGTCGGGTTCCACTGGACCAAGGTCGAGGACTCGATCGGCGAGGTCTACGTCGTGGGCATCGACCCGGACGCGCAGGGAGGTGGCCTCGGCACGGCCCTGACCGCCCGCGGCCTGCGCCACCTGCACGAGCGCGGGCTCGAGGTCGTCGACCTCTACGTCGAGGGCGACAACGCCGCGGCGCTCACGGTCTACCGCAACCTAGGCTTCGCCGACCACGCCCGCGACACCCTCTACGTCCGGCCGCCGGCAGCCCCCGACCCGCACACCCACACCCACCCCCACACCCACCCCTGACGC
>NZ_LMET01000003.1:0-18907 GCF_001426485.1 Aeromicrobium sp. Root472D3 | reverse complement strand
AGGGGGTTGCCGCCCCGCGAGGAGGGGGTTGCCGCCCCGCGAGGAGGGGGTTGCCGCCCCGCGGGGAGCGGTCCGGGTCAGGAGAGGCCGCGCTGCAGGGCGGCGGCGGCGCGGCGGGCCGCCCTGGGCGCCGTCCGCCCCATCGAGACCATGTTGATGAAGCCGTGGATCAGCCCGTCCTCGGTCACGTGCTCGACCGGGACGCCGGCGGCGCGCAGCTTCTCGGCGTAGGCGTCGCCCTCGTCGATCAACGGGTCGAAGCCCGCCGTCACGACGTAGGCGGGCGCGACGCCCGTGACGTCACCGTGCAGCGGCGACAGCCGCGGGTCGGACCGGTCCTCGCCGCCGACCAGGTAGTTCTCCTCGGCGAGGTCCATGAAGGCCTTGGTCAGGAAGAAGCCCTCGGCGTACGTGTCGCGGCTCGGTGCCCGCTCGGCGAAGTCGGTCGCGGGGTAGATCAGCAGCTGGAACGCCGGCGTCGGTCCGCCGGCGGCCACGGCCTGCTGCGCGACGACCGCCGCCAGGTTGCCACCCGCGCTGTCGCCGCCCACCGCGATGCGCGTCGGGTCGATGCCGAGGCCCTGGGCGTGCTCGGCGATCCAGGCCCAGGCCGCCATCGCGTCGTCGACCGCCGCGGGGAACGGAGCCTCGGGCGCGAGCCGGTAGTCGACCGCGACGACCCGCACCTGGGCCTCCTCGGCGAGGAACCGGCACGTCGCGTCGTGGCTCTCGAGGTCGCCGTAGATCCAGCCTCCGCCGTGGAAGAACAGCAGCGCCGGCGAGCGTCCCGAGAGGCCTCGCGGCGTGTAGAAGCGCAGTCGCAACGGGCCGCCGGGGCCGTCGATCGTCCGGTCGGTCACGGCGCCGATCGGCGGGTTGCCACCGGCCAGGCGCGAGGACGAGACGATGATGCGGCGGCCACGGCTGATCGAGACCGACTCCGCGGCCGGGCCCTCGAGGTGCTGCAGCTTCAGCAGCAGCTGCATCTCGGGGTCGAGCGTCCGACCGTTCACGACGACGGGAGCACCCGCCAGCCGGGTCAGGACGGGCCTCGGCAGCTGCATGATCGAGCGCGCCGCGGCGCCGCGCACGGCACCGATCACCTGGGGTACGAGAGCCATGCAGGACACGGTAGCGGCACGGCGGCCCGGGGACGCTCGTTCAGTCCGTGTTCACCTTTGTCTGCCATGGTGGACATGTGGACACACACGACATGGCGGTCGCCTCCTTCGAGGATCCGGCCTCCCCCGACGAGTTCGACGTCGACCCCCCGTTCGACCCCGCGCAGAGCGCGCTGCCCGCCGACCGCTTCCTCGATCGCGAGCTCTCGTGGATCGCGTTCAACTCCCGCGTGCTCGAGCTGGCCCAGGACGACACGCTCCCCCTGCTCGAGCGGGTGCGCTTCCTCGCGATCTTCGCCAGCAACCTCGACGAGTTCTTCATGGTGCGCATCGCGGGTCTCAAGCGGCGCATCGCCGCGGGCGTCGCGGTGCCGTCGGCCAGCGGGCTCAACCCCCGCAACGTGCTCACGCGCAGCCTCGAGGCCAGCCAGGACCTCATGTCGCGGCACGCCGAGACCTACCACTCCGAGATCGTCCCGGCCCTGGCCGAGGAGGGCATCGAGCTGCTGCACTGGGACTCGCTGCGCCCGTCCGAGCAGGAGCGGATCAGCGCCGTCTACCGCGACCGCGTATTCCCGATCCTGACGCCCCTCGCGGTCGACCCCGCCCACCCGTTCCCGTACATCTCGGGCCTGTCGCTCAACCTGGCGCTCGTCATGCGCAACCCCGTGACGGGCAAGGACCACTTCGCGCGCGTCAAGGTGCCGCCCATCATCAACCGCTGGATGGAGGCCGACCCCGGACGCCTCGTGCCGCTCGAGGAGGTCATCGCCGCCCACCTCGACCTGCTGTTCCCCGGCATGGAGCTCATCGCCCACCACGCGTTCCGGGTGACCCGCAACGAGGACCTCGAGGTCGAGGAGGACGACGCCGAGAACCTGCTCAAGGCGCTCGAGAAGGAGCTGCTGCGCCGCAAGTTCGGCCCGCCCGTGCGTCTCGAGGTCGAGGAGTCGATCGACGAGAGCGTCCTCGACCTGCTGGTCTCCGAGCTCGGCGTGCGCCCCGACGAGGTCGTCCGCCTGAAGGGCCCCCTCGACCTGCGCAGCCTCAACGAGATCGCCGACCTCGACCGTCCCGAGCTGCGCTACGACCCGTTCATCCCGGGCACGCACCAGCACCTGGCCGAGGTCGAGACGTCCAAGCCCGCCGACCTGTTCAGCGCCCTGCGCAAGCGCGACGTGCTGGTGCACCACCCGTACGACTCGTTCGCGACGAGCGTGCAGCGCTTCATCGAGCAGGCCGCGGCCGATCCGAACGTCCTGGCGATCAAGCAGACGCTGTACCGGACGTCCGGCGACTCGCCGATCATCGACTCGCTGGTCGACGCCGCACGCGCCGGCAAGCAGGTGCTGGTGCTGGTCGAGATCAAGGCCCGCTTCGACGAGCAGGCCAACATCCGCTGGGCCCGCAAGCTCGAGCGCGCCGGCTGCCACGTCGTGTACGGCCTCGTCGGCCTGAAGACGCACTGCAAGCTCGCCCTGGTCGTGCGCGACGAGCCCGACGGGCTGCGCCGCTACGCGCACATCGGCACCGGCAACTACAACCCCAAGACGGCCCGGCTGTACGAGGACTTCGGCCTGCTGACCGCCGACCCCGCCATCACGCACGACCTCACCGACCTGTTCAACAACCTGTCGGGCTTCGCCCAGGACTTCTCGTACCAGCAGCTGCTGGTCGCACCCGCCGGGCTGCGCGACGGCATCGTCGACCGCATCGACGCCGAGATCGCGCACCACCGGGCCGGACGTCCCGCGTGCATCCGGTTCAAGGTCAACTCGCTGGTCGACGAGGCCGTCATCGACAAGCTCTACGAGGCGTCGCGGGCCGGCGTCGAGGTCGACCTCGTGATCCGCGGCATCTGCACGCTCCGCCCCGGGGTCCCCGGCCTCAGCGACACCATCCGCGTGCGCAGCATCCTCGGACGGTTCCTCGAGCACAGCCGCATCTACTGGTTCGCCGGCGGCGGCGAGCCCGAGGCGTGGATGGGCTCGGCCGACCTCATGCACCGCAACCTCGACCGGCGCGTCGAGGTGCTGGTGCGGGTGCCGACGACCGAGCACACGCAGGCGCTGGGCGACCTGCTCGCCCGGTCCGTCGATCCCGACACAACGTCGTGGCACCTCGAGGGCGACGGCAGCTGGACGCGCCACGTCGGGTCGTCGAACCTGCAGTCGGTGCTGATCGACCGGGCCCGCTCGCGCAGGTCGCGCCAGGCCTGACCCTCCGCGCCGCGGCTACCCCGTCGCGGCGCCGAGGGGGCAGCCGGCGAACAGCAACGGGCCCTCGCCGCTCATGTAGGCCGCCTTCTCGGGGTCGACCGCGAAGCGCAGCGTCGTGACGGTGCCGTCGGCAGTCGCGTCGAGCAGGTCGAGCGTGTCCTCGACGCGTCCGGTGCGACCGATGAACGGTCCGGTCGTCAGCGCCGAGCGCACCGCGAGCTGCCGCGCGGCCTCGGACGGCGACCCGAACGCCGACACGAACCGGATCGTCTGCGCACGTCGCCCGTCGACGAGCCCCCGCCCCGTGAAGGCCGGCGACGTCAGCGAGCCCGCGCGGGCCACCGCCGCATCGGCCTGGGCACGCAGGGTCGGGTCGGCGTCGGTCAGCGACGTCGCCCGGCAGCCGAAGGCCCGCCCCTGCACGACGGCCGAGTCCGAGCCCGCGAGGGCCTCGGCCACGTCGGCCAGCGGCCGGTCGGAGAGCGCCGAGGGCGCGTCGCCGTGGATCGTGGCCAGCACGTCGGCCGCGTACCCCGCGCGGTCGGTGGCGACGACGAGCCGCCGGTCGCGGTCGACCGCGACGTGGGCCAGGGTGCTGGCCAGCTCGGGCGTGAGCGACGCGCCGTTCTCGGCGCCGATCGACCACACGCCGTCGCGGCGGGTGTACCCCAGCTCGGCCAGGCGGTCCTCGACGTCGTCCAGCGAGACCCGCCCGGAGACGCGGGCGACCATCGCGGCCCCCGCCGTCGCCCGGCCGTACGCCTCCCAGTCGAGGTCGGCGGCCGACCACCCGTAGGCGTCGTGCATGTCCTCGACGATCCCGCCGAGGACCGACCGGGTGGTCAGGTCGCGCAGCGAGCCGGCGTCCTCGATCGACGCCCGTCCCGCGGCGGACGACGCCGAGCCGACGCCGAGTCGGGAGCGGACGGACGACCAGTCGGTGAAGCCCGCCACGATCGTGTCGCGGGGCAGCGCGTCGAGCGCCTGGGCGAGGGACGAGCGCGCGTCGGGGGCGCGTCCCGAGGCCCACGAACCGGCACCGACCGCGAGCGCGACGACCAGCAGCGGGGCGACGACGACCGTCAACGACCGGCGAAGACGCACGTGGCCCACCTCCCGGATCGTCGTTCACTTCCTCAGGGGAGAATACGCGCCATGAGGGCAAGCGAACGGACGACGACGGCCGCGGGTGGAGTCGTGTGGCGCAAGCGACCCGCACCGCGCCGGCCCGATCCCCGCGTCGAGGTGCTGGTGGTCCACCGCCCGTCCTACGACGACTGGACGTTCCCGAAGGGCAAGACCGATCCCGGCGAGACGCTGCAGCAGACCGCGGTGCGCGAGATCGGCGAGGAGGCCGGGGTGCGCGTGCGCCTCGGCCACCCCCTGCGGCCCGTGACGTACGCCGTCAGCGGCGGCACCAAGGTCGTGTCGTACTGGATCGCCCGCGTGGTGGGAGCCGACGAGAGCACCCCGTTCGTGCCCAACAAGGAGGTCGACGAGATCCGCTGGGTGGGGCTCGACGAGGCCGTCACCCTGCTGACGTACGAGCACGACCTGGGTCTGCTCGAGCAGTTCCGCGAGCTGTGCGCGCACCAGGCGCACCGCACCCGCACCCTCGTCGTGGTGCGCCACGGCAAGGCCGAGCCACGGGGTCCGCGCCACGACGACGACCTCGCCCGGCCCCTGGCCCGTGCCGGCACGGAGCGCGCCGGGGCCCTGGTGCCGGTGCTCGACGCCTACGGCGTGCAGCGCGTGGTCAGCAGCCCCGCCGTGCGGTGCGCGCAGACCGTCGAGCCGTACGCGAGCTCGATCAGCACGTTCCTCGAGATCGACGACCGGCTCTCGGAGCAGACCAGCGCGACGCTCGTGCAGCGCTCGATCGGGACGCTGCTGGACCGCAAGAAGCCGATCGTGCTGTGCACGCACCGCCCCACCCTCCCGTGGGTGCTCGACGCCATCGGCGTCGACCAGCAGGACCTCGCTCCCGGCGCGGGGATCGTCGTGCACCACCGCGGCGGCGCGGTGCACGCCGTCGAACAGCTTCCCTGAGGACCACGCGCCGCGCCGGGCACGACACGACCGTTTCGGCACCGTTCACCTTCCGTTCACTCTGGCGCGGAGATCGATACACCTGCACTCCCTACGGTCACGGAGTACGCATCATCTGATCCCAGAGAGGGACTCCCTTGAACCGCAAAAACCTGCGCGTCGCCGCCCCCGCGGCCATGCTCGCCCTCGCCCTCGGTCTGAGCGCCTGCGGCGCCGGCAACGAAGACTCCTCCTCCGACGGCGGCAGCGGCTCCGACGGCGGCAGCAGCGTCTCCGGCACCCTGAACGGCGCCGGTTCGAGCGCCCAGGAAGCGGCCGTCGCCGCCTGGAAGAAGCAGTTCCAGACCGCCAACCCCGACGCCACGGTCAACTACGACCCGGTGGGCTCGGGCGGCGGCCGCGAGCAGTTCATCGCCGGCGGCGTCCAGTTCGCCGGATCCGACGCCTACCTCGAGGACGAGGAGCTCACCAGCGCCAAGGAGAAGTGCGGCAGCGACATCGTCGAGGTCCCGACGTACGTGAGCCCCATCGCCGTGGTCTACAACCTGGACGGCGTCGACGACCTGAACCTCTCGCCGAACGTCATCGGCCAGATCTTCGAGGGCAAGATCACCAAGTGGGACGACGCGGCCATCAAGGCCGACAACCCCGACGCCGACCTGCCGGACACCGACATCACGGCCGTCCACCGCTCCGACGACTCGGGCACCACGAAGAACTTCACCGAGTACCTCGACGCGGCGTCCGAGGGCGGCTGGAGCGGCGGAGTCGTCGAGACCTGGCCGCTGAAGGGCGGCGAGGCTGCCGAGGGCACCTCCGGCGTCATCTCGGCCGTCTCCGGTGGCGACGGCACGGTCGGCTACGCCGACGAGAGCCAGGCCGGCGAGCTCGGCAAGGCCAACGTCAAGGTCGGCGACGAGTTCGTCGCCCCGACCCCCGAGGCCGCGGCCAAGGTGCTCGACACGGCCGCTCCCGTCGAGGGCCGCGACGCGACCGACATCGCCGTCGACATCGACCGCACGACGACCGAGTCGGGCGTCTACCCGATCGTCCTGGCCTCGTACCAGATCGCCTGCCAGACCTACGAGGACGCCGCCACGGCCGAGCTCGTCAAGTCTTGGCTGACCTACGTGACCAGCACCGAGGGCCAGGACGCCGCGGCCGAGACCGCCGGCTCCGCCCCGCTCTCGGGCGACTTCGCCGCCAAGGTGAAGGCCGCGGTCGAGACGATCACGGCAGCCTGATCCCCCGCCCGGTGGTCTGGTCGGATCCCCGACCGGACCACCGGGCTCCAGGTGGCTCCCCGGAGCCACCTCCTTCTACGTCCGCACCACTTCGCTGAAAGGCACCGCCTGTGACCAGCACGCTGGATCCCCGTCGCAAGCGCTCGACCGTCGTCCGTCCCGGTGACCGCATCTTCTCCGGCCTGTCGACGAGCGCGGGAATCCTCATCCTGCTCGTCCTGGCCGGCGTGGCCGCGTTCCTCACGATCGAGGGCATCCCCGGCATCACGGCCAGCCCCGACGAGGTCAAGAGCGGCCAGAGCTTCCTGCCGTACGTCTGGCCCCTGGTGTACGGCACCCTGCTCGCGGCGACCATCGCGCTGATCATCTCGGTGCCGGTGGCCATCGGGGTCGCGCTGTTCATCTCGCACTACTCACCGCGCAAGCTCGGCCAGGTGCTCGGCTACCTGATCGACCTGCTCGCCGCCGTCCCGAGCGTCGTGTACGGCCTCTGGGGCATCGGCTTCCTCGCGCCCAACATGGCGCCGATCTACCGGTGGCTCGAGGGCAACCTCGGTTTCATCCCCTTCTTCGCCGGCCCCGCCTCGGCCACCGGCCGCACGATCATGACCGCGTCGGTCGTGCTGGCCGTCATGATCCTGCCGATCATGACGGCGATCTGCCGCGAGATCTTCCTGCAGACGCCGCGCCTGCACGAGGAGGCCGCACTCGCCCTCGGAGCGACGCGCTGGGAGATGGCCCGCATGGCGATCTTCCCGTACGCACGCTCGGGCATCGTCTCGGCCGCCATGCTGGGCCTCGGCCGTGCCCTCGGCGAGACCCTCGCCGTCGCGATGGTGCTGTCGGTCAGCGCTGGCACGGTCACCGCCAACCTGATCAGCAGCACCAACCCCAGCACCATCGCCGCCAACATCGCCCTGAGCTTCGGCGAGGCGAGCGGGAAGACCGTCAACGTCCTGATCGCCAGCGGCCTGGTGCTGTTCGTGATCACCTTCCTCGTCAACTTCGCTGCGCGGGCCATCGTGGACCGTCGCAAAGACTTCTCCGGAGCCAACTGATGACGACCCTGACCACCAGCAACCCCGGCAACCCGGGGCCCGTGGACGTCCACAAGGAGCTGCACGGCGACCAGCTGCCGAGGCGCGCCCCGCTGATGGTCGTCGGCGCCGGCGTCGTCGTGGCCGCCCTGCTCTACGTCCTGGCCGACGTCAACCTGCTGCTCGCCGCCCTGGTCGTCTTCGCGATCAGCCTGGTGCTCCCGGCGTGGTCGGCCGCCGTGGAGGGCCGACGCAAGGCGACGGACCGCCTGGTCACCGTCCTCGTCACGTCGTCGTTCGTCCTGGCGATGTTCCCGCTGTTCAGCATCCTGATCACGGTCGTCAGCAAGGGCTCCAAGGTGCTCGGCATCGAGTTCTTCACGTTCTCGATGCGCAACGTCGTCGGCGAGGGTGGCGGCATCTACCACGCGCTGGTCGGCACGCTGCTGATCACCGGTGCCGCGACCGTCATCTCGGTGCCGATCGGCCTGTTCACCGCGATCTACCTGGTCGAGTACTCCGAGGGCAACCGCCTGTCGCGCTGGATCCGCTTCCTCGTCGACGTCATGACCGGCATCCCCTCGATCGTCGCCGGGCTGTTCGCCTACGCCCTGTTCGTGCTGTTCTTCGGCGAGGGCGTCCGTATGGGAATCGGCGGATCCGTGGCACTCTCGGTGCTGATGATCCCCGTCGTCGTCCGCTCCACCGAGGAGATGCTGAAGCTGGTGCCCAACGAGCTGCGCGAGGCCTCGTACGCGCTCGGCGTGCCCAAGTGGCGCACCGTCGCCAAGGTCGTCCTGCCGACGGCCCTGGCCGGCATCGTCACGGGCGTGACGCTCGCGATCGCGCGCGTCATCGGCGAGACGGCTCCCCTGCTGATCATCGCGGGCGCGACCGACTCGGTGAACTTCAACCTGTTCGACGGTCGCATGGCCTCGCTGCCCGTGTTCGCCTACGCCTCCCAGCGCAACCCCGGCATCCCGCCGGAGTTCAGCATCGACCGCGCCTGGGGTGCCGCCTTCACGCTGCTCCTGATCGTCATGCTCCTCAACCTGATCGCCCGACTCGTCTCCTACTTCTTCTCGCCCAAGGGCGAGCGCTAAACCGTCCAGGAAGGACAGCACCATGGCCAAGAGCATCGACGTCTCCGACCTGAACATCTACTACGGCGACTTCCTCGCCGTCGAGGACGTGACGATCCCCATCGCGGCGAAGTCCGTCACGGCCTTCATCGGCCCCTCGGGCTGCGGCAAGTCGACCTTCCTGCGGTCGCTCAACCGCATGCACGAGGTCATCCGCGGCGCGCGCGTCGAGGGCAAGGTGCTGATCGACGGCCAGGACCTGTACGGCTCCGACATGGACCCCGTCAACGTCCGCCGCATGATCGGCATGGTCTTCCAGCGGCCCAACCCGTTCCCGACGATGTCGATCTACGACAACGTCCTGGCCGGCCAGAAGCTCAACAGCAAGCGCATGAAGAAGTCCGAGTCCGACGACATCGTCGAGCGGTCGCTGCGCAGCGCCGGCCTGTGGGCCGAGGTCAAGGACCGCCTCGACCGTCCCGGCTCGGGCCTGTCGGGCGGTCAGCAGCAGCGTCTGTGCATCGCCCGCGCGATCTCCGTCGAGCCCGAGGTGCTGCTGATGGACGAGCCGTGCTCGGCCCTCGACCCGATCTCGACCAGCGTCATCGAGGACCTCATCCACGAGCTCAAGACGCAGTACACGATCGTCATCGTCACCCACAACATGCAGCAGGCGGCTCGCGTCTCGGACGAGACGGCCTTCTTCAACCTGTCGGGCGTCGGCAAGCCGGGGCGCCTGATCGAGGTCGGCCGCACGCAGTCGATCTTCTCCAACCCCCAGGACCCGGCCACCGAGGCCTACATCCAGGGCCGGTTTGGGTGAGCCGAGGAGCGCAGCGACGAGCGTGAACCCACGCCAGCGCAGCGTGAGCGGTCCGCGGCGAAGCCGCCCCGCTGCGAGGCGCGGCGAGTGACAGGGCTCGGGTGACCACCGGTCACCCGAGCCCTTCGTCGTCCTCTGGGGGCGCCTCGCTCCGCTCACGGCCCCCTACTCGCGGAGCTCTTGGGCGAGGAGCCCGAGGCGAACCACCTGCGTCACGTCGCCTCGCTCCGCTCACGGTCGGCCGCAAGCGGCCTCCCTGGCGACCGCATGCCCTCGTTCGCCAGGGAGCGAAGCGACCGTGAGGGCGGAGCCCGAGGCGAATTACTTGCGTCTCGTCGCCTCGCTCCGCTCACGCGCCCCCTGCTCGCGGAGCTCGTGGGGGGGCCCCCAGGCCGCGGGCGGCCTTCCTGCGGGACGGGGCTAGTTGCCGGGGATGAACATCCGCAGGACGTAGTACGTCAGCGCGGCGACGCCGGCCGAGGCGGGGATCGTGATGATCCACGCCGTGATGATGCCGCGGGCGACGCCCCAGCGGACGGCGCTGAAGCGCTTGGTGGCGCCGGCACCCATCACGGCGGACGTCATGGTGTGCGTCGTGGAGACGGGGGCGTGCGCGCCGATCGCCATGCCGTACAGGACGATCGCGGCGGTCGACTCGGCGGCGAAGCCGCGCGGCGGGTCGAGCGCGATGATGCGGCGTCCCATCGTGCGCATGATGCGCATGCCGCCCGACATCGTGCCCAGCGAGATCGCGCCCGCGGCCGAGAGGATGACCCACAGCGGGATGTCGTCGTTCGCGGACGTGTGATAGCCGCCGGCGATCAGCGCCAGGACGATGACGCCCATGGTCTTCTGCGCGTCCTGCAGGCCGTGGCCGAGCGACAGGGCGGCGGCCGAGACGGTCTGCGAGAGACGGAAACCGCGGTTGACGGTGTGCGGGTTGGCACGCCGGAAGACCCACATGATCGAGGTCATGATGATGAAGGCGCCGCCGAAGCCGAGGGCCGGGCTGAGCACCATCGGGATCGCGACCTTGTCGACGACCTTGTCCCAGTCGACCGAGACACCGGCCGCCAGACCGACGCCGATGAGACCGCCGATCAGGGCGTGCGAGGACGACGACGGGATGCCGAAGTACCACGTGATGAGGTTCCAGACGATCGCCCCGACCAGCGCGGCCAGCACGACCGTGAGGGCGTGCGACTGGCTCTGTGCCGTGATGTTGTCGAACCCGCTGAGGATGTCCTTGATCGTCTTGGCGACCCCGACCCCCAGCAGTGCTCCGACGAAGTTGAGGATGCCGGCCATCGTCAGGGCGATACGCGGCGTCAGGGCGCGCGTCGAGACCGAGGTCGCGATCGCGTTGGCGGCGTCGTGGAAGCCGTTGGTGTAGTCGAAGAACAGGGCGATCGCGACGGTGGCGATCACCAGAGCGAGGACGAGGTCCACTCTCAGGACTCCTTGACGGCGATCTGCTCCACCGTGTTGGCGACGGACTCGAGGGCGTCGATCGCGTGCTCGAGGGAGTCGACGACGTCCTTGCGCTTGAGGACCTCGAGCGACTTGTACGTGCCGCCGAAGAGGTGGGCCACGATGCGGCGGTAGGAGCGGTCGCCCTGGTTCTCGAGACGGTTGATCTCGATCCAGTACTCGTCGAGGTCCTTCATGGTGCGCAGGCGCGGCATCGCCTCGGCGGTCAGCTGCGTGGCGCGCTGCAGCACCTCGACCTGGGGGGCGAAGTCGGCCGGCAGGTCGCCGAGCTCGTAGAGACCGACGAGGTCGACGGTCTCCTCCATGAAGTCCATGACGTCGTCGAGGCTGCTCGCGAGACGGTAGATGTCCTCGCGGTCGAACGGCGTGATGAACGTCGAGTTGGCGCGCTTGACGATCTTGTGGGTCGTCTCGTCGGCCTGGTGCTCGGCCTCGCGCATCTGCTCGCCGATGGCGGCCTTGTCGGTGCTGGGGTCCAACATCTGCGCCAGCAGATTCGCACCGTCGACGAGGTGGTTCGCCATCTCGGTGAACAAGTCGTAGAACGATGTCTCAACTGGTCGGATGCGAAAACGCACGACGAGCTCCTGTCAGTGCTGAGTAGGGCACGCCCATGCTAGAGGCACGCTGTTCACGCTCGTCAATCGCGGGTGTCGGCGGTTGTTCAACCGCCTGTGGCAATGCCCAGGATCTCGTCGACCTCGCGCTGGGAGAGGCGACAGTCCGTGGCGGACGCCGCGATGATCAGGCGGCTCGTCAGCTCGATCTCGTCGAGCGCCTGGTCGTCGCGCAGGCGACTGTCCAAGGGCTCGGGCATGGTGCGCACTCCAGGGTTTCGGTCTCGGCAACGGCGGTTCTCCCGTCGCGGCGGGAGCGGCCGACGGGTGGTTGTCCCCTCCACCGAGGCTATCCGAGCGCTCCACGTCTCCGCAGCACTATGCGCCGGTCCGCTGTCGGACGAACGTCACACGCGGGCGTCGCGGGCCCGTCGCACCAGGTCGGCCACGCCCATCGCGAGCGCGACCAGCACGAACGCGATCGTGACGTGCAGGCTGTACGACAGCGCGTCGGCGAAGTCGCCGTCGCTCGAGCGCACCCGCTCGAAGAACAGCGCCAGGACGATCGCGACGCCGATCGCCGAGCCGACGCGCTGCGCGGTCTGCAGCAGACCGCCGCCGGCGCCCGCGCGGGCCGGGTCGACCTCGTCGAGCGACAGCGTGATGTTGGGCGCGATGACCAGGCCGCCGCCCAGTCCGGCGAGCAGCAGCACGGGGGCGAGCGTGAGGCCGACGTCGCCGTCGAGGTGCGGCACGAGCAGGTCGACCACGACGAGCGCGGCGGCGATCATCACCAGCCCGGCGACGACGAGGAACCGTCCGAACCGCTCGACGAGCCGTCCTCCCAGCAGCGACGACGTCGCCGAACCGACCGCGAACGGCAGCTGGGACAGGCCCGCCTCGAGGGCCGAGTAGCCCAGACCCTGCTGGAGGTAGAGCGTCAGGACGATGAAGATCGACGTGAACCCCGCGAAGTAGAACGTGCCGACGCCCAGGCCGAGGACGAACGACCGCACCTTCACGAGCGACAGGTCGAGCAGGGTCTCGGATCCCCGTGACGTCCAGCGTCGCTCCCACGCCACGAAGACCAGGAGCAGGACCGCCGCGACGCCGAGGAGCCACCACGGGCGTCGCGACAGGGAGTCGTCCTGGTTGCCCGTCACGAGGGGAAGGAGGACGAACAGCATCGCGGTGCCGAACAGCAGGACCCCGACGGGGTCGAGCGACTGCTGGGGCCCCCGGGCAGCGGTGGGCAGGTAGCGGTGCGCCAGCACGAGCAGCAGGATGCCGATCGGGACGTTGACGTAGAACACGAGACGCCAGCCCGACTCGTCGCCGCCGAGCTGGATCAGCAGGCCTCCGAGGACGGGCCCGATCGCGGTCGACACCCCGATCGTCGCGCCGAACAGGCCGAACGCCCGCCCGCGCTCGGGCCCCTTGAAGAGGTTCTGGATGAAGCCCGAGACCTGCGGGGTGATGAGCCCGCCGCCGATGCCCTGCGCGACGCGCGCCGCGCCGATCCAGAGCGGTTCCTGGGCGGCTCCGCAGACCGCGCTGGCGATCGTGAACAGCGCGACGCCAGCCATGAACACCGTCTTGCGGCTGCGTGCGTCACCGAGGCGCCCGGCCGGCACCAGCACGATGCCGAAGGCCAGCGCGTAGCCCGCGACGACCCACTGGATCGTGCCGTTGCCGGCGTCGAGGCCCTCGCGGATCGACGGCAGCGCGACGTTGACGATGCTGACGTCCAGCAGCGTCATCGCCCCGGCGAGCAGGCAGACCGCCAGCGCGTGCCAGCGCCGCGAGCGCTCCTCGGGGGTCAGCTCGGTCGCGTCGGTCTCCGTCACCCGGTCAACGGTAGGCCCGCACGGCTACTGCTGCGCGCGGACGAGCGTGATGCGCTCGAGCAGCTCCTCGAGCGCCTCCTCGAACTCGGCGGCGGCGTGGTCCTCGCGGAGGCGGGGACGCAGTCGCATGACGGTCGGGAACTGGCCGAGGCGGGCGTCGTCCCCGTCTCCGTCACCGTCGTCGAGGACGTCGAGGGGGCCGATGTCGGCGCCGAGCGTCGACACCTCGAGCAGCAGGTGGCCCAGCAGGAAGCTCGTGAAGCTGCGGTAGCTCGCGGCGGCCGCCTCGTCGCTGAACCCGTTGTCGGTCAGCCCCGAGAGGAACGTCTCGACCCAGTCCAGGCTGCGCAGCGGCGGTCGGAGCCACGGCGCCTCGGGGGGCCGGGAGGCCACGAGCGGGAACGACCGGGGGTGGGCCAGCGCGACGCGGCGCACGCCGTGCGCGAGGCGCTGGAGGAAGTCCTGCCAGCTGGTCTCGGGGGCGGCCAGGACGTCCGGATCGGCGCGCATGTCGCCGATCAGGACGTCGACGATCGCGTCGAGCAGCTCCTCCTTGCCGGGGACGTGGTGGTACAGCGACATCGCCTCGACGCCGAGCCGCGCCCCCAGCCGGCGCATCGTGAGCGTCGAGAGGCCCGACTCCTCGATGTGCTCGAGGGCCGTGTCGACGATGCGACGGCGGTCGAGCTGCACGCGCGTCGACGGCGGTGCGTCGCCGAGGACGATCGCTGCATCGGCGTCGACCCGGCCCTCGGCGTCGGTCGGGCTCAGGGCCGCGTCGTCGTCGTTCGGACGGGTGTCATCGGCAGGTGACACGGAACTCCCCTCGTCGTCGGTCCATCCTCCCACCGGCGTCCCGGGCGCGCCCGGGACGATCACGGCGTGGACGTCCTGGTCGGACGTCCACGCCGCGTCCGGTCAGCGGCCGAGACCGGTGCGGTCGACCTTGCGGTGGAAGTGCATGCCGGCCAGTCCGCCGACCATCGCGCCGACCAGTGCGGCGGCGATGACGCCGACCAGCACGACGACGGCCTGGAGGCTCAGGTCGGACAGGTCGTTCGGGATGCGCGGGAAGCTGTTGAGCTCGTCGAGCACGTCGTACTTCGAGCCGGCGACGGCGCCGAGCACCGCGATGACGATCGCGATGAAGACCGTCCAGCCGAACACGGCGACGCCCTGGCGGATGCCGTCGAAACGGGCCATCCGGCCGGCGACGTAACCACCGCTGTAGTAGGAGACGAAGACGATCACGAGGACGAGGACGACACCGGCCCAGCCGATCTCCTCGGCCGAGACGCCGCGGTCGCTGGCGGCGTCGGCGATGTCGGAGGCGTCCGAGGCCAGGCCGACGCCCGCGCCCGCAGCCGCCACGAGCGCCGTGAGCAGCACCGTCATGCCGGTGGCGGTGAGCCAGCCGAAGAAGGCGCAGAAGATCTTGATGCCGCCGAACCGCTCGCTCTCGCGGTCGACGACGTCCCGGCGGGTCTCGGGGTTGGGTTCGTGGGTGGTCATGGGAGCTCCTGGGGTACGGACGACCAGGACGGTCGCCGGCTGATGATGTCGCGCACGAGACAGGCTTACGCCGTAAGTCCGCGCCGTGCGTGGCGTGCGTGTACCCCGTGACGGGCTCGCCATGCGCCACGACCCGATCGTGTCGCGGGTCACCCCGGTTGCGGGTCCGCACGGGGCGAGGAGCACAGTGACCGGGTGACGTCGGACTCCACGGACCCCACGAGCTGGCTGCTGACGCCCGACGAGCGCGGCAACCCCCACACCCGCCTGGACGACGCACACCCCGGCCGTGCCTGGTCGCGGGGCAACGACGTCCGCCCGCTCGTGCACGGCGCGACGTACTTCGCCGAGCTGTTCGAGCGGATCGAGGCGACCCGCGCGGGTGACCTCGTGTTCTTCACCGACTGGCAGGGCGATGCCGACGAACGCCTGACGGGCGAACCCGGCAGCGAGGTCGTCGAGGTGCTCGGCCGGGCCGACGAGCGCGGCGTCGACGTCCGCGGTCTGGTGTGGCGCTCGCACTGGGAGGGCTTCGGCTTCACGGCCCGCGAGAACCGGCACCTCGGGGAGCAGCTGCAGGCCCGCGGCGCCGAGGTGCTGCTCGACATGCGGGTGCGGCTCGGCGGGTCGCACCACCAGAAGATGGTCGTCATCCGGCACCGCGACGACCCGGCGCGCGACATCGCGTACGTCGGCGGCATCGACCTGTGCCACTCCCGTCGCGACGACGCCGACCACCACGGCGACCCCCAGGCGCTCGACATGGCCGACGAGTACGGCCCGACCCCGCCGTGGCACGACCTGCAGGCCGCGATCACGGGCCCGGCCGTGCACGACGTCGAGACGGTGTTCCGCGAGCGGTGGGAGGACCCGACGCCGCTCAGCCGCAGCCCGATCAACCTCGTGTCCGACCTCGTGCACCGCCTCGACCGCAGCCCCGATCCCCTGCCCGAGCAGGCGCCCCCTCCTCCGGAGGTGCCGGGCGCGACGCACGCCGTCCAGCTGCTGCGGACGTACCCCGACCTGAGGGCCGACCGCGACTACGAGTTCGCGAACGGCGGCGAGCGCAGCGTCGCCCGCGGCTACTCCAAGGCGCTGCTCAAGGCGCGGCACCTCGTCTACGTCGAGGACCAGTACCTGTGGGGCACCCACGTGGGCGACGTGTTCACCGAGGCGCTGCGCCGCCACCGCGACCTGCACGTCGTCGCGGTCGTCCCGCTCCACCCCGATCTCGAGGGGGCGTCGCGCACGGCCCAGCTGCTCGGCCGTCGCCGCGCGATGCTCGCGATGCAGCGCGCGGCACCCGATCGCGTCGCGGTGTTCGGCATCGAGAACCACGCCGGCACGCCGGTCTACGTCCACGCCAAGACCTGCGTCATCGACGACGTCTGGTCGACGATCGGCTCGGACAACTTCAACCGTCGCTCGTGGACGCACGACTCGGAGCTCTCGGCCGTCGTCGTCGACCTCGCCGGCGCCGACGGGGACGCGGGCCCGTCATATGCGCGACGGCTCCGGCTCACCCTGGCGGCCGAGCACCTCGACCGCGATCCCGCGACCGACCCCATGGACGACTGCGTCGACGCGGCCGGCATGTTCGAGGCGTTCGTCGCCAGCGCCCGGCGCCTGGACGACTGGTACGACGGCGGGTGCGTCGGCCCACGCCCGCCCGGGCGGCTGCGACGTCTTCACCCGCCGCACCTGAGTCGGTGGAGGCGCGCCGCGGCGACCGTCCCGTACCTGCTGCTGCACGACCCCGACGGCCGCCCCCGACGTCTGCGCGGCACCGACGACTTCTGACCTCGCGCCGCACGAGACACTGACCGGGTGGCACACCAGAAGGTCGACATCGAGCTGCGCGTCCTGCACGTCCGCGCCGAGACCCCCCAGCACCTCAGCGTCGTGTTCGAGCGGCCCCGCGGTTTCGACTACGAGGCCGGCGACTGGATCGACCTGGCCTTCGCCGACGAGCTGCGCGGCGGACGGACGTACTCCCTGTCGTCGTCGCCCACCGAGCCCGACCTGATGATCACGTTCAAGGAGGGCCAGAGCGAGGTCAAGCGCGCCCTGGCGGGCGCGGCCCCCGGCGACCGCATGCGCATCACGGCCTACGGCAACGACTACGAGTTCCAGCTCGCCGAGCACCGCGACAGCGTGCTGATCGCCGGCGGCGTCGGTGTCGCGCCGTTCCGCAGCATGATGAAGGAGATGGTGGACGCGCGGCGGTCCGGATCGCTCGAGCTGGTCTACCTCAACGGCACCGACGACTTCCTGTTCAAGGACGAGCTCGACGCGTGGCAGGCCGAGCTGCCCGACGCACGCATCGACTACATCGTCACGAAGGGCCTGAAGCGCAAGGACCGCGAGCGGATGCTGCGCGAGGTCATCTCGGTGACGGCGCACCTCTACTACGTCGCGGGTTCCGAGGGGATGATCGAGTCGACCGAGGCACTGCTCGACACGATGGGCGTCGACCACGACGACATCCGCATCGACAGCTTCGGCGGCTACTGAGCCGGGGGCCCCGTTCGGTGGGTGCGATCGCGATCACGTGAGAGACTGGGACTTTGGTCCTGATGCACGGGGGAATGCATGGCACAGATCACGGTCGAACCGACTCTCGCCGACCGGGAGATCGAGCGCTACCACGTGCTCGACCGCGCCCCGGGGCGTGACCTGCAGTCGCTCGTCGACCTGATCGCCGAGATCTGCGACGTGCCGCACGCGGCCATCAACATGATCACCAGCACCCAGCAGCACCAGATCGTGACGGCCGGCTTCGAGCGGTCGATCTGTGCGCGCGACGACTCGATGTGCGCGATCGTCATGGGCGAGCCCCACCCGATCGTCGTCGCCGACGCCAGCGCCGACGACCGCTTCAAGGACAACCCCTTCGTCACGGGCGACATCGGCTCGGTGCGCTTCTACGCGTCCGCGCCCATCTCGACGCCCGACGGCGTCCCGATCGGACGGCTCTGCGTGTTCGACGACGTCTCGCGCGAGCTGACGGCGGTGCAGCAGCAGGCGCTGGGCGTCATGGCGTCGCAGGTCATGGACCTGCTCGAGCTGCGCTACCGCAGCCAGGCGCTCGAGGACTCGCTCCGGGAGCTGACGCGGGCGCAGGACGAGCTGCGGCGCTCCAACGAGCACCTGACGCAGTTCGCCGGCCAGGTCAGCCACGACCTGCGCACCCCACTGACCGCGATCCTGGTGAACGCCGAGCTGCTGGCGACCGAGCCCGCCGTCGAGGGCGACGTCGAGGTCGCCCAGATGGTCGGGGCGGTCGAGCAGGCCGGCCACCGGATGGACGCCATGATCCAGCAGATGCTGTCGTTCGCGCAGCAGGGCGGACGACTGCGCAGCGCCGAGGTCGACCTGCGCCGCGTGCTCGACCTGGTGCTGACCGACGTCGCGCCGCTCGTCGACCACAGCGAGGCCGCGATCGAGGTCGGCGAGCTGCCCCGCGTCCCGGGGGACGCCGACCTCCTCTACTCCGTGCTGCTGAACCTGGTCACCAACGCGATCAAGTTCGTCCGGCCCGGGCAGCACCCCCGCGTGACGGTCGGCGCGGAGCGGCGAGGGCGCACCTGGCGCGTCACGGTCGACGACGACGGCATCGGCGTGGCGCCCGACCGGCGCGAGGCGATGTTCGAGCTCCACACCCGCGTGACCCACGACCTGCCCGGTCACGGCATCGGCCTCGCGACGGCGCGGCGCATCGTCGAGGCGCACGGCGGCACGATCGGGATGGACGGCACGGCCTCCGGCGGCACGCGGGTCTGGATCGACCTGCCGGCGTAGGTCGCGGGCGGCGCGACACCCCTTCGGCGGGTGGTGCCGAAGTGTGGAGTGCGTGGGGAGTTCGTGTGGAGATCGCGTGGATCTCGGCTCCCTAGGTTGGTGTCACCAGCCAACGCAGCACCCC
>NZ_LMET01000002.1:452490-479180 GCF_001426485.1 Aeromicrobium sp. Root472D3 | reverse complement strand
AACTCGTCCAACTTACACGGCTCGTTTTCACCGGTCAAACCCGGGTCGGTCACCATGCACAGCTTCCGTTCTCAGCGATCTGTCTCCGGGGGCTGTGAAGCACCGTGCCGTTGATCGTTTCGGTTCAGCTGGTCGGAAGCTTCGGGGCCTTGCCCCGCGCTGTCCAACAAGAAGAACATTACGTGGACGTTTCCTCGCTCGTCAAATCGCCGTCCTGTGGTCCATGCCACAGCGGCGCGACCCCCTGCAATCGCAGGGATCAGCCGATCGCGACGCCCGAGACCGACCGTTTGCCTTTGCGAATCACGGCCCACGTGTTGTATAGGAGCAGGTCGTCCGTCAGCACCAGATCGGGGTCGGAGACGCGCTCGTTGTTGAGGTAGGCGCCCCCCTCCCCCACGGTGCGCCGGGCCGCCGAACGGCTGTCGGCCAGCCCCGAGGCGATCAGGGCGTCCACGATCGTCGGACGGTCGGACGCGCGCAGCTCACCGGCACCCGCCTCGCGCAGCGCCGCGGCCAGCGTCGGCTCGGGCAGCTCGGTCAGCTCACCGCGCCCGAAGAGCGCGCGGGACGCCAGCTCGGCGGCCTGCACCTCGGCCTCGCCGTGCACGATCGTCGTCACCTCGGCGGCGAGACGACGCTGCGCACCGCGCAGCCCCGGCTTCTCGACGTGCTCGGCCTCGATCCGGTCGATCTCGTCCAGCGGCAGGAACGTGAACTGGCGCAGGTACTCCACGACCTTGGCGTCCTCGGCCTGCATCCACGACTGGTAGAAGGCGTAGGGGCTCATCAGCTCGGGATCGAGCCACACCGTGCCGCTCTCGGTCTTGCCGAACTTGGTGCCGTCGGCCTTGGTGATCAGGGGCGTCGCCAGGGCGTGCGCCTTCCGGCCGTCGGCGCGACGGATCAGCTCGACCCCCGCGGTGATGTTGCCCCACTGGTCGCTGCCGCCCGTCTGCAGGACGCACCCGTGCCGGCGGTTCAGCTCGAGGAAGTCCATCGACTGCAGCAGCACGTAGCTGAACTCGGTGTAGCTGATGCCCGACTCCAGACGGCTGCTGACGACGTCGCGCGCGAGCATCCGGTTGACCGGGAAGTGCTTGCCGATGTCGCGCAGGAAGTCGATCGTGCTGAGACCGGCGGTCCAGTCGAGGTTGTTGACGATCGTGGCCGCGTTGTCGCCCTCGACGTCGACGAAGCGCGAGACCTGCGACGCGATGCGGTCGACCCACTCCGCCACGGTCTCCTTGGTGTTCATGACCCGCTCGCCGGCCTCCTTGGGGTCGCCGATCAGCCCGGTCGAGCCGCCGACCAGCAGCAGCGGGCGGTGGCCCGCCAGCTGCAGGCGACGTGCCGTGAGGATCTGCAGGAGGTTGCCGATGTGCAGGCTCGGCGCCGTCGGGTCGAAGCCCACGTAGTAGGTGATCGGCCCCGCCGACAGCTCCGCGCGCAGGGCGTCGCGGTCGGTCGAGTGCGCGATGAGTCCGCGCGCTTCGAGGTCGTCGAGTACGTGGGTCACGGGATGCCTTTCGAGCGGTGTCAGGTTCTGGGTGAGGGGGTTCCCCGGTCGGCGACCAGGGCGTCGAGGCGCGATCGCAGGAGCGTCGCCGTCAGGTCGGCCGAGCGGGTCGAGGCCAGGTAGTCGCGGCCCGCCCGCCGGTCTCGGACCGCGTCGCGTCGCAGGCGCACCCGATCGTCGACCAGACGCTCGAGGAGCGCGAGCCAGGCCTGAGGGTCCTCGGGCACACGGTCGACGAAGCCGTCCAGCTCCGCGACGCGATAGGGCTCGACGTCGGACACCACGGGGCGCGCACCCAGTGCCAGGTAGTCGAGGCACTTGATGTCGGACTTGGCGCGGTTGAACGGCGAGTCGAGCAGCGGCGACAGCCCGACGTCGAACGGGCCCTGCTCGACCAGCCACGGCACGAACCGGTGGTACGAGCTGCTCGGGGGCTTGACCACGTGCATCCACGGCCGCTCGACCAGACCCTTGGCCACGCCCACCATCACGACGACGAACGCGCCCGGACGTGACGCGTGCAGCCGTTCGAGCACCGGGGACAGCATCGCGAGGTCGCCGTCGTGGGTCGTCGTGCCCATGTAGAGCATGCGGAGCGGGGCGTCGGGCTCCGGCGTCGCGGCGGGCTCGTCGGCGGGACGCCACAGGGCGAGGTCGAGCGTGTTGCGGACGACCCGGGCGTTCGGCAGGCCGTGCGTGCGGAGCAGGTCGTCGGTCGACAGCCAGACCTCGTCGGCGCGGCGCATGACGTCCTCCAGGACGCCCGCCCGCGCGATCTGCTGGTCGTACTGCGGGTGGTCGGGATCGAGGGTCGAGAAGGCGTCGTCGCTGTCGACCACGACGACGCATCCCCGCCGGCGCGCCTCGTCGACGAACCGCTGCGCCGTCACCGGGTCGTCGAAGGCCGTCCGCTGGACGATGCAGACGTCGGAGCGCCGCGAGATCCACAGGTCCTTGTGGTCGACGACGTCGAGCCCCACGCGTCCGAACGCGGGACGCGACATCGGGCTCAGCAGCCGGATGTACGTCGAGCTCGTCGGCCGCTTGGCGCTGCGCAGGACGAGCGTGACGTTCAGGCGTCCGCGCCCGTGCCCCGCGAACACGTAGTGCGGCAGCAGGTCCGTCCGCCGCTCGGCGAGCCGCTCGGTCCGGCGCCGGCGTCGGGCCAGCGCCTGCTGCAGGCGGCGCGGCGTCAGGGGGCTCACGATCGGCAAGCCTAGCGAGCCGCCCCGGACGCGCCGCCCACGGCGTCCGGCGCGGCGGGGCCCCCCACCCGGTGCGTCAGGGCTTGACGGCGACGACCGGGACGGACGCGTCGAGCAGGATCGACTGCGCGACGCTGCCCATCAGCATCTTGCCGACGGGGCTGCGCCGGCGGATGCCGACCACGATCATCGTCGCGCCGGCCTGCTCGGCCTCGAACAGGACGGCCTCGGAGACGTTGTCGCCGACGGTCTGACGCACCTCGATCGACACGCCCTTGGACTGGAGGCCCTCGGTCATGTCCTGGATGTCGCGCCCACGCGCGAACCCGGCGTCGAGACGCGGCTCGCCCCGGCTGATGTTGATCACGATGATCGACTCGTCGACGGTGGTGGCGTGCTCCGCCGCCCACTCGAGGGCTGCGCGTCCGAACTCGTCAGGCCGGTAGGCCACGGCAATTGTCATGACATGAACCTACTCCTCCGAGGGGCCTGCGCGAAAGCGGAATAGTCCGGGGACGTCCCGGCGTTGTGGCGCACGTGAGCAACTCCGTCAAGGTCGACATCTGGTCCGACATCGCCTGCCCCTGGTGCTACATCGGCAAGCGCCGCTTCGAGACGGCGGCCGCCGACTTCGCCGCCGCCGGCGGCGAGCTCGAGGTGGAGTACCACTCCTTCGAGCTCTCCCCCGACACCCCGGTCGACTTCGAGGGGTCCGAGGTCGACTTCCTCGTGTCGCACAAGCGTCTCGCCCCGGAGCAGGTCGAGCAGATGCTGGCGCAGATGACGCAGCTCGCCACGACCGAGGGGTTGTCGTACGACTTCGACGCGCTGCAGCACACCAACACCGTGCGGGCGCACGAGCTGCTGCACCTCGCCAAGGCCAAGGGCCGCCAGCTCGACCTCGTCGAGCGGCTGTTCGCCGCGTACTTCGAGGAGGGTCGCCACATCGGGCGCGTCGACGACCTCGCCGACCTGGCGGCCGAGATCGGGCTCGACCGCGACGAGGCCGTCGAGGCCCTGACGTCGGGGACGTACCGGGCCGACGTCGACGCCGACAAGGACCAGGCCGTCGCCTACGGCATCAGCGGCGTGCCGTTCTTCGTGATCGACGGCCGTCTGGGCGTCTCCGGCGCGCAGGAGCCCTCGGTGTTCACCGACGTCCTGCGCGAGGCCGCCGGGCTGACCGCGGCGACGTCGTGAGCGGCCCGCTCGAGATCGTCGGGGAGCCCGACGCCCCGTCGTGCGCCGACGGCGTCTGCGAGGTCCCGGCCGCCGACGAGCAGGCGTCGCCGGCCGGTCCCCCGCCCGTCAGGTCCTGACCTCAGCCGTCCCGTAGGGCCGCAGGGTCACCGGCCCCACCAGGCCGTACCGCTGGCGGGCCGACGAGCCGAACACGTCGGCCTGCGCGGTCCGGAGTCGGTTGAGGAGCGTCGACGCCACCTCGACCTCGACGGTGTTGCGGCCCCTGCGCAGGGCGTCGCCGAGGTCGACCACGGTGTCGAGCGGGTTGGTGCCGGGCACGCGACGACCGTTGACCCTCACCCGGAACGAGCCCAGCACCGAGCCGAGGTCGAGGAGCGCACCGACGTGACGGGCGGCGTCCCAGTCGACCACGGTCGTGTAGCGACCGATGCCCGACACGTCCTCGAGGCCCGGGATCTCGAGCCACGGCACGAGCGCCGACAGGGTCCGCCGCACGACGGGCTTGCGGGTCGTCGATGGCCTGCTCCCGGGCTGCCAGTCCTCGACCTCGAGGGTCCACGACGTGAGCGGGCGCTCGGCCGGCACGGCGCCGACCGTGGTGCGCCGCGACCGGGAGTCGCCCAGGACCGTCACGAACGTCCCCTGCCTCGACGACCGCAGCACGAGGCGTGAACCGTCGACGCGGACGTCGTCCGCCTCCGTCGAGACGACCTGGGGAACGCGCCTCGACGAGGCGGCGGCCCACGACGACCCGGCGAGGACCACCACGGTGCTCTGGCCCGCGAGCAGCCGCAGACGGACGCCGATGCGGTCGCCGTCGCGCTGGTACCGGGCGATCCGTCGCACCTCGCCGGTCCACGCGTCGAGGACGAACGGCACCTGCCGCGCGTCGCGCCGGTCGAACCACACCGTCTGGTCGACGGTCTCGAGCTTGCGGTTCTCGGCGTGGCGGGCGTTGGCGACGTAGAAGAGGTCGGCGTCGTCGGTGCGCCGGTGGACGTGCACCAGCGTCGACCGCTCGTGGGTCACGTGCGGACGCACCCCCAGCGCCGCGAGCGCGCCGGGCACGTCGGCGGGCAGCGCCACGGTGCGGACGCTCGGACGTCCCTGCGCCGACCTGACGGCCGCCGCGACCGTCGCGTCGTCGGCCGCCGACCCGAGCCCCTCGGCCGTCGGGGTGCTCCAGTCGCCGAGGAAGACGATCGGGAAGCCGGCCGCGGCCAGCTCGGCCACGCGTCGAGCCGCCGCGACCGTCAGCGTGGCCCGCCGGCCGCGGAACGCGTCGCCCTCGACGATCATGGCCTTGTAGGCCGGGCCGTCGGGCGCCAGACGTCCGCGCCGCAGCGACGCGGAGCGCCAGCCCAGCACGTCGGAGCTGATGAAGCTGTGGCTCCAGCCCAGCGGGATGCCGTCGTTGGTGGCCCACAGCGCGCCGATGCCGGTGGCCGCCCAGCCCTTCTGGCGGTAGTAGACCAGGTCGACCGAGTTGGTGCCGGTCTGCAGCACCCACTGCGTCCGCTTGAGGTAGGCCGCGATGTCGGGCACGTGGGCCCACGACGGCTGGCGCGGACCCCATGCCTCCGAGAAGCCCGGCGTCTTGTTGCCGTAGGGCGAGAACGCCGCGAAGCCGGGCCAGGCCGCCCCCGGTGCCTCGGCGTACGCGAAGCCGTGCAGCACGGCTTGGTTGACGCCGGCGGCGTAGATGCTGTTGACGGTCGTGAGCACGCGGTCCCACGTCACGTTGTAGGCCGAGCCGTTGTAGGCCGCCGCCTCGCACGACAGGATCGTGCGTCCGCCGAGGTCGCGGCCACCCGCCATGACGCGGTAGTCGTCGAGGTTCTTGAACCCCAGCGACTCGGTCTCGGGGACGTCGAGCAGCCCGGAGTAGGCGAGCGTGTCGGTCTCGAGCCCGTACGCCTGGATCCTCAGCCGCAGCCCCTGCCGGTGGGCCCAGTCGCGGGCCGGGACGAGGTGGTGGTCGCGGTAGAGGTCGCTGAAGACCTGCGCGACGTCGTCGCGGACGCGGCTCGTGCGGTCGGTCTCGAAGGTGTAGAGGTACTTCTCGTCGACCTCGAGCATGATCGGGAGGTACGGCGCGAGGTCGTACCCTCGGTTGGCGCGGAAGGCGTCGAGGAACCCGGGGGTCCAGATCGTCGCGTCGGTCTCGATCTCGAGCGAGTCCTCGAAGAACGTGCTGCCGGACCGGCGCAGGAGCCGCGCCATGCGCGGCGACAGGATGCGGCGGTCCCAGTAGGACGTGAGGGCGTCCGTCGCCGCGCGGCTGAAGTGGTCGATGACGTACGAGTCGGGCGACGTGTGCGGTCCCGCCTCGGGCATCTGGCCCGAGCCGCGCTCCCAGTAGGCCAGCAGCAGCCACGAGCCCTCGGCGGGCGCCGTCCAGGTGATCGAGCCCGCGACGACCCGGTCGGTCAGGTCGATCAGCGACGCGCGGTCGAGGACGCTCTCGCGCGTCGACGGCGTCACGAGCCGCACCGCCTGCACCCGCACGAGCGTCGACCGCGTGACGCCCTTCGACGCCTGCACGACCGGATCCGGCAGCCGTCCGTCGAAGGTCTGCCCCGCGGCGAGGGTCGCGAGCCCGTGGGCGAGCTCGTGCGACGCGACCGGCGAGTCGGGCTGGACCGTGGGGACGGCCGCGGGCCACGACGGGCCCGCGGTGACGTCGATCGTGATGCCCTCGCGGCCCGCCTGGGTCAGCGCGGCGTCGAGGCCGGCGAGCCACGGCGCGGTCGCCCACCCGTGGCCTGCGGGGTCGAGACCGCTGCGGACGCTGTGGTGGACGTCGGCGACCTCGAGGCCGCCGAATCCGGCCTCCGCGACCTGCGTGACCTCACGGGCGATCTCGGACGGGGTCACGTGCCCGTTGGGCCACCACCACCGGAACCGGGCGCCCGCCGCCGGCGGCGGCGAGGCGAACCGTCGCTCGAAGGAGCCGCCGCCCGACGTCGCGGCTCCCGGTGAGCCCGGGAGCACCGGTGCGGCGAGCAGCCCGAGCCCGGCTGCCGCACTCACCTGCAGCACCCGCCGGCGACTGGGACCGGAACCGGTCGTGGATGGGTCGGTCGTGTCGTCGTTCATCGGGCCCCCGAGCATTGAAACGATTTATTGGATCGATGCAAGACTATGGCGTCCGTCACACCACGTCAAAGCTCGCGTGACATGTGTCCTCGTGCGGCCGGGGCTGGTGCGGCGTCAGGCGCGCAGACCGCCGACGGTGCGCACCGCCGTCGCGAGCTCGGTGGCGGCGACCTCGAGGTCGCCGTCCGTCGTGCCGCGTCCGAACGTGAACCGGACCGCGGTCTGGGCGACCTCGGGCTCGACGCCCATCGCCAGCAGCACGTGGGAGGGATCGTCGCTGCCGGCCGCGCAGGCCGATCCGGACGAGCAGACGACGCCGCGCGCCTGCAGCTCGAGGAGCACGGACTCCCCGCTCGTGCCCGGCAGCACGAACGACGCGCTGCCCGGGAGGCGGTCACGCGGATGGCCCGTCAGCCGGGCACCCGGCACGCCGGCCAGGACCCGCGCGACGAACGCGTCGCGGCGGGCGACGACGTCGTCGACCGGCCCCCGTGCCAGTCGCAGCGCCGCCGCCATGCCGACCGCCGCGGCGACGTTCTCGGTGCCGGACCGTCGACCCGACTCCTGCCCGCCGCCGTGCACCAACGGCTCGACGGGTGTGCGGCGGGCGACGTGCAGCACACCGATGCCCTTCGGCGCCCCCAGCTTGTGCCCCGAGATGCTCATCGCCTGGACACCCAGACCGCCGACGCTGAGATCGAACCACCCCGCGGTCTGCACGGCGTCGGTGTGCAGGGGGACGCCGCGCTCGGCGGTCACGGCGGCGAGGTCGGCGATCGGCTGGACCGTGCCGACCTCGTTGTTGGCGTGCTGGATGCTCACGACCGCGGTGTCGTCGCGCAGTGCCCCGGCCAGGACGGCGGGATCGACCAGGCCGTCGTGGTCGACCGGGAGCACCGTGACGTCGTAGCCGAACCGCCCCAGCCACGCCGCCGACTCCAGGACGGCCGGGTGCTCGACCGCCGAGACGACGACGTGACGTCCCGGCGAGGCCAGCGCGATCCCCTTGACGGCGGTGTTGTCGGACTCCGTGCCGCCGGACGTGAACGTGACCTCGGACGGCCGGCAGCCCAGCACGTCCGCGACGTCGGCCCGCGCCCGCTCGAGGCCCGATCGCGCCGACTCCCCCACCTCGTGATGGCTCGACGGGTTGCCGAACTCGGGCCCGAGGTAGGGCCACATGGCCTCGAGCACCTCGCGGCGCACCGGCGTCGTCGCCGCCTCGTCGAGGTAGATCACGTGACGCTGATGTCGAGCCCGAGGTCGAGCGCCCGGACGCTGTGGGTCAGGGCACCGACCGAGACGACGTCGACGCCCGTGGCCGCGACGTCGGCGATCGTAACGAGGGTGATGCCGCCACTGGCCTCGACGAGCGCTCGTCCGTCGATGTGCGCGACGCCGGCCCGCAGGTCGTCGAGGCTGAAGTTGTCGAGCATGATCGTGCCGACGACCCCCGCCGCGAGCACCGCGTCGAGCTGGTCGAGGCGGTCGACCTCGACCTCGATGTGCGTCGTGTGCGGCAGCCCGTCGGCGGCGCGACGCAGCGCCGCGGTGAGGTCGGGGATCACCGCGAGGTGGTTGTCCTTGGCCATCACGGCGTCCGACAGCGAGTAGCGGTGGTTGTGCCCACCGCCGCACCGCACGGCGTGGCGCTCGAGCGCGCGCAGCCCGGGCGTGGTCTTGCGGGTGTCGACGACGCGAGCCCCCGTGCCGGCGACGGCCTCGACGTACGTGCGCGTCAGGGTCGCGATGCCGGTCATGCGCTGGACGAGGTTGAGGGCGACCCGCTCGGCCTGCAGCACGACCCGTGCGGGGCCCTCGACGCTCGCGAGCACCGCGCCGGCGCCGAACACGTCGCCGTCGGCCGCGTGCAGCGTCACCTCGACGGACGGGTCGAGGGTCGTCATCGCGATCGCGAAGACCTCGACGCCCGCCAGCACGCCCGGCTCGCGGGCCACGAGGTCGGCGTGCGCCACGGCCGACGCCGGCACGAGCGTCTGCGACGTGAGGTCGCCGAACGGGGCGTCCTCGTCGAGCGCCAGGTCGACGACGCGCTGGATCTGACGGCGCTCAAGCACGGGGGGCTCCTTCGGCACGGACGATCGCGGAGTGGCGCGCCTGCGCGGGGTCGGTGCGTGGGAAGTCGGTGCGGTAGTGCCCGCCGCGCGACTCGCGCCGCGCCAGGGCGCTCTTGACGACGGCCCGGGCCACCACGAGCAGGTTGGCGTCCTCGGCCGACTTGGCGTCGGTGACCGCGGGCGACTTCCAGCGCCGCAGCTCGACGGCCGCCTGACGCAGGTCGGCCCCGTCGCGGGCCAGGCCGGCCGCGTCCCACATGACCTGCTGCAGGTCGGCGCGGCTGACGTCGTGGGCGTCGGGGTCGTCCGTCAGGTCGAGGGTCAGCGGGGCCGCCCACTCGTCGTCGAAGACGTGCACGGGCGGCGCGGACCGCAGCCCCTCGACGACCCGCCGCCCGTAGACGGCGCCCTCGAGCAGGGAGTTGGACGCCAGGCGGTTGGCGCCGTGCACGCCGTTGCAGGCGACCTCGCCGACCGCGAGCAGGCCCGGCACCGAGGTGCGTCCCCACTCGTCGGTGCGCACGCCGCCCATGAAGTAGTGGGCCGCGGGCGCGACCGGGATCGGCACGCGGCCCCAGTCGTAGCCCTGCGCGCGGCAGGCGGCGTCGATCGTGGGGAAGCGACGAGCGAGGAACTCGGCGCCGAGCGCCGTCGCGTCGAGCCGCACCGGCACGCCCGGCTGCCGGTTCATCTGCTGCGCGATGCCCCGGGCCACGACGTCGCGCGGGGCCAGCTCGGCGTCGGGGTGCACGTCGGTCATGAAGCGGCGGCCGTCGGCGTCGACCAGCACCGCCCCCTCGCCGCGGACGGCCTCGGAGACCAGGAAGCTGCCCGGGGCGTCGAGCGCCGTGGGGTGGAACTGGTAGAACTCCAGGTCGGCCGCGACCGCGCCGGCGCGCAGCGCCATGCCGAGGCCGTCGGCCGTCGCGACCTCGGGGTTGGTCGTGTGGGGGAACAGCTGGCCCGCTCCCCCGGTCGCCAGGACGACCGCGTCGGCCCGCAGCTGCTCGCCGCCGAGCAGCTCGACGCCGATGCAGCGGCCGCCGTCGAGGAGCAGGTCGACGACGGTCGTCCGCTCGCGCACCGTCACGGCGCTCTCGCGCACCCGCTCGATCAGGGCGTACGCGATCGCGGCACCCGTGGCGTCGCCGCCGGCGTGCAGGATGCGCGGGTGCGCGTGCGCCGCCTCGAGACCGTGCGACAGCTCGCCGTCGTGACGGTCGAACGGCACGCCGCGCGCGATCAGCCCGTCCATCGCGGCGGGACCCTCGGCGCACAGGATGCCGACGGTGTCGGCGTCGCCGATCCCCGCACCGGCGACGAGCGTGTCGGCGACGTGCGAGGCGACGGTGTCGCCCATCGTCGGCGCGCCGCGATCGGCCATGTCGTCGATGACGACCGCGACGCCACCCTGCGCGTAGCGGGTGTTGCTCTCGGCGAGATCGGCCTTCGTGATCAGCGTGACGTCGTACGTGCCGGCGGCGTCGAGCGCCGTGGTCATGCCGGCGACGCCGCTGCCGACGACGATGAGGTGCTGGGCTCGGGTCATGTCAGGCTCCTTCGACGTCACTTCGGCAGCGCGGCGAGCATCCGCTCGAGCGCGACACGGGCGTGGGTGGCGACGTCGTCGGGGACGACGATCTGGTTGGTCACCTCGCCGGCCACGAGACCGTCGAGCGTCCAGGCGAGGTAGCCGGGGTGGATGCGGTACATCGTCGAGCACGGGCACACGACCGGGTCGAGGCAGAAGATCGTGCGGTCGGGGAACTCGGCCGCGAGCCGGTTGACCATGTTGATCTCGGTGCCGATCGCGATGGTGTCGCCCGGCTCGGACGCGATGACGAACCTGCGGATGGCGTCGGTGGAGCCGGCCGCGTCGGCGGCGTCGACGACCGGCATGGGGCTCTCGGGGTGCACGATGATCTTGACGCCCGGGTGCTCGGCGCGGGCCTTGTCGATCTGCGCGACCGTGAAGCGCTTGTGCACCGAGCAGAAGCCGTGCCACAGGATGACCTTGGCGTCGGCGAGCTCCTCGGCGGTGCTGCCGCCGAGCGGCTTGCGGGGGTTCCACATCGGCATCTGCTCGAGCGGCACGCCCATGGCCTTGGCGGTGTTGCGACCCAGGTGCTGGTCGGGGAAGAACAGCACCCGCTGACCGCGCTCGAAGGCCCACTCCAGCACCGTCGCGGCGTTCGAGGACGTGCAGACGATGCCGCCGTTGCGGCCGCAGAAGGCCTTGAGGGCGGCCGAGGAGTTCATGTACGTCACGGGGATGACGGGCTGGCGTCCGTCGGCGTCCGGCTCGGAGCCGTAGAGCTCCATGAGGTCCTCCCAGCACGCCTCGACCGAGTCCTCGTCGGCCATGTCGGCCATGGAGCAGCCGGCCGCGAGATTGGGCAGGACGACCCTCTGCTCGGGACGCGCGAGGATGTCGGCGGTCTCGGCCATGAAGTGCACGCCGCAGAACACGATCGTCTCGGCGTCGGGCTTGGTCAGCGCCGCGTTGGCGAGCTGGAACGAGTCGCCCACGAAGTCGGCGTACTGGATGACCTCGTCGCGCTGGTAGAAGTGACCCAGGATGACCAGTCGGTCGCCGAGCGTCCGCTTGGCCGCGACGATGCGGGCGTGCAGCTCGTCGGCGTCCATGCGCTGGTAGACGGCCGGCAGCTGGCCCGGACGCACGACGGGCTCGGGGATGACGTCGTCCTCGGACGCGCCCGGCCCGTACCCGGGCAGGGCGTCGAACTCCCAGGGCCCCTTGGCCAGCTCGACGTCGCAGCTCGCGGAGGGCTGCTCGACGATCAGGGTGTCGACGGACCTGCCGTGGGCGGGCTGGGTGGCTGATGTCGTCATCTGCGCTCCTCGGGGGCGGGAGAGGCCGCGCCGGCCTCGAAGCGGTACAGCGCGGGGGGACGGTGGCTCGTGCCCGTCAGGCACGTGCCGGTGGGGACGAGGGTCTTGGTGGCGAGCGCCTGCCGGCGGAAGTTCGCGGGGTCGAGCGTCGTCCGCAGCACCGCCTCGTGCACGGCCCGCAGGTCGGCCAGGGTGAACTCGGGGGGCAGAAACGCGTGCGCGATGGGCGTGTAGGTGATCTTGGCCCGCAGGCGCGCCAGCGCGTAGTCGACGATCTGGGCGTGGTCGAAGGCCAGCGGGGGCAGGTCGTCGGCCACGAACCACTCGACGTTCTCGCCGTCGACGGCCCGGGCGACCTCGTCCTGGCGCACCAGCGCCCAGTAGACGATCGAGACGACCCGGTCGTCGGGCGAGCGGTCGACGCGGCCGAAGGCGTAGAGCTGCTCGAGGTAGTTGGGGGCCAGGCCCGTCGTGCGCTCCAGGGTGTGCTGCGCGCTGGCCGCGAGGTCCTCGTCGGCCTCGAGCGGTCCGCCGGGCAGGGCCCACATGCCCTCGTACGGCTCGCGGATGCGGCGCACGAGCGGCAGCCACAGCGTCATGAGGCCCGACTCGGGGTGCGGTCGGAGGGCGAAGACGACGGTCGACACCGCGAGCGAGACGCGCTGGTCGATCGATGACGACACCGTCATGGCGAACCCTCCTCGACTTAAAGTAGGTGTGACTCTAAGGTCACTCTAACGTCACCTTAAAGTCACGTCAACATTAAGCCCACCTCCGGCGGTTCGCCGACGAGTCACGCACGCCCCGCGACGAGTCACTCGTGCCCATCGACGAGTCGCTCCGGGCGGCCCGCCCTCGGCGGGAGTGACTCGTCGGCGGGCATGGGTGACTCGTCGGCGTCGCGTGCGGGGAGCGACGGGGGCGGCGATGATGGACCGATGCTCCTCGCCGACGTCGTCGCCACCTCGCTCGCCGTCGCCGCGACGCGGTCGCGCATCGCCAAGGTCGCGGTGCTGGCCGAGCTGCTCGGGCGCCTCGACGACCCGGACGACGTCGTCACCGTCACGTCGTACGTCGCCGGATCGCTGCGTCAGCGTCGCACGGGCCTGGGCTGGCGCTCGCTGCAGAACCTGCCCGCGCCCGCCGACGAGCCGAGCCTGACGGTCGCCGACGTCCACGCCGCCTTCGAGCACCTCTCGACGGTGGCCGGCCCCGGCTCGCAGGCCGCGCGCGCCGCCGCGACGGCCGACCTGTTCGGGCGCGCGACGCCCGACGAGCAGGCCTGGCTGCGCAGCGTCGTGACGGGCGAGGTGCGTCAGGGTGCGCTCGACTCGCTGGTGCAGGAGGCCCTCGCCGCGGCCGGGGAGGTCCCTGCGACCAGCGTCCGGCGTGCCGCGATGATGGCCGGCTCGACCGTCGACGTCGCGGTCGCGGCCCTGACCGGCGGCGAGGAGGCGCTGTCGACGTTCGTGCTGCAGGTCGGACGTCCCGTGCTGCCGATGCTGGCCTCGTCGGCGACGACCGTCGGGGAGGCGATGGCCAAGGCCGGCGGCGGGACCGTCGCGATCGACACGAAGCTCGACGGCGTCCGCATGCAGGTGCACCGTCACGGCGACGACGTGCTGGTGGTCACGCGATCGCTCGACGACGTCACGAGTCGCCACCCCGAGGTCGTCGAGGTCGCCCGCGCCCTGCCGTGCCACGACGTCGTCCTCGACGGCGAGGTGCTGGCGCTGGGCCCCGACGGGCGCCCGAGGCCGTTCCAGGAGACCGCGTCGCGAGCCGCCTCCGCGTCCGGCGTCGAGCTGACCCCGGCCTTCTTCGACGTGCTGCACCTCGACGGACGCGACCTGGTCGACTCCCCCACGCACGAGCGGCTCGACGTGCTGGAGTCGCTGGTCCGGCCCGAGCACCTCGTGCCGCGCGTCCTCACCGACGACGAGGACGAGGCCGAGGCGTTCACGGCGCGCGTGCTCGACCTCGGCCACGAGGGCGTCGTCGTCAAGAGCCTCTCGGCGCCCTATGCCGCGGGGCGCCGTGGCGCGACGTGGGTCAAGGTCAAGCCCGTCCACACGCTCGACCTGGTCGTGCTCGCGGTCGAGCGGGGCTCGGGCCGGCGCAGCCAGTGGCTGTCGAACATCCACCTCGGTGCCCGCGACGGCGACGGGCTGGTGATGCTGGGCAAGACGTTCAAGGGGATGACCGACGAGGTGCTGCGGTGGCAGACCGAACGGTTCCGCGAGCTGCAGACGTCCGACGACGGCCACGTCGTGACGGTGCGGCCCGAGCAGGTCGTCGAGATCGCGTTCGACGGCGTGCAGCGCTCGACCCGCTACCCCGGGGGCGTCGCACTGCGCTTCGCCCGCGTGATCGGCTACCGCGACGACAAGACCGTCGCCGAGGCCGACACGCTCGACACCGTCCGGTCGTACCTGCCCTGACCTCGCGCCGGCGTCACTGGAAGTCGCGACCGCGGTGCTTGGGCGAGATCGCGCGGCCCGCCTCGGGGTAGACCTCCTCGATGCGCATGAGCTTGTCGGCCACGAGGTTGACGACGCCCTCGGCGCTGCGCTCGAGGATGCCGCGGATGACCATGCCCGCCGCATTGCGCCCGACGACGCGGTAGTGCGCCCACAGGGCCTGAGAGCACACGACGTTGAGCATGCCGGTCTCGTCCTCGAGGTTGAGGAACGTGACGCCGGACGCCGTCGCCGGACGCTGGCGGTGCGTGATGAGCCCCGCGACCTTGACCCGCCGGTCGGCCTCGGCCGTCACGGTGTCGGCGACCGACAGGATGCCCTCGCGCCGCAGCAGGGGGCGCAGGTGCTCGACGGGATGGGTCTCGGGCGAGATGCGGGTCGCCCACAGATCGGCCATCGTGACCTCGACGTCGCTCATGCCGGGCAGCATCGGTGGCGGCGCCGTGACCGCCGTGCCGTCGAGCTGGTCGGCGCTCTCGACGTAACCGGCGTTCCAGAGCGCCTGCCGACGGGTGATGCCGAAGCCGTCGAAGGCACCGGCCGTGGCCAGCGACTCCATCTGCGCGACCGACAGGCCCGTGCGGCGGGCGACGTCGGCCATGTCGGCGAAGGGACGCTCGGCGCGGGCCGCCACGATCTGCCGCGCGACGTCCGAGCCGATGCCCTGCACCTCGTCGAGGCCCAGGCGGACGGCGAAGTGCCCGTCGCGCCGGTGCTCGGGCGTCGGATCGGGCGTGCCCCGGACGAACCGGCCGACCGGCGGCTGCTCGTGCTCGAGGCACGCATCGCGTCCGGTCGCCCCGGCGGCGTCGCCGAGCTGCTCGAGATCGGCCTGCGCCCCCGACCACGTGATGTCGGGACGCAGCACCGTCACCCCGTGCCGCCGCGCGTCGGTCGTGAGCGACTGCGGCGAGTAGAAGCCCATCGGCTGGTTGCGCAGCAGCGCCGCGAGGAACGCCGCCGGGTAGTGCAGCTTGAGCCACGAGCTGGCGTAGACCAGCAGCGAGAAGCTCAGGGCGTGGCTCTCGGCGAAGCCAAAGTTGGCGAACGACTTGATCTTGACGTAGATCGCCTCGGCCTCCTCGTCGGTCAGGCCGTGACGCGCCATGCCCGCGAAGAGCTTGTCCTCGAGCGACTCGATGCGCTCGATGCCGCGCTTGGACCCCATGGCGCGCCGCAGCAGATCGGCCTCGTCACCCGTGCAGTCACCGATCGCGATCGCCATCTGCATCAGCTGCTCCTGGAACAGCGGGACCCCCATCGTCCGCTCGAGCACGGGCTGCAGGATGGGGTGCGGGTACGTGACGGGCTCCTTGCCCATCGCCCGGCGGATGTAGGGGTGCACGGCACCGCCCTGGATGGGACCGGGACGGATCAGCGCGATCTCGATCGCGAGGTCGTACGCACGCCGGGGCTGCAGACGCGGCAGGGTGCCGATCTGGGCACGGCTCTCGACCTGGAAGACGCCGATCGAGTCGGCCCGGCACAGCATGTCGTAGACCGCTGCCTCCTCCTTCGGCATCGCGTCGAGGTCCCACTGCTCGCCCAGGTGCTCGGCGACGATGCGCATCGTGTGGTCGAGCGCCCCCAGCATGCCGAGACCCAGCAGGTCGAACTTGACCAGCCCCATGTACTCGCAGGCGTCCTTGTCCCACTGGAGCACCGTGCGCTTGTCCATGCGGCCACGCTCGATGGGGCACACCTCGCCGATGGGACGCTCGGTCAGGATCATGCCGCCCGAGTGGATGCCCAGGTGCCGCGGCGCGGTCATCATCTGCCGGGCCAGCGACGTGACCGGCGCGGGGATGCCCTCGACGTCCTCGCTGCCCATCGGCCCCCAGCCGTCGATCTGCTTGGACCACGCGTCCTGCTGGCCGACCGAGTAGCCGAGGGCCTTGGACGCGTCGCGGATCGCCGACCGCGGACGGTAGCTGATGACGTTGGCGACCTGCGCGGCGTTGTGCCGGCCGTACTGGTCGTAGACCCACTGGATGACCTCCTCGCGACGGTCGGAGTCGAAGTCGACGTCGATGTCGGGCTCCTCCTCACGGGTCGTGGCGAGGAAGCGCTCGAACGGCAGGTCGAAGAAGATCGAGTCGATCGCGGTGATCTCGAGGGCGTAGCAGAGCGCGGAGTTGGCCGACGAGCCCCGCCCCTGGCACAGGATGCCCCGGCCGCGGGCGAACTGCACGATGTCGTGGACGATCAGGAAGTAGCCCGGGAAGTCCTTCTCCTCGATGACCGCGAGCTCACGGTCGATGCGCTCGCGGGCCGCCTGCTGGTTGTTCGCGTAGCGCTTGCGGATGCCCCGATCGGCCAGCACCCGCAGCCAGCTCATGGCCGTGTGACCCTCGGGGATGCCGCGCTTGGGCAGCCGGGGGGTGGCGGCCCGCAGGTCGAAGGCGAGCTCGTCGGCCAGCGGGACGGTGCGGGCGACGGCGCCCGGGTAGCGCCGGAAGAGCTGCTGCATCTCGGCGCCGGAGCGCAGGTGTGCCGCGCCCGTCGCGGGCAGCCATCCGTCCATCTCGGCCAGGCTGCGCCGCGCGCGGACGGCCGCCGTGGCCGCCGCGAGCCGGCCGTTGGCGGGACGCGCGAAGTGGACGTTGTTGGTCGCGACCGTCGCGAGGCCGTGGTCGCGGGCCAGGTCGGCCAGGACGTCGTTGGTCGCGCTGTCGGTCGCGAAGCCGTGGTCGACGAGCTCGACGCCCACGCCGTCGAGCCCGAAGCGCTGCGTCAGCAGGTCGAGCGCCGAGGCCGCCGCCTCGCGTCCGCCCGCGGCGAGCGCCTGGCGCACGTGCCCCTTGCGGCACCCCGTCAGGACGACCCAGTGGTCGCGGCCCCGCTCGGCGAGCTCGTCGAGGTCGTAGACGGGGCGACCCTTCTCGTCGCCGCGCAGCTGGGCGTCGGTGATCGCGGCGGCCAGCCGGTGGTAGCCCTCGACGCCCCGGGCCAGGACGAGCAGGTGGGTGCCTTCGGGATCGGCGACCCCGTTCTGGGGAGCGTGCAGACCCAGCGAGAGCTCGGCGCCGTAGACCGTCCGCAGGCCGGTCGCCGGGTACTTGGCTGCCTCCTCGGCGAACCGCGGCGCCCCGTAGAAGCCGTCGTGATCGGTGATCGCCAGCCCGTGCAGCCCCAGCGAGATCGACTCCTCGACCAGGTCTCCCGGTCCGCTCGCCCCGTCGAGGAAGCTGAAGTGGGTGTGGCAGTGCAGCTCGGCGTAGGGCACGACGGGACCCGACGGCTGCTCGATCTCGCGGGGACCGGTCTTCCTGCGCTTGCGCGACCACCCGGGGGCGTCGCCGCCGTCGGGCTCGGGCCGCCCGGACAGTCGCCGCTCGAGCTCGCCCCACGAGACGTCGGGGTTGTTCCAACCCATCGCTACACGGCTCCCGCGTGGTCAGTCATAGGTGGCCTCGGTCCACCAGTGACCGCCCTCGACGATCATCAGGAAGGCGCTGCCGTCGACGCCGACGACCTGGAACCGGGCGAGCCTGCGGGCCGCGGCCTCGTCCCACCACTGGTCGTCGACGGGCCACGGCCCCGCCCACGACGCGACGGGCTGCCACGCCTGGTCGGCCGCGGTCCGGAAGCGGGCCGGCTCGCCCGTGACCAGACCCCGTCCCGTGACGCCGATCGTCTGCCCCTCGGCACCGACGACCATCGCCTGGCGCGGCTCGCGGTAGACCGTCGCGGGCGCCGGGGCCGGCAGGCTGCCGGGCCACGGCAGGCTGCCGGGGCGCGTGGGCATCGGCCGCTCGCCCCACGGCGTCAGCAGCCGGCGCTCGGCCGGGCCACGACCGCCCTGCACCGTGACCGACACGACCGCCTCGTGCCCGACGATGCTCTGCACCCGGGCGACACCCCGCTCGACCCGCTCGTCGGGCCCACCGCCGAAGAGGCTGTCGGCGTGATCGCCCAGCGGCTCGGTGACCTCGGGGATCAGCCGCACGGCGTCGACGGGGGCACGGATGGCCCCGTCGACGGACAGCTGCCAGCGCACCCGGTCGACCAGGTCGGTCGCACCGAACCAGCGCGGGTGCATCCAGCGACGCGAGGTCGCGAGCGAGCCGTCGGCGTCGACCTCGATCAGCACCGTCGTGCAGACCAGACCGTGGTCGGCCAGATCGCTGACGAAGGCCTCGGCGGTCGTGCGCAGGCTGAACGCGATCGGCTCGACGTTGTCGAGCGGCGGCTCGAGCAGCAGCGTCGCGTCGAACTCCGGCGGCACCTGCCGACGGCTGATGAGCTGGGGGTCGAGGCCCCGGGCGAGCCGGTGCAGGAGCGCCCCGTGCGTGCCGAAGCGGGTGTGGACGTCGGCGGGCGGCAGCGAGGCGAAGTCGCCCAGCGTCAGCAGGCCCATGCGCCGCAGCAGCCCCACGAGCGAGGGGTCGTCGAGGGCCTCGACGGGCAGCTCGCGCAGGAACTGCGCCGACCCGCGCTCGGGCACGACGATGCTGTCCTGCGCCAGGGCGCGGCGGGCGGCCTGCTCGGCGGCGAACAGCCCGTCGGCGACGCCGGCGCGGACGTCCCACACCCCGAGCTCGACGAGCCGCTCGGCGATCACGGCGGCCGCCTCGGCCTCGCCGCCGTAGAACCGGGCCGGCACCTCGAGCGCGCACAGACCCGGACGCAACGGCGCGACGCCCGGACTGAGCTGCTCGATCGCCGTCAGGACGGCCTCGAAGGCCCGGGCGTCGACATCGGGGTGGTGGTCGTGCAGCACCAGCTCGGGGCACCGCGACTGGGCGTCGCGCCGCCGCATGCCCCGGCGCACGCCCTCGGCACGGGCCGCCTGCGAGCAGGCCAGCACCGAGCCCTTGTCGAGCACGACCGCCGGGACCGATGCCGGGACGTCGACCGCCACGATCGGCCAGTCGGGCGCCCACAGCACCATCGTGCGGGCCATCAGGACACGCTCCGCAGACGCGCGGGCACCTCGGACGGCACCGCGGTGACGACGTCCTCGGCCCGGCGGATGACCTGGGCGGCATCGGGCATCCACAGTCGACGCCGCCGGGCCGGCGCCGTGCCCCGCCGCACCTCGACGGTGGCGCGGCGGGCCTGCAGGTGGCCGTGCCCCTGACCGACGCCGACCCACTCGACCTCGCTCATCGACAGGCGCGCCTCGCTGCGCGGCCAGTTGCCGTGGGCGATCAGGATGCCGCCGCGCTGGCGCAGGCGCGCACTGACGCGGCTGACGTCCTTGGGTGCGACGTGGGCGGGCGCCCGCAGCACGACGACGCCCAGCACGTCGATCAGCGCGGCCGTGACCTCGAGCCACGCCTCGCCCGGATCGGGCACCAGGATCGTGCGGCGCAGCTCGACGCCGGCGGCCGCGGCGGCCTCGAGACCGAGCTCGGCGGTGCCGACCACGCCGCACCAGGCGCCGTCGGCGGACGGCCCGGCCATCAGGGTGACCGCGAGGCTCATGGAGTCGACCGAGTAGGTGCCGCCGGCCTGCAGCTGCAGCAGCCCGGCCAGGGCCGGGTGGGTCGCGACGGGCTGGGCCGCGGGGCGCCCCTGCATCTGGTCGACGCGCGCTCGCAGCTCGCTCAGGGTGGGGGCTGCGACGGCGTTCATGACTCCATGATCGAACATCTGTTCGAACGAGTCAATCTCGCGTCCACATCCTCCCGAGGGGCGGACACCGGAGCGCAAGGCGCCTTCGCGAGTGGTGCGTTCACGTCCCCGAGCGGTGCGTCCTGGTCAGACACGCCGTCCCAGAAAGACCAGAACGCACCACTCGCCCACTCGCTGCGCCCGCGGGAGGTACCCCCAGCGGGTCAGGCGCCGAGGGGGATCGAGCCTCCGGGGATCGCGTCGAGCAGACGACGCGTGTACTCCTCGCGGGGGCTGTCGAACACCGTCGACACCGATGCCGACTCCACGATGCCGCCGTTCTGCATGACCAGGACGTTGTCGGCGATCTGCCGGACGACCGCCAGGTCGTGCGTGATGAACAGGTAGCTCAGGCCCAGCTCGCCCTGCAGGTCGTTCAGCAGCTTCAGGATCTGCGCCTGCACCAGCACGTCGAGCGCCGAGACCGCCTCGTCGAGCACGACGACCTCCGGCTCGAGCGCCAGGGCGCGTGCGATCGCGACGCGCTGGCGCTGACCGCCCGACAGCTCATTGGGATAGCGCCGCATGACCGCCGCCGGCAGCGAGACCTTGTCGAGCAGGTCGCGGATGCGCGCCTCGCGCTCCTTGTCGTTGCCGATGCCGTGCGTGCGCAGCGGCTCCTCGATCGACCGGTAGATCGAGTACAGCGGGTCGAGCGAGGCGTACGGGTTCTGGAACACCGGCTGCATCTGCCGGCGCAGCGCGAGCTGCTGCTTCTTGCCCGACAGCGTCGTGATGTCGACGCCGTCGAACTCGACGGTGCCCGACGTCGCGTCGAGCAGCCCCAGCACCATGCGGGCCACGGTGGACTTGCCCGATCCGGACTCCCCCACGATCGCCGTGGTGGTGCCGCGGGCCAGCGTGAACGACACGTCGTCGACCGCGCGGAACGCCGACGACGACCCCGGACGTCCGCCGGGCAGCGTGAAGTCCTTCGTCAGGTTCTTGGCCTCGACGACGGTGGCCTGGCCCACGCCGAACTCGTCGGCGTGCGTCGCGACCTCCTCGGCGATCTCGGCCGCGGTCTGCACGGCCTGCTCACGCACCTCGACGCGCGCCCGCTCGGACGACAGCCGCTGCGACGCCAGCGACGGCGCCGACGACACGAGCCGCTGGGTGTACGGGTGGCGGGGGTCCTGCAGGATCTGACGCGCCGGACCCGACTCGACGACCTGACCCTTGTACATCACGACCAGGTGGTCGGCCCGCTCGGCGGCGAGGCCGAGGTCGTGCGTGATCAGCAGCACCGCGACGCCCAGCTCGTCGGTCAACGAGTCGAGGTGGTCGAGGATCTGCTTCTGCACCGTGACGTCGAGGGCCGAGGTCGGCTCGTCGGCGATCAGCAGCTTGGGCCGGGCCGCCAGGCCCATCGCGATCAGCGCGCGCTGGCGCATGCCACCGGAGTACTCGTGCGGGAACTGGCGGGCACGACGCTCGGCGTCGGGCAGACCGGCCTCCTCGAGCAGCTCGACGACACGACGGTCGGCGTCCTTGCCCTTGGCGACCCCGTTGGCGACCAGCGCCTCCTTGATCTGGGCGCCGACCCGCCACAGCGGGTTGAGGTTGGTCATGGGGTCCTGGGGCACCAGGCCGATCGACGAGCCGCGCAGCGCGAGGATCTCGCCCTTCTTGGCGCCGGCGACGTTCTTGCCCTCGAACAGGATCTCGCCGCCGGTCACGACGCCCGTGCCCGGCAGCAGGTCGATGATCGCGTGGGCCGTGGTCGACTTGCCCGATCCCGACTCCCCCACGATCGCGACGGTCTGACCGGGGTAGACGACGAGGCTGGCGCCCCGGACGGCGGGGATGAGCTTCTTGCCGGCGCGGAACGCAACCTGCAGATCCTTGATCTGCAGCACGGGGGTGGTCACTCGGTCCTCCTCTTGGGGTTGAGGGCGTCGCTGACGGCATCACCCAGCAGGATGAATCCGAGCGCCGTGAACGCCAGGGCGCCGGCGGGCCAGAACATCACGCCGATGCGCTGACCCGAACGGATCTGGTTCTGCGCGGCATTGATGTCGTTGCCCCACGAGACGACGCCCGGGGGCAGGCCGATGCCGAGGAACGACAGCGTCGCCTCGGCGACGATCAGGATGCCCAACGAGACCGTCGCGGTCACGATGACCGGCGGCAGCGAGTTGGGGATGACGTGGCGCAGCAGGTTGCTGCGCTTGGTCGCGCCGATCGCGCGCGCGGCGTCGATGAACTCCATGTTCTTGACCTGCAGCACCTGCCCGCGCGTGATGCGGGTGATCTGCGGCCAGCCGAAGACACCGAGGGCGATGACCACGGCGACGATCCCGCCGAACTCACCGCGGTCGGGGAACAGGTTGTTGATGACCGACAGGCCGACCAGCGCGCCCAGCAGCAGCGGGATCGCGAAGAAGATGTCGGCGATGCGCGAGATGACCGAGTCGACCCAGCCGCCGTAGAAGCCGGCGACGGCTCCCGTGATCAGGCCGACCACGACGATCAGGATCGTCGTGAGCACGCCGACCAGCACCGAGGCGCGGGCACCGTAGATCATGCGGGCGAAGACGTCGTAGCCCTGCTTGTCGTAACCCGCGATGTGTCCGCTGCTGCCCGGGTCGAGGCTCTTGGACAGATCGGCGTACGACGGGTCGAGGTTCGTGAACAGACCCGGTGCGATCACGACGACCGCGACGAGAAGGATCATGGCGCCGGAGACCCAGAACAGCCAGTTGCGGCGCAGCTCCTTCCAGGCCTCCTTCCACTGGCTCTCGGGCGGCGACGACGTGTCGAGCGCGCCCGTCTCCTGCAGTGGGGTCTCGTCGAGGGGGGCCAGGAACCGCTCCTGGCCGGGCAGTGGTGTGGTCTCAGGCATAACGGATCCTCGGGTCGAGCCAGGCGTAGAGAAGGTCGACGACCAGACTCATCACGACGTAGATCAGCACCATCAGCGTCACGATCGAGACGACGGTCGAGCCCTCGCCGCGGTTGATGGCGCGGAAGGCCAGGTTGCCGATGCCCGGGACGTTGAAGATGCCCTCGGTGACGATGGCGCCGGCCATCAGCGTTCCGAGATCGGCGCCGAGGTAGGTCACGACGGGGATCATCGAGTTGCGCAGCACGTGGCGGCTGTTGACCGAGCGGTCGCTGAGCCCCTTGGCGCGCGCGGTGCGCACGTGGTCGGCGGTCAGGTTCTCGACGACCGACGTGCGGGTCAGGCGCAGGATGTAGGCGAACGACACGAGCCCGAGGACGATCGCCGGCAGCATCAGGTTCTTGATCGAGGCGTCACCTCCGACCGTGATGGGCGCCCAGCCGAGCTTGACGCCGAAGATCAGCTGCATCAGGAAGCCGAAGACGAAGATCGGGACGGCGATGACCAGCAGCGACACGATCAGCATCGTGGAGTCGAACAGCTTGCCCTTGCGCAGTCCGGCGTAGAAGCCGGCCGCGACACCGAGGACCGACTCGATGATGAGCGCCATGACCGCGAGCTTCAGCGTCACCGGGAAGGCGTCGCCGATGACCTGCGACACGGGCTGCTGGGCGTACGTCAGGCCGAAGTCGCCGGTGAGGGCGTTGCCGAGGTACTTGAGCCACTGGATGAGGAAGGGGTCGTCGAGGTTGTACTGCGCCGCGATCGAGGCCCGGATGGTCTCGTTGACGGGCTTCTCGCCGAACAGTGCCTTGATGGGGTCGCCCGGTTGCAGGAAGACCATTGCGTAGATCAGGAGTGTCGCTCCGAGCACGACAGGGATTGCCTGCAGCGCTCGACGACCGATGTACCACCACATGAGGAGTGCGCCTCTCGTCAAGAAAAGGGTCGCCCGCACAGGGTGGGGCGGGAACCCGAAGGTTCCCGCCCCACTCTAGACGCGGACGTCGAGGACTACTTGGTGATGTCCTGGAGCTCCGGCTTGTTCTGCCAGTTGAACTTGACGTTCTTGACACCGTCGGCGGCAGCCGCCGAGATGCTGGTGTTCCACAGCGGGATCGCCGGCAGGTCCTTGAACAGGATCGCCTGCGCGTCGGCGTACAGCTTGTAGCGCTCGGTGTCGTCCTGCGCACCCGAGGCCTGCTGCAGCAGGGCGTCGAGGTCCTTGTTGCTGTAGTCGCCGTCGTTCGAGCCCGCACCCGTGCCGAAGATCGGCGCGATGTAGTTGTAGATCGACGGGTAGTCGGGCTGCCAACCGGTACGGAACGCCGTGCCGATCGTGCGGTCGGTGACCTCGGTGCGCAGCTCGGCGAACGTCGGGAACGCCTTGGGCTCGGCGTTGATGCCGAGGTTGTTCTTGAGCTGGTTGGTCAGGGCCTCGACCCACTCCTTGTTGCCCGGTCCGTCGGCGTTGTACGCGACGACGAACTTGCCCTCGAAGGGCTTGATCGCGTCGGCCTGGGCCCAGAGGTCCTTGGCGCCGGCGGCGTCGAAGTCGAGGACGTCCTGTCCCTCGATGTCCTCGGTGAAGCCCGGCATCAGCGGCGAGCTGAAGTCGGTCGACGGGATGCGCGAGCCGTCGAAGATCTTGTCGGTGATCTCCTCACGGTTGATGGCCTTGGAGATGGCCTGACGACGCAGGTTGCCCTCCTCGCCCTTCTCGAAGCCGGGCAGCGACTCGGGGATCGTGATCGTCGAGTTCGGCGAGCCGGGCTCGCTGAAGGCCTGGATCGAGCTGTCGTCCTTGTAGGTCGTCAGCGCGCTCGGCGGGACCTGGTCGAGGACGTCGAGGTTGCCGGCCTGCACGTCGGAGAACGCCGTGTCGGGGTTCTCGTAGAACTTCAGCGTGACGCCGCCGTTCTTGGCGGGACGGACGCCCTCGTAGGTCTTGCTCGGCGTGAGCACGGCCTCGACGTTGTCGGTCATCGACGCGAAGTCGTAGGGGCCGTTGCCGATCGGCTTCTTGCCGAACGCGTCCATGTCGTCGAACGCCGACGCGGGCAGCGGGAAGAACGCCGAGTAGCCCAGGCGCGACGGGAAGTCGGACTCGGACTGCTTGAGCTCGATCGTGAACGTCGAGTCGTCGACGACCTTGAGGCCCGAGATCGTCTTGCCGCCGTCGGGGATCGTGCCCTCGTCGTCGGTGCCGGCGATCGGGTAGAAGAAGTAGGCCGAGAGCTGCTCGTTGGCGGCGTCGGCGCCGTAGTTCCAGGCGTCGACGAACGAGTTCGCGGTGACGTCGGTGCCGTCGGAGAACTTCCAGCCCGACTTGATCTTGACGGTCCACAGCTTGTTGTCGTCGGAGGTGATGGAGTCGGCGACCTCGTTCTCGCTCGAGCCATCGGTCTTGTACGAGATCAGACCGGCGAAGATCAGGTCCACGATGTTGCCGCCGCCGACCTCGTTGGTGTTGGTCGGGATCAGCGGGTTCTGGGGCTGGGTGCTGAAGGACGTGATGACCGCGTCGGACGTACCGCCGCTGCCACCGCCCTCGCTGTCACTGCCGCCGCCGCACGCTGCCAGGGTGAGGCTGGCGGCGGCGATCATGGCCACTCCCGCTAGGCGTGTTCGCCGGGTGAGTCGCATGTAGTCCTCCTGTGGATGAGTCAGGTGCACGCTGGCGCGCGCCCCCTATGACTATCACCGCGGACCGCCCGCCGAACAGCACCTGGGCGATGCTTAATCAAAGTGACACCTAACAAGTCAATAGTTCCGGGGTGTCATCCGGCATGGCTCACATGGTGAGGAGCTGTCTCACATGACAAGACGACGGCCGACCCGCACCGAGGTGCGAACCGGCCGTCGAGGGGCCTGCGGGATCAGCCCTTGCGCTTCTTGACCTCGTCGGTCGCGGCGGGCAGGACGGCCTTGAGGTCGCCCACGACGCCGAAGTCGACGAGCTCGAAGATCGGCGCCTCGTCGTCCTTGTTGACCGCGATGATCGTCTTGGACGTCTGCATGCCGGCGCGGTGCTGGATCGCGCCCGAGATGCCGTTGGCGACGTACAGCTGCGGCGAGACCGTCTTGCCGGTCTGGCCCACCTGGAACGAGTGCGGGTACCAGCCGGAGTCGACCGCGGCGCGCGAGGCGCCCACGGCGGCGCCGAGGCTGTCGGCGAAGGCCTCGACCTCGGTGAAGTCGCCGCCGGTGCCACGACCGCCCGAGACCACGATGGCGGCCTCGGTCAGCTCGGGACGGCCCGAGGCGGCCTTCTCCTTGGACGACGTGATCTTGGCGCCCTTGGCGCCGTCGGAGATCTCGGCCGTCTTGGCCTCGACCGTCCCGGCGCCCGCGGCGGCCTCGGGGGCCGTCGAGTTGGGCTTGACCGAGATGACCGGCGCGCCCTGCGTCACGTTCGACTTGACCGTGAAGTTGCCGGCGAAGACCGACTGCGTCGTGGTGATCGTGCCGCCGTCGGCCTGGACGTCGACGGCGTCGCCGATCCAGCCCGACTCGGTCTTCAGCGCCACGCGGGCGCTGATCTCCTTGCCCTCGGTGCTGGCGCCGGTGAGTACCGCGGCGGGGCTGGTCTCGGCGACCAGCTGCGCNNNGATCTTCTCGGCGCCGTACTCGGCCAGCACGCCGGTGTCGGCGGAGCCGAAGACGACGGCCGAGGGCTCGCCGATGCGGCGGGCGATCGTGAGCAGCTCGAGCGAGGGCTTGGTGACCTTGCCGTCGGGAGCGTCGATGAGAACGAGAACTTCAGTCATGTGGGATTCCTCAGCCTTC
>NZ_LMET01000002.1:0-452485 GCF_001426485.1 Aeromicrobium sp. Root472D3 | reverse complement strand
CTCGACGAGCTTGGTGCCGCCGTCTCCCTCGTCGGTGACGATCTCGCCGGCCGTGCGCGGCGGGCGGGGCTCGTACGACTCGACCTTGGTCCAGGCGTTGTCGAGACCGACCTTGCTCGCGTCGAGGCCCAGGTCGGCCAGCGACCACTCCTCGACCGGCTTCTTCTTGGCCGCCATGATGCCCTTGAACGACGGGTAGCGGGCCTCGCCGGTCTGGTCGGTGACCGAGACGACGAGCTTGCCCGTGCCCACGATCTCCTGCGTCGCGACGTCGCCGTCGCGGCGGATCGTGACGGTGTCGCCGTCGACCGTGATCTCGGAGGCGAACGTGACGGCGGGCAGGCCGAGGCGCTCGGCGACCAGCGTCGGGACGACGCCCAGGCCGGCGTCGGTCGACGCCATGCCGAAGAACAGCAGGTCGTAGTCGCCGACCTTCTCGATAGCCTTGGCGAGGATCTCGGACGTCGCGAAGGCGTCGGACCCGTGGATCGCGTCGTCCTGGACGTGGATGCCGGCGTGCGCGCCCATCTGCAGGGCCTTGCGCACCGCGTCGGCCGCCTGCTCGGGACCGACGGTCAGGACGGTGACCTCACCGTCACCGGCCTCGATGGTCTGCAGCGCCTGCTCGACCGCGTACTCGTCGAGCTCGGACAGCAGACCGTCGNGTCGGCCGTGGCGTCCGGGACATACTTCACAGCGACAACGATTTTGGTCACGAGGACCCTCCTGCGCATCAGGGGCACGACGACCAGACGGCCGTCGCGTCAGTCAGTGGACTGGTGGGCACCGCGGGCCCGCCGCGAGGCGGGTGAGGCGACCCTTCTTCACCTGAATGTTACCCACTCGTAGTAATGAGGGCGACAGGTGTGTGACATGCGGTAGATCACATCGGTCGGCCGCCACCCACGCGCGGCTGCCGGCGGCGGTCGAGCACGACGTCGACCATCGAGCCGTCGTCGAGCGAGGCCGCGCGGCGGGTGCTGATGAGCAGGGCGGCGGCGACGGACAGCACGAAGGCCGCGACGACCGCCGTCGCGACGAGGGAGAGGAGCATGTGGGGGTTCCGTTCGTTGGTGTCACGCGCCGTGACACCAGTGAAGAACCTCGCGCACCCCGATCATGACGCGATCGCGCCGACCGTCTCAGTCCTCGACCGTCGACCGGAGCAGCGACTGCGCGACCACGCCGACCACGAGGTACGCGATCGCGCCGGCTCCCCAGGCCACCAGCGCCTCCTTCATGGCGGCGTTCTCGCCAGAGAACGAGACGGCGCCGCGCAGCGGGCCGACGAGGGCGTCGCAGATGCCCGACACGGTGTCGTAGACCGAGCCGTCGGTCGAGTCGAGCGCCACGAGCAGCGCTCCGAACGCCAGCACGACCGAGCACACGAGCCCGACCGCGCCAAGAAGGCCGGCCAGCGCCACGACGAGGCGTCGCCTGCCGCGCCCGTCGCCGCGGGGACGCAGCCGCCGCGACAACGGCACCGCGGGCTCGCGGGGAGCCTCGACGATGCCGTCGTCGGGCGTGGCGGGGATGGTGACGGCGACAGGTGCCGGGGCAGGCGTTGGACGGTCGTCCGCGGGCGCCAGCTCGGGAGCGGGCGTGGTCGCCCCGGCGCTCGCGCCGGTCGACGCACGGTCCGCCGGCAGCAGGTCGTCGTCGTCCTCGACGTGGAGGGCCTGCTCGACCCGCTCGTCGTCGCCGGCGGGCAGCTCGGGCTCGGGTTCCGGCTCCGGCTCCGGCTCCGGCTCCGGCTCCGGCGAGGGAACGACCACCTCGTCGAGGTGCGGCGCGACCTCGGGCGACTCCTGGGCCGCGGTCTCGTCGTCGACGCGCTCCGCGGCGGCCGCCAGCGCCGCGTCGCGCCGCGCCGATGCGGCGGCCTCGACCGCCGCCGCCCTGGCCTCGGCCCGTCGCTGCCGGGCCTCGAGCTTGGCCGCACGCCGCGACTCGCGCGCCCGTCGTCGCTCGTCGGCCCGGTCGGTCGCGGCCTGGTCGACGACCCGCCCGCGGTCGGACGGCTCGGGCAGCGGCGCGTGCTCGGACGCGTCGACCGCCACGCGGTGCGGCAGCGCGGTGATCGTCGCGGTGCCGGGGCGCGGGCTCAGCTCATCGGCGTCGGACGACTCTTTTTTTGATCTTGGGGGCGAGTGCCCCGGACTCGTCGCTCACCTCTTCGGGCGTGCGGTCGTCGCCGTCGTGCTGGGCGGGCGCCTCGTCGACGTACTCGTCCACGAGCGGCTGCGGGGCCGAGAGAGGCGTCGCGGCCGACGAGTGGTTCGCCATCACGATGTGCGCCTGGGCGACCCGCTCGGCCTCGGCCTCGGCGGCCGCGACCCACTCGAGGGCCGTGCGCTCGGCCTCCTGCAGCTTCTCCTCGGCCGCGGACCGCGCCGCGGCCACCGCCTGGCTGAGCCGCTCCTGGGCGTCGCGCTTGGACTGCAGCGTGACCCTCTCGGCCTCGGCCTCGGCGGCCGCGACGCGCTGGCGCGCGTCCTGCTCGGCCTTCTCGGCGACGCGTCGGGCCTCTTCCTGGGCGGCCTCGACGCGGGCCGCGGCATCGCGCTCGGCCTCGGCGATCTTGCGCTCGGCGTCGAGGCGCGCGGCCTCGACGTCGGTCGCCAGCTTGCGCTCGGCCTCGTCGCGGGCGGCGGCGGCGAGCCGGTTGGACTCCGCCGCGTCCGCTGCGACCCGCTCGGCGTCGGCCTCGGCGGACCGGATCTTCTCGGCCGCGTACCGCTCGGCCTCGGCCAGCTTGGCCGCGGCGTCGGCGCGCTCGGCCTCGGCTTCGCGCGCCAGTGCTGCGGCCTCCTCGGTCGCGCGGTCGACGCGCGCCTTGGCCTCGTCGCGCTCGCGGGCGAGCTGGGCGGTGGCCTCCTCGTGCCGCTGGGCGGCCTCGGCGGCCAGTCGGTCGGCCTGCACCTTGGCGGCGGTGAGCTTCTCCTCGGCGGCGCGCTCGGCGTCGGCGACCCGCACCGCGATCGCGACCCGCTCGGCCGCGGTCTCCTGCGCGTACTTCTCGGCCTCGCCCTTCGCGGCGGCGACGTGGCTGGCAGCCGACTCCTCGGCGTCCCTGATCGTCGCCTCGGCCTGTCGCCTGACCTCGGCGAGGCGGGCATCGGCCTCCTCGCGCTCGCGCGCCAGCCGCGCGATGGCGGCCTCGCGCTCGGAGGCCGCCTGTGCCGCGACCTTGCCGGCCTCGGCACGCGCCTCCTCGACACGGCGCTGGGCGTCCTGCTCGGCGAGCTCGAGCCGGCGCTGGGCGGCCTCCTCGGCGGCCTTCTCGGACTCGGCCAGGCGACGCTCGGCGGTGATCTTGGCCTCGGCCTCGGCCTGCTCGGCGAGTCGGCGCGCCTCGGCCTCGGCCTGCTCGATGCGCTGCTGCGCCTCGGCCTCGGCCTTCGCCTTGGCCTCGGCGACCCGGGCGTCGGCCTCGCGCTGGAGCTGGGCGATCTTGGCGGCGGCGGCCTCGCGCTCGCGGGCGATCTCGGCCGCGACGCGGTCGGCCTCCTGCTGCGCGGCGCTGACGCGCTCGGCGGCGGCCTGCTCGGCGGCCTTGAGCTTGGCGGCGGTGACCTCGCGCTGCGCGGCCTCGTCGGCGGTCAGCCGGGCCGAGACCTCGGCGCGCTCACGGGCGGCCTCCTCCATCAGGCGCGCGGCCTCGGCGCGTGCCGCGGCGACGCGCTGCTGCGCCGCGGCGCTGGCGGCCGCGAGCTTCTCGGCGAACGTCACGGGAGCCGGGTCGGCGGGCGCGGCGGGACGGGAGGCCTCGACCGCGACGGGCTCGGGCTCCGGCTCCGGCTCGCGCTCCTTCTCGGCAACCGGCTCCGGCTCGGGCTCGGGCTCCGCCTGCACGACGGGCTCGGGCTCCGGCTCGGGCGTCTCGTCCACGACCTGCTCGGGCTCGGGCTCGGACTCCGGCTCCTCGTCGATGATCGTCTCGACGACGCGCTCCTCGACGACGACCGGCTCGGCCTCCTGCTGCTCCTCGGCCGGCTCGTCGACGACGGCGGCGTCGGACGGCTCGTCCTCGACGGGGCTCTCGGCAATGGGCTGCTGGGCCGTGGGCTGCTCGGCGGTCTCGGCCGACAGCTGCGCCGCGGTGGGCGCACTGCCCAGACGCCCGAAGACGGACGTCTCGCGGGCGGGGGGCTCGGTGCGTCCCTCGTCGGCGGAGGTCGCGGGCGAGGACCCGACCGCGTCGAACGTGCGGGTCGACACGACCGTCTCGTCGGAGCGGGGCTGCTCGGCAGGGCGGGGCTGCTCGGCCGGCCCCGACGCGGACGTCGACGCGGACGCGCCGCGCGCCGCGGCCAGCCGCTGGGCCAGGGTCTGCTCGGCGGGGGGCTGGGGGGACGCGTCGGCGTCACGGCTCGACGTCGGGGCGGCGGTCGGCGCCGATGCGGCGGACGGGGTGGCGTCGGTGGCCTGCGCGGTGTCGGCCTCGGCGGCCCGGCCCGGCTGGCGCCTCGACGAGGCGAAGCTCTTGGCGGCGGCCCGCTCGGCCCGGCGCTTCTCGGCGGCGGCCTGGCGCGCGGCCCGTGCCGCGGCGCGGCGTGCCCGCGGGCTGTCGTCGGCGGCGGCCGCCTCGCGCCCCGCGTCGGCGCCGTCGCGACGTGACGACTGGGTGTCGGACGTGGCCGGAGTCGACGACTCGCCGTTCTCCTGGTCGATCATCTCGGCGGCTACCTGCAGAGGATCTGCACGCCGACGGTCGACCGGCTGGTGGGACTGTGAGTCGGTCATGACTCCCTTTCATCTACCGCTGATGGCACGTCGTGGATCAGTATGCCCCATGTGTTACTCCCGTCACATGGGAATCGAGCCGCGTCGATCGACGGGACGGCACGGGGCCGCGACGTCGTCACGGCGGCTCGAAGGCCTCAACGAGCGGACCGCCCGAAGGTCCCGCACGAGCTGCGGACCGTCGACGACACGGCCGACGCGGCGACGACGGCGGCCACCCGGCATGATGGACCTCTACCCATCAGTAACCGAGGAGGTCGGGTGCGGATAGCGCTGCTGTCATACCGGACGAAGGAGCACTGCGGTGGTCAGGGCGTCTACGTCCGGCACCTCAGTCGCGGGCTCGCCGAGCTCGGCCACGAGGTCGAGGTCTTCTCCGGCCAGCCGTACCCCGAGGACCTCGACCCCCGGGTCAGGCTCACGAAGGTCCCGAGCATGGACTTCTTCCGCGAGCCCGACCCGTTCCGCACGCCGCGCCCCGGCGAGTTCCGCAGCGCGACCGACGTGCTCGAGTACGCGCTGACGCTGACCGGGTGCTTCGCCGAGCCGCTGACGTTCACGCTGCGGGCCGCGAAGATCCTCAAGCACCGCGCCGCCGAGTTCGACGTCGTCCACGACAACCAGAGCCTCGGCTACGGGCTGCTCGCGATCATGCGCCGCGGCATGCCGGTCGCGGCGACCGTGCACCACCCCATCACGCGCGACCGGAAGGTCGAGCTGGCCGAGGCCCGGGGCCTGCGCAAGCGGCTGTCGGTGTCGCGGTGGTACGGCTTCGTCCCGATGCAGGCCCGCGTCGCCCGGCGCATCCCGGTCGTGCTGGCCGTGGCCGGCACGTCGGCCGCCGACTCCGTGGCCGACTTCGACCTCGACGCCCGGCAGATGCGGGTCGTCCCCCTCGGCGTCGACACCGATGTCTTCGCCCCGCGCGAGAACCGCGTGCCCGGCCGCATCGTCGCGATCGCGAGCGCCGACAAGCCGCTCAAGGGCGTCGTCCACCTGCTCGAGGCGATCGCCAAGGTGCGCACCGAGCACGACGTCCACCTCGAGCTCGTCTCGCACCTCGAGCCCGGCGGCGCGACCGAGCGGCGCATCGCCGAGCTCGGGATCGCCGATGCCGTGCACGTCGCGAACGGCATCTCCGACGACGACCTCGGCGAGCTGCTGGCCTCGGCCGAGATCATGTGCGTGCCGTCGCTCTACGAGGGCTTCTCGCTGCCGACGGTCGAGGCGATGTCGTGCGGCACGCCGGTCGTCGCGACCCGCGCGGGGGCCCTGCCCGAGGTCGTCGGCGTCGACGACGACGGAGCCAGCGAGTGCGCCGTGCTGGTCGAGCCGGGCGACGCCGAGGCGCTCGCCGCGGCGATCCGCACCCTCGTCGAGTCGCCCGAGACGCGCGAGCGGCTCGGTGCGGCCGGACGCCGCCGGGCGCTCGAGCGCTACAGCTGGACGGCGGTCGCCGAGAAGACCGTCGAGGCCTACGCCGAGGCCGTCGCCGCCGCGCGGGCCAGCCACTCCTGACCACCGCCACCCCAGACACGAGGACGCCCCCATGCTGACCGTTGACTTCGACCGCCTGCGGGTCGGCCGACGCACCCGCTTCATCGACGTCGGTGCCGGAGCCGGCCGCCACTCCTACGAGGCCCTGCGCCGCGGCGCCGACGTGACGGCGTTCGACATGGACGAGGTCGAGCTCAAGGGCGTCGACGACATGTTCGGCGCGATGTCGGAGGTCGGCGAGGTGCCGCCCGGTGGAGCGGCCCGAGTCACGGTCGGCACGATCCTCGACATGCCCTACGCCGACGGTGAGTTCGACGTCGTGCTGGCCTCGGAGATCCTCGAGCACGTGCCCGAGATCGAGCAGGCCGTCGCCGAGCTCGTGCGCATCACGGCCCCCGGCGGCACCCTGGCCGTCACGGTCCCGCGGTGGCTGCCCGAGCGCATCTGCTGGGCGCTGTCGGACGAGTACCACGCCAACGAGGGCGGGCACATCCGGATCTTCAAGGCCGACGAGCTGCAGGCCATGGTCGAGGCGCACGGTCTGACCACGACGCACCGCCACCACGCGCACGCGCTGCACTCCCCCTACTGGTGGATCAAGTGCGCCGTCGGCGTCGACCGCGACCAGCACCCCCTCGTGCGCGCCTACCACCGCCTGCTGGTGTGGGACATGATGAAGGCCCCGGCGGCGACGCGTCTGGCCGAGCGGGCGCTCGACCCCGTCATCGGCAAGAGCGTCGCGCTCTACTTCACCAAGCCGTTCTGAATGCCGCACCCGCTCCCCCACGTCGCGGGCGTCCTGACCACCGCGCAGGTCGCGCAGACGGCTGACGCGATCGCCCGGACACAGCTCGCGTCCGGCGCGATCCCGTGGTTCGAGGGCGGTCACACCGATCCGTGGGACCACGTGCAGGCGGCGATGGGGCTCAGCGCCGCGGGCCGTCTGGACGAGGCGGCCCGCGCGTACGAGTGGTCGCGGTCGGCCCAGCGCGACGACGGCTCGTGGGCGATCCGCTACGACGGCGAGGTCGTCACCGACGCGCACGTCGACTCCAACTTCTGCGCGTACGTCGCGACCGGCGTCTGGCACCACTGGCTCGTGACGGGCGACCGGACGTTCGCCGAGACGATGTGGCCCGTCGTCGAGCGGGGACTCGACGCCGCCCTGACGATGCAGCGCGACGACGGTGCGGTCGTGTGGGCGTCCGCCGACGGCCGGCTGGTCTCCGAGGCGCTCGTGACGGGCAACGCCAGCATCCACCTGAGCCTGCGCTGCGGTGTCGCGCTGGCCGAGCTCGTGGGGGCGGGCCGCCCCGACTGGGAGCTCGCGGCCGCGCGGCTGCGTCACGCGCTCGACGAGCACCCCGGGCTGTTCGTCGGGAAGCCGCACTCGATGGACTGGTACTACCCGGTGCTGGGCGGCGCGATGTCCGCGGACGCGGCCGGTGCACGCCTGGACGAGCGGTGGGACGACTACGTCGTGCCGGGGCGCGGCGTGCGCTGCGTGACGCCGAACAACTGGGTCACGGGCGCCGAGACGTGCGAGCTCGTGCTGGCCCTCGACGTCGTCGGGCGCGCCGACGACGCCGTGGCCCTGCTGTCCGACATGCAGCACCTGCGCGACCCGGACGGCTCCTACTGGACCGGCCTGGTCTACGAGGACGACGTCCGGTGGCCCGTCGAGCGCACGACCTGGACCGCCGCCACCGTCGTGCTCGCCGCCGACGCGCTGTCGCGCACGACCCCGGGCAGCGGGCTGTTCCGCGGCACCGGCCTGCCCCTGCTCCGCGACTGGAAGGTCGAGACCCCGTGCCCCCTGTGACCCCCTCCCCCCAGGCACCCGACGACCGCGCGGACGGTGAGGAGGCGTCCGCCGCCCCGGCTCCCGTGACGCTGCCCGACGAGCTGGTCGCGCTGGTCGAGGCGACCAAGGGGTTCATGCCCGCGGACGAGGGGCTGGCCCTGCACGCCGCCGCGGTCGGGCACCTGCGCGAGGGCGGGGTCGCGCTCGAGATCGGCACGTACTGCGGCAAGTCGACGATCTACCTCGCCCACGCGGCGTCCGTGACGGGCTCGACCGTCGTGACGATCGACCACCACCGCGGCTCGGAGGAGCAGCAGCCCGGCTGGGAGTACCACGACGAGTCCCTCGTCGACCCGCACCTGGGCCTGATGGACACCCTGCCGTTCGCCCGGCGGGCGATCGCCGACTCGGGCCTCGAGGACGTCGTGGTCGCGATGGTGGGTCGCTCGTCGGCCGTCTCGCGGTGGTGGCAGACGCCGCTCGACCTGGTCTTCGTCGACGGCGGCCACACCGACGAGGCGGCGCAGGCCGACTTCCGGGGCTGGGCGCCACACGTGCGGCTCGGTGGCGTCCTGGTGATCCACGACGTCTTCCCCGACCCGGCCGACGGCGGCCAGGCGCCCTACCGCATCTACCGCCAGGCCCTCGACGGTGGCGAGTTCGTCGAGCGGTCGGTCACGGGCTCGTTGCGCGTGCTGCAGCGCGTCGTGCTGTCGGCCCACCACCACTAGGGGCGCGCGGGCTACGCCCGCAGGCGACTCCGTCGCCTCCACGCTTCGCGTGGGCGCCAGCCTCGCTGCGCTCGGCCCATGGTGGGGGCCGAGCACAGCCGGATCAGGTGGTCGGGGTCAGCCAGAGGACGCCGCTCGGGGGCAGCTGCAGCACGGCCGAGTGCTCGAAGCCGTGCAGCGGGACGTCCTCGGCCTCGACCGCGCCGAGGTTGCCGACGCCCGAGCCGCCGTAGACCTCGGCATCGGTGTTGAGCACCTCGCGCCACGTGCCCCCTGACGGCAGGCCGATGCGGTAGTCGTGGTGCGGCTCCCCCGCGAAGCTCGCGACGCACGCGACCTGCGAGCCGTCCGACCCCGTGCGCACGAAGGCGATGACGTTGCCCGCGGTGTCGCTGGCGTCGATCCACCGGAACCCCTCGGGACGGTCGTCGATCGTCCACAGCGCGGGCGCCGAGCGGTAGAACGCGTTGAGGTCGGTCACGAGGTGCAGGATGCCCAGGTGCAGCGGGTCGTCGAGCTGGCCCCAGTCGAGCGAGCGCGACTCGGCCCACTCCGACTCCTGGCCGAACTCGCCGCCCATGAACAGCATCTGCTTGCCCGGGTGGGCCCACATGAACGCCAGCAGCCCGCGGACGCCGGCCGCCTTGTTCCACGCGTCGCCCGGCATGCGGCCCCACAGGGAGCCCTTGCCGTGCACGACCTCGTCGTGCGACAGCGGGAGCACGAAGTTCTCGGTGAACGCGTAGTCGATCGAGAACGTCATCTCGCCGTGGTGGTACGAGCGGTGGATGGGGTCGTGCCCGAGGTACGACAGCGTGTCGTGCATCCAGCCCATGTTCCACTTGAAGCCGAAGCCGAGCCCCCCGCCGTCGGTCGGACGGCTGACGCCGGGCCACGCGGTCGACTCCTCGGCGATCATCATGACGTCGGGGTGGTGCTTGTAGACCGTCGCGTTGAGCTCCTGCAGCAGCTGGACGGCCTCGAGGTTCTCGCGACCGCCGTGCTGGTTCGGCACCCACTCGCCCTCGTTGCGCGAGTAGTCGAGGTAGAGCATCGACGCGACCGCGTCGACGCGCAGGCCGTCGAGGTGGAACTCCTCGAACCAGTACAGCGCGTTGGCGACGAGGAAGTTGCGCACCTCGCGGCGTCCGAAGTCGAAGACGTACGTGCCCCAGTCGGGCTGCTCGCCGCGGCGCGGGTCGGGGTGCTCGTAGAGCGGGGTGCCGTCGAAGCGGGCCAGCGCGAACTCGTCCTTCGGGAAGTGCGCGGGCACCCAGTCGACGATGACGCCGATGCCGCGCTGGTGCAGCTGGTCGACGAACCAGCGGAAGTCGTCGGGCGACCCGAACCGCGACGTCGGCGCGTAGTAGGACGTCACCTGGTAGCCCCACGACCCGCCGAACGGGTGCTCGGCGACCGGCATCAGCTCGACGTGCGTGAAGCCCGTCTCGGTCAGGTAGTCGCCGAGCTCGTCGGCCAGCTCGCGGTAGTCGAGGCCAGGACGCCACGACCCGAGGTGCACCTCGTAGATGCTCATGGGCGAGGCGAGCGGCGTGCGGGACGCGCGGTCGGCGATCCACGCGTCGTCGGCCCACCGGTGCGTCGCGGTCGTGACGACCGAGGCCGTCGCGGGCGGCACCTCGGTGCCGAACGCCATCGGGTCGGCCTTCTCGTGCCACGCGCCGTCGGGTCCCTCGATGCGGAACTTGTAGGCCGTGCCGGCGCCGACGCCCGGGACGAACAGGTCCCACACGCCGGCGCCGATCGGACGCATCGCGTGGTCGCCCCCGCCCCAGAAGTTGAAGTCGCCGATGACCTGCACCGCGCGGGCGTGGGGTGCCCACACCGCGAACGACGTGCCGTCGACCGCGGTGCCGTCGGCGTCGTCGAGGGTGCGGACGTGCGCGCCGAGGACGTCCCAGAGCCGCTCGTGGCGCCCCTCGCCGATCAGGTGGAGGTCGAGCTCGCCGATGCTGGCCGGCCAGTCGTGCTGCGTGGTCATGAGGGTCCTTCGGTCATGAGGCGCTCGATCGACGCGAGGGGCACCGAGAGCCAGTCGGGACGGTTGGCGTGCTCGTACGCGACCTCGTACACGGCCTTGTCGAGCTCGAGCGCGCGCAGCAGGACGGCGGCGTCGCGCGGGTCGGTGCCCGCGACCTCGGCGTAGCCGTCGCAGAACGCGTCGCGGTTGCGTCGCGCCCAGCGCATCGCGACGTCCGCGAGCACGGGGTCGTCGGGCCCGCCGACCAGCAGCTGCTGCGCCGCGTAGTCGAACGAGCGCAGCATGCCGGCGACGTCGCGCAGCGCCGACCGCAGCCGTGAGCGCTCGGCCACCGAGGCGGCGGGCTCGCCCTCGAAGTCGAGGATCAGCCAGCCGCTCAGCGTGCGCAGCACCTGGCCGAGGTGCAGGTCGCCGTGGATGGACTGCATCTGCACGGGCACCTCGTGGTGCCGCATCGCGTCGAACGCGGAGCGCAGCCCGGGGACGTGCGGGGCGAGCTCGGGGACGTCGTCCGCGACGCGGTCGAGCCGCTCGAGCATGACCGTCACGGTGCGCTCGAGCTCGGCGGCGTCGGCGTCCTCCGTGCCGAGGGCCGCCCGCAGGTCGGCGTGGACGTCGGCGACGGCGCGACCCAGCCGCGAGGCCTCGCCGGCGAAGTCGCCGCCGAGGTCCTCGGGCGAGACCGAGGGATCGGCCATCAGGTCGCGCACGCTGGTGCTCGCCATGACCCAGCCGTCGACGGCGTCGGGCATGAACCGCTGCAGCATGCCGATCGTCGTGGGCTCGCCGTCGAGCGTGCCGCTGATCGACCCGAGCGGCTCGGCGATGTGCTGCGAGCCGACCTCGCGCAGGGCGCGGTGCAGGCGCAGGTCCTTGTTCAGGCCCGGCGACAGCTTGCGGAACAGCTTGAGGATGTACTGCGACCCGTACACCAGCGAGGTGTTGCTCTGCTCGGTCGTGATGGGGTGGGCGCGCAGGCCCGCCGTCAGCTCGGCACCGGGCTCGGTCTCGAACAGCAGGCCGTCGACCAGGGCGCCGTCGACCATCCGGTCGAGCAGCGCGGCCGTGAGGTCGGCGTCGCCGGACGCCTCGTAGTACGTCGCGCCGTCGACCTCGCCGATCGTCGCGGACGCCGCCACGTCGGGCACCTCAGCGCGGCGGCTGCCGACCAGCAGCTGGTACGGCTCGAGACGGCCGTCCTGCTCGACCTCGACGACGAGGTGCAGCAGCAGGGGGTCGCCCTCCGTGACGGTCGTGCAGCTCAGCGCGCGCACGGCCGTGATGTCGCGGTCCTTGCCCGCGAACCACCGCTGCGTCGGCAGCCACTCGGGCAGCAGCGCCGCGAGCGCGTCCGCCACCCCGTCGTGCGTCCCGCCGCCGGTCTCGGTGGTGTCCAGGGGTCCGCTCATGCCGTCACCTCCGTGAGAAGAGCATGGTACGGAGGCGACGGCACGAGCCTCTGCCTCATCATCACTCGCTGGCGCTCGCTCATACCTTGCTCCTCCGCTCGCCCTCGTCGCCGCGCTCCGACAGCTGGAACCAGTAGAAGCCGTGGCCCGGCAGCGTCAGCAGGTACGGCAGCTCGCCGATCCGGGGGAACCGGACGTTGCCGGTCAGCTCGGCCGGCGTGAATCCCTCGTACGTCCCGAGCTCGAGCTCGACGGGCTGCGGGAACCTCGACAGGTTGTTGACGCACAGGACGACGTCGAGCTCGCCGTCCGGACGCTCCCAGCGCCGCAGGTAGGCCAGCACGCTGGGGTTGGAGCCGCCCAGGTCGATGAACTCGCCCTCGGCGAACGCGCTGTGCTGCTTGCGGATCGCGATCATGCGGCGCGTCCAGTTCAGCAGCGACGCGGCGTTGTCCTGCTGCGCCTCGACGTTGATCGCCTCGTAGCCGTACGTCGGGTCCATGATCGGCGGCAGGTAGACCCGGCCCGGGTCGGAGCGCGAGAAGCCCGCGTTGCGGTCGGGCGACCACTGCATCGGCGTGCGGACCGCGTCGCGGTCGCCCAGCCAGATGTTGTCGCCCATGCCGATCTCGTCGCCGTAGTACAGGACGGGCGAGCCGGGCAGGCTCAGCAGCATCGCGGTGAACAGCTCGAGCTGGTTGCGGTCGTTGTCGAGCAGCGGCGCGAGCCGGCGACGGATGCCGATGTTGGCCTTCATGCGCGGGTCCTTGGCGTACTCCGCGTACATGTAGTCGCGCTCCTCGTCCGAGACCATCTCGAGCGTCAGCTCGTCGTGGTTGCGCAGGAAGATGCCCCACTGCGTGCCGGACGGGATCTCGGGCGTCTGCTGCAGGATCTCCGAGATCGGGAAGCGCGACTCGCGGCGCACCGCCATGAAGATGCGCGGCATCAGCGGGAAGTGGAACGCCATGTGGCACTCGTCGCCACCGACCGCCGGGTCGCCGAAGTACTCCACGACGTCGGCGGGCCACTGGTTGGCCTCGGCCAGCAGGATGCGACCGGGGTACTCGCGGTCGATCGTCGCGCGCACCTCGCGCAGGTACTCGTGCGTGCGCGGGAGGTTCTCGCCGTTGGTGCCCTCCTCCTCGAACAGGTAGGGCACGGCGTCGAGCCGGAACCCGTCGATGCCGAGGTCGAGCCAGAAGCGCAGGACGTCGATCATCGCCTCGCGGACCTCGGCGTTCTCGAAGTTCAGGTCGGGCTGGTGGCTGAAGAACCGGTGCCAGAAGAACTGGCCCCGCACGGGGTCGTAGGTCCAGTTCGACGTCTCGGTGTCGACGAAGATGATGCGCGCGTCGGAGTACTTCGAGTCGTCGTCGCTCCACACGTAGTAGTCGCCGTACGGGCCCTCGGGGTCGTTGCGCGACTGCTGGAACCACGGGTGCGCGTCGGACGTGTGGTTGAGGACGAGGTCGGTGATGACGCGGATGTCGCGCTTGTGCGCCTCCTCGAGCAGGAAGACGAAGTCGTCGACCGTGCCGAACTCGGGCAGCACCGCGCGGAAGTCGCTGATGTCGTAGCCGCCGTCGCGCAGGGGCGAGGCGTAGAACGGCGGCAGCCACAGGCAGTCGACGCCGAGCCACTGCAGGTAGTCGAGCTTGCCCGCCAGACCGCGCAGGTCGCCCGTGCCGTCGCCGTTGGAGTCGGCGAAGGCCCGCACGAGCACCTCGTAGAAGACCGCGTGCTTGAACCAGTCGGGCCGGGCGGCGGCCTGGTGGGCGTGCTCGAAGTCGTCCGAGTTCGGCTGGACGAGCGTGCCGTCCTCCTCGACGCCCTCACCCGTGTGCGGGATGTCGTCGAGCCCGTCGAGGGCCGCGTCGGGGGCGGGCGCGTCGTGCGCCTCGGTGGTCAGGTCGTCGGTCATGTGAGCTCTCTCTCGGGCTGCTCAGGCTTGCGCTGAAGGGTGATGATGTGGGCGACGGCACGGTGCGGGTCGAGTCGCACGTAGTTCTCGGCCCCCCACTCGTACGTCTCGCCGGTGACCTCGTCGTGGGCGACCAGGCGGTCGTCCCAGCGCAGGCCGAGGGCCGGCAGGTCGAGGTGGATCGTGCCCTCGCGCGCCTCGTGCGGGTCGAGCGAGACAATGACCAGCACCGTGTCGCCCGTTGCAGGGTCCTGCTTGGAGTAGGCGACCAGGGCGTCGTGGTCGACGTCGTGGACGTGCAGGGTGCGCATCTGCTGCAGGGCCGGATGGGCCCGCCGGATCTCGTTGAGGCGCGTCAGCCACGGCTCGAGCGAGCGTCCCTCGGCCAGCGCGGTGGCCCAGTCGCGGGGCCTGAGCTCGAACTTCTCCGAGCGCAGGTACTCCTCGCTGCCGGGCTTCTGCGGCTCGTGCTCGAACAGCTCGAAGCCGGAGTACACGCCCCACGTCGGCGACAGCGTCGACGCGAGCGCGGCACGGATCGCGAACATCGCGGGCCCGCCGACCTGCAGGTGCTCGGGCAGGATGTCGGGGGTGTTGACGAACAGGTTGGCCCGCGACTCGTCCCAGCGGTCGCGGATCTCCTCGGCGAACTCGACGATCTCGGCCTTCGTGGTGCGCCACGTGAAGTAGGTGTAGCTCTGCGTGAAGCCCGCGCGCCCCAGCCCGTAAAGGCGGGCAGGCCGGGTGAACGCCTCGGCGAGGAACAGCACGTCGGGATGGGTCTGCTTGACCGTCGCGATGAGCCACGCCCAGAAGCTCGTCGGCTTGGTGTGCGGGTTGTCGACGCGGAAGATGCGCACGCCCCGCTCGACCCAGACCATCGTGATGCGCAGCATCTCGGCGAACGCCGCGTCGGGATCGTTGTCGAAGTTCAGCGGGTAGATGTCCTGGTACTTCTTGGGCGGGTTCTCGGCGTACGCGATCGTGCCGTCGGGCAGGACCGTGAAGAACTCGGGGTGCTCGGCCGCCCACGGGTGGTCGGGGGCAGCCTGCAGCGCGAGGTCGAGCGCGACCTCGAGACCGAGCTTCGTGGCGCGGCGCACGAGGGCGTCGAAGTCCTTGAAGGTGCCGAGATCGGGGTGGACGGCGTCGTGCCCGCCCTCGGCCGCGCCGATGGCCCACGGCGACCCGACGTCGTCGGGCGTCGGCGTCAGCGTGTTGTCCCTGCCCTTGCGGTTGAGCCGCCCGATGGGGTGGATCGGCGGGAAGTACACGACGTCGAAGCCCATCTGCGCGACGCGGTCGAGCGCCTTCGCGGTGGTCTTGAACGTGCCGTGGCGGGGAACGCCGTTCTTGTCGACGCCGCCGGTCGACCGCGGGAACAGCTCGTACCAGGAGCCGAAGGCGGCGCGACCGCGGTCGACCGTCAGCGTGTGCGGCACGCCCTGGGTCAGCAGCTCGCGGACGGGCTCGTCGTGCATCGCCGCCTGTACGACGTCGCCCAGCGCCGGGGCGAGACGCTCGTCGAGCGGCAGGGTCGCGTCGCGCAGGGCCGCGGCGGCATCGCGCAGCGACGCGGCGTGCCCGGCCCGCAGGTCGAGGAGGCGCGCACCGATCTCGAGGTCGTTCGCGAGCTCGGCGGCGCTCTGGCCGGCGGCCTGCTTGACCGACGCGGCGTGCGTCCACGTGGCCCACGGATCGCCCCAGGCGTCGACGCGGAACGTCCAGGTGCCGGGTGCGTCGGGCACGATCGTCGTCGCGAAGCGGTCGAGGCCGGTGCCGACCTCGGTCATGCGGGACGTGCGCTCGGCACCGTCGGGCCCCCACCAGACGACGGTGGCGGCGACGGCGTCGTGCCCCTCGCGCCAGACCGTCGCCGTGACCGGGACGTGCTCGCCCGCCACGGCCTTGGCGGGGTCGCGTCCGCCTGCCACCTCGGGGGTGACGTCGTCGATGCCCAGACGGCCAGTCATGCACGCTCCTGTGTGGTCGGTCCTGTCGTGCTCTTGGAAGTCCGGTACCCAGCCTTCCATGCCTCGCTCGTGATGCAACAACCCACCGATCAGATCTCGATCGGGGACTCCCCCGCCAGCGCCTGCGCCACGACACCGCGGGGCGTGCGGTCGTCGAGCAGGGTCGCCGCGGCGAAGTCGGCGGCGAGCCGCTCGAACTCGCGGCCCCGCCGCAGCATCGCGTGCTTGCCGCCGGCGACGCGGACGTACGAGACGTCGGCGGAGCGGGCGAGGCGCCGGGCCGCGTCGGCGGAGCGGTCGGCGGGCGCGATGCGGTCGTCGGTGCCGTGCACGACCAGCACCCGCCGGCCGTGCAGGTCGATGTCGCCGTCGGTCGGGTAGACCCACGGGTTGAGCGCCACGACGCTGCGCACCTCGGGGCGGTCGGCGGCCAGGATCGCGGCCCGCCCTCCGAGCGAGTGGCCCACGAGCCCGACCGGCAGGTCGGACCCGAATCCGTGGCGCAGCTGGTCGATCGCCCAGTGGACGTCGTCGACCGGCGTGTGGCGGGTGTCCCAGCCCCTCGTCGAGTTGAGCAGGCGGTAGACCGCGAGGCGGCGCCGGTCGGCCTTCGCGACGCGCTGCGCGATCGGGATCATGCGCAGCACCGAGAGCTGCGTCGGGCTGACGCGCGGGTCGTCCCGACGGCTCGCCCCGCCGTGCAGGACGAGGACGACGGCCTCGGCGCGGCGGGGCTCGGCGACGGCGATGAGACGTGGGCTGTTGGTCACGGGCGCTCCTGTACCCGCCCACGCCCGGTCTCACACTGTGTCATCGCTCTCGCGGGGCCTCCAGCAGCAGCAGCGACCGCCCTGCGAGCGTCACGACGGCACCCGCCGGCAGCGGCTCGTCGGACCGTGGTGCGCCGTCGGACGTGGTGGTGTCGAGCACCGGCTCGAACGTCGTCCCGAACTCGGCGCCGGGCAGCGTCACCTCGACCGGCTCGGCGCCGGCGTGCATCAGCAGCAGCCAGGAGTGATCGGCCTGCAGCTCGCCCTCGCGGGTGCGCGACTGGCTGTTGGAGCCGTCGATCCACATGCCGAGCGTGCGGCACTCGTCGGCGGCCCACGCCTCCTCGTCCATCTCCTGGCCGTCGGGCCTCAGCCAGATCAGGTCGGGACGACCGGTCGGCGTGGTGCGCCCGTCGAAGAACTCGGGCTGGCGCAGCGCGGGGCTGTTGGCCCGCAGGAAGACGACCCGCCGGGCGAACGCCAGCATCTGCTCGGACTCCGGCGACTCGTCCCAGTCGACCCACGACGTCGGGTCGTCGAGGCAGTAGGCGTTGTTGTTGCCGTGCTGGGTGCGCCAGCGCTCGTCGCCCGCGACGAACATCGGGGTGCCGGTCGACAGCAGCAGCGTCGCGAACAGGTTGCGGGCCTGGCGGGCCCGCAGCGCCGTCACGTCGGCGTCGCCGGTCTCGCCCTCGACGCCGTGGTTCCACGAGCGGTTGTCGTTGGTGCCGTCGCGGTTGTCCTCGCCGTTGGCCTCGTTGTGCTTCTCGTCGTACGACACGAGGTCGCGCAGCGTGAACCCGTCGTGGGCGTTGACGAAGTTGATCGACTGCCACGGACGGCGCAGCGTGTGGTCGTAGAGGTCGGACGAGCCCGAGAGCCGGTACGCCAGGTCGTCGACACCGGTCGCGCCGCGCCAGAAGTCGCGGACGGTGTCGCGGTAGACGCCGTTCCACTCGGCCCACTGGGCGGCGAAGAAGCCGACCTTGTAGCCCTCGCCCGTCGCGTCCCAGGGCTCGGCGACGAGCTTGCATCGCGAGAGGACCGGATCGGTCGTGATCGCGGTCAGCAGCGCCGAGTCGGCGTCGAACGCGCCGCCGCGCGGACGTCCCATGGTGCTGGCGAGGTCGAACCGGAAGCCGTCGACGCCGAGCTCGGTCGTCCAGTACCGCAGCGAGTCGGTGACCAGGCGGATGACGGTCGGCGAGCTCGCCTCGAGCGTGTTGCCGCAGCCCGTGATGTCGGCCATGTGGCCGTCGTCGTCGTGCAGGTAGTAGGCCGTGGCCTCGTAGCCGCGGAAGCTCAGGGTCGGCCCGTCGGGACCGCCCTCGCACGTGTGGTTGTAGACGACGTCGACGATGACCTCGATGTTGGCGGCGTGCAGCGCCGCGACCATCGTGCGGAACTCCTCGACCTCGCGGCCCGGCTCGCTGGCGTATCCCGCGTGGGGGGCGAAGTAGCCGAGCGGCGAGTAGCCCCAGTAGTTGTGGCGCCCGTCGCGCACCAGCGACGGCTCGTCGCTGAACGCCTGCACCGGCAGGAGCTCGACGGCCGTGACGCCGAGACGCACGAGGTAGTCGATGACGGCCGGGTGTGCCAGACCGAGGTAGGTGCCGCGCAACGCCTCGGGCACGTCGGGGTGCTGCGCCGTGAACCCCTTGACGTGCAGCTCGTAGACCACGGTCTCCTCGAACGGGATCTCGGGCTTGACGCCGGTGTCGGGCCCGCCGGGGCTCGTCACCACGCTGAGCGGCACGCTGCCGAGCGAGTCGACCGAGCTCGGCGGGCCGTCCGGGTCGTCGGCGTACCCGAGGGCGGCGTCGAGATCGGTCGTCGTGCCGCTGATGCGGCGCGCGTACGGGTCGACCAGGATCTTGTGCGGATTGCACCGCAGCCCCGTCGCGGGGTCGTACGGACCGTGGACGCGGAAGCCGTACTTCTGGCCGGGCGTGACACCCGGGACCAGTCCGTGCCAGACGCCGAACGTCCGCTCGGTCAGCTCGATGCGCCGCTCGGCGCCCTCGTCGTCGACGAGGCACAGCTCGACCCGCTCGGCGACACGGCTCGCGACGGCGAACCGGACGCCGCCCGCCTCGGGGTGGGCACCCAGCGGGAACGGGCGGCCGGCGAGCACCTGGGCGTCGGGCGTGGGGTGGGTGGCCATGGGGTCCAGTGTCGCAGGCCCCCGTGGCACCCGGCCCCGCCCGGCCGCGGGTCGATCAGTGCGCGGTGGCCTTCGCGAGGGTCTTGGCAGCCTTCTTCTTGGCCTTCTTGGTCGACTTCTTCAGCGCCTTCCTCTGCTTCTTCGAGACCAGGCCGTCGGAGGAGTTCTTGCGCTCGAGGCGAGCGGCCTTGCGCTCGGCGCGGGCCGTCTTGCGCTCGGCCTTGCGCACCTTGTGGCTGTCGCCGCTGCCGTCGATCACGAGGCTGCTGCCGATGCCGAGCAGCCAGATGTCCTTGGCGATCGCGGTGCCCTGCTGCGTCGGGCGGATGCCGTCGCGCATGCCGGGCGTCTTGGCGTACAGGCCGAGCAGGCCGCCCGAGAACGCGACGAGACCGGCGCCGGCCTTGGTCGACGAGACGCCGGGCAACAGCAGCGCCGCGCCGAGGGCGATCTCGCCGGCGGCGAGGGCCTTGACGAAGACGGGCGGCTCGACCTTCTGGACCGCGGGGTACGTGCCGGCGGCGAAGCCGTGCAGCTGCTGCGCGGTCTCGGCGTCGGCCGACCACTTCGACAGGCCGGAGTTGAGGATGAAGGACCCGGCGGTCAGACGCAGCGGGACGTGGGACAGGCGGAACGACATGGGACCTCCAGGTAAGTGACGGTGCGAGCTCGTCCCCCACCGTACGGGGCACGCCCCGACCCCGCGCGTCAGGCCGTGACGGGGAACTTCGCGGTCACCGTGTCTGTCGAGGTGACGCGACCATGCCTGAGACATCAGGGTTGCTGGGACGACCCCGACGTCTCAGGATCGTGCGTCCCGATCCCCCGATGTGCGTCGATAGGGTCGGGGCATGCGGTTCACCCAGGTCGACGTGTTCACCGACGAGCTCATGTACGGCAACCCCGTCGCCGTGGTGCACGACGCCGACGGGCTCGGTGACGAGCAGATGGCCGCGTTCGCGCGCTGGACCAACCTGTCGGAGACCACGTTCCTGCTCGCCCCGACCGATCCCGCCGCCGACTACCGGCTGCGCATCTTCACGACGGGTGGCNGGGGGGGAGCCACAGAGGCCCGGACAGCTGGTGCAGGAGTGCGGTGCCGGTCTGGTGCGGGTGCGCGAGGACGGCTCGCGGCTCGCCTTCGCGGCTCCCCCGCTGCGCCGCGGCGGACCGGTCGACGAGGCGGACGTGCGGCAGGTCGCCGACGCGCTCGGCATCGAGCGTGCCGACGTCATCGGCGCGCAGTGGGCCGACAACGGCCCGGGATGGATCGCCCTGCTGCTGCGCAGCGCCGACGCCGTCCTCGCGATCGAGCCCCGCGGCTTCGGCGAGCTCGACAAGGTCGGCGTCGTCGGACCCCACGCCGCCGGCGGGCCCGCCGACGTCGAGGTGCGCGCCTTCTACCCGGGCTCGCCCGGCGAGGACCCCGTCACCGGCAGCCTCAACGCCGCGATCGGCCAGTGGCTGATCGGATCGGGCCTGGCCACCGACTCCTACGTCGCGGCACAGGGCACGCGGCTCGGGCGGCGCGGGCGCGTGCACGTCGAGCGGGTCGACGACGACGTCTGGGTCGGCGGCGACACCGTCGTGGGTGTCAGCGGCACCGTCGCGCTGTAGTCGTCCGGACCGGCCGGACGACGACGCGCGTCAGAGGTGCGGGAACCAGAGCGCGATCTCGCGCGCCGACGACTCCTCGGAGTCGGACGCGTGCACGAGGTTCTCGCGGTTGGACAGCGACAGGTCGCCGCGGATCGTGCCGGGGGCCGCGGCGCGGCCGTCGGTCACGCCGTTGAGCAGGCGGACGACCGAGATCGCCTCGTCGCCCTCGAGCACCAGCGCCACGAGCGGGCCGGACGTCGCGAAGTCGCGCAGCGGCGGGTACCACGGCTGCTCGACGTGCTCGGCGTAGTGGGCGTCGGCCTGGGCCGCGTCGATCGTGCGCTGCTCGAGCGCCACGAGGGTCAGTCCCTTCGACTCGAAGCGCGACAGGATCTGGCCGACGAGTCCCCGACGCACTGCGTCGGGCTTGATCAGGACGAGGGTACGTTGCGACATGTTCAGTAACGTAGCGTGCGACCGGGAGGACCCGACCATGACCATCACGCCCTGGTGGCGCGACGCCGTGATCTACCAGATCTACCCCCGGTCGTGGGCCGACTCCGACGGCGACGGGATCGGCGACCTGCCCGGCATCACGGCACGCCTCCCGCACCTGGCCGAGCTGGGCGTCGACGCCGTGTGGCTGTCCCCCTTCTACACGTCGCCGCAGAACGACGCGGGCTACGACGTCGCCGACTACCGCGACGTCGACCCCGTCTTCGGCACGCTCGACGACTTCGACGCGCTCGTCGCGCGGGCCCACGAGCTCGGCCTGCGGGTCGTCGTCGACATCGTCCCCAACCACACCTCGAGCGAGCACCCGTGGTTCCGGTCAGCCCTCGCGGCGGCCCCGGGCAGCCCCGAGCGCGCCCGCTATTTGTTCCGCGACGGCCTCGGCGAGTCCGGCGAGCTGCCGCCCAACAACTGGCCCAGCAAGTTCGGCGGACGCGCGTGGACCCGCGTCACCGAGCCCGGCGGCCGACCCGGCCAGTGGTACCTGCACATGTTCGACACCAGCCAGCCCGACCTCGACTGGACGAACCCCGAGGTGCGCGACGAGATGCAGGGCGTCCTGCGCTTCTGGCTCGACCGCGACGTCGACGGCTTCCGCATCGACGTCGCGCACGGGATGGTCAAGGCCGACGGCCTGCCCGACGCCGACGTGGACGACGACGACTCCGTCAGCCCGACGTCCAGGCTGCCCATGTGGGACCAGCCGGGCGTCCACGAGATCTACCGCGACTGGCGGCGCATCGCCGACTCGTACGCGCGGGAGGGAGAGGACGCCGACCGCATCCTGTGCGCCGAGGCGTGGGTGCTGCCGGGCGAGGCGCTGGCGCGCTACGTCCGCCCCGACGAGCTGCACCAGTCGTTCAACTTCGAGTACCTCATGACGCCGTGGCTCGCGGCCGACCAGCGCGAGACCATCACGCACTCGCTCGAGCAGGTCGCCGCGGTCGGGGCTCCGCAGACGTGGGTGCTGTCGAACCACGACGTCGTCCGCCACGCCTCGCGGCTGGGGTACCCGCAGCAGCCGGGCCTGCAGAAGATCGCCGGCATCGGGCCGGACGACCCGCAGCCCGATGCGGTGGTCGGCCTGCGACGCGCCCGGGCCGCGACGGCCGTGATGCTCGCCCTGCCGGGCTCGGCCTACCTCTTCCAGGGCGAGGAGCTCGGTCTGCCCGAGGCCACGCACCTGCCCGACGACTCGCGGCAGGACCCCACGTTCGCGCGCACCGGCGGCGCGTCGAAGGGGCGCGACGGGTGCCGGGTGCCCGTCGCGTGGGAGGGCGGCGACCCGTCGTACGGCTTCGGCCCCGGCGCGCAGTCGTGGCTCCCCCAGCCCGCCGAGTACGGCGCGCTCGCCGCCGACCGCCAGCGCGGTGTCGTCGGCTCGACCCTCGACGTCTACACGACGCTGCTGCGCCTGCGTCGCGAGCGTCGTCTCGGTCGCGGCGAGCTCACGTGGCTCGACGGCCACCCCGACGACGTCCTGGCCTTCACGGTCACGTCCGACGAGGGGGCCGTCACGGTGCTCGCCAACCTCGGCGCGACGCCGGTCGAGCTGCCCGAGGACGCCGTCATCCTGGCCACGAGCAGCGACATCGAGCCCGTGCGCCTGCTGGGTGCCGACGAGGCGGTCTGGCTCGACGCCTGACCCGATGTTGCGGCCGTCCGGGCGCGCGGATAGGTTCGTCAGCACCCTGTGACCCGTGTCACTGACGCGGGACGTGACAGGGCCGGTAGGGGGAGACATGACGAGACGACCAGCCCGCAGGACCAGCAGGAGCACGAGGGCCACCGTCGGCCTCGCGGCGGCCGCGCTGTCGATGAGCGTCCTCGCCGCGTGCGGCGGAGGCGGCGGCAAGCCCACGCTGAACTGGTACATCAACCCGGACGGCCAGGACACGCTCAACGCCCTGGCCAAGAGCTGCAGCACCGACGACTACACGATCAAGATCCAGCTGCTGCCCTCCAGCGCGACCGACCAGCGCACGCAGCTCGCGCGCCGCCTGGCGGCCAAGGACACCTCGACCGATCTCATGAGCCTCGACCCGGTCTTCGTGCCGGAGTTCGCCAACGCGAACTGGCTGCTGCCGTTCGAGGGCGAGCTCGCCGACCAGGTGCTCGACGACGACGTCCTCAAGGGGGCCGGCGAGACCGTCACGTGGGAGGACAAGGTCGTCGCGGCTCCGCAGTGGGCCAACACGCAGGTGCTCTGGTACCGCAAGTCGCTCGCGCAGGCCGCCGGTCTCGACATGACGCAGCCCGTCACGTGGGACCAGGTCATCGACGCCGCCGCCGACAACGACGGCACCGTCGGCGTGCAGGCCAACAAGTACGAGGCGTACGTCGTGTGGATCAACTCGCTGATCCAGGGCGCCGGCGGCAACATCCTCGACCCGAAGACCGTCGAGGACGGCCGCGACGCCAAGGTCACGATCGACTCCAAGGCCGGTGAGGACGCCGCCGCCGTGATCGAGAAGCTCGCGAAGTCCGGCGCCACCCAGCCCGACTTCACGACGTCCAACGAGGGCACGAGCCTCGGCCGCATGTTCCCCGAGAGCGGTGCCGGCGAGTTCATGACGAACTGGACGTTCGTCTACAAGAACTACGAGGGCCTGATCGGCAAGCCCGGCGGCCCGAAGGACGAGGCCGAGCTCGGCGACCTCGGCTTCGCGCGCTACCCCCAGACCGTCCAGGGCGAGGAGTCCAAGCCCCCCATCGGCGGCATCGACATCGGCGTCGGCGCGTACAGCAAGCACCCCGAGCTCGCCCAGCAGGCCGCGGTCTGCGTGACGAGCGCGCAGGCCCAGACCGACCTGGCCGTCAACGAGGGCCTGATGCCGTCGCGTCAGTCGGTCTACGGCTCCGACGAGCTCAAGGAGGCGTACCCCGCCGAGCTCCTGACGCTGTGGAGCGAGAGCGTCGACTCGGGCGGACCCCGCCCGAAGAGCGCCTTCTACAGCCAGGTGTCGAGCGCGATCCAGTCGCGCTGGCACTCCCCGACGTCCGTCGGACCCTCGACGCCGGCGAGGTCGGCCGCCTTCCTCGAGGCGGTCCTGAGCGGGAAGGCGCTGCTATGACCTCCGTGATCGCCAACGAGGCGAAGGCCGGCAACGGCAAGAAGGACAAGGAACCGACGTCCGACCGCTCGCGCTCGGAGAACCGGCTGGCCCTCAAGCTCGTCGCACTGCCGCTGGCGCTGATGCTGCTGGTGACGGCGTTCCCGATGCTGCGGGCGCTGTACCTGTCGCTGTTCACGTACTCGCTGACGGCGCCCGACGACCGCAAGTTCATCGGCATCGACAACTACGTCACGGCGCTGACCGACGGCCTGTTCTGGCGCGACACCCTCGTCACGGTCATCATCATGATCGTCACGGTCGCGTTCGAGCTCGTGATCGGCTTCGCGTTCGCGATGGTCATGCACAAGGTGATCTTCGCCCGCGGCGTCATCCGCACGTCGATCCTGATCCCCTACGGCGTCATCACCGTGGTGTCGGGCTTCGCGTGGCAGTTCGCCTTCTCCAACACCAACGGCTTCGTCAACGACTGGCTGCCGTTCATCGGCACCGACTTCAACTGGTTCGCCGAGCGCAACTCCTCGCTGATCGCGATCATGGCGTCCGAGATCTGGAAGACGACGCCGTTCATGTCGCTGCTGCTGCTCGCGGGCCTGGCCCAGGTGTCGGAGGACATGCTCGAGGCCGCCAAGGTCGACGGCGCGACCTGGTGGCAGCGGCTGTACAAGGTCATCCTGCCCAACATGCGGGCCGCGATCATGGTCGCGGTGCTGTTCCGAGCGCTGGACGCCTACCGCATCTTCGACAACATCTTCGTCATGACGGCCGGCGCCAACGGCACCGAGTCGATCTCGTTCCTGACCTACCGGCAGGTGATCGAGCAGTTCCAGCTCGGCATCGGATCGGCGCTCTCGGTGCTGCTGTTCCTGTCGGTGCTGGTGGTGGCGTTCATCATCGTCAAGCTCTTCAAGGTCAATCTCGCCGACGCGCGGCAGGAGGGCTGACATGCCAAGGACACTGACCGGCCTCAAGAACAACATCGGCACCGTCATCGGCTGCGCGCTGATCCTGATCTGGTGCCTGCTGCCGGTGGCGTGGATCATCTCGCTGTCGTTCAAGTCGCAGGAGTCCGTCACCAACGGCTCCCCCGGCTTCTTCCCGTCCGGCGGTGGCGGCGCGGGGTGGAGCAACTACGCCGACGTGCTGCAGGACGACCAGTTCCGCCGCTCGATCATCAACTCGATCGGCATCTCGCTGATCGCCACGATCCTGTCGGTGACGCTCGCGACCCTCGCCGCCTACGCGATCGCGCGCCTGGAGTTCAAGGGCAAGAAGTTCGTGCTCACCACGGCCCTCGTGATCGCGATGTTCCCCGTCGTCTCGCTGGTCGGCCCGCTGTTCGACATGTGGCGCACGATCGGCATCTACGACACGTGGCTCGGCCTGATCATCCCCTACATGTCGTTCACGCTGCCGCTCGCGATCTGGACGCTGTCGGCGTTCTTCCGCGAGATCCCGTGGGAGATGGAGCAGGCCGCCCAGGTCGACGGCGCGACGTCGTGGCAGGCGTTCCGCAAGGTCATCGTGCCGCTCGCGGCGCCCGGCGTGTTCACCGCGGCGATCCTGACGTTCTTCTTCGCGTGGAACGACTTCGTCTTCGGCATCTCGCTGACGTCGACCGAGAACGCCCGCCCGATCCCCGCGGCCCTGTCGTTCTTCGTCGGCGCCGATCCGTTCAACCGGCCCGCGTCGCTCCTCGCGGCGGGCGCCGTCGTGGCGACGATCCCGATCGTCGTCCTCGTCCTGTTCTTCCAGCGCAAGATCGTCGCCGGCCTGACCGCCGGCGCAGTGAAGGGTTGATCACATGGCCACCATCGAGATGAAGAACATCGTCAAGAAGTACGGCGACGGGTTCCCGGCCGTCAACGACGTCAGCATCGACGTCGCCGACGGGGAGTTCCTGATCCTCGTCGGGCCGTCGGGCTGCGGCAAGTCGACGCTGCTGCGCATGATCGTCGGCCTCGAGGACATCACGTCGGGCGACATGCTGATCGGCGGCGAGCGGGTCAACGACCTGGCGCCGCGCGACCGCAACCTGTCGATGGTCTTCCAGAACTACGCGCTCTACCCCCACCTCACGGTGTACGAGAACATCGCGTTCCCGCTGCGCCTGGCCAAGTGGAGCGACCAGGACATCGACGCCAAGGTGCGCGAGGCCAGCAAGACGCTCGACCTCGACGAGCACCTCGAGCGCAAGCCCGCCAACCTGTCGGGCGGCCAGCGCCAGCGCGTCGCGATGGGACGCGCGATCGTCCGCGACGCCAAGGCCTTCCTGTTCGACGAGCCGCTGTCGAACCTCGACGCCAAGCTGCGCGGGCAGATGCGCACCGAGATCGCCCGCCTGCAGAAGAAGCTCGGCATCACCACGGTCTACGTCACGCACGACCAGACCGAGGCCATGACGCTCGGCGACCGGGTCGCCGTCATGAAGCGCGGCGTGCTGCAGCAGCTGGCCACGCCCCGCGAGCTCTACGAGCAGCCCGTCAACCTGTTCGTCGCCGGGTTCATCGGCTCGCCGCCCATGAACTTCCTGCCGGCGACGGTCGAGAACGGCCAGGTCACGCTGCCGTTCGGCACGTTCCCGCTGGCGGCCGACAAGGCCGCGAAGACCGAGGGCAAGGGCCTGCTGATGGCCGGCATCCGTCCCGAGCACTTCGAGGACGTCTCGGTGATCGAGGAGGGCAAGCTCGACTCGTCGCGCACGTTCGCGGCACACATCGACGTCCGCGAGTGGCTCGGCGACCAGCAGTACGCGTACGTGCCGTACGAGGCCGAGGCGAAGGTGCAGGACCAGCTCAAGGAGCTCGCCCGCGAGTCCGACAGCGACTCCCTGCGCACGCAGCTCGTGGTGTCGCTCGACGCCTCCAGCAACGCCGCGGAGGACAGCGACACGACGCTGTTCATCGACACCGACCAGATGCACCTGTTCGACCCGGCCACGGGCGATAACCTGACGGTCGGCCTCTAGCCCTAGCGCTTCTTCTTGTTCTTCTTGATGGTCGCCAGCACCTCGGCGTTCCACTCGTGCTCGCGGATCAGGCGGTAGCGCTCGCACGCGACCCGCACGTAGGCCTCGGCGGGGCGCTCGTCGTCGCCGCGGACGCCGGCCTCCTCGATCATGTCGACGACCGGTCGGAACTCCTCGGCGTACCAGCGGGCGGCCATCGTCTCGCGGTCCATGTAGGCCCCCTCGGCGTGCATCGCGCGGGCCGCCCAGGCCTCTGCGGCCTCGGCGATCTCGCCGTACATCGACGGCTCGCTGACGGCGACCGCAGCGCGCGCCTCGCCCGAGAACGGCACGCGCTGCAGCATCAGCCGACGCCAGAACTTGAGCTCGAGCGCGGCCCGGGCCTCGATGCCGACGGGCGCCAGGAACGTCTCGATCGCCGTCACCCTCGCCTCGATGAGGTCGACCCGCAGGCTGCGGGCCACCGAGACGCGGTGGTGCCCGTCGCGGACGAAGTAGTAGTCGCCGACCTGGTAGACGTCGATCGGCGGGATGACCTCGCCGACGCGGCTCGCCCGCGCCAGCCGTTCCCACNCCCGCCCCAGCCGTTCCCACCGCTGCCGGCTGACGGTCGACGTCGGCCGGAACCGGCGGTCGAAGTCGCGCACCTTGTCGACCGAGCCGACGATCGCGTCGAGCGGGATGACCTTGGTGCCGACGTAGTGCTCGGCGCGGCGTCCGAGGGCGTCGACGACCTCGTCGAACGACATCGCCTGCACGACGTCCTCGGTGTCGCCGGTCAGCCGGGCCGCGAGCCCCGACAGCACCTGGTGCCGGCGGGCGCGCATGAAGTCGCTCTCGGCGTCGACGCGCGGTGATCCCGAGCTGCTGACCACGTCAGGCCCCTCTCCGCACGGCGGCCGCGGCGGCTCGCGGCTCGACCTCGACGACGTGCCACGGGATGACGTTGCGCACCGTCGTCGGCCCGACCTGCCGATCGTTCTTCACCATGCCGAACGGGTGGATGTGCCCGTGCAGGTGCCAGGTGGGACGCAGCGACTCGAGCACGCCGTGCAGCGCCGCGATGCCCACGTGGCTCGGGTCGTCGTCGTCGCCGAGCCCGAGCGGCGGCGCGTGCGTCAGCAGGACGTCGACCGGGGCGTCGGCGCGGTCGTGCGCCAGCATCGTGCGGGCCCGCCGCTCGTACTGCGCCTGCGTGTACTGGTGCGCGCCGCCGTTGTAGCGCACGCACCCGCCGAGACCGGCGACGCGCAGCCCGCCGACCGTGACGATGCGCTCGTCGACGGCGACGAAGCCGCGCGGGCCGGTGGACGTCCGCGAGATGCCCGGGTCGTGGTTGCCGGGCACGAACGCCGCGGGGGCGTCGACCTCGGCGGCGACCCGCTCGAGGTAGTCCCACGGCAGGTCGCCGGCCGCGAGCAGCAGGTCGATCCGCAGGTCACGGAGCCGCGAGCGCACCGCGAGGACCTCCTCGTCGGCGACCGCCAGCACCCTGACCATGTCACCGACCCTACCGCCGCCGACGCTCCCGCGACATGCTCGCGCGACGGCTACGCTCGCTGCATGCTGCGCATCCTGGTCGTCGAGGACGACGACGACATCCGCGCGGGCCTGACCCGTGCCCTGACGCAGCAGGGCGTCACGGTCGCGGCCGTCGCGCGGGGCGGCGACGCGCTGGGCCGCCTCGGCGACTTCGCGCCCGACGCCGTGATCCTCGACCTCGGGCTGCCCGACCTCGACGGTGCCGACGTGCTGGCGATGATCCGCTCGCTCGGCGACGTGCCGGTGCTGGTCGCGACGGCACGCGACGACGAGCGCGAGATCGTGCGCCTGCTCGACGCCGGCGCCGACGACTACCTCATCAAGCCCTACTCGGCCGCCCAGGTGCTGGCCCGCGTCCGCGCCGTGCTGCGCCGGGGCCGCACCGACGCGCACGAGCACGTCGGCACGGTCGACGTCGCCGAGCTCAGCATCGACCCGCAGGGCCGCGAGGCGCACCTCGCGGGCACGCCGCTCGTGCTGACCCGCAAGGAATTCGACCTCCTGCTGTACCTCGCACAGCGTCCTGGGCAGGTCGTGTCGAAGCGCGACCTGCTCGCCGACGTGTGGAACCTGCCGTGGGGCGGCGGCGACCGCACCGTCGACGTCCACGTGTCGTGGCTGCGTCGCAAGCTGGGCGAGTCGGCCGCCGAGCCGCGCTTCCTGCACAGCGTCCGCGGGGTGGGCGTCAAGCTGGTCGATCCGTCATGACGTTGCGCCGCCGCATCCTGCTCCTCGCGACGGGGCTCACGGCGCTCGTGCTGGTGCTGTTCGCGGTGCCGCTGGCGATCGCGCTGAAGCAGTCGGCGTCCGACCGGGTCGTCCGCGAGACCGAGTACGTCGCCCAGGGCGTCGCGGACTACCTGACGACCAACGCCTACACGGGCGTGCAGGCCGGCAAGTACGTCGACCGCGTCAACGAGCGCACCGACACCGCCGTGACGGTGCTGCTGCCCGACGGCACGTCGGTCGGCGCTGCCCTGCCGGACGACGTGCCCGACGCGCCGGACGGCCCTCGTCGCGGCGACGGCGACGGCGACCGCGACGACGACCGCGACGACCTCGGCACGGTCTCGGCGCCCCGCACCGAGCGCGTCGGCGGCGGCTGGCTCGTCGACATCGGCGCCGACAGCACGTCGGGACGCGCCCTCGTGCGGGCCTTCGTCAGCGACGGGGACGTCGACCACGAGGTGCACGAGCGGTGGGCCGTCATCGGCGGCGGCGCCCTCGCCCTGCTGCTGGTGGCGGTCGTCGGTGCCGAGGTCGTGTCGCGCCGCCTCACCCGGCCGCTGGTCGCCACGGCCGCGACCGCCACCGAGCTGAGCGCCGGGCACCTCGACGCGCGGGCACCGGTGTCGGGTGCGCGCGAGGTCGCCCAGGTCTCGACGGCGCTCAACCAGCTGGCCGGGCGCATCGAGGAGCTGCTGGCGTCCGAGCGCGAGACGATCGCCGACCTGTCGCACCGGCTGCGCACCCCCATGACGGCGATCCGGCTCGACGTCGAGGCCCTCCCCGACTCCGAGCGCTCGCGTGAGCTCGCCCGGCACGTCGCGGTGCTCGAGCGGACGCTGACCGCCGTCATCCAGCACGCCCGCCTGCCCCGCGCCGAGCGCGACGACCGGTCGTGCGACGCCCGCGAGGTGCTGCGGGAGCGGGTGGCGTTCTGGACGCCGCTGGCCGAGGACCAGGACCGCGACGTCACGGTCGTCGACCCGGGCACCACCGCGACGGTGGCGTGCACGGCCGACGAGCTCGCCGCCGCGCTCGACGCCCTGATCGAGAACGTCGTCGCACACACCCCCGAGGGCAGCGCCCTGGCCGTCGTCCTGCGCCGCACCGACGTCGGCGCCGACATCGACGTCGTCGACCACGGGCCCGGGATCCCTCTCGGCGCCGCCCGCCGCGGGCGCAGCGACCGCGGGTCGAGCGGCCTCGGGCTCGACATCGCCCGCAGCTGCGCCGAGTCGACCGGCGGCCACCTCGACGTGCTCTCGAACGACGACGGGTCGCACACGGTCCGCCTCGTCATGCAGGCTCCTCACAGCATCATTTGACCGGCATTTGACGTTCGGCTGAGGCGCGCCTGACGCCCCGGCGACGACGCTGGATGCATGACCACCACCTCCCACGGCCCCCGAGCCCACCTGATGGCGCGGTCGCGCCGGCACCTCGCCGCGATCGCCGCCACGAGCATCCTGATGACCGGTGCGCTGACGGCGTGCGCCGCCCGCGACGACGACGCGTCCGAGAGCTCCACCACGACCGACTCCACCTCGACCGGCACGACGTCGACGTCGACGGACTCCGGCTCGGCCACCGGGTCGACCCCGTCCGACTCCGGCACGACCGACTCCGGCACGACCTCGTCCGGTTCGGGCCTCACGAGCGCCGACGCCGGCAGCTCGAGCGGCTCGTCCGACGGTGGGAGCAACGCGTCATGACCGCGTCGGCGATCTGGACCGACTGGTCGTGCCGCGTGCGGGTGACCGTCACGCGCCCCGACGCGCTGATGGCGGCCAAGCAGCAGGTCGTGGCGCTCATGGCCGACGTCGCGCTGTCGGCCGACCGCTTCACCGCGACCTCCGACGTGTCGCGGGTCAACCGGGCCGCGGGTCGGCTCGTGCCCGTCCGCCGCCGCACGATGGAGCTGCTTGACGTCGCGCTGGGCGCGGCCGAGGAGTCGGGAGGAGCCGTCGACCCCACGATCGGCGCCCACCTGCTGCGCGCCGGGTACGCCGACGACATCACGGCGGTCCGCGACCTGCTGGTCATGACGGACGACGAACCCCTCCCCCGCGCCGACTGGACCACGGTGCGCACCGACCGGACGCTGTCGCTCGTCGGGCTGCCGACCGACGTGTGCCTCGACCTCGGCGCGACGGCCAAGGCGTGGACCGCCGACGTCGCGGCACGCCGCGTCGCGAGGTCGCTCGACACGGCGGTGCTGGTCGAGATCGGCGGCGACGTCGCGATCGCCGGCTCGCGCAGCAGGCCCTGGCAGGTGCAGGTCAGCGAGCGGTCGGGCGAGCCCGGGCAGCCCGTCGGCCTCGAGCGCGGCGGCCTCGCGACGTCGTCCACGATCTCGCGGCGCTGGCGCACCCCCTCGGGCGCGGCGCACCACGTGATCGACCCGCGCACGGGTCGCCCGGCCGAGGGGCCGTGGCGCACCGTCACGGTCTGGGCCCCCACCGCCGTCCGGGCCAACACCGCGAGCACCGCCGCCCTCGTGCTGGGCCACGACGCCGTGCCCCACCTGCGTGGCCTCGACGTCGCGGCGCGCCTGGTCGGACGCGACGGCACCGTGCAGCACGTCGGCGACTGGCCGGCCGAGACGCGGGCGGCGTAGCCATGATCTGGTACCTCGCACGCGCCACCGGCATGGTCGCCCTGATCGCGTTCACGGCGTCGACGGCGATGGGTGCCCTGGCGTCCCGTCACCGCGCGCGTCCCACCGAACGACAGCTCGACCGCCGGTTCCTGGTGCAGGTGGCGCACCGCTCGGCCGCGGTGCTCGGGCTGACGATGCTGCTGGCCCACGCGGTGCTGATCGTCCTCGACGTCTACGTCGACGTCTCCCTGACCTCGACCGTCGTGCCGTTCACGGCCGGCTACCGTCCGCTCGCCCTCGGCCTCGGGACGCTCGCGGTCTACGCGTTCGTGGTCGTCGCGGTGTCGGGCGCCGCCCGCGGACGACTCGCGACCTCGGCGCGGGCCACCCGCACGTGGCGCCGCGTGCACCTGGCCGCGTACGCCGGGTGGGCCGCGGCGATGGCCCACGGCATCCTCGCCGGCACCGACACCGGCGCCACGTGGACGACCGCGATCTACGCCGCCTGCGGACTCGCCGTCGCCGTCGCGGTCGGTCTGCGCCTGCGCGACCACGCGGCCGCCCGCCGCGCTCCCCTCGCCTCCGCCCGCACCCTCGTCAGGAGCCACCCATGACCGCCGTCCTCGACTCCCCCACGACACCCGTCTCGTCGATCGGCGCCCCCCGGCTGCTCGCCGGGGTCGCCGAGCACGGCCGCGTCGACCACGCCCGGCACCTGCTGCTGCACGGCGCGCCGGTGCTGCGCCGACGCAGCTGGCTCGTGGCCGCGACGCGCGACGTCAACCTGCTCGGCCGCGGCGGCGGGGCCTTCCCCGTCACCGCGAAGCTCGCCGCCATGCCGTCCGGACGCGACGTCGCGGTGCTGCTCAACGGCAGCGAGGGCGAGCCCGCGAGCCGCAAGGACCGCGTGCTCATGACGTGCGCGCCGCACCTCGTGATCGACGGAGCGCTGGTCGTCGCGGACGCGCTCGGCACGGCGAACGTCACGATCGTGGTGCACGACGCCGCCGCCCACGACTCGCTCGTGCACGCCGTGGCGGAGCGGACCGACGCGACCGTCGTGCGGGTCGTCCGTGCCGCGGACGGCGGATTCGTCGGTGGCGAGATCCGTGCCGTCGTCAACGGCCTCGCAACCGGACGGGCGGTGCCGGGCGGCCGCCGGGTGCTGCCGCACGTCTCGGGCGTCGACGGCCTGCCGACGTTCGGCTCGAACGTCGAGACGTTCGCCCACCTCGCCCTGCTGGGCCGCATGGGGGTCGCCGAGTACGCCCGCACGGGCAGCACCGCCGAGCCGGGGACGAGCCTGCTGACCGTGCTGGGCGACGCGCCCGTCCGGGGTGTCGTCGAGGTGCCGAACGGCACGCCGCTGTCGGTGCTGCTGCCGGCGACGACGGCCCCCGTGCTGGTCGGCGGCTACCACGGCACGTGGCGCCGCGACGTCGACGGGCTGACGGTCGACCGGGCCGCCCTGCGCGCCGCGGGCTCCCCCCTCGGCGCCGGAGTCATCGCGCGCCCCCACCCCGGCACGTGCGTCGTCGACGAGGTCGTCCGGGTCGCGCGCTGGCTCGCCGCGGAGTCGGCCGGGCAGTGCGGACCGTGCTTCTTCGGGCTGCCGGCGATCGCGGACGACCTCGCGGCCCTGGCGGCGGGGGCGGGCGCAGACCGTGCCGCATCGGCCCACCGGCGGCTCGCGCTCGTCCGCGGACGGGGCGCCTGCGCACACCCCGACGGCTCGGCGGCCTTCGTCGGCTCGGCGCTCGACGCGCTCGCCGACGAGCTCGCCGTCCACCAGCACCACGGGCGGTGCGGGCGGCCCGCCTCGACCGTCCTGCCGACCCCCGAGGAGGGAACGCGATGAGCACGATCGACGTCGACTGGACCCGGTGCGACGCGCACGGGCTGTGCTCGCGGCTGCTGCCGGAGAGGATCACGCTCGACGAGTGGGGTTTCCCCGTCGTCGACGGTCGCGAGCTGCCGGACGACCTGGTGCGTGCGGCCCGGTCAGCCGCGCTGGCGTGCCCCGCGCTGGCGCTGCGGGTGGGGTCTCACGACGCCGGCTGAGCGCCGTCGTCGTCCTGCCCCTCGGCCTCGGCGGCCTCGCGGGCCCAGCGGGCCTTGTCGTCCTCGATCCTGCGACCCAGGAAGAACGCCCCGAACCACAGGGCCGCGAACATCAGCCCGACGAAGAACATCGCCGGCACGAGGAAGCCCAGCGCGATCGTGCCGGCCTGGATCGCGTGACCGACCCAGTACGCCTGCGGGCGGCGCAGGGATCCCGCGACCAGCACGCACAGCACCGCCAGGCCGAGCCCGAGGATCAGCGCGAGCGTCTTGTGGACGTCCTCGACCGCGATCATGACCGGCACCGACAGGCCCAAGATGATGGCCTGCAGCGACAGCATCGCGGCACACATGCCCCTCATGCGACGAGTCCTCTCATGCGACGGTCCCGCCCAGCAGCACGCGGGCCTCGCCGACCGTGACGACCGAGCCCGTGACGAGCACGCCACCGCTGCCGATCGCGTCGTCGCCACCGTCGCCTCCGTCGGCCATCGCGACGGCCCGCTCGATCGCGTCGTCGAGCCGCGGCACCACGACGACCCGCTCGTCGCCGAAGACGTCGCCGGCCAGCTCGGCCAGCTCGTCGGCCGGCATCGCGCGGTCGGTGCTGTTCTGCGTCACGACGATCTCGGCCATGACGGGCTCGAAGATCCGGAGCATCTCCTCGACGTCCTTGTCGGCCATGACGCCGACGACCCCGATCAGGGGACTGAACGAGAACGAGTCCTGCACCGCGGCGATCGTGGCCTCGGCGCCGTGCGGGTTGTGCGCGGCGTCGAGCAGCACGGTGGGGCTGCGACGCACGACCTCGAGCCGTCCCGGCGACGTCACCTGCGCGAACGCGCCGCGCACCAGGTCGGGATCGAGCTGCTTGCTGCCCGTGAACGCCTCGACCGCCGCCAGGGCGTACGCCGCGTTGTGCGCCTGGTGCGCGCCGTGCAGCGGAAGGAAGATCTCGTCGTACGAGCCCGACAGTCCCTGCAGGCCGACCAGCTGCCCACCGAGCGCCGTGACCCGGTCGTTGACGCCGAACTCGATGCCCTCGCGCAGCGCGATCGCACCGACGTCGACGGCGCGGCGCATCAGGACGTCCATGACCTCGGGCGACTGCTCGGCCAGCACGGCGTGCGAGCCGGCCTTGATGATGCCGGACTTCTCGACCGCGATGAGCTCGGGCCGGTCGCCCAGGTAGGTCGCGTGGTCGACGCCGATCGGCGTGACGACGGCGACCTGGCCGGTGGCGACGTTCGTCGCGTCCCACGAGCCGCCCATGCCGACCTCGACGACCGCGACGTCGACGGGCGCGTCGGCGAACGCGGCATACGCCATCGCGACCATCGTCTCGAAGTACGACAGCGGGTGCTGCGACGAGTCGTCCACGATCTGGGCGTAGGCGGCGACGTCGGCGAACGCGTCGACGAACTGTGCCTCCGTCAGCGGCACGCCGTCGAGCGAGATGCGCTCGGTCATCGACTGGAGGTGCGGGCTCGTGAAGCGTCCGGTGCGCAGGTCGAGGGCACGCAGCAGCGTGTCGATCATGCGGCTCGTGGACGTCTTGCCGTTGGTGCCGGTCAGGTGGACGACCGCATAGGCGTCCTGCGGGTCGCCGAGGAGGCGGCAGATCGCGGCGATGCGGTCGAGGGAGGGCTCGAGACGGGTCTCGGGCCAGCGGCCGAGGAGCGCGCGCTCGACCTCCGCGTACGTAGGTGTCATCCACACCAGTATCGCAGCAGGAAGGGGATGACTCCGGGGCGCCACGGGCGTAGCCTGAAGCCGGGGTGCCGGTGCCACGTTCTCGCTGCCTTCTCACCCCCCTGGAGCACCGATGTCCCGCAACGTCGCCACATGGGTCACCCACCGCTGGACCACCTGGATCGTCCTCGGCGTGTCGCTCGTCTTCCTCATGGGCATGGGTGCCCTCGGAGGCAGGCTCACGTCGGTCGTCGACAACGACATCGCGTCGTGGCTGCCCGGCGACGCCGAGTCGACCGAGGTCATCGAACGGGCGGCGGCCTTCTCCGACCCCGACGACATCCCGGCGATCGTCCTGTACGTCCGCGACGGCGGCACGACCGCCGCCGACCTGGCCAAGGCCACGGCCGACGTCGCGTCGCTCGCGAACGTCGACGACGTCGCCCGCGTCGAGGGCCCCGTCCCGTCCCAGGACGGGCAGGCCCTCCAGGTGACCGCCACGATCCGCATGAGCGACGACGGCTGGGAGATGCTGCCCGACCGGGTCGACGACATCGCGGCGATCGCCGATCGTGACGCCGCCGGCCTCGACGTCAGCCTGGCCGGACCGGCGGCCCTCGGCGCCGACCAGGCCGAGGCCTTCTCGGGCATCGACGGCATCCTGCTGTTCTCGGCCGTCGGGATCGTGTTCGTGATCCTGCTGATCACGTACCGCAGCCTGCAGCTGGCGATCCTCTTCCTGTTCTGCGGGGTCGGGGCGGTCGGCATCGCCCAGGGCGTCGTGTACCTGCTGGCCAAGAACGCCGATCTGACGGTCAACGGGCAGAGCCAGGGCATCCTGAGCGTCCTCGTGCTCGGGGCCGGCGTCGACTACGCGCTGCTGCTCGTGGCCCGCTACCGCGAGGAGCTGCACCGCTACCGGGACCGCCGCGAGGCCATGGCCCACGCCCTGCACCGGGCGGCGCCCGCGATCCTGGCCAGCGGTGCCACCGTCATCATCGGGCTGCTGTGCCTGACGTTCGCGCAGATGAACTCGACCGCCAGCCTCGGGCCGGTCGGCGCCGCCGGGATCGCCTGCGCCCTGCTCGTCATGCTGGTCATGCTGCCGGCGCTGCTCGTCGTGGTCGGCCGCTGGATCTTCTGGCCCTTCGTGCCGCGCTTCGGTGAGCCGGTCAGGAGCGAGACCGGGCTCTGGGCGAAGGTCGGCCGCCGCATCGCACGCGCCCCGCGCACGGTGTGGGTCGCGACGACCCTGGTGCTGGTGGGCCTGTCGTTCGGCATCGTGCAGCTCGACGCCGACGGGCTGACCAACGAGCAGAGCTTCACCAAGGAGCAGCCGTCCGTGGTGGCGGAGAAGAAGCTGGCCGAGCACTTCCCCGGCGGCGCGGGGTCGCCCGTCGCCGTCATCGCCAGCGGCGACCGGGCCGATGCCGTCGCCGACGCCCTGGCCGGGGTCGACGGCATCGATCCCGCGAGCGTCGCCGTCAGGAGCCCCGCCGGCAGCCCGGTCGCCTACATCGAGGGCACGCTGACGTCCGCGCCCGACTCGGCGACCGCGTTCGCCACGATCGACCGGGCGCGCGACGCGGTGGACGCCGTCGACGGCGCCGATGCGCTGGTCGGCGGCAACACGGCCGTCAACAAGGACGTCCAGGAGGCCTCCCGCGCCGACAACCGGCTCATCATCCCCGTGATCCTCGTCGTGGTGCTGCTGATCCTGGCCCTGCTGCTGCGCTCGATCGCCGCTCCGCTGATGCTGCTGCTCACCGTCGTGGTGTCGTTCGCCGCCGCGATCGGCATCAGCGCCCTGGTGTTCCGTCACGTGTTCGGGTTCGAGGGAGCCGACTCGTCGTTCCCCCTGTTCGCGTTCGTGTTCCTCGTCGCGCTCGGCATCGACTACAACATCTTCCTGATGACGAGGGTGCGCGAGGAGTCGCTGCGGCACGGGACGCGTCGCGGCGCGCTGATCGGTCTCGCCGCGACGGGCGGCGTCATCACGTCCGCGGGCTTCGTCCTGGCCGGCACGTTCACGGCCCTGGCGACCCTGCCCATCGTGTTCCTGGCCGAGCTCGGCTTCGTCGTGGCGGTCGGCGTGCTGCTCGACACGATCATCGTCCGCTCGGTGCTCGTGACGGCGCTCACCCTCGACATCGGCCGGCACGTCTGGTGGCCCAGCGCCCTGTGGCGCACCGACGGGTCCGGCCACCACGCCGGCCCGGCGGACCTCGCCGACCACGTGCCGGCGCCCCCCGAACCGGCGCACCGGGCGTAGGGGCGTGGGGTCCGGCGCGCGCCGCCCCATAGACTTGACTGTCGTGAGCAGCCCAGAGAACACCACGGCGCACGGCGTCCCCGAAAAGCCCGTCCTCGAGGGTCTCGAGGCCACCTGGTCCGCCCGGTGGGCCGAGCAGGGCACGTACGCCTTCGACCGCTCGAAGTCGCGCGACGAGATCTACTCGATCGACACGCCGCCGCCGACCGTCTCGGGCTCGCTGCACGTCGGCCACGTCTTCTCGTACACGCACACCGACCTCGTCGCCCGCTACCAGCGCATGCGCGGCAAGGAGGTGTTCTACCCCATGGGGTGGGACGACAACGGGCTGCCGACCGAGCGGCGCGTGCAGAACTACTTCGGCGTCCGCTGCGACCCGACGCTGCCCTACGAGGCCGACTTCGTCCGGCCCGAGAAGCCCGACCCGAAGAAGCAGGTGCCGATCAGCCGGCGCAACTTCATCGAGCTGTGCAACGAGCTGGTGCTGCAGGACGAGAAGGTCTTCGAGCAGCTGTGGCGCACGCTCGGCCTCAGCGTCGACTGGACGCAGACCTACACGACGATCGGCGACAACGCCCAGGTCGTGTCGCAGCGGGCCTTCCTGCGCAACGTCGGCCGCGGCGAGGCGTACACGCAGGACGCCCCGACGCTGTGGGACGTCACGTTCCAGACCGCCGTCGCGCAGGCCGAGCTCGAGGCCCGCGACTACCCCGGCGCCTACCACCGCGTCGCGTACCACTTCTCCGACGGCTCGACCCACCACGTCGAGACGACCCGACCCGAGCTCACGCCGGCGGCCGTCGCGATCATCGCCCACCCCGACGACGAGCGGTACCGGCACCTGTTCGGCACCAGCGCCACGTCGCCGATCTTCGGCGTCGAGGTGCCCGTGCTGGCCAGCACGCTCGCCGACCCCGAGAAGGGATCGGGCATCGTGCACTGCTGCACGTTCGGCGACCTGACCGACGTGCAGTGGTGGCGTGAGTTCCAGCTCGCCAACCGCACCGTCATCGGCCGCGACGGCCGCATCCTGCGCGAGGTGCCCGAGTGGATCGCCACCGAGGCCGGACGTGAGCTGTTCGCCGAGCTGGCCGGCAAGACGACGTTCTCGGCCCGCGAGCTCGTCGTGGCGGCCCTGCGCGACAGCGGCGACCTCGACGGCGAGCCCACCCCGACGCAGCGCGTCGCCAACTTCTACGAGAAGGGCGACAAGCCGCTCGAGATCGTCTCGACGCGTCAGTGGTACATCCGCAACGGCGGACGCGATGCCGACCTGCGCTCGGCCCTCGTGGCCCGCGGCGACGAGATCGAGTGGGTCCCGTCGTACATGCAGTCGCGCCTGACCAACTGGATCGAGGGCCTCAACGGCGACTGGCTCGTCAGCCGCCAGCGGTTCTTCGGCATCCCGTTCCCCGTCTGGTACCGGCTCGACGCCGACGGCGAGCCCGACTACGACGACCCGATCTTCGCCGCCGAGGAGACCCTGCCGGTCGACCCGGCCTCGCAGACGCCCCCGGGCTTCGAGGAGTCGCAGCGCGGCGTGGCCGGCGGCTTCGTCGCCGATCCCGACGTCCTCGACACGTGGGCGACGTCGTCCCTGACCCCGCAGCTCGTGTGCGGGTGGGAGCGCGACCCCGAGCTGTTCGCCAAGACGTTCCCGATGGACCTGCGCCCGCAGGCCCACGACATCATCCGCACGTGGCTGTTCTCGTCGGTCGTCCGGTCTCACCAGGAGTTCGGCACCGCCCCGTGGACGCACGCCTCGATCTCGGGCTTCGTGGTCGACCCCGACCGCAAGAAGATGAGCAAGTCGGTCGGCAACGTCGTCGTCCCCGACACGATCCTGGCGACCTACGGTGCCGACGCCGTGCGGTGGCGCGCTGCCGGTGCCCGACCGGGCGCCGACTCGCCGTTCGACGAGCAGCAGATGAAGGTCGGACGGCGCCTCGCCATGAAGGTGCTCAACGCCAGCAAGTTCGTGCTGGCCGCCGAGGAGCAGTACGGCCTCGGCGCCGACGCCTCGCACCTCGACCCGGCGCGCGTCACCGAGGCGATCGACCAGGCGATGCTGAGCCGCCTGCGCGGTGTCGTCGACGAGGCCACGACGGCCTTCGACGCCTACGACTACGCGACGGCCCTCGAGGTCACCGAGAAGTTCTTCTGGGACTTCTGCGACGACTACCTCGAGCTCGTCAAGGAGCGCGCCCGGCGCGACGACGCCGGCGGCACGTCGGCGAAGGCGGCGTTCGTGCTGGCGCTGTCGGTGCAGCTGCGCCTGCTGGCGCCGTTCCTGCCCTATGTCACCGAGGAGGTCTGGTCGTGGTGGCAGGAGGGCTCGATCCACCGCGCCGCGTGGCCCGTCGCGTCGACCGACCTGACGACTCCCGAGCAGGACCCGGGCGTGCTGGCCGCGGCGGCGACGGTCCTGGCCGACATCCGCGGCGCGAAGTCGGTCGCGAAGGTCAGCCAGAAGACCGAGATCTCCGAGCTGACGGTCACCGGCAGCCAGGCCCAGCTCGACCTGCTCGCCGCGGCCTTCGCCGACGTCCGGGCCGCCGGACGCGTCACGGCCGAGCCGACCCTCACCGCCGACGAGTCCGCGACGGGCTTCACGGTCGTCGCGACCCCCACCCCCGCCTGACCCCCGACCCGCGAGTGGTGCGTCCTGGACGTTCTGGGACGGCGTGTCCGTCCACACCGCACCGCGCCCCCACTCGCTAGCGCTCGCGGGGGGACCCCCAGCGGGCCGGGATGCACCACTCGGCGGTCGGTCAGAGCGTGCGGAACGTGATGCCCGCGTCGCGCAGGCGCGTGATGAGGGCGTCGCCCATCGCGACGGCCGTCGTGGTCTGGCCCGACACGGCGGGCAGGTCGTCGAAGGCCAGGCACAGCGCCGACTCGCTCAGCATCTTGGCGGTCTCGGTGTAGCCCGGGTCGCCGCCCGAGACCTCTGTCGTGACCGTCGTGCCACCGCCCTCGCCGATCAGGCGCAGCGAGAACCACGACGAGGCGCGCTTCTGCTCGTCGGGTCCGTCGCCCTGCGACTTGAGCTTGAGCAGGAGCGCCCGGGTCGGAGGCAGCTGCGCACCCGCCAGGAGCACCGCGCCGCCGCCGATCGTGGCGGCCAGCATCGGAAGCTTCGTGAACTGGGCGAAGTGCGAGTAGGTGAACTCCGGCCCGTACCGCTCCAGCGACCGGGCCGAGCGCAGCACGATCTGTGGATCGATCGTCGGCAGCGGGAGCGCCCACCCCCTGCCGCCGGCACCGCGTCCGATCGTGCCGCCACCGCGCACGCGGCGGCCGTCAGGACGTCCCTCGAGCCGCTTGCGCTCCCCCGCCGTCCGGGCCGACTGGCGCAGCCGCGAGAACGCGCCGATCGCCGAGTGGTAGGTGCCGCCCGAGGCGGTGCCCCCGGCGCGGATGTAGCCCTTGACGTCCAGCGGCACGCCCTCGGGCAGCTGCTCGACCGTGAACAGGACGCCGAGGTCGTACGGGATCGAGTCGAATCCGCAGGCGTGCACGAGGCGCGCCCCCGTGCGCTGCGCCGTCTCGTGGTACTTCAGCCACATCGCGTCGACGAACTCCGGCTCGCCGGTCAGGTCGACGTACGCGATGCCGGCCTCGGCCGCGGCCTTCACGGCCGGCTCGCCCAGCTGGACGTACGGGCCGACCGTCGTCATCAGCACCCGGGTGCTGCCGGCCAGCGCGGCCATCGAGTCGGCGTTGCCGGTCTCGGCCGAGATGATCTCGGGTCGCACACCGCCGAGGGTCTCGACCCGGTCGGCGACGGCCTCGAGCTTGGCCTGGTTGCGTCCCGCGATCGCCCACGAGGCACCGGGTGGCAGGTGCGTGCCGAGGTAGTCGGCGGTCAGGCCGCCGGTGAATCCGGTGGCTCCCAGCAGGGCGATGTCGACGGAGGTCATGCGACCAACGTAGCGGTGCGGGGCGGGGCGCCGGGGGCTGCGGTGACCGCGTCAGCCGCCCACCGGAACCCGCCGCTCGAGGAAGTCGAGCTGGTCGGCCACGGCGGGAGCGCACCAGGGATCCTGGTAGATCGCGAAGTGCCCCGTCTCGTACGTCCTGATCTCGACGTCCGGGGCGCGACGCAGCTGCCGCAGGGCGGCACGGGGCGGCGCGACGGTGTCGTGCCGGCACACGGCGGCGAAGATCGGCACGCGGGCGCGACGCAGCCGCCGCCCGGGTCGGTAGCCCATGATGCGCAGACCGATGCGCGCCGCCGCCCGGTTGACGAACCGGCCGGACGCCTCGGGCGGCACCAGGGCCAGGAACCCCGTCACGGCGTCGTGGGACGTCATGAGGGCCGCGGTGTGCGGCGGGCCCGCCGTCGGAATCATGATCGGGCGGCGCCCCAGGCGGGCGCCGACGAGATCGGCGAGGGCGCGCGGTCCCACCCGCAGGGCGCTCAGCGGGCTCATCGCGGCCGCCGAGGCGATGCCGTCGGTGAACGGGCACTGGGCCATCGCCGCGACGACTCCCGGCGGCTGCTCGGCCGCCAGCGTCAGCGCGTGCCCCCCGCCGAACGAGGTGCCCCACACCACGACGCGGGCGGGGTCCACGCCGGGCCGCGTCCGCGCGAAGGCGATCGCGGCACGCCAGTCGTCGAGCTGTCGTGCGACGTCGATGACCTGGCGCGGCTCGCCCGTGCTGGCGCCGAACGAGCGGTGGTCGAAGGCCAGGGCGGCGTAGCCATGCTCCTGGAACGCCGTGGCGTACCGGTCGAGGCCCATCTCCTTGATCGAGCCGAGGCCGATGCCGAGGACCACGACGGGGGCCGGGTCCGATCCGCTGCGGGGTGGGTAGAACCAGGCGGCACAGCGCTCGTCGTCGGACGAGAACTCCACGTCATGACGGGTCACGACGTGGAGTATGGCAGCCCCGCGGACAGCTAGGAAGCCTTCTTGGCTGCCTCGTCGTGCGTCAGGATCTGCGGGCCCTCGGTGCCGGCCACCGTGGCCGCGTTGACGATGACCTTCGCGACGTCGTCGCGACTCGGGATCTCGTACATGACCGGCTCGAGCACCGACTCGATGATCGAGCGCAGGCCGCGGGCGCCCGTGCCGCGCGCCAGGGCCAGGTCGGCCATGGCCTCGCTGGCGTCGGCGCTGAACTCGAGCTCGACGCCGTCGATCTCGAACAGCCGGACGTACTGCTTGGTCAGGGCGTTGCGCGGCTGGGTCAGGATCGCGACCAGCGCGTCCTTGTCGAGGTTGTCGACGGCCGCGATGACCGGCAGACGACCGATGAACTCGGGGATCAGGCCGAACTTCAGCAGGTCCTCGGGCAGCACCTTGCTGTAGAGCTTGTGCGGCTCGGCCTTGGCGCCGATGTCCTGCTGCGCCGCGCTGAAGCCCAGCGCCATCTTGCCGCTGCGCTGCTCGATGATCTGGTCGAGGCCCGCGAAGGCACCGCCCACGATGAACAGCACGTTGGTCGTGTCGATCTGGATGAACTCCTGGTGCGGGTGCTTGCGCCCGCCCTGCGGCGGCACCGAGGCCGTCGTTCCCTCGAGGATCTTGAGCAGCGCCTGCTGCACGCCCTCGCCGGACACGTCGCGGGTGATCGAGGGGTTCTCGCTCTTGCGCGAGATCTTGTCGACCTCGTCGATGTAGATGATGCCCGTCTCGGCCTTCTTGACGTCGTAGTCGGCGGCCTGGATGAGCTTCAGGAGGATGTTCTCGACGTCCTCGCCGACGTAGCCGGCCTCGGTCAGGGCCGTCGCGTCGGCGATCGCGAAGGGGACGTTCAGCATGCGCGCGAGGGTCTGCGCCAGGTACGTCTTGCCGCAGCCCGTGGGGCCGACCATCAGGATGTTGGACTTGGCCAGCTCGACCTGGTCGTCCTTGCCGCGCCCGCCCGAGGTCTGCGCCTGGACGCGCTTGTAGTGGTTGTAGACCGCGACGGCCAGCGACTTCTTGGCGCCGTCCTGACCGATCACGTAGCCGTTGAGGAAGTCGTAGATCTCGTGCGGCTTGGGCAGCTCGCCCAGGCTCAGCTCGGCACCCTCGGCGAGCTCCTCCTCGATGATCTCGTTGCACAGGTCGATGCACTCGTCGCAGATGTACACGCCGGGGCCCGCGATGAGCTTCTTGACCTGCTTCTGGCTCTTTCCGCAGAACGAGCACTTCAGCAGATCGGCGGTTTCACCAATGCGTGCCATGGGGAGAGTCCCTTCTTGCCGTGAGGCGGGTGTTGCTGAAGCGGCGCATCATCCGGCCGCTGTCGTGACGGGGGGCCGGACCCGGAGCGACCGAGACGACGTGGCATCCACGGTAGCGGCGAAATGCCTCGTCGTCTCGGTCACAGGCCGGATGTCGCGATCCGAGTTGATCAGATGGCGGGGGTCTTCAGCGTGTCGAGGACCTCGTCGACGAGTCCGTACTCGACGGCCTGCTGCGCCGTCAGGATCTTGTCGCGGTCGACGTCCTTGCTGACCTCCTCGATCGACTTGCCGGTGGCGTCGGAGATCATCTTCTCCATCAGCTCACGCATGCGGAAGATCTCGTTGGCCTGGATCTCGAGGTCGGAGATCTGGCCGCCGGTGCCCTCGGTGTAGGGCTGGTGGATCAGGATGCGGCTGTTGGGCAGCGCCAGCCGCTTGCCCGGCGTGCCGGCGGCCAGCAGGATCGCGGCGGCCGAGGCGGCCTGGCCCAGGCACAGCGTCTGCACGTCGGGCTTGATGTAGCGGATCGTGTCGTAGATCGCGGTCAGCGCCGTGAACGAACCACCGGGGCTGTTGATGTAGATGCTGATGTCGCGGTCGGGGTCCATGGCCTGCAGCGACATGAGCTGCGCCATGACGGCGTTGGCGACGTCGTCGCTGATCGGGGTGCCCAGCATGATGATGCGGTCCTCGAACAGCTTGGTGTAGGGGTCGATGCGACGGAAGCCGTAGGACGTGCGCTCTTCCCACTGCGGGATGTAGTAGCTCATGCGGTCAGGTCTCCTGCGCTCTTGACGACGTGGTCGATCAGGCCGTACTCCTTGGCCTGCTCGGGCGTGAACCAGCGGTCGCGGTCGGAGTCGAGCTCGATCTGCTCGACGGTCTGGCCGCTGTGCACCGACTGCAGCTGGTTGAGCTGCTTCTTGAGCAGGACGCTCTGCTCGGCCTGGATCTTGATGTCGGAGGCCGAGCCGCCGATGCCGCCGGACGGCTGGTGCATCATGATGCGCGCGTGCGGCAGGGCGTAGCGCTTGCCCGCGGTGCCGGCGGCGAGCAGGAACTGGCCCATCGAGGCCGCCAGGCCCATGCCGAACGTCGCGACGTCGTTGGAGATGAACTGCATCGTGTCGTAGATGGCCATGCCCGCGTCGACCGAGCCACCCGGCGAGTTGATGTAGAGGAAGATGTCGGCCTGGGGATCCTCTGCGTTGAGCAGCAGCATCTGGGCGGCGATCGCGTTGGAGTTGGAGTCGCGGACCTCGGACCCGAGGAACACGATGCGCTCCTTGAGCAGGCGCTGGTAGATGTGTCCGTCGAGATCCGAGGGACCGGCCTCGCCGGCCATCCTCGGCGACAGTGGGCTGGAGCTGTCAGATGTGTTCACGCCACAAACCTAGACGGCGCCGGGGACGAACACACGCCAAAACACGGCTGTTCGCTGATGGCATACTCGCCCCGCCGCCGCGGGTCAGTCCGATCCCCCGACGACGTGCTGGTCCCAGTCGATGACCGAGCCCGTCACGACGCCGCTGCGGTCCGACAGCAGCAGCACCGCCAGCGCCGCCATGTCGTCGACCTGCCCGAGCCGTCCCATGGGCTGCGAGGCGTTCGCCTTCTCGAGCCACGTGTCGTCGGCGTCGTGGAACTCGCGCTGCACGGCGTCCTCGCCCTCGGTCTGGGTCCAGCCGATGTTGATGCCGTTGACGCGCACCCGGTCCCACCGGTGGGCGTGCGCCGCGTTGCGCGTCAGACCGGCCAGCCCGGCCTTGCTCGCGACGTACGGCGCGAGGTACGGCTGCCCGCCGTGCGACGACATCGTCAGGACGTTGACGACGGTCCCGCCGGCCCCGCGCCGCACCATGTCGGCGACGGCCGCCTGCATCAGGAAGAACGGCCCCCTCAGGTTGACCGCGACGTGCTGGTCGAACAGCTCGGGCGTCGTGTCGAGCAGCGTGCCGCGGCTCGTGAGGCCGGCCGCGTTGACCAGGCCGTCGATGCGGCCGTGCCGCTCGATCGTCGTCGCGACGGCCCCGCGGGCCTGCTCGACGTCGGCGACGTCGCACGCGACGAAGCTCGCGGCCGGGCCGAGGGACGCCGCGAACGCCTCCCCCACGTCGGGACGACGCCCGGTCACGACGACCGTCGCGCCCTCGGCGACGGCCGCCCGGGCGATGCCGCCGCCGACCCCCTGCGTGCCCCCGCTGACGAGGACGACCCTGTCGGCCAGCAGCGGCTCAGCCATCGGTGCGCCGCCGTCCGTCGTAGGCGTCGACCGCGGCGTCGAGCTGCTCGGGCGTCCAGCCCTCGGCGAGCGCCCGGTGGACGACCTCGGCCTGCGACAGCGGCGTGAGGCCGTTGACGTTGGCGTCGCGGTCGAGGTTGGTCGGGAACGGGTACCCCTCGGCCGACGACGCGACCGCGTTCGCGACGAGATCGGCGTCGGCGCCCTCGGCGAGGCGCGCGAGCAGCGCGGGGTAGACCGCCTTGGAGACCCGCGAGCGGTCGACCGTCTCCATCGCGCGCCCGAAGCCCGACGAGACCTGGAGCAGGTTCGCCATGCGCTGAACGTCGGTCGAGACGTTGGAGCCCGCACCGTGGAACAGGGCCGGGTTGAAGAAGGCCGCGTCGCCCAGGGCGAGCGGGAGCTGCACGTGGTGCTCGGCGAAGTACGCGCGGAACTCCGGCAGGCGCCAGGCGAGGTAGCCGGGGACGTACTTGTGCGAGTGCGGCAGGTACATCGTCGGACCGCTCTCGACGGGCATGTCGGAGTGCGCGACGGCGCCCTGCAGCGTCAGCACCGGCGAGAGCAGGTGGACGTGGGCCGGATAGCGCTCGACGACCTCGTTCGACAGGAAGCCGAGGTGGTAGTCGCGGTGGGGGTCCTGCGCGACCCCGCCGGGGCGCACGACGTTGACCTGCGACGTCACCTGGTAGGCAGGGCCCAGCCAGGCCCGCGAGACCAGCGCGAGGACGTCGTTGGCGTAGTAGTCGACGAAGGCCTCGGGGTCGCGCACCGCGAGCTTCTCGAGCGCGTTCCACACCCGGCTGTTGGCGCCGGGCTTCGCGAAGTGGTCGCCCGGGGCGGTGCCGGCGGCACGCTCGTCGACGATGATCTCGTCGAAGACGGCCGTGACGCGGTCGACCACCGACGGGTCGGGAAAGGCGCCCTTGAGCGCCACGACGCCGGGGCCCTCGCTCAGGGCGCGCACGAGCTCGCCCTCGACCTCGACGGCGCCCTCGGGGGTCGACGCCGCGGCGCGCAGCACGGCCGAGTCGTAGACCAGCACGCCCTGCTCGACGTGGTCGGCGTGCGGGTAGTCGGCGACGTCGGTGGTCTGCTGGACGACGGCGGCGAAGTCGTCGACGTCGCAGTCGGCCTCGCGCAGGCGGGGCGACCTGCTGGCGGCGCTGTCGATGGTGGCGGTCATGGTGATCTCCTCGGTGACGGGTACACCCCGACGCTAGTCGTGGCCGTATGCTCCGTGGTGGGCCGAAACACCTCAAGAACACCTCAGGGAGACGTGCAGCACGCATGGGACACCGCTACCGCCTGCGCGAGATCGCGCAGCAGTCCGGCCTGAGCCTCGCGACGATCGACCGCGTGCTGAACCGCCGTCCGGGCGTGCGCGCCGGCACGGTCGCCGAGGTCGAGCGGGCGATCGCCGAGCTCGACCGGCAGGCGTCGCAGGTGCGCGTGGCGGGACGCACGTTCCTGGTCGACCTCGTGATGCAGACGCCGGCGCGCTTCTCGTCCGCCGTGCGCGCCGCGCTCGAGGCCGAGCTGCCGCACCTGCGGCCCGCGGTCATCCGCGCGCGGTTCCACCTGCAGGAGACGAGCTCGCCGCCCGAGGTCGTCCGGACGCTCCGCACCATCGCGCGGCGCGGCTCGCAGGGCGTCGTCCTCAAGGCACCCGACGACCCCGCGGTCGTGAACGCGGTCGACGAGCTCGTCGCCGCCGGCATCCCCGTCGTCACGCTCGTGACCGACGTGCCGGACAGCCGGCGGATCGCCTACGTCGGCATCGACAACCGGGCCGCGGGGGCCACCGCGGCGTACCTGCTGTCGCAGTGGACGCGCGACGGCCACGGCGCGGCCCTGACGACGCTGAGCAGTGCGGCGTTCCGCGGCGAGGACGACCGCGGGGCCGGCTTCCGCGCGGCGTGGGCCGAGCTCGCGCCCGGGCGCCCCGTGCACGAGGTGGCCGAGACCGACGGTCTCGACGCGACGATGCTCGACGCCGTCGCAGCGGCTCTCGAGGCCGATGCGTCGATCGACACGGTGTACTCGATCGGCGGCGGCAACGTCGCGACGCTCGAGGCGTTCCGGCGGGCGGGGCGGACGTGCCGGGCGTTCGTCGCGCACGACCTCGACGCCGACAACGCCGGGCTGCTGCGGTCGCGCCGGCTGTCGGCCGTCCTGCACCACGACCTGCGCGACGACATGCGGCGCGCCTGCCGGGTCGTCATGCAGGCCCACGGCGCCCTGCCCGGGCCGGTCCACTCCCTGCCGTCGCACATCCAGGTCGTGACGCCCTACAACGAGCCCGGCGCCTTCCTCCCCCACCGCTGACGGGAGGGTTACCGCCCTCCGAGGAGAGGACGGCAACCCTCTCGCCAAGGGGCCGCAACCCCCTCCTCGGCAGACGGGGGGCGGGGGGTGGGTCAGACGGTGAAGGCCGTGCGGAACGCCTCGAGGGCGCGGTCGCTGCCCTCGACCGACGGGTCGATCGCGAACGCCTCCATCGCCACGACGCCGTCGTAGCCGGCGTCGGCCAGCGCCCGGGCGACGAACGACCAGCGCACCTCGCCCGTGCCGGGCTCGCAGCGACCCGGGACGTCCGCGACCTGCACCTCGCCCACGTGCGGGACGGCCCGCCGGATCAGATCGACGAGGTTCCCCTCGCCGATCTGCGCGTGGTAGAGGTCGAGGTTCATCCTGAGGTGCGGGCTGTCGACCGCCGCGACGAGCGCCAGCGTGTCGGCGGCCCTGGCGAACGGCGTGCCCGGGTGGTCGACCTCGGTGTTGAGGTTCTCGAGCACGAACGTGACGCCGTGCGTGGCCCCCAGCTCCGCGATGCGCGACAGCGTCCTCTCGGCCGCGAGCCACATGTCGCCCGTCACGACCTCGACGGGACGCACGGGGATCCCGCCCTCGCCGAGGCCCGTGCCGTGCAGGTTGAGCGACGGGCACCCGATCGCCTGGGCGAACGGGATCGACAGCTCGGCCGTGCGCAGCAGCTCGTCCGCGCCCTCGGGCGTGACGAGGTCGCCCGTGACGTAGCCGGTCATCGACGTGAAGCGGGCACCCGTCGCGACGAGCGCCCCGGCGTCCTTCTGCGTCCAGTCCCAGATCTCGGCGGCGAAGCCGGCGGCGTGGATGCGCTCGACGCGCTCGAGGTGCGGCAGGTCGGTGTAGACCATCTCCGAGCAGATCGCGAGGTCGAAGGTCATCGTGCGACCTCCGCCCGCGCGCCGGACGTCATCGAGTCGATGCACGCCTGGGCGATCGCGAACGCCGCGAAGGCGTCGTCGCCCGTGACGGACGGCGTGCGCCCGTCGCGGACGGCCTGCGCGAACTCGGCGAACTCGCCCGTGTAGGCGTCGATCAGCAGATCGGTGTCGCTGTGCGACGTGGCGGCCACGCGGCCGTCGGCGGTGTGCAGGCGCAGGGACGACTGCGCACCCTCGCCCATCGTGACCATGCCCTCCGAGCCCAGCACCTCGCCGCGGACGTCGTAGCCGTACGTCGCGGCGAAGCTCGCCTCGGCGGTCGCGATGGCCCCGTTGCTGTAGCGGATCACGACGGTCGCGTGGTCGAGCAGCGTCGGGTGGCCGGGGGCCGTCAGCGAGTCGGCCGTCGCGACGACGTCGACCGCGTGGGCACCGGGGTTGAGCCAGTTGAGGGTGTCGAAGTCGTGGATCAGGGTCTGCGTGAAGATCGTCCACGGCGGGACGACGTCGGGGTCGGACGGCCCGCGGCCCGGGTCGCGGGTCAGCGACCGGAGCTGCCGGACGGTGCCGAGCCGGCCCGCCACGACGGCCTCGTGCGCCGCGACGAACTCGCGGGCGAAGCGACGGTTGAAGCCGACCTGGAAGGCGACGCCTGCGGCGGCGGTCGCGGCGCGCGCGGCGTCGATCTCGTCGAGCGTCATGCCGGCGGGCTTCTCGCTGAAGACGTGCTTGCCCGCGCGGGCGGCGGCGACGATCAGCTCGGCGTGCGCGACGGAGGACGCGGCGATCACGACGGCGTCGACGTCGTCGGCGGCCAGCACGGCGTCGACGGACGTCTCGCCCCGCGCCCCGAGCGGCCCGGCGAGCTCGGACGCGACACCGGGTCGGGGGTCGGCGACCGCGACGAGGGTCGCCTCGGGGACGCGGCGGGCGATGACGTCGGCGTGCGAGGCACCGATGCGGCCGGCACCGATCAGGCCGATGCGGACGGGGGTGGTGGTCATGGGCTTCCTTCGTGACTAGAACGTTCTAGATGAGCGACGATAGACTCCCCGCACCGCGTCGTCAACCACGTCGACGCACCCCCGACGACCCGAGGACGACGCATGACGCAACCCGGCACGAGGCGGACGGGCGCGGCACGGCCGACCCTCGCCGACGTCGCCCGCGAGGCCGGCGTCTCGACGGCCCTGGTCTCGATCGTGATGCGGGGCGTGCCCGGCGCCAGCGACGCGACCCGCACCCGCGTGCGGGCCATCGCCGACGACATGGGCTACGTGCGCGACGAGCGCGCCCGCAAGCTGCGCCAGTCGAGCTCGCGGCTGATCGGCGTGACGTTCGACCTGCAGCAGGCCTTCCACGGCGACCTCGTCGAGCACCTCTACGGCGCCGCCTCGGCCCGCGGCTACGACCTCGCGATCAGCGCGGTGGCACCCAGCCGGCGCGAGGACGTCGCGATCCAGGCCCTGCTGCGCGAGCGGTGCGAGGTCGCGGTGCTGCTGGGCTCGGCGCTGGCCGACGACGAGCTCGCGACGACCGCCGACCGTGTCCCGCTCCTGCTCGTGGCCCGGCGCAGCGAGGTCGCCGGCGTCTCGTCGGTGCACAGCGACGACGCGGGCGGCGTGGCCCTGGCGGTCGACCACCTCGTGGCCCTGGGGCACCGCCGGCTCGTGCACGTCGACGGTGGCGACGCCCCGGGCGCGGACGACCGGCGACGCGGGTTCGCCCTCGCCGTGGAGCGTCACGGTCTGGGCGCGGACGCCCGCGTGGTCGCCGGTGGGCCCACCGAGCACGACGGCTCGCGCGCCGTCGAGGTCCTGCTCGACTCCCCCACGACGCCCACGGGCGTCGTCGCGTTCAACGACCGGTGCGCCGCAGGGGTCCTCGACCTCTTGGTGCGGCGACGCGTCGACGTCCCCGCCGAGGTCTCGGTCATCGGCTACGACGACTCACGACTGGCGGTGGGACCCCACGCCCAGATGTCGACGATCTCGCAGAACGCCGCCGAGATGGCCGAGGCCGCGATCGACGGGGCTCTCGACCTGCTGGACGGCGGCGCCCCCCGCGAGGTCGTCCTGGCACCTCACCTCGTGGCCCGCAGCACCACCGGCCCCGCGAGTGGCACAGGACCGGTGGGCTGAGCGGGTCCCAGCACGCCGTCCTGCGCCGCTCGCCGGGCTAGGCGTAGAGCGACGGGCGGGGCTTCAGCTCGACGGGCTCGCGGGCGCCGGACGCCAGCGACGCGACACCGGCCTCGGCCACGGCGTTGGCGACGTAGCCGTCCCACGCGCTCGGGCCCGTGGTGCGGCCCGCCAGGGCCTCGCCGGCCCACGTCGCCAGCTCGATGCGGTACGCGTCGGAGAAGTGCGCCACGAAGTCGTCGCGCACCGGCACGCCGTCGACGCCCGCGACCCGCGTGCTGACCGCCTCGGACGGAGCGAGCGAGGCGGTGCCCCTCGAGCCGACGACCTCGCAGCGGACGTCGTAGCCGTAGCCCGCGTTGACGAAGACCTCGGCGGTGACCATCACGCCGCCGCTCGTCCAGATCGTCGCGAGCTGTGGGTCGCGGAACCCGCCGACGACGGGCGACTCGACCCGGATCGCCGAGATCTGGTCGTCGAGCAGCCACGGGATCGTGTCGAGCTCGTGGATCATCGAGCCCGTGACGAGGCCCGCGTCGTCGGTGCTCGTGCTGCTCGACGCGTTGCGGTGGATCGCGTGCACCAGCCGCACGTCGCCGACGACCCCGTCGGTGATGGTGCGCTTGAGCGCGACGAAGCCGGGGTCGTAGCGGCGCATGAAGCCGACCTGCAGCAGCCGGCGTCCGCCGACGACCTCGGCCTCGACGACGCCGTAGGCCTCGTCGGCCGTGACGGCCAGCGGCTTCTCGCACAGCACCTGCTTGCCCGCCGCGAGGCACGCGCGGACCAGGTCGGCGTGCGTGCGGTCGGGCGAGGCGATGATGACGGCGTCGACCGACGAGGAGTCGATGAGCTCCTCGGCCGATCCGACGACCTCGGCCCCGACGGGCGACGCGGCCGCACGGGCCGTGTCGGTGTTGAAGTCGTAGACCGCCGACACGCGCGCCGACGGCACGCTGGTCGAGATGGTCCGGATGTGGTCGGCGCCCATCGCGCCCGCACCGATGACACCCACGCGAAGACTCACAGCGAGACCCACTTTCGTTCGTTCGATGACTCGATCATGGCGTCCAGCACCTTCGCCGCCGCCAGCGCGTCGTGGATCGTCGCGCCCACCGGCATGCCGGTGGCGATCGACTCGAGGAGCCGGCGCGCCTCGACGACCTTCAGGTCGTCGAAGCCGATCGGGTTGTTGGTGCCGGGCTGGAACCTGCTGAGCTCGCCGTCGCCGGGGCCCGCGTACTCGGTCGTGTAGAAGCTGTTGAGGTAGTCCTGGCCCGCGTCGGGGTCGACGCTCGTGACCCGCAGCTCGTTCATGCGCCGGAAGTCCCACTGCACGGCGCCGTGCGTGCCGTGCACCTCGAAGCCGTACGTGTTCTGCTCGCCGACCGCGGTACGGCTCGACTCCAGGATGCCGCGCGAGCCGTCCGTCAGGCGGAACAGCGCGTTGACGTAGTCCTCGTTCTCGACGTCGCCGAGGTCGCCGGCGCCCTTCTCGTAGTGCATCGCGCCCGGCAGGGCCGCCCGCCGCTGCGGGATGAACGTGGCCCGGTCGACGACGAGCTCGTCGATCGGGGCGACGACGTGCCGCACGAGGTCGGCCGCGTGGCTGACGAGGTCGCCCAGCACGCCCGACCCCGAGAACTCGTTCTGGAACCGCCACGACAGCGCGGCGTCCGGATCGGCCGAGTAGTCGGCGAGGAAGCGCACGACGGTGTGCTCGACGCGGCCGATGCGACCCGACGCGACGATCTCGCGGGCACGGTCGACCGCCGGCACGTTGCGGTAGTTGAACCCCGTGGCCGCCTGGACGCCCGCGGCCTCGACGGCCGCGACGATCTCGGCGGTCTCGGCGGCGTCTCGGCCCGCGGGCTTCTCGACCCACAGGTGCTTGCCGGCCTCGGCCGCCGCGACGGCGACGTCGCGGTGGATGAAGTTGGGGCCGGTCACGCAGACCAGGTCGATCTCGTCGTGCGTGACGAGCTCGCGCCAGTCGGACAGCAGGTGCTCGAAGCCGTACGCGTCGGCGGCCCGCTTGGTGCGGTCGTCGGGTGCGTTGTCGGCCACGGCCACCAGACGGGGTGCCAGGGGCGCGTCGGGGTAGTGCTGCAGCAGACGGGACAGGGCACGGGCGTGCACCTGTCCCATCCAGCCGAAGCCCACGATCCCGACGCGCAGCGCGGGCTGTCCCGTCGCTGCGCCGGCGCTCACGTGACGTCGGCCTTCAACGTCTGCGCCACCTCGGAGTCGGGACCCATCGTCTTCTCGAGCTCGTGCGCGAGCGACTCGAGCTCGGCGCCGCCGGCCATCATCGACGTCAGCTCCTCGAGCGTCATCTCGGCCTTCGGGAAGTCGCCCATGCTCTTGCCGCGACGCAGCAGCATGAAGCGGTCGCCCACGGGGTAGGCGTGGTGCGGGTTGTGCGTGATGAAGACGACGCCGAGCCCACGGTCGCGGGCCTTGGCGATGTACTTCAGCACGACGCCCGACTGCTTGACGCCGAGCGCCGCGGTGGGCTCGTCGAGGATCAGCACGCGGGCACCGAAGTACACGGCGCGGGCGATCGCGACGCACTGGCGCTCACCGCCCGACAGGGTGCCGATCGGCTGCTCGACGTCGCGCAGGTCGATGCCCATGGCGGCGAGCTCGTCCTTGGTGATGCGCTTCATCTCGTCGACGTCGAGCTTCTTGAACGGGCCGACGCCCTTGGTGATCTCGCTGCCGAGGAAGAAGTTGCGCCACACCGGCATGAGCGGGACGACCGCGAGGTCCTGGTAGACCGTCGCGATGCCGAGCTCGAGGGCCGCACGGGGGCTCGAGAGCGTCGTGGCCTCGCCGTCGATCAGCAGGCTGCCGTCGCTGTGCTCGTGGGCACCCGCGAGGATCTTGATGAACGTCGACTTGCCGGCGCCGTTGTCACCCAGCACGCAGGTGACCTCGCCCGCGCGCACCGACGTCGAGACGTCGCTCAGCGCGATGATGTTGCCGTACCGCTTGCCGATGTCCTTGACCTCGATGACCGCGGTGCCGTTGGCCGCCGGGGCCGTCAGGACCGTCGCCGTGCCGCCGTCGGTGGACTGGTTGGATGTCTTGCTCATCGTGCCGTCTCCGCTCGCTTGCGAACCCACTCGTTGAGGAGCACCGCTCCCAGGAGCATGACTCCCAGGAAGGCCTTGAGCCAGTTGTTGTCCCAGCCCGAGTAGACGATGCCCTGGTTGACCATGCCGTAGATCAGGGCGCCGAGGGCGGCGCCGATCGCCGAGCCGTAGCCGCCCGTCATGAGGCAGCCTCCGACCACGGCGCAGATGATGTAGATGAACTCCTGGCCGACGCCCGTGTTGCTCTGGACGGTCGACGTCGTGAACAGCAGGAGCATGCCGACGAGCCAGCCGGCGCCCGCGGTCGTCATGAACAGGCCGACCTTGGTCTTGAAGACCGGGACGCCGATCTGACGGGCCGCGGTCTGCTGTCCGCCGACCGAGAAGATCCAGTTGCCGGTGCGCGTGCGCAGCAGGATCCACGTGGCGATCGCCGTGACGGCGATCCACCAGAAGACCGAGGCGTACACGAGTCCGCCACCGATGTCGGCCGCCGATCCGAAGACCTTCTTGGCCTGGTCGTAGTAGGGGACGTCCGACATGCCCTGGATCGCGACCTGGCCGATCAGTGCCTTGGTGCCGGCGAGGTCGATGCCCTGCAGCACGAAGAACGTGCCGAGCGTGACGATGAAGCTCGGTAGCCCCGTCTTCATGACGAGCACCCCGTTGACGAAGCCCACGAGAAGCGCGAGCGCCAGCGACACGACGATCGCGGCCCAGATGTTGAGGCCGTACTCGGTCGTCAGGACACCCACGACCAGGCCCGTGAAGCCCGTCATGGCACCGGCCGACAGGTCGAACTCGCCACCGATCATCAGCAGGGCGACGGCGACGGCCATGATGCCGATCGTCGAGGCGCCGCGCAGCCAGGTGCTGGCTCCCGGAGCTGTCGCGAAGACGCTCGTCGTGGCGGCGAAGAACACGAAGATCACGATGGTCGCGACAAGCGCGCCGATCTCCGGTCGTTTCAAGAGCTTGGTGACGGTGGACGTCCGCGCGATGCGCTCGTCCGTCACGGTGGCGGTGGTCATGTGGGTGCTCCCTGGGTGGGCTGAAGAGCTGTGCGGATGGAGAAGGTGAAGGTGGTGCGGTGCTGCTGGTCGTGCCGTGGTGCTGGCGGTGCCGTGGTGCTGGTGGTGCCGGGCCCCCGGGGGCCCGGATCGCTCCGGGCCCCCGGGGATCAGGTCAGCGCGTGCCGTTCGAGGCGAACTTCAGGACGGCGTCCGCGTTCTCCTTGGTGATGAAGGCCGGGCCCGAGTTGATGGGCTGGCCGCCACCGATGTCGTTGCCGTTGATCGACTTGAGGTACAGACCCGTCACGCCGAGGAATCCCTGGACGTAGGGCTGCTGGTCGACCGCGAACAGGATCGTCCCGGCCTGGATGTCCTTGATGACGTCCTCGGACAGGTCGAAGGTCGCGACCTTGGCGCTGCTGCCGGAGTCCTTGACCGCGGCGACGGCGTCGATGGCGTACTGGCCACCGAGCGTCACGACGGTGTCGATGTCGGTGTTGCTCTGCAGCTTCGAGGTGATCGTGGCCTGGACGGCGTTGTCGTCCGTGCCGTCGACCTGCAGGTTCTCGACCGTGCCGCCCATCGTCTCGGCGACCGCCTTGCAGCGCTCCTCCAGGCCGACGTTGCCGGCCTCCTGGATGACGCAGATGGCGTTCTTCGAACCGGCCTCCTTGAGCTTCTCGCCGACGGCCTGGCCCGCGATCGTCTCGGTCTGGCCGATGTGCGTGATGGCGCCGAAGTCCTTGAACTGGTCGACACCGGAGTTGATCGTGATGACCGGGACGCCGGCCGCGACGGCCTTCTTGACGCTGGCCTCGACACCGTCGGGGTTGGCCATCGAGACGACGATGCCGTCGACCTTGTCGGCGACCGCGCCGTCGATCAGCTGCGACTGCTTGGCCGGATCGGCGTCGGAGGCGTAGTTGACCTTGACGCCGTAGTCCTTGCCGGCCTGCTCGGCGCCGGACTTGACCCGGTCCCAGAAGGCGTCGCCGGGCGCGCCGTGCGTGATGACGGCGTACGTGTAGTCCTTCGAGGCCGTGTCGGCCGTGCCGCTGTCGCTGCCGGTGCCGCTGCACGCGCCCAGCAGGGTGCCGGCGGCGAGGATCGCACCGACGATCTTGATCTTCTTCATGATGGATGTGTTCCTGTCTTGTGGGTTTTTCCCGAGCCGGTGAGGGCAGGGCTAGTGAGCCGTCGGGAAGTTGAGCTGAGCGAGCGATTCCTCGCTGACGTGGGGCCACCTGGTGGTGACGACCTTCGCCTGCGTGTAGAACCTCACACCTTCGGGACCATGGATGTGGTGGTCGCCGAAGAGTGAGTCCTTCCAGCCTCCGAAGGAGTGGAACGCCATGGGGACCGGGACCGGCACGTTGATGCCGATCATGCCCACATGGACCTTCCGCTGGAAAGTCCGTGCCACCTCACCCGAGGAAGTGAACACCGCTGTGCCGTTGCCGTACGGGTTCGAGTTGATGAGCTCGATCGCGGCATCCAGCGTCGGAACCCGCAGCACGGTGAGCACGGGTCCGAAGATCTCGTCGGTGTAGACCGACATGTCAGGGGTGACCTGGTCGAGCAGCGAGGGGCCCACGAAGAAGCCCTCCTCGTACTCGTCGACGACCAGGTCGCGGCCGTCGACGACGACCGTCGCGCCGGCCGCCTCGCCCTGGCCGATGTAGTCGACGATGCGGTCGCGCGACGCCTTGGTCACGACGGGACCCATCTCGGCGTCGGGGTCGGTGCCCACGCTGACCTTCAGGTCGGTTGAGCGCTCGCGGATCTTCTCGACCAGCGTGTCGGCGACGGGGCCGACCGCGACGACGGCCGAGATCGCCATGCAGCGCTGACCGGCCGAGCCGTAGCCCGCGGCCACGATGTGGTCGGCGGCGAAGTCCAGGTTCGCGTCGGGCATCACGACGGCGTGGTTCTTGGCGCCGCCGAGGGCCTGGACGCGCTTGCCGGTGCGGGTCGCGTTCTCGTGGACGTACTTGGCGATCGGCGTGGAGCCGACGAACGAGACGCCCGCGATGTCGCGGTGCTCGAGGATCGCGTCGACCGCGACCTTGTCGCCGTGCACGACGTTGAACACGCCGTCGGGCAGACCGGCCTTCGTGTAGAGGCGGGCGACGAGGTCGGACGCGCCGGGGACGCGCTCGGACGGCTTGAGGATGAACGTGTTGCCCGTCGCGATCGCGACGGGGTGCATCCACAGCGGCACCATGATCGGGAAGTTGAAGGGCGTGATGCCCGCGACGACGCCGATCGGCTGACGGAACGTGTGCGAGTCGACGCTGCCCGAGACGCTGTCGGAGTACTCGCCCTTGAGCAGCTGCGGGATGCCCGCCGCGAACTCGACGACCTCGCGGCCGCGGACGACCTCGCCCTTGGCGTCGTCGATCGTCTTGCCGTGCTCGGAGCTGATGATCGCCGCGAGCTCGTCCTCGTGCTCGACCAGCAGCTGGCGGAAGTCGAACATGATGCGCGAGCGCGCCGTCACCGACGTCTCGCTCCAGGTCTGGAACGCCTTCAGCGACGACGCCACCACGGCGTCGACGTCGCCGGTCGTCGCGAGCCGCACCTGCGACTTCGCGACGCCGCGCGCGGGGTCGAACACGTCGCCGAAGCGGTCGCTCTCGCCCTGGAACGGCGCGCCGTCCAGGTAGTGGTCGTACTGCGTCATGAGTGGTCCTTCGTGTCGGAGGCGGGTGTCAGGTAGGGACGCTGGCGGGACTTGTGGTCCTCGTAGACGCGGCGGGCCTGCTGCGTCGACTCGAGGACGGACACCTCGGAGACCGGGACGTCCCACCAGGCGGGGCTGTCGGGCGCCGGCACCAGCGGATCGGTGTCGACGTGGATGACGGTCGTGCGGGTCGACTCCTTGGCCGTGAGCACCGCGGCCCGGAAGTCGTCGATGCCCGCCACCTGCAGGACGTCGGCGCCGAGGCTGGCCGCGTTGGCCGCGAGGTCGACCGGCAGCGTGCCGCCGTCGAGCCCCGTCTCGGTGCGGTAACGGTACGCCGTGCCGAACCGCTGGGAGCCCAATGACTGCGACAGCGCGCCGATCGAGGCGTAGCCGTGGTTCTGCACCAGCACGATGATGACCTTGACGCCCTCGGCGACGGCCGTGACGATCTCGGTGTTCATCATGAGGTAGCTGCCGTCGCCGACCATCACGAAGACGTCGCGCGCCGCGGCGCCCTCGGCGTGCTCCTGGTCGAGCGCCGCGAGCTTGACCCCGAGGCCGCCGGCGATCTCGTATCCCATGCACGAGAAGCCGTACTCGACGTGGTAGCCCTTGCGATCACGGGTGCGCCACAGCTTGTGCAGGTCGCCGGGCATCGAGCCGGCGGCGCACAGGACGACGTCGCGCGGGTCGGACAGCTCGTTGACCGCACCGATGACCTGCGACTGGATCGCGAGCCCGTCGGCGACCGCGGGGGCGCCCTCGCCGGTGTAGGCCCGCTCGACCGTCGCGTCCCACGCGGCCGCGAGCTCGGTGGCCCGGGCCGTGTACGCCTCGTCGGCGCGCCAGCCGTCGAGCGCGTCCGTCAGGGCCGTGAGGCCCTCGCGGGCGTCGGCGACCAGGCCGACGGCGGAGTGCTTGTGGGTGTCGAACGCCGAGACGTTCAGGTTCACGAACCGCACGCCCGCGTCCTGGAACACGGTGCGCGAGGCCGTCGTGAAGTCGCTGTAGCGGGTGCCGACGCCGATCACGACGTCCGCCTCCTCGGCCAGCGCGTTGGCGGCCGTCGTGCCGGTGGCCCCGATCGCGCCGACCGACTGCGGGTGGTCGTACGGGAGCGCGCCCTTGCCGGCCTGCGACTCCCCCACCGGGATGCCCGTGGCCTCGACGAACGCCCTCAGGGCGTCGTTGGCCTGCGAGTACGTGACGCCGCCGCCGGCGACGACCAGCGGGCGGCGGGCCGAACGGATGGCCTCGACCGCGCGGGCCAGGGCCGCGGGCTGCGGGACGGTGCGCGCGACGTGCCACACCCGCTTGGCGAACAGCTCGTCGGGGAAGTCGTACGACTCGGCCTGGACGTCCTGCGGCAGCGCCAGCGTGACGGCGCCGGTCTCGGCCGGGTCGGTCAGGATGCGGGTCGCGTGCAGCAGCGCCGAGGCGAGCTGCTCGGGGCGGTCGATGCGGTCGAAGTGCACCGAGACCGGACGGAAGATGTCGTTGACCGAGATGTCGCCCTGCTGGACGTTCTCGAGCTCCTGCAGCACGGGGCTCGCGACGCGGGTCGCGAACGTGTCGCCGGGCAGCAGCAGCACGGGCAGCCGGTTGATCGTGGCCAGCGCGGCACCCGTGACCATGTTGGTCGCACCGGGGCCGACCGACGCCGTCACGGCCATCGCGGCGAGGCGGTCGCGCTGACGGGCGTACGCCACCGCGGCGTGCACCATGGCCTGCTCGTTGCGGCCGTGGAAGAAGCGCAGGTGGCTCGGGTCGCCGGACTGCTCGCGCTCGAGCAGCGCCTGGCCCACGCCGGCGACGTTGCCGTGGCCGAAGATGCCCCAGCAGCCGGCGAAGAACGGCGTCTCGACGCCGTCACGCTCGGTGTGCTGGGCCTCGAGGAAGCGGACGGTCGCCTGGGCGACGGTCAGGACGGTCATGCTTCTCCTCCGAAGGACTCTGCCGTGAAGGGCAGGCGGGGGTCGACGGACTGGTCGGCCCAGGTGTCGCGGATCCAGGTGTGCGCCGGATCGTCGCAGATGAGCCAGGCCCGCTCGTCGCCGGGACCGGCCATGACGTTGAGGTAGTACAGGTCGTACCCGGGGGCGGCGATCGACGGCCCGTGCCAGCCGTGCGGGATCAGGACGGCGTCGCCGGAGCGCACCTCGGCCGAGACGTCGATGTCGGCGCCCTCGTGGCCGTAGACGCGCTGGAACCCGATGCCGGGACCGTTCGGGCCGTCGGCGACCTCGNACGACGACCAGTTGCCGCCGGGGGTCAGCACCTCGCACGCGATGATGTTGACGGCGTCGAGCACCCCGGGCACGCCGAAGTTGTTGACCTGGCGGCTCGACTGGCCCGCTCCGCGCATCTCGACCGGCACGTCGCCCTTCGGCAGGTACGCCGGCTCCAGACGCTCGTGGCACACCGCGGAGGCCAGGGCGAAGCGTCCGCCGTCGGCGCTCGCGATCGTCAGCGAGGCGTCGCGGGGTGCGTAGACGACGTCGCTGGGCCCGGCGAAGACGCTGTGGCGTCCCTCGAGCGAGAAGGCGTGGTCGTCGACGGTCACGTCGGCGGAGCCGCCCAGCGACAGCACCATGACCTCGGAGTCGCCGGTGTCGAGCTGCTCGGAGCGGCCGGCGGCGAGCTCGAGGACCCGCAGGCCGCTGAACTCCCAGCCCGCGACCGCCGGGGTGATCTCGAGCGAGAACGGGCCGTTGGCCGCCTCGCCCGATCGCAGGACGTCGTCGGTCATCGGTGCATCAGCCCCACGGTCGCGTCGACGGCTTCCTCGACGGTGCCGGTCGGCGGGAACAGGAGGCTGCGGCCGACGATCATGCCGCGCACGACGGGGTTGGCCAGCGCCTTCGACCACGTCGCGAGCTGCGCGCCCTGGTCGGCCGAGACCTCGCCGCCGAGCAGCAGCACCGGCAGGGTCGTGGCGGCCAGGACGGCGTCCATGTCGTCGACGACCGGCAGCTTGAGCCACGTGTACGCGCTCGTCGGCGCGAGGCCGGCCGCGACCGTCGCCGAGCGGATGACGGCCGCCGTCGACAGGTCGTTGCGGACCTTGCCGTCGTCGCCACGTCCGGAGATGAAGGGCTCGACCATCGCCATCAGACCGCGTGACGCCAGGTCGGACACGGCGTTCGCGGTGGCCTCCATGGTGTGCACCGTCGACGCGTCGTCGGGGTCGATGCGGAACAGCATCTTGCCGCCCTGGAAGCCGAACGCCTCGATCGTCGCGGCGTCGTGGCCGGTGTAGCGGTCGTCCATCTCGAAGACCGTACCCGCGAGCCCGCCGCGGTTCATCGAGCCGATGACGACCTTGTCGTCGAGCGCTCCGAGCAGCAGCAGGTCCTCGATGACGTCGGCGGTGCCGAGCACGCCGTCCACGCCGGGACGCGACAGGGCGCGGACCATGCGGTCGAGCAGGTCGGACCGGTCGCCCATCGCCAGGGCGTCGTCGCCCGCCCGCAGCGCGCCGCGGGCCGGGTGGTCGGCGGCGATCAGCATGAGCCGTCCGTCGGGGTTCTGCCCGACCAGCCCGTTCGCGGGCTGACGGCGCTCGGCCCAGAGGCGCGCGATGCGGCCCGGGTCGGTGGCACGCGTCGTGGTGATCGCCTGCACGTCGGCGGCGGTCACGGTGGTGGGTGCGGTCATCGGCCGTTCTCCTGGAGATAGGTCTCGAGCTGGGCCACGGTGGGCATGGCGTCGGCGCAGGACAGCTGTCCCGCGACGAACGAGCCGGCCGCGTTGGCGCCGGCGAGGGTGTCGGTGAGGCTGGCCCCGGTCAGCAGGCCGTGCACCAGCGCGCCGCCGAAGGCGTCTCCGGCGCCGAGGCCGTTGACGACGTCGACGGGCACCGGCGGCACGACGACCGACTCGTCGCCGCGCACGCCCAGGACCCCGAGCGGGCCCTGCTTGACGATCGCGAGCTCGATGCCCGCGTCCTGCAGCGCCGTGGCGGCCGCGTGGGGCTCGGTCTCGCCGATCGCGACCTGGCACTCCTCCTTGTTCCCGACCGCGACGGTCGCGTAGGGCAGCGCCTTGGCGATCTCGGCGGTCGCCGCCTCGGGCGACTCCCAGAACATCGGGCGGTAGTCGAGGTCGATGACCGTCGTGCCGTGACCCTTGCGGGCCTCGAGCGCGGCGAGGTGCGCCTCGCGGCTGGGCTCCTGCGACAGCCCCGTCACGGTCACCCAGAAGATGTCGGCCGCGCGGATCGCGTCGTAGTCGAGGTCGTCGGCGCTGATGTGGAGGTCGGGCGCCTTCGGGCCGCGGTAGAAGTACAGCGGGAAGTCGTCCGGCGGGAAGATCTCGCAGAACACGACCGGCGTCGGCACGCCGGGCACCGACGTGACGTACTGGTCGTCGACCCCGAAGCCCTGCAGCGCCTGGTGGATGAAGCGTCCGAACGGGTCGTCGCCCGTGCGGGTCACGACGGCCGAGCGGTGACCCAGACGGGCCGCGGCGACCGCGACGTTGGTCGCGCTGCCGCCGAGGAACTTGCCGAACGACGAGACCTCCTCGAGGCCGACGCCGATCTGCTCGGGGTAGATGTCGACGCCGACGCGTCCCATCGTGATGAGCTCGTGGTGGCCGTCAGTCACGCCAGTGCATCCTTCACGAAGTCGAGGCACGAGCGTACGTCGGAGACGGGTCCGTCGCCCTCGGGCGCGCCGTCCTTGAACATGACGTCCTGCTCCAGGACGTACCAGCCGTCGTAGCCGTGGCTGCGCAACGCGTCGATCATGGCGCGGATGTCGACGTCGCCCTGGCCCAGCACCTGCCACATGCCGGCGGCGACGGCGTCGGCGAAGGCGACCTCGCCCGAGACGACCGTGGCTGCGGCGGCGGCGTCGACGTCCTTGAGGTGGACGTGCTTGACGCGGTCGAGGTTCGCGAGCGTGATCGCGACCGGGTCGGCGCCCGCGGCGGCGAGGTGACCTGTGTCGACGCACAGGCCGACGTGCGAGCCGTCGAGGACGCGCTGGACGTCGTCGGCGTTCTCGACGAGCGTGCCGATGTGCGGGTGGATCGCGGCGACGACGCCGCGCGACTGCGCGTGGTCGGCGATGCGGTCGAGGTTGGCGAGCAGGGTCTTCCACTGCAGCTCGTCGAGGACGGGACGAGCGTCGTAGCCGTCGAGGCCCGTCGACGCGGCCAGCACGACGACGCCGGCGCCGGAGGCCAGGCACGCGTCGATGAACGGGTCGACGTCGACCATGGGGTCGTGCGACGGGTCGTGCAGCACGACGGGCAGGAAGCCGCCGACGGCCTGCAGCCCGTAGCCCTCCAGGAACGCGGCCTTCTCGGCCGGGTCCTCGGGCAGGAAGCCGTCGGGACCGAACTCCGTCGCGCCGAGGCCGAGCGACTGCATCTCGGTGAGGACGCGGTCGGCGGGCATCTGGTAGCCCCAGCCCGGGACTTCGCACACACCCCACGAGATGGGGGCGCCGGCGATGCGGAGGGGGGTCTGGCCCTGGGGCTCAAGGGTCGTCGACACGGGATCCTCGGTTTCTGTGTGGTGAGCTGTTTGTCGTGACAAAGTCGGTCACCCGAGTGTGTCTCACGACACAGAGCGTGTCAAGCGTTTGTCATGACATATGGACATACGGGACAAACCCGATAGATTGTCCGCATGCCCGGGCCCGCGTTCACCCTCGACCGATCCAGCCCCGTGCCCCTGTACTTCCAGGTCGCCGAGCAGTTCGAGCGCGCGATCCTCGAGGGCACGATCGCCCCCGGCGAGCGCATCGACAACGAGGTGGCCCTCGCCCAGCGCCTCGGGCTGTCGCGCCCGACGATGCGCCAGGCCATCCAGGTGCTCGTCGACAAGGGCATGCTGGTGCGCAAGCGCGGCGTCGGCACGCAGGTCGTCCACGGCAAGATCCGCCGGTCGGTCGAGCTGACGAGCCTGCACGACGACCTCAGCGCGGCGGGTCAGAAGCCCCGCACCGAGGTCATCGCGGTCGGTCGGGTCGAGGCCGACGAGGACGTCGCCCGCGAGCTGCAGCTCACCAAGGGCGCGGACGTCTGGTCGCTCGAGCGGCTGCGGTTCGTCGATCGCCAGCCCCTCGCGCACATGCACAACTACCTCCCCGTCGACGTCGTCGACCTCGACGCGATCGACCTGTCGGAGACGGGCCTGTACGCGCACCTGCGGGCGTCCGGCATCGTGATGCGGGTGGCCCGGCAGCGCATCGGCGCACGGGGTGCGTCGGTCGACGAGGCGCGGCTGCTGGGCGAGCGCAAGGGCGCTCCCCTGCTGACGATGCAGCGCACCGCCTACGACAACGCGGGCCGCGCCGTCGAGTACGGCCGCCACGCCTACCGTCCCGACCTCTACGCGTTCGAGCTCACCCTCGTCGACCGCTGACCCTGCGTCGACCGCTGCCCCCTGCCGACGAGGGGGTTGCCGCCCCTCGAGGAGAGGCGCAGCGCCCCAGGCAGGGGCCACGACCCCCTCGCCGGGGGGCGACAACCCCCTCCTCAGCTGCGGGTGTCGGCGGCGAGGGCCTCGAGGGTGCGGTGCATGCCGTCGAGCAGCTCGGTGTCGTGCTGGTCGGCGCCGCCCATCGCGTAGCGGGCCGTCAGGCGCACGAGCAGCGACGGGCTCGGCAGGGCACTGCGCCGCTCCGTCACGATCGTGCCGCTGCCGTCGGCCGTCGGCACGAGCTCGTACGACCACTCGACGTCGGTGGGCCAGACGTGGAACGCCAGCGCCCCCCGCCCGCCGTCGTGGGCCGGGTCCTTCCAACGGGTGATGCGGCTCGCCGTGGGCCACACCACGGCCCGCCGGCGGTTCAGGTGCAGCGCGCGCCGGCCCACGCGCGGCGCACCCACCATGAGCGTGCCGACCAGCTCGGGACTGCGACGGCTCATCGACCGCAGGTCGGACAGCACGGCCCACACCCCGGCCGGCGGCACGGGGATCTCGATCGACGCCTCGAGCGGCGGCTGACCGGCCATCAGGCGGCCTCCGCCGCGGCCTTGATGCGTCCGAGCGTGTGCCTGATGCCGTCCGACAGGGACGACTCGAACGGCGCGGTGCCGCCCAGCCCCACCCCGACCAGGACGTTCGACACCCGCGAGATGCCCGCCGGGGCGCGGCGGCTCTCGGTCAGGAGCGTGCCGGTCGCGGTGGGCTCGAGCTCGTACGTCCAGACCGACCGGTTGGCGGGGATGCGGAACGCGAGGGTCTGCTCCGGCTCGAACACCACGACACGTGCCGTCGTGGGCCATCGCTTCCAGCCCTGCCGGTTCAGGTTGACCGTGCGCGTGCCGACCCCGACCTCGCGCCCGAGCACCGCCATGCGGACGCACTGGGGGCTCCACTCCCCCATGCGGCGCAGGTCGGACACGATGGCCCACACCGCCGCGGGTGGCGCGGCGATCTCGATGCTGTGCTGGATGAGCGGCTGGTTCGGCACGGTTGCTCCTGGCGCTGGGGTGGGCTGAGCCTACCCATCGGGCGGACGGCTGTCAGGCCCTGCGCGAGGCCTCGATCGCACGCGGGTCGCGGGTGCGGGCGGTGATCCACTCGACGATCCAGTCGCCGATCTGCGGGTGGTTGAGCAGCGCGAAGTGGTGGGCGCTCGGCAGGTACTCGAAACGGGCCCCCTCGACGATCGGCCCGGTGCGTCCGACCCCCGTGGCGGACGAGAAGTGCACCAGCAGGTCGCCCAGCACCGAGCTGAGCGGGTGCTTCTGCGACGCCCCGAGCGTCGCCGCGACGAAGTGGTACTCGGCGTGCGGCAGCGGGGCGGCGGCGATGCGGTCGAGACCCCACTGCCCCGTCAGGTCCTGTCCCTCCCACTCGTCGCGCGTGATGTAGCCGTGGCGCAGGTCGACGATGCCGGCCGAGCGGGCGTCGAGGATCGTGCCGAACGGCGTCGACTCGGGCCAGAAGCGCAGGAGCCGCGACCCCAGGTGCGCGACCTTCTCGAGGTTGGCGCCCGCGTGAGGGGTGCCAAGGCAGATGACGTCGCGGACGAGGTGCTGCCACGTCTGGCCCGCGGCGGTCGCGTGGTTGGTGGCCGCGCGGGCCACGAGGCCGCCCATCGAGTGACCCACCAGCGTGATGCGGGTGACGTCGACCGGCCAGTGCTCCACGAGCTGCTGCACGAGGGCGTCGAGGTGCTTGCCGTTCTCGGAGATGTGCAGGCCCGTGTTGTAGCGGACCATGACCGGCGTGCCGTCGGTCTCGGCGGCGATGCGCTCGGCGTAGGTCGTGCCGATCGTGCGGCGGCCGTTCGACCACGACTCGTCGTTCTCGCACAGACCGTGCAGGAAGATCACGGGGTGGCTCGTCGCGTCGCGGAACGCCTCGGTGAGCGGCCAGCCGGTCGCCGGGACGTCGGCACCCTCGACGCGGATGGCCATCGTGATGGCCTGCGGGTCGTCGAGCATGCGCAGCTCGTCGCCGATCAGGCCGTTGATCGCCGCGACGACCAGGCGTCCGCGGGGGCCCGACTCGATCGGACGTCCGACCCCGCGCGAGGCCATCGCTCGGACCGAGCCGCTCGTGACGCGCAGCGTGCCGGAGATCGCGCCGTAGACCGAGGTCACGACGGCGTCGTGCAGAGACTCGGGGACGCGCCCGCCCACGAGGCGCGTCGCGCGGAACACGCGCGAGGAGACGGCCTGGTGCAGGTCGCGGGCCGTCCCGACGATCAGTCGGTCGCCGTAGTCCAGAGCCAGCGCCGCGACGTCCGTGGTGCGTGCGGGTTCGGCGGGCATGTTTCCCATACTGCCGGTATCCGGCCGGGATGTGAACCTCCCTGAGGGGAGGGATGCATCACCCCGGCCGGACCGGACGGACTACTTGGTGTCGTCGCCCTCGGCGGCGTCGGCGTCGTCGTCAGCCTGGTCGGCGTCGGACTCGTCGGCGTCGGACTCGTCGGCGAAGGTGCCGTCGGCCTGCAGGCGCGCCAGGTCGATGACGTTGCCGGACTTGTCGCTGACCTTGGCGCCCTCGACCAGCGAGGCCAGGGCCTTGCCGCGCAGCACCTCGCTGACCATCTCGGGCACGTGGTTGTGCTCCATGATGTGCTGGATGTACGAGTTCGGGTCCTCGCCCGACTGCTGGGCGCGGCGCATGATGTGCTGCGACAGCTCGTTGTCGTCGATGCCGAACTCCTGGTCGGCCACGATCTGGTCGAGCACGAACTGGGCGACCAGCGAGTCGCGGACGCGCTTCTCGAGCTCGGCCTCGAACTCGTCGACGGTCTGCTCCTCGTCGTCGAGGTACTGCTGGAACGGCACGCCGGCCATCGCGAGCTGCTGCTCGATCTGCTGGCGACGGCTCGTGAGCTCCTCGGTGACGAGGCTCTCGGGCAGCGGGGCGTCGATCTTGCTGACGATCTCGTCGAGGACGAGGTCGCGCGCCTCGTTGGCCTGCTCCATGCGCTTGCCGCGCGTGACGCGGTCGGTCAGGTCGGCCTTGAGCTCGTCGATCGTGTCGAACTCCGACGCGGTCTGGGCGAACTCCTCGTCGAGCTCGGGCAGCTGCTGCTCCTTGACGTCCTTGACCGTGACGGTGACGTCGACGTCCTGGCCCGCGAGCTCGCCGCCGACCAGCTGCGTCGTGAAGGTCTTGGTCTCGCCGGCCGACAGGCCGATGACGGCCTCGTCGAGACCGTCGAGCATCGTCGCCTTGCCGACCGTGTACGGCATGCCGGCGGCCTGCGCCTCGGGGATCTCCTCGCCGTTCTGCGCGGCCGACAGGTCGATCGTCAGGAAGTCGCCCTCGGCGACGGCGCGGTCGACCTCGGCGAACGTCGCGAAGCGCTCCTGCAGGGCCGTCAGCTGCTCGGTGACGTCGTCGTCGGAGACCTCGGCGTCCTCGACCGTGACCTCGATCGTGGAGATGTCGGGGATCGTGAGCTCGGGACGCACGTCGAGCTCGGCGGTGATCTCGATCGGCTCGCCGTCCTCGAACTTCGACAGGTCGATCTCGGGCTGGCTCAGCGGCTGGAGGTTGGTGTCCTGCAGGGCCTGGCTGTACCAGCCGGGCAGGGCGGCGTTGATGGCCTCGTCGAGGACCGGGCCGCGGCCGACGCGCTGGTCGACGATCGCCGCGGGGACCTTGCCCTTGCGGAAGCCGGGGATCGTGATCTGCGAGCCGATGGTCTTGTAGGCGGCGTCAAGACTGGGCTTGAACTCCTCGAACGGCACCTCGATGGTGAGCTTGACCCGTGTCGGGCTCAGTGTCTCGGTGGTGCTTTTCACGTGGGTGACTCCTGCATGATCTCGGTGGGGGGTCGATGTGACCCGTTGCGGCCGTGGTCGGCCGTCAAAGCGTCCCTTCAGTCTCTCATGCGAGCGATTTGACGCCGAATGCACCTGCTGGCGCGCGACGGCTCCCGGACGTCGCCGGGAGGGTCAGCCGGAAGCGGGCGCCCACGGGCGAGTCCTCGCACGTCAGCCGTCCGCCGTGCGCCTCGGCGATGCCGCGGGCCACCGGCAGGCCGAGGCCGACCCCGCCGGCGTGACGGTCGCGCCCCTCGTCGAGGCGCACCATGCGCTCGAAGATGCGCTCGCGGTCGGCGGGCGGGACGCCCGGACCGTCGTCGGTGACCTCGAGGACGACCTGCGGTCCGTCGGTGCGGACGTCGACGCGGACGTGCTCCGCGACCCGCGACGCGTTGGCGAGCAGGTTGCCGAGCACCTGCGCGACCCGGTCGGCGTCGGCCGACACCCACGCCTCGTCGCCCGTGACGTCGACGACCGTCCCGCCGAGCGGCAGGGGCCGCGAGGCCGCCGACCGTGCCGCGGCGACGAGGTCGAGCGGCTCGCGCACGAGGTCGAGGCCCTGGTCGACACGCGACATCAGCAGCATGTCGTCGACGAGCCGCGCGGCGTGCCGCGCCTCGCGGACGACCTGGACGGCCAGCATCTCCCGGTCGGCCCGCGACGTCTGGTTGCGGAGCAGGCTCTCGGCGGCGGCCTGCATGCCGGTCACGGGGGTGCGCAGCTCGTGCGCGGCGTCCGACAGGAAGTCGCGGAGCCGCTGCTCGGCCTGCAGGGCCGACTGCTCGGCCCCCTCGACCTCGTCGAGCATCTCGTCGAAGGCCGAGGCGGTGCGCCCGATGTCGGTCCGGGGACGATCGGGGCGCAGACGGCGTCCGCGGTCGCCGGACGTGATCGAGCGGGCCACGCGCGTCATGTCGTCGAGGGGCGACAGCGACCGCCTCACGACGACGGTGAGCACCGCCGCGGCGAGCAGCAGGGCCGCCGCCGACGCCGTCACGAGCACCGTGCGCAGCTGCGCCAGGGTCGCCTCGACCTGGCTGGAGTCGGCCGCGACCCGGACGATCGAGCCGTCGGTCAGCTCGGCGTCGAGCGTCAGCACCGAGCCCATCTCGACGATGCGGCCGCTGGTGGCGGTCGGATCGGGCGGGCCCGGCGTGCCGCGGCCGCGGGTCGGGGGCGGCCCGGCGGCACCGGCACCGGCGCCGGCACCGGCGCCGGGATCGGTCTGGGCGGTGATCTCCTCCGGCGACGGACCCGACGTGTGCACCTCGCCGTCCGCCGAGCGCAGGTAGGCCGAGACGCCCTGGCCCGACAGCCGGCGCACCAGCACGTCGTCGCTGACCGAGCCGCTCAGCGCCTGGGCGGTCTCGACCCGGTCCTGCAGCCGCTGCTCGATCTCACCGCGCAGCCGCGACCCCAGCGCCGTGTCGACCGCGACCCCGAGCACCAGCAGCAGGGCCGTCAGCACCAGCAGCACCGACGCGACGGTGCGGGTGCGCAGCGACCGCGTGCGCACCCGCTCCCGGACCGAGGTCCTCACGCGGCCCTCAGGACGTAGCCGATGCCGCGGACGGTCTGGATGAGACGCGGTCCGCCCCGCTCCTCGAGCTTGCGCCGCAGCGAGCTGACGTGGACCTCGACGAGGTTGGGGTCGTAGCTGTCGTAGCCCCACACCTGCGTCAGGATCTGGGTCTTCGACAGCGTGCGGCCCCGCTCCCCCGCGAGGAACGCGAGGAGCCGCAGCTCGGTGCCCGTCAGGGTCACCGGCTCGCCGGCGCGCACGACGGCGCCGGCGTCGAGGTCGAGCAGCAGGTCGCCGATCTCGACGACGCCGGGAGCCCGGCCGCGGCGACGCAGGATCGCGGTCATGCGGGCCACGAGCTCGGCCATCACGAAGGGCTTGGCCAGGTAGTCGTCGACGCCGACGCCGAAGCCCCGCAGCTTGTCGTCGACGCCGTCGCGGGCCGTCAGCAGGATCATGCCCGCGTCGCCCGACGCCGACACGACCCGGGCCAGCTCGATCCCCGAGCGTCCCGGGAGCATCCAGTCGAGCACGACGAGATCGGGCCGGAACGTGCCGAGCAGCTGCTCGAGCCCCTCGCCGTCGGGCACGGCCGCCGCGACCCAGCCGCGCGACTCCACCGCCGCGACGAGGGCCGATCGGATCGTGTCGTCGTCCTCGACGACCAGGACGCGGGCGGGGTTGACCATGCCCCCATCCTGGTCACCGCGGCTGAAGCCTGGCTGAAGAAGACCTGTCCCCGACCTGTGCTTCAGGTCGGCTTCAGCCTGGGTGCCCATCGTCGGTGGAGAGGCACCAGAGCGGTGCCACGGAAGGACACCATGAACGACAACGGCATGAACGACACCGCCCCCCTCGAGCCCGTCCCGCCGACGCCGAAGAAGTCCGCCCCGCGCCGCCGCACGATGCTGCTCGTGGGAGCGGCCGCCGCCGTCGGCGTCACGGCCCTGGGCGTCACGGCGGCCGTGGCCGGCTCGTCCGGTCCCGCGCCGACCGCCGCGTCCCGCACCTACGCCGCCCAGGACGCGGAGGGGGCGACCCCGCCCACCCCGGGCGCCGAGGGCGGCAAGGGCGCGCCGGCCGCGGAGGGCTCGACGCCGGCGGCCCCGGAGGGCTGCGGACCGGACGCCAAGGGGCCCGGACCGAAGGGTGACGGACCCAAGGGTGACGGACCCAAGGGTGACGCCAAGGTGCCCGCGGGTGAGGGCCCGGCGAAGGGCGAGGGCCCGAAGGCCCCCGGGGCCGAGGGCGACGAGCGCCCCACGCCGCCGGCCGACGGCGAGAAGCCGCAGCCGCCGAAGGCGCCGAAGGACGGCTCCGCGCCGACCCCGCCCGCACCGAGGACCGACGCCGCCGAGTAGGACGTCGGTCAGGCCGGCACCGGGGAGCGCACGGGTCCGACCCGTGCGCTCCCGGCGGTCACGGCCCACGACGCGATGACGTGCGTCGTGGCCCGCGGGTCGCGGCGGTCGCTGATCGCGTGCCAGTCCATCTGCAGCCGGTCGTCCGTCACGTGCAGCACCGTGAAGCCGTGGTCGTCCAGGTTGACCCAGCGGACGTGGGGGTTGACCTCCTGGATCGCCGCCTCCATCACCAGTGACGTCGTCCGGGGCCGCGTCCCCATGAAGTCGTCGACGTTGTTGCTGGTCAACGAGCTGCACACCAGCTCGACGGCCATCGGTCGACCCGTCCGCGGCGACGGGACCTCGGTCGCCCAGGCCGAGTGCACGTCCCCGGTCAGGAACACCGTGTCGGTGACGCCGTCGTCCTCGAGGCGTCCCAGCAGCCGGTCCCGGTCGGACGTGTACCCGTTCCACGTGTCGGTGTTGGGCTCGGCGGTGCCGCGGCTCACGAAGCCGATGTGCTCGCTCATCGCGTCCTGCTCGGCCTGCGGGCGCGGCGGCATCATGACCGGCGCCACCATGACGGGGTTGCCGACGAGCTTCCAGCGGCACGGCGACGTGCTGAGGTTGTCGCCGAGCCACGCGAGCTGGTGCTCGCCCGCGATCGTCCGGCCGACGTCGTCGATCGCGGGGTCGCCCGGGTCGACCCGCTCGCTGCGGTAGCTCCGCAGGTCGAGCATCGACAGGTCGACGAGCCGGCCGAACTGCAGCCGGCGGTAGATGCGCTCGCCGTCGCCCGCGACGGCGGTGCCCGAGATGCGCACGGGCATCCACTCGTCGTACGCCCGGTGGGCCGCGCGGACGCGCCGCCGCCACGGCCCCTCGGTCGCGGGCTGGTGCTCGAACGCGCCGCCCGACCAGTTGCCGTCGGCCACCTCGTGGTCGTCCCACGTGACGACGAACGGCACCGCAGCGTGCAGCGCCTGCAGGTCGGGATCGGTCTTGTACTGCGCGTGCCGCCGGCGGTAGTCGCGCAGGCTGACGGTCTCGCGCTGGGGGTCGTGCAGGCGGACGTCGACCTGGTCGTGGCCGTAGGAGTACTTGCCGGGCTGGTACTCGTAGAGGTAGTCGCCGAGGTGGATCACGGCGTCGAGGTCGCCGCGCTCGGCCAGGTGCCGGTACGACGTGAACCAGCCGGCCTGCCAGTTGGCGCACGAGACGACGCCGAAGCGCAGCGCGTCGGGCGCGTCGCCCGGCGCGGGCGCCGTGCGCGTGCGGCCCGTCGGCGACACGTGCACGTCCCAGACGAACCGGTAGCGGTAGTCGGTGCCGGGCTCGAGACCCGTCGCGTCGACCTTGACGGTGTGGTCCTGCCGCGGCCCCGTGCGCACCGAGCCGCTCGCCACGACGTCGTCGAACCCGTCGTCGCGGGCGACCTCCCAGACGACGTCGACGTCCGGACCCCGACCGGCACCGGGGAGGCACTCGGCCGTCGGCGTGACCCGCGTCCAGAGCACGACGGCGTCGGGGAGCGGGTCGCCCGAGGCCACGCCGTGCCCGAACACCCGGGGCGGGGCGGACGACGCGGACGTCGCGATCGCGGCCGGGCCGATGACGCCCAGCCCCGCGGCGACGCCGACACCACTCATCAGGAACCTACGGCGGCCGAGTAGATCAGCCGATGCGCTGCTCACGTACCTCAGTGCCGCAGACCAGCACGTCCTGCGCGACAGGTGCCGGTGAACGTCGGGCGTCGGGTCGGCGTCGGTTCGACCCCCGGCGCCGGGGGTCGGGTGCCCGGTGTGTCGGGATGACAGGATTCGAACCTGCGACCTCACCGCCCCAAACGGCGCGCGCTACCAAGCTGCGCTACATCCCGTAGCCGCGTCAGTCTAGTGGACACTGGAGGCGTGGCATCCCACCGGTACGAGCCCGTCCTGGCCCACCTCGCGACCCGCGGGCCCGCGTGCGGCACGACGACCGTCGTGGCCGTCGACGGTCCGAGCGGTGCGGGCAAGACCAGCTTCGTCGCGGGCCTCGCGGACCTCACCGGGGCCGACGTCCTGCACCTGGAGGACCTCTACCCCGGCTGGCACGGGCTGGCCACGACGCCGGACGTCGTCGCGCGGGTGCTCGCGTCGGTCGCGGTCGGCGACACCGGCACGGCCCACCGGTGGGACTGGGCAGCCGGCGTCCCGGGGCCGCTGCTGCACGTGCCGCCGGCGCGCCTGCTGCTGCTCGACGGGGTGGGCAGCGGGGCGTCGGTCGTCCGCCCCTTCCTGAGCCTGCTGATCTGGCTCGAGGCGCCCGCCGACGTCCGCAAGGAGCGCGCGCTGAGCCGCGACGGCGAGACGTTCGCGCCGTTCTGGGACGTCTGGGCCGAGCAGGAGGCCCGCCACTTCGCGGCCGAGGGCACCCGCGGTCGCGCCGACCTCGTCGTCCGCACCTAGCGACAGGGCCCGGTGCGTCGTGTGGCATCATGGTTCCGCTGCTTCGGCAGCACCTGCGGACGTAACTCAATTGGCTAGAGTCTCTGCCTTCCAAGCAGAATGTTGCGAGTTCGAGTCTCGTCGTCCGCTCCACCGAAGGGCCCCTCGTCGAGGGGCCCTTCGTCGTTCCCGCACCGCTCAGGCGTCCTGGTGCGTCGCGGCCGGGTCGTCGGGCGAGACGGGCGAGACGGGCGCGGCGACGGCGACGGCGGTGCGGTTGAGGATCAGCACGGCGCGGTCGTCGTCGCCGGCCGTGACCTGCTTGATGATCTTGCGCGAAGCCTGGTCGAACCCCTTCGCGACGATGTCGCCGGCCGTCGCGCGGAGCCACTCGATGCCCGACGTGAAGTCCTGCGTGCGGGTCTCGACGACACCGTCGGTGTAGAACATGAGCGCGTCGCCGACGCCCAGCGTGCCGGTCGTCTGGTGGAAGTCGGCGAGCTTGGTGATGCCGAGGGCGGTCCCCCGCGCACCGTCGACGACCCAGTCGCGGTCCGCGGCCTCCCAGCGCAGCGCCGGCGGGTGCCCCGCGTTGGTGATCGAGTAGTCGCCCGTCCGCAGGTCGATCAGCACGTGCACCGCCGTCGCGAAGCCCTCGTCCCACTTCTGCCGCAGCAGGAAGTCGTTGCCGGCCGAGAACAAACCCAGGGGTGGCAGCGCGCCGATCAGGCCGCCGAGAGCCCCCGCGAACTGCAGCGACTGCGTGCCGGCCGCGACGCCCTTGCCGCACACGTCGACCATGACCATCTCGAGCCGGGTCTCGTCGTCCGAGAGGTTGGCCACCAGGAAGTCGCCCGCGAACTGGGTGCCGCCCGACGACACCATGGCCGACTGCGCCGACCAGCCCTCCGGCAGCACCGGCACGACGCCCTGCGCCTGCAGGCGGTCGCGCAGGTCGACCAGCATCGCCTCGCCGAGCGGCCCCGGGAGCCCGCTGCGGTGCCGGCTCGACTCGAACAGCACCAGGGTCGCGACGACCGCCATCGTGACGAGCGTGCTGATGCGGCCGCCGGTGATGCCCGGCTGCCCGGCGTCGACCGCGCGCAGGTACTCGTTCGTCACGGTCACGGCGACGCACACCACGATGAACAGCACCAGCGTCAGCAGGGGCCGGTAGCGCAGCAGCATCGTGCCCAGCAGCAGCGGGATGACGAACGTCGGCGCCGGGAACGTCGAGTAGGTCACGAGCGATCCGGCCAGGATGACGACCGCGAGGGCCACCAGCGCCACGAGCACCGCGACCTGGCCCTCGCTCGTGCCGGTGCGCCACCGCACGATCCGCTGGTCGAGGTACCCCGCCACGGAGGGCAGGGCTCGGCGCAGACGGGACGTCACCTGCTCGAGCCTAATCGCGTTGCTGGCAGGACGGGCACCAAAAGAGGTTTCTGCCCGCGAGGACGCTCGTGACGACGGGCGTGCCGCAGACCAGGCACGGCAGGCCCGTGCGCCGGTACACGTACGACTCGCCCCCGCGCCGCCGCCGTCCGCGCCCCGCGGGGCCCTGCGAGTCGTCCGGGCGGACCGTGAGGATGCGGCCCTTGGCGACGCCGACCTTCATGAGCTCGACGATGTCGTCCCACATCGCGTTCCAGACGCTCTCGTCGAGCTCGCGTCCCGGTGTCGTGGGGTCGACGCCGTGGCGGAACAGCAGCTCGGCCCGGTAGACGTTGCCGATGCCCGCGATGACGGCCTGGTCCATCAGCAGCGTCGCGATCGGTGCCCGGGAGGCGTGGATGCGTCGCCAGGCCCGTCCGGGATCGGCGTCCTTGCGCAGGGGGTCCGGCCCGAGCCGGCCCAGCAGGGCGTCGACGGCCGGCGGGTCGAGCAGCTCGCAGGCCGTGGGACCCCGCAGGTCGGCGGTCACCCCCGGCGCGGTCAGCCGCCACCGCACCTGCCCGACCACGGGAACGTCGTCGGAGCGCGTGACGGTGAACTTGCCGTAGAGGCCGAGATGGACGTGCACCGTGGCGTCCGTCGCCTCGACCGGCACCAGGAGGTGCTTGCCCCACGCCTGGGCGCGCCCGAAGGTCGTGCCGTCGACGAGGGCGGCACCGACGGCGAACCGTCCCTGCGGGCTCGACGAGCCCACCACCTGCCGTCCGAACGTGCGGTTCAGCGTGCGGGCCAGCCGGTGGAGCGTGTGTCCCTCAGGCAAACCGGCCGGTCTTCTCGTAGGCCAGGAGCATGTCGATGCGACGCTGGTGGCGCGCGGCCTCGCTCCACGGCGTCGTCAGGAAGGCCTCGACGATCGCGGTGGCCTCGTCGGCCGTGTGCATGCGGGCACCCACGGCGACGACCTGGGCGTTGTTGTGCTGACGGGCCAGCGACGCCGTCTCGGTGCTCCAGGCCAGCGCCGCGCGGGCACCCTCGACCTTGTTGGCCGCGATCTGCTCGCCGTTGCCCGAGCCACCGATCACCACCGCGAGCGAGCCGGGCTCGGCGACCGCGGCCGCCGCGGCGGCGACGCAGAACGGCGGGTAGTCGTCCTCGGCGTCGTAGGCGTGCGCGCCGTGGTCGACGGGCTCGTGGCCGTTGTCGGTCAGCCAGGCGATGAGGTGGGTCTTGAGCTCGAAGCCGGCGTGGTCGGCGGCGATGTGGATGCGCATGGGGTCCAGTGTTCCAGCCCCCACCGTCACGGTGCGACCCCGGCGAAGCGCTCGTGGAAGTAGGCGGCGAAGGCCTCCGCCGACTCGCGCCCCGTGAAGCCCCCGAGGACCCGCACCCGCAGCTCGTCGCGCGGACCGCGCATCGAGTCGGGACCGAGCATGTCGGCGATCACCTCGTGGGCGTCCTCGAGGTCTCGCGTGAGGACGTAGGCCCCCCGCGCGACGGGGAACCGGTCGCGGAACTCGTCGACCGGCCACTTGGTGCTGACCATCGCGTACGGCTTGCCCGACTGCAGCCAGTCGGACACCACGCTCGACACGTCGGACACGAGGGCGTCGGCGCGGTTCATGCACTCGTTGAGCGACCACGTGCGGTTCGGCAGGTCGCCGATGAGGTGACGGCCGGGCGTGTCGGGGTCCTGCGTGTCGAGCGCCAGCACGACCTCGGTGCGCCGCACGAAGTGCTCGAGCCGCGGGTGGCGCTTCGACAGGGGGTGGGGACGGAAGATGACGTCGGCGCCGGCCTCGATCAGCGCCTCGACGATCTCGGCACCGAACCGCAGGGACGAGAAGTTGACCCGCATGCGCTTGCCCTGCCAGGTCGGCGCGTAGAGCACGACCGGGCGCTCGACGTCGGTGATGCTGCGCGTCGCCGCCTCGATCTCCTGCACCTGCGGGCGCCCCAGGACGACGAACTTCTCGGCCGGGATCCGGACCCCGCCCGTCGCGTACCGCTCGATCGCGGCGGTGCCCGAGACGACCAGCAGGTCGTAGTCGGCGTGCCGGCCGAACACGCTCGCCGGCTTGTCGGAGTCGCCGTGCCCCAGCCACACGTGCGTGACCTTCTTGATCGCCATGTACCGGTAGTTCGACTTGGCGTTGTGCAGGTAGAAGAAGTACCGGAGCGTCGGCACGACCAGCACCTGCAGGTCGCGGACCGCGTCGGTGCTCAGCTGGACGAACGGGGACGTCAGGTCGGTGTTCTCGCGCAGGTACTCGCAGTACTTCTCGCGGTAGTTGAACACGACCCCCGGGAAGCCCGCGCTGAGCAGCGGGTCCTCCCACATCGTCAGGTGCGTCGGACCGCCGCCGTAGCCCGCGTAGGCGATCGCGAAGCGCGGCTGGTGGGCGGCGAGCGCGCGGGCGATCGCGACGGTGCGGCGCCGGACGACGACCATGTAGAGCGCGACGCGGCCGGCGAGCACCACGACGGCCGTCAGCGGCACCGCGACGAACGCCGGGCCGAGCCCGGCCGCGACGGCCAGCAGCGTCAGCGGGCCGGCGATCCTGCTGCCGATCACCCACGGGCCCATGTCGGGGTGGTCGGTCGGGCAGGGGCCGTGGGCGTCGCCGGGGACGCCGGGCAGCCCGTGCGCGTGGGGTGCCGGGGCGGGACGGCGCAGGGCCACGACGGTCAGGACCGTCGCGGCGACCGTCGCGACGACGTCGAGCACGCCCGGCGCGCCGTCGACCAGGGCGTGCACGCCGAGCGCCAGCACGAGCAGGACCGTCGCGACGCCCCACACCAGTGCGGTCGCGCCGCGCCTGAACTTGAGGCTGATGCGGTGCCGGTGGATGAAGTCGGCACGCTGGCGGGCGTAGGAGGACTGGTCTGGCACCCGCTCAGTATGCCAGTCAGCGACGGCGTGACCGGTGGGCGTCGAGCAGCGCGCCGACCACCGTGACGGTCGACCGCGACGCGTCGAACAGCGCCGGCTGGCGCCAGAACGAGTGGACCATCCCGAGCGCCCGGTGCGCGAGGACGTCGACGCCGGCCTCGGCGAGGCGTGCGGCGTGCTCCTCGCCCTGGTCGCGCAGCACGTCGTGCTCGGCGGTCACGACGTAGGCGGGCGGCTGGCCCGACAGGTCGGTCGCCCGCGCGGGCGACACGTCCGGGAGGTCGGCGAGGTCGCCCGGCGCGTAGGCGTCCCAGAACCAGTCCATCGTCGGACCGTCGAGAGCGGCGGTGCCCAGCCCGGTCGGCAGCTCGGCGCGACGGTCGACCGGCGGGTAGAGCAGCACCTGGGCGTCGACCGCACCGGCGTCGCGCACGCACAGGCCCGCGACGAGGTTGGCGCCCGACGAGTCGCCGATCGCGGGCATGAACGACGCGTCGACCCGGTGCCCCCGGTCGTGCTCCCGGAGCCAGGCCCCGGCGGTCTGGACGTCGTCGAGCGGCGCGGGGTACGGGTGCTCGGGGGCGCGGCGGTAGTCGACGGCCAGCAGGGCCCACCCCGTCTGGTGGGCGAGGTGGCGGCAGAACGCGTCGTGCGTCTCGAGGTCGTGCAGCACCCACCCGCCTCCGTGCACGTACAGCGCGACCGGCGCGCCCTGACGCGGGCGGTACAGACGGCACGGCACCCCGTCGGCGTCGACGTCGACGACGTGGTCGAGCCCGATGCGCGGCCCCGCCAGGGCCGCCTTGCGGGCGTCGGACCGCAGGGCGCGGACGACCTCGAGCGTCATCTCGACGTCGTCCGCGCCCTCGCCCATGGCCTCGAGGAGAGCGCGCGACTGGGGGTGCAGGGTCATGCGGCCAGCCTAGGCCCGCCGACCCCCTCGCCGACTAGCTGAAGTCGAGGTCGCCCTTGCGGGTGCGCTTGAGCTCGAAGAAGTCGGGGAAGCCCGCGAGCAGCCGCGCGCCGTCGAAGACCGAGCCGGCGGTCTCTCCCTTGGGGATGCTCTGCAGCACCGGACCGAAGAACGCGATGCCCGCGATCTCGATGACGGGGGTGCCGACGTCCTCGCCGACCTTGTCGATGCCGACCTGGTGCGAGGCGCGGACGGCGTCGTCGAGCGACGAGTCGTCGGCGGCCCGGGCGAGCTCGGCCGGGAGGCCGATCTCGTCGAGCACGGCGGCGAACAGCTCGGGCGTGAACTCCTGCTGCTCGTTGTGCTTCTTGGTGCCGATCGCGGTGTAGTAGTCGCGCAGCGCCTGCTGGCCGTGCTGCTGCTCGATCGCGATCGCCAGGCGGACGGGGCCCCATCCGCGCTTCATCATGTCCTGGTACTCCTCGGGCAGGTCGCGACCCTCGTTGAGCACCGACAGGCTCATGACGTGGAAGTGCGTCTCGACGTCGCGCACCGTCTCGACCTCCAGCATCCAGCGGGAGGTGATCCAGGCGAACGGGCACAGGGGGTCGAACCAGAAGTCGACGATCTCGGTGGACGAGTCGGTGGTCTCGGGCGCGGTCGTGTCAGGAGAGGTCATGACAGGTGCAACACCGGACGTCCCGCTCGCATTTCCTCGACCGGCCGGTGGTTGGATCGGCGCATGTCGTCGCGACGGTTCGCCGCCCACCCCGTGCGCATCACGTGGTGGGCCGAGGACCGTTCGGTCGAGCACCGCTTCTGCGCGAGCCTCGTCGCACTCGACGGCGGCCCCGACGAGGTGCTGGTCGACGAGCACCGTCGAGTCGTCGCCCTGGGCACGGTCGGCGCCCTGCAGGACCGGGCACGTGCGCTGGGGCACGAGCTCGTCGTCGACCGGCCGCGAGGGCCGGACGTCGACGTCGTCGGATCGACCGCTCGGGTGGTACGCCGACCCACGGAGGCGGACTGCGCCGCCCTCGACGACGCCTGGAGCTTCCTGGCCGAGGTGAGCCGGTCGACCGGTCGGACCATGGGCTTTCGCGGGAGGGACGCCGAGACCGCCGGCCGCACGATCCTGTGGGGGTCGGGGGTGCTGCGCCCGGCGTCGGCACCGCCGTGGACGCCCGTGCTGTCGGACCGCGAGCGGCGCAAGCTGCACCAGGTGCTGCGGCGCGGCACGAGCAACCTCGCCCGGGTCATCGGCAGCACCGGCACCGCACGCTTCGAACGGCTGACCGCGGCGGTCAACGAGGCCGATCCGGCCGGCCTGGTCGCCATGGGCTGCCCGTACTACGAGTACCGCCCCGAGGTCGACGACCTGCTCGCGCTCACCGAGGCGACGCCGCAGGACGTCCAGGCCGTCTTCGACCGCTGGTTCGACGGACTCGTCGACCTGGCACCCGGGACGGCGCAGCGGCTGGCGGCCGCGGTGCGTCAGGGCTGACGCACCGGACGTCCCGCTCGCATCTCCTCGACCAGCGATCCGACGACGGCGTCGAGCTCGCCGCCGTTCAGGGCCGCCACGCGGCGCTGCCGCTGGTACGAGGCTCCCCCCGCGATGATGTCGTGGATGCCGCCGAGCTCGTCGACGCAGCCGAGCCGCTCGGCGACCGGCTCGAGGCGCTCGAGCAGGCGGTGCAGATCGGTCGTGATGAGGTCCTCGTGACCGTTCTTGTCGAGGATCAGGATCGCGTCCATGCCGTACCGGGCCGACCGCCACTTGTTCTCCTGGGCGAACCACGGCGGGATCGTGGGCAGCTCGCGGCCCGCGTCGAGCTCGGACGAGAAGTGCTCGACCAGGCAGTGCGTCAGCGCCGAGACGCTCATGAGCTCGGACATCGTCGGGATGCCGTCGCACACGCGCACCTCGAGCGTCCCGAACTTGGGCGACGGCCGCAGGTCCCACCGGATCTCGTCGAAGACGTCGATGACGCCCGTGTGCAGCATGTCGTCGACGTAGCCCTCGAGCTGGCTCCACTGCTCGAACTGGAACGGCAGCCCCGCGGTCGGCAGCTGCTGGAACATCAGGGCCCGGTTGGACGCGTAGCCCGTCTCCTTGCCGCCCCAGAACGGCGACGACGCGCTCAGCGCCTGCAGGTGCCCGTAGTAGGCCAGCATCGCGCGGCTGATCGGCAGCACCTTGTCGCGGTCCTCGATGCCGACGTGCACGTGGACGCCGTAGATCAGCATCTGGCGGCCCCACCACTGCGTGCGGTCGATCAGCGTCGCGTAGCGCTCCTTGTCGGTGACCTTCTGGTGCGTCCAGTTCGCGAACGGGTGCGTGCCGGCGCACATCAGCTCGACCCGCAGGGGGTCGGTGACCTCGCGGATCTCGTCGATCGCCCGCTGCAGGTCGGCGCCGGCCTCGGCGACGGTGTGGCACACGCCCGACACGACCTCGACGGTGTTGAGCAGGAGCTCCTGGCGGATGTGCGGGTGCTGGTCGAGACCCTCGGGGTGCACCTCGTCGAGGACGGTCTGCGCGACCTGGCGCAGGTCGCCCGAGTCGGAGTCGACCAGGGCGAGCTCCCACTCGATGCCGACGGTGGAGCGCTCGGACGTGGCGAACGGGATCTGGGCCATGCCTCCATCCTGCCTGAGCGCGCCCGGTCGGCCCGCCTCGCATCCGGCGCCTGCGGCGCGTCACGCACACGCTTCGCTGGCGCGTGGCCTCCGCTCGCGCGCTGAGCGCGCTCGGTCGGCCACGCCTCGCCCGTGTCGTGGGCACGTGACAGCATGGCGACCATGCCTGGTACCAATCTCACCCGCGAAGAAGCCAGCGAGCGCGCGTCCGTCGTCTCCACCCAGACCTACGACGTCCGGCTCGACCTCACCCTCGACACCGACGAACGCTTCGGCTCGGTCACGACGATCCGTTTCGGCGCCACCGCCGGCGCGTCGACGTTCGTCGACCTCGTCGACGGCGACGTCTCCGAGATCACCCTCAACGGCGATCCCGTCGACGTCTCCGCCTACGCCGACAGCCGCATCGCGCTGACGGGCCTGGCCGAGACCAACGAGCTCGTCGTCGCCGCGACGCTGCCGTACTCGCACTCCGGCGAGGGCCTGCACCGCTTCGTCGACCCGGTCGACGGCAAGGTCTACCTCTACACGCAGTTCGAGGTGCCCGACGCCCGCCGCGTGTTCGCGACGTTCGAGCAGCCCGACCTCAAGGCCACCTTCGTCTTCCACGTCACGGCTCCGTCGCACTGGGCCGTCGTGTCCAACTCCCCCACCCCCGAGCCCGAGCCCGCCGCCGAGGGCACCAGCACGTGGCACTTCGCCGAGACGAAGACGATGTCGACGTACATCACGGCGCTGATCGCGGGCGAGTACGTGTCGGTCACCGACTCCTACCGCGGCGCGTACGACGAGATCCCGCTGGGCGTCTTCTGCCGCCAGTCGGTGCGTGAGCACCTCGACGCCGACGACATCTTCCTCGTCACCAAGCAGGGCTTCGAGTTCTTCGAGGGCGTCTTCCAGATGGGCTACCCGTTCGGCAAGTACGACCAGCTGTTCGTCCCGGAGTACAACATGGGCGCGATGGAGAACGCCGGCGCGGTGACGTTCCGCGACGAGATGATCTTCCGCAGCCGCCAGACCGTCGCGGCGTACGAGAGCCGCGCCAACACGATCCTGCACGAGATGGCCCACATGTGGTTCGGCGACCTCGTCACGATGAAGTGGTGGGACGACCTGTGGCTCAACGAGTCGTTCGCCGAGTTCGCGGCGTCCCACGCCTCGACCAACGCGACCCGCTTCACCGATGCCTGGACGAGCTTCACCAACGCCCGCAAGAACTGGGCGTACCGCCAGGACCAGCTGCCCTCGACGCACCCCATCGCGGCCGACAACTACGACCTGCACGCGGTCGAGGCCAACTTCGACGGCATCACGTACGCCAAGGGCGCCTCGGCGCTCAAGCAGCTCGTCGCCTGGGTCGGCGAGGAGGACTTCTTCGCCGGCCTGCGCGCCTACTTCGGCAAGCACGCGTACGGCAACACCGAGCTGTCCGACCTGCTGGTCGAGCTCGAGGCCGCGTCGGGCCGCGAGCTCGGCGACTGGACCAAGGAGTGGCTGCAGACGTCGGGCGTCAACACGCTGCGCGCCGCGTTCGCGACCGACGACTCGGGCGCCTTCACGTCGTTCTCGGTCGAGCAGACCGCGATCGAGGCCTACCCGACGCTACGGCGTCACCGCATCGCGATCGGCCTCTACAACCGGGTCGACGGCACGCTGGTGCGCACCGACCGGGTCGAGACCGACATCCGCGGTGCGTCGACGTCGATCGACGAGCTCGTCGGCACGGTGCAGCCCGATCTGGTCCTGCTGAACGACGACGACCTCACCTACGCCAAGATCCGTCTCGACGAGCGGTCGTTCACGACCCTGACCGAGAGCATCGCGACGTTCGAGGACTCGCTGCCCCGGGCGCTGAGCTGGGGCTCCGCGTGGGACATGACGCGCGACGCCGAGCTCTCCGGCGCCGATTTCGTGACCCTCGTGCTGGCCGGCGTCGGGTCCGAGACCGACCTCACGGCGGTCGGCTCGCTGCTGCGCCAGGGCAACAGCGCCGTCAACCTCTACACCGCGCCCGACGCCCGACCGGCGCTGGCGCAGCGGTGGCAGGCCGGCCTGTCCGAGCTGGTCGACGCCGCCGAGCCGGGCAGCGACCACCAGCTCGCGCTCGTGCGGGCGTTCGCGTCGGCCGCGTCCACCCCCGAGCGTCTGCGCTCGATCCTGGCCGGCGAGCTCGACGGGCTGACCCTCGACACCGACCTGCGGTGGACGATCGTGACGGCCCTGGCCCGCATCGGCGACGCCGACGAGGCCGAGATCGCCGCCGAGCTCGAGCGCGACAACACGATCTCGGGCCAGGAGAACGCCTCGGCCGCCCGGGCCATCCGCCCGTCCGCCGATGCCAAGGAGACCGCGTGGCAGATCGCGGCGGTCGACCGGTCGACGCCCAACGAGACCCGGCGCTCCACGGCGCTGGCCTTCCAGGTGTCCGGCCAGGCCGACCTCCTCGAGCCGTACGTCGACCGCTACCTCGACCTCGCGAGCACCGTCGTCGACGACATGGGCGTCTGGATCGGGCAGGTCGCGCTGGTCTACCTGTTCCCGCTGGCCAACCCGTCGCAGGCCACGCTAGACAAGGTCGACGCGTGGCTCGCGTCGACGTCGGCCAACCCGGCCGCGAAGCGCTACGTCTCGGAGGGACGCGACGACCTGGCGCGTGCCCTGCGCGCCCAGGCCGCGTCCTGACGCGTCCGCGACACCCGCACCACCGAGGCCGTTCCCGTCACCGCGACGGGGACGGCCTCGTCCGTCGCCGGTCCCCCTCGGGCGGGTGCCGCGCCGGCGTAGGACAATCGACCGGGGCGCATCGTGCGTCCACCGAGCCGAGGGGTGAACGATGTCGGTCGACCTGACGTTCCGCGGCCGCCGCGTGCAGCGTGACCGGGCCCTGGTCATGGCGATCGTCAACCGCACGCCCGACTCGTTCTACGACCGCGGCGCGACGTTCGACGACGGCCCGGCGCGCGAGGCCGTCCGCCGGGCGATCGACGCCGGCGCCGACATCATCGACGTCGGCGGCGTGAAGGCCGGGCCGGGCGACGACGTCGACGTCACCGAGGAGATCCGCCGCACCGTGCCGTTCGTCGCCGCCGTGCGCGACGAGTTCCCCGACGCCCTGCTCAGCATCGACACGTGGCGGGCCGAGGTCGGCCGCCACTGCGCCGACGCGGGCGCCGACATCATCAACGACACGTGGGCCGGCAGCGACCGCGCCCTGGGCGACGTCGCCGCCGAGTTCGGCTGCGGCTACGTCTGCTCGCACACGGGCGGCGCCGTGCCCCGCACCCGTCCGCACCGGGTGCGCTACGACGACGTCGTGCGCGACGTCGTCGACCAGACGACCCGGGCCGCGGACGACCTGGTCGCCCGAGGCGTGCCCCGCGGGGGCATCCTGATCGACCCGACGCACGACTTCGGCAAGAACACGTGGCACGGCCTGGAGCTGCTGCGCCGCGTCGACGAGCTCGTCGCGACCGGGTGGCCGGTCCTGATGGCGCTGTCGAACAAGGACTTCATCGGCGAGACCCTCGGCCAGCCCGTCGACCAGCGGCACGAGGGCACCCTGGCGGCCACGGCGCTGGCCGCGGCGGCGGGCGCGGCGGTCTTCCGCGCGCACGACGTCGTCGCGACGCGTCGCGTGCTCGAGATGACCGCCAGCATCCGCGGCGACCGCCAGCCGTCCCGGGTGGTGCGCGGTCTTGCCTGACTCCTCGTCCGTGCGGCGCTGGTTCGACACCCGCACCTTCGGGCTCGCCCAGTTCGACGCGGCGACGCTCGCCGCCGCCAAGGCCGGCCGGCGCGTCAGCGTCCTGATCCCGGCGCGCGACGAGGAGGCGACGGTCGGCGACATCGTGACGACCCTGCGGGCCGAGCTCGTCGAGCGCGTGCCGCTCGTCGACGAGATCGTCGTCGTCGACTCCCACTCCACCGACGCGACGGCCGAGGTCGCGCGGGCCGCGGGTGCCACGGTCGTCCACGTCGACGAGATCGTGCCGCAGGTCGGCAGCCGCACCGGCAAGGGCGAGGCCATGTGGAAGGCGTTGGCGGTCATGACCGGCGACCTCGGCATCTACCTCGACGCCGACGTGCAGGAGTTCACGGCCGACTTCGTCGTGGGACTGCTGGGCCCCCTGCTGACCGACGACACGATCGTGTTCGTCAAGGCCTTCTACGACCGCCCGTGGACGGCCGGCGCCTCGCGGTCGTCGGGTGGTGGGCGGGTGACCGAGCTCGTCGCCCGTCCGCTGATCCTCGACCGGGCGCCCCTGCTGGCGGGCTTCGTCCAGCCGCTGGCCGGCGAGTGCGCGTTCCGCGTCGAGGCCCTGCGGTCGGTGCCGTTCGTCTCCGACTACGGCGTCGACATCGGCCTGATGATCGACGTCCTGCGCGACCACGGCCTCGACGCGATGGCCCAGGTCGACCTCGGGCTGCGCCTGCACCGGCACCAGGACCTCGCGGCGCTGAGCGCGATGACGCAGCACGTGCGGGCCGCCTTCGACCTGCGGGTCGCACCCGACGGACGCGACGAGGTCGTCAGCACCGCCACGATCTTCCGGCGCGAGGACGCCGCGATGCGTCTCGTCGAGCGCACCACCACGACCGTCCAGCGCCCCCCGATGGACGACGTGCTGGGCCGCCGGCGGACCAGTTGACGCAGCTTCCCCGGTGAACCCCGGTTCCGGCGCGCCCGCAGGACGATGACGGGGTGCGCCCGGGAACCATGCGTCTCTCCCCTGGTGCGCCCGGGGCGAGGCGCAGGGATCCGGGGTGGACCCCGAGAGCTTCCAGGGTCCACCGGGGAAACTGCGGGCGCCGACTCAGACGACGAGGCTCGGCAGACGCCCGATGATCTCCTCGGCATCGGCCACGACCTGGTCGACGACCTGCCGGACCGTGGCGATCTCGTGGATCAGGCCCTGCGTCTGGCCGGCCCACCACATGCCGTCCTCCATGTCGCCGTCGGTCAGGACGTTCTGCCGCCCGCGGACGCCCGAGGCCAGCGCGGCGATGTCGTCGAACGTGGCCCCCTCGCGCTCGGAGATCTCGACGATCTGCTCGGAGATCGTGTTGCGGACGACCCGCGCGGTGTTGTGGAACCGGCGGAACACCAGCACCGTCGACCGCTCGTCGTTGGCGACGATCTGCTGCTTGACGTTGTCGTGGATCGGGGCCTCGGCGGTCGCCATGAACCGGGTGCCCATGTTGACCGCGACCGCACCGAGGGCCAGCGCGGCGGCGAGTCCCTGCCCGGACGCGATGCCGCCCGAGGCGATGACGGGGATCGACAGCCGACGCACGGCGGCCGGGATCAGGATCAGGCCCGGCACGTCGTCCTCGCCGGGGTGACCGGCGCACTCGAAGCCGTCGATGCTGATCGCGTCGACGCCCTTGCGCTCGGCCGACAGGGCGTGGCGGACGCTCGTGGCCTTGTGGATCACCTTGATGCCGGCACCGTGGAAGTCGGGCAGGTGGGGCTCGGGGCTCGACCCGGCGGTCTCGACGACCGTGATGCCGGCCTCGATGATCGCCGCGCGGTACTCGTCGTACGGGACCGGGTCGATCGTGGGCAGGATCGTCAGGTTGACGCCGAACGGGCGGTCGGTCATCTCGCGCGTGCGGGCGATCTCCTTCGACAGCGCCTCCGGCGTCGGCTGGGTCAGCGCGGTCAGGAAGCCGAGGGCGCCGGCCTCGGCGACGGGCGCGATGAGCTCGGCGGTGCCGAGACCCGTCATGCCGCCGCACAGGATGGGGTGGTCGACACCGAACTGCTCGGTGAACGTCGTACGGATCATGGCGGGTCCTTCGGGTCGGTCGGTCAGGGTCGGGTCGGGGTGTCGTGGGGCGGGGCGGACGTCCCCGCGAGGATCAGCTCGGCCAGCGCGCGGTACGCCGCCGAGTCGTCGAGCCCGGTGGCCCGTGCGACGTCGCCGCGATGGATCGACTCCATCACGAGTCGGGCGACCGTGCCGAGGAACGTCGGGTCGATGCCGGGCGCGGCCTCCAGGACCAGCTCCTGCACGCGCGCCGCGGCGATCTCGGTGTTCTGCCGGTAGATGTCGCCCGCAGGGGCGAAGTGCTCGAGATCGGCGAAGAAGGCCGGCGACGCCGGCGCGAGCTCGACCGAGACGGCGGTCAGGTAGGCACCGATGCGGTCGATCGCGGGAGCACCGGGGTCGACCGCTGCCTCGACCCGCTCGGTCGCCCGACGGAAGAACGTCCGGACGATCGACACGAGCAGCTGCTCCTTGCTCGGCGCGATCGCGTACAGCGTCGACTTCGAGCAGTTGAGCCGGGCGGCCAGGTCCGACATCTGGACGTCGCGGAAGCCCTCGCCGAGCACGATGTCGATCAGGGCGTCGCGCAGGGCGGCCGTGCGCCCGCTCATCGCGTCCCGCGCCTCCGCCATGGGCCGACCGTACCAGAACTGGTTCTGCAGTACAGTGACGCGTACATCACTGCGAGGGAGCCCCATGCCTGCCGAACGCCTCATGCCCACCGAGGAGTCGCACGACCTCATCGCCCTGACGCGCGACATCGTCGACCACGAGCTGCGCCCCGTCGTCGCGGGCCTCGACGCCCGCGCCGAGTTCCCCCGGGACGTGTTCCGCACGCTCGGCCGCGCGGGCCTCATGAGCCTGCCGTACCCCGAGGAGCTCGGCGGCGGCGGACAGACGTACGAGGTCTACCTGCAGGCGCTCGAGGAGATCGCGTCGGCGTCGGCCAGCGTCGGCGTAGGCGTCAGCGTGCACGCCCTGTCGTGCTTCGGCCTGTTCACGGCCGGCACCGACGAGCAGCGCGCCGACTGGCTGCCCGAGATGCTGTCGGGCGAGCAGCTCGGGGCGTACTGCCTGTCGGAGGCGCACGCCGGGTCCGACCCCGCGGCGATGCGCACGCGGGCGGTCCGCGACGGCGACGACTACGTCATCGACGGCGCCAAGGCGTGGACCACGCACGGTGGCGAGGCCGACTTCTACAAGGTCATGGCGCGCACCAGCGACGACGGCGGCCGTGGCATCTCGTGCTTCCTGGTGCCGGCCGACACCCCCGGCCTGACCGCCGACAACCCCGAGCAGAAGATGGGCCTGATGTCGTCGACCACCGCCACGATGCTGTTCGACGGCGTCCGCGTGCCGGCGTCCCGCCGCCTCGGCGCGGAGGGGCAGGGCCTGCCGATCGCGCTGTCGGGCCTCGACGCCGGCCGGCTCGGCATCGCGGCCGTCGCGACGGGCCTGGCGCAGGAGGCGCTCGACGTCGCGGTGGCCTACGCGAAGCAGCGCGAGTCGTTCGGCAAGGCCGTCATCGAGCACCAGGGGCTCGCCTTCGTGCTGGCCGACATGGCCGCCGCCGTCGAGTCGGCGCGGGCGACCTACCTCGCCGCCGCCCGCCTCAAGGACGCCGGACGGCCCTACTCGCGACAGGCCTCGATCGCCAAGCTCGTGTGCACCGACAACGCCATGAAGGTCACGACCGACGCCGTCCAGGTGCTCGGCGGGGCGGGCTACACCAAGGACTTCCCGGTCGAGCGCTTCATGCGCGAGGCCAAGGTCATGCAGATCTTCGAGGGCACCAACCAGATCCAGCGGCTCGTCATCAGCCGCGACCTCGCCCGCTGACACCCACCACCCAAGGAGAACCATGCAGCTCGACGACACCTCCGCGATCGTGACCGGCGGGGCCTCCGGCCTCGGCGCCGCGACCGCCGCCCACCTCGCCTCGCTCGGCGCGTCGGTCTTCGCGATCGACCTGCCGGGCTCGATCGACGACGCGCCCGCCGTCGACGGCGTCACCTATCTGGCCGCCGACGTCACCGACGAGCAGCAGGTGCGCGCGGCCGTCGCGACGGCGTCCGAGACCCTGCCCCTGCGCACCGTCGTCAACTGCGCGGGCATCGGCCCGTCGGCACGCATCCTCGGCCGCAAGGGCGTCCACGACCTCGCGCTCTACGCCAAGATCGTCCACGTCAACCTGGTCGGCAGCTTCACGGTGCTGGCGCTCGCCGCCGAGGCGATCGCGCGGACCGAGCCCGATGCGGACGGCCAGCGCGGCGTGATCGTCAACACCGCCTCGATCGCGGCGTACGACGGGCAGATCGGCCAGGTCGCCTACGCGTCGTCGAAGGGCGGCATCGTCGGCATGACGCTGCCCGCGGCCCGCGACCTGGCCCAGCACGGCATCCGCGTGTGCACGATCGCGCCCGGCATCGTGAACACGCCGATGCTCGCGACGGTCAGTGACGAGTTCCGCGCGGGTCTCGCGGCGGGGGTGCCGTTCCCGCAGCGGCTCTGCGAACCCGCCGAGTACGCGAGGCTCGTGGCCATGATCGTCGACCACGACTACCTCAACGGCGAGACGATCCGCATGGACGGCGCGCTGCGCATGGCGCCGCGCTGACGAAGGACGACGTCAGGCCGGCACGGCCCCGCGTGCCGTCAGTGGTGCGCGGGGCGGTGGTCGCCCACGGGCTCGAGCTCGGTGCTCGGTGCCGGGGGGACGTAGTTGTTGCGGGCCGTCAGCAGGCCGAACAGCGCGACGACGATGAACAGGCCGACCGTGCCGCCGCCGAACAGGATGATGGTGTCGAGGGCGCTCCTGCCCTCGCCCTCCGGCCAGGCGCCGCCCGTGGGGGCGTCGGCGAAGGCAGCGCCCGAGCCGGCGATGAACGTCACGACGGTGGCGAGCACGAGTCCGAGCACGCGAGCAGGAGTCTTCATGGCTCCATCGTATCCACCCGTAGGGTGGAGGAATGCCTGACCTCGACATCAACTGGAACCTGCCGGAGGGCAAGGCCTACGACTGGTTCGTCGCCGTCCCCGGCAGGATCCTGCTCATCATCGTCATCGGCTTGGTGCTGCGCTGGTTCATCAACCGCGCGGTCGACCGGCTCGTCCACCGCGCGGGACGCGGCAACGTGCCCGGCTTCATCGCCGACAGCCGCGCCGGCGAGTTCCTCGACGGGCTCAAGCCCGCCAACCACGCCCGGCGCCAGCAGCGCACCGAGACCATGGGATCGCTGCTCAAGAGCATCAGCACCGGCATCATCCTGGCCGTCGTGGTCGTCACGACGCTGTCGACGTTCGGGATCGACATCGCCCCGATCATCGCGAGCGCCGGCATCGTCGGCGTGGCCCTCGGCTTCGGTGCGCAGAACCTCGTCAAGGACTTCCTGTCGGGCATCTTCATGATCCTCGAGGACCAGTACGGCGTCGGCGACACCGTCGACCTCGGCGAGGCCACCGGCACCGTCGAGGCCGTGAGCCTGCGCATCACGCGGCTGCGCGACGTCAACGGCACGGTCTGGTACGTCCGCAACGGCGAGATCCTGCGCGTCGGCAACCAGAGCCAGAACTGGGCCCGGACGGTCCTCGACGTCACGGTCTCGTACGACGCCGACCTCGACCAGGTGCAGCGCATCCTGCAGGAGGTCGCGACGACGACGTACGAGAACGAGCAGTTCCACGACGTCATCATCGAGGCGCCCGAGGTCTGGGGCGTCGAGCGGTTCGACAAGGACGGCGTCGTCGTGCGCGTCGTCCTGAAGACGGCGCCCGCCCAGCAGTGGCTCGTGGCCCGTGCGATGCGCCAGCGCATCAAGGCCGAGTTCGACCGCGCCGGCATCACGATGCCGACGACGTTCCCCGTGACCACGATCCAGGAGAGGTCATGACCGAGCAGACCCAGCAGACGTTCTACGACGCCATCGGCGGGCACGACACCATCAAGCTCGTCGTCGACACCTTCTACGACGGCGTCGCCGGCGACGAGGTGCTGCGCCCCCTCTACCCCGAGGAGGACCTCGGGCCGGCGGCCCACCGGTTCACGATGTTCCTCGAGCAGTACTGGGGAGGCCCGACGACGTACTCCGAGCAGCGCGGCCACCCGCGCCTGCGCATGCGGCACGCCCCGTTCGCGGTCACGCCGGAGGCGCGCGACGCCTGGCTGCACCACTTCCGCGCGGGCCTCGACGCGGCGCACCTCTCCCCCGAGCACGACGCGCAGTTCTGGGCCTACGCCCAGCACGCGGCGCAGTTCATGGTGAACTCCGCGTAGACCCGCAGCAGCCCGGGTCTAGGGGATCAGCGTGCGCAGCTGGTCGCGCTCGGCGTCGTCGAAGGTCTTGGCCGTCTGGCTGGCGGGGTCGAAGCCCACGAGCGTCGTGGTCGAGTCGGCCAGCACCCCGGTGCCGTCCGACAGCTCGGAGCGCATCTCGAACGACCCGTTGCCGACGCGACTGATCCACGCGGACGTCCGCAACGGCTCCGGGCGCCATCGGATGTCGTCGCGGAACGTCACGGACGACGTGCCGACGACGAACCGTCCGGGTCGCATCGTGGCGAGCAGCGACGAGATGTGCAGCACGCGGGTCTCCTGGAACAGCTCGAAGACCTTGGTGGCGGTCGCGGCTCCGTCGGCGTCGAGGTCGTCGCGGCGCAGGCTCATCGGCAGGGTCGCGACGTCGGGGTGCATATCGGCCGCGGCGCGCCGGCCCATCGTCGTCGTGACCTCGGCGAAGACCGTCCGGCCGGCGTCGCCGTCGAGCGCGATCTGCTGCACGACGTCGTCGCCGTCGACCGTGCCGGCCACCAGGACGGGACGACGTCCGAGGCGCAGCGGCCGCAGGAACCGCACCGTCATCGTGACGGGGGTCAGGCCCGGTGCGAGGGCACCGTCGGCGACCATCGCGGCGCGTCCCTCGGCGGCGTAGGCCAGGTAGACGACGTTGTTGACGTGCTGCAGCGAGTCGAGGTCAGCCCAGCGCATGGGGACGAGGTGTTCGTGCACGCCGCCGATGATGTCAGACGGGGTCCGGACGGTCAGGCGCCGGCGGTCTCGTCGATCTCGACGATCGGGTCGCCCTCCTGCACGATCTGGCCGAGCTCGACCAGGATCCTGCTGACGTGGCCGTTGACGGTCGCGACGAGCGGGATCTCCATCTTCATGGACTCCAGCACCGCCAGGACGTCACCGGGACCGACCTGGTCGCCCTCGCGGGCCTCGATCTTCCAGACGTTCGACACGATCTCCGCGCGGGCGAGGTGCATCATGCCTCCGACCCGTGCGTCAGCATGCGCAGCGCGGCGACCATGCGGTCGCGGGTTTCCTCCGGGAGGATGACGTCGTCGACGATGCCGGCCTCCGCGGCCAGGTACGGCCGGGCGACCTCCTCGCGGTAGACCGCGGCGAGCTCGTCGCGCAGGACCGTCGGCTCCTCGGCCTCCTTGAGCGCGCGACGGTGCAGCAGCGCGACGGCGCCGCCAGGACCCATCACGGCGATCTCGGAGTTGGCCCACGCCCAGTTGGCGTGGGCCCCGAGCGACGCCGACCCCATCGCGATGTACGCGCCGCCGTACGACTTGCGGACGACGACCGTGAGCTTGGGGCTCTTGGTGTCGACGTACGCCTTGAGGAGCTTGGCGCCATGCGTGATGACGCCTCGCCCCTCCTCGACGGTGCCGGGCAGGAAGCCGGGCACGTCGACGAACGTGAGCACCGGCAGGTCGAAGCGCCCGCAGAACTCGACGAAGCGGGCGGCCTTGACCGACGCCTTCGAGTCGAGGATGCCGCCGCGCGCGTTGGGCTGGTTGGCCAGGACGCCGACGGCGTGACCGTCGATCCGCGCGAACAGCGTCAGGATGCTGGGGGCGTGCTCGGGCATCAGCTCGAGGCGGGCGCCGTTGTCGAGCACGCCGTCGAGCAGCTTGTTCATGTCGAACACGATGCTGGACTTCTCGGGCACCAGGGTCGGCAGCGCCGCGACGGAGTGCGGGTTGGCCGGCACGGGGTCGTGGCGCTTCTGCGCACCGCCCTTGTGCGTCGGCAGGAACGACAGCAGCAGGCGGGTCGCGTCGAAGGCGTCCTCCTCGCTGTCGACCTCGAGGTGGGCCACGCCGCTGACCTTGGTGTGCAGCGCGGAGCCGCCGATGTCCTCGGCCGAGGCGTCCTCTCCCGTCGCGGCCTTGACGATGTCGGGCCCGGTCAGGAACATCTGCCCCTGCTCCTTGACCATGATCGTCCAGTCCGTGAGCGCCGGGGAGTACGCCGCGGCACCGGCGCACGGGCCGAGGATCAGCGAGATCTGTGGGATGCGGCTCTGCGCCTCGATGTTCAGCGCGAAGATCCCGCCGCAGCCGTGCAGCGCGAAGATGCCGTCGTGGATGCGGGCTCCGCCCGAGTCGTTGATGTAGACGATCGGGTAGCCCTTGTCGATCGCGAAGCGCTGAGCCTTCTGGATCGCCTCGGCCATGACGGCGCCGATCGCCCCCGAGGCGACGGCGGCGTCGTGCGAGACGACGACGACCGAGTGACCGTCGGTCGTGCCCCAGCCCGAGACGACGCCGCTGCCGGCGCCGGGGGACGCCGAGCGCATCGGCGTCATCTCGACGAACGAGCCCGGGTCGACGAGCATCTCGGCGCGCTCGCGGGCCGTGAAGACGCGCTTGCCCTTGGGCTCGACCCGGGCGAAGCGGCTGGCGCGGCGGTCGGCGAGCACGCTGCGCTGGTCGGGCAGCGCCTGCGGTTCGGCCGGCGGGGCGGCGACCGGACGATCGAGCTTCGGCACATCGACTCCTAGAACATGAGGTTTTCCTCAACTATACACAAAGATGAGGAACCCCTCATATTCCTCGGACGTGTCGCCCGGTGATCTCGCGCACTCCCCCATCGGTGCGATAACGTGCTGGAGTCCTGACTAAGCAAGCGCTTAGAACACATGGCCCCGAGGAGAACACCGTGACCGAATCCCGTACCGCGATCGTGACCGGAGCCGCCCGCGGCATCGGCGCGGCCGTCGCCCAGCGCCTCGCCTCCGACGGCTTCAAGGTCGCCGTCGTCGACCTCGACGAGTCCGCGTGCGCGTCCACCGTCGACGCCATCACGGCGGCCGGCGGCAGCGCCCTGGCCGTCGGCGCCGACGTCAGCGACGAGGAGCAGGTCAAGGCCGCGATCGACCGCATCGCCGCCGAGCTCGGCGCCCCGACCGTCCTGGTCAACAACGCCGGCATCCTGCGCGACAACCTGCTGTTCAAGATGACGGTCGAGGACTGGGACCTCGTGATGGGCGTGCACCTGCGCGGCTCGTTCCTCATGACGAAGTACGCCCAGAAGCACATGACCGAGGCGGGCTACGGACGCGTCGTCAACCTGTCGAGCACGTCGGCGCTGGGCAACCGCGGCCAGGCCAACTACTCCGCCGCCAAGGCCGGGCTGCAGGGCTTCACCAAGACCCTCGCGATCGAGCTCGGCAAGTTCGGCGTCACGGCCAACGCGATCGCACCGGGCTTCATCCAGACCGACATGACGGCCGCGACCGCCGCCCGCATGAAGGTCGACTTCGACGACTTCATCAAGTTCAGCGCCGACCAGATCCCCGTCCAGCGCGTCGGCCAGCCCGAGGACATCGCCCACACGGCGTCGTTCCTCGTCAGCGAGGGCGCCGGCTTCGTGTCGGGCCAGGTCATCTACGTCGCCGGCGGACCGAAGGACTGACGACACCATGAGCACCGACCCCCAGGGGCTGGACACGCGCGCCGTCGCCGACTGGCTGGCGAGCGCCTCGGCCGACGCCGTCGCCGGACCGTTCGAGGCGTCGCTGATCACCGGCGGCAAGTCCAACCTGACCTACCTGGTCACCGACGGCACGCACGAGTACGTCGTGCGGCGTCCGCCCCTGGGGCACGTGCTCGCGACGGCCCACGACATGTCGCGCGAGCACCGCGTCATGGCGGCGCTGACGTCGACCCCCGTGCCGGTGCCGGCGATGGTCGCCCTGTGCGACGACGTCGACGTCATCGGCGCGCCGTTCTACGTCATGGAGCGTGTGGAGGGCACCCCCTACAGCCGCGCGTCGCAGCTCGAGCCGCTCGGCCCCGAGCGCACCCGCCTGATCAGCGAGCGCCTCGTCGACACGCTCGTCGACCTGCACGCCGTCGACTACCGCGCCGTGGGGCTCGGCGAGTTCGGCCGGCCCGACGGCTACATCGGACGGCAGGTGTCGCGCTGGAAGAAGCAGCTCGCGGCGTCGACGAGCCGCGAGCTGCCCGGCATGGACGAGCTCGTCGCCCACCTCGACGCGGGGGTGCCCGAGAGCGGCGAGGGCACGATCGTCCACGGCGACTACCGGCTCGACAACGCGTTGGTGCTGGACGACCGCATCACCGCGGTGCTCGACTGGGAGATGAGCACGCTCGGCGACCCGTTGTCGGACGTCGCCCTCATGCTGGCCTACCAGGGCCTGGCCGAGCTCAACCCCGGCTCCGGCGCCCTCGTCACCGATGCCGCCAACGCCCCCGGCTTCCTCGACCGCGACGCCGTCATCGCCCGCTACTCGGCCGGTTCCGGACGCGACGTCAGCGACATGGGGTACCACCTGTCGCTCGCGTACTTCAAGCTCGCGGTGATCCTCGAGGGCATCCACTACCGTCACGCGCACGGCCAGACGGTCGGCAGCGGCTTCGACGGCATCGGTGACGCGATCGGCCCGTTGATCGAGGCAGGTCTCGCCGCTTCACGCTAGGGTGGCGCGCGTGACGGCCGAGATCCTCGAACCCCGGCGCCGCCCGACGCAGGAGCGGAGCCACAAGAAGTTCGACCACCTGCTCCTGGTGTCGCGCGAGCTCCTGCTCGAGGTCGGGTTCGAGTCGTTCACGTGCGAGGAGGTCGCGTCGCGGGCGGGGCTGCCGATCGGCACGCTGTACCAGTTCTTCCAGAACAAGTACGTCATCGTGTGCGAGCTCGACCGCGTCGACGCCGTCGCGGTGCGGCGCGAGCTGTGGTCGTTCGCCGAGGCCATCCCGACGCTCGACTGGCTCAAGTTCCTCGACCGCCTGGTCGACCACCTGGCGGCCCTGTGGGTGCGCGACCCGTCTCGCCGCGCGGTGTGGCTCGCGGTGCAGTCGACGCCCGCGACGCGCGCCACCGCCGCCGTCACGGAGCGCGAGCTGGCCTTCGAGGTCGCGCGGGCCCTGGCGCCCCTGACGCCGGGCACCCCCCGCGAGCGCCGCACCATCATGGCCGAGGTGCTGGTGCACGTCGCGTATTCGATGCTCAACTTCTCGATCCGCGACGGCCAGGAGCACAGCGAGTCGATCATCGAGCTCAAGCGCCTGCTGGCGTCCTACCTCCTCAGCGCCGAGCACGGCTGACCCTTCCCGCCCCACCCCACACGGTTTACCACGGTCCCGTCGTAAACCCCGTCCGCCCGGGGCAAGTCTTTCCAGGGCGGACGCAACGTGCCCCGGGCACAGGGGGTTGTCCACCGTCGTCACGCCACCTCATCTCGTCCACAGGTCGTCGCGAGGGGGGCTCGCCGACGCGCAGGAGCCACCACCGTGGCGACATGGACGATCTCCTCTGCATCGCGGACGCCAACGGCGGCTACCTCCTGCGTCACCAGCTCAACGACCTCGGCTACCGCGACTCCGCCATCCGGCAGGCCACCCGCGCCGGCGTCCTGCGTCGCGTCCGTCACGGCACCTACGTGTTCGCCTCGGTGTGGGACCTCCTGTCCGCGTCCGAACGTCTCGCAACGCTGACCCGATCCGTTCTCGACAAGCTCGGGCCCGCCGTGGTCGCCACGCACCAGTCCGCGTCAGCACTGCACGGGCACGACCTGTGGGGTGCCGACCTCACCACCGTGCACGTCTCCGTCCTCGACGGCCGGCGCGGGCGAACGGAAGCCGGCGTCGTTTATCACGAGGGCTCTATCGACGTCGAGGACGACATCGTGCAGGTGGACGGCCGCCAGGTCATCGAGCCGCGCCGGGCGGTCTTCGAGTCCTGCAGTCTGCTGGGGATCGAGGGCGGCATGGTCCTGGCCACCTCGGCCATGCGCGATCTCGGGATCTCGCGCGAGGAGCTGGAAGCCGACGGACACAGGTTCAAGCACTGGCCCGGCATGAGGAACGCCCGGATGTCGATCCGGTTGGCCGACCCCCGCCTCGAGTCCGTCGGCGAGGTGCGCTCGCTGTTCATGATGTGGAGCAACGGCGTCCCCCGTCCCGAGCTGCAGTGGGAGGTCGTGACGTCCGGTGGCGTGCTGGTGGCACGGGTCGACTTCGCCTGGATCGACGACCACCACACCGGTGAGTTCGACGGACTCGTGAAGTACGGCCGGCTCAACCCCCACGCCACGGACGTGGGCCGGGTGCTCACCGACGAGAAGTGGCGCGAGGACGCAGTTCGAGCCGAGTCCCTGGGCATGAGCAGGTGGGGTTGGGCCGACCTCGGCGGTGCGAAGGGCACCGCCACGGCGATGCGCATCAACCAGGGTCGGGCGCAGTCGCGGCGACTCCACTCGCGCAACCGCACCACGATCGTCTGACGTCCGCCCGGGGGCACGCGCAACTCCCCGAGGAATACCTGCCCCGGGGGGACGCGGTTTACCACGGTCCCGTGGTAATCCGCGTCCGCGAGGGGGCGGGGTCAGCGCGACAGGACGACGTAGGCGATCGCGTAGTCGCCGTCGTGGCTCAGCGAGACCTCGAGCGAGTGGCCGGCCAGGTGGCGGGCCACCTCGCCGTGCAGGCGGACGCGCGGACGTCCCCAGGCATCGGCGACGAGCTCGATCAGGTGGTGGACGTGCTCGGACGCCACGGGCGCCTCCCCGTGCATCGACGCCGACCACGCCTTGACGACGGCCTCCTTGGCCGCCCAGCGGGCCGCGAGGTGGCGCCCGGGGTCGGTCGTGCGACCCCGGGCGTCGCGCAGCTCACCGGGCAGGAAGACCCCCTCGAAGCGCGTGCCGGGCTGGTCGAGCTGGTCCACGAACGACGGCACGTGGACCAGGTCGACCCCGACCCCGACGACCGTCACTCGCAGGCAGCCCCGAAGTAGGCGCCGTCGTCGCCGAGGCGCGCCGCCGGGTCGAGCAGCATGCCCGCCTCCCGCGTGCGCACGCCGGCCGAGCCCAGTCGGCGGTCGCCCGGACGCGAGTACAGCGGGTCGCCGCCGTACATCGCCCGGACGAGCCGCATGCGGCCCTCGATCAGACGCTCCTCGGCCCGCGCCAGGTACGCGTCGCGCTCGTCGTCCGACAACGTCGCGACGAAGCCCTGCGGGTGGACGATCGCGAGCAGTCCGGCGACGTGCCCGAAGCCGAGGCTCGTGACCAGACCGGCCTTGAGCTGACCCGTCGCGAGCGGCTCCCGCAGCCACACGAGGTGCTCGTGCTCGGCGAGGTCGTCCATGACGCAGTCGAGGCTGCGGTTGGGCGGCACGACGCCGCCGGTCAGCACCTGGCACAGCCCGATGATCTGGAACGCCGCCGCACCTCCCTTGGCGTGCCCCGTCAACGTCTTCTGCGACACGACGAACAGCGGGTTGCCGTCGCTGCGGCCGATCGCCGCCGCGAGCCGCTCGTGCAGCTCCGACTCGTTGCGCTCGTTGACGCCCGTCGACGTGTCGTGCTTCGACAGCACCGCGACGTCGTCGGCCGTCAGGCCCACCGACGCCAGACCGCGCGCCAGCGCCGAGCGACGTCCGCCGAGGCCCGCCGCCAGCGCACCGATGCCGGGCGCCGGGATCGAGGTGTGGACGCCGTCGGCGAACGAGCCGGCGTACGCCACGACACCGAGGACGGGCAGACCCATGCGGGCCGCCACGTCACCGCGCGCCAGCAGGATCGTGCCGCCGCCCTGCGACTCGACGAAGCCGCCGTAGCGACGGTCGTTGCCGCGGCTGAAGTAGCGGTCCTCGAGCCCCTTGGCGCTCATCGCGGCCGAGTCGGCGGTGGCCGACATGTCCGCGAAGCCGACGATGCCCTCGATGCTCAGGTCGTCGAAGCCGCCCGACACGACGAACTCCGCCTTGCCGAGCCGGATCTTGTCGACACCCTCCTCGACCGAGACGGCCGTCGTGGCGCAGGCCGCGACAGGGTGCACCATCGCACCGTACGAGCCGACGTACGACTGCACGACGTGCGCCGCGATGACGTTCGGCAGCGCCTCCTGCAGGATGTCGTTGGCCTTGCTCTCGCCCAGCAGCGTGTCGATGTACAGCGACTGCATCGACTGCATGCCGCCCATGCCGGTGCCCTGCGTGTTGGCCACGAGCGCGGGGTGGACCCACTTCATGAGCTCGGACGGCGTGAAGCCGCTCGACAGGAACGCGTCGACGGTGCAGATCAGGTTCCAGAGCGCGACGCGGTCGATCGACTCGACCATCTCGGCCGGGACGCCCCACACCGTCGGGTCGAAGCCCGTCGGGATCTGCCCGCCGACCGTGCGGGTGAGCTTCATCCGGCGCGGCACGCGGATCTCGGTGCCGGCCTTGCGGGTCACGGTCCAGTCGCCGTCCGCCGTGGCGGAGATGACGGTGCGCTCGGGATCGGCGTCGCGCAGGGCACGCGCCTCGGCCTCGGTGCCGACCGTGAACGACAGGTCCTGGTCGAGGTACACCGACGTCAGCAGCGGGGCCGTGTTGTCGACCATCGCGCCCTCGTCGACGTAGCGGCGGATGCCGACGGCCTCGCGGACCGTCTCCTCGTACCGCTCGACGAGGTCGGCCTCGTCGACCGCCTCGGACGTCGCGGTGTCGAACCAGCCGCCGCCCTGCTCGTCCCAGCTGACCAGGCCGGTCGACCAGGCGAGCTCGAGGACGCCGGCGGCCGACAGCTCGTCGGACACCTCGACCTCGAACCGCGTGCGGGCCGAGCCGTACGGGCCGAGCTCGCCGGCGCCGACGATGACCACGAGGTCCTCGGGGCGCGTGTCGACGGGGGCCCAGTCCAGCTGCTCGACGCGGTCGAGCTGCGCCGGCGACGGGGCGAGCGCCGTGATGGTGGCGGTGTCGTCCTGCGCGGCGGCCACCGGACGCCCGATGCCCTCGGCGAGCGCCTTCATGTCGATCGTCGTGCCGCCGAGGCCGCCCGTCAGGTCGATCGTCAGGGGCTCGGTCAGCGCGGCGGTGCGCGCCGCGGGCTCGCACGTCGCGAGCAGCGCGGCCGCCATGTCGTACGGCGTCCAGGTGCGGACGCCCGCGGCCTCGACGGCCTCGACCAGCGGGTCGTTGGCGCCCATCAGCCCGGTGCCGCGCACCCATCCGATGATCGCGTGGGCCAGCGTCACGCGCTCGCCCCACGTGCGCTCGGCCGACCAGCGCGAGACCAGTGCGTCGAGCGACGCCTTGGCCTCGCCGTAGCCGCCGTCGCCGCCGAACATGCCGCGGTTGGGCGAGCCGGGCAGGACGACGTGCAGCTTCGCGTCGATGTCGTGGTCCTGGCCGTGCGCCGACATCGCGCCGATGAGGCGCTCGACCGACCACAGCAGGATGCGCATGTCGACCTCGGTGCGGCTGCCGGCGTCGGTGAGGTCACCGGCGACCCGTCCGGCCGCGAACGGGAACAGCAGCGTCGGCGTCATCGCGGGCTTGAGCACCGTCGTGGCACCGGCCCGCGTCTGCGTCTGCTCGCCGTTGATCCACGCGACGAGCGCGTCGACGTCGGCGAACGACGCCATGTTGGCCGGCACGACCCACAGGGCTGCCCCGTGGACGGCGTGCGTCCGGTAGAGGTCCTTGAAGAAGGCCAGCTTGCGGGCGTCGAGCCCGGACGTCGTGGCGACGACCGTGGCGCCCCCGGCGAGCAGCTGCGCCGTCACGCCGGCGGCGATCGAGCCCTTGCTCGCACCCGTCACCACCGCGAGGTCGTCCGACCACTGACCGGCCGTCGACGCGAGCGCGTCGCGGGCGATCGACCGGAAGCGCTCGGCCAGGTCGACGTCGTCGACGTGACCGGCCCACCACGTGGCCTGGGCCGACACGACCGCACCGGCGCCCACGAACGAGGCGTCGACGGTCCGGCCGACGGCCAGGCGTGCGAGGTCCTCGCGGGCCGAGGCCCAGCGGTCGTCGAACACGACCGCCTTGAGGGGGTCGAACGCCGGGGCGGTGAGCTTGGCCCAGTCGCTGCCGAGCTCGGACTCGACGCGTGCGAGCACCTCGGCGTCGGCGGCGTCGGGCTCGACGACCGTCGGCACCGCCGAGAGTCCCAGCTGGTCGAGCACGAGGCGCGCCGAGGAGGCGAGGACGCCGTCGGGGCCCGTGATCTGCGCCGTGAACTCACCGAGGGCCGCCGCGTCGATCGTGGCCTCTCCCCCGCCGGTCGACGGCAGCGCGACGCTGACGCCGTGGCGTGCGGCGACGGCCTGGACGCTCGCGTCGACCGCGGCGTCGACGTCAGCGGCCGACGCGATCGAGGTCAGCGAGCCGAACTCGCCGCCCCGGACGCTCGAGCCGTCACGGCTCGACATCGCGAGCTCGGCGAGCACGTGGCTCGCCCAGCCGGCGCCGAGCTGCCACACGTCGGTGACGCGCTCGGAGATCGCGGCCTGGCGCCTGCCCGTCGGGCCGAGCACCTTCTTGAGGTGGTCACCGATCGCCTCGGTCAGCACCGGGCCGAACGGCTTGTAGCCGCGGGCCAGGCCCTTGACCTGTGCCGACAGCGCGGGGATGTCGGCGTCGGCGGCACCGTCGATGGCGCCGAGCCCCAGCTCGCCGCCCAGGTCGACCAGCAGCTGGTTGCGGCGCGACGACGCGCCGTCGCACAGCGACTCGATCGAGTCGGCGGCACCGATCTGGTCGAGACGCATCTTGGTCCACCAGGCGATGAGCAGCTGGGTGGCGTCGGACGCGTCGTACGTCAGGTCGGCGGGACGCGGGCCGCTGCTCGTGGGCGCCGACGCGGCGGCCGGAGCGGCGGACGGGGCGGACGCGGAGGCGTCCTCGACCGGCGCGGCGGGCGCCTCGTCCTCGACGGGGGCCTGCTCCTCGTCGGTCGAGAAGACCGCGGCGTTGTCGCGCTCGAAGTTGAGCACCTGCACCGCGGGGCCGAAGCGACCCGGCAGCTTGAGCGTCGACGACGCGAGGTTCGCGACGGTCGGGGACTGCCCGACGCCGATCTCGACGAACCGCTCGACACCGAGGCCACCCTCGGCGACCGAGGTGAAGAACAGGTCCTGCGTCTCGATCCAGCGCACCGGGCTGGCGAACTGCCAGGCCAGCAGCTCGATCAGCACGACGCGGCACAGCTCGCCGGGGCGCGCGATCCACGCGTCGTAGTCGGCCAGCACCTCGTCGAGGGGCTCGGACGGGACCAGGTCGGCGATCTCCTGCAGGAACGCGCGGTCGAGCGTGAACGGCCGCGGCACGAGGTTCGGCACGTACCGACCCTCGAGGATCGTCGGGTCGATCGTCGCGGGCAGCAGCTCGCGCAGCCGGTCGCGGAAGTCCGGCACGCCGCCGTGCAGGACCGTGGAGTGGAACGGGACGTCGATGCCCGGCACGAGGATGAACGCACCCTTGCCGCCGAACTCGGCGCGGCGCCGGTTGACCTCGGTCTCGAGCACCTCCAGGCCCGCGACGGTGCCGGCGATCGCGTACTGCGAGTCCTTCAGGTTGTAGTTCACGATCTGCAGGAACTCGCCCGTGCTGTCGGCGATGCCGTCGACGAAGGCCGTGACGTCGGCGTCGGTCAGACCGATCTGCGACGGACGGATCGCGGCCAGGCGGTAGTCGCTGCGGCCGGCGGCGTCGCGCGGCACCAGGCCGTGCATGACCGAGCCGCGCTGGAACACGACCTCGACGACGGCCTCGAGCGGGATGACGCCCGACACCGCGGCGAGCGCGTTGTACTCGCCGACGGAGTGGCCGGCGAGGACCGATCCCTCGACGAACGATCCCGACTCGCGCAGCTCGGCCATCTGGGCGGCGCCGAGCACCGCCATCGCGACCTGTGTGAACTGCGTCAGGAACAGGACGCCGTCGGGGTGCTTGTGCGTGACGCCGCGGGTGACGAGCGTCGTCGGGTTGTCGCGGACGACCGTGAGGATCGAGAAGCCGAGGGCCTCGCGGGTGTGCGCGTCGGCGCGGTCCCAGATCTCGCGGGCGGCCTTCGAGCGCTGGTAGGCCGCCATGCCCATGCCGGGGTGCTGGATGCCCTGGCCCGGGAAGGCGTACGCCGTCCGCGGGGCCTCGAGACGCGCCGTGGCCGACATGACCACGTCGCCGCCGGAGCGCACCGTGACGTCGACGACCTCGGCGCCGGCGTCGAGGCCGACCCGGTCGGCCTGCACGGCGACCGGGGCCCCCGGGGCCAGGGGCGACATGAAGCGGGTCGTCCAGCCCGTGATGCGGCGCGTGCCGGTGCCGCCGACGGCGAGCACCTGCTGCGCGGCGGCCGAGATCCACATGCCGTGGACGATCGGGGCGCCCAGGCCGGCCAGACGTGCCGCGGCGACGCTGGTGTGGATCGGGTTGTGGTCGCCCGTCACCGCGGCGAAGGCGCGCAGGTCGGTCGGCGCCACGAGCGAGGCCGAGGCACGTCCCTTGCGGGGGGTGTCGTGGACGTCGTCGCCGAGTGAGCCGCCGGCGCGCTCGGGGTCGGCCAGCTGGCCGGCGCCCGTGCGTCCGCGGATCGCGAACCGCTCGCGCAGGGTCGCGACGTCGCCGCTCGCCGAGGTCACGGTCACGTCGACCGCGACGACCCGGCCGAAGTCGGTGTCCTCGATCGAGTCCAGGACCGACGAGATCGTGAGCTGCGTCGGCGCGAGCGGCAGCGCGCCGGTCAGGCGGATCGCGTGGTCGAGGTGCACCAGGTCGAGCATGCCCTCGATGACGGGCGTGCCGTCGGCGGTGGACGCGTCGCCGAGCACGGCGAAGACGGACGGCCACGCGAGACCCACGAGCACGTCGGGCACGGGGTGCGTCGGCACGGAGCCGCCGGTGACGCCGGCGTGGTCGGCGACCAGGTCGGGGTCCCACTCGACCGTGACGGACGCGCGACCGGCGGTGACGGAGGGGACGGTGCCGCCCGCGGCGCCGACGACGAGCGCGCCCATGGCCTCGGCTGCGGCGTCGGTCGTGACGACGGGTGCCGCACCGATGAGGACCGAGCGGTCGACCGCGATGCGCAGCGTCAGCGGACGCGCCATCGGCACGGTCAGCTCGGCGACGTCGGACGAGACCTGCACGAGCGTGGCGCCCGTCTCGGGGTGCTCGGCGCGCTGCGGGTCGACGACGACCCAGCCGGCCCCGAGGCGGTGGACGGGGTTGCGGACCGTACGGCCGGCCCAGACCAGGTCGGTCGCGGCGAGGACGAGCGACAGCGCCTCGGCGGCGTCGTCGTCGACGCGGCGGCGCCCCGCCACGCGCTGCGGCGAGCGGCCGGAGGCGAGCAGACCGTCGATCGCGGCGTCCTCGAAGCGGCGCAGCAGCTCGGCGACGGGCTCGTCGACGCGGTCGATGCCGGCGACCGCGAGGGTCCCGGGGATGATGCAGACCTCGTCGGCGGTGTAGCGGGCGTCGTGCGCCTGCCACAGCGAGTCCGAGCGCCACCAGCGGCGCACGTCCTGGTCGAGGACCGGCACGAAGTTGACGGGCTTGCCGGGCGTGCGGCACTGGTCGACGAAGAACAGCACGTCGGCCGGGTGCAGCACGACGTCGTCGGCGGCCGGGTAGGCGTCGCGCAGACGCTGCAGCGCGGCGGCGCCGTCGTCCACCGTGGAGGCGTCGCCGAACAGCGTCCCGATGGGGCCGCGGTCGGCCTCGTTCAGGCGCGCCTCGGCGCGCTGGAGCATCGCGACGAAGCGGTTGCGCAGCGTCACGTCGAGCCACTCGGGCGTGCCCGACAGCTCGAGGAAGCGCGCGAGCCACCGGCCGTACGTCATGGTCTCGACGTCGCCGAAGTACGGCTTGGCGGTGCGATTGAGGGCCTCGACGATCTCGTCGCGGCGCGAGGCGACCGCCTCGGCGTCACCCGCGACCTCGTCGAGCAGGCGCCCCGTGCGTGACGCGGCGTTGTCGATCTCGTGGATGTCGGCGCCGAGCTGGCTGCGGCCCGAGGCCATGCCGCCCTTGGCCGTGCCGGCGCCGACCCAGGAGCCGGTGCCGGTCGTCTCGACCAGCAGCTGCTTGACGGCCGGCGAGGTCGTGGCCTCGAGCGTCGCCATCGCGGCGGTGCCGACGAGGACGCCGTCGAGCGGCATGCGGGGGAAGCCGTGGCGCGCGGCCCAGTCGCCCGTCAGGTACGCCGCGGCGACCTCGGGCGTGCCGATGCCGCCGCCGACGCACACCACGACGTTGTCGAGCGCGCGCAGGTCGCCGTACGTCGCGATCAGCAGCTCGTCGAGGTCCTCCCACGAGTGGTGACCGCCGGCCTTGCCGCCCTCGATCTGGACGTGGACCGCCGTCGGCGCGACGGCCTTGGCGATCGCGACGACCTGGCGGATCTGCTTGACCGTGCCCGGCTTGAAGACGACGTGCGTGATGCCGGCCTCGGTGAGCTCCTCGACCAGGGCGACGGCCTCGTCGAGCTCGGGGATGCCGGCCGTGACGATGACGCCGTCGACCGGCGAGCCCGCGGCCCGCGCCCGCTGCACGAGGCGCTTCTGGCCCAGCTGCAGCTTCCACAGGTACGGGTCGAGGAACAGCGAGTTGAACTGGTACGTGCTGCCGGGCGTCAGCAGCTCGCCCAGGCGCTCGACGTTCTCGGCGAAGATCTGCTCGGTCACCTGACCGCCACCGGCGAGCTCGGCCCAGAAGCCGGCGTTGGCGGCGGCCGCCACGATGGCGGGATCGACCGTCGTCGGGGTCATGCCCGCCAGCAGCACGGGCGACTTGCCCGTCAGCCGGGTGAAGCGGGTCTCGACGTGCAGCGAGCCGTCCGCGAGCGTCACGACGGTGGGCTCGTACGCCGACCACGGGGTCGACGGCCGCGGGGCGGCACCGGCGGCGGTGAGCTCGCGGTGGCCGCGACGCGTCGTCGTGGCGACGACCGAGGCGCCGCGCACCTGCAGCTCACGGGCCGACAGCCGCGCGGCGAGGTCGCCGGGGCCCAGGTCGAGCACCCACGACGCACCGGAGTCCATCGCGTGCTCGAGCGAGGCGACCCAGTCGACGGGGTCGACGATCGAGCGCATCGTCAGCGAGCGGGCCGTGTCGGCGTCGATGCCGCACGCGGCCGCCCAGGTCGCGACGAGGTCGGCGGCCTCGGCCAGGTCGGGGTGGTGGAACGCGAGCTGCGACGGCAGCGGCTCGAGGACGGGCGCGAACGGCGAGCCGCCCGAGACCTTGCGGTCGCGGTCGGCCTTCTCGGCCGCGGCGATCTCGTCGAAGCGCGCCTCGACGACGCGCAGGCCCTCGGCCGGGCCCGACAGCACGACGCTGCGACGTCCGTTGCGCAGGCGCGACACGACGCGCAGCGACGCCGGCAGCTCGGCGAGGATCTCGTCGATGCGGCTCGGGACGACGTTCGAGACGCTCAGCATGGTGTCGCCCAGCAGACCGCGACGGCGACCGACGAGCTGGGCGGCGGCACCGATCAGGCGCGCGACGGCGAGCAGCTCGGCGTCCGGGACGCCGGCCAGCGACTGCGTCGCGAGGTAGCCCTGGGAGTGGCCGACGACGGCGCTCGGCGCGAGCGTCTCGGGGTCGACGCCCTGGCGGCGCAGCGCGCGGAGGCCGGCCAGCTGGGCCAGCAGGATGCCGGGCACCGACGCTCCGGGTGTATCCAGCACCGCGGAGGTCGGCAGCTCGGGGGCGTCCTCGTCGTCGGCGGACTCCGACGAGGCGAGGACGTCGGCCCATGCCAGCGGCGTGAACGTCACGCCGACACGGGCCAGCTCGGGGGCGACGGGCTCGAGGAGGGCCTCGGCGCGCTCGACGAGGGCCTCGAGCTCCGCCTCGAGGGCGAAGTCACGGACGAGCCCGGCCAGGGGCTCCAGCCACGCGGCCCCCTGTCCGCCGAACGCGATCGCGTAGGGCGTCCCCGCCAGCAGGCGGTCGACGAGCGCGGAGGCCCTGCGGCGCTCGGAGGACTGGTGGGCGGCGAGCGGGGTGTCGAACGTGGTCACGTGGTTCCCTTTGGCGTCACTGCCGTCGCTGGATCGACGGGCGGTCCCTCCATCTTCGCAAAACATGAGGGGTTCCTCAACTTTAACGCGAGGGATTCCTCATGTTTTTCTGAGAAGTCGATCACGTACCGCCCCTCGATCTCGACACGACGCCGAAACGTCCCGGTCGTACGATGCAACCGGGGGTTACACATGGAGATCGACACCAGGCACCTGCGGATGGTCAAGGCCGTGGCGGACGAGGGCAGCATCACCCGGGCGGCCACCGCGCTCGGCACGACCCAGCCCGCCCTCACCCGTCAGCTGCGGCGCGTCGAGGAGCACCTCGGCGGCCCCCTGTTCGAGAGGTCGCGGGCGGGTGCCGAGCTGACCCCGCTCGGCCGCCTCGTGGTCGGCCGGGCCCACGCCGTCCTGTCGGTCATCGACTCGCTGCAGGGCGACTCGGTCGGTGGCGCGGCCCACCTCGTGCCGGCGCAGGTGCGGATCGGCGTCAAGTTCGGCAATGCCCTCGTGGGGCTCATCCGCGGGCTACGCTCGGTCGTTCCGAGCACCGAGATCGTCACCGAGAGCGAGACCCGCATCGACGGCCTGCTCGACCTGCTCAGCTCGCACCGCCTCGACTTCGCGGTGGTCCACGAGTTCGTGGGCCACGAGCTCGCGCTCGACCCGCGCCTGCGGGTGCGGCCCGTGGGCTGCGAGCCGGCCTTCGTCCTGCTCGCCGCCGACCACCCGCTCGCCGACCGGCCCGAGCTCGAGCTGTCGCAGCTGCGCGACGAGAAGTGGCTGATGTCACCGCTCGACGTCGACCGCGAGGCCGACTGCATGACCCGCATCTGCTTCGAGGCCGGCTTCACCCCTGTCATCAGCCACTACCTGAGCGACGGCCATGCGATCGAGCTCATCCGCGCCGGCGAGGCGATCGCGCTCAGCACGCCCACCAACCGCGACTCCGGCATGGTGCTCAAGCCCTTGGTCGGCACCCCCATGCGCACCCGACGGCTGCTGCTCGTCGACCGCGACAACCCCTTCGTCGAGCACCTCGACAAGCTCGCGCGGTTCACGGCCGACACCCTGGCCGAGACGCTCGACAAGCAGCCCGTCTACAGGGCCTGGAAGGACGTCCACGGGGCCCTGCCCGCCGGGCCGCGGCCACGGCCCGGGGCCCCCACGGCCTCGTGGCCCCCTCCGGGGCATGCCCGATTGGCATGAACGGGACGCGCCGGGATCACTAGCGTCCTGCCTACTGCCCCACCGAGAGGACCACGCATGAAGAAGGTCATTGCCGTCGCAGGCACCACCCTGCTGGCCGCCGGGCTCGGCGTCGCGGCGCCGTCATCCGGCACCGCCGCCACGAGTCCCACGTCCGACGCCGTCACCGCGGCCACGGACTACATCCAGGAGAACCCCGCGAAGGTCCGCGGCACCTCCGCCGACTCGTTCGCCGTCACCCGCGCCTCGACGTCGGACGACGGCGCCTCGCACGTCCGGTTCTCGCGGACGTACAAGGGCCTGCCCGTCCTGGGCGGCGACCTCGTCGTCCACCTGACGTCCGCCGAGCGCGTCACCGGAACGTCCGTCGCGCAGGCCCGGACGGTCAAGGTCGCGACGACCCCGACCGTCGCCAAGGGGGCCGCGCAGCGCACCGCCGAGTCGGCCTCGCCCGCCGCGTCCGCCGACGCAGCGTCGGCGCAGCTCGTCGTCGACGCCCGCACCGGGGCCCCGGCCCTCGCCTACCGCACGGTCGTGACGGGCGTCCAGGCCGACGGCCAGACGCCGAGCCGCCGCATCGTCGTCACCGACGCGTCGACCGGTTCGGTCCGGTCGAGCGACGAGACGATCCTGACGCCGATCACGGTCGGCGCGACCTCGGGGGCCGCGTCGACCGCGCCGTCGGCCGCCCCCACCGCCACGGCGTCGGGCACGGGCCGCGGCATCTTCATCGGCACCGTGCCACTCAGCACCAGCACGGGCTCGTCGGGCTACTCGATGGTGGACGCCACTCGCGGCAGCGGACGCACCTGCGACCTCAAGAACCGCACGTCCGGCACCTGCACGACGTTCACGGACGCCGACAACGCGTGGGGCAACGGCTCCTACACCGACCGGGCGTCGGCGGCCGTCGACGCGCACTACGGCGCCTCGACGACGTTCGACTACTTCAAGAACGTGCAGGGCCGCAACGGGATCTTCGGCAACGGCACCGGCGTGCCCTCGCGCGTCCACTACGGCAGCAACTACGTCAATGCGTTCTGGGACGGCTCGCAGATGACGTACGGCGACGGCTCCGGCAACCGCGCGCCGCTCGTCGCGATCGACGTCGCGGGCCACGAGATGACCCACGGCGTCACCGAGAACACGGCGGGCCTGGACTACAGCGGTGACGCGGGCGGCCTGAACGAGGCCACGAGCGACATCTTCGGCACGATGGTCGAGTTCTACGCCAACAGCGCGGCCGACACGCCGGACTTCCTGATCGGCGAGAAGATCGACATCAACGGCAACGGCACGCCGCTGCGCTACATGGACGACCCCAGCAAGGACGGCGCGTCCTACCGGTGCTGGAGCTCGGCCGTCCCCGGCTCCGACCCGCACTACTCGTCGGGCGTCGGCAACCACTTCTTCTTCCTGCTCGCCAACGGCAGCGGGCAGAGCGCCTACGGCAGCAGCCCGACGTGCAACGGCTCGACCGTGGCGGGCATCGGCCGCGACAAGGCCGCGAAGATCTGGTTCAACGCCCTCGACCACTACATGACGAGCACCGAGACGTACGCCAGGGCCAGGCTCGACACCGTCCAGGCCGCGACGGACCTCTACGGCGCGAGCAGCACCGAGGTCGCCGCCGTCAAGGCCGCGTGGTCGGCCGTCAGCGTCAGCTGACCCCCACCGCTCGCGAGTCACGCACGCCCGCTCGCGAGTCGNGACGAGTCACCTGAGTGACTCGTCGCCGGGCCTCCGTGACTCGTCGGCGGGCGTGCGCGACTCGTCGGCGTCAGACGCCGCCGGTGAGCAGGACGCCGCCGTCGATCGTCAGCGTCTGGCCGGTCATCCAGGCCGAGTCGTCCGACAACAGGAACGCCACGACCGACCCGATGTCGGACGGCACGCCGAGCCGCTTGAGCGGGTACGGCGCCGCGACCTCGTCCTCGCGACCCTCGTACAGGGCCTTCGCGAAGTTGGTCTTGACCACGGCGGGGGCCACGGCGTTGACGCGGATGTCGGGGCCCAGCTCGACCGCCAGCTCCTCCGTGACGTGGATCAGCGCGGCCTTCGACGCACCGTAGACGCCGATGCCGGGCGCCGGGCGCTGGCCCGCGACGGACGCGACGTTGACGATCGCTCCCCCGCGCTCGGCCATCGACGACCGGTACACCTTCTGCGCCCACGCGATCGCGGCGACGACGTTGACCTGGAAGATCTTGTTGGCGGCCTCGAGGTCGACGTCGATCATGCGCCCGTACGCGGGGTTGATGCCGGTGTTGTTGACGAGGAAGTCGATCGGCCCGAACGCCTCGGTCGTGGCGGACACGACCTCGTCCTGGTGCGCCGCGTCGTCGGCGGCACCCGCGACGAACATCGCGTGCTCGGAGCCGCCCAGGGACTCGACGGCCTCGGCCAGCGCGTCGGCCTTGCGGGCCGTGATGCAGACGCGTCCGCCGTCGGCGACGATGCGCTCGGCGATCGCCAGGCCGATGCCCCGGCTCGCGCCCGTGACGACCGCGACCTTGCCGGTGAACCGTCCCGTGTCCTCCGAGGGGAGCATGCCGGCCGTCATCAGGAGAGCCGCTCGAGGACCATGGCCATGCCCATGCCGCCGCCGACGCACATCGACTCGACGCCGAACTGCTGGTCGTGGTGCTGCAGCGAGTTGATCAGCGTGCTCGTGATGCGCGCGCCGGTCATGCCGAAGGGGTGGCCCACGGCGATCGCACCACCGTTGACGTTGAGCTTGTCGAGCGGGATGCCGAGCACCTTGGCCGAGCCCCATGCCTGCACGGCGAAGGCCTCGTTGATCTCGAACAGGTCGATGTCGTCCAGGCCCATGCCGGCGTTGCGCAGCGCGGCCGGGATGGCCTCGACGGGGCCGAGGCCCATGACCTCGGGCGACAGGCCCGTGACGGCCGTCGACACGATGCGGGCCAGCGGCGTCAGGCCCAGCTCCTTGGCCTTGGTGTCGCTCATGACGACGACCGTCGCGGCGCCGTCGTTGAGCGGGCACGCGTTGCCCGCGGTCACGGTGCCATCGGGACGGAACACGGGCTTGAGGCCGCTGATGCCCTCGAGCGTCGTGCCGGCGCGCGGTCCGTCGTCGGTGCTGACGACCGTGCCGTCGGGCAGCGTGACGGGCGTGATGTCCTTGGCCCAGAAGCCGTCGGCGATGCCCTTCTCGGCCAGGTTCTGGCTGCGGACGGCGAACTCGTCCTGCTCCTGGCGGCTCATGCCGAGGTGCTGCGCGACGTTCTCGGCCGTCTGGCCCATCGCGATGTACTGGTCGGGCAGCTGGCCCGACTCACGCGGATCGGTCCACGTGTCGGCGCCGCCCTCGGCGCGCTTCGCGGTGCGGGCGACGGCGTCGGCGAACAGCGGGTTCTCCGAGCCGGGCAGGTCGGCGAAGCCGTTCGCGAACCGGCTGACGGTCTCGACGCCGGCCGAGATGTAGACGTCTCCCTCGCCGGCCTTGATCGCGTGGAACGCCATGCGCGTGGTCTGCAGCGACGACGAGCAGTAGCGGTTCACCGTGACGCCCGGCAGGTGGTCCATGCCGGCGAGCACCGCGACGACGCGGGCCAGGTTGTGACCGGCCTCGCCGGCGGGCTGGCCGACGCCCAGGTGCAGGTCGGTGATGTCGCGCGGGTCGAGGCCCGGGACCTTCGCGAGGGCGGCCTGGAGCATCTGCACCGACAGGTCGTCAGGACGCATGTCCTTGAGCGATCCCTTGACGGCGCGGCCGATCGGCGAGCGGGCTGTGGAGACGATGACTGCTTCGGGCATGGACGTGCCTTTCGGGTGGGGTCGTGTCGATGTCTAGGGGCGGTGCCGACCGTCGGGTCAGAAGCCGAGGTCGCGGCCGATGAGCTCTTTCATGATCTCGTTGGAGCCGGCCCAGATCTTGCTGACGCGGGCGTCGCGCCATGCGCGGGCGACGCGGTACTCGTTCATGAAGCCGTAGCCGCCGTGCAGCTGCACGCAGTGGTCGAGGACGTCGTTCTGGATCTCCGACGACCACCACTTGGCCTTGGCCGCATCGGTCGCGGTCGCCTCGCCGGACGTGTGGGCGAGCACGGCCTGGTCGACGTACGCCTCGGCGACCTCGATCTTGGTCACGAGCTCGGCGAGCAGGAACTTGTTGTGCTGCAGGCTGCCGATCGACTGCTTGAACGCCTGACGGTCGTGCGCGTACTGGACGGTCTCGGCCAGGATCTGCTTGGCGTGCGCGACGTTCGACACGGCGCACGAGAGTCGCTCCTGCGGGAGCCGTTCCATCATGTAGATGAAGCCGCGGTCGACCTCGCCGATGATGCGGTCGTCGCCGACGCGGACGTCCTCGAAGAACAGCTCGGCGGTGTCGGCCTCGGCCTGGCCGACCTTGTCGAGCTTGCGGCCGCGGCTGAAGCCGGGGTCGGTCGCCTCGAGCGCGAACATCGTGATGCCCTTCGCGCCCTTCTCGGGCGACGTGCGCACCGCCGTCAGGACCAGGTCGGCCGAGAAGCCGTTGGTGATGAACGTCTTGGACCCGTTGATGACCCAGCCGTCGCCGTCGCGCACCGCGGTGGTCTTGAGCGCTGCGAGGTCGGAGCCGCCGCTGGGCTCGGTCATGCCGATCGCGGTGACGATCTCGCCGGTCGCGCAGCGCGGGAGCCAGCGCTCCTTCTGCTCCTGCGTGCCGAGGTCGACGATGTAGGGCACCGCGATGTCGGAGTGGATGCCGACGCACGAGGCGAGGGCCGCGTTGAGCTTGCTGAGCTCCTCGGCCCAGACGGCGTTGAAGCGGAAGTCGCCGGCCTCGGAGCCGCCGAACTCCTCGGGGATCTCGAGACCGAGGTAGCCCTCGTCGCCCGCAGCGCGCCAGAACTCGCGCGGCAGCGCCTTGTCGTCGAGGTACGTCTCGAGGTTCGGGGTGACGTGCTTGGCCAGGAAGGCGGCGCACGAGTCGCGGAACGCGTCGTGGTCCTCGTCGAAGATCATCCGCTTCATGTCATGCCACCTCGTGCTCGAACGTCCGTCAGATGCCTCACGCACTAAGCGCTTGCTTAGCATGCAAGCAGTCCGTCATGCTGTCAACCGACGAAGGAGCGACATGACGACGATCACGGCCCGCGAACGGCTCATCAACGCCGCCGTCGAGGCGTTCGCCGAGAAGGGCTTCGCCGCGACGACGACGCGCGACATCGCGTCGCGCGCGGGCATGAGCCCCGCCGCGGTCTACGTCCACCACGACTCCAAGGAGAGCCTGCTCTACACCGTGAGCCTGCAGGGACACCTGAGCGCCCTCGACATCATCGGCCGGGCGGCGCAGGCCAGCACCGAGCCCGTCGAGCGCATCCGCACGATGGTCTACCAGTTCAGCCTGTGGCACGCCGACCACAGCCGGGTCGGTCGGATCGTCCAGTGGGAGTACCACGCCCTGACGCCCGAGCACCGCGCCGAGGTCGGCGCGATCCGGCGCGACATCGAGCGGACGATGCAGGACGCCCTGGCCGACGGGGTCGGCCAGGGCGTCCTGGATGTCGTCGACATCCCCGGCACGGCGTTCTCGCTGCTGTCGCTGGGGGTCGATCTCGTGCGGTGGTTCGAGCCCGGCGGATCGCGCACGGGCGAGGACCTCGCGGCCCTCCACGCCGACCTCGCGGTCCGCATGGTCGTCGCGCGCTGACGCCGGCGGCACAGGGGCGCCCGGTCTCGGGGGGATGGACCGGGCGCCCGTGAGCCGCCGGCGACGCCACGCGACGGCGGGGGTCGTCAGGCCTGGAGCACGGCCTCGGCGACGATGTTGATCGTGATCTTGTCGCCGATCATGAGCTTGTCGGCGCCGTCGACCGGGATGTTGAAGTCGATGCCGAAGTCCTTGCGGCTGATCGTCGTCGTGGCCTCGAGGCCGACGCGCGTGCCGCCCCACGGGTCGCCACCCTCGCCGAGGAACTCGGTGGCCAGGTCGACCGACTTGGTCGTGCCCTTGATCGTCAGGTCGCCGGTGACGACGAACTCGCCCTCGCTCTTCTCGACGATGCCGGTGGAGACGAACGTCATCTTCGGGTTCTCCTCGGCGTTGAAGAAGTCACCCGAGCGCAGGTGCGCGTCGCGGTCGGCGGTGCCGGTGTTGACCGAGGCGAGGTCGACCGAGACGTTGACCGTCGAGGCGGTGACGTCGTCGGCGCTCGTGATGGTGCCCTCGAAGGTCTCGAACTTGCCGCGGACCTTGCTGACGAGGTGACGGACCGTGAAGCCGATCTCCGTGTGGCTGGGGTCGAGCGCCCAGGTGCCGGTGGTCACTGCGGTGCTGGTCATGTGGTGCTCCTTGGAAGACTGTAGTTGACTGTTCAACGACATTGAATGTAGCACGCAATTCAAGATTCAACCAGCACCTTCCCGACGTAGGATGGATCACATGGAGACAGGCACCGACACCCCGTGGCTCGACGCCGAGCAGCAGCGCATCTGGCGCATGTTCCTGGGCGGCACCACGGTCCTGATGGACCGGCTCGACCGCGACCTGCGCACGCAGCACGGCATCTCGATGCCCGAGTACGAGATCCTCGTCCGGCTCTCGGAGGCCCCCGGCCGGGCCATCCGCATGGCCGAGCTCGCCGACGCCGTCTCGCACTCCCGCAGCCGGGTGACGCACACGATCGCGCGCCTCGAGCGCGAGGGGATCGTCCTGCGCGGCCAGTGCTCCGACGACGGACGCGGCGTGTCGGCCGTCCTGACCGATCACGGCTTCGGCGTGCTCGAGCAGGCCGCGCACACCCACGTCACGGGCGTCCACACCTACCTCATCGCCAATGCCGAGCCCGACGAGCTGAAGGCCCTGGGCACCATCATGGAGCGGGTCATGCAGACCCTGCACGGCCGCAACTTCTGACCGACTGACGCCACCCCACCCCGCACCCGGCCCAGATCTGCGGAGAAGCGGACGCTCTCGGGACCACTGAGAGGTGCGGTCCTCCGCACTTCCGTCGTCCACCGTTGAGTGCGGCGTACCGGTCGTCCACACGTGGGACGTCGAGGGCTGCCGAGCACGCGGCGCGCCGCCAGCGTGGGTCCATGCGACCCATACCCGCCCAGCTCTCGGGCCGTCCGTTCACGCTTGCCGAGGCCGAACAGCTCGGCCTGACCCGCCGCATGCTGTCCGGCGATCGATTCGTCCGCGTCCGGCGCGGCGTCTACCGCTGCAGCGACACGCCTCCGACGCTCCGACTGCAGGTGCAGGCCGCACTCCTCGTACTACCTCCGGGCACGGCGGCCAGCCACACGACCGCGCTGGCCCTGGGAGGGCTCACCATCGGACGTCACGACGAACTGCACTTCTCCGGCCAAGGGCGTCCCGAGCACGACATCGAGGGAGTCGTGCTGCACCGCCGTCGCGTCCGCCTGAACACCGTGCTGGTCGACGGCGTGCCGGCACTGGGACCGCTGCGGACGTTCGTCGACGCGGCGACTGTGCTGTCGATGCGCGACCTGCTCGCGGTCGGCGACTGGCTGGTCTTCCACGAGCACGTCGACGTCCTCGACCTGCGCTCGTACGCCATCGCCTCACACCTCGACGGCGTGCGCAAGGCCCGTCGCGTCGCGCCGATCGTCCGCGAACGGGTGGCGTCGGTCTACGAGAGCTACGTGCGCTGGGACCTTCACGCAGCGGGGTTGCCGGAGCCGGAGGTCAACGTCGACATCCTGGACGACCACGGCACGTGGCTCGCGCGCGGCGATCTGGTCTACCGGCAGTGGAGGATCTTGGTCGAGTACGACGGCTGGCAGCACGAGCGCGACGCCCAGCAGCGTCAGCGCGACCACCTGCGTCGCGAGGCCCTCGAGGCGGCGGGCTGGCGCGTCATCGTCATCACGGTGGAGGACATGCGCAGGCCCGGCACCGTCGTCAGCCGCGTTCGCCAGGCCATCCGCCAAGCAGCCTGATGCACCCACCCGGCCCAGAAATGCGGAGAAGCGGACGCTTTCGGGTGTCCGAAAGGGTCCGCTTCTCCGCAAATCTGCGCTGGGGCCGTCGGGGCTCAGTCGCGGGTCAGGCGACGGTGCGTGACGCGGTGCGGACGGGCCGCGTCGGCGCCCAGGCGCTCGATCTTGTTGTCCTCGTACGACTGGAAGTTGCCTTCGAACCAGAACCAGCCGGCGGGGTTCTCGTCGGTGCCCTCCCACGCCAGGATGTGCGTCGCGATGCGGTCGAGGAACCAGCGGTCGTGCGACGTGACCACGGCGCAGCCGGGGAAGTCGAGCAGTGCGTCCTCGAGCGACGACAGCGTCTCGACGTCCAGGTCGTTGGTCGGCTCGTCGAGCAGCAGCAGGTTTCCGCCCTGCTTGAGCGTCAGCGCCAGGTTCAGACGGTTGCGCTCACCACCCGACAGCACGCCGGCCTTCTTCTGCTGGTCGGGGCCCTTGAAGCCGAACGACGCGACGTACGCGCGGCTGTTCATCTCGAAGTTGGCGACCTTGATGAAGTCGAGGCCCTCGGAGACGACCTCCCACACGTTCTTGTCGCCCGCGATCTCGCCGCGGCTCTGGTCGGCGTAGCTGATCTTGACGGTCTTGCCGACCTCGAGCGCGCCCGCGTCGGGGGTCTCCTCGCCGGTGATCATGCGGAACAGCGTCGTCTTGCCGACGCCGTTGGGTCCGACGACGCCGACGATGCCGGCGCGCGGCAGCGTGAACGAGATGTCGTCCCACAGCAGACGCCCGTCGTAGCCCTTGGTCAGGCCCTTCGCGTCGAGCACGACGTCACCGAGTCGCGGACCGGCCGGGATGTTGATCTCGCTGGTGTCGACCTTGCGCGACTTCTCGGCCTCGGCCGCGAGCTCCTCGTAGCGGGCCAGACGCGACTTCGACTTGGTCTGGCGCCCCTTGGCGTTCGACCGCACCCAGTCGAGCTCGCGCTCGAGCATCTTGGCGCGCTTGGCGTCCTTCTGGCCCTCGATCTTGAGGCGTTCCTTCTTGCTCTCGAGGTACGTCGTGTAGTTGCCCTCGTAGCCGTGGATCTGGCCGCGGTCGACCTCGGCGATCCACTCGGCGACGTTGTCGAGGAAGTACCGGTCGTGGGTCACGGCCAGGACCGCGCCGGGGTAGTTCTTCAGGTGGCCCTCGAGCCACTGCACGCTCTCGGCGTCCAGGTGGTTGGTGGGCTCGTCGAGCAGCAGCAGGTCGGGCTGCTGCAGCAGCAGCTTGCACAGCGCGACGCGGCGGCGCTCACCGCCCGACAGGTGGTCGACGAGCTCGTCGGCCGGCGGGCAGCGCAGGGCGTCCATCGCCTGGTCGAGGCGCGAGTCGAGCTCCCACGCGTTGTGGGTGTCGAGATCGGTCTGCAGGTCGCCCATCTCGGCGAGCAGCGTGTCGTAGTCGGCGTCGGGCTCGGCGAGCTCCTCGCTGATCTTGTTGTAGCGGTCGAGCTTGCCCTTGATCTCGGCGACGGCCTCCTCGACGTTCTCGAGGACGGTCTTGCCCTCGCTCAGCGGCGGCTCCTGCTGGAGCATGCCGACGGTCGCGTCGGGGTCGCGGACGATGTCGCCGTTGTTGGGGTGGTCGAGCCCGGCCATGAGCTTGAGCAGCGACGACTTGCCCATGCCGTTGGGTCCGACGACGCCGATCTTCGCACCGTGGAGGAAGGACAGGGTGACGTTGTCGAGCACCACCTTGTCGCCATGGGCCTTGCGGATGTTCTGCAGTGCGAGGACGTATTCAGCCATGCGGTCAAGACTAACGAGGGCACGGCGACGGCCCCACGGCGGTCAGGAGAGCGCGTCGGCGATGCCGGAGCGGTACGTGCCGTACCGGTCGAGCTCGCCCTCGACGGGCGCGACGACCCGCTCGGACGCGGTCGAGCCGATCGCGGACCGCAGCGCCTCGTCGGCGCGCTGCGCCTTGCGTCGCGCACCGGCGCGAGCGGCGACACCCGACACGAACGCGAGCAGGGGTCCGCCCAGCAGCGCGACGACCAGGACGACCGCCGCGGTCGGGACGGGGCCGACAGATCCGAGGTCGGGCAGGTCGATCGACGTCAGGCTCGCGACGCCCTGGACGACGAGCCACACCAGCGAGAGGACGGCCGCCGCCACGGCGACCAGCTGCACGACCTGCACGACCCGCCACCAGGGGGCCGGACGGCCGACGTCGACGCTGGCGGCGCGGACCGCCGCGTCGAGCTCGTCGACGACGTCGCGGTCGCGCGGGTTCGCGGCGTCGCGGACGGCGTCGCGCCACGGTCGTTCGAGGCCCGCCGAGGCCTGCTCGGCGAGGTCGCGGACCGCCAGCTCGGCGCCGGCCCGCTGCACCCGCGCCGCCTCGGGCGCGGTCGACCTGGCCAGCGACGCCGGCGACAGGACACCGCCGAGGGCGAGCTCGTCGGACGACTCGTCTCCCTCGCGCCCGAGCCAGCGCAGCACGGGCCAGCCGGTTGCCAGGGCGGCACGTCGCCGGGTGGACGACTCGATCGCCTCGACGATCTGCGGGACGCCGGCGCTGTCGACCAGCGCGTCGTCGAGCGTGCGGCGGGCCGCCTCGGAGATGCCGGGGGCCTCGGACGATCCGCCGACCTGCTCGATGACGGCGGCGGCCGCGGCGATGTCGGACGTCAGGCGCGCCTTCGCGGACGACTTGGCGCGGATGCGCGCCGCCAGCTCGCGCTTGAGGTCGTCGACCCCGTCACCCCGGGTCGCGGACACGCCGATCACGGGCACGTCGGGCAGTCCCTCGTCGGCCAGGATGCGGCGGACGTCGGCCAGCGCACGGTCGCGCTGCTCGAACGGGATGCGGTCGATCTGGTTCAGCACGACGAGCGTCACGTCGCTGTACGAGGCCATGGGCCGGATGTAGCGGTCGTGGATCGCGGCATCGGCGTACTTCTGGGGGTCGAGCACCCACACGAGCAGATCGGCGTGGGTGACCAGCCGGTCCATCTCGACGTGGTGCGACACCTCGGTCGAGTCGTGGTCGGGCAGGTCGAGCAGCACGAGGCCGTCGAGCTTGGTGTCCTCCGCCGACCGGTCGAGCATGCTCATGCGCGAGACCTGGTGACGGGCGGGGATGCCCATCCACTCGAGCAGCCCCTGGGCGCCGTCGGGACCCCAGGCGCAGGCCAGCGCCCACGACGTCGTGGGGCGGCGGACGCCGACGCCGGCGAGCTCGAGGTCCGTCAACGAGTTGAACAGGGACGACTTGCCCGACCCGGTCGCGCCCGCGAGCGCGACGATCGTGTGCTCGCCCGACAGCGTCAGCCGCTCGGTGGCGCGCTCGGACAGCATCTCGGCGGGTGCGAGGATCTCGTCGTCGATCCGGCCGCGTGCCGCGGTGACGGCGTTCGTCAGGCCGTCCAGGCGGCGGGACACGTCGCTGCCACTGCCCGAGAAGACCGGGGCGCCGGACGGCACCGGAGTCGTCATGACGTCGTCCCTCCGTCCAGGAAGTCGGCGTGCCGTGAGTACTCGGCCTGACGGGCCGCGTCCCGCAGCGCGGTCTGGTGGCCCCTGAGACTATCGGGTGCCTCGAGCAGCGCGTGGTAGCGCGCCAGATCGGACTCGAGCAGGGTCGTCGCCCGCGAGACGAGGTCGGCGTGGGCCGCGTCGAGCAGCCGGTCGACGACCGGTGCGCCGAAGATCGCGTCGAGCAGGCGCCGGCCCAGCACCGCGCCGGAGCCGCCCCCGGACGTCGGGGAGTCGACGTCGCGCGCGAGCATCGCGACCATCACGGCGACCGCGATGCCGTTGACGCCGAAGGCCAGGAACTTGGCGGTCATGCGCTTGTCGGCACCCTCGACGCGCACGAGCTCGACGACGCCCTGGCGCCAGTCGTGCACCAGCCGCTCGGCCCGCACGCGGACGTCGCGCGACGCACGGTCGAGCCCGGACCCGTCGGCGGCGTCGAGCAGGCGACGTCCGGCCGGCGTGGCGTTCCAGGCACGCGAGACCGTCTCGGCGGTCGCCTCGGACTGCTCGGTCAGCAGCATCCGGACGCCGGTCTCGATCGCCTCGACGACCTCGGTGGACCGGGTGCGACGTCCGGTCATGCCGCCCACGAAGCGGTCGCGGATGCGGCTGACCTTCTCCTCGACGGACGAGAGCAGCTCGCCGGTGCCGACGAACTCCTGCCACGTGGCGAGCAGGTCGCCGCGCATCAGGGTGCCGTCGGAGGTCTGACGGGCGACGCGCTCGACCGTCGCACGGTAGGCGTCGTCGGCGGTGCCGAAGAGCGTCTCGGCGACCTCGATCTGCGCGTCCATCGCGTCGCCGACGTCGTGCGTGCGCAGGACGAGGTGGCGGACCGCGCCGTCGAGGGTGCGGTGCACGACCATCTGCCGGGCGACGGGGTCGGCCGCGAGCTCGGCCAGCCAGTCGATCATGGGCAGCACCGACACCCGCGGCAGCAGTCCGTCGGTGTCGAGGTTCGACTCGGGCACCGTGAACAGGGGCGAGTCGGACAGGCCGCGCGACGTCATCATGCGGGCGAGGTGGCCGCGCACCTCGATCAGGGCGTCGTCGCTCGTGCGGTCGAGGACGACGGCCACCGACGTGCTGCGCTCGGCCGCGTGGCGCAGGTAGTCCCACGGCACCTGGTCGGCGTAGCGGGCCGCCGACGTCACGAACAGCCAGAGGTCGGCCGCGGCGAGCAGCTGTGTGGCGAGCTCGCGGTTGCCCTTGTCGATCGAGTCGACGTCGGGCGCGTCGAGGATCGCCAGACCCTGCGGGATGCGGTCGGTCGAGGCGAGCCGCAGGGCGTACGAGCCGTTGCCCTGCTCGGTCGTGCGGGGCAGGTCGGGCAGGATGCGGTCGGGCTGGAACCACTCGGCGTCGTCGGGGTGGTGCACCAGCACGGGCGAGCGCGTCGTGGGGCGCAGGACGCCCGACTCGGTGACCCGCTCGCCCACCAGCGAGTTGACCAGCGTCGACTTGCCGGCGCCGGTCGAGCCGCCCACCACGGCGAGCAGCGGTGCGTCGAGCTGCACGAGGCGCGGCAGGATGTAGTCGGACAGCTGGTCGACGACGTCGGACCGGGTGCGACGGGCACGCTCGACGCCCTCGGCCTGCAGGTCGAGCGGGGCGTCGCGGACGCTCAGCAGGAGCGAGCTCATGGCCGCGAGGAGCTCGGCCGGAGCGTGGTCGCCAGGCACGATGAGCTCCTCTCGTCGACGCGGTGGTTCAGCGGGTGGGGTTCAGCGGGTGGGTGGTACGCACAGATTAGTCGACTTGGGGACTCCCCGCGTCCACCGCACCTGTGACGCGGGGGTCAGGAGTGACGTGCGTAGCGGTGCAGCGCCGGGGGCAGCCGCAGGTCGGGCCGCAGGGCGTACATCGAGTCGAGCAACGCGTACGTCCGCTCGACGCCCTGGGGCCTGGTGTGGCCGCTCATGAGGGAGTCGTGCAGGAAGGCCATCTCGGTCGCGAGACGCTGGTAGCGCGTCACGACCTTGGCGGCCTGCTTGCCATGGTTGCCACGGGCGTAGCGTCGCGCGGCCTTGCGGTAGCCGAACCGCGACAGGTAGGGGATCTCGGCGGGGTGGATCCAGCCGCGGTCGGCCACGTACGACAGCGAGCGCTCGAGCACCCGCACCTGCCGCACCCGCACGATGATCGCGATCGTCGCGAGGACGACGAGCAGCGCCGCCATCGCGAGGTACGCCAGGACGAAGCCCAGGCCGTTGGACGGCCCGTAGCTCAGCGAGCCGTTCCACAGCCCGTGCAGCGCGATGCTGAGGGCCAGGCCGACCGTGCAGATCAGCACGCGGACGATCTTCGAGCGCCGGCCGACCGCCAGCCCGATCGCGATGCCGAAGGCGGCGGTGAACAGCGGGTGGGCGAAGGGGCTGAAGATGCCGCGGACGACGAACGTCGTGGTGGCGCCCTCGGAGCCGGCCAGGGCGATGTCGGGCGAGCCGATGTAGCTGCTGGCGTAGTAGCCGATGTTCTCGACGAACGCGAAGCCGATGCCGACGATGCCGGCGTAGATCAGGCCGTCGAGGACGCCGTCGATGACCCGCCGCGACCGCACGAACGTCAGCAGCAGGAACAGGCACTTGGCCGGCTCCTCGGCCAGCGGTGCGGCGAAGGAAGCCGCCGCCTTGTCGCTGAGGTCGAAGGCGTTCTGCGCCCACACCTCGAGGGCCAGCGCGATCGCCACCGCGACGACGCCTCCCCAGACGAAGGCGGCGAGCTTGTAGCGCAACGGCTCGGGCTCGTACCGGTCGAGCCACCAGAAGCAGAACCACAGGAACGGCAGCGGGATCATGGCGTAGAAGATCGACAGGCCCGCGCCCTCGGAGTCGCCGGCGCTGAGCGACAGCACGACACCGCCGACGACACCGGCGATCGCGACGAGCGCGAACAGGACGATCAGCGCCGTGCGCCCCTTCTGCCGGATCGGCTGGCGGGCCGGGGTCGACGCGGGCCGGAACGGGGCGGCCGTGGCTTCTGTCACCCGCCACATCGTAGGGGATCGTGGCGGCCCCGCCACCGCTCCGACGCGCGCCGATACGCTGGTGCCACGGGCGCCCGTAGCTCAGCTGGATAGAGCAAGAGCCTTCTAATCTCTAGGTCGCAGGTTCGAGTCCTGCCGGGCGCGCTCCCCCACCTCCGTCCCGGTGGCCGCGGAGGTGGATCCGCAACGGTCTCGACGCCGAGACGGTTGCGGATCCACCTCCAGGGGCCGTGCGTCACCAGCTGGACGTGGTGATGCCGGGCAGCTCGCCGCGGTGCGCGGCCTCGCGGAAGCGGATGCGCGACAGGCCCGCGACGCCGACGTGACCGCGCGGACGTCCGTCGACCTGGTCGCGGTTGCGCACCCGGACGGGCGAGGAGTCGCGCGGCATCGCCGCGAGGGCCCGTCCGGCCGCCGTGCGCTCCCCGATCGGCCGGCGGACGTCCTTGGACGCGGCCCGCAGCTCGTCCCGGCGGGCGGCGAGCCGCTCGACGAGCTCGCGGCGGCGGTCGTTAGCGACGATCTTGCTGCGCTTGGCCATCAGCGCTCCTCCCTGAAGTCGACGTGGCGCCGCACGACGGGATCGAACTTGCGCAGCACGAGCCGGTCGGGGTCGTTGCGGCGGTTCTTGCGGGTCACGTACGTGAATCCCGTGCCCGCGGTCGATCGCAGCTTCACGATCGGACGGACGTCGCTGCCCTTGGACGCCATCAGAGCACCCCTCCCCGGGCGCGGACGTCGGCGACGACGGCGTCGATGCCCCGGACGTCGACGGTCTTGATGCCGCGCGCGCTGAGCCGCAGCGTGACGTGCCGGCCGAGGCTCGGCACCCAGTACCTCTTCTTCTGGATGTTGACGTCGAAGCGCCGGTTGGTGCGGCGGTGCGAGTGCGAGACGTGGCGCCCGAACCCCACCTCTGCCCCGGTGACCTGGCAAACCCGTGACATGTCGTGGTCCTCTCTTGCGTGCTGGTATAGAATGACAATCATTATCATTAAGTCTACCCACAGGAGCAGCTCGTGAAGAAGGGCATCCACCCCGCCTCCGCCCCCGTCGCGTTCCGGGACAGGTCGGGCGACCTCGTGTTCGTCTCGTCGTCGACGCTGGCCGGCGGTCTCGTCGAGGGCGGCGAGACCGTCGAGGTCGACGGCAGGACGTACCCCGTCGTCGACGTCGACGTGTCGACCGCCAGCCACCCCTTCTGGACGGGCCGGGGCCGGGTGCTCGACACCGAGGGTCGCGTCGAGAAGTTCAACCGTCGCTACGGGACGGGCGCATGACGACGACCCCGCTGGTGCTGCTGACGGGCCTCGACGCCGACGCGATGGCCTCGGCCATGATGGCGCTGCAGTGGGACGCCCCGCGGGCCGTGACGGTGCGGCACACGATCGACGTCCAGGCCCAGCGGCTGACCCGGCTCGTCAGCGACGTCGACGGCGTCGTCGAGCACGTGCACGTCGACCTCGACCACGCCTGCGTCGGGTGCGCACTGCGCGAGGACGTCATGCCGACCCTCGAGCGGCTGGCCGACGACGGACGGTGGGGCTCGATCATCGCCCACCTGCCGGTCGCGTCGGGCGCCGAGCAGGTGTGCGCGATCCTGATGCACGACCAGGTGCTGTCGGCCAAGCTCCACGTCTCGTCGGTCCTGGCCGTCGTGTCAGGCCCGACCGCCCGCGACGACGTGCTCGGCGACGACCTGCTGCGCGAGCGTCGGCTGCACACGTCGGTCGACGACACCCGCGGCGTGGCCGAGGTGCAGGCCGCGCAGGTCGAGTACGCCGACGCCGTCGTCGTGGTCGGGGACGTCGACGGCACCGATCGCCACCTGCTCGAGATGCTGATGCGCCCGGACGCCCGGGACGTCATCGACCACCTCGCGCTCGACACCGCCGCGATCGTCGGCGGCAGGCGCCCGCACGAGGACGCCGAGGCGTGGGTCGACCCGAGCCACGCCGCACCCGTCGGCCTGGTCGAGTCGGGCGGGGCGTGGACCGTCGAGCTGACGTCCGACCGGCCGTTCCACCCCGAGCGGCTGATGGCCAACCTCGAGGCCCTCGGGGGCGGGGCGCGACGGTCGCGCGGCTGCTTCTGGCTGCCGACCCGTCACGACCAGGTGTGCGAGTGGGACGGCGCCGGCGGCCAGCTCAGCGTCGGCCCGTGCCAGCACGGCTCGACCGAGCCCCACACGCGGCTGCTCGTCACCGGCATCGACGACGACCGCGACGAGCTCGTCGCGACGTTCACGGCCTGCCTGCTGACCGACGCCGAGCTCGCCGAGCGCGGCGCGATCTGGGAGAGCCGTGAGGACGGCTTCGAGCCGTGGCTGGGGCCCACCCGCCAGCCCGCCTGATCCCCACCCCCTCCCCCCCGTCCGTCCCGATCACCGAGGAGAATCATGGCCGTCCCGAAGCGCAAGATGTCGCGCAGCAACACCCGTCACCGTCGCTCGAGCTGGAAGGCGACGCCCGTCGCCCTCGTGCCCGTCACGGTCGACGGCACGACGCACCGCGTCCCCCGCCGCCTGGTCCGCGCCGTCCGGCGCGGACTCGTCGACCCGACCACCACCACCGCCACCGCCAGGAGGAACCCATGAAGGTCCGCAACTCGCTCAAGTCGCTCAAGGAGCAGCCCGGCGCGCAGGTCGTGCGCCGCCGCGGCCGCACGTTCGTGATCAACAAGCAGAACCCCCGCATGAAGGGCCGCCAGGGCTGACGCACACCACCCCGCCCGCCCCGCGCCGCCCTCAGAGCAGGTGGTCGGCCGCCGCGGCACGCACCGCGGCGGCCACCGCCTCGAGGGCGGGGGTCTGCAGCGTCCACTGCTGCCAGTGCAGCTCGACGTCGACGTGCTGCCCCGGGTCGAGCTCGACGAGCCCGCCCCGTCGCTCGGGCTCGTCCGACTGCTCGTGCGGCAGGACGGCCCACCCCAACCCCAGCACGACGGCCTCGGCGAAGTCGGCCGAGGCCGGCACGTAGTGGCGCGGCGGGGTGAGCCGTCGGGAGGTCCGACGCTGCAGGTACCGCTCCTGCAGGTCGTCGTTGCGGTCGAAGACGACCATCGGCGCGACCGCGAGCGCGTCGACCGTCACGCCGTCGGCGAACCACCGCTCGACGAACCCGGGCGTGGCCATCGGCCGGTAGCGCGTCACCCCGAGCCGTTCGGAGCGGCACCCCTGCACCGGCTCGTCGACCGACGTGATCGCCGCCATGACCGTCCCGGCCCTGAGCAGGTCGGCGGTGCGCGACTGGTCGTCGCGGTGCAGGTCGAAGCAGACGCCCGGGCCCACCGTCGCGAGCGCCGGCAGCACCCACGTCGCCATCGAGTCGGCGCTGAGCGCGATCGGGACGGTGACGGGCGTGACGTCCCGACCGTCGCCGTCGGCTCGGGTCTCGACCGCGGCCTCCCGCACGAGCGCGTCGATCTGCCGCGCCAGGCGCAGGTAGGCCTCCCCCGGGCCGGTCACCGCGGTGGGGCGGGTGCGTCGCACCAGCACCTGGCCGGCCGACTGCTCGAGCGCCTTGATGCGCTGGCTGACGGCCGACGGCGTGAGGTGCAGCGCTGCCGCTGCGGCGTCGAACGACCCCTCGTCGACGACGGCGGCCAGCGCGGTCAGCTGCGACAGGTCCATGTGAAGCGATGCTAATGCACCGTGAGAATCATTCGTTGGACTTCACCCCGCGGTACTCCTACCGTCGAGTCATGACGCACGACGCCGCGCTCGCGGTCGCCTCCGGGCTCGGCTTCGGCCTCTCGCTGATCGTCGCGATCGGAGCGCAGAACGCCTTCGTCCTGCGCCAGGGACTGCTGCGCCAGCACGTCCTGCCGGTAGTGGCGGTGTGCGTCGTGTCGGACGCCGTGCTGATCGTCGCCGGCATCGCCGGACTCGGCTCGCTGCTCGACCTGGCACCGTGGCTCGTGGACGTCCTGCGCGTCGCGGGCGCGGCCTTCCTGCTGACGTACGCGGGGCTCGCGGCCCGCCGCGCGTGGCGACCGGGCGCGATCGACGCCCGCGCGGACGGCTCCGGAGCCGCAGCGCTGTGGCCCGTCGTGAGCACCGCGGTGGCGCTGACGTGGCTCAACCCGCACGTCTACCTCGACACCGTGGTCCTGCTGGGTTCGGTGGCCGGCACCCACGGCGACGAGCGCTGGTGGTTCGGCGCCGGTGCCGTCCTCGGCAGCATCGTGTGGTTCACGGCGCTCGGCTTCGGCGCACGCCTGCTGCAGCCGGTCTTCGCCAGGCCATCGGCGTGGCGGGTGCTCGACGCGGTCATCGCCGTCGTCATGGTCGTCATCGCGGCGACCCTCCTGCACGGCCTCGGCGCCCGATGACCGACCCTCCACGGGGCGTGGTCTGATGGGCTCATGAAGCTGTTCTGGCTGGTCGTCGCCGGTGGCGCGGCGGGGTCGCTGACACGGTACGGCGTCAGCGAGTGGCTCAACCCCGGGCACGACCTGCCGGTCGGGACGCTCGCCGTCAACGTGACGGGCTCGTTCGTCCTGGGTGCCCTGCTGGCCGTGCTGACCTTGCGCGGCGACGACTCGGGCGGACGACGTCGGGCCCGCCTGCTGCTGGGCACCGGCTTCCTCGGCGGCTACACGACGTACAGCGCGCTGGCCGTCGAGACCGAGACCCTCATGCGCGACGGCCACGTCGCCCTCGGTGCCGGCTACGCGATCGGCAGCGTCGTGCTGGGCGTGGTCGCGGCGCTGGCCGGCGTCGCCACGGGCCGGGCGGTGGCGCGATGACGCCCCTGTGGCTGGCCCTGGCCGGGGGGCTCGGCGCCGGCACGCGCTACCTGCTCGACCTGTGGGTCCGACCCCGCGTGTCGACCCGGCTGCCGTGGTCGACGCTGCTGATCAACGTGACCGGATCGTTCGCGCTCGGCCTGCTGGTGGGCGTGGGCGCCGACGACACGTGGCGCACGATCCTCGGGACCGGCTTCCTCGGGGGCTACACGACGTTCAGCACCGCGAGCGTCGAGACCGCGCACCTGCTGCTCGACCGCAGACACGCGGCAGCCGCCGTCAACTCCGTGGTCATGCTGACCGTGAGCGTCGCGGCGGCTGCCGGTGGGTACGCGCTGGGCGCCTAGCTCTTCTTGGCGGCGTCGATCGCCGCCTGCAGGTCGGCGACGGTCGCGATCGTGTTGTTCGCGCCGCTGACGTCCTTGCCGTCGATGCGGATCGTCGGGGTGCCGGACACGCCGTCGTCCTGGCCCTTCTCGCGGGCGTCCTCGATCCACTTGCCGTACGTCTGCTTGTTGATGCACGCGTCGATGCCCGTGACGCCCGCCTGCTTCGCGAAGTCGATCAGCTCGTCGTCCTCGGGGCCGGCCGTGCCCTCCTCGGGCTGGTTGGCGAACAGGATGTCGTGGAAGGCCTTGAACGCCTTGGCGCCACCCTTGTCGTTGACGCAGGCCGCCGCGTTCCACGCACGCTGCGAGTACTCGTTGGTGCTCTGCTGCAGGAGGAACGAGTAGGGGCGGTACTCGATCGCGATCTCGCCGCTCTCGACCGCGCTGCTCAGGAACGAGCCGGCGGTCTGCTCGAGGGCGCCGCAGCCCGGGCACAGGAAGTCCTCGTACAGGACGACCTTGACCGGCTCGGCCGCGTCGGCAGCCGGCGCCGTGCCGGTGGCGGCCTGCTGGTCGTAGAGGATGCCGTAGTCGGAGTTGACGTTCGCCGGGGTGTTCAGGGCGGTGTCGATGGCGTTGTCGTCGCTGGCCTTCTTGATGCCGTAGCCGCCGACGGCGATCAGGGCGACGACCACGACGACGATCGCCACGGAGATCAGGTTGCGCTGCTTGCGATCGGCCTTCTCGCGCTCCTTGCGCATCTGCTCTGCGCGCGCTGCTCGGTTCTGTCGGTCGTTGCTCACTGCTGTCTCCTGGTTCGGGTGGTCACCACCTGACCAACGCTGCACCTGCGGCGAAGGTTCCTGCCGAGCGTACCGGCCCGATCACAGGCGTCCCGTCACCGCCGTGCCGGCTGGACTAGTGTGCGAGGCGTGAATGACAAGCTGGTGTGGATCGACTGCGAGATGACCGGGCTCGACCTCGAGGCGGACGCCCTCGTGGAGGTGGCGGCCCTCGTGACCGACTACGACCTCAACGTCCTGGGCGACGGCATCGACCTCGTCATCAAGCCCCCACAGGCCGCGCTCGACCAGATGAACGACTTCGTGACGCAGATGCACACGACGTCGGGCCTCATCACCGAGCTCGAGGCGGGGCTGAGCCTGCGCGACGCCGAGGAGCAGGTGCTCGCGTACGTCCGCGAGTTCGTCAGCGAGCCGCGCAAGGCGCCCATGGCCGGCAACACGATCGGCACCGACCGCTCGTTCCTGGCGCGCGACATGGTCGAGCTCGAGGGCTGGCTGCACTACCGCGTCATCGACGTCTCGTCGATCAAGGAGCTGTCGCGCCAGTGGTTCCCGCGGGCCTACTTCGCGGCACCGGCCAAGGGCGGCGAGCACCGCGCGCTGGTCGACATCCAGGAGTCGATCGAGGAGCTGCGCTACTACCGACGGGCCGTCTTCACGCCCGATCCGGGCATCGACTCCGACTCGGCGAAGGCCATCGCGGCCGAGGTGTCGGGCTCGGTGACGGGCCGGTCCTGAGCACGCCGAGGCTTGCGTTAGACTTCTTCTCGCCGTGTCGGGCGCATGCCCGGCACGCGTGGTGGGTGTAGCTCAGTTGGTAGAGCACCGCCTTGTGGTGGCGGTGGTCGCGGGTTCGAGTCCCGTCACTCACCCTGATGCGCAAGACCCCCGGACCTCATCGGTCCGGGGGTCTTGTCGTCCCTGCGCTCCGTCGACGTCAGCGGCGCGACAGCGCGATGTCGCCCGAGTCGGTCGTGGCGCGGATGAAGCCGTCGCCGTCCTCGTCGGAGTCGATCGACGACGACACGTCGCCCGACTCGGAGGTGGCCGTCACGTCGTACGTGCGCTTGCCACCGGCAAGGGTCGCGGTGATGTCGCCCTCGCGGGACGTCGCCTTAACGGCGAACGGCTGCGAGGCGAACGACGCCGTGATGTCGCCCGTGCCGGTCTGCACCGCGAGCTCGTCGAGCTCGAGACCGGAGGCCCGGACGTCGCCGCTGCCGCTCTGGATCGTCAGGACGCCCTCGGTGACGTCGCGCACCGAGACGTCGCCGGAGGTCGTGCGGACGACGACCGGGAAGCCCTTCGGGATCTCGAGCGTCGTGTCGACGCCGCAGCCCGGGTTGAGCCAGGTCTGGCAGCCCGAGACGATCTTGATCTGGTCGCCGCGCCGGCCGATCTCGAAGTCCGTCCTGCGCAGGCCGCTCGTGATGCGCGCCGAGACCCGGACGACGTCCGCCGTGCCCTGGACGATCCGCAGGTCGGACGAGCCCGCGTCCACGACGATCTGCGCCGACCGGCCGATCTCGATGTCGCTCGTGGACGTCGTGGTGCTGCGCTTGAGGATCGAGAAGCCCAGCACGAGGCCGGCGACGACCGTCACCGCCAGGACCGTCCCGACGACCGTCAGCAGGGTGCGCGACGCCGGCGAGCGGACGTCGTAGTCGGCGACGACCTCCTCGTCGGTGACGGCGGTGCCGTTCGTCATGGTCTCGTCGTCGGCGCTCATGCCGTGCCCTGCCCTTCTCGCGTCGACACCGGCACGACGTCGTCGGCGCCCATGCGGGCGGCGTCGGCGGTCTCGTCGTCCGGCATGGTCTGGCTCTCGCGCTCGGCCTCGACCCGCTTGAGGTAGTGGTCGACCTCGTTGTCGCGCTGCTCGGCGGTCCACCCGAGCACACCGCCCATCAGGTCGGCGACCTCGGCTGCGACGTCGACGCCGCGGTCGAACGTCTCGATCGAGATGCGGGTGCGCCGGGCGATCGCGTCGTCGAGGTGCCGAGCGCCCTCGTGGCTGGCGGCGTAGACGATCTCGGCCCGCAGGTAGTCGTCGGCGCCGGTCAGCGGGGCCGCGAGGTCGGGGCGCGCCTCGATCAGGTCGAGCACCTCGGAGATCAGCGATCCGTAGCGGTGCAGCAGGTGCTCGACGCGTCCGACGCCGAGACCGCTGCCGCGGGCGATCTGGTGGCGCTGGTTCCACATCGCGCCGTACCCGTCGGCGCCGAGCAGTGGGACGTCCTCGGTCACCGACGGCGGCACGCCGCGGTCGGACACCGCGGACATGCCGTGCACCGCGGCGTCGACGGCGTCCTTGGCCATGACGCGGTACGTCGTGTACTTGCCACCCGCGATCACGACCAGGCCCTTGACGCTCGTGCCGACCGCGTGCTCGCGCGACAGCTTGCTGGTGGCCTCGTCCTCGCCGGCCAGGAGCGGACGCAGCCCGGCGTAGACGCCCTCGACGTCGGCGTGCGTCAGGGGCTCGACCAGCACGGCGTTGACGTGGTCGAGCAGGTAGTCGATGTCGCTGCGGCTCGCGGCAGGGTGGTCCTTCGACAGCGACCAGTCGGTGTCGGTCGTGCCGATGATCCAGTGGCGTCCCCACGGGATCACGAACAGCACGGACTTCTCGGTGCGCAGGATCAGCCCCGACTCGCCGCGGATGCGGTCACGCGGGACGACGAGGTGGACGCCCTTGCTGGCCCGGACGTGGAACTGGCCGCGCTCCCCCGCGAACGACTGCGTCTCGTCGGTCCACACGCCGCTGGCGTTGACGACCTGCTTGGCGAGGATGTCGAACTCGGCACCCGACTCGAGGTCCTTGACGCGCGCGCCGACGACCCGGTCGCCGTCACGGACGAGGTCGACGACCCGCGTGCGGCTCGCGACGTGGGCCCCGTAGGCCGCGGCGGTGCGCGACAGGAACATCGTGTGGCGGGCGTCGTCGACCTGGCCGTCGTAGTAGTGCAGGGCGCCGACGAGCGCGTCCTTCTTGAGCGCGGGCATGATCCGTCGGGCACCGCGGCGCGTCAGGTGGCGGTGCAGCGGGACGTCCTGGCCGTATCCCGACGCCTTGCTCATGGCGTCGTACAGCGCGACGCCGGAGCCGGCGTAGAACCGCTCCCACACGCGGTGCGTCAGCGGGTAGATGAAGCCGACCTCGTGGACGAGGTGGGGCGCGAGCTTCTGCAGGCTCAGGCCGCGCTCCTTGAGCGCCTCGGCCACGAGCCGGAAGTCGAGCATCTCGAGGTAGCGCAGGCCGCCGTGCATCAGCTTGCTCGACCGGCTCGAGGTGCCGGACGCGAAGTCGCGGGCCTCGACCAGGCCGACGGTCAGGCCACGGGTCGCGGCGTCGAGGGCGGCACCGCCACCGACGACGCCGCCGCCGATCACGAGGATGTCGAGCGGTGTGGACGCCATCGCGTCGAGCGCGGCGTGGCGGTTCTCGGGCGACAGGGCGACGGGACGCATGCCGACAGTCAATCAGTCCTGTCACAGCGCGGCTAATGCCCGCGACCCGATGTGACCCAGCAGACGCCTGCCCGCGGCGGCGCTAGTCGAGGTCGACCCATCCCATCGTGCGCTCGACGGCCTTCTTCCACTGCGCGTGGCCCGCGTCGCGGTCGTCCCGGGTCGACGTCGGCTCCCACCGCCGCGACTCGTTCCAGTTGGCGACCAGCTCGTCGGTCGTCGACCAGAAGCCCACCGCCAGACCGGCCGCGTACGCCGAGCCGAGGGCCGTCGTCTCGGCCACCACGGGACGGCTGACGGGCACGCCGAGCACGTCGGCCTGGATCTGCATGCACAGCTCGTTGGCCGTCACCCCGCCGTCGACGCGCAGGATCTGCAGGTCGAGGTCGGCGTCCGCGATCATCGCGTCGACGACGTCGCGGCTCTGGTAGCAGATGGCCTCGAGCGCGGCGCGCGCCACGTGGGCACCGGTGTTGTAGCGCGAGAGGCCCACGATGACGCCGCGGGCGTCCGAGCGCCAGTAGGGCGCGAACAGGCCCGAGAAGGCCGGGACGAAGCTGACGCCACCGTTGTCGTCGACGCTCGCGGCGAGCGCCTCGGAGTCGCCCGCGGCCTTGATGATGCCGAGCTGGTCGCGCAGCCACTGGATCGCCGAGCCCGTCACCGCGATCGAGCCCTCGAGCGCGTAGACCGCGGGCGCGTCGCCGAGCTGGTAGGCGACGGTCGTGAGCAGGCCGTGCGTCGAGCGGACGATCTCGGTGCCGGTGTTGAGCACCAGGAAGTTGCCCGTGCCGTACGTGTTCTTGAGCTGGCCGGGCTCGAAGCAGACCTGGCCGACGAGGGCCGCGTGCTGGTCGCCGAGGTCTCCGGCGATCGCGACGGCGCCCGAGAACGGCCCGTCGTCCGTCGTGTGGCCGTACACCTCCGACGACGACCTGATCTCGGGCAGCATCGCGCGGGGGACGTCGAAGATCGCGAGCAGCTCGTCGTCCCAGGCGAGGGTCTCGAGGTCCATCAGCATCGTCCGGCTCGCGTTCGTGACGTCGGTCAGGTGCAGACCGCCGTCGGGGCCTCCCGTGAGCCACCAGATCAGCCACGTGTCGATCGTGCCGAAGATCGCGTGGCCGGCGTCGGCGTCGGCGCGCACCCCGTCGACGTTCTCGAGGATCCACTGCAGCTTGCCGCCGGCGAAGTACGGCGCGGGCGGCAGGCCCGCGCGCTCGCAGATCAGCGCGCCCGCGTCACCGCGGTTGAGCGCGGCGGCGATCTTGTCGGTGCGCGTGTCCTGCCACACGATCGCGTTGTAGTAGGGCTCGCCGGTGCGGCGGTCCCACACGACGGTGGTCTCGCGCTGGTTGGTGATGCCGATCGCCGCGAGCCCGTCGGCCTCGATGCCGGCCCGGCCCATCGCGGCCTGGACGACGTCCTGCGTCGCCTCCCAGATCTCGTGCGGGTCGTGCTCGACCCACCCGGCCTCCGGCATGATCTGCTCGTGCTCGAGCTGGTGCCGGGCGACCTCGTTGCCGTCGTGGTCGAAGACCATGAACCGCGTGCTGGTCGTGCCCTGGTCGATCGCGCCGACATACTTCGCCATGGGCAGACCCTATCCGTAGCGCGCCGGCCCCTCCGTAGGCTTCGGTCATGCGCCTGATCCTCGTCCGCCACGGGCAGACCCCCGCCAACGTCGACGGCATCCTCGAGTCCACCGTGCCCGGGCCGGCCCTGACGTCCCTCGGCTCCGAGCAGGCCGAGCAGCTCGTCGGGGCGCTCGCGGACCAGCCGATCGACGCGCTCTACGTCTCGACGATGGTGCGCACGCACCTGACCGCGGCGCCGCTCCTGGCCGCCCGCGGTCTCGACCCGGTCGAGCGCGCCGGCCTGCGCGAGATCGCGGCCGGCGACGTCGAGGGGCTCAGCGACGACGCGTCGGTGCACCAGTACGTGTCGACGCTGTTCGCGTGGTGCGGCGGCGACCTCGACCTGCGCATGCCGGGCGCGCAGACCGGGCGCGAGGTCGTCGAGCGGTTCGACGAGGTCGTGGCCGAGGTCGAGGCATCGGGTGCCGAGAACGTCGCGCTCGTCAGCCACGGCGCGATCATCCGCGCGTGGTGCGCCGTGCGCGCCGACAACATCGACCTCGACTTCGTCACCGACCACTACGTCACCAACACCGGCGTCGTCGTGGTGGACGGCTCGACGGCCGAGGGGTGGACCGTCACGTCGTGGCTCGGCCAGAGCGTGTCCGAGGCCGCCGCGCAGGGCGTGTCCGCCGATCACAGCCCCGCCTCGGAGCACCTCGACGACTAACCAACCGCCCCGTCGTTCGTTGAAGTGACCATGGGTCGGACGAGACGTGACAGGACGCGGACGGCGGCGGCGGTGGCGGCCGTCTCGGGCGTGGTGGTGATGGGCTTCGCCCTGTCGACCCTCCTGCTCGGCGGCTCGGAGGCCGATCCACGCGCCGAGACGACGCTCGCCGTCCCCTCGGTCGACACCCCCGAGTACGTCGCGCCGTCCGACGCCGCCGACACCGATCGGGCCAGCTCGCCGACGAGCGGTCTGACCGGCGTCCCGGGCTTCCCCGGCGCGGGCGCCACCCTGACGGGGCTCGGCGGCGAGGGCGGTGTCAAGGGGCTGCCGAAGATGCGCATCACGCTGAGCATGACCTCGGCGGCCCCGATCGCCTACGTCGGCTACATCGTGCCGACGAGCCTCGACAGCTCGACCGGCACCGTCGAGAACCCCGGGACGTCGTGGTCGATGACGACGATCGGCTACGGGCCTCCCGACTACGCGCAGCTGTTCTCGATCGCCGGTCCGGCCGGCATCCCGGTCACGTGCACCATCACGGTCAACGGCAAGGTCACCGAGCAGCGGACGACGACGGGGCCGTACGACCAGATGTTCTGCCAGGGCTGATCGGCCCGGTGCGGGCCGCTACTCCGGCAGCAGCTCGCCGTGGACGTCGGCGTGCGGGACCGTCGGGATCGTGCCGAGCCGTCCCTTCTGGAAGTCCGAGAACGCCTGGGCGACCTCGGCCTTGGTGTTCATGACGAACGGGCCGGCCCAGGCGATCGGCTCGCGGATCGGCAGGCCGCCGAGCAGCACGACCTCCATCGCGGGGTCCTTGCCGGCCTGCCGACGGTCGGCACCGACCGTGATGGTCTCGCCGTGGCCGAGCACCGCGAGCTGGCCCGCGCGCAGCGGACGTCGCTCGCGCCCGACGTGACCCGTGCCGCCCATGACGTAGACCAGCGCGTTGAAGTCGGTGCGCCACGGCACCGTCATCTCGGCGCCGGGCAGCACCGTCGCGTGGACCATCGCCATCGGCGTGTGGGTCGAGCCCGGGCCCTCGACGCCGTCGACCTCGCCAGCGATGACGCGCAGCAGGGCACCGGCATCGGGGGTCGACGCGAGGCCGACGTCGGTGCCGCGGATGTCCTGGTAGTGGGGCGGCAGCCACTTCGAGGCCTTCGGCAGGTTGACCCACAGCTGCAGGCCGTGGAACACGCCGCCCTTGACGACGAGCCACTCGGGCGGTGTCTCGATGTGCAGCAGGCCCGACCCGGCGGTCATCCACTGGGTGTCGCCGTCGGTGATGGAACCGCCGCCGCCGTGGGTGTCCTGGTGGTCCATGACGCCGTCGATCATGTACGTCACGGTCTCGAAGCCGCGGTGCGGGTGCCACGGGGTGCCCTTGGGCTCGCCGGGCTGGTACTCGACCTCGCCCATCTGGTCCATGTGGATGAAGGGGTCGAGCTGGCGGGCGTCGACACCGGCGAAGGCGCGGTGCACGGGGAAGCCCTCCCCCTCGTAGCCGATCGGCGCGGTCGTGACGCTGACCGGCGCGCGGTCCTCGGTCTGGGTCGGCGTCGCGATGACGCGCGGCAGGACGGTCCAGTCGGCAGCGGTGACAGCAGGCATCGGGTTCTCCTCGGTAGGCGTCTCAACCTAATTCAACATTCAACTACCGTCAAGCATTCCCTGACCCGGAGCCGCATCGGTGCCCACACGTACGGACGCGGCGGACCGCCCGACCCTAGGCTGGGCGCCATGACGCAGACCCCGCCCGCCCGTGCCGACGTCGTGATCGTCGGTGGCGGCCACAACGCCCTCGTCGCCGCCACCTACCTGGCCCGCGCCGGCCGCGACGTCGTCGTCCTCGAGCGCCTGCCGCACGTCGGCGGCGCGGCGATCAGCGCCCAGACGTTCGAGGGCCTCGACGCACGCCTGTCGCGCTACTCGTACCTCGTCAGCCTGATGCCCCAGCAACTGATCGACGAGCTGGGTCTGCGCCTCGAGCTGCGCTCGCGCGACACGGCGTCGTACACCCCGTACGGCGACTCCGGACTGCTCGTCGAGACCACCGAGGGGCCGGCGACCCGCGACTCGTTCCGCGCCCTCACCGGCTCCGACGACCACCTCGACGCGTGGCGACGGTTCTACGCCGAGGTCGCCGACCTCGCCGGCGTCGTCGCGACGACGCTGCTCGAGCCGCTCCCCCACATCGGCAACCTGCGCGACCTCAGCGACATGGCCGTGTGGACCGACGTCGTCGACGAGCCCCTCGGCGCCGCGATCGAGCGGCGGTTCTCGCACGACCTCGTCCGGGGCGTCGTCGGGACCGATGCGCTGATCGGCACGTTCGCGTCGCTGCACGACCCCTCGCTCGTCCAGAACCGCTGCTTCCTCTACCACCTGATCGGCAACGGGACCGGCGAGTGGCGGGTTCCCGTGGGCGGCATGGGTGCCGTGACGGGCGAGCTCGAACGCGTCGCCCGCGAGGCCGGGGCGACGATCGTCACCGGCGCCAGCGTCACGTCGGTCACCGCGTCGGACGACGGCGTGGTCGTCGCCGGCGACGGCTTCTCGGTCGACGCCGACGTCGTGCTGAGCTGCGTCGCGCCGTACGTGCTGGCCGGGCTGATGGGACGACCCGCGCCGCCCAAGCCGTCCGGCTCGCAGTTCAAGGTCAACCTGCTCGTCTCCCGGCTGCCCCGTCTGCGGTCGGGCGTCGACCCCGCGATCGCGTTCGCCGGCACGTTCCACCTCGGGGAGTCGATGAGCGAGCTCGAGACCGCGTGGCGTCAGGCGTCGGACGGCGAGCTGCCCGACCGCGCCGCCGGCGAGCTGTACTGCCACACGCTGACCGACCGCTCGATCCTCGGCCCGGAGCTCGCGGCGAGCGACGCGCAGACCCTGACGTACTTCGGCCTGCACACGCCGTACGAGGTGCTGCCGGACGCGGCCGCGGCCGAGCGCGCGTACCGCCAGGTCGTCGACGCGCTCGAGGAGCACCTCGCCGAGCCGTTCGAGCCGCTGGTGCTCGGCGTCGAGCACAAGACGCCCGCGCAGATCGAGGCCGCCCTGGGCATGCCGGGCGGGCACATCTTCCACGGCGACCTGCAGTGGCCGTGGCTCGAGGAGGACGAGCGGCCCCGCTCGGCGGCGGCCCGCTGGGGCGTCGAGACGTCCGACCCGCGGGTGCTGTTGTGCGGCAGCGGAGCCCGCCGCGGAGGCGCAGTCAGCGGAATTGCAGGGCACAACGCGGCCCACGCGGTGCTCGAGGGAGGCCTGGTTTCGAGAACCACCTGACCCCCTGCTAACGTTTCTCTCGCTTCGTGGCTCAGCCACTCGGCGGCATTAGCTCAATTGGCAGAGCAGCTGACTCTTAATCAGCGGGTTCGGGGTTCGAGTCCCTGATGCCGCACTGTGAAGGCCCCGTTCCTCGCCGAACGGGGCCTTTGCTCTTTTCAGAGCAGTCTCTTCTCAGGGCAGTCTCCTTCCGGACGAGGTGCACGCGATGGACACCGGTGCCGCGACGACCGCGCTCGAGGCCGAGCGCGTCGCGTCCCAGCGACTGCTGGCGTCGTTGACGCGCGACTTCGACGGCATCGTCGAGGCGTCCGCCGACTCCAACGCCGACGACGAGCACGACCCCGAGGGCTCCACGATCGCGTTCGAGCGCTCGCAGGTCAGCACGATGGTCGAGCAGGTGCGCGGACGGCTCGTGGAGATCGACGCGGCCCTCGAACGCGTGCGCGCCGGGACGTACGGGGTGTGCGAGCGGTGCGGGGCGACGATCCCCGACGGACGGCTCGAGGCACGGCCCGTGGCCCGCCGGTGCGTCCCCTGCTCGTGACGTCGGGCTCCTCGAGCGCGCTGGCGAGGCCGCCCGGCTGGACGTAACGTGGGTCACATGGCGAGCCGACGGTCACCGGAGTCACGGGCCCGCGAGGCGCTCGTGGTGCTCGCGGTCGGACTCGTCGTCCTGACGGTCGTGGCCGCCGTGCTCTACCGACCCGGGGCGCCGCGGTGGACGCACGTCCTGGTCGACGGGGTCGGCTGGATGCTGATCGTGTCGACCGGCACCGTGCTGACGGTGTCGGCGGTCGAGAAGCTCGTCCAGATCACCCGTCGCCACCCCGGCCACTGATCCGGGGGAACTCTCACCGCACGACGCGAGTTGGTCAGGTATGAAGTGCCCTACCGACAGCGCCACCCTCGTGATGAGCGAGCGGGCCGGCATCGAGATCGACTACTGCCCGGAGTGTCGGGGGGTGTGGCTCGACCGCGGCGAGCTCGACAAGATCCTCGAGCGGGCCGCCGCGGACGTCCCCGCCGCGCCCGCCGCGCCCTCCCCCGTGCCCCAGCAGCAGTACGCCGAGCCGCGGTACGACGCACCCCGCCGTGACGAGTCCCCCCGGTACGACGACCGGCGCGGCGGCTACGACCAGCAGCCGTACCGCAAGAAGAAGAAGGAGCACTGGCTGTCGGAGATCTTCGACTGACGCGGAATACCGTCGGTATGGTCCCGGTTGACGCAGGCATGAAGATCTTGCTCACCGGCTCCACCGGACTCATCGGATCGGCCGTCACGGCGGCTCTCGTCGCCCAGGGACACCAGGTCACGGCGGTCGTCCGCAGCCAGCAGTCGTCGCTCAAGGCCAGCGACCTCGGCGCGACCGGCGTCATCGGCGACCTGTTCGACGCCCCGTGGCTCGCCTCCGAGCTGCGCACGCACGACGGCCTCGTGCACACCGCCGCCGGCGGGGACGAGCGCGACGCCGAGCTCAACGACTCAGTGATCACCGCTGCTCTCGACGCCTTCGGCGGCACCGACAAGCCGTTCGTGCACACCGGTGGCATCTGGACGTACGGCTCGGGCGACGCGATCGTCGAGACCCAGGAGCCCCACGCCCCCGCGATCACGTCCTGGCGGCCGGCCGGCGAGCAGCGCGTCCTCACCTCGGACGTTAAGGGGTCGGTCGTGCAGCCGGGCATCGTCTACGGCCGCGGAGCCGGCATCCCCGCGATGCTGGCCGGCGGCGTCGACGGCGGCACCCTGACCCTCATCGGCAGCGGCGAGCAGCACTGGACGACGGTCCACGTCGACGACTTGGCCGATCTCTACGTGCGGGTCCTGACCGGCGCACCGGGCGGCAGGGCGTACATCGCGGCGTCCGGGGACAACCCCACGGTCCGCGAGCTCGGCGAGGCGCTGGCCCCGACGGTCGAGCCGGAGTCGGACGACGCGACGCTCGAGCGGCTCGGTGCGTTCGGCGAGGCGCTCCTGCTCGACCAGCAGGCGACGGGCGAGCGCGCCAGGAGCGAGCTCGGCTGGACGCCCACGCGTCCGACGCTCGTCGAGCTGCTGGCGAAGGGCTACCCCGCCGACGCATGAGCGGCGGACGCGACGGCACGTGGGTCGGGTGGATCTCGTTCGACCTGTTGCTGGGCGACGTGCACTCCCTCAAGCAGAAGCGGTCGGTCGTCCGTCCCCTGATCGCCGACCTGCGGCGGACGTTCCCGGTCTCGGCGGCCGAGACGTCCGCCCTCGACCTGCACCGGCGGGCAGGGATCGCCGTCTCGGTGGTGGCGGCCACAGCCAGCACGTGAACGACGTGCTCGACCGGGTCGAGGACCTGGTCGCCCGCCGACCGGAGGTCGAGCTGCTCTCGGCCCTGCGGCGTGTCGTGCGCGCCGACGACCTGTGACGGCCCGTCGGGGGATCAGACGCCGGAGGTCACCAGTCGGTAGCCGATGCCGGGATCGGTGAGGAACATCGTGGGGCGGGACGGATCGGACTCGAGCTTGCGGCGGATCTGCGCGAGGTAGACCCGCAGGTAGTTGGTCTCGCGGTCGTAGCCGGGGCCCCACACCTCGTGCAGCAGATCGGCCTGGCGGACGAGCCGGCCCTGTCGCCGGGCCAGCACCTCGACGACGTGCCACTCGGTCGGCGTGAGCCGCACCTCGTCGCCGGCACGGGTCGCACGGCGCTCGGTGACGTCGAGACGCACGTCGCCGGCCGTGACGACGAGCGCCGCCTCCCCCGCCCCGGACCTGCGGATGGCCGAGCGGACGCGGGCGAGCAGCTCCTCCATGTCGAACGGCTTGGTGACGTAGTCGTCGGCGCCCTCGTCGAGCGCCTCGACCTTGTCGTCGGACTCGTGACGGGCCGACAGCACCACGACGGGCACCTGCGTGAACGTCCGCAGCCGCTTCAGCACCGCGACGCCGTCGAGATCGGGCAGACCGAGGTCGAGGATCACCGCATCGGGCATCCGCTCGTCGACGACCTGCAGCGCCGAGCGTCCGTCGCCGGCGGTCTCGACGTCGTAGCCGCGGGCGCGCAGGTTGATCGACAGCGTGCGCAGGATCGCGGGGTCGTCGTCGACGGCCAGCACGAACGTCATCGTCCGCCCCTCCTCATCGTCCGCCGCCCGCCGCGGGCAGGTCGAGGACGAACGTCAGCCCGCTGCCGGGCGTGTCCTCGGCCGTCAACGTACCGCCCATCGCCTCGGTGAGCCCGCGGGCCACGGCCAGGCCCAGGCCGACACCCTCGCCGCGCGGCACGTCGCCCAGCCGCTGGAACGGCTCGAACAGGCCGTCCCTCTGCGCGGCCGGCACCCCGGGACCCCGGTCGACGACGCGGACGACGACGCGTCGGCCGGCGGCCGGCGTCGCCTCCACCGCGACCCGGGTGCCGTCCGGCGTGTAGGCCACGGCGTTGCCGACGACGTTCGCCAGGACCCGCTCGAGCAGCCCCGCGTCCGCCGCGACCAGCGCGGCCTCGGGGTCGACCGTCACGTCGACGCGCGAGCGTCCCGCCAGCGGCGCGACGGCCGCGTGGACGACGGCGTCGAGCTCGACCTCGTCGACGTGCGCCTTGACCGCTCCCATCTGGATGCGGCTCATGTCGAGCAGGTTCGAGACCAGCTCGTCGAGCCGGTCGGCCCCCTCCTCGACGGTCTCGAGCAGCGCGGCCTCGTCGTCGGCCGACCACTCGATGTCGGTGTTGCGCAGGCTGCTGACCGCCGCCTTGACCGCCGACAGGGGCGACCGCAGGTCGTGCGACACCGCCGCCAGCAGGGCGGTGCGCGTGCGGTCGGTCTCGGCCAGCACCCGCCGCTCGCTGCTCTCCTTGGCGGCCCGGCGACGCTCCTCCAGCACCGATGCGTGCGCCGCGTACGCCTTGAGCAGACGCTGGTCGGCGGCCGGCAGCGACCGTCCCACGAGCACGAGGCTCGAGTCGTCGTCGATCGGCATGACGACGTCGGCCGTCCCGGCGTCGACCGTCTCGCCGTGGGCGTGCCGCACCTCGCCGTCGGCACCGACGATCGCTGCCCCCTTCATGCCGAACAGCTCGCAGGCACCGGCCAGCAGCGTGCCGAAGTCGCCCGCGTGCAGCAGGCTGTGCGACAGCACCGTCAGGGCGTCGGCCTCGGCGCTGGCCTTCTCGGCCTGGGCCGAGCGCCGGGCCGCCAGGCCGACGACCGACGACACCGCGACGCCGACCACGACGAACAGCACGACCGCGAACGCGTTCTCGCCGCTCGCGATCGTGACGGTGCGCAGCGGTGGCGTGAAGAAGAAGTTGAGCGCGAAGCCGCTGACGAACGAGCAGACGATCGCCGGCCACCGTCCTCCGACGATCGCCGAGCCCACCACGAGCGCCATGAACAGCATCGCCTCGGTCGGCAGCCCGTGGACGTCGGGTGTCGCGAGCAGCAGCGCGGTCAGCGCGAACGGGCCGAGCGCACCGATCGCGTACCCACCGGCGCGCCGGCGCCAGCCGAGATCGGGCGAGGTGCGCACGGTCCCGCGCTTCCGGCGGGCCTCGTCGTGCGTCACGATGTGGACGTCGATGTCTCCCGACTCGGCGATCACGATCTCGCCGACGCCCGGGTTCGCGAGCGTCGAGAGGCGTCCGCGCCGGCTCGCGCCGATCAGCACCTGCGTCGCGTTCTCGCCCTTGGCGAAGTCGAGGATCGCGGTGGCGGTGTCGTCGCCGACGACGGAGTGGAAGGTGCCGCCCATGTCGGTCGTCATGGCGTGCAGGCGGTGCAGGCGGGCGGGATCCATCTGGACGAGCCCGTCGCCGCGCGTCACGTACAGGGCGGCCCACTGCCCTCCGCCGGTCCTCGACGCGATGCGCGCCGCCCGCCGCATCAGCACCTCCGACTCCGGGCCGCCGGTGACCGCGACCACGATGCGCTCGCGGGCGGCCCACGTCGAGTCGATGTCGTGCTGCTCGCGGTAGCGTCCCAGGCCCTCGTCGACGCGATCGGCCAGCCAGAGCAGCGCCAGCTCGCGCAGCGCCGTCAGGTTGCCCTCGCGGAAGAACTGCGACAGCGCGGCGTCGACCTTGTCGGCCGCGTAGACGTTGCCGTGCGCCATGCGGCGACGCAGCGACTGCGGGCTCATGTCGACGAGCTCGATCGCGTCGGCCCGCCGCACGAACGTGTCGGGCACCGTCTCGCGCTGCCGGATGCCGGTGATGGCCTCGACGACGTCGTTGAGCGACTCGAGGTGCTGGATGTTGACGGTCGTGATGACGCAGATGCCGGCCTCGAGCAGCTGCTCGACGTCCTGCCACCGCTTGGCGTTGCCCGCCCCGTCGGCATTGGTGTGGGCCAGCTCGTCGACCAGCGCGACCTCGGGGGCCCGGGCGATCACCGCCGCGACGTCGAGCTCCGTCTGCGCCGAGCCGCGGTGGTCGAGCACGCGGCGCGGCACCACCTCGAGGTCGCCGACCTGCTCGATCGTGCGCTCGCGGCCGTGCGTCTCGACCAGGCCGATCACGACGTCGGTGCCGCGGGCCGCCCGCCGCCGTCCCTCGTCGAGCATCGCGTACGTCTTGCCGACGCCCGGCGAGGCACCGAGGTAGACACGGAGACTGCCCCTGGTCGGCGAGTCCCCGGTGCGCGGTGCTGGTTCCACGCTCACAGTGTGCACCCGTGCACCGCGCGGACGACCGCCAGCGCCGACCTCACGGGCCCCACGGTGCCGATCGGCGACGGCGTCGGCATACTGGCCGGTAGTTTTGACGTCCGGCACTCCCCGACGCCACGACTCGACGCCCACCTGCCTCGACAGAGAGTTGACCCGCGTGCGCAATCCCCGAGCATTCCTCCGCCCCCTCGCCGTCGGCGCGCCGACCCCGCTCGCGGACATCCCGTTCCGCCCGAGCCGCATGATCCACTTCTTCGACCCGAGCAACCCGAAGATGGCCGACAAGGTCCCCGACATCGCGAAGAAGGTCGACATCATCCTCGGCAACCTCGAGGACGCGATCAAGACCGAGAACAAGGAGGCCGCGCGTCAGGGCCTGGTCGACATCGCCCGGAAGACCGAGTTCGGCGACACGCAGCTCTGGACGCGCATCAACAGCCTCGACTCCCCGTGGGCGCTCGACGACCTCATCACGCTCGTGACCGAGATCGGCGACAAGCTCGACGTCGTCATGGTGCCGAAGGTCGAGNCCCGGCCGATCCTCGTGCACGCGATCCTCGAGACCGCCGAGGGCATGACGAACGTCGAGGAGATCGCGGCCGCGAGCCCCCGCATGCAGGGCATCTCGCTCGGCCCCGCCGACCTGGCCGCGTCCCGCCGCATGAAGACGACCCGCGTCGGCGGCGGCCACCCGGGCTACCTCGTGCGCGAGGACCCCACGGGCGACGACCTGACCCAGGGACGCACGACGTACCAGCAGGACCTGTGGCACTACACGATCGCGCGCATGGTCGACGCGTGCGCCGGCAACGACATCCTTCCGTTCTACGGACCGTTCGGCGACATCAAGGACGTCGTGGCGTGCGAGGACCAGTTCCGCAACGCGTTCCTGCTCGGCTGCGTCGGCGCGTGGAGCCTGCACCCCGTGCAGATCGACATCGCCAAGAAGGTCTTCTCCCCCGATCCCGCCGACGTCGCGCACGCCAAGGAGGTCGTCGAGGCCATGGGCGACGGCTCGGGAGCCGTCATGATCAACGGCAAGATGGAGGACGACGCCTCCTGCAAGCAGTGCATCGTGATGCTCGACCTGGCCCGTGCGCTCGCCGAGCGCGACCCCGAGCTGGCCGCCGCCTACGACCTCTGAGGACCGACATGACCGACACCGCCACCGTCCTGCGCCCCCGGCGCTCCGTCCTCTACATGCCGGGAGCCAACGAGCGCGCGCTCGAGAAGGCCAAGGGCATCGATGCCGACGCCCTGATCCTCGACCTCGAGGACGCCGTGTCGCCCGACGCCAAGCCCGAGGCGCGCGACCGGGTGTGCGCCGCTGTGCAGTCGGGTGAGTACGGCCACCGCGAGCTCGCGATCCGCGTCAACGGCATCGGCACGCAGTGGCACGACGACGACGTCGCCGCGGCCGCCGCGGCCGGGCCCGACGCCGTCCTGGTGCCCAAGGTCAACTCCGCCGCCGAGGTGCTGCAGCTCGTGGCGGCGCTCGAGGCGGCCGGCGCTCCCGAGAGGACCCAGCTCTGGGCCATGATCGAGACGCCCGTCGCCCTGCTGCACGCCGAGGAGATCTGCGGCGCCCACGAGCGTCTGACCGTCATCGTGATGGGCACCAACGACGTCGTCAACGAGACGTTCGGCCTGCACGTCCCCGGGCGCAACCCGCTGGTGCTGACGGCCCTGTCGCTGTCGCTGCTCGCGGCGCGCGCCGCCGGCAAGGTCATCATCGACGGCGTCTACAACGACGTGAAGAACCTCGAGGGATTCGACGCCGAGGCACGGCAGGGACGCGAGATGGGCTTCGACGGCAAGACCCTGATCCACCCGGGCCAGGTCGAGCCGGCCAATGCGGCGTTCGCGCCGTCCGAGGCCGACATCGAGCACGCGCAGTCGATGATCGAGACCTTCGAGCAGGCCCAGGCGGCCGGACAGGGCGTCGTGACGTTCAACGGCCGGATGGTCGAGGAGCTGCACGTGCGCGACGCGCGACGCATCCTGGCCTTCGCCGACGCCATCGCCGCACGCTGACGTCTGGCGGCGTCGTCCCCGGCGGGTGCCTGACGGCTCGCCGGGGACGACGTCGCTGACGGGTCAGCGGTTGCCGCGGATCCCGTGGACCTGGGTGTAGATCGTCTGCTTCTGCTGCTGGAGCCTGCGGCGCTGACGCACCGACTCCAGGAGCACAGCTCGATCGATCTCGGACAGCTCGTCCCAGGCGCGCGTCTCACGGCCCTTGCGGGACTCGAAGAGTGCCACTGCCTTCACCCCCTCTCCGTCGTGTTCGTCCGTGGACGGGCATTCGTGGATGTGCTGAGCGGGCATGACGTGGTCGAGCGTGGTGTTCATGGCGCGCCTCCTTTCAGAAGGTTCGGGTGGGTGGGTCGAGGACAGCTCGATCCTGGGGCGAACGCCCCGGGAACGACGAAGAACCGCCCCGGATCGACGATCCGGAGCGGCAGAAGTGCCAACAGACGTGGGCTACTTCAGGTGCGGTGCTCCGGAGGTGTGACCGGCGAAGGACGAGACGACGTGGAAGGACGTCACGGTCGTCATCGGGGTGATGATCTGATCCATGGGTCCACCTCTTCCGTCGTCAGGCCCCCGGTCGGGAGCAGCTCCAGCAACGTAGCGCACGCCGGCGGAGGGTGTCCACCTCCGCCGACCGGGCCCCCTCGGCTCAGTCGAAGTCGAGGCTGAGGTCGATCTCGTCGCGCGTCGCGCCGCTGGCGTACAGCAGGTCGGCGGCCAGCGACCGCACCTGCGCCGCGATCGCGGCCGAGTTCATCGTCATCGCGGCGGGCAGCGCCGTGACCGCGATCCGGGCCGCCTCGACGAGCTGCTCGCGCGCCTCGGCGAAGTCGTCGTGCTCCGACAGGTCGTCGGCGAAGATCTCGACGGCGCGGGCGAGGCAGTCGATCGCCCGGTGCATGTCGGCCGGCGCGGACTCCCCGTGCCGCAGCATCGCCGCGGTGCGCCGCGCCAGCACCCGGGCGTCGCGGATCGCGTTGTCGAGGTCCCTGACGGCGCCGACGTAGAGGTCGAGGTGATCGCGCTGCTTCCAGCGCATCGGCGACATCTTGGCGATCTCGGTGACGTTGACCGCCGTCGACTCGAGGGCCTGCAGGTCGGGCTGCATCGCGCGCGCCTCGGCCAAGGCCTTCTCGGCGAGGTCGGCGTCGGCCAGGCGCATCGCCTCGGCGCACCGTGAGAGGACGGCCGAGAGACGTCGCAGCAGCTCCTGCGTCTCGACGTCGATGTCGCGGACGGGGTTGCGCGGCACCAGCAGGATCAGCGCCAGGCCGCAGCAGCCGCCGATGAACGCGTCGAGGAAGCGCGTGACCGCGGGATTGCCGGCGTTCGCGGCCGGCACGACCGCCGCGAGCAGCACCGACGAGTTGGCCGCCTGCGTCAGCGCGAGGCCCTTGATGCCCACCAGCGTGCTGATGACGACGGTCAGGACGACGACCAGCGCGATCTGCCACGTGCCGCGGCCGATCGTGAGGATCAGCAGCTCGCCGACCAGGACGCCGAGGGCCACGCCGAGCACCAGCTCGAACAGCGTCCGCGCCCGCACGCCGGCTCCGGCCACGATGACGATGACCGCCGAGATCGGCGCGAAGAAGGCCTGCGAGTGCCCCAGCAGGTGCGTCGAGATGAAGAAGGCGAGCGCCGTCGAGACGCTGAGCCGCAGCAGCAGCCGCCACCGCTTGCGCACCAGCCGCAGGCGGTCGTCGAGGCTCAGCGTCGGACGGCGCAGACGGATGCGCCGCAGCGGGACGTCGCGCGACGGGCTCACGATGCGGCGGACGCCCTCGTGCCGGGCATGATCAGCGCAGGAACCGGCGCAGCACGACGATGCCCGCGACGACGGCGAGCGCGCCACCGACGAGCGGCGCGATCGTCTNGGGGGGGGGGGGGGAGCCGGTCTCGTCGACGAAGTGCGCCTTGAGGTCGGCCAGGCTGCGGCGGGCGACGTTCTTGGGGTTGGACCGGTCGATCAGGGCGTCGACGGTGTCCGCCAGACGGTCGCGGATCACATCGATCTCGTCGACCAGATCATCGGGTTTGGCGTTCGCCACGTCGTGCCTCGCTCACTCGGTCGTTCACGGAGGTGCGGGCCGGCGACCCGCACACGTACGTCAGGATAGTCCGCATGACGACCCGACTGCAGGCAGGCGACACCGCACCCGACTTCACCCTCACCGACGACGCCGGTCAGCCGGTCACGCTGTCGCAGCAGGAGGGCAAGGTCATCGTCTACTTCTACCCCGCCGCGATGACCCCGGGGTGCACCAAGCAGGCCTGCGACTTCAGCGACTCGCTCGACCGCCTGCAGTCCGAGGGCTACACCGTCCTGGGCATCTCGCCCGACAAGCCGGAGAAGCTGGCACGCTTCCGCGAGAACGACGGCCTGACCATCACGCTGCTGTCGGACCCCGAGAAGGAGGTCCTCACGGCGTGGGGCGCGTTCGGCGAGAAGAAGCTCTACGGCAAGGTCGTGCAGGGCGTCATCCGGTCGACGTTCGTCGTCGAGGACGGCACGGTGCGGCTCGCTCAGTACAACGTCAAGGCCACGGGCCACGTCGCCAAGCTGCGCAAGGACCTCGGCCTCGAGTCCTGAGCGCCCGCGTCCGACTAGGATCGGTCGCGCAAGCCGATGTGGTGGAACTGGTAGACACGCAGGGTTTAGGTCTCTGTGCTTTCGAGCGTGCAGGTTCAAGTCCTGTCATCGGCACTCGCCGGAACCGTCGTTCGTTGTCATGTCACGACCCACGAAAGGCACGCCATGAAGTCAGAGCTCTTCGCCCAGGCCCACCACGAGGTGCAGACCTCGGAGCGGTTCACGCTGCAGAACCCACGGATGCTCAAGGTCACGCTGGGCGCGCCCGTGCTCGCGACCAAGGGCGTCATGGTCGCCTACCAGGGCCAGGTCACGTTCGAGCACAAGTCGGCCGGCAGCCTCGGCAAGCTCATGAAGAAGGTCGTCACGAGCGAGGACAACCCGCTCATGACGGTGGCCGGGCAGGGCGAGGTGTTCTTCGCCGACACCGCCAAGAACGTGTTCGTCCTGACCCTCGAGGGTGACGGCATCTCGATCAACGGACGCAACCTGCTGGCGTTCGACGCGTCGCTCGACCACGACATCCGCCGGGTCAAGGGCGTCGGCGTCGCAGCGGGCGGGCTGTTCAACACGATCGTGTCGGGCACGGGCCAGGTCGCGCTGGTCGCCGACGGCGACCCCATGATCCTCGACTGCTCGCAGCAGCCGACGTACGTCGACATCAACGCCGCGGTGTGCTGGTCGGCCAACCTGACGCCGCAGCTGCACAACAGCATGTCGATGCGGTCGTCGCTGCGCGGCGGATCAGGCGAGGCGTTCCAGTACGCCTTCCAGGGCCCGGGCTTCGTCGTCGTGCAGCCGTCCGAGGGGCCCGCCTACCCGCAGGGTGGCGGCGGCAACGGCGGGGCGGTCGCGGGTGCCGCCGTCGGCGGCGGCATCCTCGGCGGCATCCTGAGCTGAGCCGTCACGTGCCCGACCCGGTGTACCGCGCTCCCCTGCGCTCGCGGCGCGACGACGTCGACCACGCCGCGGCCGTCGAGCACGCCCTGCGCAACGGTCTCGTCGGCGTCGGCGAGGCCACCGACGAGCGGTCCGAGCGTCGGCTCGAGCGGTTCGTCGCGGTGCCCGCGGGGGCCTTCGTCTGGACCCGGCACCCGGACGGTCGCACGTTCCTCGGACGCATCACGGGGCCCTGGCGACGCGACGACGAGGGGGCGGCGGTCGACCTCGTGAACGTCCGCGACTGCGACTGGGTCGACGAGCCGGTCGACGCCGCCGTGACACCGGCCGCCGTGCAGCAGACGTTCGCGCGCGGCGGCCGGAACTTCCAGCAGACGCACCCCGGTGACGTGGAGTCGGCCACGGCGCACGTCTGGCGGCGGCTCAACGCCTGACGGCGAGCAGCGTGACGCCGGCGAGCAGCGCCGCGAGCCCCGCCCAGCCCGCCGCGGACAGCTGCTCGCCGAGCAGCGCCAGGCCCAGCACGCACGCGGTCAGCGGCTCGACCAGCGTCAGCGTCGACACCGACGACGCCGACAGCGACCGCAGCCCCGCGGCGAACAGCACGTACGCGATCACGACCGTCACGATCGCGAGCCAGGCGATCATCGCGACCCCCGACGTGCTCGTCGTCCACGACAGGTCGACCAGCAGCAGGAACGGTGCGGCCATCACGGCGGCCGTCGCGAACACGCTGCCGATCGCGGCGGTGGCGCTCCACCCGTCCGTCAGCAGCCGTTTCGCCGCGAGCGTATAGACCGCGTACGACAACGCGGCCCCGAGCGATCCGGCGAGCCCTGCCGCGCTCACGGCCCGGCCGGCGCCGTCGACCAGCCCGCCGATCAGCGCGACGCCCGCCACCGCGCACGAGGTGCCCACGAACCACGCGCGGGTGGGCACCTGCCGCGTCAGCACCCACTCGAGCACGCCGGTCAGCACGGGAGCGGCGCCGAGCGTCACGACCGCGCCGACCGCGACACCGTTGAGCCGCGCGCCCGCGAAGAACGTCGGCTGGTACGCCAGCACCGCGGCACCGCCGACCAGCACCGCGGCGAGCTGGGGACGTGCGAGGGTCGGCGGGACGACCCGCGACCGTCGTGCGGGCCACCACGCCACGGCACCGAGCAGCAGCCCGCCGACGACGATGCGCGTCAGGCCGACGGCACTGCTCGAGGCGGCGCCGGGACCGTAGGCCTGGGCCGTGCCGGTCGTGCCGAAGCAGACCGCCGCCGCGAGGACGAACAGGATCGGGCGCACGCCTGATTCTGGCACCCGGCGGGTGCGCGGCGGCGTGCCCCCGGGCCGCCTACGGGGTGAGCCGGCCGATGCCCTTGCCGATCGCCTTCTGCAGGATCGTGCCGACGACGGCCGCCATGCCGGGCACCGCGGCGTCGAAGCCGATCGTGTAGTCGAGCTGCGTGCCGCCGTCAGGCGTCGGCGTCAGGATCTGGCGCCCCCAGTGACCCTTGAGGGGGCTTCCCTGCGTGATCCGGTACTCGATCAGGCGGTTCGGCTCGGCGACCGTCGTGGTCTCGTGGAACGCCGGCAGCGGGCCGATCTTCAGGCTGCGGGTCGAGCCGACGCCGTTGCGCGTGGTGTCGCCGTCGCGGACGCGCTTGATCTTCGCGCCGAAGACCGGGCCGAGGTTCTCGTGCTCGGAGAGCTTCTCGAACACCGTGGCGGGATCGGACGTGAACGTGTGGACGACGTGGACGCGCTGGGGAGAGGCCATGGTCGGTGAGTCTAGGGCGAACCGTGCCCTAGGGTGAATGGCCATGGAGCAGGAGGCGGCCGCCGGCCACGGTCGTGGCGGTCTGCAGCAACCCGTCAGCGCCGGCGTCATCGCGGTCCTGGTCGGCTACACCAGCACCTTCGCGGTCGTCCTGACCGGTTTGCGCGCCGTCGGCGCGAGCCCCGCCCAGGCGGCCTCGGGACTCTTCGCGCTGTGCCTGACGCAGGCCGTCGGCATGCTCTGGCTGAGCCGCCGTCACCGCATCCCGCTGGTGCTCGCGTGGTCGACGCCCGGCGCCGCGCTGCTCGCCGGCACGGCGCCCCTCGACGGGGGCTGGGCCGTCGCGGTCGGCGCCTTCCTCGCGGCGGGCGCCGCGTACGTCCTGACGGGCCTGTGGCCCGCCCTCGGCCGCCTCATCGGACTCATCCCCGCGCCGATCGCGCAGGCGATGCTCGCGGGCGTGCTGCTCGAGCTGTGCCTGGCACCCGTCCGGGCGCTGACCGACGACCCGTGGACGATCCTGCCCGTCGTGGTCGTCTGGCTGGCCGGTGTGCGGTTCGCGCCGCGCTGGGCCGCTCCGGCCGCGTTCGTGGCGGCGGGCGTCGTGATCGGCGTCGACATGGTCCGCACGGGCACGACGATCGCCGGATCCGACCTGGTGCCCCGGCTGACGCTGACGGCGCCCGAGTGGAGCTGGGCCGCCATGATCGGCATCGCGCTGCCGCTGTACGTCGTCACGATGGCGTCGCAGAACGTGCCGGGCTTCGCGATCATGAAGTCGCTCGGCTACGACCTCCCGTGGCGCGGCTCGCTCGTCACGGCCGGTGTCGCGACGATGCTGGGCGCCGGGGCCGGCGGCCACTCGGTCAACCTCGCGGCCATCAGCGCGGCGCTCGCCGGTGGCCCGCCGGCCGGCCCCGACCCCCGACGTCGGTGGATCGCCGCCCAGTCGGGCGGCTGGACGTACGTCGTCCTCGCGATCGCCTCGGCGGCCCTCGCGGCGCTCGTGGCGGTCGCACCCGCCGGCGTCATCGCGACCGTCGCGGGCCTGGCGCTGCTCGGCACCCTCGCCGCCGCGTTCGAGGGGGCCGTGTCCGAGCGGACGGGCCGCGAGGCAGCCGTCGTCACGTTCCTCGTCGCCGCGTCCGGCGTCACGGTGCTGGGCATCGGATCGGCGTTCTGGGCGCTGATCGCGGGGCTCGTCGTCCACGTCGTCCTGACCCCCCGCTCACCGTCACCCCCGGCCGGAAGGCACCGCTGAATGTTCCGCATCCTGTTCCACGAGCCGCGCATCGCCGGCAACACCGGCGCCGCGATCCGGCTCGCCGCCGTCACGGGGGCCGAGCTGCACCTGGTCGAGCCGCTCGGCTTCGACCTGTCGGAGTCCAAGCTCAAGCGCGCCGGCCTCGACTACCACGACCTCGCCGTCATGACGGTCCACGCCGACCTCGACGCGGCCCTGACGGCCCTCGCGCCGTGCCGCGTCTTCGCGTTCACCGCGAAGGGCGACGAGGTCTACACCGACGTCGGCTACGAACCCGGTGACGTCCTGATGTTCGGTGCCGAGCCCACGGGGCTGCCGCAGGAGGTACTGGACGACCCGCGCCTCACGGCTCTCGTCCGACTGCCGATGCTGCCCGGCCGACGCTCGATGAACCTGGCCAACACCGCGTCCGTCGCGGTGTACGAGGCCTGGCGGCAGCAGGGGTTCGCCCTGCCCGAGTAGGCGCTCGCATGGCCCGGAAGAACCATTTTCGGTGACAACTCGACGGACATGCGAGATTCGCTCGGCCGGGGGCGCGCGGCGGACGTACAGTGCTGCTCTCGGGAACGAAGGATGCACCATGACGACACGACGCAGGTCTGCGCGCAGATCCGCCGCCCTCGCGCTCGTCGTCGCCCTGCTCGTCGGCCCGTTCGTCGCGTGGCAGGGCGCCCAGGGCGGCCAGTCGCAGGCCGTGTCGGCGATCGCCCCCGACGGCATCGTCGTGGTGGGCGACTCGATCTCGGCCCGCTACGACGACGACCCGGGCAGCGCCGACCAGGCGTGGTGGAGCGTCACCGGACGCCGCTTCGACGCCTCCGTGCGGACGTACGCGCAGTCGGGCTCGGGCTACCTGCGTCCGGGCCAGCGCTGCACCGGCAACCGGTTCATCGACCGGCCGGACGCCTACACGGGCCCCGCGCCGTCGATCCTGATCGTCGAGGGCGGGCGCAACGACTGGGCCCGGTGCGTCGACGGCGGCTTCGTCCCGTCGACCGACGCCGAGGTGCGGCACGCCGTCGACACGTACCTCGACGTGCTGACGACGTACCTGCCGCGCTCGACCCGCATCGTCGTGCTCGGGCCGCCGTGGGGACCGCTCGACCGCGCCGACGGCGTCCGCGTCACGCGCGTCATCGCCGACGAGGCGCGGGCGCACGGGCTGCAGTTCGTCAGCACCCACGGCGCCCTGACGGCCGATCGCGTCATCGACGGCATCCATCCCAACCGCGACGGGAGCCTGGCCATCGCGCGCCGCGTCATCCGGGCGCTCGAGAAGCCCGCGCTGCCGCGCTAGCCGTCCTCGTCGTCAGACCAGGGCGGCGACGATCGCGGGGGCCATCGCCGTCAGCGCGGTGCCGCGGTGGCTGATGCGGTCCTTCTCGCCGGGCGGCAGCTCCGCGGTCGAGACGTCGTACCCTTCGGCCGCGAAGAGCGGGTCGTAGCCGAACCCTCCGCCGCCGTGCTCGGCCTCGAGCACGCGACCGGCCATGACGCCTTCCTGCACGAGCTCGCGACCATCTGGCGTGCACAGCGCCATGACGCAGCGGAACTGGGCGGTACGGCGCTCGGCCGGGACCTCCGACAGCTGGCTCAGCAGCAGCCGGTTGTTCGCCGCGTCGCCCCCGTCGGCCTTCGGCACGCCCGACCAGCGCGCCGACAGCACGCCGGGCATCCCGTTGAGCGCGTCGACGCACAGGCCCGAGTCGTCGGCCAGCGACGGCAGACCCGTGACGGCCAGGCACGCGCGCGCCTTGATCAGGGCGTTGCCCTCGAAGGTCGGCTCGGTCTCGGCGGGTTCGTCGTAGGCCGGGAAGTCGGCCAGGCCCAGCACCTCGACCCCCGGCACGAGCGGTTCGAGGATGCGACGCAGCTCGGCGAGCTTCTTGGCGTTGTTGGACGCCAGGACGACGCGGGCCGTCATCGTCCGAGCGCCTCCGTCTGGAGACGGGTCAGGTCGACGCAGCCCTTCGCGGCGAGCTCGAGCAGGGCGTCGAGCTCGGCCTTGTCGAACGGCGCACCCTCGGCGGTGCCCTGCACCTCGACGAACTTGCCGGAACCCGTCATGACGACGTTCATGTCGGTCTCGGCGCGCACGTCCTCGACGTACGGCAGGTCGAGCAGCGGCACGCCGTCGATGATGCCGACGCTGATCGCGGCGACCGACTCGACCAGCGGCTCGCCCGCCAGCGCGCCCTTGGCGCGCAGGTGCTCGACCGCGTCGACCAGCGCGACGTACGCACCCGTGATGGCGGCGGTGCGGGTGCCGCCGTCGGCCTGCAGGACGTCGCAGTCGATCGTGATGGTGTTCTCGCCGAGCGCCTTGTCGTCGATCGCCATGCGCAGCGACCGGCCGACGAGGCGGGAGATCTCGTGGGTGCGACCGCCGATGCGACCCTTGACCGACTCGCGGGCGGACCGGTCGTGCGTGGCCTGCGGCAGCATCGCGTACTCGGCCGTGACCCAGCCTAGGCCCGAGCCCTTGCGCCAGCGCGGCACGCCCTCGCTGGCGCTCGCGGCGCACAGCACCTTGGTCCTGCCGAACTCGATCAGGCACGAGCCCTGGGCGTGGTCGAGCCAGTTGCGGGTGATGGTCACGGGGCGGAGCTCGTCGGCGGCGCGGCCGTCTTCACGGGTCATGCCTCGAGCCTAACGGCCCTCAGAGCTGGTACGTCGCCCCGGCGGTGACGATGTCGTACGGGCCGGACCACGTCGTGCGGACGTCGGCCTCGACCTCGTCGCGATCGGTCCACGTGGGGATGTGCGTCACGAGCAGCCGCTGCACCGAGCAGACCGTCGCGTAGTGCCCGGCCTCGGCGCCCGTCAGGTGCAGGTTGGGCGGGTTGTCGCCCGACTCGACGAACGACGCCTCGCACAGGAACAGGTCGACGCCCTCGACGATCTCGAGCAGCGCATCGGTGGGTCCGGTGTCTCCCGAGTAGGCGATCGCGTGGTCGTCCGTCGCGATCCGCAGGGCGAAGGCCGGCACGGGGTGGTTGACCAGCACCGACGTCACGGTGAACGGCCCGAGCTGCACCGTGCCGCCGTCCTGCCAGGGGTTGAACGCGAACTGCTGCTGCATGCCCTGACGCTCCTCGACGCCGTAGGCCGCGACGAGGAAGTCGCCCGCACCGTCGGGGGCGTGGACGGGGATCTGGTCGAAGGCGCCCTCGGGGTGGTAGCGGCTCACGACGTAGAAGCCCGACATGTCGAAGCAGTGGTCGGCGTGCAGGTGCGACAGCGCGATCGCGTCGATGTCGCGGATCGTGCTGTGGCGCTGCAGCGGGCCGAACGCACCGCTGCCGAGGTCGACGAGCAGGCGGTACGTGCGACCCTCGAACGGCGCCTCGACGAGGTAGCAGCTGGCGGGCGAGTCGGGGCCCGCGAACGATCCGGCGCAGCCGATGACGGTCAGCTTCATGCCACCCCCACCCACGAGAACTGCTCGGCCGCGGCGATCTCGGGGCCGAGGAACCGGCGCCCGAGGCGCGCGAAGTCGTCGGGGCGCCCCGTGGTCAGGAAGCGGTGGTGCGGCGCCGGCAGCGTGCGGTCGCGCTCGAGGTCGTCGCGCACGAGCAGGCCGTAGACGTCCTTGGCCGTCTCCTCGGCGCTCGAGACGAGCGTGACGGCGTCACCCATGACGTAGGAGAGTACGCCGGTCAGCAACGGGTAGTGGGTGCACCCGAGCACCAGCGTGTCGACCCCGAGCCCGATGAGGGGTCGCAGGTACTCCTCGGCGGCCGCCAGCAGCTCGGGGCCGCTCGTGACGCCCTGCTCGACGAGGTCGACGAAGGCGGGGCAGGCCTGCGTGTGCAGCGTGATGCCGGGGTTGGCGGCGAAGGCGTCGTCGTAAGCACGCGACGTCGCGGTCGCCTCGGTGCAGATCACGCCGACGACGCCGTTGCGGGTCGCGCTGACGGCGCGACGCGTGGCAGGCACGATGACCTCGACGACCGGGACGTCGTACCGCTCGCGGGCGTCGCGCAGCACCGCGGCGCTGGCCGAGTTGCACGCGATCACGAGGGCCTTGACGCCCTGGGCGACGAGGTGGTCGAGGCACTCGAGGGCGTACTCGCGCACCTCGGAGATCGGCTTGGGACCGTACGGCTGGCGGGCCGTGTCGCCGAGGTAGAGCACCGGCTCGTGCGGAAGCTGGTCGAGCACGGCCCGTGCGACCGTCAGGCCACCGAAGCCCGAGTCGAAGATTCCGATGGGTGCGTCCACAAGCCACGACCCTACGTCCCCCGGCGCGTCCGGCGACAGCGAACCGGCCGACATCACACTCCGTCCGGCGGACCCGGGACGTCGGACCCGGGACCCGCAGCCGTCAGAGCGGCAGCTTGGGCTGCGGGGGCGCGTGGGCCGGGTCGACGCCGTCGAACAGCGACGAGACGGACTCCCCCGCGTGGATGCGGGCGATCGCCTCGGCGAACAGGCCGGCGACCGACCTCACCTGCAGCTCGGGCCAGTCGGCCGGTGGCGGGACGGTGTCGGTCGTGACGACCTCGGTGATCGAGGGGTGGCCGCGCAGGCGCTCGACGGCGTTGCCGGTGAACAGGCCGTGCGTGCAGGCGACCGAGGCCTCGACGCAGCCCTCCTCGCGCAGCTTGTTCATGAGCTCGACGATCGACCCGCCGGTCGCGATCTCGTCGTCGAGGACGATCGCCTTCTTGCCCGCGACGTCGCCCACGATCGCGTCGATCACGACGCGGTCGTCGGCCTGGCGCTGCTTGCTGCCGGCCGCGACCGGCACGCCGAGCAGCCGGGCGAACAACGAGGCGGTCTTGGCGTTGCCGAGGTCGGGCGAGACCACGACGGTGTCGGTGAGGTCGCGGCTGCGGTAGTGGTCGGCGATCTCGCCGATCGCGGTGAGGTGGTCGACGGGGACGCTGAAGAAGCCGTGCACCTGCGGCGCGTGCAGCGTCATCGTCACGACCCGGTCGGCGCCCGCGGTCGTCAGCATGTCGGCCACGAGACGACCGCCGATCGAGATGCGCGAGGCGTCCTTCTTGTCGGAGCGAGCGTAGGCGTAGTGCGGGATGACCGCGGTGACGGACGCCGCGCTGGCCCCGCGCGCCGCGTCGATCATCAGCAGCAGCTCCATCAGGTGGTCCTGCGTCGGAGGCACCAGCGGCTGGATGATGAAGACGTCCTTCTTGCGGCAGTTGGCCAGCAGCTGCACCTGGAGGCAGTCGTTGCTGAACCGCATCGTGTCGGACGCCGACAGCGGCTGCCCGAGCTCGGAGCAGATCTTCTCGGCAAGGGGGCGGTGCGCGCTTCCGGAGAAGACCACGATCTGACTCACGCCCCGAGGGTAGTCGACGGGCACCCGGGCACGGTAGGAATGAGTGGTCGACCCCATCACACCGTCCCCGGAGGCGCGCATGTCGTTCCAGGCCTACCTCGACGCCATCGAGACCAGGACCGGCCTCACCCCCCGCCAGCTCGTCGACGAGGCGACGGCCCGTGGCTTCGACGACCCGGCCGTGAAGGCCGGTGCGATCCTCGAGTGGCTCAAGACCGACTACGACCTGGGACGCGGTCACGGCATGGCGCTGGTGCACGTCATCAAGAAGGGCGCGCAGATCGACGCCAAGCACGTGGGCACGTCCGGACCGCACCGGGACGAGAAGGACGAGCTGTGGCTCGACGGCAAGGACACCAAGCCCGCCGACTGGGGCGCGTGAGCACCTGCGACGACGACCACATCATCGACCACCAGCCCGGCTGGCAGGTCACCGGTGACGGCGCGATCACGATGTGGACCACTCCCACCGGCCACACCTGCACGTCCACGCCATCATCCGTCCTGCCCGGACGCCACCCCGGCCATCTCCGCCGATAGACCCGACGGTGCGATCATCGGTCCATGACACCGACCGTGGAGGACTACGCCGCGGCGGTGCCGCGCGGTCCCGTTCTCGAGCCGCCGCACGTTCGGGAGTTCCTCGCGGTCGAGGTCGAGCAGGTCGAGGCCCGGGGAGCGCAGGTCGTCGCGACCATGCGGTGGAGCTCCTACCCCCACCCCATCCGGTACGCGGTGCTGCCGGACGAGGTGTCCGTCATGGGCGGGCACGTCCCTCACGAGGAGGCGACGCTCGATCAGTGGGCCGACGAGGTCGGCGCCCCACTGGCGTGGGGAGCGACGCTTCCCCTCCTGTCCTCACGCAGGTCGCGGGTCGGTGACGCCGTCGAGGTGACCGAGGCCGAGCCACCCGACCCCCGCTTCACCAGCGGACATCTCCTGGGAACGGCGCCGGACAGCGCGTGGCGCGAGGTCGCCGACCTGTCAGACCCGGCGGTGCCTCCGCCGACCATCGAGAGCTGGCGTGCCGACGGCACCCTCGCCACGTGGCACCACGTCCGTCTTCAGCACCGCCACGTGCTGCCGGTGTGCGGACACGCAGCAGCGCGGTGGGTGGGCGACGCAACGGCCTCGCTCGACCACCTGGAGATCGAGGACGGGATGCCCGAGACCTTCGCCCTGCTGACGGTCGCCGAGGTGATGCACAGCGCGGCCGGCGCGGGTGCGCGGACGATCGTCTGCACCGTGGACGTGCCCGGCGCCGAGCTCCTGGGCTTCCGTGAGCGCGACGGCCTGCTGCGGGTGGACACCCGCTTCCTGGACGTCGACCACGACGGCGTGGCGCGCCTCGTCCGGCAGACGTCGGGTTGGACGCCGTCGGCCGACGTGCAGGCCGCCATCGGGCGCACCGACCGCGCCACGTACTACGCGGGTTGAGGCAGGTCGACGGCGGCCGCCACCGGGTTCACGCCCAGAGCTGGCCGTCGAGCTTGTCCTCGGCCTCGTCGAGGGTGCCCTCGTAGGCCCCGGTCGACAGGTACTTCCAGCCGCCGTCGCAGACGATGAAGACGATGTCGGCCTTCTCGCCGGCCTTGACGCACTTGGCCGCCTGCGCGAGCGCGGCGTGCAGGATCGCGCCGGTCGAGATGCCCGCGAAGATGCCCTCGGACTCGACCAGCTCGCGCACCCGGCGGACGGCGTCGCGCGGGCCCACCGAGAACCGTGCGTCGATCATCGACGCGTCGTACAGCTCGGGGATGAAGCCCTCGTCGAGGTTGCGCAGCCCGTACACGAGCTCGCCGTAGCGAGGCTCGGCCGCGACGATGCGCACCTCGGGCTTGTGCTCGCGGAAGAACCGACCGGCGCCCATCAGCGTGCCGGTCGTGCCGAGCCCCGCGACGAAGTGCGTCACCTCGGGCAGGTCGCCGAGGATCTCGGGGCCGGTGCCCTCGTAGTGCGCGTCGGCGTTGGCGGGGTTGCCGTACTGGTAGAGCATGACCCAGTCGGGGTGCTCGGCCGCGAGACCCTTGGCGACCCGCACCGCCTCGTTCGAGCCGCCCGCCGCGGGCGACGGGATGATCTCGGCGCCCCACATCGTCAGCAGCTGCGTGCGCTCGATCGACGTGTTCTCGGGCATGACGCAGATGATCCGGTAGCCGCGCTGCCGCGCGACCATCGCCAGCGAGATGCCGGTGTTGCCGCTCGTCGGCTCGAGGATCGTCGCACCGGGGTGCAGGCGACCCTCCTTCTCGGCGCGCAGGATCATGCTCAACGCCGCACGGTCCTTGATCGACCCGGTGGGGTTCTGGTCCTCGAGCTTGGCCCACAGCCGGACGTCCGGGGACGGCGACAGCGTCGGGAGCCCGACCAGCGGCGTGCGGCCGACGGAGTCGATCAGCGAGTCGAAGCGCATGCGGTGCGGATCAGACCCCTGCGGACCCACCGGCGACCGCCGGCAGGATCACGACGGTGTCGCCGTCGGCGACGGGGGTGCCGAGGTTGCCGGTGAAGCGGATGTCCTCGTCGTTGACGTAGATGTTGACGAAGCGGCGGGCCTCGCCGTTCTCGATCAGTCGCTCCTTGATGCCCGCGTGATCGTTCTCGAGCTGGTCGATCACCTCGGTGACGGTCGACCCGGAGCCCTCGACGACGCGCTCACCGTCGGTGTACGTGCGCAGGATGGTGGGGATGCGGACCTCGATGGCCATCAGTGTTCTGCCTTCTGTTGGGTGACTTCTCCGTGGTCATAACCGTCGACGACCCGGACTTCTTCCTCGGTGACCTCGCCGTCCACGATCCGGTACGACCGGAAGTCGACCGGACCGCTCTCGTGGGCACCGTCGCGCGTCGAGACCAGGACGTAGTGGGCGCCGGGCTCCCCCGCGAGGTTGACGTCGGTGCGCGACGGATAGGCCTCGGTCGACGTGTGCGAGTGGTAGATCACGACGGGTTCCTCGTCGTTGTCGTCCATCTCGCGGTAGAGCCGCAGCAGGTCGCCGGAGTCGAACTCGTAGAACGTCGGCGACATCGCGGCGTTCAGCATCGGGATCAGGCGGGCGGGGACGTCGGAGCCGATGGGCCCGGCGACGACGCCACAGGCCTCGTCGGGGTGGTCGCGGCGGGCATGCGCGACGATCGCGTCATGCGTGGCCCGGTCGATGGTCAGCACCCGCCGAGTTTATCGGCTGGGGCGCCGCCCGCCCGGGACCGGCCAGCACGCAAGACGCGCCGGTCAGTCGAGCGCGGAGACCAGCGTCTCCTGGACGTAGCCCAGCCAGTCGAAGATGTCGGACATCGCCGCGATCGCCGCGTCCTCGGACTGCGCCACGTGGAACGCGTCGTCGTCGGTCTCGATGCCGAGCCGCACCGCCAGCGACAGCCGGACGTCGGTCAGCGCCCGCAGCCACGCCTGCACCTCGTCGGCGTCGAGCTCGACCTCGACCCGGTCGCCCTCGTCGCCCGTGAGCTCGTCGGGCAGCTCGCCGAACGTGAGGCCGCCGTCGACCAGGGAGCCGATCAGGGTCTCGGCGTTCAGCACCTTGGCGGACGTCAGCGAGCGCTCGGTGAACCGGCGGAACTCGCCCGCGTCGTCGGGGTCGTCGCGGTACGCGTCGGGCAGCAGCCGTTGCAGGACCGGGTCCTCCGGCGGCAGCGACGGGCCGCCCATGCCGAGCTGCGCGGCGAGCGGGTCGGCGTCCGACTCCTCGGCACCGTTGCGGTCGCGCAGCAGCTCGACGACCTGCCCGGCCAGGTTCGCCAGCAGGTGCGCCTCGCCGATCTCGAACGTCGCGGAGATGCCGCCGCGACGCCTCTTCTTGAAGGGCTTCATCAGGCGTCCTGCCGCTCGAGGGTCGCCCACAGGCCGTACTCGTGCATCGCCTGCACGTGCCGCTCCATCTGCTCGCGACGACCGCTGGAGACGACGGTCCTCCCGTCGTTGTGCACCTCGAGCATCAGCTCGTGCGCCTTCTCGTCGGTGTAGCCGAAGTAGTTGCGGAACACGTAGGCGACGTACGACATCAGGTTGACGGGGTCGTTCCAGACGATCGTGACCCACGGGTCCTCGAGCTCGACGACGCTGGAGACGTCGGGCTCGGCGATCTCGACGGGGGTCGGGGTGCTCACCCCACCATTGTGACGCAGGCACCCGCCGTGGCCAACGGCCGCGCCCCCTCCCCCGGCCCTGACCTAGGCTGACCGGGTGACCGCCACCCGGAGCACCGCGCTGCTGACCGACCGCTACGAGCTCACGATGCTGCAGTCGACGCTGCGCAACGGCACCGCGGACCGCCACTCGGTGTTCGAGCTGTTCGCCCGCCGCCTGTCGGGCGGACGCCGCTACGGCGTCGTCGCCGGTGTCGGCCGGGCCCTCGACGCGTTGGCCGACTTCCGCTTCGGCGACGCCGAGCTGACGTGGCTGCGCGAGGCGGACGTCGTCGACGCCGCGACCTTGGCGTGGCTCGCGGACTACCGCTTCGGCGGCTCGATCTGGGGCTACCCCGACGGCGAGGTGTACTTCCCGCAGTCGCCCGTCATGGTCGTGGAGGGGACGTTCGCCGAGTGCGTCGTGCTCGAGACGCTCCTGCTGTCGGTGCTCAACCACGACTCCGCCATCGCGACGGCCGCCTCGCGCATGATCACCGCGGCCGGCGACCGTCCGTGCATCGAGATGGGGTCGCGCCGCACGCACGAGGCGTCGGCCGTCGCCGCCGCCCGAGCGGCCTACATCGCGGGGTTCGCCGCGACGTCCAACCTCGAGGCGGGCCGCACCCACGGCATCCCGACGACCGGCACCAGCGCGCACTCGTTCACGCTGCTCCACGACACCGAGCGCGACGCCTTCGAGGCCCAGATCGCGTCCCTCGGGCCGGGCACGACGCTGCTCGTCGACACCTACGACATCCCCGAGGCGATCCGCACCGCGGTGGGGCTCGCGGGGCACGAGCTCGGCGGCGTCCGGCTCGACTCGGGCGACCTGGTGTCGCTCGCGCGCGCGGTGCGGCAGCAGCTCGACGGGCTGGGCGCGACGTCGACGCGCATCACCGTCACGAGCGACCTCGACGAGCACGCGATCGCCGCCCTCGCAGTCGCCCCGGTCGACGGCTACGGCGTCGGCACGTCGCTCGTCACGGGCTCGGGGGTGCCGACCAGCGGCTTCGTCTACAAGCTCGTCTCGCGCGCCGGTGACGACGGCGCCATGGTGCCGGTCGCGAAGAAGAGCCAGGACAAGGTCTCGGTCGGGGGTCGCAAGCACGCCCTGCGCCGCCTCGACGCGACGGGCCGCGCCCAGGCCGAGGTCATCGGCATCGGCGACGTGCCCGACCGGGATGGCGACGACCGTCCGCTGCTGGTCGAGCTGGTGCGCGACGGCGAGCGCGTCCACCACGACACGCTCGACGCCGCCCGCACGCGCCTGCGCACGGCCCTGGCCGAGCTGCCCGCCGCCGCCCGACAGCTGTCGAAGGGCGATCCCGTCCTCGACACGATCTACGAGACCACCGACTGACCCGGGAGGCACCATGACCACCGCACTGATCGTCGTCGACGTGCAGAACGACTTCTGCGAGGGCGGCTCGCTCGCCGTCGAGGGCGGGGCGCGGGTCGCGACCGACGTCGCCGCCCTGATCGCCTCGGGCGCCTACGAGACCGTGGTCGCGACCCGCGACCACCACATCGACCCCGGCGCGCACTTCTCCGACACACCCGACTTCGTCGACTCGTGGCCCCGCCACTGCGTCGTCGGCACCGAGGGCGAGCAGCTGCACGCACCGCTCGAGCCCGGCCTGTTCGACGAGACCTTCCTGAAGGGCGAGTACGAGGCCGCGTACTCGGGCTTCGAGGGGTCGTCCGCGTCGGGCACGCGGCTGGCCGACTGGTTGAGGGACGCCGGGGTCGACGCCGTCGACGTGTGCGGCATCGCGACCGACCACTGCGTGCGGGCCACCGCGCTCGACGCGGCGCGCGAGGGGCTCGACGTGCGCGTGCTCGCCTCGCTGACCGCGGCGGTCTCGCCCGACACCCTCTCCTCGGTGCACCAGGAGTGGGCCGAGGCTGGCGTGGTGGTGGCCGACTGACACGTCGTAGGTTGACAGCGTGACCTCCCCGCACCTCGCCCTGCCGATCGACGAGACGTCCGCGGCGCACCTCGCCCGGCAGCACCTCACGATGCGCCTCGTCGACACCGCCGACGCGGCCGATCACACCGCGTGGTCGGACGCCGTCACGCGCGGCTTCCTCGGCCCCGCGGCACCCGCCGACCAGACCGAGGCACGGCGCGCCCACGTGCTCGACGACCGGCTGGTCGGCGTCTACGACGAGACGTCCGCCGTGCCCGCCGAACCCGTCGCCTCGACGCACTGCTGGCCCGCCGAGCTGACCCTCCCGGGCGGGCACGCCGTGTCGTCGTGGGCGATCAGCGGCGTGACGGTCTCGCAGACCCACCGCCGTCGCGGCATCGCACGCCAGCTGCTCGAGGCCGAGCTGCGCACGGCGTCCGCGCTGGGCCTGCCGATCGCGATGCTGACGGTCTCGGAGTCGACGATCTACTCGCGCTTCGGCTTCTCACCCGCGGCGTTCGCCCGCGACCTCACGATCTCGACGCGCCGGGTGCGCTGGACGGGTCCGCCGACGACGGGACGCATCCACCACGTGACCCCCGACCAGCTGCGGCACGACGGCCACGCGGTCGTCGAGCGCGTCCGCGCCCTGCGGGCCGGCGAGGTGTCCCACCCGGCCGACGGCAACCTCTGGCTGCGGCGGATCGGGCTCGGCATCGGCGACGACAACGCCAAGAACCTGCGCCTGGTGCGCCACGACGACGGCGACGGCGTCCCGCAGGGCTTCGCGGTCTACCAGCTCGTCGAGAACGAGGCCGACTTCACCGATCACACGCTCCGGCTGCACACCCTCGTCGCGGCGACCCCCGACGCGTACGCCGCCCTGTGGCGGTTCGTGCTCGAGATGGACCTCGTCTCGACCGTCACGGCGCACCTCCGTCCGGTCGACGAGCCGTTGCGCTGGCTGATCGACGACTTCCGCGCCGTGCACGTCGACGAGGTCGACCACCTCTGGGTGAGGGTGCTCGACGTGCCCGCTGCCCTGTCGGCCCGCACGTACGCGACGAGCGGACGCGTCGTCGTCCGGGTGACCGACGACCTGGGGTTCGCGACCGGCACCTACGCCGTCGAGGTCGACGACGACGGTCGCGCGGCCGTCAGCGCGACGGACGGGGCGCCCGACGCGACCGTCGGCGTCAACGCCGTGGGGTCGTTGCTGCTGGGCGGCGTGTCGGCACGGACGCTGCAGGCCGCGGGAGGCGTCTCGGGCGACGCCGAGCGGCTCGACGAGCTGTTCCGCTCACCGGTCGAGCCGTTCCTGAGCTTCTGGTTCTAGGACGCCTGCGCATCACGCACGGTGGGCGCCAGCACCGTGGCGAGGGCCCCCACGGCGACGCCCACGACCGCCGGACCGCCGATCGAACGGAGCAGCAGCGAGGCACGGGACGGGCGGGAGCGCCGGTGCGCGGGCGCCGCGATGATCTCGGTCATGGCACCGACCCTGCCCCGCGCAGGGCAACGCCCGTCCACCGTCAGGTGAACGGGCGTCGACGCGCGGGACAATCCCCACAGCAGCTCCTACAGCAGCTCCTTGGCGAGCAGCTCGAGCGTGCGCTCGCGGCCCGGGGCCGCCGACGGGTCGGTGCCGCGGTGCGCCGAGGCGACCGGGTTGACCATGACCTCGTCGACGCCGAACCGGTCGGCCAGACGACGCAGCTGGTCGGCGGCGTCGGCCGGCGTTCCGACGACGGCGCGCGCGTAGCCGTCGTCGATGATCGACTGCAGCTGCGGGTGCGTCGGCACGGCCTGCGCGTCCTCGACCATCGCCAGCGCCGTGAGCGGCTGACCCGTGCGCAGCTGCGACATCATCTGCATGTTCGGCAGCGCCAGCGCCCGCGCCTCCTCGTCGGTGTCGGCCACCGCGACGTTGACGGTCAGGAACGTGACGGGCTCGGACGCCACGTCGCTGGGCCGGAACTCCGATCGGTACACCGCGAGCGCCTCGGCGGTGCCGTGGCCCGAGAAGTGGTGCGCGAACACGTACGGCAGCCCCTTGGCCGCGGCGAGGTGCGCCGAGTACATCGACGAGCCGAGCAGCCACATGCGGGGCTCCGACGCGGCCGCCGGGGTGGCCTTCAGCACGTACTGCTGGCGCGGCATCGCGACCCGCACGCCCTCGGTGCCCATCAGCGCGACGACGTCGTCGAGGTACTGCGGGAAGTTCTCGACGTCGGTGTCGTCGCGGCCCGCGGCACCCCGCAGCGCCATCGACGTGACGGGGTCGGAGCCGGGTGCGCGGCCGATGCCGAGGTCGACGCGTCCGGGGGTCGCGGCCTCCAGCAGCGCGAACTGCTCGGCGACCGCGAGCGGCGCGTGGTTGGGCAGCATCACGCCGCCCGAGCCGAGCCGGATGCGATCGGTGCGCGCGCCGAGGATGCCGATCAGCACCGGCGGCGAGGTCGCCGCGACGGCGGGCATGTTGTGGTGCTCGGCCACCCAGAAACGGGTGAAGCCGGCCCGGTCGGCGACCTGCGCGAGCGAGATCGTCGACGCGACGGCGTCGCGGGTCGTCTGGTCGGAGCGGACGGGGACGAGATCGAGCACGGAGAGCCTCACACCGGGTTCAACGCCCTCCGCGGCCGGAACCTTCCCCGCCTCGCCCCGACCGGGCGGGTCAGCGCGCCGGGGCGCGGGTGATCCAGTAGGCGGCCGTCTCGGGCGCGGGGGTGCCGAAGCGGGCGTTGACGGCGTACAGCGAGCCCTTCAGCAGCGCGACGGTCGAGGGCACGTCGACGTCCGATGCGAAGTCGCGGCGGCCGATCGTGTCGACGACCTTCGCCGACCGCGCCTTCGTCCCGAGCGACAGGACGCGGATGCGGTTGTCGCGGTTCTGGACGACGTACAGGGTCCCGCCGGGGCCGGGCTCGAGACCGTCGCCGTTGACGAACGTCGTGCCCCCCGTGCGGACCCTGGTGGTGCGGCCCGACCGGGGATCGATCGTGAACAGGCGGCCGGTGTTGCTCTGGACGGCGACGAGCGTGCCGCGGGTGCTGACGATGCCGTTGAGGTTGTTGCCCTCGGCCAGCCTCAGGTCGCCGTTCAGCGACCGGGTCGTGGCGCGCCAGGCGGCGGGCAGCTTCTTCGTGCGGGTCGAGAGCGGCACGACCAGCAGCTCGCGGCTGAGCGAGTCGGTCGCGTAGACCGCGGTGGGCGTGACCGTGACGTCGTTGACGAAGCGGTTGCCGGCGCTCGGGAAGCGGTACGTGCGCAGCACCTTGCCGGTGTCGGCGTCCTGGGCGCGCAGCTCCTTGCCCGCTCCGCCGGCCACCCAGAGGACGTCACGCCGGCTGTCGTGGTCGAGGCCCACCGCGATGCGGCCCGGTGCGCCCGCGAACGTCCGGCGCTGACCCGTGCGCACCGTGATCTTCTGGATCGCCCCGTCGGAGCGCGAGCCGGAGAACAGGTTCTTGCCGTCGGTCGTGATGCCCTCGGGCAACCAGCCGTTCGGGAGCTCGATGCGGTTGGGCGAGGACGACCGGTCGGACGGGGCGGCCTGGGCCGGCGCACCACCCGCGGACAGGGCGATCGCGGCGGTGAGGGCGAGGACGGGGGTGATGCGCTTCACGGGGGCTCCTGGGGTCGGGACTCCCTCCATCGTGCGCCGCGCCGGGCGGACCGCAACCCGGTTCCGTCAGACGCGTCCGGGTTCGGCGTCGTCGCGCGGCATCGTCGCCGGGAACGTGCCGAGGTGCTCGATCATGAAGCCGCCCGGGTACGAGCGCACGCGGTGCGTGTCGCGCAGCAGGGACGGCCGGCGGCGGGCCGGGAAGAAGCGCAGCAGCCGGCCGCGCGCCACCAGCGACCCGTGCGCCAGCGTCGACATCGCGCGCGAGGGCCGCGGGTAGCGGAACGTCTCGCGCAGGTGGTCGTCGAGCAGGGCGATCGCGAACCGGCGCATGACACGGCGCAGCGGTCGCGGGTAGAACGTCACGAACAGGTCGAGCGTCGAGTCGGCGACGGCCCGGGCCTTGGGCTCGAACACGTACGTCTCCCGCTCGTAGGCGTCCATCAGGTCGGAGAATCCCTGGTAGTCGACCGGGAGGTCGGTGATGCCCATCAGCCGGCCGAGCCGCTGGTAGTAGCGCACCGCGGCGGTCTTCTCGGCCTCCGTGCCGTCGCGCCACCCGTAGCGCTCGATCCACCGCACCGGCGTCACGACGAAGGTCGCGAGCACGTAGCGCATGTCGTCGTTGGAGATGTCGTAGCTGCCGTGCATCTGGTTCATGCGGCGCACGCCGGCGCGCCCGTCGCGCGACTCCAGGCCCCGCTCGGCGATGGTCTCGAGCAGGATCGCGGTGTCGTCGTGCCGCTTCTGCACCGACCCGGTGAACTCGCCCGTGTCGTACAGCAGCCGGCCGACCGTCGGCACGGCGTAGGTGCGGAACAGCGCGAAGCTCAGCGCCTGCTGGGAGTCCCACGGGAACTCGTGCATCGCGGTGATGCGCGCGATCTGCTCGTAGTCGGTCTCGGGATCGAGCCGTGCGATCTGCTGCTGCCAGTGGTCTCGCCTCATGCACGGACCGTACCGTGACAGCATCGCTGTCACAATGGTCTGGCGCAGATTCGCCGGGATCGGGCTACAGCACCTCGCGCAGGAAGTCGACGATGTCGTCGAGCGCGCGGCGGGCGACCGGCACGACGCCCGGCAGGCTCATGAAGCCGTGGATCGCCCCGTCGTACTCGACGTAGCGCACCGGGACCCCCGCCTCGACCAGCGCGTCGCGGTAGCGACTGCCGTTGTCGAGCAGCGGGTCGGCCTCGGCCGTCAGGATGAACGCCTTGGGCAGGTCGGCGTGCGACGACGCCCGGATCGGCGAGGCCCGGAAGTCCTCCGTGCCGTGCTGCTCGCCGAGGTACAGCCGCGCGAACGCCCGCATGTTGGCCGACGTCAGCACGGGGGCGTCGGCGTTGCGGTCCTCCGACGGCCAGCGGTCGTACATCTCGACGCCGGGGTAGATCAGCACCTGCGCGCGGATGGGCGGACCGCCCGCGTCGCGCGCCATCAGCGAGACGACCGCCGCCAGGTTGCCACCGGCACTGTCGCCCATCACCGCGATGCGCTGGGGGTCGACGCCGAGCTCCTCGGCGTGCTCGACGACCCACGCGAGACTGTCGCGGGCGTCGTCGACGCCGGCCGGGAACTCGTGCTCGGGGGCCAGACGGTACGCCGGCGACACCACGACGGCGCGGCCCCGCACCGCGATGCGGCTCGCGAGCCACGCGGACTGCTCGGGGTTGCCCTGCACCCAGCCGCCGCCGTGGAAGTTCACGACGCACGGCAGCGGGCCGATCGCGTCCTCGGGCCGGTGCACCAGGGCACGCTGGCCCGTGCCGATCACGAGCTCGTCGACCGTCGCGGCCGGATCGGGTCGTCCGAAGATCAGCCCGCCGATCGCGGTGCGCTGCAGCTTCGCGCGCTTGGCCCGGTGCGCCGGAAGGTCGACGACGTCCTCGATGCCCTTCTCGGAGATCTTCAGGAGCCGTCCGAACAGACGGGTGCGCAGGGCCATCGACGAAGTCACCCCGAGAGCCTAGCCCGACGCCTTGAGTGCCCAGGTGCGCAGCGCGTCGATGCGCGCCTGCAGCTGCTCGGTCGAGGCCTGTGCCGCGGCGGGTCCGCCGCACTGGGCCCGCAGACGGCTGTGGGTCACGCCGTGCGGCGCCCCCGTGCGGTGGTGCCACGCGCCGACCAGCGCCTGCAGCTCGCGCCGCAGCTCACCGCGCTTCTCGAAGGCGACGTCGGCGGCCGGCGCCGACGGCTCGGCGGCCTTGGCCTGCGCACGCTTGGCCCGGGACGTGCGCAGCAGCTCGGCGACCTGCGCGGGATCGAGCAGGCCCGGGATGCCGAGGAAGTCGAGCTCGCCCTCGTCGTCCGACAGCGAGTCGTAGCCGAACTCGCCACCGTCGTAGACCAGGCGGTCGAAGTCGGCGTCGCTGGCCAGGGCGCGGTACTCCCCCAGCAGGTCGTCGGACGCCCCGTGGTCCTCCTGGGCCTTGGCGATCAGCTCGGCCTCGGCGGCGAACAGGTCGTCCTCGTCCTTGACGGGCCGGCCCACGACGTGGTCGCGCTGCGTCTCGAGGTCGGACGCGAGGGCCAGCAGGCGCGGCACGCTCGGGACGAAGATCGACGCGGTCTCGCCCTTGCGGCGCGCCCGCACGAAGCGCCCGACGGCCTGCGCGAAGTACAGCGGGGTCGAGGTCGTGGTGGCGTAGACACCGACCGACAGGCGCGGCACGTCGACGCCCTCGCTGACCATGCGCACCGCGACCATCCACGGGTCCATGCCGGCCGAGAACTCCGAGATCTTGGCGCTGCTGCCGGCCTCGTCGGACAGCACGACGGTCGGGGTCGCGCCCGTGATCTCGGCCAGCACCGCGGCGTAGGCCCGCGCGCTGTCCTGGTCGCTGGCGATGACCAGGCCACCCGCGTCGGGCACGTGGCGACGCACCTCGAGCAGGCGGGTGTGGGCCGCACTGAGCACCTCGGGGATCCACGACCCGTTCGGGTCGAGGGCCGTGCGCAGCGCCTGGGCCGTCGCGGCGCGGTCGAGGGGCTCGCCCAGACGGGCCGCGACCTCGTCGCCGGCCCGGGTGCGCCAGTGCATCTGCCCCGAGTAGGCCATGAACAGCACGGGACGCACGACGCCGTCCTTGAGCGCGTGGCCGTAGCCGTACGAGTAGTCGGCGACGCTGACCTTCGAGCCGTCGGTCTGCGGCGCGTAGGTCACGAACGGGATGGGGTTGTCGTCGGAGCGGAACGGCGTGCCCGTCAGCGCGAGGCGCCGCACCGCGGGCTCGCAGGCCTCCTGCACGCCGTCGCCCCACGTGAGCGCGTCGCCGGCGTGGTGCACCTCGTCCATGATGACCATCGTCGAGCGGTGCTCGATGCGGTTGCGGTACGCGTTGGGGTTGACCGCGATGCCCGCGTACGTCACCGCGAAGCCCTGGAACCCGGACCCGAGCACGCCGCGGCTCGGGAGCGCGGGGTCGATCATGATGCCGATGCCCGCGGCAGCCAGGGCCCACTGCGTCTTGAGGTGGTCGGTCGGCGTGACGATCACGATGCGCTCGACGATGCCGCGCGCGAGCAGGTCGGCCGCGATCGTCAGCGCGAACGTCGTCTTGCCGGCGCCGGGCGTCGCGACGGTCAGGAAGTCGCTCGGTTGCGTGCGCTGGTAGAGGTCGAACGCCTCTCGCTGCCAGACCCGGAGGTGCTGGCTACGCGTCACCCGAGCCGTCCCCCTCGTCGCCCTTGTCCATGCTCTCCCAGATGTCCTTGCACTCGGGGCAGACCGGGAAGCGCTGCGGGTCGCGACTCGGCGTCCAGACCTTGCCGCACAGCGCGATCACCGGGGTGCCCATGACCATCGCCTCGGTCAGCTCGGCCTTGGGGACGTAGTGCGAGAACTTCTCGTGATCGCCCTCCTCGGTGCGCTGGTCGACGCGCTCGTCGGTGCGCTCGTCGAGAGCCGTCTGCGAACCACGCTGGAAGAAAGCCACGCGAGGAGTCTAACGACCTCGACCGGCACGTCCTAGTCGATGACCTAGTTGGTCGACGGGTCGTCCGGGAATGTCGCCCAGAACCGGACGTCGCCCTCCTGGCGTCGCAGCACCTCGCGCCACAGCAGCTCGGGCTGGGGCGAGATGAGGTCCTTGTCACGTGCGTCGACGACCATCCACGCGCCCTCGTCGAGCTCGTCGGCCAGCTGCCCCGGACCCCAGCCGGCGTACCCCGCGAAGACCCGCATGCCGATCAGCTCGGTGCCGGCGGGCACGGGCCCGTCGAGGTCGACCAGGCCCACCCGGCCGGTCATGCGACGCCAGCCCGCGGGAGCCGCGGGGTCGTCCGACGGATCGGCCACGATGCCCAGGCCGAGCGCCGAGTCGACCCCCACCGGACCGCCGTCGAACAGACACACGGGCGCGTTGACGAGCCCCGCCCAGTCGGGCAGGACGTCCTCGACGTCGGACGGCAGCGGGCGGTTGACGATGACGCCGAGGGTCCCGTCGGCGTCGTGGTCGAGCACGAAGACGACGCTGCGCAGGAACGGCCCCGAGTCGATCGCCGGGGTCGCCACCAGCAGCCTGCCGATCAGCTCGTCCATGGCGTCCATCATGCCCCCGCGACGCTCGGCACGGCAGGAGCCACCCTGCGGCCTATGATGCGTCCATGCCCGCCGACGCCACCTCCCCCGAGGAGAACGCCCCTCAGGAGTACACGGTCGACGAGCTCGCGGCACGGGCACAGATGACGGTGCGCAACGTGCGGGCCTACGCGGGGCGCGGTCTCATCGAGGCCCCCCGGCTGGCCGGGCGCACGGGCTACTACAACCGCGAGCACCTCCAGCGCCTCCAGCTCATCCGGCAGCTGCTCGACCGGGGCTTCACGCTCGCCGCGGTCGAGAAGGCGATCCAGAGCGCACCGCAGAGCGCCGCGGGACACACGCTCGACCTGATGACGATCCTCGACCTGCCCGAGGCGGACGAGGCCGAGATCATGTCGCGCGACGACCTCGCGGCACTGGCCGGCGTGGCGCGCGACGCCTCCCTCGTCGACTCGATGGTCGAGCTGGGCCTGGTCGAGGCCCTCGAGGGCGACCGCGTGAGGCTCGTCGAGCCCGCCGTCGTCCGGGCCGGCGCCGCCGCGGTGTCGATGGGGCTGGCGCCCAGCACCGTCATCGGCCTGTTCCCGACGCTGCAGGAGCACCTGCGGGCCATCACCGACACGTTCGTGCGCGACGTCGTCACCGAGCTGATCCAGCCGTTCATCGACGCCGGCTTCCCCGAGGACGACTGGGAGCGCATCATCGCGCTGGTCGACGGGCTGCTGCCGATCGCCAGCCAGGTCACGCTCGGCGTGTTCCGCAGCGAGTTCCGCCAGTCGATCGACGTCGAGATCGGCGAGCAGATCACCGGCCTGGCGTCACAGCGCCACTAGGCGGCTCGAGCCCTGCCCGGCCCCGCCCGCCTGGAGGCGGAGATCCCCGCCCGGCACAGGAGGGAGGGAGCGTGCCGGACGGGGACGAGTGGGGTCCGCTCAGGCGGCGATCGCGTTGCGCAGGCGCGTGATCAGACCCGGCCGGGCGTCGTCCCGGAGCGGGACGACCGGGGCCGCCGCGAGCTGCTCGCGGGCGGTCTCCTGGATGCGACGACCGTGCGTCGTCAGGTCGGCGCCGACGACCGAGCCGGCGGAGATCGCGAGGTAGGCCAGCTCCTTGGCGATCGCCTTGCGCAGCGCGGGGTCGTCGCGGTGGGCGTCGAGCAGGGCGCGGGCGCCGGGCAGCTCGGCCGCGGTCGTGACCCACGCCGTGACGGGGACGAGCTCGGGCGTCTCGGAGTCGCCGGACAGCAGGCGGTCCATCTGGCCGCTGAGTCGCTGGAACCAGGTCATCTGCAGGTCGAACAGCGCATCGGTCTCGGTCGGGAAGGCCTCGCGGGCCCCGTCGGCCGTGTCGAGCAGCTCGGTGAGCGTCGTGCCGGGGCGCCGGTCGGCGACCTCCAGCATCTCGCGGAGGGCGTTCTTGCGACGGTTGTAAGCATCCCAGGTCATGGTGTGCTCCTTTCTGGTCCGTCGGACCGGGGCCACATACCCTCGGTACGTACTCTCAGTATGTTGGGGCGTCCGGGCCATGGCAAACCGCAGGTATGTGATTCGGCGCACGACGCGCGCGTCCCCGTAGACTCGGACCCATGTCCCACCCCGCACGCGTGACCAAGAGCGTCCTGCGCACCGCCCGCAAGACCACCAAGACCTCGCGGCGGCAGGACTACTCCTCCAGCACCAAGCGGGCCCTGCTCGACAGCGCCACGACCCTGTTCACCGACCACGGCTACGCCGGCACCTCGCTCGACGAGGTCGTCGCCGCCGCACGGGTCACCAAGGGTGCGCTCTACCACCACTTCCCCAGCAAGCTGGCCCTGTTCGAGAACGTCTTCCTGCGCGTTCAGGAGTCCACGACGACCGAGATCGGCAAGGCCATCAACACGTCGAAGGACCCGTGGGAGCGCGCCCAGACGGGCCTGCAGAAGTTCCTCGAGGTGTGCCGCCAGCCCGAGTTCCGTCGCATCTGCATGCAGGAGGGCCCCGTGGCACTCGGGCACGAGCGCTGGCAGGAGGCCGAGAAGGCGTCGTCGTACGGCATCGTGCAGAGCATCGTCGAGGAGCTCCTGGCCGATCTCGGCAACGCCGACCAGCTCGGCGAGGCGTTCACGGCGGTGTTCTACGGCGCCATCCGGTCGGCGTCGGAGTACGTCTCCGACGCGGAGGACCCGGAGGCCGCCAGTGACGACGTCCAGGCCACGATCGGCGCCCTGCTGGCCGGTCTGCGGCTCCTGCCGACCGTCGAGTGAGGGCCGGCGCGGACGCCGTGCCGCTCAGCGCAGCGTGACCGAGCCGGCGTCCTTCGGCACGAGCTCGATGAACACCTTGCCCGGATCGATCGTGTAGGGCGAGCCGTCGGCCGCCGTGAACGACAGCCCCTCGTCGAGGCTCGGCTTGCGCCACGTCACGGTGTCGACCTGACCGCCGTGGAACACCATGGCGTCGCCCTTGCCCTCGAATACCGTCTCGGGGACGGGGTTGCCGGCCGGATCGGTGTAGCCCGCGTCGCCGACCTTGGCGAACACGACGACCATCGTGTCGGCCTCGAAGTCCTTGTTCGGGGCAGCGTGCCCGTTGGTGCGCGTCCACTTGCCGCCGGCCAGCTTCCACGTCGTCGACGTCGCGTTCGAGAACCGCACCGTCGCCGACGTCGCCGCCCTGCCGGTCGCGGCAGCGGCAGCGGCGGCGGGCGCGTCGGCGGGCGTCCACGGCAGGTACGGGCCCTTGATCGTGCTGCGCTTGGCCTTCTTGGCGACCGTCTTGAGGTTGATCAACCGGTTGTACGGGCGGTACTTGGCGGGGTCGCTGCTGAAGCCGGCGGATCCGGCGTCCTCCGAGAAGACCGTGATGCCGGACTTCTCGACCTTGTTGTAGGCGCCGTTGGCGCCGCCCGAGGCGACGATCTGGCCGCCGACGGGGCCGGCGATGCCGATGTCGCTGGTGCGCAGCGACCGGACGTGGCCGACCTTCGACGGGATGCTGGAGTAGAAGAACGCCGCGAGGCGGGTCAACCCGCCCTCGACGAGCTCCTCGAGCACGAGATCGGCCTTGTCCAGACCGTACTGCGGGGCACCGGCCGCGGTGTTCTCGATCTTGACGACGAAGACGGGGTTGTCGGGTCGTCCCTTCGAGAGCGCCAGGCCCGTGAGCGGTGAGATCTCGACGAGCGGGGTGGCGGTGGCCGCGGACGCGTCGGGGGCCGCGGGCTTCTCGCCGCCGTCCGACGAGGACGACGAGCACGCGGACAGGGCCAGGGCAGCGGCGGACACCGCCGCGACGAGACGCAGCTTCATGGGCGACAGCATGCCTCACGCGACGGGCCTGGCGGTGGTGCCACTCTGTCGGGGCGTCAGCCGTTCTTGGGGCGGCGCAGACCCGCCTGCTCAGCGGCCTCGGCGCTCGTGAACCACAGCGCGGCGGTCGTGCGGGCGAAGGCGGGGCTCGTCGACGCGTGGTAGATCTTCGAGCCGCGGCTGACCTTGACGACGTACTCGTCCGAGGGGGCGGCGCCGTCGGCCAGCGGGAGCGCCGAACCGGGGTGCGGGCCGGGGACGATCGGCGGTCGCGCGTCGGGCTCGGAGGCCGGCGGCCCGGCCGCCGGCTCCGGCGCGGCCCCCTCCACCGTCACGACCTCGGGTGCGGGCGTCGGGGTCGGTGCCGGAGCGGGAGCCGGGGTCGGTGCCGGAGCCGGGGTCGGCTGGTGCCGCGCCCGCAGCACCAGCTCGCGCACGAGCCAGCCCAGCACGAAGCCGAGCGCCGCGGCGAGCAGCAGCCACAGGCCGATCTCGCCGATCGTGTACCCCGACATCGTTCAGGCCCCCTTCCGCGGGGCCGACGCGACCCGCAGCGTCTGGACGAGCCGCAGCCCCGGCAGCGCCTGCGCGACCTGCTCGACGACCCGGGCGCGCGTCGTGCGGTCGGCGACCTGCCCGCCGAGCACGACCGTGCCGTCGCCCGGGACGTCGAGCGCCAGGCCCTCGACCCCGGCCACGATCTCGAGCACGTCCGGCACGGCGGCGACCCACGGCTCGGACGGCACGGAGCGGACGACCCTCACGTCGCCCGTGACGGTCGTGCGCAGCGTCGTCGCGACAGCGACCTTGATCGCGGCGGCGTCGTCGGGCGAGGGGACGGCGCCGCTGATCTCGACGTCGTCGCCCGCCCGGTCGAGCTCGAAGCGCGCGGCGTCCGCGACGACAGGACGCGGGCGGCGGTCGACCTCGACCCGCCGGACGCCGGGCAGGGTGCGCACCAGCGACGCGGCGAGCCGCGCCTCGACGTCGTTGCCGCCGCGGAGCTCGGCCTCGCGGCCCGTGAAGTCGACGCGCACGTCGGCCAGGTCGGCGGCCCGCAGCGCCGCCGTGGACCGATCGCCCAGGTCGGCGGCGACCGATCGCGACCCCATCACGGCGCCGACGCCGATCACCGCGACGAGGCACGCCGCGACGGCCGCGACGAGTCGCTTGAGCGCTGGGCCCGCGGGGTTCGGATCGGACACGGAGCGAGGTCTCCCGGCTAGATCGGCACGACGAAGGTCCACCGTACCGGCCGGCACCCCCGTCCCGGATGCGGTCTCGAGCACATGTCGGCGGCGGCTGGGACGATGGGCACATGACGTCGGCACTCGATCGCTTCGCCCCCGCCACCCGTGCGTGGTTCGGCGAGTCGTTCGACGGGCCCACCCCCGCGCAGGAGGGTGCCTGGCTCGGCGTCGAGGGCGACGAGCACGTCCTGGTCGTCGCGCCCACCGGCTCGGGCAAGACCCTGGCGGCGTTCCTGTCGGCGATCGACCGGCTCATGCACGCCGGCGACCCGGCCGGGGCCCCGTCGCCCGACGAGCGGGCGCCCGGCACCCGCGTGCTCTACATCTCGCCGCTCAAGGCGCTGGCCGTCGACGTCGAGCGCAACCTGCGGTCGCCCCTGGTCGGCATCACGCAGGCGGCGGCACGCCGGGGCGACTCGTTCCGCGACGTCACGGTCGGCGTGCGCTCGGGCGACACGACCCAGCGCGACCGGCGCGCGCTGATCACCCGACCGCCCGACATCCTCATCACGACCCCCGAGTCGCTGTTCCTGATGCTGACGTCGGCGGCGCGCGAGACGCTGCGCGACGTCGACACCGTCATCATCGACGAGATCCACGCCGTCGCCGGCACCAAGCGCGGCGCCCACCTGGCGGTCTCGCTCGAGCGGCTCGACGCGCTGCTCGACGCACCGGCGCGACGCATCGGGCTCAGCGCCACGGTCCGCCCGCACGACGAGGTCGCCCGCTTCCTGGCCGGCTCGGCGCGGGTCACGGTCGTCGCCCCCGAGGCGCCAACCCGCCTGGCGCTCGAGGTCGAGGTGCCGGTCGACGACATGACCAAGATCCCGGCGCCGCCGCGCGACGAGGGCAGCGGCGCCCGCTCGCTCGCGCCCGGTGACGACGAGCAGCCGCGGGGCAGCATCTGGCCGCACGTCGAGGAGGCGATCATGCACCGCGTGCTCGGCCACCGCTCGACGATCATCTTCGTCAACTCGCGCGGGGTGTCCGAGCGGCTCACGGCACGCCTCAACGAGGCCTACGCGGCGCACCTGGGGCACGTCGACTCCCCCGACGGCGCCACGTCGGCCCGCGCGCCCGCGCAGAAGGGCAGCAGCACCCAGACGACCGCCGCGTCGTCCGACGACCCCGAGCTCGTGCTGGCCCGGGCCCACCACGGCTCGGTCAGCAAGGAGCAGCGCTCGCTGATCGAGGACGACCTCAAGTCCGGCCGTCTGCGCTGCGTCGTCGCGACGTCGAGCCTCGAGCTCGGCATCGACATGGGTGCGGTCGACCTCGTCATCCAGGTGTCGTCGCCGCCGTCGGTCGCCAGCGGCCTGCAGCGCGTCGGACGAGCCGGCCACCAGGTCGGCGAGGTGTCGCAGGGCGTCACCTACCCGACGTCGCGCCCCGACCTGCTCGGCTCGGCCGTCACGACCTCGCGCATGCAGGCCGGCCTGATCGAGCGGCTCGACATCCCCGCCAACCCCCTCGACATCCTGGCCCAGCACACCGTCGCGGCCACGGCGCTCGAGGGCATCGACGTCGAGGAGTGGTTCGACACCGTGCGCCGCAGCGCGCCGTTCGCGACGCTGCCGCGCTCGGCCTACGACGCCACGCTCGACCTGCTGTCGGGCCGCTATCCGTCCGACGAGTTCGCCGAGCTGCGTCCCCGCATCGTGTGGGACCGCGACGCCGGCACCATCACGGGCCGCCCCGGTGCGCAGCGGCTCGCCGTCACGAGCGGCGGCACGATCCCCGACCGCGGCATGTTCGGCGTGTTCCTGGCCGCCGGCACCGAGGAGAGCGGCTCGCGCAAGGTCGGTGAGCTCGACGAGGAGATGGTCTACGAGTCGCGCATCAACGACGTCTTCGCCCTCGGCGCGACGAGCTGGCGCATCCAGGAGATCACCCACGACCGCGTCAACGTGGTCCCCGCCTTCGGTCAGCCGGCCCGCCTCCCGTTCTGGAAGGGCGACGCGATCGGGCGGCCCTACGAGCTCGGCGAGGCGATCGGCGCGTTCGTCCGCGAGGCCTCGGCCCTGGCTCCCGACGCCCTCGCCGAGCGCACCGCCGCCCTGGGCCTCGACCGCCGGGCGGCCGACAACCTCGGCGCGTACCTGCGCGACCAGAAGGAGGCCACGGGCCAGGTGCCGTCCGACCGCACCCTGCTGGTCGAGCGGTTCCGCGACGAGCTCGGCGACTGGCGGGTCGTCCTGCACTCCCCCTTCGGCCGTCGGGTGCATGCCCCGTGGGCCCTCGCGGTGGCCGCCCGCATCATCGAGCGCTACGGCATGGACGGCTCGGTCGTGGCCAGCGACGACGGCATCGTGGCGCGCATCCCCGACACCGAGACCGAGCCACCGGGCGCCGAGCTGTTCGTGTTCGAGACCGACGAGCTCGACACGATCGTGACGGCCGAGGTCGGAGGCTCGGCGCTGTTCGCGTCCCGCTTCCGCGAGTGCGCCTCGCGCGCCCTGCTGCTGCCGCGCCGCAACCCCGGCTCTCGCGCACCGCTGTGGCAGCAGCGGCAGCGGTCGGCGCAGCTGCTCGACGTCGCCCGCAAGTACCCGTCGTTCCCGATCCTGCTCGAGACCGCCCGCGAGTGCCTGCAGGACGTCTACGACCTGCCGGCGCTCACGATGCTGTCGAAGAAGCTGACCTCCCGCGAGGTGCAGATCGCCGAGGTCACGACCGAGCGGGCGTCCCCCTTCGCGCAGAACCTGCTGTTCGGCTACGTGGCGGCCTTCCTCTACGAGGGCGACACGCCGCTGGCCGAGCGCCGCGCCTCGGCCCTGACCCTCGACCCCACGCTGCTGGCCGAGCTGCTGGGTCGCGCCGAGCTGCGTGAGCTGCTCGACCCCGAGGTGCTCGAGCACCTCGAGCTCGAGCTGCAGCGACTCACCGACGACCGCCAGGCCAAGGACGTCGAGGGAGTCGCCGACCTGCTGCGCCTGCTGGGCCCGTTGTCGTCCGACGAGGTGCGTGCCCGCGTGCAGCCCGACCTGTCCGGCGAGGTCGACGGATGGCTCGGCGAGCTGCAGACCGCCCGCCGCGCGATCGAGGTCGCGGTGGCCGGCGACGTGCGGTGGGCCGTCGTCGAGGACGCCGGCCGGCTGCGCGACGCGCTCGGGGTCGTGGTGCCGATGGGGGTCTCCGAGGCGCACCTCGAGGTCGTCGCCGACCCGCTGCTCGACCTCGTCTCGCGGCACACCCGCACCCACGGCCCGTTCACGAGCGCCGACGTCGCGGCCCGCTTCGGCATCGGCGTCGCGATCGCCGACCAGGTGCTGCGTCGCCTGTCGCGCGACGGCCGGCTCACCGAGGGCGAGTTCCGGCCGCAGGCCACCGGCAGCGAGTGGGTCGAGCCCGGCGTGCTGCGCCGTCTGCGCTCACGCTCGCTCGCGGCGGCCCGTCAGCAGGTCGAGCCCGTCGACCCGCTGACGTTCGCGCGGTTCCTGCCCGCGTGGCAGGGCGTCGGCGGCACCGTGCGCGGCACCGAGGGCGTGCTCGCCACGATCGACCAGCTCGCGGGCCTGGCGCTGCCCGCCTCGTCGTGGGAGTCGCTCGTGCTGCCCGCCCGCGTGCGCGACTACTCCCCCGCGATGCTCGACGAGCTCACCTCGGCCGGCGAGGTCGTCTGGTCGGGAGCCGGCTCGCTGCCCGGCAACGACGGCTGGGTGCAGCTGCACCCCGCCGACTTCGTGCTGCGCGCCGCCGGCGCCCAGGGCGTCGAGCCCCTCGACCCCGACGCGCTGCCGGCCACGATCGCCCAGGCGCTCGACGGCGGAGGGGCGTTCCTGTTCCGCCAGCTCGTCGAGGTGCTGGGTGCGCAGGGGCCCGACACCGTCGACCACGCCGACGTCGCCGCCGCGCTGTGGGACCTCGTGTGGTCGGGGCGCATCAGCAACGACACCTTCGCCCCCGTGCGCACGCTGGTCGGACGCGGCGGCGCCCACCGCACGACGCGGCTGGCTCCCCGCGCCCGGCTGCACGGACGCCGCATCCGCTCGCCGCGGGTCGCCCAGCAGGGCCCCCCGACCGTCAGCGGCCGGTGGTTCTCGCTCACCGAGACCGCCGACGACCCGACGACCCTGCAGCTGTCCCGCGCCGAGTCGCTCGTCGGGCGGTACGGCGTCGTGACCCGCGGATCGGTCATGGCCGAGCAGACACCCGGCGGCTTCGCGGCGATCTACCGCGTCCTGCGCGAGCTCGAGCAGAGCGGCTCGGTGCTGCGCGGCTACTACATCGAGACGCTCGGCGCCGCGCAGTTCGGGGCACCCGCCACGGTCGACCGCATGCGCGCCTTCGTCCTCGAGGACGACCGGCCCACCGATGCCGCGGCCGTCACGCTGGCCGCCACCGACCCGGCCAATCCGTACGGTGCCGCGCTGCCGTGGCCCGACCGGCCCGTCGACGAGGCGAGCACTCGGCACCGTCCCGCCCGCAAGGCCGGCTCGCTCGTCGTGCTGCACGACGGTCACCTCGTGCTGTACCTCGAGCGCGGCGGCAAGAAGGCGCTGGTGTTCGACGACGACCCGGCACGGCTCGAGGCGGCGGGTCGCTCGCTCGCGACCCTCGTGCGGGCCCGCCGCATGAGCCGACTGACGGTCGAGACCGCCGACGGACGTCCCGTCGCGTCCTCGCCGCTCGGCGCCGCCCTGCTCGAGGCCGGCTTCGAGCAGACCATCAAGGGGGTACGGATCGATGCCTGAGGGAGACACCGTCTGGCGCACGGCCCACCACCTGCACGAGGCCCTCGCGGGGCGCGAGCTGACGCGCACCGACTTCCGGGTGCCCGCCTTCGCGACGCTCGACCTGTCGGGCGAGGTCGTCGACGAGGTCGCGAGCCACGGCAAGCACCTGCTCATTCGCACGCCCCGGCACTCGATCCACTCCCACCTCAAGATGGAGGGCGCCTGGCACGTCCAGCGGCTCGAGTCGCCGTGGCGGCGACCCGGCCACTCGGCACGCGCCGTGCTCGAGAACGACGAGTGGCAGGCGATCGGCTACTCCCTGGGCATCCTCGAGGTCCTCGACATCGACGACGAGGAGTCCGCGATCGGCTACCTTGGCCCCGATCTACTCGGGGCCGACTGGGACCTCGAGCTGGCCGTCGCCAACACCGCCGCCGATCCCGACCGTCCGGTCTTCCTGGCCCTGCTCGACCAGCGCAACCTCGCGGGCTTCGGCAACGAGTACGTCAACGAGCTGCTGTTCATCATGGGTCTGCTGCCGACCCGTCCGATCGGCGAGGTGCCCGACCTGACGCGCGTCATCTCGCGCGGCCAGCGCATGCTCGACGTCAACAAGGCGCGCGTCGAGCGTTCGTTCACCGGCAGCACCCGCACCGGGGAGGACCGCTGGGTCTACAACCGCGAGCGCGCCCGCTGTCGCCGGTGCGGCACCCGGCTGCGCAACGGCAAGCTCGGCGACCGCCCCACCACCGAGCGCGACTGTTTCTGGTGCCCCCACTGCCAGACCTGACGCAGATGGTTGCGGGCTCGTTCTAGGATCACTGTCATGACTGACGCGATGGTGGCCGACCGGACCGACCTCGACACGTACGAGCGCTCCGATCGCGGCCTCGGCCTGCTGCTGCTGATCGGTGGTGCGATCGGCCTGCTGTCGGCCGCGGTGCTGCTGATCGACAAGGTCAAGTTCCTCCAGGACGAGGCCGACGGCAAGACGGCCCAGCTGGCGTGCGACATCAACGCCTTCGTCAGCTGCGGCGGGGTCATCAACACCGACCAGGCCTCGGCGTTCGGCTTCCCCAACCCGATCATCGGTGTGGCCGGCTTCGCGATCGTCCTGACCCTCGGCGTCCTGATGGTCGCGCGGGTGCAGCTGCCCGACTTCGTCTGGCTCGGCCTGCAGGCGGGCGCCCTGTTCGGCATCGGCTTCGTGACGTGGCTGCAGTCGCAGAGCATCTACGAGATCGGCAAGCTCTGCCCCTGGTGCATGGTCGTCTGGACCGTCATGATCCCGATCTTCGTGTGGCTCACGGCGCGCAACCTGGCGGTCTTCGCACCCGGCAACCCGGTCTCCCGGTTCGTCGGCGACTGGACCCTGCTGATCACCGTGCTCTGGTACGTCGCCGTCATCTCGGCCATCTGGTTCAAGTTCGGCTCGAACCTCTGGGCCTGAGCCCGTCCGCGCGGCTCAGCTGGCGGCGGCGACGCGCTCCAGCACGCGGGCCAGCTGCACGTCGCGATCGGTGACGCCGCCGACGTCGTGACTGCTCAGCCGGATGTCGACCCGGTTGTAGACGTTGGTCCACTCGGGGTGGTGGTCCATCTCGTCGATCGACCCCGCCGCCTTGTTGATGAACGAGATCGCGGCCATGAAGTCGGCGAACTCGAACGACTTCACGATCGCCTCGCCCTCCTGCGACCACCCAGGCAGTCCGTCGAGCGCTTCTTCGATCTGGGCATCGGTGTAGGACGTCATTCGTCCACGCTATCGCCGGGACGGTGAGGGGCAAGGCGGTGCTCACGATCCGACCGCGCCCGGCGGTGCCCGACGCGCAGGCTCGGCAGCAGGATCAGGACCGACACGAGCGTCACCGAGGCCGGGACGGCGGCCACCCGGACGTGGTCGCGCGCGTCCGACACGCAGGCGCCGTCGTGCGCCGCCTGGTCCGGTCGCAGCTCGCCGCCACGGTAGGCGTCGCCCGTGACCAGCACGTGCAGCACGCTGCCGCACTGCTCGACGCCGCCGGCCGTCCGCGCCTGTGCCTCGGACGACAGGATCTGCCAGCCCCACACGAGCGAGGCCGCGAGGACGATCGCCGCCACAGTCGCAGCCCACCCAGACCTGGTCATGAGCGTCCGACCTCTCGGTTCGCGCGACCGGAACCCCGTTGCGCCGTCGCCCACCAGACTCTAGGCGTCGATGGGGTCCACCCGACTCATCGTGCTGCCGCACGGCACGACAGAGCCCCGCTCGCCCCATCATCAGGGCGAGCGGGGCTCTGTCGTTCAGTGGAGCTGCGGGGAATCGAACCCCGGTCCTACGGCGCTGAGTCAGGGCTTCTCCGGGTGCAGTCTGTCTGGTCGCTTTTCTCAGCCCCGGCGCTCGAACAGACGCGTCGCCGACAGGCTCAGTCACAGAAAAGTCCCGATCACACGCTGTGACGCCGTGTGACCAGCAAGCCTCCTAAATGAGACTGGCGATCCGGAGCGGAAGCTCCCCCGGGCCAGCCCTTCACCTATCGCTTAAGCAGCGAGGGCGAAGTCAGTGCGCTTTGAATCGGCACTTGTTGGTTTCCAGAGATCGTTTGAGAGATAACCCTGGATCCTCTACCCGCTTCACCTGAATCGAACGACCTTAGTCGAAACCGATCAGCCCCTCTTGAGTTGTCAACCACCGTCGCATCGAGCTTCGTGCCGCGACCGAGTATCCATCCTACTCCTGCCCAACGTCAGGGCCGAGCCGATCATTCCACGACGTCGGTCGAGTGGTGCGTTCCCGGGTCCGAGTGGTGCAGTGTGGTCGGACTCGCCGTCTCAGTCCGTCCACTCCGCACCACTCGCGGGTCCGGGTCCGGGGGCGGGGGCGGGGAGGCGGTGGATCAGGGTGACGGCGCACGCGGCGGCGAGCACCAGCATGCCGACGCAGATCAGCGTGCCGGTGCGAAAGCCCGGGCCGAACACGGCCGGGTCGGCGAAGTCGCGACCCGTGATGCCCGCGATCGGCGGGATCGCGGCCACCGCCAGCAGCGACGCCGTGCGCGAGACGGCGTTGTTGATGCCCGACGCGATGCCGGTCTGCTGCATCGGCGCGGCCGCCAGCACCGCGGTCGTCAGGGGTGCGACGAGCACCGTCAGGCCGATGCCGAACACGATCGAGGCGGGCAGCACGTCGGTCACGAAGCTCGCGTCGTCGCCGATCCGCAGCATCAGCAGCAGACCGGCCGCCGCGACCAGGGGGCCGATCGTCAGCGGCAGCCGCGGACCGATGCGCGTGCCGAGCGCTCCCGCGCGCGACGAGAACAGCAGCATGATGATCGTCATCGGCACGCTCGCCATCCCCGCCACCAGGGGCGAGAACCCCGAGACGTACTGCAGCTGCTGCACCAGCAGGAAGCTCGACGCCGCCAGCGCCCCGTAGATCGCGAACGTGCAGATGTTGGCGGCCGTGAACACCCGGTCGGCGAACAGCTGCATCGGCACCAGCGCGTGCGGCGTGACCCGCTGGTGCAGCACGAACACCACCATCAGCACCGCGCCGACAGCACCCCACAGCCACGACCCGTCGACCAGCCCGTACGTCAGCGCGGCGAGCCCGAGCGCCGTCAGCGCGGCCCCCACGTAGTCGATCGGGTCGTCCTCGCCGGTCGTCTCGGGCACGTGCCGCACGGCCAGCCACACCACCGCGACGGCCAGCGGGACGTTGATCCAGAAGATCCCGCGCCACCCCGTGGTGTCGACCAGCCAGCCGCCGACCAGTGGACCGATCGCGGTCGTCACGCCGGCCAGCCCCGACCAGAGGCCGATCGCGCTCCCCCGGTCCTCGGGCGCGAACGACGCCGAGATGATCGCGAGGCTGCCGGGCGTCAGGAGCGCCGCGCCCACGCCCTGAAGGCCGCGCGACGCGACCAGCACCTCGAGCGTCGGAGCCGCCGCGCACAGCACCGACGCGGCGGCGAACAGCACGACCCCGGCCACGAACACGCGGCGCCGTCCGAGCCGGTCGCCCAGCGACCCCCCGACGAGGATCAGCGCGGCGAGCATCAACGTGTAGCCGTTCACGATCCACTGCACGCCCGCTGCCCCCGCCTCGAGGTCGGACCGCATCGACGGCAGCGCGAGCCCCACGATCGAGCCGTCGAGGAACGACATCCCCGAGCCGAGGATCATCGCGGCGAGCAGCCACCGCCCCTGGGCGGTCGCGAGGCGGATCGTGCCGGCGTCGGCACTCACACGGCGACCCCGAACAACCGCGAACCGTTGCCCCACAGCACGCTGCGCAGCCAGTCGTCGCCCAGCTCGAGCCGCTGCAGCACCTCGACCTGGTGGGCGTACGCGTACGGGATGTTCGGGAAGTCGGTGCCGAACAGCACCCGGTCCTGCAGCTGGCCCAGCCGCGCCGGGACGCCGTCGGGCACGGGCGCGTCCCAGAAGTCGACGAAGGCCATCGTGGTGTCGAGCCGGACGTTCGGGTACCGCTCGGCGAGGTCGAGGAACTCGTCGATCTCGGGCATGCCGAGGTGGGCGATGACGAGCGCCAGGTCGGGGTGCCTCGACAGCACGTCGGCGACCCCCGCGGGGCCCGTGTGGTGGCCCGGGGCCGGCCCGGAGCCCGCGTGCAGGACGATCGGGGTGCCGCTCTCGGCGAGCACCCCCCACACCGGCTCGAGCAACGGGTCGTTCGGGGCGAAGTCACCGACCTGCACGTGCACCTTGAAGACCTCGACCCCCTCGTCGAGCAGCCGCGGGACGTACTGCGCCGCGTCCGGCTCGGGGTAGAACGTCGCCGAGCGCAGCGCGTCGGGGGTGCGGTCGGCGAACGCCAGCGTCCAGTCGTTCATGAAGCCCGCGACACCGGGTCGGTGCGCGTACGACAGCGCCGAGAACCGCTTCACGCCGATCGACCGCAGGTGGGCGACGCGCTCCTCGTCGCTCCACCGGTACGTGATGGGCCACGGACGACCGAGCATCGGTCCCGCGGCGTCGAAGTAGGCCCACACCTTCTCGAGGATCTGCGGCGCCATGAAGTGCGTGTGGACGTCGACGATGCCGGGCAGGCCCAGCGCGGCGACGAGCCCGGGGAGGTCGTCGTCCTGGAGCCCGCCTCCCACTAGTGAATGCCCTTGAGCCGCCGGCCCAGGTCGCGCTCGGCCTCGCGCGTCGCCGTGCGCTCGGCGATCGCGTGGCGCTTGTCGTACGTCTTCTTGCCGCGGGCCAAGGCGATCTCGACCTTGGCGCGTCCGTCCTTGAAGTACAGCGACAACGGGACGATCGTCAGGCCCTTCTCGGACGTCCGACGCTCGATGCGGTCGATCTNGTACTCGGGGATGTGGACGCCCAGCAGCCACGCCTCACCGCGCTCGATCTCGCCGAACCCGTCGACCAGGGACGCGCGTCCCGCGCGCAGCGACTTCACCTCGGTGCCGGTCAGCACCATGCCGGCCTCGAACGTGTCCTCGATGTGGTAGTCGTGGCGCGCCTTCTTGTTCTGCGCTACGAGCTTTCGCCCCGTCTCCTTGGCCATCCCTCCATTGTGTCACGCGCCCGTCAGGCGTCGCGGGCACCGACCGCCGCCACGACGACGGGGTCGGCGCACCCGCGGGCGAAGCCGGCGATGCGCCGGTCGATGTCACGGCGCAGCACGACGACGCCGACCCGCTCGGCCAGCGGCGCGAGCCACGACGGCCGGCACGTGAAGCTGTAGCGCCAGGTCGCGCGACACCGCCCGTCCGGCTCGGGGGCGAAGCGCCAGCCGCCCGCGAACGAGGCGAAGAACCACGGCCCCTGGACCATCGTCATGCCGACGTTGGTGGGTGGGTTGTACGAGACGTACTCGCTCACCATGCGCAGGCCCGAGCGGTGTCGCGTCTGCGTGCGCACCCCCTTGCCGGGGGCCGTCGCGCCGTCGAGGAAGTGCTGCTCGTGGATGAACGGGTCCCACCGCAGGCGGGTGGCGCCCGTCGACTGCGAGACCGCGAACGCCGTCGCCGGATCGACGTCGACCACGACGCTCGACCCGGTGCGGGTCACAACCAGCCGGCGGGGTTCGTGGTCGAGCCGTTGACCAGGACCATGAAGTGCAGGTGGCAGCCGGTCGAGTACCCGGTCGAGCCCGAGTAGCCGATGACCTGGCCGCGCTGCACCTTCGTGCCGGCCTTCAGCGCGAAGCGCGTCAGGTGGTTGTAGGTCGTGACGACGCTGACGCCGCGCTTGACGCCGTTGTTGAGGATGATGCGGTTGCCGTAGGCGCCGTTGAAGTACTGCTGGATGATCGTGCCGGCCGCGGCCGCCTTGACGGGGGTGCCGCAGGCCACGCCGAAGTCCATGCCGTCGTGCAGCTTGTAGACGCCCGTGATGGGGTGCACGCGCATGCCGTACGGCGACGTGATCGGGCCCGACACCGGACGCGTGAGCGTGCCGCCGCTGTCGCCGGTCGGTGGATCGGGGTCCTCCGTGCTGCTGCCCCCGCCGCCCTTGGCCTTGCGCTGGCGCTCGCGCTCGGCGCGCTCCTTGGCCTTGCGCAGCTCCTCGTCGGCGATCTTCTGCAGCTCGGCGGCGAGCCGTGACGTCTCGGCCTCGCGCTCGCGGACGATCCGCTCGTCGTCGGCCTGGGCCGCGGCCGCCGTGGAGGCGGCCCCCTCCCGGACCGTCACGAGCGAGGCGACCTCGGTGGCCTGCTGCTCGGCGGCGGCCTCGAGCTGCTGCTTCTCGACCAGGTTGGCGGCGGCCTCGGCGCGCTGCACCTTGACCTTGTCGCGCAGCTTCTGCACCTTCTGCCGGTTCAGCTTGAGGATCACGCGCGTCGCCTCGAGGCGCTGCATCGTCGCGAGCTGGTCGTCGCTGACGGCGCCGTTGAGGCTGACCTCCTCGCCGTACGTCGAGGGGTCCTCCCCCTGCAGCAGGCCGCTGAGCGCGCGCAGCCCGCGATCGCCCTCGAGGTAGTCCTGCACCGCGAACTCCTCGACCGATTTCTCGGACCGCACGAGTCGCCTCTCGCCCTGGTCGAGCTCCTTGCGCGCCGACCGGAGCGCGGCCTGGCTCTTCTCGAGCTTGGCCTGCATCTGGGTGTCGAACGCCGCCGCGACCGCGACCTTCCCGCGCGTCTGGTCGAGCGTCGCCTGGGCCGAGCCGAGCTTCGCCTCGGCGTCCTGCAGGGCTGCGGCGGCCTCGGCGAACTCCTTGGTGGATGCGTCGAGGTCCTTCTGCGCCTGCTGTGCCGCGCCGCTCGCCTCCTTCTTCTGGCGCTCGAGATCGTCCTTGCGGTCGGCGAACGACGGCGACGTCAGGCCAGCGAGCAGCGCGACCGAGAGCAGCGCAGCGAGCAGCGCGGAGCGGGTGTGGGAAGACATGACCTCGACCTTGGGGGAAGGATCCCCGGGCGGGCCCGGAGACGTGTCGATGAGCGTGCTGAGGTGTCGTGCTGAAAGTATCAAGCCCGACTTTAGGCTATGAACCTCACACGTCGAGGTATTTGCGCGTCAGGAAGAGTGTCGGGATCAGCGCGAGCAGCAGCGCGAGCACCGTCGTCATGCCCATGACCTGCACCGCGTCGCCCCAGCCGACCCATGTCGTGATCTTGCCGAGGGTGTCGCGCAGGTAGCCGTAGACGACGAAGTGGACGAACGCGGCGAGCCCTGCTGCGGCCAGCGCGGCGGAGATGAGGGCCGCCAGCATCGACTCCAGGATGAACGGCAGCTGGATGTGCCAGCTCGACGCACCGACCAGCCGCATGATGCCGATCTCGCGGCGTCGCGCGTACGCCGTCATGCGGATCGTGTTGGAGACCTGCAGCACCGCGGCGAAGATCAGCAGCGCCGAGATGGCCAGGGCGCCGTTGCGCAGCTTGTCGAGCGCCGAGAACAGCGGCCCCAGCAGCTCCTTGAGCGAGCTGACGTTGCCGACGCCGTCCATGCCCGACACCTGGCTGACGACCGCGTCGTACTTCTGCGGGTCGTTGAGCGTCACGAAGTACGACACGGGGAACGAGTCGGGGCTCAGCGTCTCGAGCTGCTTGCGACCCGTCTCGGACTGGCCGAACAGGACGCGTGCCTGGTCGTAGTTCTCCTGCGGCGTGCGGATGTCGAACGACTTGACCTGCGAGTTGCCGCGCAGGGCCTCCTGCACCGCGTCCTGCTGGTCGTCGGTCGCGGCGCCGCCGATGCACGTCGGGGCCAGCGAGTTCTTGGTGCACAGGTTGACCTGCAGCTGCAGCTTGTCGCCGAAGTACTTCTCGGTGCGCTGCGACTGGGCCAGGATCAGCAGGCCGAGCGCGGCGAGCAGCAGCGACACCGTCATCGTGACGATCAGGGAGACGGTCATGGACTTGTTGCGAGACAGGCTCTGGCCCAGCTCGCTGAGAGTGCTACGCATGTGGTCCTCTTCGCCGGGTCAGTTCTGGTAGCCGTAGATGCCACGGGCCTCGTCGCGGACGATGAGCCCCGACTCGAGCTCGATGACGCGCTTGCGCATCTGGTCGACGATCGTCGAGTCGTGCGTGGCCATGACGACGGTGGTGTCGGTGCGGTTGATCCGGTCGAGCAGCTTCATGATGCCGACGCTGGTCGCGGGGTCGAGGTTGCCGGTGGGCTCGTCGGCGATCAGGATCATCGGACGGTTGACGAACGCGCGGGCGACGGCGACACGCTGCTGCTCGCCACCGGACAGCTCGTCGGGCATGCGGTGCCCCTTGCCCTCGAGGCCGACCATCTCGAGCGTCTCGGGCACGAGGGAGTTGATCTCGGCGCGCGACTTGCCGATGACCTGCAGCGCGAACGCGACGTTCTCGGTGACGGTCTTGTTGGGCAGCAGGCGGAAGTCCTGGAAGACCGTGCCGACCTGGCGGCGCAGCTTGGGCACCTTCCAGCTCGACAGCTTGTTGATCTCCTTGCCGGCGACGTAGACGCGTCCGCTCGTGGGGCGCGCCTCGCGCAGGATCAGCCGCAGGAACGTGGACTTGCCCGAGCCCGAGGCACCGACCAGGAAGACGAACTCGCCCTTCTCGATCTCGAGGTCGACGCCGTCGAGCGCGGCGCGCTTCTGGCCGGGGTAGGTCTTGGTGACCTTGTCGAATCGAATCACTGAGCCACTGTAGGCAGCCGGGACCCAGAGTCGTGGGACGTCGCGCCGTGGACGGGTCAGGCGGTGCGGCTCGCGACGTAGGCGTCGACGGCCCTCGGCGCCAGCACGGCGTCGATGACCATCGCGCTCGCGCCGAGGATGCCGCCGCGGCTGCCGGCCGAGGTGCTGACGATGCGCAGGTCGTTGGTCGCGAGCGGCAGCGACCGCTGGTAGACGACCTCGCGGACGCCCGCCAGCAGGTACTCCCCCGCCTCCGACAGCTTGCCGCCGATCACGATCACCGACGGGTTCAGCAGGTTGACGCACGTGGCGAGCACCGAGCCGAGGTCGCGCCCGGCCTCGCGGACGGCCTGCAGCGCGGCGACCTCGCCGGCCGCGACGGCGTCGACGATGCCCTGCGACCCCTCGACGTCCAGGCCCTTGGCCCGCAGGGTCGCCGCGATCGCGGGACCCGCGGCCACGGCCTCGAGGCAGCCGATGTTGCCGCAGCGGCACACGACGTCGGCGGGCGCGCCGGCCACCTGGACGTGCCCGAGGTCGCCGGCCGAGCCCAGCGCACCGCGCAGCAGCCGTCCGTCGGTGACGATGCCCGCTCCGATGCCCGTCGCGACCTTGACGAGCAGCAGGTGGCGGGACGACTGCCACGACGTGACGTACTCGCCCAGCGCCATCAGGTTGACGTCGTTGTCGACGAGGACGGGGCCGCTGAAGCGCCGGCCCAGCCGCTCGGGGACGTCGACGTCGTGCCAGCCGGGCATGATCGGCGGGTTCGCGGGACGCCCGGTGGCGTGCTCGACGGGGCCGGGCACGCCGATGCCGACACCGGCGACGTCGGGCACGGTGCGGCCGAGGTCGGCCAGCAGCTCGGTGCCGATGTCGGCGACGCGGTCGAGCACGATCTCGGGTCCGTCGGCGATGTCGCAGGCGACGGTGCGCTCGCCCAGCACCTCGCCCGACAGGTCGCTGACGGCGACCGTCGCGTGCGACGCTCCGAGGTCGATCGCGAGGACGACCCGGTCGTGGCGGTTGAGCGCGAAGCGGGTGGGCGGACGTCCCCCGGTCGACGCGGCCTCGCCGACGGGCGCGAGCAGGCCCGAGGCCAGCAGGGCGTCGACGCGCGTCGTGATGGTCGAGCGGGCGAGTGACGACAGCGTCGACAGCTCGCCCCGGGTCCGTGGACGACCGTCGCGCAGCAGCTGGAACAGGTCTCCCGTGCCGACGAGCGCCGGCGGCAGCCCGACGGGCGCAGTCATGGTCATGAGTCAACCAGACCGTGTTTCGACGCCGACGTCAAGCAACCCCGTCGGCGAACTTCTGACTTTTGCTTGACGGCCGACAAAACCTGTGACTAGGGTCACTCCCATGCGACAGACCGTCACCCCGCTGCTCGAGATGCGCGGCATCGTCAAACAGTTCCCCGGGGTCCGAGCCCTCGACGGCGTCGACCTCGTGGTCCGCGCCGGCGAGGTGCACTGCCTGCTGGGCCAGAACGGCGCCGGCAAGTCGACGCTGATCAAGGTGCTCGCCGGCGCCCACCCGATCGACGAGGGCACGATCCTGTGGGACGGCGAGCCGATCTCGTTCGCGAACCCCCAGGACGCCCTGGCCACCGGCGTCGCGACGATCTACCAGGAGCTCGACCTCGTCGACGGCCTCACCGTCGCCCACAACATCTTCCTCGGGCACGAGCGGGCGCGCGGCGGCATGACCCGCGACGCCGAGATGAACCGGGCCGCCCGCGAGCTGCTCGCCACGCTGGGCCACTCCGAGATCCGCCCGACCCGCGAGGTCGGCAGCCTGTCGGCCGCAGGGAAGCAGATCGTGTCGATGGCCCGGGCGCTGTCGCGCGACGCCAAGGTCATCGTGATGGACGAGCCCTCGGCGGTGCTCGACGCCGACGAGGTCGACGGCCTGTTCCGCGTCGTCGACGACCTGCGCGCCTCCGGCACCGCGATCATCTACATCTCGCACCGGCTCGAGGAGATCCGTCGCATCGGCGACCGCCTGACGGTCCTGAAGGACGGCGCGACGGTCGCGACGGATCTCTCGGCGCAGGACACCCCGACGTCCGAGCTCATCACGCTCATGACCGGTCGCACCGTCACGTCGGTCTTCCCGCGGCGCACCGAGCCGGTCCCCGATGCCGCACCCGTCCTGTCGGTCGACTCCCTCTCACGGGTCGGCGAGTTCACGGACGTGTCGTTCGACCTGCGCCCCGGCGAGATCATCGGCCTGGCCGGTCTGGTGGGAGCCGGCCGCAGCGAGATCGTCGAGACGATCTACGGCGCGCGGCGGGCCACGAGCGGCACGGTCACGGTCGGCGGCACGACGCTGCGCAACGGGTCGGTCGACGCCGCGGTGGGCGCCGGCCTCGGCCTATGCCCCGAGGAGCGCAAGTCGCAGGGCCTGATCCTCGACGAGGCCGTCTACCGCAACATCTCGCTCGCGAGCTTCTCCCGCTTCGCCCGCGGCGGCTTCTCCAACGAGGCGGCCGAACGCCGCGCCGCCCACGACGCGGCCCGCTCCGTCGACGTACGGCCCGACGCCCCCGACCGGATCATCCGCACACTCTCGGGCGGCAACCAGCAGAAGGTCGTCCTGGCCCGCTGGCTGCTGCGGTCGTGCACGATCCTGCTGCTCGACGAGCCGACCCGCGGTGTCGACGTCGGCGCGCGGGCCGAGATCTACTCGCTGATCCGCGAGCTGGCCGACTCCGGCGTCGCCGTCGTGGTCGTCTCGAGCGACATCGACGAAGTGCTCGGCCTGTCCGACCGCGTGCTCGTCGTCGCCGAGGGCTCCGTCGTCCACGACGGTCCCAGCGACGCCATCGACGCCGCCGGCGTCCTCGACCGCATCCTCGCCACCCACGACCACGACAAGGAAGGGGCAGCGTGAGCGCCTCCCTGAAGGACCCGTCCCTGACCGTCCCCACCCCGCCGAAGGGCGATCGTGGCGGTTCCGTCGGCATCGCGCGCAACCTCGGCCTCGTCATCGCCCTCGTCGTCCTGTGCGTCGTCGGCGTCGTGACGGCTGGGGAGCGCTTCGCGAGCACCGACAACATCGTCACGATCCTGCGTCTGGCCACCGTCACCGGTGTCGTCGCGATCGGCATGACGTTCGTGATCACCGGCGGTGGCATCGACCTGTCCGTCGGCGCGATCGTCGCCCTCGCCTCCGTCTGGGCCACCACCACCGGCACCCAGGCCATGGCCGATGACGTGCACTGGATCGTGATCGTGCTCAGCGCGCTCCTGGTCGGCACCGCCTGCGGGGTCATCAACGGCCTGCTGGTGGCCTACGGCAGGATCGTGCCCTTCGTCGCGACCCTCGCGATGCTCGCGTCGGCCCGCGCGCTCGCCGAGCTCATCGCGGACCGCAAGACGCAGATCCTGCGCAACCAGGGCTTCACCGACTTCTTCGGCGCCGAGCCGCTCGGCATCCCCGTCATCGTCATCATCTTCGCGCTCGTGACGGTCGGTGGCTGGTTCCTGCTGAACCGGACGACCTTCGGCCGCCGCACGTTCGCGGTCGGCGGCAACCCGGAGGCCGCCCGCCTGGCCGGCATCAAGGTGCAGCGCCACACGGTCTACCTCTACGCGCTGCTGGGCATGACCTGCGGCATCGCCGCCCTGATCGTGATGTCACGCACCACGACCGGCTCGTCGACGCACGGCACGCTCCTCGAGCTCGACGTCATCGCTGCCGTCGTCATCGGCGGCACGTTGCTGAGCGGCGGACGCGGCACGGTCGTCGGCACTCTCTTCGGCGTCCTGATCTTCACGACCCTCACCAACGTCTTCACGCTGAACAACCTCTCGACGTCGACCCAGAACGTCGCGAAGGGCGTGATCATCGTGATCGCCGTGCTCCTGCAGCAGCGCATCGCGAACCGCAAGCCGTAACGGAAGACCCGCACAGCCCCGCACCATCGCACCACCTCACCCCCACCAGGAGTACACATGTCCACCATCCCGTCCCGCCGTCGCGGACTCGCCGTCGCCGGCGCCTTCGCCGCCGCCACGCTCGTCCTCGGCGCCTGCACCAACAGCTCGAGCGACGGTGACGACACCAGCGCCGCCGTCACCAAGAGCGGCACCGACAACGACAAGAGCGGTGACAAGGTCGTCATCGGCTTCTCGGCCCCGGCCGCCGACCACGGGTGGATGGGTGCCATCACGAAGGCCGCCGTCGCACAGGCCGAGCAGTACGACGACGTCGAGCTCAAGGTCGCCGAGGGCACCAACGACGTCAACCTGCAGATCTCGCAGGTCGAGACCTTCATCAACGACAAGGTCGACGCGATCGTGCTGCTGCCGTTCGACGGCGCCGCCATGACGCAGGTCGCCCGCAAGGCCATGGACGCCGGCATCACGGTCGTCAACGTCGACCGCGAGTTCGACTCCCCGTTCGCCGCCCGCACGACGGTGCTGGGCGACAACTACGGCATGGGCGTCTCGGCCGGCACCTTCGTCTGCGAGGACGCCAAGGGCTCGAAGGACAAGGTCGTCGCCGAGATCGCCGGCATCGACTCGCTGCCGCTGACCCAGGAGCGCTCGCAGGGCTTCGAGGACGCGCTCAAGGCCTGCGGTCTCGACGTCGACAACCGTGTCGCCGCCGAGTTCACGGTCGAGTCGGGCGAGAAGGTCGCCTCCAACCTGCTGCAGGCCGCGCCGAAGATCGACTACCTGTGGAACCACGACGACGACCAGGGCGTCGGCGTCCTCGCGGCGATCAACAACGCCAACCGCGACGAGTTCACGATGATCGGCGGCGCCGGCTCGGCCGACGTCATGGAGGCCATCAAGGCCGGCGACTCGGTGCTCAAGGCCACCGTCGTCTACCCGTCGACGCAGGCCGCCGACGGCGTCAAGCTGGCCCGCCTGCTGGTGCAGGACAAGTCGCTGTCGGACCTCGCCGAGATCGAGGTGCCGCGCCAGCTCAAGCTCGCCGCGCCCGTCGTGACNACGTACCTGCCGTCGGCCTTCCGGTCCTGATCTGATCGGCTGGGGCCCGCGGCCACCGCCGCGGGCCCCGGCCCCTCTCCGTCCTCCACCGCCGCCCCAAGGAATCCTCATGACCGACACACGGCCCGACCTGGGCATCGCGATGGTCGGCTACGCCTTCATGGGCGCCGCCCACTCGCAGGCCTGGCGCACGGCCCCCGCGTTCTTCGACCTGCCCCTGCGTCCTCGCCTCCGCGCCGTCTGCGGACGCAACGAGGACGCCGCCGGCGAGGTTGCCCGCCGCTTCGGCTGGGAGTCGGTCGAGACCGACTGGCGCGCCCTGCTGACCCGCGACGACGTCGACGTCATCGACGTCTGCACGCCCGGCAACACCCACGCCGAGATCGCGATCGCGGCCCTCGAGGCCGGCAAGCACGTCCTGTGCGAGAAGCCCCTGGCCAACACCGTCGAGGAGGCCGAGGCGATGGCCGACGCCGCCGCAGCCGCCGCCGAGCGCGGCGTCCGGGCGATGGTCGGCTTCACGTACCGCCGCACCCCCGCCGTGGCCCTGGCCCGCCAGCTCGTGGCGTCGGGCCGGCTCGGCACGATCCGCCACGTCCGCGGGCAGTACCTGCAGGACTGGCTCGCCGACGAGAACGCGCCGCTCAGCTGGCGCCTCGACAAGTCGCTCGCGGGCTCCGGCGCGCTCGGCGACATCGGCGCCCACGTGATCGACATGGCGCAGTTCGTGACCGGCACGTCGATCGCGTCGGTCAGCGGTCTCATGGAGACCTTCGTCCAGACCCGCCCCCTCGGGGGCGACCACGCCACGCTCGGCGGCTCCTCCTCCGTGGACGCCGAGCGCGGTCCGGTGACCGTCGACGATGCGGCCGCCTTCACCGCCCGCTTCGTCGGCGGCGCCATCGGAGTCTTCGAGGCCACGCGCTTCGCCACGGGCCGCAAGAACGCGTTGCGCCTCGAGATCAACGGGACGCTCGGCTCGCTGTCGTTCGACTTCGAGGACATGAACGTCCTCGAGTTCTTCGACGCCACCGAGGACCCGTCCGTCGCGGGCTTCCGACGCATCATCGTCACCGAGGCGAGCCACCCGTACGTCGCCGCGTGGTGGCCACCAGGCCACGGGCTCGGCTACGAGCACGGCTTCACGCACCAGGTCGTCGACCTCGTCACCGACATCGCCAAGGGCGCCGACCCGGCGCCGTCGTTCGCCGACGGGCTCGCGGTGCAGCGCGTGCTCGCCGCCGTCGAGGCGTCCGCCGCCAGCGGCACCACCCAGACCCTCTGACCACCCGACCCAGGAGCTCCGCATGACGCGTCCGATCACCCTGTTCACCGGCCAGTGGGCCGACCTGCCGTTCGAGGAGGTCGCACGACTCGCGGCCGGATGGGGATACGACGGCCTCGAGATCGCGTGCTGGGGCGACCACCTCGACCCGTGGGCCGCGGTCGAGGACCCGGCGTACATCCAGACCCGTCTCGACATCCTCGACGAGCACGGCCTGCAGGTGCACGCGATCTCGAACCACCTCAAGGGCCAGGCGGTCTGCGACGACCCGATCGACGAGCGTCACCACGACATCCTGTCGGCGCGGGTGTGGGGAGACGGCGACCCCGAGGGCGTCCGTCAGCGTGCCGCCGAGGAGATGAAGCACACCGCTCGGGCCGCCCGCATGCTCGGCGTCGACACCGTCGTCGGGTTCACGGGCTCGTCGATCTGGAAGTACGTCGCGATGTTCCCGCCGGCGTCCGAGGCGATGATCGCGGCGGGCTACCAGGACTTCGCCGACCGCTGGAACCCGATCCTCGACGTGTTCGACGAGGAGGGCGTGCGCTTCGCCCACGAGGTGCACCCCAGCGAGATCGCGTACGACTACTGGACGACGCACGCCGCGCTCGAGGCGATCGGCCACCGCGAGGCGTTCGGGCTCAACTGGGACCCGTCGCACTTCATGTGGCAGGACCTCGACCCGCTGGGGTTCCTGTGGGACTTCAAGGACCGGATCTACCACGTCGACTGCAAGGACGCGAAGAAGCAGGTCGGCAACGGGCGCAACGGGATCCTCGGCTCGCACCTGCCGTGGGCCGATCCGCGACGCGGGTGGGACTTCGTGTCGACGGGACGCGGCGACGTCCCCTGGGAGGCGTGCTTCCGGATGCTCAACACGATCGGCTACGACGGCCCCGTCTCGATCGAGTGGGAGGACGCCGGCATGGACCGCCTGCTCGGCGCGCCCGAGGCGCTGGCGTACGTCAGGGCCAACCTGTTCGACGCCCCGACGGCCGCCTTCGACGCCGCCTTCAGCACCCGGTCCTGACCCCTTCGCGGTAAACGGGAGTTGCCCTGACGGACATGAGCGGGGTGGGGACGACCCCGATAACGTGGGCGGATGCGACTGCCTCTTCCTGATCCCCGCGACGCCGTGACGCTCATGGGTCAGGCCCGCCAGCTGGTCGAGGACGTCGCGGGCGCCCTCCCCCGCGCCCTGACGCTGCTGGGTCAGGCCGAGGCGCTCATCGCGCGCGTCGACGGCCTGATCGACCGCATCGAGCAGACCCGCCGCTCGGCCGACGACGTCGTGGTGCGCGTCGGCGAGACGATCGACCGGGCCGACGAGTCGGTCGAGCGCATCGACCGGACGATCACGAGTGCCGACAAGCTCGTGCTGCGCGCCGCGGGCCTGGTCGGCAGCATCGAGCCCACCGTCAACCGCGCCCAGCACCTGCTCGACTCGTTCGCCCCGTCGCTCGAGATGCTGCAGCCGACCCTCGACCGCCTGGCCAAGAGCACCAGCCCGGAGGAGGTCGAGGCGCTCGTGCGGCTCATCGACCACACCCCCGAGCTGGTCGACCGCCTGGTCGCCGACATCCTGCCGATCGTCGAGAACATGCAGTCCGTGGCACCCGACATCCACGACATGCTCGACACGATGCACGAGCTCAACGAGATGATCGCCAAGATCCCCGGCATGGGCCGCATCCGCCAGCGGGTCGAGGACAAGCAGGCGTCCGAGGGCTGACCCGCGACCCGACCAAGATGAGGCTTGCCTTACCTTGGTCGGGTGACCTCCCCCTCGGCGATCCAGCTGCGCGCGACCGGCCTGGTGGCCGGCTACCGCCGCTCGACCGTCGTGCACGGGGTCGACGTGGCACTGCGCGCCGGATGCGTCACGGCCCTGATCGGCCCCAACGGTTCGGGCAAGTCGACGCTGCTGCGGTCGATGGCCGACCTGCACTCCCCCAGCGACGGCCGGGTCGAGCTGGGTGACGGCACCCCCGTGTCCGACCTGTCGGGACGCGACCTGGCCACGCGCCTGACGCTGCTGTCGCAGTCGCGCAGCGTGCCCGGCGGCGTCTCGGTGCGCGAGGTCGTCGAGTACGGACGGCACCCGCACCGCGCCCGGTGGAGCGGTTCCGACCCCGACGGCCACGAGGTCGTCGACCGCGTCATGGCGATGTGCGGCGTCGACGAGCTGGCCGGACGCCCCGTCGACGCACTGTCGGGCGGTCAGCTGCAGCGCGTCTGGCTGGCCAGCTGCCTGGCCCAGGACACCGCGGTGCTGCTGCTCGACGAGCCCACGACGTTCCTCGACCTGCGCTACCAGGTCGAGCTGCTCGACACGGTCCGCGACCTCGCCGACCATCACGGCATCGCGGTCGGCGTCGTCCTGCACGACCTCGACCAGGCGGCGGCGATCGCCGACGAGATCGTCCTGCTCGTCGACGGCCGCGTCGACGCCGCCGGGACGCCCGCCGAGGTCCTGACGTCCGAGCGCCTCAGCGCCGCCTACGGCATCCGGGTCGACGTCGCCGTCGACCCCGCGACCGGCCACGTGCGCACCCGCGCCGTGGCCCGGCACCACACCCGTGCCACCACCTCGAAGGAGAACCCGTGAAGTCCACCCGTCTCTCGATCCTGGCCGCCACCGCGCTGCTCGCAACCACGCTCGCCGCCTGCGGCACCACCGAGTCGTCCGACGACGGCTCGTCGACGTCCGGCTCCGGCGCCGGCGGCGGCGGCGGGGAGAAGATCACCGTCACCGACGCCCGTGGCAAGAAGGTCACCCTCGACGGACCGGCCGAGCGGGTCGGCGCCACGGAGTGGAACGCCGCGGAGTACCTGGTCTCGCTCGGCGTGCAGCCCGTCGGCGTGTCGGACGTCAAGGGCTTCACGACGTGGGACAGCGCCGTCACCCTCGACGCCGACGTGACCGACCTCGGCACCCGCGGCGAGCCCAGCATCGACCAGCTCGCCTCGCTCGACCTCGACGTCCTCTTCGTGACCGACAGCCTCACGGGCGACGCCGTCGAGCAGATCGAGAAGACGATCCCGGTCGTCGTGCTGCCGGGCGGCAAGGCCGGCGAGCAGATCACGCAGATGTTCGACAACATCGACACCGTCGCCAAGGTCACGGGCACCGAGGACGAGGCCGCGACGCTGCGCACCGAGTTCGACGCCGCGCTCGACGAGACGAAGAAGACCGTCGCCGACTCCGACTTCGCGGGCGCGACGGTGGCGTTCAGCGACGCCTACGACACCGGCGACGCCGTCTCGGTGCGTCCGTACACCGCGACGTCGCAGCTCGGCACCCTGCTGGGCGAGCTGGGCTTCACCAATGCGTGGGACTCGATCGACGGGCTCGAGCCCGACAAGGCGTACGGCCTGGCGCAGACCGACGTCGAGGGGCTCACGAAGCTGCCGGCCGACACGAAGTACTGGTACATCGCCAACGAGTCGGAGACCGACCCGTACGTCGACACCCTGAAGGACAACGCGGTGTGGACGTCGCTGCCGTTCGTCGCGGACGACGGCGTCGTCCGCTTCCCCGACAGCATCTGGATGTTCGGCGGGCCGAAGTCGATGGAGCAGTTCCTCGACGCGGTCAGCGCGACGGTCAGCTGACCGACGCCGCCCTGACGACTCCCTCACCATGACCCTGACGGACGACCGCCCCGGCGCCGACGAGCTCGTCTCGTCGGCGCCGGTCGACGAGCCGACCTCGCCGTGGCGGCTCGCGGCGGTCGCCGCGGGGCTGGTCGTCGTCATCGCGGTGGTGTCGGCGATCCACGTCGTCCAGGGCACCGCCGCGGTCGGCGTCCCGGAGCTGTGGGGGTGGCTGACCGGCTCGGGGTCCGACCAGTCGGCCGCCGTCGTCGTCGAGTCCCGGCTCCCGCGGCTCGCCGCCGGGCTCGTCGTGGGCGTCTGCCTCGGCGTCGCGGGCGCCGCGATGCAGTCGGTGGCGCGCAACATGCTGGCGTCGCCCGACACCCTGGCGGTCAACTCCGGCGCCTACCTGGCCGTCACGGTCGGCGCGACCGTCGGCGTGCCGTCGGCGATCGCGGGCGACCTGGTCCTGGCCTTCGGCGGCGGTCTCGTCGCGGCGCTGGTCGTGTTCGTCCTGGCCGGCACCGAGTACGGCACGGTGCGGCTCGTGCTCGCCGGCACCGTCATCTCGCTGGGGTTCACGGCGATCTCGACGATGCTCATCATCCTCAACCCGCTCGAGGCGATCGGCCTGCAGGCCTGGGAGGCCGGCACCCTGAGCCAGAACGGCTTCGGCACGCTGCGCCTGATGGCGCCGTTGATGGTCGTCGTCGTGGCGGCCGTCATGGTCTTCTGCCGCCGGCTCGACCTGCTGACGCTGGGCGACGACGAGGCCCGGTCGCTGGGCGTGCCGGTGCGCCGGACGCAGCTGACCGTCATCGTCCTGGCCGTGCTGCTGTCGGCCGTGTCGGTCACGGTCGCCGGGCCGATCGGCTTCATCGGGCTCGTCGCACCGGCGCTCGTCCGCCTCGGCACGTCACGCGTGAGGGGGCTGCACCGCCACCGGGCCCTCGTGCCGCTGTCGGGCCTGGCGGGTGTTGCGATCGTCCTGCTCGCAGACGTCGTCGTGCGGGCCGTGATGGGCTCGCAGCGCGCCGTGCAGGTGCCGACGGGGGTCGCCACGACGCTGCTCGGCGCCGTCGTGCTGGTCGCGTTCGCGCTGCGCCTGCGCGCGTCGCGCCTCGACGAGGGCGGCAACGCGCTCGACGTCCGGGGGCTGGGGCTCAGGCACCCGGTCGTCCTGATCGCCGCGCTCGTCGCGCTGCTGGTCGCGGTGGCGGGGGCGTCGATGCTGGTCGGCGACCGCATGTTCCTGCTCGGCGACCTCGTCAACTGGGTCACCGGACGTGCCGGGCCCATCACGACCAACGTCATGGACGCCCGGGCGCCCCGCGTGCTGGCGGCCGTGCTGGCCGGCGTCGCGCTGGCGGTGTCGGGCGTGCTGATCCAGGCCGTCACCCGCAACCCGCTCGCCGACCCGACGCTGCTCGGCGTCTCGGGCGGCGGGTCGGTCGGCGCCGTGATCGTCGTGACGGCGGTGCCGACCGCGAGCTTCTGGGCCATCTCGGGAGCCAGCGCGGCGGGCGCGGTCGTCGCGTCCGTCATCGTGTTCGGGCTCGCGGCCCGCAGCGGCTTCGCGACCGACCGCCTCGTGCTGCTGGGCGTCGGCGTCGCCTACGCCGCCACCGCGACGGTCACCGTGCTGATCGTCGCGACCGACCCCTTCAACGCCGCGAAGGCGCTCACGTGGCTGTCGGGGTCGACGTACGGGCGGGCGTACGAGCACCTCTGGCCGCTCGTCGTGGCGTGTGCCGTCCTGCTGCCGCTGTCGTGGACGGCGGCGCGCCGGCTCGACCTGCTGTCGGTCGACGAGGACACGCCCCGCGTGCTCGGCGTGAACCCCGCCCGCGCCCGCCTGCTGCTGCTCGGCAGCGGCACCCTGATGGCGGCGGCCGCCGTGGCGGTCATCGGCGTCGTCGGCTTCGTGGGGCTCGTCGCGCCGCACGCCGCGCGGGCGCTGGTCGGACGCCGTCACCGCCTGGTGCTGCCCGTCGCCGCGCTGCTCGGCGCGATCGTGCTGAGCCTGTCGGACCTGCTCGGCCGCACCGTCGTCGCACCGACCCAGCTGTCGGCGAGCCTGCTCACCGCGGCGATCGGCACGCCGTACTTCCTGTTCCTGCTGCACCGCTCGCGCCGGCACTGAGCCGGCGTCCGATCGCCCGAGCTCGATCGCTCACCACGCCTCGCTGGCTGGCGGCTTCGCCGCGAGACGCTCTCCCCCGCAAGCGGGAGGTGCCCCCAGCTCCGCTGGCGCGCTCCGACGCTCGCGGAGCTCGCCCGGTCTACGCGACCTGGTTGCGGCGCCAGCGGATGCCGGCCTCGATGAAGTCGTCGATCTCGCCGTCGAGGACGCCCTGCGTGTTGCCGCTCTCGTACTCGGTGCGCAGGTCCTTGACCATCTGGTACGGGTTGAGGACGTAGTTGCGCATCTGGTCGCCCCACGACGCCTGCACGTCACCGCGCAGCTCGTCGAGGTGCGCGCGCTCCTCGGCCTTCTTGAGCGCCAGCAGCTTGGCCTTGAGGATCACCATCGCGCTGGCCTTGTTCTGCAGCTGGCTCTTCTCGTTCTGGCAGCTCACGACCGTGCCGGTCGGGATGTGCGTCAGGCGCACCGCCGAGTCGGTCGTGTTGACGCTCTGGCCGCCGGGGCCCGACGAGCGGTAGACGTCGACGCGGATCTCCTCGTCGGGCACGTCGATCTCGTCGGTCTGCTCCAGCACCGGCACGACCTCGATCGCCGCGAACGACGTCTGGCGGCGACCCTGGTTGTCGAACGGCGAGATGCGCACGAGGCGGTGGGTGCCGGCCTCGACCGACAGCGTGCCGTAGGCGTACGGGGCCTTGACGGCGAACGTCGTCGACTTGAGGCCCGCTTCCTCGGCGTACGACGTGTCGTAGACCTCGACGGTGTAGCCGTGGCGCTCGGCCCAGCGGATGTACATGCGCTGCAGCATCAGCGCGAAGTCGGCGGCGTCGACGCCACCGGCGCCCGAGCGGATCGACACGAGGGCGTCGCGCTCGTCGTACTCGCCCGACAGCAGCGTGCGCACCTCGAGCGAGTCGATCGTCTTCTTGATGCGGACGAGCTCGCGGTCGACCTCGGCCGCCGTCTCGTCGTCGCCCTCCTCGACCGCCATCTCGTGCATCAGGGTGACGTCGTCGAGGCGCGTGCGCAGGCCCGTGACCCGCTCGACCTGCGCCTGCAGCGTCGACAACCGGCTGGTCACGCGCTGGGCGTTGGCCTGGTCGTCCCACAGCTGGGGGTCGCCGACCTCGACCTGCAGGTCGTCGATCTCCTTGCGGACGGCGTCGAGGTCGAGCACCTTCTCGATCGACGTCAGGGTCGCGTCGAGGGCCTTGGTCTGCTCTGCGAAGTCTGGTGCTGCCACGTCCCGAGGTTACAGGCTCGGGACGTGGCGCCGACCGTCAGACGCTCTTGCGGCGGAACTCCGGTGCCGTCGTGGGCCCCGTGGCTCCGTGCGACTTCTCGCTGCCGTCGTGCTCGGCGCCCTCGGCGGTCGCGTGGTGCTGGTTCTTCTTCTTGTCGAGCGCCTCGCGGAACTTGGCCTTCATGTCGGTCTTCGCGTCGTTGCCTTCGGTGTCAGCCATGTCTCACCCTAACCCCGGATGTGATGGACTCGACCCATGAGCGCCACCCGCCCTGCCGACGACGGCTGCCTGTTCTGCCGCATCGTCTCCGGCGAGGCCGCGGCGCACCGGGTGCTCGAGACCGACGACGTCGTGGGCTTCCTCGACGTACGGCCCGTGTTCAAGGGGCACGTGCTGCTGGTGCCGCGCGAGCACGTCGCGACGCTGCCCGATCTGCCCGAGCCCCTGATCGTGCCGCTGTTCTCGACCGCGCAGCGGGTCGCCGACGCGCTGACGTCGGGCCTGGGCGCCCAGGGCACGTTCGTCGCGATGAACAACGTCGTGTCGCAGAGCGTGCCGCACCTGCACGTGCACGTCGTCCCGCGCACGAAGGGCGACGGGCTGCGGGGGTTCTTCTGGCCGCGCACGAAGTACGCCGACGGCGAGGCCGCGACCTACGCCGCCACGATCGAGGAGGCCCTGGCATGACGACGACCCGCGACCTGGCGGCGGCGAAGGCCCGGCAGGTGCTGGGCGTCGACGCCGTCGAGCCGTACCCCGACAGCGAGCTCGAGGACGACGCGGTGTGCGGCGGCTTCGCGTTCGTGGCCGGCGACGTGGCCGCGATCATCGGCCACCGCGGCGGCTACCAGACCAGCCTGCTCGAGGAGTCGGGCGAGACGATCGAGACGCTGATCCTCGGCTGGCTGGTCGAGCAGCGGCACGAGTACGGCATCGCGGCACCCGTCGGGGCGACCCACCCGTGCCCAATCTGCGGCACCCCCACCGCGCACGAGGACCGCTACCCCGCCGCGGTGTGCGCCGACTGCCAGCGCCGTGCCGCCGACCACGACGGACGGCGCATCGTCGGCCACAACGAAGGCTTCGGCGGCGGGCTGATCGTCTTCTACGCCGAGTCGCCGTCCGGCCCGCAGACCGAGATCGCCGGCGACGTCCTCGAGACCGGACGCTGCTGGATCGACGGCATCGCGTGCACGATCACCGAAGCCCGCTTCGGCGGCGTCGTGGTGCAGCGCGCGGACTGACGCCATCACTGCCCCGTCCTGAGCTGGGCGGTGGCCTCGGACACGATCGTGGTGCGCGACCGCCACCCCGGCGGGGCAAGGGCCAGGTCGACCGACCGCTCGAGGCGCACTCGCACCCGGTCGCCGTCGGTGCGCACCCAGGCGATGCGGACGTCCGGGGAGCCGACGTAGCCCGCGACGAGCTCGCGGGCCTGCGAGCCGTCGAGCTCGATCGTCCCCTCGCGGTAGAACACCTCGCGGCTCAACCCGTCGGCCGCCGATCGCGCCGCCCCGTCGGCCAGGTTGTCGAGCTGCTGGCGCTGCAGGAACGCGGCGGACGAGTTCACGACCACGACCGTCAGCAGCCCCAGGAACAGCAGGAACCCGATCGTCATGACCGTGATCGTCCCCGCCTCGCGGTCCACCGACGGCCTGGTCACCGCCGCGCCCGGTAGCTGCCGTAGGGCTCGGTGTGGGTGCTGTCGACCGTGACGCCCCCGAGCTGCGACCCCAGCGCCCGCGGTGTCAGCGGCAGCCGCTGCGTCGCCCGCACGACGACCCGCACCGACGAGCCGGGTTCGAAGCACTCCGTCGGCGCGGGCAGGCACGTCACCCGGACGCTGGCACCGTCGATGCCCTGGTCGGCCAGCGCCGCATCGGCCGCGACCCGCGCCCGCTGCTCACCCGACGCGGGGTCGGTCGACTGCAGGAACGCCACCGCCGCCGCGCGGCTCGCGGCCGAGACCCCGTAGGTGGCGCGTTGCGCGTCGAACACCGCGACCACGACGTAGACCAGCGGCACCAGCAGCAGCAACGACAGCCAGACGAACTCGACCGTCGCGGTGCCGTCGTCGCGCCTCACGGCTCGACCTCGCGGACCGCGTGACCCGTCACCGTCAGCGGCACCGACGGCCCGAACATGCCCAGGGCGGGAACCCGCGTGCGCACCTCGACCACGGCACCGGGCAGCCCGTCGACGGACGTCCACGACGACGTCACCTGCTGGGCGTAGCGGTCGTCGAGCGCCGCGCGGATCATCGACCGGGTGCGCGCCGCCCCGTCCGCCGGCGTGGCACCCAAGGGCGAGGACGCCCGTGCCCCCTCGGAGGCCGCAGCAGCCAGCGTGTTGCGGACGTGCAGGACGAGCGCGACCTGGGCGATGCCCAGCACCAGCGGGACGAGCAGCACCATCACCAGCACGAACTCGACCACGGCGGCACCGCGCTCGCGACCGGTCACGTCTCAGCCGCCGACCGCCGACAACGCCTGCGTCAGCATCGTCTGCAGCCGCGGCCCGGCGATCGCCGTGATGAGCGCGACGAGCCCGGCCGACATGACCGTGATCATGACCCAGCCCGGGACGTCGCCCCGCTCGTCGTGGCGGTGTGACTCGAGGATCGACATGACAGTTCCTTTCCTAGGTGCCTGAGGTGAGGTGCAGGCCGACGAATCCGGGGAAGAACGCGAACACGACGGTGACCGGCAGGATGAGGAACACGACGGGGATCATCATCGCGACCTCCTTGCGCCCACCCGCCTCGATGAGCTCGCGGCGGGCGGACTCCCGGACGTCTGCGGCCTGGGCGTGCAGGACGTCGACCAGCGGCGTGCCCCGCTCGACCGCGATCGCGAGGCCCTCCGCGAAGCGCGCGATGCTGCCCACCCCCGTCCTCGACGCCAGGGCGTCGAAGGCGTCGGCGATGGGCGTGCCGGTACGGATGTCGGCGACGACACCACCGAGCTCGTCGGCGAGCGCGCCCCGGCACACCCGCATGACGCGGTCGAGGCCGGCCACGGGGCTCTCGCCGGCCGCGACCGCCAGGGCCAGCAGGTCGGCGACGACCGGGAACTCCTCCTGCATCGCCTGCTCCCGCGCGGCGACACGGGTCGACAGGTGCTGGTCGCACCACAGCACCCCGGCCACGAAACCGAGCGCGCAGACGACCAGCAGCACCGGCCCGCCGGCTCGTCCCGTCGTCCAGAGCACGCTGGAGAGCGCCACCGCGGCGCCCAGACCCGCGGTGCCCCACACGACCTGCCGGACCCGGAACTCGTCGACCGTCGTCGTCGACCCCATCCGGGTCAGGCGGCGCGAGACGCTGGCGCTGCCGCCGAGCACCTCGCCCACGACGGTTCCGACGCGCCGCACGGACGGGCCGAGCACCGCCTCCACCGTCGACGAGGCCCGCGCAGGAGCGGGCAGCTGCGGCAGGACGTCGCGGACGTACGGCAGCACCCTCTGCTCGATCGACGGCCGCCGCGTGCGCGCCCAGCCGGACACGACCAGCAGCATCCCGCTGGAGAGGCAGAAGCCGATCACCGCGCCCGTCACGCGAGGATCCGCCGCTCGGTCGGAAGCCGTCCGATCCACATCATCAGCCGGTACGCCGTCACGCACAGTCCGGCGCCCGTCACCAGGACCACGAGCCCCACACCGGTCGCGAAGCGCTGGACCACCTCGCCCTGCAGGCACATCAGCAGCAGGACGAGCCACGGTGCCGCCACCGCCAGCCGGGCACCGTTGACCGTCCACGACTGTCGTGACTCCAGCTCCCCGCGCGTCCGGAGGTCGTCGCGCAGGAATCCCGAGAGGGATCTCAGCATGCGTCCGAGGTCTCCGCCGCCGACCTCGCGGGCGATGCGCAGCGCCTCGACGACCCGGTCGCCGACGGGGTCGGCCAGGCGGTCCTTCAGCAGGTCGAGCGACTCGTGGAAGCGCCCCGTCGCCTGGTAGTCGCGGCCGAACTGGACGAACGCGTCGCGCAGCCCGTCCGGGCCGCGCTCACCCAGCTGGATCAGCGCCTCGGGCAGCGACAGCCCGGCCCGCACCGCCGAGGTCAGGTTGTCGACGGCGTCCGGCCACACCGCGGCGTGCTCGCGCAACCGCCGCTGCGCCCGGCCGCGCAGGATCGCGACCGGGGACGCCGCCGCCATCAGGCCGAACACCAGACCGATCGCCGCCACGCCGGACACCCCGGTCATCACGACGGCCGTGATCACGAAGGCGACCGCGCACAGACCGACGACCCGGGCCGGCGCGATGCCCTGCACCCCGGCCCGCGCCAACAGGTCGGCGAGTCGTCCCGGCCCTCGGCGCCTCCGACCCGTCGGTCGCCAGTGCGGATCGGTGATCGTCCAGGCGACCAGGAGGAGCCCCAAGCCCGCCATGAAGCCGGTCAGGGCGCCCATCGGCCGACCCCCATGACCTCGTCGAGATCGATGCCGGCCTGCTCGAACGCCTCGCGGCGCAGCGGCACGCCGTGCCCGCGCTCGAGACGGCCGGACCGGCGGACGAACACCGGGTCGGCCTCGATCAGCCCGTTCTCGACCCGGCCGGTGACGGCGACGACCTCGCGGACCGCGCGGCTGCCGTCGGCGTCGAGGCCCGTGTGGACGACGAGGTCGACGGACGCCGCCACGGTCGGCACGACGAAGCGCGAGCCGATGTTGTCGCCGGCCAGCAGCGGCAGCGTGCACAGCTTGACCAGCGCCTGGCGGGCCGAGTTGGCGTGGATGCTCGCCATGCCCGGCAGGCCCGCGTTGAGGGCGAGCAGCAGGTCGAGGCACTCGGCCGCCCGCACCTCACCGATGATGATGCGCGACGGACGCATGCGCAGCGCCTCCTTGACGAGCGCCCGCAGGTCGATCTCGCCCGTGCCCTCCAGCCCGGCCTGGCGCGTCTGCATCGCGACCCAGTCGGGGTGTCCCGTCTGCAGCTCGAAGACCTCCTCGGCCGAGATCAGCCGCTGCGCGCCGGGGATCGAGGCGGCGAGGCAGTTGAGCAGCGTCGTCTTGCCAAAGAATTGTTAATGTACCTGCATGATTCGAGCAGCCCTTTACGCGCGTATCTCTGATGATCGTCGAGGAGAGGGTCTAGGCGTAGCTCGCCAGAAGGAAGACTGTCGCAAACTGGCGAAGGACCGTGGATGGACGGTCACTGCCGAGTTCACTGACAACGACCTGTCGGCCTACTCGGGCAAATCCCGACCAGCGTTCTCCGAGATGCTGTCGGCAATCGAAGCTGGTGAATTCGACGCGGTAGTGGTCTATCACCAGGACCGCCTGACTCGCCGTCCTGCCGAGTTCGAGGACTTTATCGACAAGTGCCAGCGATTCGGAGTCAAGCAATTCGCGACCGTCTCCGGCGAGACTGACATAGGCCAGGGCGACGGAATCTTGATCGCGCGGATCATGGCAGCAGTTGCAGCGAACCAATCCGACGCAGCAGCACGACGTATCCGCCGCAAGAACGACGAGAACGCCGCTGCAGGCAAGCCGCACAAGACCGGTCAACGCGCCTACGGCTACGAGCTCGACCGCATGACCGTCGTGGAATCCGAAGCGAAGGTCATCCGCGAAGCAGCGCGTCGGTTCCTCGCAGGTGAATCACTGGTGTCCGTGGCTGCGTGGCTTCAGGCCGACGGCATCCGCACAGCCACCGGGATGAATGAATGGCGGACACCGACTCTCAGAAACTTGCTGAAGTCGCCACGCATCGCCGGCCTGCGGGAACATCGCGGCGAGGTAGTTGGCGAAGCAGCATGGCCGGCGATCATCACACGTCAGCAGCACGAACAAATCACGAGTCGCCTCGCAGAGTCGGCTGCACGGAACCAGCGCTCGCCTAGGCGCTACCTACTTTCGGGCAAAGTCTTTTGCGGTGCCTGTGGGACCAAGATGGCCTCTTCGCCCGATGGTGGGCGTCGACGCTACGGATGCCGTAAAGGACCAGACTTCGGTGGGTGCGCCAAGGTGTTTATCAATGCTGAGCCGCTAGAAGAGTTCATCGTTCGCGCCGTCCTGACACGTTTGAGTTCACCGGCGACTGCCAAGGCCATCCGGGATGCAGAACAGCCAGACAGCGTCGGCGTGACACTGAGCGACGAATTGTCAGCGCTGTACCGCAAGCAGGAGGAGTTGCTCGAGATGTGGATTGACGGCACCCTCACGAAGCGCGAACTGGTTCCAGCTCAGACACGCATCGCGACTCGGATCGACTCAACACGACGTCAACTGGCGCGTCTTGACACTGGAACCGGACTGTCCGAATTCCTTGGAGACGCCCAGAGCGTCGCCGCTGCGTGGGACGCGCCGGACATGACTCTTCAGCGCCAAGCAGCTGTCATCGGAGCGATTATGAGTCGCGTGGTCATCCATCCAGCGAAGAAACCGAGTAATCGCGTCGATCTGAGTCGCATCGACCCAGAGTGGATCGTCTGAGCAACTGCGACCGCCAATCCGAGTCAGGCCGAGCACGTCCGTTCGGGCGGTCCGTGCTCCCGCTCCGCGGCTGCGCGCGGCCCGTCCGCCCGAACGCACTCCATCCTGCCCCGGCCCAGCAGTCACAGAGTCTTTCCAGACCTAGCCAATCTTCCTGCGTATGGCGGCGGTGGCAGCGAGCGCCCCTCCACGCGCCGCAAACCCGGCGGCGCGCGGAGCCTCTGCGCTCCCGAGAGCCGCCACCACCACCGCCCCGTGGGTCAAGCGCTCCGCTTCAGCAGCGTCAGGATCTGACGGATCTTCTCAGGGTCAGTGACATCGACAGGAACACCGGAGGAAGCGCAGGACTCACGGAGCCAGGCATCGAATTCCTCGTCAGGGTCCCGAGATTTCAATCCCATTGAAACCACCGCGCAGGCGGGCCCTGCCAGTTTTCGTTCTCAGATGACGCCCATGACCGAGAAGGGGGCTTGCCGCCCATGACGTCGACGGCTTCGGACAGGACTTGCGCGTCACTGGTGCCGCTGAAGCGGACGGCCTGAGGCTGGAACCCCTGTCCGACTTCGTAGCGATGACGCCCACCGAGGCTCTCGGACTCGAAGGTTTTCGCCACGTACTTCGAGAGGTACCGCGCAGCGATCCGCGCACCCTCGACACGAGGAGCGTTGTGCCGTTGACCGCTGATCCTCTTGATGCACACCCAACCGCGACCCCACACATCCGACAACACCGACTGGCGGACGTAATTCCCAAGCGCAAAGTGCAGATGAAGCTTCTTGCCATCCTTGTGCCACTCCGGAACCCAGATGTACGGGAAAGGACTTCCACCTAGTTCCGTCCGCAGATCCCGGACGAACACGGCGACATCGCGTCGAGCTTGCGCCGGATCAAGACAGAATGGCGGCCCGTACGTGAGCGTTCCGAAACGGTCCAGGAGATTCGAGGCCGCGTAGCGTCGAACCTTCGAGCGCGCGCGACGAGCGGCCTCAGCACGAGATCGCGCGGGATCCGCCGCCGCCCCGGGTGCGACGTAGCGCCGCTCAGCGCGTATGGAGGACTGGAAGGAACACCCCGCTTCACCAGCGGTCGGGTACAGCGACAGACGCCAACCAGCGTCAGGGGACAACAGAATAGACGAACTCACGGGGAACCTACTTGGACGCGTCGGGATAGAACCCGATCTGCGCGGACTCAGTCCAGGCCCGCGCTTCGCCAATGACGGCGCGCCGCCCCGCGATCAGTATTTGTCCGGATGGTCCCCTGCCCCGCTCATTGGGACTTGCGCTAGGTCTGAGGAGATGACCTTAGGTTTGATTCGTGCGCGGCTGGATCGAACAACCGCCTCCGGCTTCCAGAACAAAAACTACACCGATGAGAGTCATCTGGTGAGCAAAATCAGCCAAAACGAGTTTCGTTGCAGTATCAAGTCAAGGGGCGACCCTTCGGGTCGCCCGATGGGTCTAGATGTCGTCGAAAAGAGTGCGTTCCATCTCTGCATCGATGGTCGCGGTTTTGCCTTCCAACACTGCGGAGATCACCCGTCCACGCCTGATCCTGCTCGACCTATCGTTCGTGCCGGACCTGGTGGCTGCGAAATACTCATTGGGACGACGGTCACGCACTGTTTCGTCCCCGCGAGCGACGCGATCGACCAGGTCGTAGAAGGGGGCAAGGCGGTCCGCCGCCGCTTTCACCCCCGGGAAGCCTCCGGTACGGAGGGACCGATCGACCTCGACCACGATGGTGAAAAGGTCCGACTTCTGCCAGATTCGGCTATCACGCCCGAAGTTCATATCGTCGATTGCTTTAAACGTGTTCGACAACCGAGCCGTCAGCGTCGCCGCCTCCGGAAACTCGTCGTTATAAATCTCCAAGAACCTTTCGTGCTCCGAGTCGCGGTTGAAGTACGTCGAGAGCAAAGTCGCAACGAGTGTCAAGATCCATCGGACGTCGTTCATCCGTTTCGCGTCGTAGGCACTGAAGACGTTGTGATCGGAGAAGAAGCCGTGTTCACTCAGGCCATCACAGTAAGCCTTGAGTGCGCCATCAAACCGCGCGTTGTTCACCTCCATCGCGTTCAGGCTGTAAGAGGTTGAGTTGATTCGGTAAAAGAGGTCACGCGTTTGGTCGTTCGTCAGAGCGCCGAGGTCCCGAACCACCACTTCATACTCAAGGAAGTCCGCCTTCTCGTTCTCTGGAAGATCGACGTACGCCGGGATGGATACCAGCTTCAAGTCGGGCGACGCAGTGAAGTACTGATTCAAAGTCGTGATGCGCTGCTGACCATCCACGATCAATTCAGTCCCCTCGCCCGTTTCAGTGTCGACAGTGCCAGCTGCGATGAAGATTTCTGGGAATGGAAGTCCTGCCAAAACCGTCTCCAAGAACGCGTTCTTGTGTCGGTTCGACCACACGAGCCGACGTTGAAACGCGGGGTTGGGAACAAGCGACCCTGTTCGCAGACCGGTCAAAATTGTGCGAAGCCTTCGGTTTGTACCAGCGGTCTTCATTACTCTCCCTCTAGGCATTCCCGCACTGCCTGCTCCTGGTACAGCTCCAGGAACTGCACGTCATAGTAGATGCCTGCATTTATCTTGTATGGACCGCAGATCCCCGTCTCAGTGAGTTGCCGGAANCAGCCCTGGAGATGCTTGCGCGATAACAGTGACTTCCTGTCCCAGGCGAAGAGAGGATCCTTCGCGAGCAACTCACCGACCTGGCGCCAAATGGACAAGTAGAGGTGCGACGACACAATGGCGACATCGATGTCACTTTCATCATTGAACAATTGCCAGCGCTTCGTCGGAGCGATAGAGAAGCCGAGCTTGGCTGATCCCACCACCAGGACATTCGTCGGATGCAATCCAAAGCGTGCCGAGACTCGCTGGCGCAACTCTCCGTAGTCGTTCTCGTCCAGGTGGACACACGATCCGGAAGTGATGTACCGCTGGACCGTCTGTTGAGGCCCATGCTGCGCGAGACGATCGCGGAAGACTCCAATATCCCCGGTCGTCACTCGCGCCCTCCACTCAGCAGCCTGTCGAATGGAGCGTAGCGGGCGAGCGGATCACTTGACCCTTCGATCCGATGCCTATCGAGTCACGACTAGTCGCTTGCAACAGCCCACCCGGACAATCACGCCCACTAACAAACGCCCGGACAGCAGCCCGGGCGTCCAGCGAAGAAGTAGCTACGAGGTATGTGGTCAGACTGCGACACGCACGTGACGCTGCGACTGGCGGAACTTGCCAAGGTCAACAGCGAGCGTGACTGAGCCATCCGAACCCATGTCCACAATGCTTGCTTCGCAGAGGTGCCCGTCGTCGTCACCGGCCAGTACTTGCTGGCCAATCGACAACATGACGCCATCCTCAGCGAAGGCAGCAAGGGTCGTAGCCAAGCCATGAGCGTCGACGCTGTTGAAGTCAACCCAAATCTCACGCATGCTGCACCCTCTCTCAAGTGTCTCTACGAGGACCATAGCTCGGCGCAGCACACTTCGCATAGCACTAGTGGGATCCGACACTGTAGCCCGCAAGCCCGTCCCGGTTCCTCGGCAGTTCGAATGAGTTGCGAAATTCTCGCAACCAGTACTCCCGATCGTCCGTCTCGGGAAGCCACACTGTGTGGTGCGGTGGGTCACCGGTCTGCTCAAGCTCGAAGCCCTTCTCCCTCAAGCACTCCACCGTCGTGAAGCTCACTGACGCGTGCATGACCTGACCAGCTACTAGATCGAGAAGCGACTGAGGGTCGGGAACGTCGGCTCCATAGACCGACAGTCCGGGCCGCTTCATCTTCACTTCGGCAACCAAAACCGCCTTCTCAAGGTCACCCAGCTGCAACGTTCCACCGCGCAAAATCAGAGCCCCGTCAGGCAGGCGGATCTCCCGGCGCATCGTAGACAGACGCGCGGCTACAGTTGCCGGAGTCACACCGGGGTGCGTCCGTGGCTCCTCGGTCATTCGGGACCAACTGCCGCGTCAACCACTCGTCGAACTTCTTCGGACGAGAGCAGCATGTCGGAGGGAGACGATCCTGCTCCGTGAACGCGACGAGTCCGCATGGGCTTGTAGACCGAAAGCATCCGACGATACCTATCCGCCATCGGCATGTGCGAGTTCCCGCCCGTCTCTTCGACGAACTCCCGATGCTCCGGCCAGCGATCAGTCAGCGTGAGGAAGTGCACGTACCCAGCGAGTGCATGCTCGTAGCTGTCGTTCACGTCGAAACCGCGAAATCGGACATAGTTCGACACCGTCCCAGCATGGACAAAGCCGCTAGCAGCAAGTTTCCGGAAACTCGCGTCGAGAATTCGGAACATGTCAAGCACATCAAATACGAACAGGCAGTCTGCGCGAGACAGCTCCGGTTCAAGTCGGCCAAACTCGTTCGCATACTCCAGCGTGTATCCGCGCTCTAGAACGTAGGCTTGACGCATTGATTCCTCTCGTTCCACCGGATCGCTCGCGACGAGAGCAAGAGTCTGATGGTGGAGTTGCAGAATCCGACGGTCCAAGACACTCAATGTTGGCGGCACATCTGAGCGATCCCATGGCCGCGTAGGGTCGCGCTCGAGAACCGTGTCGATGGCTCGCCGCAGGAGGTCGCTCAAGCTGCTGCCCCGAGCGCGGGCATAGGACTCGAGTTGATCCCGCGTCTCGTTATCCACACGGATGCTGATGGTGGCCATAAGTCCTCCTGTAAGACCGTCCTACAGATCGTAGCACCGTCTTACATCAAAGTGAGGACGTCCGAGGTGTTTCCGTAGCCACAGGGTGTATTAGCAATTTGTGGCATTGCCCGCCTGGGTGCCGCCGGAGACGACGATGTTCAGCCCGGCCCTGACGCTGGCGTCGAGGAACGCCGCGGTGGGGGCGTCGAGGGTGCCGAGGCCCACGAGGTCGGTCAGCGAGTGGGCCCGGGCCACGAACTTGCGGACGTTGACGGCGGCGAACCCGCGGGCGATGCCGTCGAGGACGACGTGGAGCCGGTGCCCGCCCGGCAGCATCGCGTCGACGAACGGCTGGCTGACGTCGAGCCGCCGCCCCGACGACGACAGCATGCGCTCGACGAGCTCGCGCACCTGCTCGGGGGTCAGCATCAGCGGCGTCAGCTCATGGCGTCCGTGCCGGGCGACGAACACTCGCGACGGCTCGTTGATCCAGATCTCCTCGACCGTCTCGTCGTCCAGCAGTGACTGCAGCGGCCCGAAGCCCGACACGTCGGCGACGATCTGGCCGATGACGACCTCGGGGTCGTCGAGCGTCGCGACCGCACCGGTCAGGCTGCGGGCCTCGTGCTCGGCGATCGCGTCGCGCGCCGCCAGCCGCACCGAGGCGGCATCGGTGCGCGGGTCGACGCGTCGCTGGCGCACCAGGTCGCGCACGCGCTCGGTCAGCGCCGACGTCGACGACTGCATCGCGATCACCCCTTCCCCGCAGGAATGCCTGCGATCAGAGTGGCGAAACCCCCGCGGGTTGGGAAGACACCGTCTGCCCGCCTGGGGATTTCTTGTCACGCGCATGACAAATAACGAGCCGGACGTGACCGGGCTCACGTGCTCCCGGACGCCCGATCGCCGGTACCTGCCGATAGGTTGAACGCGAACATACTCGCGGTATGGACGAGGAAGGGGGCCGCCGAGTGATCGTGCGGCGCACGAAGATCCAGCTGATGATCTTCGCCCTCGTGACCCTGCTGGGCGGCGTGTTCGTCGGCGGGCGCTACGCCCAGCTCGACCGGCTCGTGGTCGACCGCACCTACACCGTGCAGGCCCACTTCACCGACTCCGGCGGCATCTTCGACGGCGCCCCCGTGACGTACCGCGGCATCGAGGTCGGACGCGTCGGACGTCTGACACCCGAGCCCGACGGCGTCCTGGTCGACCTGGACATCGAGAACAGCGCGCCCCGCATCTCGGCCGACGCCCAGCTCGTCGTCGCCAACAAGTCGGCGATCGGCGAGCAGTTCGTCGACATCCGCCCCCGCGGCACCGCGGCCCCCTACCTCGCGCAGGGCACCGAGATCACGGTCGAGAACACCGCCATCCCGATCTCGTCGACCCAGCTGCTGACGGACGTCAACAGCCTCGTCACCTCGGTGGACACCGACAACCTGCAGACCGTGATCTCCGAGCTGGGCCAGGCGTTCGAGGGCACCGGCCCCGACCTCGCGCGCATCCTCGACACGACGTCGACGTTCATCCAGACCGCTGACGCCAACATCGACGTGACCCGCTCGCTGATCCGCAACTCCGACACCGTGCTGCAGACGCAGATCGACCAGCGCGGCGCGATCTCGGAGTTCTCCGACAACCTCGCCAAGCTCTCCGACACCCTCGTCGACGCCGACCCCGACGTGCGACGCCTGCTCGACAAGGGCGGCGACGCGGCCGCGACCGTCAACGCCGTGGTCGACGAGAACGCGGCCGACCTCGGCACGATCCTGCGCGACCTGCGCACCGTCAACGAGCCGCTGCTGGCCAACCTGACGGGCATCCAGACAATCTTCGTGCTCTACCCCTACCTGCTCGAGGGCACGTTCTCGGTGCTGGAACCCAACGGCGACAACTGGGACGCGGCCTTCGGCCTCGCCCTCACCGACACGACCCCCACGTGCACCTACGCCAAGGACGGCGGCGCGGCGAGCGGCTACCAGAAGCGTCGTCCCGAGGGCGCGATCAGCGACCGCGAGCTGCCGCCCGGCACCGACTGCCTCGTGCCCAACGACATCGCGCGGCAGCCGTCGAAGGCCTCGCTCAACCGCGCCGGCACCGCCTCGGTCGCGACGTTCTCGGACGTCCTCCTGCAGCCCGCCGTCCGCTGACCCCGCCAGGACGGCGCACCACGACCGAGGTGGGACGATCGAGCCATGACCTGGCTCTCACCCACCCCCGACCCCGTCGACGGCCCCATGGCGGGTGCCGAGCGACCGATCCTCGAGGGCATGCTGTCGCACCAGCGCCGCACGCTCGTCAACGTCTGCGCCGGGCTGACGGCCGACCAGCTGGCCCTGCGCCCCGTCGGCTCGTCGAACCTGAGCCTGCTGGGCCTCGTGCGGCACCTCGCCAAGGTCGAGCGCATCTGGCTGCGCAAGCGCGTCGCCGGCGAGGACGTCGAGCACCTGCACGACTTCGAGGCGCACGACGACACCGACTTCAACCAGATCGACCCCGCCGAGGCACCGGGGGCCGTCGACCAGTTGCGCGACGAGTGGGCGCACGCCGACCGCGCGGTCGCGGGCATCGACCTCGACCACACGATCGACGTGCACGGCCACGCGATGTCGCTGCGCATGGTCTACGTCCACCTGGTGCAGGAGTACGCGCGGCACAACGGCCACGCCGACCTGCTGCGCGAGGCGATCGACGGCACGACCGGCCGCTAGCCTCACGCGGCGCACGGCGGCGACGAGGCATCATGTGCTCATGACGCGTACACGACTGGTCGCCCTCGCCCTCGCGACCTCGACGGTGCTGATGCTCGGCGCCTGCGGATCCGACGGCGACGCCCAGACGGCGGCCCCCTCGACGTCCACCGACTCCCCCACCGCGACCGACGCGCCCACCACCCCGGCACCCACGAGGACCAGCACGACGCGGGAGCCGTCCCCGACGGAGACGACGAAGGAGCCGGCCGTCAAGCCCGGCACCTTCATCGACTACGAGGCCGTCGACGAGGACGGCATCACGATCGCCGCGGTGTCCGACACCTCGAAGCTCTCCGGCGCGCCCCTCGACTTCAAGACCTTCATCGCCGCCTCGATCGCGAAGCAGTCCGCGGACGGCGTGGAGGGCTGCACCGAGGCGCCCCGCATCACCGTGACGCAGCTCGACACCGGCGGCTGGGCCCGCGGCGCCTACTCCGCCCCGGGGTGCGGCGGCTCGGCCGTGCTGTGGGCGAAGTCGGGCGGTGCGTGGACGCAGGCGTGGACGGGCCAGTCGCTCGTCGACTGCGCGACGCTCGAGCGGTACGACTTCCCGTCGCGGCTGGCCGGCAGCACGTGCGACGCCGGCGGCGACTCCCGGCCCTACACGAACTGACGGGTCGAGGCCCGGGGCCTGCTCAGCCCTGGGCCTTGTCGAACGCCTCGATGACCTCGGCCTTGATGCGGCCGCGCTCGCTGACCTCGTGGCCGTTGTCCTTGGCCCACGCGCGGATGTGCGCGAGCTCCTCGGACGAACGTCCCGATCCCGACGGCTTGCGGGCCGACGAGGACGACTGCGTGCCGCGCGAGCTCGCGCGCGACGCGACCTTGACGTAGCGGTCGAACGTGGAGCGGAACTCGTCGGCCTCGGCGTCCGTCAGGTCGATCGAGTAGTCGGCCCCGCCCACCGAGAAGATGATCGTCTCGCCCTGACCCGGCTCGAGCTCGTCGCCCGAGAGATCACTGGTGATGACTTCGATGGTCCTCTTCGCCACGGCACTGCTCCTGTCGATGGGCGGTTGTCGTGACCGAGTATAAGGTCCCGCGATCCCGTGACGCCGGTTGGAATCGCACTTTCGCGCCGGTGGACCCCGGCCGACTAGATCGTGGCAGTGCTGCCGTCGTCCACCGGGTCGCCGCCCGACGGCGCGCCGCCGGTGCCGGGTGCCTGCCCGGGCACCTGCTGCCGACCCTGCGTGGGAGGCTGACCGGGGAGCTGTCCCGGCTGCTGTCCCTGACCCTGGCCGATGCCCGGCTGCCCGAGCTGCCCGAGCTGCCCGCGCATCTGGCCCGGAGCGCCGCCGGGGAACCCGCCCCGGCCGCCACCGAAGCCTCCGCTCCCGGCGTCCCCGCCCGCGGCGCCGAGGGCCGCACCGGCCCCCGCGCCCAGCGCCACCGTGACGACCGCGGCGACGACGAGCGTCCGGGTCGACCACGCGCCCGACGACGACCGCTCCGCGTCCTGCACCTCTGACCTCTGCACATCACTCATGGCCCCACGGTCCGTCGCCCACCTGTCAGGAACCTGTGCGCACGCTCGCCGCCGGCTGGGTCGAGAGTTCACAGGCTTCTCACAGCGGACGCCCATGCGATGCCCGGTCAGCCCGTCCACACTGTTCTCATGGCACCCTCACTGACTCGCGCCGACGGGTTCCCGCTGCGCGTCCTCGTCGTCGACGACGAGGTCAACATCGCCGAGCTGCTCCAGATGGCCCTGCGCTACGAGGGGTGGGAGATCCGCACCGCCGGCACGGGCCGCAAGGCCGTCGCGGCGGCCAAGGAGTTCGCCCCCGACGCGATCGTGCTCGACATGATGCTGCCCGACTACGACGGCATGGAGGTGCTGCGCAAGGTGCGCGCCTTCGCGCCCGGGATCCCCGTGCTGTTCCTGACGGCCCGCGACTCGGTCGAGGACCGCGTCGCGGGGCTCACCGCGGGCGGCGACGACTACGTCACCAAGCCGTTCAGCCTCGAGGAGGTCATCGCCCGTCTGCGCGGCCTGATGCGCCGCGCCGGCGCGATGGACGAGCGCCCCAGCTCGGTCATCGAGGTCGGCGACCTCACCCTCGACGAGGACAGCCACGACGTCGTCCGCGCCGGGCGCGAGATCGACCTCACCGCGACCGAGTTCGAGCTGCTGCGCTTCATGATGCGCAACCCCCGCCGGGTGCTGTCGAAGGCGCAGATCCTCGACCGGGTGTGGGACTACGACTTCGGCGGGCAGGACAACGTCGTCGAGCTCTACATCTCGTACCTGCGCAAGAAGATCGACGCCGGCCACGAGCCGATGATCCACACCAAGCGCGGTGCGGGGTACGTCCTGAAGCCGGTCGGCTGACGTGCGCCGGCTGCTGCCGTCGTCCCTGACCGGACGCCTCGTCGTCACGGTCGTCGCGCTGGTCGCCGTCGTGAGCGTGCTGGTCGCGCTGACCGCGACGCTCGTCATGCGGTCGTACCTGACGGGGCAGCTCGACCGGCAGGTCGAGGGATCGCTCGAGCGCAGCAGCATGGCCGCCAACGGCGGGGTGCCCGGCATCGACCCGACGACGCCGCGCTCGGGCATCGGACCGCCGCCCGACGCCCGCGGCAACCGCGAGGGCAGCCTGACCGCCGTCTACCGCGACGGCTCGGCCACCGGGCGGTCGATCACGTCGTCGGGCAGCCGCCGGGAGATGTCGACGTCGGCGCTCGACACGCTCGAGGACGTCGTCCCCGGACGCGACCCGGTCACGGTGCAGGTGACGGGCCTCGGCTCGTTCCGCGTCGCCGCGACGACCCTCAGCAGCGGCGACGTGCTGGTGCAGGGCATCCCCACCGAGGACGTCGACGGCACGATCCAGGCGCTCGTCTGGTGGGAGTCGCTGCTCGCGGTGCTCGGCATCGGCGTCGCCGCCGTCGCCGGACGCATCCTCGTCCGCCGCCAGCTGCAGCCCCTGCGCGACGTCGCGCAGACCGCGCACCAGGTGACCGCGATGCCGCTGTCGTCGGGCGAGGTCGGCGAGACCGTCCGCGTCCCCGACACGCTGACCGACCCCGGCACCGAGGTCGGCCAGGTCGGCGAGGCGCTCAACCAGCTGCTCGGCCACGTCGAGCAGGCGCTCGACGCCCGCCACGAGAGCGAGCAGCAGGTGCGCCAGTTCCTCGCCGACGCGTCGCACGAGCTGCGGACCCCCCTGTCGACGATCAAGGGCTACGCCGAGCTGAGCCGGCGCACGGGCCGCGCCGACCCCGACCAGATCCTCGCGAAGGTCGAGTCGGAGGCCGGACGCATGTCGACGCTCGTCGAGGACATGCTGCTGCTGGCCCGCCTCGACGCGGGACGCGGCGTCGACCGCCGCCCCGTCGACGTGACGCGCCTGGTCGTCGAGGCCGTCGACGACGCCCGCGTGCGCGACCCCGAGCGACGCTGGACGTTCGACGTCCCCGGCGAGCCCGTCACCGTCACGGGCGACGAGCAGCGGCTGCACCAGGCCGTCACGAACCTCGTCACCAACGCGACCCGCCACACGCCCCCGGGCACCACGGTCTCGGTGCGGCTCTCGAGCGCGGACGTCGTGCGCGTCGACGTCCACGACGACGGCCCCGGCATCGACCCGACCCTGCTGCCGACGGTGTTCGAGCGCTTCACCCGCGGCGACTCGTCGCGCACCCGCGCATCGGGCGGCGCGGGGCTCGGCATGTCGCTCGTCAAGGCGATCATGCACGCCCACGGCGGGGACGCGACCGTCCGCAGCGTGCCGGGCGACACGACGTTCACGCTGACGCTGCCGACCGCCTGACGCTCACAGACTCGGCACAGACTCAGCACACCCCCGCCCCAACCTGCGATCGCATCGTGGGGGCATGACCCAGACCACGATCTCGGCCCCCACGCCGACACCCCGGCGCGACGCCACCGCACCGGCCGCTCCCCCGGCCCCGTCCCGCGCCCACCGCCTCTGGCGCGGCCGCGAGGACGACTCCCCGCTCGTCCGGCCGGCCCTGCTGGGGCTGCTGCTGGCCACGGCCCTGCTCTACCTGTGGGGCCTCGGCGCCTCGGGCTGGGCCAACTCGTTCTACGCCGCTGCCGTGCAGGCCGGGTCGGAGTCGTGGAAGGCGTTCTTCTTCGGCTCGTCCGACGCCGCGAGCTCGATCACGGTCGACAAGACGCCGATGTCGCTGTGGCCCATGTCGCTGTCGGTGCGCCTCTTCGGCCTGTCGTCGTGGGCCATGCTCGTGCCGCAGGCGCTGATGGGCGTCGCATCGGTCGGGCTGCTGTACGCGACCGTCCGCCGCACGACGCAGAACGCCTGGGCGTCGCTGCTCGCCGGAGCGGCCCTCGCCCTGACCCCCGTGGCCGTGCTGATGTTCCGGTTCAACAACCCGGACGCCCTGCTGACGCTCCTGCTGATCGGCTCGGTGTACGCGACGATCCGCGCGATCGAGAACCCCGCACGCGCCGTGCGGTGGCTCGCGCTCGGCGGCGCCCTGGTCGGCTTCGCCTTCCTGACCAAGATGCTGCAGGCCTTCCTCGTGCTGCCCCCGCTGGCGCTGGTCTACCTCATCGCCGCACGCGTCGGCGTCGTGACGCGGCTCAAGCACCTGTTGGTCGCCTTCGGGGCCATGATCCTGGCCGGCGGCTGGTGGATCGCGATCGTCGAGCTGTGGCCCGCCTCGAGCCGCCCCTACATCGGCGGCTCGCAGGACAACTCGATCCTCGAGCTGACGCTCGGCTACAACGGCCTCGGCCGCCTCAACGGGAACGAGACCGGCTCGGTCGGCGGCGGGGGCGGCTGGGGCGAGACCGGCATCCTGCGCCTCTTCACGTCCGAGATCGGCGGCCAGGTGGTCTGGCTGCTGCCCGCCGCGCTGGTGCTGCTGGGTCTCGGCCTGTGGTTCCGCAAGGGCGCCGGACGCTCCGACCGTCAGCTCACGGGCCTGGTCGTGTGGGGCGGCTGGCTGCTGGTCACGGGCTTGACGTTCAGCTTCATGGCCGGCATCTTCCACGCCTACTACACCGTGGCGCTGGCACCGGCGATCGCCGCACTGGTCGGCATCGGCGCGAGCATCCTGTGGGAGAGGCGCGAGTCGCCCGTCGCGACGCTCGGCGCGGCGTTCGTCATCGCGATGACGTCCGTCATGAGCTTCGTCCTGCTCGACCGCGCGACCGACTTCGTGCCGTGGCTCAAGTACGTCGTGGTCGCCGCGGGCACGGCCGCCGCGTTCCTGCTCGTCCTGCACCGGCTGCTGCCGCGTCGCGCCGTCATCGCCGTCATCGCGACGTCCCTCGCAGCCGTCCTCGTCGGACCGGCGGCCTACGCGGTCGACACCGCGTCGACCGCGCACACGGGCTCGATCCCGTCGGCCGGTCCCAGCACCGGGGGCGGCATGGGCGGCCCGGGCGGCGGACGCATGGGCGGCATGGGCCGCCCCCCGGGCATGACGCAGGGGCAGGGGCAGGGCCAGACCGGCGGCCAGACGCAGACGCCCACCGCGCCGAACGGGACACCGTCCCGCGGCGGCGGAGGAGGCGCGGGCGGACTGCTCAACGGCTCGGAGTCGACCGCCGAGATCAACGCCCTGCTCGAGACCGACGCCGACTCCTACACCTGGGTCGCCGCGGCCGTCGGCTCCAACACCGCGGCCGGCTACCAGCTCGCGACCGAGCTGCCCGTCATGGCGATCGGCGGCTTCAACGGCTCCGACCCCAGCCCGACGCTCGCCGAGTTCGAGCAGCGGGTCGCCGACGGCGAGATCCACTACTTCATCGGCGGTGGCGGGTTCGGCGGAGGAGGCGGGCAGACCGGCGGCAGCAGCTCCAGCTCCGACATCGCCACCTGGGTCGCCGACAACTTCACGGCCCAGACCGTCGACGGCGTCACGCTCTACGACCTGAGCGGAGGTGTCCAGTGACCGCCACGGCCACGGCTCCCGGCAGCCGCCCCTCCCCCGGCCGCGCACCCGTCCTCGACATCGTCATCCCGGTGTTCAACGAGGAGAAGGCGCTCGTCGCCTCCGTCGAGAAGGTCAGGGACCACCTGCGCACCCTGCCGTTCGAGCACCGCGTCACGATCGCCGACAACGCCAGCACCGACGCGACGAGCCTGCTGGCCCACCAGCTGGCAAGCCGCTTCGACGACGTCCGCGTCGTGAGCCTGACCCGCAAGGGACGGGGCCGGGCGCTGAAGGAGGCGTGGTCGCACTCGGACGCCGAGGTGCTGGTCTACATGGACGTCGACCTGTCGACCGACCTGAACGCCCTGCTGCCACTCGTCGCCCCCCTGCTGTCGGGCCACTCCGACCTGGCGATCGGCTCGCGGCTGGCCCGCACGTCGCGGACGACCCGCGGACCGCGTCGCGAGGTCATCTCGCGCGGCTACAACGTCCTGCTGCGCGGCGCCCTGCGGGCCCGGTTCTCGGACGCCCAGTGCGGCTTCAAGGCCATCCGGCGCGACGTCGCCGCGCAGCTGCTGCCGCTGATCGAGGACGACGAGTGGTTCTTCGACACCGAGCTGCTGGTCGTCGCCGAGCGCGCCGGCCTGCGCATCCACGAGGTGCCCGTCGACTGGGTCGACGACCCCGACAGCCGGGTCGACATCGTCCGGACGGCAGCGGCCGACCTGCGCGGCATGGGACGGCTCGGGTGGTCGCTGGTGCGCGGACGCATCCCGCTCGCCGACGTCGCCGAGGCCCTCGGCCGCGCCACGACCAGCAGCGCGGGCGGGCGGCTCAGCGCCCAGATGGTCGTCTTCGCCCTGATCGGCGTCCTGTCGACCGCCGCGTACGGCCTGCTGTACGTGCTGCTGCGCGGCAGCCTCGGCGCGTTCGAGGCCAATGCGGTGGCGCTGGCCGTCACGGCGATCGCCAACACCGCCGCCAACCGGCGGTTCACGTTCGGCCTGCGCGGGCCGGCCGGAGCGCTGCGGCACCAGCTGCAGGGCCTGCTGGTGTTCGGCTGCGGCCTCGCCGTGACGAGCGGCGCGATCTGGGTGCTGCGGACGCTGCAGGGCGACGGGCACCCGCTCGTCGAGGTCGTCGTGCTGACCGCCGCGAACCTGTTCGTGACCGTCATGCGCTTCGTGCTGATGCGCACGTGGATCTTCAGGACGTCCCGGCGGCACCTCCCGTCCGTCGCCTGAGACGCCCCCCGGCCCTCGATCTGTTGTCTCGTCACCGGTGATGCAGCAAGATCGAGGGCGACGGCATCCCCCAGAGTTCGCCGACTGACGAAAGTGACGGACCCCTGATGGCACAGAAACAGTCCATCCTCGGGCGCATCGGTCAGCTGACCCGCGCCAACATCAACTCGCTCCTCGACAAGGCCGAGGACCCCGAGAAGATGCTCGACCAGCTCGTGCGCGACTACACGTCCTCGATCGCCGAGGCGCAGGACGCCGTCGCCCAGACGATCGGCAACCTGCGGCTCGCCGAGGCCGATCACGCCGAGGACGTCGCCGCCGTCAAGGAGTGGGGCAGCAAGGCCATCGCCGCCTCGCAGAAGGCCGACGCCCTGCGCGCCGCCGGCCAGGCCGGCGAGGCCGACAAGTTCGACTCGCTCGCCAAGGTCGCGCTGAGCAAGCAGATCGGCTTCGAGAACGAGGCCAAGGCCGCCGCCCCGCAGATCGCCGCCCAGAACCAGACGGTCGAGCAGCTCAAGGCCGGTCTCGTCAACATGCAGGGCAAGCTCGGCGAGCTCAAGACCAAGCGCGACCAGCTCGTCGCCCGCGCCAAGACCGCCGAGGCACAGGCCAAGGTGCAGAGCGCCGTGTCGTCGATCAACGTGCTCGACCCCACGAGCGAGCTGTCCCGCTTCGAGGAGAAGGTGCGCCGCGACGAGGCGCAGGTCGCCGGGCAGGCCGAGCTCGCCGCGTCGAGCCTCGACGCCCAGTTCGCCGAGCTCGAGGGCGACACGACGCAGACCGAGGTCGAGGCTCGCCTGTCCGAGCTCAAGGCCCTCGCCGCCGGCGACCAGCAGGCCGCCGAATGAAGCTGACCGAGAAGTTCTCCTACCGCGACTCCGGCGTCGACGCGGTCTACGGCCTGCTCGTCGACCAGGCGTTCCGCACCGAGTCGTGCGTCAACCAGGGCGCCAGCGACTACGAGGTCACGGTCGAGCCGAAGGGCGAGGGCGCGACCGTCACGATCGTGCGCACCCAGCCCGCCGACATGCCCGACTTCGTCAAGAAGCTCACGGGCAGCACCGTCAAGGTCAAGCAGACCGAGGTCTGGAGCGGGCCCGACGCGTCGGGCAACCGCACCGCCGACGTCAAGGTCAGCATCATCGGTCAGCCCGCCGAGATGGTGGGCAAGGCCAGGCTCTTCGCCGTCGAGGGCGGCGCCGACTTCACGGTCGACGGCGACGTGACGGTCAAGATCCCGTTCCTCGGCAAGAAGATCGAGCCCGAGGTCGCCAAGGCCATCCGCGCCTCGCTGCGCGAAGAGGTCGAGTACGGGATGTCGAAGCTCTAGCGACGCACCAGTTCGATGACGGCGGCGATCTCCTGTGGTGCGAACCACGCGAGGTCGCCGCTGTCGTCGAGGTCGAGGTGCAGCGAAGCGACGTCGACCAGCGCGACGGGCCCGTCGGGGTCGTCGACCTCGGCCGCGGCCGCGACGACGCCGTGCTCGGCCGCCTCCTCGAGCGCCGCGAGCTCGTCCTCCTCGTCGGTCGAGGCCGCGACGAACGACTCGGCGGGCGTCACCGACCCGCCGGCCTCGAGCGCGACCAGCTCGTCGACGTCGAGTCCCAGGTAGACCCTCATGCTCGTCCTCTCGTGGGGTGCGTGCTGCTCATGGGCGTGCCGGACGCTGACGTCCACGCGGTGCGCGGGTGCGCCGGTCCTCGACCGACTCGACGAGCTCGGCGAGCGCGTCCTCGACGCACTGCGCGAGCACGTCGACGTCCGGGATCGCCTCGCGGTCGGCGACGATGCCGAAGAAGACCTGGCCGTGGTACGACGTCACGCCGATCGCGACCGCGCGCCGACCGCTGAGCGGGATGCACGGGTAGACCTCGGCGACCGCCTCGCCGGCCAGGTACAGCGCCTCCTGCGGGCCGGGCACGTTCGTGATGACGATCTGGTGCCCGCGTCCGGCGCCCGCATCGGCGACCCGCGCCCCGACGGCGTGGAACGTCGAGGTCGCGAAGCCCGGCAGGCCGGCCAGCTTGCTCGCGGCGACGGCCGAGCCGGTCTCGCGGTGGTCCTTCAGCGCGTACGACACCTGGTGCAGGCGCACGACGGGATTGGACTCGCCGACCGGAAGCGAGAGCAGGTGGCCGCGCACCTTCGAGCCCAGCGACGTCGGCAGGCCGTCCTTCGCGACGACCGACATCGGCACCATCGCCCGGAAGCTCGTCTTGGCGGTCACGGGCTCGGCGCGGGTCAGCATCCAGCCGCGGATGCCGCCGGCGATGCACGCGAGGATGACGTCGTTGACGGTGCCGCCGTGGTACTCGCGGATGCGTCGCAGGTCGCCGAGGCTGACGGCCAGCGAGGCGAAGCGCCGGTGACGGCTGAGCTCGGTCGACAGGACGCCGTGGGGCGCCTGGGCGTCCGATCCCACGACGGGCAGCTTGCGGGCCAGGCGTCCGAGGTTGTGCTCGGTGATGCGCAGGGCCTCGGCGGGGCGACGGACGTTGCGGCTGACGGTCTCGACCAGCAGCTCGGCGCCGTTGGGCGCGGGTCGCGGGTTCCACTCCTCGAACGGGATGTCGCGCTCGTGCGCGGTCTCCTCGAGCAGCACCTGCGCGAGGTCGACGGTCTCCGAGCCGTCGACGAGCGCCTGGTGCGACTTGAACAGCAGGGCGACGCGTCCGTTCTCGAGGCCCTCGATCAGGTAAAGCTCCCACAGCGGGCGGTCGAGGTCGAGCCGACGGGCGATGAGCCGCCCGACCAGCTCGTGCAGCGCGTCGACCGTGCCGGGACGCGGCAGCGCCGAGCGGCGCACGTGCAGGGAGATGTCGAAGCTCTCGTCGTCGACCCACACCGGGGTTCCGAGTGCGCCGGGGACGGAGCGCGGGATCTGCCGGTACCGGGGGACGAGGTCGATGCGCTCGTTGATGACGTGGATCAGCCGGTCGTAGTCGAGCCGACCCCCTGCCTCGAGGATCGCGAGCGAGGCCACCTGGCGGGGGACGGTCGGGCTGTCCTGCTGCAGGAACATCGCGTCCAGGGGGCTCAACCTCTGCATGACTCTCCTCAAGACGACTTGCAGAGAAGTTACCACCGGGTCAGTGGGTCGACCCCGCGAGCGCGTCGGGCGAGACGAGCCGGTCGAGCACGTGCGACGTCAGCACCTCGACGCGGGCCACGAACGGCGACGACGGGGCCGCCTCGCGCGGGCTGCGACCGCTGACGGCGGCCAGGTCGAGGCCCGACTGGTCGTGCGGCAGGTGGACGACGGGCTCGACACCGGCCAGGCGCAGCACCGTCGCGCGGACCTCGCGCTCGTGCCAGCCGAGCGTCGAGCGCATCTGGTTGACGACCACGACGGGCCGGACGTCCGGGAGGGCCTCCGCGAGCTCGTGGACCGAGCGGACGAGGCGTGACAGCCCGACGGGATCGGGCCGCCCGACGACCACGACGACGTCGGCCGACTCGAGCACCTGCCGGGTCGTCTGGTGGCGAGACGGCCCCGGTCCCGGCGCCGTCTCGATCGGCGCGCCGACGTCGACGACCACCAGCTGCGACCGGTCGCGCAGCTCGTCGAGCACGACCTGCATCGCCGCGGTGCGCACCTGCGACCACATGTCGGCCCGCGGCAGCCCGGTCAGCAGCCGCAGCGACGGGTCGATCCGGAGCAGGTGGTCGGCGACCTCGCTCGCGCGTCCGTTGTTGGCGGCCCGGCACGCGGCCACGAGGCCGCTGACGTCGTCGAGCACGCTGAGCATCTGGCCCAGGGCACCGCCGTGGGTGTCGGCGTCGACGAGGACCGTGTCGACGCCGCGGGCCGCGGCGGACGATGCCAGGCCCAGGGCTACGGTGCTGCGCCCGGGCGCCCCTCCGGGCCCCCAGACGGCGACGAGCGGCGCGCGACGTGCGGCGTCCGGGGCGGGCGGCGTCCACTGCTCACGAGCGAGCTCGTCGAGGTCGCCGAGGCGCAGCGTGCGGGCGATGCCGAGCGCGGCGACCCGCTCGGTGGCGGGCCCGATCGTCACGACCTCGATGCCGTCGCCCCGCAGGCGCGCGACCGTGTCGACGTCGAGCCCCGCGAGATCGACCGAGACGATCGCGGCGGCGGCGCGCCCGGTGTGCGCGATCGCGAGCAGGTCGGCGACGTCGACGCACCGGCGGGCGAGGCGCAGCGCCGTGGACGCCTCGACCTCGCGGATCGCCGGCTCCTCCCACGCGGCGCCGCCGGCCGCGATCACGACGTCCACGTCAGACGATCCTGACGAGGGTGACGTGCCCCGTCGCGACGGCGCTGACGACCTCGGTGCCGAGCCGGTCCTGGTCGACGTCGACCAGCACCGTCCGGGCCAGCGACCCGCCCGCCGCGACGGCGTCGCCACCGGTGCGCAGCACCCGCACGCCCTCGAGCACCCGGACGGCAGGCCCTCCGGAGTCGTCGCCCGGACCCGGACCCACCCAGACGTCGACGACGTCGCCGTGGGCGAGGTCGGACGGCGCCGCGCCCTGGGCCACGCTCAGCGGGAGCTCGCCGCGGGGCGTCGACGACCGGCTGACCAGGGCGTCGCGTCCCACCAACGAGCCGGACGTCAGCCGGTGCGCCCAGACCAGGTCCTCCAGCGGCGCGTCGAACGTCTCGTCGGTGCGGATGTAGTTGCCGGCGGCACCCTCGGGAAGCCGCACCTCGACGGCTCGCAGGTCGTCGCGCGAGACCGTGTCGCCCGGCGTGGCGCCGTCGCCGACGGCCCAGTACTCGACCCGGTCGTCGCCCGCCGCGGCCAGGCGCGCGCCCAGCACCGTCGCGCCCAGCACGAGCATGATCCCGAGGACGAGGCGCGGGTCGCGCCAGCGTCTGATCTGCAGTCGTGGTGCCGTTCTGCCTGTGCTCGCAGGCCCCCGCCAGTTCGTCATGGCACGGTTCTACCGAGTTCGGCGCGTCCCGTCCAGACCCCCTCGGCGTCGTCCACAGATCTCACGACCTCGCGGACACCTGACACCGGGGCATGGGAAACTGGACACATGCCTTCCTCCAGCCAGCGGTTCCTCACGCTGGCGGACGTCGCCGAGGTGCTCAACGTCACGGTGCGCCAGGTCTACGCGCTCGTCCGCTCCGGCGAGCTGCGCGGCATCCAGATCGGCGGTCGCGGCCAGTGGCGCATCGAGAACGACCAGCTCGAGGACTACATCTCCCGGCAGTACGCACGGGCCGACCACGACGCCCGAGAGATGCTCGACGCCTCGGCCGACGACGACGTCACGTCCGACCGCTGACCACCGCGATCGCGGCCCACACGACGTCCTGAGCCAGCCCCGCCGGCGTCACGACCCGCACGAAGTCGGCACCGACGGCCGCGACGACGCCCTCGCGTGAGCCGCCGTCGACCAGGCGCAGCACGACGTCCTGCCCCGCGTCGCGCAGGGCGCGGAACACGTGGCCCCACCCGAGGGCCGCCGCGACGCGTCCCGTGCCGTCGGCGCGTCGCTCGGCGGCGTGCACCACGGACACCGCGCCCGCCGACACGACGTGGTCGGCGCGGTCGCCCGCCACCTGGAGCAGCGTCTGGTTGACGAGCGTGACCGTGCCGGTCAGGCGTGCACCCCCGACCAGCTCGAGCGTCACGACGCCGCCCAGCAGGTCGCGCCAACCCGTCTCGGCCCAGTCGCCGTCCCGCAGCTCGTCGGCGAGCGCGTCACGCTCATCGCGCTCGATCTCCTCGGCCTGCGCCTCAAGATCGTCGAACAACCTGTCCCATCGCACGGCCGCACGCTACCGGATGTCCACACCCCTCGGCGGCAAGACGTTGACAGGTGTCTTGTTTCGTACTTCGATGTTATCAAACGTCATCAAACGTCACGGAGCGTGCTCATGCGGATCTCAGCCAGCGGATGGACCCTCGTGGCGGCCTCCGTCGTCGCATCGGCCCTGCTGGCCCCGACCGCGCCGTCCCTGGCGTCCGACCTGACGGAGCGGTCCTTCCCGGTCGCCGCGGTCGCTGCGGCCTCGCTGGTGCTGCTCGGCCTCGCGTGCTGGACACTCCTGGTCGCAGCGGCAGTCGTGCTGGGAACGTCGTCCCGCGTCGTCACCGCGGTCACGCCCGTCGCGCTGCGACGCGCGCTGCTCGTGGGGGCGGCCGGAGCGCTCACGATCGCGCCGGCGCACGCCGAGCAGGTGCCGGCACCCGCCGCACCACGGCACGTCGTCAGCGGGCTCGCGCTGCCCGACCGGCCCGACTCCCCCGCGACGTCCCACCGGAACCCGACGTCCGCCGCCCCGGCCCCCGGTCGCCCCGCGGCCGAGGTGCGGGTGCGCCCCGGCGACACGCTCTGGGCGATCGCCGCGCAGTCCCTGGACTCCGAGGCGTCCGACGCCGCCGTCGCCGACGCGACCGCCGCGTGGCACCGCGCCAACCTCGACGTCATCGGCGCCGACCCCGATCTGATCAGACCGGATCAGCTGCTCGTGCCGCCGTCCACGAAGGAGCCCTCATGAAGAATGCGACCACGCTGCTCGCGCCCGTGCCCGTCACGCCCTTCGCCGGACCCACCACCGAAGCCGTCGAACCGTCCCCGGGCCAGATCCCCCTGCCGTTCCCGGGCATGAGTCCCGTCCTGCCCGCCCCCGTCGAACGGGGAGACGCGCGAGCCATCCGGGAGCGGGCCGCCCGCTTCATGCAGGCGCTCGTCGAGGTGCTGTCGGGCGAGCGGCCCGTCCGCCAGATGGCCGCCTGGATGGCCCCGGACGTCTACGCCCAGCTCACCGCACGACTCACCCTGCACGCCCGGGTGCCGTTGCGCGCCCGCTCCGGACGGGGCGCCCGCATCGTCTCGGTGCACGTGGCGATGGTGCACGACGAGGCGGCCGAGATCGCCGGGCGCATGGTGCACCGCGGCCGCTCGCGGGCCATCGCGGTGCGCCTCGAGCTGCAGACCACGCATCGCGGCGAGAAGGTCTGGAAGTGCACGGCCCTCGTCTGGGCTTGAGGCACGACGACAGAACTCGCCCGCCCCATGAGGTGACCATGGGTCGAGCGAGCTTGATCCCTTGCCACGCCTCGCAGGCCGACGCCTTCGGCGTGAGACGCTCACGCTTCGCTGGCGCGCTTCGACGCTCGGCCGCAAGCGGCCTCGGTCTCAGCGGTTGTTCTTGCGGCTCTTGCGCTGCTGCTTGGACTTCTGACGGGCCTTGTTCTTGCTGTTGGCCACCCGCCGCGCCTCCGACTCGGGCGAGTCGTCCTCGACGGTCTCGCCGTGCACCTCGACGTCGCCGTCCTCGGTGGGCGCCGAGTACGTCAGGTTCTGCGGCGCGGACTTCACGCCGAGACCCTTGGCCGAGAGCTGCATGACCTCGTCGGCCTCGTCGTCGTTCTCCTCGACCTGGACGTCGAGGTTGAACAGGAAACCGACCGACTCCTCGGCGATGCCCTCCATCATGGCGTTGAACAGCTCGAAGCCCTCGCGCTGGTACTCGACCAGCGGGTCGCGCTGCGAGTACGCGCGCAGGCCGATGCCCTCACGCAGGTAGTCCATCTCGTAGAGGTGCTCACGCCACTTGCGGTCGAGCACGCTCAGCACGACCCGACGCTCGAGCTCGCGCACGACCTCGGACCCCAGCTCGTCCTCGCGCCGGCCGTAGGCCGCCAGGGCGTCCTCGGTGACCTGGTCGGTCAGCAGCTCGCGGCTCAGGCCCTCGCGGCCACCGGCCTCGTCCTCGACCTGCTCGATCGTCAGGCCGACGGGGTACAGCGTGCCGAGCGCCGTCCACAGCTGCTCGAGCTCCCACTCCTCGGGGAAGCCCTCGGTCGCGCCGGCGACGTACGCGCCCGTGACCTCGGAGATCCGCGTGCGGACCCACTCGCTCATGTCCTTGCCCTCGAGCACCTCGCGGCGCTCGGTGTAGATGACCTCGCGCTGGCGGCTCATGACGTCGTCGTACTTGAGGATGTTCTTGCGGGTGTCGAAGTTCTGCGCCTCGACCTGGGCCTGCGCCGAGGCGATGGCACCCGTGACGCGCTTGTTCTCGATCGGCACGTCGTCGGGGATCTTCATGGTCTGCAGCACCCAGTTGACCCAGTCGGCCTTGAACAGGCGCATCAGGTCGTCCTCGAGCGACAGGTAGAAACGGGTCACGCCCGGGTCGCCCTGACGCCCCGACCGACCGCGCAGCTGGTTGTCGATGCGACGCGACTCGTGGCGCTCGGTGCCGATCACGGCCAGACCTCCGGCCTCGGCGACCGCGACCTTCTCGGCCTTGACCTGGTCCTCCATCTGCTGGAGCGTCTCGGGCCATGCGGCCTCGTACGCCTCGGAGTCCTCGAGCGGGTCGAGACCCTTCTTGCGCAGTGCCGCGTCGGCCAGGAACTCGACGCTCCCGCCGAGCATGATGTCGGTGCCTCGCCCGGCCATGTTGGTGGCCACGGTGACGGCGCCCTTGTGACCGGCCATCGCGACGATCGCGGCCTCGCGGTCGTGCTGCTTGGCGTTGAGGACCTCGTGCGGGACTCCGCGCTTCTTGAGCTGCTTGCTCAGGCGCTCGCTCTTCTCGACGCTGGTCGTGCCGACCAGGATCGGCTGGCCGTTGGCGTGACGCTCGACGATGTCCTCGACGACGGCGTTGAACTTGGCCTCCTCGGTGCGGTACACGAGGTCGGGCTCGTCGACGCGCGCGACGGTGCGGTTGGTCGGGATCGGGACGACGCCGAGCTTGTAGATCTTGTCGAACTCGGAGGCCTCGGTCATCGCCGTGCCGGTCATGCCGCCGAGCTTGTCGTAGAGGCGGAAGTAGTTCTGCAGCGTGATCGTGGCGAGGGTCTGGTACTCCTCGCGGATGCGCACGCCCTCCTTGGCCTCGATCGCCTGGTGCAGGCCCTCGTTGTAGCGGCGGCCGTCGAGGATGCGGCCCGTGTGCTCGTCGACGATCAGGACCTCGCCCTCCATGACGACGTAGTCCTTGTCGTTCTTGAACAGCTCCTTGGCCTTGATCGCGTTGTTCAGGAAGCTGATGAGCGGGGTGTTGACCGCGTCGTAGAGGTTGTCGATGCCGAGCTGGTCCTCGACCTTGTCGATGCCCTCCTCGGTGACCGAGATCGTGCGCTTCTTCTCGTCGACCTCGTAGTGCTCGTCGATCGACATGGCACCGACGATGCGGGCGAACTCGCCGTACCACTTGACCTCGTCCTCGGTGGGGCCCGAGATGATCAGCGGCGTGCGGGCCTCGTCGATCAGGATCGAGTCGACCTCGTCGACGACCGCGAAGTTGTGGCCGCGCTGCACGCAGTCGTCGATGTCGTCGGCCATGTTGTCGCGCAGGTAGTCGAAGCCGAACTCGTTGTTGGTGCCGTACGTGATGTCGGCGGCGTACGACTCGCGCCGCTCGTTGGGCGACATGCTGGGCAGGATCTGACCGACCGTCAGGCCGAGGAAGTGGTGGACGCGTCCCATCCACTCGGCGTGGTACTTGGCCAGGTAGTCGTTGACCGTCACGACGTGGACGCCCTTGCCCGACAGGGCGTTGAGGTAGGCCGGCAGCGTCGAGACGAGGGTCTTGCCCTCACCGGTCTTCATCTCGGCGATGTTGCCGAGGTGCAGCGCGGCGCCGCCCATGATCTGGACGTCGAAGTGACGCTGGCCGAGCACGCGGAACGCGGCCTCGCGGACCGTCGCGAAGGCCTCGGGCATGAGGTCGTCGAGCGACTCCCCCGCCTCGAGGCGGTCGCGGAACTCCTGCGTCATGCCGCGCAGCTCGTCGTCGCTCATCGCGCGGAACTCGTCCTCGATCGCGTTGACCTGCTTGGCGATCGCCTCGAGCTGCTTGAGGACCTTGCCTTCGCCCATGCGAAGGATCTTGTCGATGACCTTGGGCACGAAATGCACTCCTGGAACGGCGTGGACCGCACAGTGGCGACTGAGCGGACGGTAAGCCTTGTCAGTCTAGGCCAGAGGCCAGACGGGCCGTGAGTTCCCCGGCCAGATCGCCCTTCGCGGGCGGGGCGACGGTCTCGAGACCCAGCCAGCGGGCCAGGAGCCGCAGCTCGGCGGCGAGCTCGGCCGCCGTGCTCTCGGGGGCGTGCGTCTCGGCCCAGGCGCCGTGCACGACCAGGACGCCCTCGCGTCGATCGGCCTTCAGGTCGACCCGCGCCACGAGCCGGTCGCCCAGCAGGAACGGCAGGACGTAGTAGCCGTGGACCCTCTGGTCGGCCGGCACGTAGATCTCGATGCGGTAGCGGAAGTCGAAGAGCCGCTCGGTCCGGGTGCGCTCGAACACCAGCGGGTCGAACGGGCTCAGCAGCGCCCGGGCGGCGACCCGGCGCGGCAGGACGGCGTCGCGGTGCAGGTAGGCGGGCCGCTTCCAGCCCGCGATCGTCGCGGGCAGCAGCTCGCCGGTCTCGACGAGGTCCTCGACCGCAGCCCTGGTCTGCGCCGGATCCATCCGGAAGTAGTCGCGCAGGCACTGCATCGTGCCCACCCCCAGTGCGCCGGCAGCGTGGCTGACCAGCACCCGGTGCGCCTCGGCGGCGTCCATCGGCGACTCGTCGAGGCGGGCGCGCGGGATGACGCGCTCGGGCAGGTCGTAGACGCGCTCGAACGCGGCGTTGCGCCGGGCCGCGGTGACCTGCCCCTTGTAGAAGAGGTACTCGAGCGCGAGCTTGACCTCCGACCAGTTCCAGCCCCAGTGGTCGCGGACGCGGGGCACGTCGTGCTCGATCTCGCGCGCCGTCAGCGGCCCGCGCGACCGCACCTCGTCGAGCACCCACGCGACGAGCTCGGGTCGCTCGCGGGCGATGCGGTCCATGCCGCCCCACATCCGCGCGCCGCTCTCCATGCGGAGCTGGAACGCCTGCCACAGCCGGACGTCGACGAGCGCCGCCTCGTGGGCCCAGTACTCGAACAGGCGGCGGGGGGCCCGCGACGCGGCACGGTGCAGCAGGTCGACGTCGTACGGACCGAGGCGCGAGTACAGCGGCAGGTAGTGCGCGCGCTGCAGCACGTTGACCGAGTCGATCTGGAAGAAGCCGAGCCGTTCGACGACCGCCGCGACGTGGCGAGCCGTGACCGGCCGCTCGAGGCCCGGGCGAGGACGGGTGAAGCCCTGCGCGGCCAGCGCGATGCGTCGGGCCTGGAGGACCGTGAGCTGCCGGGTCACGCCGGTCGTGCAGGGACGGTCACGGCAGGTCGTCGACGAGCTTGCTGCGCACGGCGTACATGGCAGCCTCCATCCGCGACTTCATCTGCAGCTTCTCGAGGATGTTGCGGATGTGGTTCTTGACCGTGTTCTCGCTGATGAACAGCGCCTCGGCGATCTCGCGGTTGCTCAGACCGCGGGCAACGTGCCGCAGCACGCCGAGCTCGCGCGGCGTCAGGTTCGTGGTCGGCGCCGGGCTCTTGGACATCTGGACGAACTCGTCGAGCAGCTTCGTCGCCATGCTGGGGCTGATGAGGGACTGCCCGGACGCGACGAGCCGCACCGCCTCGGCCACCTGCTCGTAGGTGGAACCGTCCTTGAGCAGGTAGCCGGAGGCGCCGCTGCGGATCGACTCGTACAGATCGGACTCGTCGTCGCTGGCCGTCAGCATGATGATGCCGGTCGTCGGCGAGATCTGCTTGATCGCGGCGCAGACCTCGACCCCGCTGCGCCCGGGCATCCGCACGTCGAGCAGCACGATGTCGAACGGGTTCTCGGCCACCAGCTCGAGTGCCTTGTCGCCGTCGTCGACCTCCTCGAGCTCGAGCGTGTCATCGGCGCCCAGGACCATCTTGACGCCGCGTCGGAAGAGCTCTTGGTCGTCGACCAGCAGGACGCGGATGCTGTCGGCCCGGGAAGTCACGCGTCGATCATGCCACGGAACACGGGAAGTTGTGCGTCTGACTCATTCGACGACATCGAGGTGGATCACCCCGTAGTCGTAGCCCCTGCGCAGGTAGACGACGCTCGGGCGCATCGAGTCCTTCTCGAGGAACAGGAAGAAGTCGTGACCGACGAGCTCCATCTCGTACAGCGCCTGGTCGAGCGTCATCGGGCTGCCCTGGTGGGTCTTCTCGCGCACGACCAGCGGGCTCTCGCCCTGCACGTCGATCGGGCCGACCTTGGTCCACGGCACCTCGTCCGAGGACGGCTCCTCGAGGACGAGGTCCTCGATCGGCAGCGAGGCCGTGGCCTCGGCGACCGACGTGGGCCGCTTGTCGCCGTGGTGGATGCGCCGGCGGTCACCGGCCTTGCGCAGACGGGACTCCAGCTTGTCGATCGCGGCGTCGAGCGCCGAGTGCTGGTCGGTGGAGGCCGCCTCGGCCCGCACCGCCGGACCGCGCGAGCGCAACGTCATCTCGACCTTGGCCGCCTTGTCGTGCTGGCGCGGGTTCTTCTCGTGCGTGACCTCGACCTCGACGCGGTTGATCTTCTGGCGCGCGTCGTACTTCTCGAGCCGGAGGAGCTTTTCCTCGACGTGCTCCCTGAAGCGCTCGGAGATCTCGCTGTTGCGACCGTTGACGACAATTTCCATGTGGACTCCTCGTGTCGGTGTCACGCTTCTGGGGCGCTGCTTCATGCCATGTCTAGGACGTTAGTCCACCCTCGTGCTGAGGACCAGCATTGGTCCGAAGTTCATCCGCACGTCTCAGGAACGACGCGGCGTGGCCGCGACGACCGCGATGCCGACGGGCGGGCGACCCGCCGCCGAGAGCGCGCGGACGGCCTCGCGGGTCGTGGCCCCGGTCGTCAGGACGTCGTCGACCACCACGACCCGACGGGGCGACGAGCCGGTGCGCGGGCGTGCCGCCAGGGCGCCGTCGAGGTTCGCGCGGCGTGCGGCGGCGTCGAGCCCCGCCTGGTCGTCGGTCCGGCGCGTGTACGTCAGGGCCTGCACGACGATCGCGTCGACACCGACCTCGGCCAGCAGCCTCGCCCCGGCGCGGGCGACGTCGTCGACGAGGTCGGCGCCGCGCCGTCGCCTGCTGCGCCGTGACGTCGGCACCGGCACGATCGCCACGGGCACCCCGTCGGGCACGAGCGGGACGACGGCGGCGGCCACGTGGTGGCGCAGCACGTCGGTGAGCCGGGTGACGCCCTCCTCCTTCCACGCCACGACGACCCGGCGCAGCACGCCGACGTTGAGGCCGGCCGCCACGGCGGGCACGTCGCCGGCCTCGACGGGCGTCGGGTCGGGACGCACCAGCAGCCCGCACGAGCGGCACAGCACGAGGGCCGGACCCCCGCAGCCGGCGCACCGCGCGCCGAGCAGCAGGTCGGCAGCGGGGACCACGAGCGAGCGCACCGCTCGAGCGTCCCCCGCGGCCGGGCCCGGCACCAGACCGCGGCGCCGACCTGTGCACTCAGCGACCCGTCGCGAGGGCCGTGACCGGCGGGGTGTCGAGGACGCGCCACGAGCCGCCGGGCGCCAGGTACCAGAGGGCACCGTCCCGGTCGGTGACGTACAGGAACTCCGACCGACCCTGGCCGATCGCGAGCGTGGCCGCTCCGACGTCGGGCAGCAGCGACCCGCTGCGCGACACCTCGCTGGTCGTCGCGGAGCCGTCGATCGCGACCTGGTAGACCTGCGTGCCGGCCTGGCTGTCGCCGAGGAACGACAGCTCGGTCGTCGACGACCACGACGCCGAGCGCGGCGACGTGACGGTCGTCGGGACGCGCACCGGGTCGCCCAGCCCCATGACCTGGTCGGTCACGTCGCGCAGCACGCGGCCCACGTAGAGCTCCCCGCCACCCGCTCCCCTCGCGGTGACGGCGTAGCGGGTGCCGTCGGGCGAGATCGTGAGGTCGTCGACGGCCAGCCCCGCGACACCGCGGACGTCGAGCGCCCGCTCGTCGGCGCTGCCGTCGACGATCCTGACCCTGGTGGTGCCGCCCGAGCGGTCGACGAGCCACAGCTTGCCGTCGGGGTCCCAGTCGGGCGCGATCAGGTCGTTGCCGCGGATCGTGCGCGGTCTCGTGCCCTGCCGTGTCGTCAGCCGCACCGCGTCGCCGCCCGGCAGGACCCCCGCGACACCGGACTCGGCGACCGCCACCTGCTCCACGCCGCGCGCGTCGCGACCCCACGACCCGCTGATCGGCTCGATCTGGCCGTCGGCGACCTCGACGACCCTGTCGTCGACGACGGCGTAGGCCCGGCCGCGGGCCGTGCTGGGACCGAACCCTCCCCAGGCCTGGACGGGTTGCGCCTCGTCGCCGCCGGCCGACAGCGCGGTCGTCCCGCCGACGACCTGCACGGCCTCGATGCCGGGGACCTGCCGGAGCGTCCACACGACCTGCGCCGACAGGCGGTCGCGCGCCGACCCGCTGAGCTCGGCGAAGTCGTCGGTGAACTCGACGTCGGCGACGCCCCGCGACGACACGGGCACCGACGGTCGGAGAACGGTGCGCGACGGCACGTACGTGCGCGTGGCCTCGCGGCCCGACGACGCCGGTCCGCCGGCCAGGCTCGACACCAGGCTCGTCGCGAGCTGGTCGCCGACCACGAGGTACACCGGGTCGGGCACCAGGCGGCGCCCGGGACGGTCGAAGAAGTAGAGGTCGAACGAGCGGAAGTAGTCGGTGAAGAACTTCTGGGTGACCAGCAGGCCGTCCTGCGGGTCGGTGATGCGCCACTCGCCGTCGACCTGCTCGAGGGAGTACGACATCGACCGCGGGCGACCCACGCCGGTGTAGCGCCCCTGCCGGTCGAGCTGCGCCTCCTCGATGAACCCCAGCCGCACGGTGGCGCGGCCCGCGACCTGCTCGTCCGGGTCGTTGCGCGCCGACGACTGCGGCGTGGCCGAGACCGCCGACTGCGAGTAGACGCGCACCTGCGACGTGGGCGCCCACCCCCGGGCCGCCTCGGGCGTGAGGAACGCCGACGCCGTGCGCGACGACGACGGGAACGCCAGCATCGCGTCGAGGTACCCGCGCACGACCTGCTCGGGCGTCGCCCCCTGCTGGGGCCGGGCCGGCGCGTAGCGCACCGCGCTCTGGCCGAGGTCGCCGTCGTCGGCCACCTTGACGACCGGACCCGACGACGGGATGCCGGCGCAGCCCGCCATCACCGCGGCGGTGACGACCGCCGCGACCGCCCCGGCGACGCTCCGGCGCGTCATGCGTACACCGGGTCGAGGGCGGGGTTCCTGGCCGAGCCCTCGGGCTTCGGGATCGTCAGGATGAACTCGCTGCCCTCGCCGGCGCGTCCCCAGGCCAGCAGCGTCCCGCCGTGCAGCGCGGCGTCCTCCCGCGAGATCGCCAGGCCCAGGCCCGTCCCGCCCTGCGTCCGGGCCGGGTCGGCGCGCCAGAAGCGGTCGAACACGCGGACGTTCTCGTCGCCCGACAGCCCCACGCCGAAGTCGCGCACCGCGAGCGAGACCGACTCGTCGTTCTGTGCGACCTCGATCTCGACGACGTCCGACCCGCTGTACTTGGCGGCGTTGGTCAGCAGGTTGCGCACGATGCGGTCGATGCGGCGCATGTCGGCCTCGACGACGGCCGGCGCCTCGACGCCGACGAGGCGCACGCCGATGCCGGCACGCGCCAGCCCCGCGTCGCCCGCCGCCGCGCGGGCGACCTGGGACATGTCGATCGTGTCGAGCTCGAGCTGCGCCGCGCCGGCGTCGAAGCGGCTCAGGTCGAGCAGGTCGGACAGCAGGCTCTCGAACCGGTCGAGCTCGCCCTTGAGCAGCTCGGCGGACCGCGCCGTCTGCGGGTCGAAGCCCTCGCGCGAGTCGTACAGCACCTCGCTGGCCATCTGCACCGTCGTGAGCGGCGTGCGCAGCTCGTGCGAGACGTCGGACACGAAGCGCTGCTGCAGGCGCGACAGGTTCTCGAGCCGCCTGATCTGGCGCTGCAGGCTCGCGGCCATCTGGTTGAACGACGTGCTGAGTCGCGCGATGTCGTCCTCGCCGCTGACGTGCATGCGCTGCTCGAGGTTGCCGCTCGCGTAGCGCTCGGCGATGCGCCGCGCCATGCGGACCGGGTCGAGCACCTGCCGCGACACCAGCCAGGCGACGCCGCCGACCATCAGGATCATCGCGAGACCGCCCAGCAGCAGGGCACGTCGCACGAGGTCGAGCGTCTCCTGCTGGTCCTCCAGCGAGAACAGGTAGAACAGGGCGTACGTGTCGCCGCTGCCGGGCGCCCGCAGCTGGCTGCCCACGACGACGGACGGCTCGCTCGTCGACGAGCCCAGCAGCGCGAGGTCGGAGTACCGCCAGAACGTGCCGGGGCCCGTGCGGACGGCGTCGGCCAGGTCGGTCGGCAGCGAGCCGGCACCGATCGCGGCGGACGACCGCACCGGCACCTCGCCGTCGTCGGTCAGCAGCGGGCCCTCGAGCACCAGCTCGTACGTGCGCTGCGCCCCGCGCGAACGGGTCAGCGAGTCGACCATCTGCGTCAGCGCCTGCGACTGCGTCGACTGCTCGGTCTCGACCGTCGCGTCGAGCTGCGTCTGCGCGTAGTCGAAGCCCGACCGCGCCTCGGAGACGGCGGCCGCCCGGCGACTGTCGGCGAGCCCGCTGGCGACGTCGCGCAGCAGCGCCCACCCCGTCAGCGCCACGACGAGCGTGCTCAGCAGGATCGTGCTGGTCACGACCCGGGTCTGGATGGAACGGCGCCACACGCGGGCGAGGCGCCCCATCACACGACCGTCATGCGTCCGGGAGGATCGCCTGGTAGCCGACGCCCCGGACCGTGCGGATGACCCGGGGGTCGTCGGCGTCGTCCTCGATCTTGGACCGCAGCCGCGTCATGTGGACGTTCACGAGCTTGGTGTCGCCCGGGTGGTGGTAGCCCCAGACCTTCTGCAGCAGGGTCTCGCGCGTGAAGACCTGCGACGGATCGCTCAGCAGGCACGCCAGCAGGTCGAACTCGAGCGGCGTGAGCTCGAGGGGCTCGCCCTTGCGCGAGACCGTGTGGCCTGCGGGGTCGAGCACGATGTCGCCGAACTCGAGCGGCTCGGCGAGCTGGTCGGAGCGCCGCAGACGGGCCCGGAGACGGGCGACGAGCTCGGTGTTCTTGAACGGCTTGGTGATGTAGTCGTCGGCACCGGCCTCGAGCCCGGCTACGACGTCGGGGGTGTCGGCCTTGGCCGTCAGCATGATGATCGGCACCTCGGACGTCGCACGGATCTGCCGGCACACGCTCATGCCGTCCAGACCCGGCAGCATCAGGTCGAGCAGCACGACGTCGGGCTTGAACTGCGTGAACGCGGCCATGACGCGGTCGCCCGAGCGGCACACCGCGGTCGTGAGGCCCTCGCCCTCCAGGACGATCGTCAGCATCTCGGCCAGGGACGCGTCGTCGTCGACGACGAGCACACGGTCGCGTTTGGTCCGCCTGTAGCTCATGTCGTCACACCCGCTCGCTCATAGACGTCCCATGATACGGAGCCGACAACAGGACGAGCGCCCGGATCGTGACCCGGGCGCTCGTTCTGGGTGGTGCGTCGTGCGTCGTGCCGACCGCTCAGTAGCGGTAGAGGTCCGACTTGAACGGGCCCTCGATCGGCACGCCGAGGTAGGCGGCCTGCTCCTTGGTCAGCTCCGTCAGCTCGACACCGAGGGCGTCGAGGTGCAGGCGGGCGACCTCCTCGTCGAGGTGCTTGGGCAGCACGTGGACGCCGAGCTCGTACTCGTCGGCCTTCGTGAACAGCTCGATCTGCGCCAGGACCTGGTTGGTGAACGAGTTCGACATGACGAACGACGGGTGGCCCGTCGCGTTGCCGAGGTTCAGCAGGCGTCCCTCCGACAGCACGATGATCTTCTTGCCGTCCTCGAAGATCCACTGGTGGACCTGCGGCTTGATCTCGTCCTTGACGATGTTCGGGATCTTGGCCAGGCCGGCCATGTTGATCTCGTTGTCGAAGTGGCCGATGTTGCCGACGATCGCCTGGTGCTTCATCTTCTGGAAGTGCTCGACCGTGATGATGTCGAAGTTGCCGGTCGTCGTGATGAAGATGTCGGCGGTCTCGACGACCGACTCGAGGCGCTTGACCTCGTAGCCGTCCATCGCGGCCTGCAGCGCGCAGATCGGGTCGATCTCGGTGACGATGACGCGAGCACCCTGGCCACGCAGCGACTCCGCCGAGCCCTTGCCGACGTCGCCGTAGCCGCACACGACAGCGACCTTGCCGCCGATCATGACGTCGGTGGCGCGGTTCAGGCCGTCGATCAGCGAGTGGCGGCAGCCGTACTTGTTGTCGAACTTGCTCTTGGTGACCGAGTCGTTGACGTTGATGGCGGGGAACAGCAGCGTGCCCTCGCGGAAGCGGTCGTACAGACGCAGGACGCCGGTGGTGGTCTCCTCGGAGACGCCCTTGATGTCCTTCGAGATCTTGGTCCAGTGGTCGGGCTTCGCGGCGACCGAACGGGCCAGGACGCGCAGCACCTCCTTGAACTCCTCGTTGTCGGTGCTGTCCTGCGAGGGGACGACGCCGGTCTTCTCGAACTCGACGCCCAGGTGCAGCAGCATCGTGATGTCGCCACCGTCGTCGAGCAGGACGTTGGGTCCGCCCTCGGCGAAGTCGAAGACCTTCTCGGCCTCGTCCCAGTACTCGGCCAGCGTCTCGCCCTTCCAGGCGAAGACGGGCGTGCCCTGGGGGTTCTCGGGGGTGCCGTCGCGACCGACGACGACCGCCGCGGCGGCGTGGTCCTGCGTCGAGAAGATGTTGCAGGTGGCCCAGCGCACGTCGGCGCCCAGCTCGACCAGCGTCTCGATGAGCACGGCGGTCTGAATCGTCATGTGCAGCGAACCGGCGATGCGGGCGCCGGCGAGCGGCTTGCTCTTGCCGTAGCGCTCACGCATGGCCACCAGGCCCGGCATCTCGTGCTCGGCGAGGTCGATCTCCTTGCGACCGTACTCCGCGAGGGAGAGGTCTGCGACGTTGTAATCCATGCCTCCAGCCTAACGCCGGGTGGGCATTATGGCCGAATTGGAGAGGCCTCGACGGTGTGACGCTTCGCGCGTCCCGCGGGCGGGACGTCGGCGCGTCGTGCTCGTTGGTCCAACGGGGGTTGCTGTGGCCCGATCAGGCCAGCGACCGGGCCTCGTCGACCAGCATGACCGGGATGTCGCGACGCACGGGGTACGCCAGGGCGCACGCGTTGCAGACGAGCTCGCTCGCGTCGTCGTCGACGAACAGGGTCGCGCGGCACTGCGGGCACACGAGGATCTCGAGGAGAGCCGGGTCGAGGTTCATGCGCCCACCCTAGTCGGTGCCGGGGCCGATGCGCGGTCGCCCGCGGGGCGCGCTCAGTCCCCGCGGATGACGGCGAGGACGTCGTCGCGGACCGCGGCCATCGTCGCCTCGTCGTCGCCCTCGACGTTCAGGCGCAGCAGCGGCTCGGTGTTGGACGCCCGCACGTTGAACCACCACGTGTCGGCCGTGACCGTCAGCCCGTCCATCGTGTCCTGGTCGAGCTCGGCGTAGTCGGCGCGGAGCCGGTCGAGGATCGCGGGGCCGTCGTCGACCGTGCTGTTGATCTCGCCCGAGGCGACGTACCGCTCGTACTGCGCCATGAGCTGAGACACCGTGCCGTCGGTCTCGGCGAGAGCCGCCATGACGTGCAGGGCCGCGATCATGCCGGAGTCGGCGAGGAAGAAGTCCTTGAAGTAGAAGTGCCCCGAGTGCTCGCCGCCGAACACGGCTCCGGTGCGGGCCATCTCGGCCTTGATCAGCGAGTGGCCGACCGGCGTGCGCACCGCGGTGCCGCCGTTCTCGGCGACGATCTCGGGCACGGCCCTGGACGTGATGACGTTGTGCAGGATCGTCGCGCCGGGCGTCGTCAGGAGCGCACGGTGGGCGATCAGGCCCGTGATGGCCGAGGGCGACACGACGTCGCCGCGCTCGTCGACCACGAAGCAGCGGTCGGCGTCGCCGTCGAAGGCCAGCCCGATGTCGGCGCCGGTCTCGCGGACCTTCGCCTGCAGGTCGACCAGCGTCGTGTGGTCGAGCGGGTTGGCGTCGTGGTTCGGGAACGTGCCGTCGAGCTCGAAGTACATCGGCGTGAGCTCGACGTCGAGCGAGGCGAACACCGACGGGACGGTGTGGCCCGCCATGCCGTTGCCGGCGTCGGCGACGACCTTCAGGCGACGCCCCGCGGGAACCGGCACGATCTCGTGCAGGTACTCGGCGTAGCGGCTCAGCGCGTCGCGCTCGCTGTACGAGCCGGTCGGCTCGGGCAGCCGGGTGCGCTGCAGCAGGGTCGTGGCGTGCTCGGCGATCGCCGACAGCCCCGTGTCGTAGCCGATCGGCTTGGCGCCGGCCCGGCACAGCTTGATGCCGTTGTACTCGGCCGGGTTGTGGCTGGCCGTGATCATGGCGCCCGGCAGGTCGAGGTCGCCCGAGGCGAAGTAGAGCAGATCGGTCGATGCCAGCCCGATCGCGACGACGTCGCCGCCCTGGGCCCGCACGCCGTCGGAGAAGGCCTGGACCAGCACGGGCGAGGTGTCGCGCATGTCGTGGCCGATGACGGCCGCGCCGCGTCCGCCGTCGATGCCGGTCTCGACCGCGAAGGCCTCGCCGAGGGCACGGGTCAGGGTGGGGTCGAGCTGTTGGGGCGAGCGGCCGCGCACGTCGTACGCCTTGACCACCTGCTCCAGGCGGGGGTCGATCACTGATCAGGCCTCACGAGTCGAAGGGAAGGTGGTCCGTCGGGCGTCGCGGCGGGCGGGCGACCCGCCTCGCGGACGGCGTCGGCCAGGGCCAGCAGGTCGTCGCGGTTCGGCTCGGCCGCGGTCGGGTCGGGGGCGAGCCGCAGGACGCTCCACCCCTGAGGCGCCGACATGCGCTGCGCGTGCGCCTCGCACAGGTCGTAGGTGTGCGGCTCGGCGTACGTCGCCAACGGCCCGAGGACAGCGGTCTGGTCGGCGTAGACGTACGTCAACGTCGCCACCGCGGCCTGCGAGCACGTCGAGCGCGTGCACCGTCGAACTGTTCCCACGTGGCGAGGCTAGCGGGCCGGTCCGCACCACGGCGTTAGGCTCACCGCATGACATCGCGCACCGACGGCGAGGCCTCCGGCCCGACGTCCCGCTGGGGAGGCGTCGTCAGCGGTCCCCGGCCCGGACGCATGCGAGACCGCCGTGGTCGCGGGCCCCGCGGACCCGTCGCGCTGCCCGGTCCGCTGTCGCCCGACAGCATCCCCACCCACCGCCCGTCGCGGGAGTCGTTCGGCCTGCTCGTCGAGGAGATCTGCACCGCGCTCGAGCCGCACTTCACGGTCGAGCCCGACCACGTCGAGATCGTCGTCGACGAGGCTCCCCTGCTGCCGCCCGAGTGGACCGACGAGGTGCCGCTCAGCATCGTCTCCGTGATACCCGGCGGTCACCGCATCCTGGTGTTCCGCATCCCGATCACGCACCGCTGCGTGACCGAGCGCGACCTCGAGGAGATCGTGTGGTCGGTGATCCTCGACCGGCTCGCCGAGGTGTGGCACATGTCGCCCGACGACCTCGACCCGCGCCCCCGCTGACCGGCGACGCTCAGCGCGCCGGCCGCACCTGGGGAGCCTGCGCCGACACGGGTGCCGCCGACAGCGCCAGCGAGCTGACCCGGTCGCCGTCGGTGTAGGTGGCGGCGGCCACGACCCGGCCCGTCGGTCGCAGGACGAGGTAGGCCGCCCCCTCGACGTCGGGCCGCACGGCGGTCGTCGTCCCGGCGGCCAGGGTCACGGTGGTCGGCGACCCGACGGGCGCCATCGACGCGTCGAAGGCCTGCACCTCGGCCGAGGCCGCGCGCCCGGCCGCCGTCAGCACGAGCTGCGGCACCGACGAGCGGTCGCCCAGCGCGACCGGGACGACGGTCGGCCCCGACAGCGCCGGAGTCGACTCCGCGTACGCGACGTCGGTGGCCGTCGGCGCCGACCTGACGGTCGCCGACACGGGCTGGTCGGACGTCAGCCGCAGCGCCTGCGGCTCGGCCCCGGCGGAGGCGGGGATCGTGACCGCCTGCACCGTGCCGCCCGCGACCGACACCTGCTCGAGGCCCTCGGGCGTGAACGTGCCCTTCTGCCCGACGACCTCGACGTCGACCCGGGCGGTCGACGTGCCGGGGTTCAGCACGAGCAGCGTGCGCCCCGAGGCACCCTCGACGAGCCCGCCGACGACCTGGCTGCGACGCGGCGACTGCGCGGCCGAGATCGGCTCGGTGCCCCGGGGCGCCGACGTCGAGGTGTCGTTGACGACCGCCGACACCGATCCCCGGCGCCGGGTCAGGTGCACCGCGACCTCGGACTCCCCCGCGGCCAGCTCGTCGAGGCGGATGCGCCGCACCGAGTGCGGCTCGACGACGATGCCGTCGGCGTCGACGGCGTCGATGGGGCCCTCGGGCCCGTACAGCGACAGGTCGACCGAGGCGGCCGAGCCCGCGAGGTTCGTCAGGATGAGGGTCGAGAAGTGACCGTTGCCCGAGCCGAGACCGAGGAGCCAGGCGTCGTCGACGATGCCCGTGCACGCGCCCACCACCAGGCCCCCGCCACCCGAGGCGGGCGCGGTGCCGGAGAAGTAGCCGACGGCCCCCGATCCCGTGCCCTGCTGGTCGACGACGACGCCCTCGCCGTCGACGACCGCCGTGCGCCACCCGTCGGCGCCCGCGAGCGCCGCCGCGGGCGTGCGGGACGGCAGGACCTCGGCCGTCGCGGACGTCCCGGCCTCGACCTGCCCCGACGCCACCGTGATGATCGAGCCCGCGGGGCACGCGTACGACGACTGCGTCACCGGGACCGACGTCGGACGGCGGGCACCGTCGTCGTCGCCGTCGTCGCCCGGCACCAGCACGGCGGCGAGCACGAGGACGGCGGCGAGCAGCGGGAAGGCCGCCGCCTTCAGGACGTCGAGCGGTCCGTGGGACGGGGTCATGCGGAGACCTCCTCGACGTCGCCGGGCAGCGGGGCGGGCTCGGCGCGTCGGCGCACCGGCGCGGTCAGCACGATCGCGACGAGCCAGAGCAGCACCTGCAGGCCCGTCAGCGGCCGGTGCCACCACGGTGCGGACGCCCGGTCGGCGGCCGGGGCCGACTCGAGGGTCCACACGCGCGAGTCGGGGTCGTCGCTGCCGGACGGCTCGAGGGCCGGGGTCGCGTCGATGCGACGGACGAGCTCGGGGTCGGCCCGCGGCGCGTAGATCGCGTCGACACCCGCGGCGGCGAGCCGCTCGACCTCGGCGCCGGTGGACTGGGCGAGCAGGCGGCGCACGGCCCGGGCGACGCGCTCGGTCGCCTCGGACGAGGGCGGGACGGCCTCCTGGCCGAGGAAGGGTCCGTCACCCGTCACGACGTCGATCTCGACGCCGGACGCGATCGAGCCCGTCACCACGAGGGTGTCGCCCGGACGGTCGGCGACGAACGCCGGGACGACGGCCCGCGGCTCGTCGTCGAGCGGGTCGGCCGTGCCGCGGGCGATCCACCACACGCCGGTGCCGATCGGCATCACGAGCGCGACGACGACGGCGGCGACGACCACGGGACGCCCGCGGTCGACGACGGCAGGCACGGCCAGCAGCACGGCGGTCGCCAGCCCGCCGATCCACAGCCCGGTCGGCACGCCGACCCAGGCCGTCACGGACGCGGCGCCGTCGGCGGACGAATAGCTCACGAACGTGCCGGCGAGCGCGACGCCGAGCCCGATCAGCGCGACGGTCCAGGCCAGCTGCACGCCCGCGCGGGTGCGTGCGGGCACGAGCGCCAGGACCGCGAGCACCAGCAGGCCGGCCGTCAGCACGCCGGGAGCGGCGCCGGGACCTCCCGCGCGTCCGAGGACGACGTCGGCGACCGAGGCGCTGCCCGGCACGGGCAGGCCCGCCTCCCACCACATCTGCCACGGACGGAGCGCGCGCTGCGCGAGCCACGGCCCGAGCAGCACGAGGGGCGTGACCAGGGCGACGAGCAGCTGACGGCTCACCCAGCGGCCCTCCGACCACCACAGCACCAGCAGGCCCGCGAGCCCGAGCACCAGGACGATCGGGGCGAACGCCGCCGCCAGCGACATCCAGATGCCGAGGCGCAGGGCCAGCTGCCACCCCGGCTGCTCGGCGAGCTGCCACGCGGTGTTGACGACGATCGGCAGGACCATCAGCGCCACGACGGTGCCGATGCGTCCTTGGGCGACGGCACCCGTCGCGACGACGGCCAGGCCGTACGACACGGCCCACACGAGACGCGGCAGCCGGTGCGGGCTGATCTGCCGGCCCAGCCGGTGCGCCGTGAGCGCGGCGAGCGGGACGGCGAGCACCATGACGACCGTGACGACGAGACCGGGGTGGAACCAGACCGGGGTCGCGACGACGGCCAGCGGCAGCGCGAACAGCGGCGGCAGGGACGTGCTGGTCAGGCCGACGTCGTGACGCTGCTCGAACAGCAGGCCCCACCAGCCGCCGGCCGTCCCGGGCGCCGGCAGCAGGGCGCCACCGTCGAGGCCGCCCCCGAGCAGGCCGCGCCCCGCGACGAGCGACAGCACGACGAGCGTCAGGACGGCGGTCAGCCACGGCCGTCGCAGCAGCAGCGACGGACCGTCGTCGAGGTCGACCGCCTCGTCGGGCGCGTGCTCGACGGCGGTCGAGCGGCGGCCGATCGACGAGGCGGCCTCGGGCTTGACGAGGGCCGTCACGGTCTCGCGCAGGACGTCGTAGCCGTGCTGGTACGGCAGCCAGTACGGCGGGAACAGGTCGCGGATCGCGCGGTGCGACCGGCGGCTGGTGCGGGCCCTGCGGCGGCGTGCCCGCAGGAGCCGGACGGGGTGCAGGTAGGTCGACCGCAGGGCCAGCAGCTCGTCGCCCGCGGCCTCGGGGTCCTTGCCGACCAGGAGCCCGACGACGCGCACGAGCGAGCCGACGAACAGGCGGACGTACTGCCACACGAAGTGCGGCATCGGGGTGTTGGCGAGCAGCGTGTGCAGCGCCGCGCGGCGCAGCTCCCAGTGCGGACGGTCGCCCGGCGCGTGCGGGCGGGTCCCGCGGCGGCTGGACTCGGCGTGGAACAGCACGGCCGTCGGCGCGGTGCGGGTGCGGTAGCCGGCGCGGGCGAGGCGCCAGCCGAGGTCGACGTCGTCGAAGTGCAGCGGCAGGTCGGGGTCGAGCCCGCCGAGCTCGTCCCAGACGTCGCGCCGCACCAGCATGCCGGCGGTGTTGACGGCGAGGACGTCGCGGGGACGGTCGTGCTGCCCCGCGTCCGGCTCGCCCGTCTCGAGGCCCGTCTCGCGCGCGCCGGTCGACGTGACGGTCACGCCGACCTCGAGGAGGCGACGCAGCGAGGGCCACTCGCGGATCTTGGGGCCGACCATCGCGATGTCGGTGGCCGAGGTGGCGGTGTCGAGCAGGCCCGACAGCGTGCCGGGCAGCACCGCGGCGTCGTCGTGCAGGAGCCAGAGCCAGTCGGTCTGGGGCAGATCGGACAGCCCGAGCCGGACGGCGTCGCCGAACCCGGTGCCGGCGGGGGCGTGGGTCACGCGATCGGCGCCGAAGAACTCGGCGAGCAGCTCGGCGCTGCCGTCGGTCGAGCCGACGTCGACGGCCCGCCAGGCGGTGGGCGCGTGGAACATGTGCGTCAGGGACGCGAGGACCTTCGGCAGCCAGCGGGCCCCGTTGTGGGCGACCAGCACGGCACCGACGGTGGGCGGGTCGTCGAGCCAGTGGCGCGTCGCGCCGACCTCGTCCTCACCGACCCCGTCCACAACGGCCAACCCTAGGCCATCTCCCCAATCGAAGTCAGGATGGAGCGTGCGACCAGTAGTCGAGGACTTGACCCGGCTTGGCGTGGGGTCGCGCCCGACTGGCAAGTCCCCCGCAAGCGGGAGGTGCCCCCAGCCGGAGGGGCGCACCGGTCTTGTGCGCCGACCGACGAGCAACGCCGCCAGTCAGGATGCGACGCCGCGCTAAGCGCGTTTCTTGAGCTTGCGGCGCTCGCGCTCGGACAGCCCGCCCCAGATGCCGAAGCGCTCGTCGTGGGCGAGGGCGTAGTCGAGGCACTCACCGCGGACGTCGCAGGTCAGGCAGACGCGCTTGGCCTCGCGGGTCGAGCCGCCCTTCTCGGGGAAGAACGCCTCGGGGTCGGTCTGGGCGCACAGCGCACGCTCCTGCCACATGAGTTCCTCATCGGGCTCGTGCGACAGTTCCAGATCGAATGACATAGGTGGAATTACAGTCCCGTGACCTCTCACATGTCAAGCCGATTGGCAAGATCCACGCGATTCGCGGCGTGTCGTGGCCGCCGGTCGGCGGTGTGCCGCGTCAGGACACAATGGTTCGATGCGGATCACGCTCATCTCCGGCGCCGACGGCGCACCCTTCGTGCACGAGCTCGCGGCGGCCCTCGGGCCCGACGACGAGCTGACGGTCGTCGCCCCGATCGTCCGCGACCACTGGTCGGCCTGGCTCAAGGCGTGCCCCGACCTGGACGCCCTGCTCAGCCCGCCGGGCGTGACGCCGACGTTCGCGGTGGCCGACCAGCTGCGGTCGATCGACTACTCCCCCGCGTGGCAGCGGGCCAGCGACCAGACGGTCGCGACGCGCCTGGTCCGCACCGAGCTGCTGGGCACCGGCTACTCCCTGTCGCAGGCGACGCTGGCGGCGGCGTCACGTGGCGGGCTGGGCTACCGGCTGCTGCCGATGAGCGACGACCGGGCCGAGCTGCACGTCGTGGTCGAGGGCGACGACGAGCAGCCGCGGGCCGTGCACGTCGAGGAGTACCTGGCCGCGCCGTCGACGCACGTCGCGAGCGAGACGGTGCTGGTCGCCGAGGCGTGGGGCGTGTCGTCCCTGGTCGCCGACGAGCTGCGCGACAGCGACGTCGTGGTGCTGGGTCCGTCGAGCCGCACCCTGGCGATCGATCCCGTGCTGCGCACGCCGGGGCTGCTCGACGCCCTCGACGACCGGGGCCCCGCGCAGGTGCTGGTCGTCGAGCACGACGACACCGCGCCGGACGAGCTGGTGCGGGTCGCGGGCCTGCGGGCCGACGTGCCCGGTGAGGCGCGGACCGTCAAGGCGGACGTCACGGCCGTCGTCGCGATGCTGCGCGAGGTGGTGGCCTCGTGAGGACGCTCGACCACCTGCTGCGCGCGGCGGCCGATCCCTCGCAGCCCCTCGTGACCTACTACGACATGTCGACGGGCGAGCGCGTCGAGCTCAGCACGACGACGACCGCGAACTGGGTCGCCAAGACCAGCAACTTCCTGGTCGACGAGCTCGACGTCGAGCCGGGCGCCCGCATCCGGCTGGGTCTGCCGAGCCACTGGCTCACGATGGTCTGGATCCTGACGGCCTGGAACGTCGGTGCCGCGGTCGTCGACCACGACGCCGGGATCGGGGTCAGCGGGCCCGAGCTGCAAGCTGACGAGCCGCACCGCCTGGCGGCCTCGCTGCGGCCCCTCGGCGGGCGGTTCGCCGAGGCACCGGCGGGCTTCCTCGACCTGGGCGCCGAGGTACCGGGTCACGGCGACCACTTCGTGGCCCTCGACCCGCCGACCGCCGACTCCGTCGCCCTCGACCTCGAGGGACGCACCAGCACGCATGCCGACGTCCTGGCCGGGACGGCACCGTCCCCGGCCCGGCTCGTCGTGACGCCGGGCCCGACGGCCCGGGACGCCCGGATGCTCGCCGCGGCGTGCCTCGGCGGCGGCTCACTGGTCGTCGTCGCGGGGGCCACGCCCGAGCAGCTGGCCCGCGTGGCGGCCCAAGAGGGCGGAACCCCGACGTAGATCGATCCTCTACACTCGTCCGAGGCTGACGCGGTACCTCCCGAGGCCACGATCGTCCGAACAGTAGGGACCCGACACGCAATGACAATCGCCGACGAGGCCGCCAGCGCAGGCCTCACCAAGGTGGGCGGACGCCCCTCGCTGCGCGAGTACGTCACCGAGGTGTGGCGCAGGCGGTCGTTCATCTTCTCGATGGCCAGGTTCCGGATCGAGTCCGAGAACCAGCAGAACTCGCTCGGCATGTTCTGGGTCATCCTCAAGCCGCTGCTCAACGCGCTGATCTACGGCGCGGTCTTCGGCGTCCTGATCGGCCCCCAGGGCCGTCCGCCGCACTTCGTCGAGTTCCTGATCATCGGCATCTTCGTCTTCGAGTTCTTCGCCCAGTCGTGGACCGCGGGCGGACGGGCCATCACGAACAACTCGGCCCTGGTGCAGAGCCTCGCGTTCCCCCGCATGGTGCTGCCGCTGGCCGCCGTGACCGAGCGCTTCCTGAAGTTCCTGCCGACCGTCGCGATCATGCTCGTGTTCCTGGTCGCCACCGGCAACCCGATCACGTGGCACTGGCTGCTGATCATCCCGATCTTCGCCCTGTTCTTCGCGTTCACGTGCGGCATCGTGCTGATCACGGCCCGCCTCGCGGTCCACTGGCGCGACCTCAACAACTTCCTGCCGTTCATCACGCGCTTCTTCTTCTACACGACCGGCATCTTCTTCAGCATCGAGGAGCGGTTCGGCCCCAAGCCGCCGTCGGCCGCCAACCCCGAGGGCACGCCCGGCCACCCGTGGCTCGTGACCCTGACCGACTACCAGCCCGTCCACGAGTTCCTCAGCATCGCCCGCGCGGCGCTGCTCGACGGCCCCTTCTACGACACCAACACCGACTACTGGGTCTACGCGATCCTGTGGACGATCGGCGTGCTGGCGTTCGGGGTCTGGTTCTTCTGGCGCGCCGAGGAGAGGTACGGACGTGTCGACTGACCCCACCGAGCAGTCCAGGCCGATCGACGACCTCGACGACCTCGGCATGGCCCACCCGCCCGTGCACGTCCCGAAGGGCACCCGCGCCCCCGTCGTGATCGTCGACGACGTGCACGTCGAGTACAACGTGTTCGCGACGGGCAAGCGCCCGTCCGCCGCCGACCGCAAGTCGCTGCGCCTCAAGGGCCGTGGCAAGCAGATGCGCACCGTCCACGCGCTCAAGGGCGTCTCGTTCACGGCGTACCAGAACGACAGCATCGGCGTGATCGGCACCAACGGCTCGGGCAAGTCGACGCTCATGCGGGCGATCGCGGGCCTCACCCCCACCAGCAGCGGCGCGATCTACTCCGAGTCGCGGCCGAGCCTGCTGGGCGTCGGCGCGGCACTCCTGAAGGACCTGTCCGGCGAGCGCAACATCATCCTCGGCGGGCTCGCGATGGGCTTCACGATGGACGAGATCGAGGCCCGCTACGACGACGTCGTGGCCTTCGCGGGCCTCGAGAAGTTCATCGACCTGCCGATGCGCGCGTACTCCTCGGGCATGACGGCCCGTCTCAAGTTCGCGATCGCGAGCATGGCGACGCACGAGATCCTGATCGTCGACGAGGCCCTCGCCGTCGGTGACCGCACGTTCCGCAAGCGCAGCGAGGCCCGCATCCGCGAGATCCGCGACGACGCCGGCACGGTGTTCCTCGTCAGCCACTCGATGCAGTCGATCAAGGACACGTGCAGCCGCGTCATCTGGCTCGACCAGGGCACGCTGCTGATGGACGGCGAGCCCGACGAGGTCATCGCCGCCTACCACGCCGCCCAGGACAAGTGACGCGCAGCGCTCGCTCGGCCCGGGGTGGCGACCCCCGCTGCCGGCAGGTCGACTGCTGACGCTCAGCAGGCGGTCTGCAGGTCCTCGGCGTTGTTGGCCGCGCGGCCCTCGGTGGGCGACTGCGTCGTCGGGGTGGTCGGCGCCGGCGTCGTCGGCGTGCCGGTCGTCGAGCCCGTCCCGCCGCCGGCGGCGGGTTTCGCGGCGTCGCCCTCCGACTCGTCGATCGCGGTCTTGATCGCGGCGTGGATCGCGTCGAAGTCGGGCGTCTGGGTGTTGAACTGCGGCGGGACGATCGAGACCGTGCGGATCTGCTTGCCCCGCGCCTTCAGGGCCAGGTCGGCGAAGCGCCCGAGCTCGGTCTGGGGGATGTTGGTGCTGAGCAGCTGCTTGCCGGAGCTCGCGATCTTGGTCGCGTTCGTCAGCACCTTGGCGGGACTCAGCTGATCGGCCATCGCCGCCATCAGGCACTTCTGGCGTCCCATGCGGGCGTAGTCGTCGGACTGCACCCGGCTGCGGGCGTACCAGAGCGCCTCCTGCCCGTCGAGCTTCTGCCGGCCCGGCTCGATGTAGACGTTCTTGTAGGCGTCGTCGTGGCCGAACATCGCGATGCGGGTCTTGACGTCCATCTCGACACCGCCGACGGCGTCGACGAGACCCTTGAAGCCGTTGAGGTTGACCATGATGTAGTAGTTGATCGTCAGGTCGGTCGCGCCCTCGATCGCGTCGATCGTGGCGTCGAGGCCCGGGTCCTTGCTGTCGGGGTAGAGGTCCTTGCGGTCCTGCGCCATCGTGTGCACCGCGTTCAGCAGGCACTCGTCGCCGCAGTTGTAGCCGTACGGGTAGACCGCGGCCAGCGGCGAGTCCTTGCGGAACGGGACGTTCTCGAGGTTGCGCGGCAGCGAGACCATGACCGACTTGCCGGTGTCGGCGTCGATGCTCAGCACCGTCATCGAATCGGGGCGGACGCCCGTGCGGTCGGCGCGGGCGTCCGAGCCCAGCAGCAGGATGTTAAAGCGTCCCGCGAGCGGCGGGGTCACCTCGGTCTCGGGGAAGACCGTCTTGACGACGTTGCGCTGCACCTGGATGAGCTGCGACGCGAAGGCCGTCGACCCCGCCACGCTGCCGATGATCGCGAGGTTGACGACCGTCACGACCGCCGCCCGCACGAACGTCAGGCGCACGGGCGAGCCGAGACGCCAGGCGTCGACGAACAGCACGAGCCACAGCAGCACCGCCACGACCATCGAGACGCGCGTGGCCAGCAGGACGTCGGGATCGGTGAACCAGCCCAGCACCCGGGCCCGGTCGGTGCGGAACGTGGAGAAGGCGTAGCCGGCTCCCGCGATCGCCGCGCACCACGCGACGATCGCGGTCCAGCCGATGATCTTCTTGCCCATCGCGACCTGCGCCGAGCCCGGCACGACCATCGTCATGAGGCACAGCGTGAGGACACGACGAAAACGGACACGCGGCGAGTCCAGGTGGCGGTCCTGGTAGCCGCGGCCCAGCAGACTGGCCCGATGCGTCATGGTTCCTCGTGATCGTGCCTGGCGGACGGACGCCGCCGGGCGGAGCCCCCAGTATCGCTGATGGGGGCTCTCGTCACCGCATCCACCACGGGATCTCAGCCAGTCCTCAGCCGGGACCTCAGCAGGCCGCTGCCAGGTCGGAGCTCTGGTTGGCCTCGATCGGGTCCTTCTTCTTCGCGGCGGCCTTGGCCTCGACCTGCTGCTCCTGGGTCGGCGGCACCGAGAGCGCCGCCCTCGCGAGGTGGGTCTTGGCCGCGGCGTTGGTGCCCTCGGCCTCGTCGATCGCCGCGCCGACCATGGTGCGGACCTTCACGTAGTCGGGGTTGCCGGTGTAGATGACCGGCGGGACCAGCGAGACCGTCGAGATCTTCTGCGACTTGGCCTTCAGCGCGAGGTCCATGAAGACGTCGAGGTCCTTCTGCGGGATGTCGGTGCTGAGCAGCTCCTTGCCCGACTTGGCGATCTTGCCGACGTTCAGCAGGACCTTCTGGGGGCTCATCTGCTGGACCATCGCGTTGATGACGCACTTCTGGCGTCCCATGCGGGAGAAGTCGTTGTTCAGCACCCGGCTGCGGGAATACCAGAGGGCCTGGTCGCCCGTGACCTTCTGCTTGCCGGCCTCGATGTAGCCGCGCACGGGCGAGCCGATGCCGCCGATCGCGGTGCGCTCGCGGACGTCCAGCGTCACGCCGCCGACGGCGTCGATGAGCTTGGCGAAGCCCTTCATGTTGACCATCGCGTAGTAGTTGAGCTTGAGACCCGTGATCTCCTCGACGGCGTCCATCGTGGCCTTGATGCCGGGCGACTTCGTCCCGTAGCGGTCGGCGTGGTCGTTGGCCCACGTGTTGACCGAGTTGAGGTAGCAGCCGTCGCAGTCGAAGCCGTTCGGGAACTCCTTGTCCATGACGGTGCCGGGCTTGAACGGGACGTCCTCGAGGTTGCGGGGCAGGCCGATCAGCACGGTGCGTCCGGTGTCCTTGTCGATCGACGCGACCGTCAGCGAGTCGGGACGGACACCGCTGCGGTCCGGGCCGGAGTCGCCGCCGAGCAGCAGGACGTTGTAGCGGCCCGACTCGGGGGCGGACGTCGTGCTGGCCGAGAACACCGTGCCGACGAACGACTGCGACGTGCTGACCATGTGGGCCGCGAAGAACATGACACCGGCCGTGACGAAGCACAGGGCGCTGTTGAGGCCCGTCATCCACAGACGGTGCTTGCGGGCCATCTCGAGCGGGCGCCCGAGGCGCCACGCGTCGATCATCAGGGCCACCCAGGCGATCGCGCCGGCGATGAGGGTCCAGCGCCCCAGCGTGAGGACGGTCGGGTTGGTCATGAGCGAGAACAGGCCCGTGCGCGAGGTCAGCGAGACCACCAGCAGCGCGGCTCCGACGGCCAGGAACGCGAGCCAGATGCGCAGGCTGATCCGTCCGACCTTCTTGTTGCCCATCACGAGCTGCGCCGACCCGGGCATGACGAGCGTCATGGCGGTCAGCGTCAGGGCGCGACGGAACTGGATACGGGCCGAGGTGTCGGCCGGGCGGTCGTACGACCCGCCCAGGACACTCGATGGAACGTCAGACATGGGGTCCTCGCGGTGATGGGGAAGAGCTGAGGTGGCATCAGTATTCACGCAAACCCTCAATCGGAGGTTGAGGGCGCGCCGCGACGCGCCGCGCAATTTCGACGCGCTGCCCCGCGGTCGGCTGCGGCGTCGGCGACGCGGGGTCCGGTACGGTCGTCTCCATGTCAGATCAGCGCCCCCAGGGCAACTACGGGTGGCTCTACGGCGAGGACGACACCACGCGTCCCGCGCCCCGTGCGGACGGTTCCGAGCTGCCCCCGCCGCAGCTCCCGCCCCCCAACCTCCCCCCGCCGGGTGGCCGTGGCCGTCCGGCGGCCGGCACGCCCGGCGGCGAGCCTCCCCGGCCGAAGAAGCGACGCACCAAGCGACGCGTCGTCGGCATCCTGGTGCTGGCCTGGATCGTCTTCCTCGTCGCCGTCCCGATCTGGGCGTGGGGCAAGATCGCCAAGGTCGACGCCGACCCGGGCGGCGACCGTCCCGCCGACCAGCCCGGCACGACGTACCTGCTGGTCGGCTCCGACAGCCGCCGCGGCCTGACCAAGGCCGAGCAGAAGGAGCTGTCGACCGGTGGCGACGGCGGTGGGCGCGGCCGCACCGACACCATCATGATGCTGCACACCGGTGCCGGGCCCGACGTCCTGATGTCGATCCCGCGCGACTCGCTCGTCGACATCCCCGGCTACGGCCGCACCAAGGTCAACGCGGCGTACGCGTACGGCGGACCCAAGCTGCTGGTCAAGACGATCGAGGACAACACCGGCATCCGCGTCGACGACTACGTCGAGGTCGGCTTCGGCGGCCTGGTCAAGGTCGTCGACTCCCTGGGCGGGGTCGAGATCTGTCCCACGGAGAACATCAAGGACAAGGACTCGGGGCTCGACGTCAAGAAGGGATGCCAGACCGCCGACGGACGCACCGCGCTGGCGTACTCGCGCAACCGCCACTCGTACGCGACGCAGGACATCCAGCGCGTGCAGAGCCAGCGCGAGGTGCTCGGCTCGATCGCCGGCGAGGCCAAGTCGCCCTGGACCGTCCTCAACCCGTTGCGCTACCTGAGCGTCGCCTCCGGCGCCTCGGGCTCGCTGACGATCGGCGAGGACGTCGGACCGATCTCGCTCGGCAAGTTCGCGCTCGCGCTGTCGTCGTCGATGGGCGGCAAGGGCCTCAACTGCACCGTGCCGCTGCGCGACTTCGCCGTGACGTGGGACCCCGAACGTGCTCCGCGGATGTTCAAGCTCATCGCCCAGGACAAGAGCTCGGAGATCGGCTCGCTGTGCACCAAGGACGGTCTCCCGAAGTCGTAGCCGCGGCAGAGACCCACCACCGCCTCGATAGATTGGGACCCATGACTTCCGAGGAACACCCCGGCGCCCACGCCTACGGTCTCGCGACCCTGACCGCCGACGGCACGGTGCTCGACGTCTGGTACCCCGAGCCCCGACTGGGCGCAGCACCCGACAACGGGCTGGAGCCCGCCGAGCTGACGGCACTCGAGGGCGACGACCCCGTCCGCCAGGTGACGAGAGCCGTCGTGCTGACCCGCGTCGACGACCTGCAGGCCGCTCCCACCGACGCCTACGACGTGTGGCTGCGCCTGCACCTGCTGTCGCACCGCCTCGTCCGCCCCCACGGGCTGAGCCTCGACGGCCAGTTCGGCCTGCTGGCCAACGTCGTGTGGACGTCGATCGGTCCCTGCGCGGTCGGCGACTTCGAGGCGACCCGCGCCCGGGCCCGCGCGGCCGGCCAGCACGTCCAGGTCACGAGCGTCGACAAGTTCCCCCGCATGACCGACTACGTCGTGCCGAGCGGCGTCCGCATCGGCGACGCCGACCGCGTCCGGCTCGGGGCGCACCTGGCCGAGGGCACGACGGTGATGCACGAGGGCTTCGTCAACTTCAACGCCGGCACCCTGGGCCACGCGATGGTCGAGGGACGCATCTCGGCCGGCGTCACGGTCGGCGACGGCTCCGACGTCGGAGGCGGCGCGTCGATCATGGGCACGCTGTCGGGTGGCGGCAAGGAGGTCATCCGGGTCGGTCGCAACTGCCTGATCGGCGCGAACGCCGGCATCGGCATCTCGCTGGGCGACGACTGCGTCGTCGCGGCGGGCACCTACGTGACGGCCGGCTCGAAGGTCACGACGCCCGACGGCTCGGTCGTCAAGGCCTCCGAGCTCTCGGGACAGGACGGCATCCTGTTCCTGGTCGACAGCGCGACGGGCGTGCTCGAGGCACGTCCGCGCGGCGAGCGCACCGGCATCGAGCTCAACGCGGCCCTGCACGCCAACTAGGGCGCCGGCGTGAGGTTGCGCTGGTTCGTCGTGGCGGGTCTCGTGACGGCCCTGGTGCTGTTCGCGACGGTCGTGCGCGACCGGGCCCCGCTGCGGGCGGAGTTCTGCGTCGCGACGGTGGGTGACACGCGCGCCCAGCTCGACCTCGAGCAGGGGCGGTGGGCGTCGCTGATCGCCGCGATCGCGCAGCAGCGGGGGCTGCCGCCGCGGGCGACGACGATCGCGATCGCCACGGCCTTCCAGGAGTCGAGGATCCACAACATCGACTACGGCGACCGCGACTCCGTGGGGCTGTTCCAGCAGCGTCCGTCGCAGGGCTGGGGCACGGTCGAGCAGATCATGGACCCCCACTACGCGATCGGCGAGTTCTACGACGCCCTGGTCAAGATCGACGGCTACCAGGACATGGTCATCAACGACGCGGCGCAGCTGGTGCAGCGATCGGGCTTCCCGCAGGCGTACGCGCAGCACGAGGACTACTCGCGTGCGCTCGCCTCGGCCCTGCGCGGCTACAGCCCGGCCCGGTTCACGTGCCAGGTCAACGCCGGCGGCAGCGGCAGCACCACGGCCGTCGTCGAGGACGTCCGCGAGGCGTTCGGCGACATCGCGGTCGTCCGCAACGGCGACGACGCGTCGTACCCGCTCAGCGGTCGGGCCGCCGACATCGAGGCCCGCGGGTGGGCCATCGCGCAGTACCTCGTCGGGCAGGCGGCGTTCCTCGGCATCGCCGAGGTGACGTTCGACGGCTACCGGTGGACGTCCGCCGACTCCGACGAGGGGTGGACCCGGGGCGACGTGCCCCGATCGACGACCGTCCGCGTCTCGACCAACTGACGCGGGCCCCCGTCGTGGGCGGTGACTGAGCGACGTGTGCCGGGGCCGGACGGGTCGCTCGCTCACCGCCCCGGGCGGCGTCAGGTCGCTGGAGCACCGCCCGTGGACGACGGACGCGGGTCAGGCGGTGAGGCGCCGCACGGCCGACGCGACGCGCTCGTCGGTGGCCGTGAAGGCGATGCGCACGTGCCGGGCGCCGGCCGTGCCGTAGAAGTCGCCGGGAGCAGCGAGGACGCCACGCTCGGCCAGCCACGCGATCGTGTCGCGGCACGGCTCGCCGCGCGTCGCCCAGAGGTACAGCGCGCCCTCGGAGTGCTCGACCGTGAAGCCCGCCGACTCCAGTGCCGCGCGCAGGTCGCTGCGCCGCGCGGCGTAGCGCTCGCGCTGCTCGGCGACGTGGTCGTCGTCGGCCAGCGCCGCGGTCATCGCCGCCTGCACGGGGGTCGGCAGCATGAAGCCGAGGTGCTTGCGCACCGCCAGCAGCTCGGTGACGACCGACTCGTCGCCGGTCACGAACGCGTCGCGGTAGCCGGCCAGGTTCGAGCGCTTCGACAGCGAGTGCACCGCGAGCAGGCCCTCGGACGACCCGCCGCAGATGTCGGGGTGCAGCACCGAGACCGGCTCGCCGTCCCACGCGAACTCGAGGTAGCACTCGTCCGACACCAGCAGGGCGCCGAGGTCGCGGGCGAGCTCGACCATCGCGCGCAGGTGGTCGGCGCCGAGGATCTGGCCGTGCGGGTTGGCCGGCGAGTTGACGTAGACCAGCGCGGGACGGTGCTGCGCGATCACGTCCGGCGAGTCGGCGGCCAGCACCCGGCAGCCGGCGTAGCGCGCGCCCACCTCGTAGGTCGGGTAGGCGAGCTCGGGGACGACGACCAGGTCGTCCGGCCCGAGGCCCAGCTGCATCGGCAGGTTCGCGATGAGCTCCTTCGAGCCGACCGTCGGCAGCACCTGCGACGCCGTCAGGCCCGTGACGCCGAACCGCCGCTCGAGCCAGTCGACGGCGGCCTGCCGCAGCGACTCGGGGCCGAACACCGTCGGGTAGCCGGGCGCGTCGGCCGCGGCCACGAGGGCCTCGCGCGCGACGTCGGGCGTCGGGTCGACCGGCGTGCCGATCGACAGGTCGACGATGCCGTCGACGTGCTCGGCCGCGCGCTCCTTGGCACCGGCCAGCGTGTCCCACGGGAACTCGGGGAACCGGGTCGACACCCGCGATGCGTCCGGTGCGCCCATGCGGACTACTCCTGGTTCTGCGGGGGCAGCGCGTCGATCATCGGGTGATCCTTGTCGATCACGCCGAGCTTCGCGGCGCCGCCGGGCGAGCCCAGGTCGTCGAAGAAGTTGACGTTCGCGTCGTAGTAGTCCTTCCACTCCGGCGGCGTGTCGTCCTCGTAGAAGATCGCCTCGACGGGGCACACGGGCTCGCAGGCGCCGCAGTCGACGCACTCGTCGGGGTGGATGTAGAGCATCCGCTTGCCCTCGTAGATGCAGTCGACGGGACATTCGTCCACGCAGGCGCGGTCCTTGATGTCCACACACGGCTGAGCGATCACGTACGTCACGGGGGCGTCTCCTAAACGACTGCTTGAGCTACTGCGGCGAGCTCCGACCAGTATCCCGCCCGGTCGGACGGAGGGACTAGTTGGGTCCGCCTCACATCTCGTGGAAGGCTTGAACCATGACTCTAGACGCTCCCGAGGTGGGCACCCGCATCGTCGTGCGGCATGAGACGGGCGGTGTCGGCCCGACCGGCGGCCCGCAGATGACCGACGTCGTGGGGCACGTCCTGGCCGTCGACGACGTCTCGCTCACGATCGAGCAGCGGGACGGACGCCCGCGCGTCGTCGACCGGGCGACCGTCACGACCTGGAAGCGCGTCCCCGACCGTCCGGTGCGGCGCCGCCGGGCCGTCGCGGTCGACGCCGAGGAGCTGACCCGCATCACCTCGCGCGGCTGGCCGGCGATCGAGTCGGTCCCGCTGGGCGAGTGGGAGCTGCGCGCGGCCGGACGCTTCACGGGCCGCGCCAACTCCGTCGCCGTGACGGGCTCCCCCGGCATGCCGTTCGACGACGCGCTCGCGCGGGTGCGCGACTTCTACCGCGAGCGCTCGGCCCCTGCGCTGGCCCAGGTCGTCGTCGGCTCGGAGCACGACCGGCTGCTGGCGGCCGCGGGGTGGGCGCCGATGGACGGGTACCACGGCGGCGCGGTCGTCCAGGTCGCCGACCTCGCCCCGCCCGGCACCTACGCGCACGACGCCGACGCGCGCGTCTCCCCCGTCGCCGACGACGCGTGGCTCTCGCGCTACGGACGCGTCAGCGACCCCGCCGACGCGCGCGCCGTCATGGAGGCCCCGGCGCACGTCGGCTTCGTCGCGATCGGCGCACCGGGTGAGGCGATCGGACGCGTCGTCGTCACGGGCGAGTGGGCGGGCCTGTCGGCCGTCGAGGTGGCCCCGGAGGCGAGGCGGCGCGGGCTCGCGCGCCGCATCGTCGAGACGTCCCTGGCGTGGGCCGTCGGGCACGGTGCCGACAAGGCGTACCTGCAGACCATGCGCAGCAACGAGGCCGCGCTCGCGCTCTACCGGCCGTTCGGCTTCGTCGACCACCACGACTACGTCTACCGCGAGCCGTCGGCGTGAGGGCGGCCGCCGGCGGCGTCAGTCGTCCTTCGGCTCGGGCTTCTTGCCGCAGATGACGCGGTCGGCCGCCTGGTAGTTGGCGGTGTCGGTCTCGGTCTTGGCGACCTTGCCGTCCTTGAAGAACGTGCGGACGATGTCGATGTCGAAGCCGGCGATGGGCGCCTGGGCGACGCACCGGTCGGTGTCGTCGTACTGCGTGCCGGGCGACCGGCCGTTGCGGCGCGGTGACGCGTCGGCCTCGACCTTGTCCCAGACCTTGGTGCTCCAGAGCTCGACGTGCATCTCGCCCTGCGTTCCCGGGGTGCTCTTGTTGACGTACGCGCGGATCAGGACGCCGTAGTCGGTGGGGTTCTTGAAGCGCAGGTCGAGGCTGCCGTAGTAGACCGTCGCCTCGCGCCCGACCGGGTAGCGGTCGATGTAGAACGCGTGCGGGTGGTGCTCGACGTCGTCCATGCCACCGAAGAAGCCCGCGTTGTAGAGCGTCGTGACGACCTGCGAGACGCCGCCGCCGAGCTCCTCGCGGAACACCCCGCCGTTGATGACGGTGCCGGTCACGAACCCGTTGGCCTCGGTGCGCTCGCCCACCGTGTCGTTGAAGCTGAACGTCTCGCCGGGCTTGACGATCGTGCCGTCGATCAGCTCGGCCCCGCGGCTCTGGTTGGTGTTGCGGTACTCGGCGTAGGGGAACTTCGTCTCGAACTCGCCGATCTTCTCGGTGATCTTGAGCGCCTCGGCGTCGGCGGTCGTGAACTGCGGCTGGACGACCTTGGCCTCGACCGCGACCGAGCGCGCGTCGCCGGTCTGCGTCAGGGCCGGGACGAGCGCGGTCGCCATCTCCTCGGGCTGCAGGCCGAGGCCCTCCTTGCCCGGGACGACGACGGGCTTGCCGCCCTCGATCCGGACCGTCGCGTCGACGGCCTTGGTGCCGATGCCGGTGGTCGAGTCGGTCAGGGGCCCGGCGAGCTCCTCGGCGTCGATGACGGGCTTCAGCGAGCCGTCCTGCACCTGCACCGTGAGGGCGGGAGCGAACGCCGTGACCGGCAGCGCGACCGACGCGTCGCCGACCTTCAGCGTCACCGGACCGCTGACGGCCGGCTCGGCGATCTGCGTCATGGCGGCCGCGAGTCCGTCGGCGTCGACCGTCGGCTCGACCGCGGCGGTCGGCACCTCGATCGGCTCGTCGCTGACGAGGTACGCGGCGCGGATCGCGTCGGCGGCGTCGGAGCGCGACACGACCAGGCCGGCCTTCGGCTGACGCGCCGTGGGCGTGGCCTTCGGGAAGGTGATCTGCGGCTCGACGACCTCCTCGTCGATGCCCTCGCTGATCGCCGCGACCGAGCTCGCCAGCGCGGCGTCGTCGACGTCGAGCACGGGGGCGTGCTCGCGGTCGCCGACGAACAGCGCGACCATGTCGCGCGGGTCCCAGCTGCGGGCGCCGCCCGCCTCGGCGACCGACCGGTCGGCGTCGAGCGCCAGACCGGCGTCGGCGGGCTTGATCGCGAACGTCTTGCGGCCGTACGTCAGGTCGATCTCGCGATCGGCCACGGGGGCCAGGGCTTGCTCGAGCGTCGCGCGCGCGTCGGCGGGCGACTGGCCCGAGACGTCGACGCCGGCGATCGTCGTGTCGGACGGCATGCGCGTGCCCGTCAGGAAGTAGCCCGTGACGTAGGCGGCGCCGACCAGCGCGACGACCGCGAGCAGCGCGTACCGGCCCCAGTGGCGGGACGATCCCGACCCGGTGCCGATGCCGCTGCCGCCGCCGGCGTGGTCGCCGCCGTCGGCGGACGTCGCGGATGCCTGGGGGCGGTCGTCCCAGTCGTCGCTGACGGCGTGGGCGGGGATGACGAGGTCGTCGTCGCGGGCCACGCGGGTCTCGGGCGCCGGACCGTCCTCGACCGGGGTGCGCCCGACCGGCGCGGGCGACTCCTCGACGGGCGTCGGTGACTCCTCGACGGGCGTCGGTGACTCCTCGACGGGCGTGGGCGACTCCTCGGCGGGCGTGGGTGACTCGTCGGCGGGCGGGGCGGCGGTCAGGTCGAGCTCGTCGTTCTCGAGGACCAACCCGGACTCCGGGTCGACCGTCACGTCGTCGGCCGTCGCGTCGTCGTCGTCGCGCGGACGGTCTGGCGTCTGGTCGGTCATGCGTGTCTCCCCTGGATCAGCATCTCGCCACGCGGGGCGGGGCCACAGCGGCGGGATGTGCCGCGAAAGGCTGTCCGTCCCCCGTCACGATCGTGGTCCGAGCCTAGTTCGCGCCGCCACGGCAAGCACGATGACCCCCAGCGACCCGGCCGTGAACGCCATCCCCAGACCGTCGGAGGCGACGAGGTAGCTGCCGCCGGGCGACCACTGCAACGCCAGCAGCGCACCCGCCCAGCCGATCGCCAGCCACGCCCCTCCCACGCGCGTCGCGTCGTTGGCCGCGACCGTCACGAGGGCCGTGACGACGACCGTCGCGACGAGCCCCCACGGCCACGTCACGCCCCCCGCGACCCACACCTGCCGGTGCACGACGGCCCCCAGCAGGCAGTCGTAGGCCCCGACGACGACGAGGGCGACACGCAGCACGTCGGCCTACAGACCTGCGAACAGGTCTTCCTCGAGCCCGCTGTCGCCGACCGGCCCGCGGGCGCCCTTGACGAGGCGGTAGAACTCGCTGCCCCACACAACCGCCGCCATGTCCATGCCGCCGGCGAAGAACATGCCGTCCTCGGTGATCTGGCTGCGGTGCGCCTTCATCGCCGCGAGCTTGGCCTGCACGTGCTCGGGGGCGTCGATGACGGCGTCGAGGTGCTCGTCCTCGATCGCGAACGGCGGCAGGTGATCGGGGTCCATGCCCTCGAACGTCGTGGTGTCGCCCGTCGCGCGGATGGCCCGCAGGCCCTCGCGGAACCGCGACGCCGACATCGCGACCCAGTAGATCTTGGCGACGTCCCACGCCTCGCCGAGGTCGGGGCGGTACGAGCGCGCGGCGGCGAGGTCGGCACCGTAGTGCGCGACGCGGTGCGCCTGGACGTGGTCGGGGTGGCCGTAGTTGCCGAAGTCGTCGTACGTCACGAGCACCTGGGGGCGCACCTCGCGGATGACCGCGGCCAGCTCGGTCGCGGCGACCAGCAGGTCGGCGTTCCAGAACGCGTTGTCGTGGATCTCGTCGGCGGCCGTCGCGTGACCGTTCTCGTCCCACTTCATGCCGGAGTCGCGGAAGCGTCCGGCACCGCCCAGCAGCCGGTGGTCGGTGACGCCGAGCTCGGCCATCGCCGCGGCCAGTTCGCCGGCCCGGTGCTCGCCCAGTGCGTCGTCGCGGTCGGCCGCGAGGTGCTCGAGCTCGGGCACGAGGATCTCGCCCATCTCGCCGAGCGTGCACGTCACGAGCGTCACCCGGGCCCCGTCGGCGACGTACTTGGCCATCGTCGCGCCGTTGTTGAGCGACTCGTCGTCCGGGTGGGCGTGGACGAGCAGCAGGCGGCGGTCGGGGGTCGTCATGGGCCCAAGGCTACTGGCCGGAGCGCGTCCGCCGACGCCGACAATGATTGACTCGACGCATGACCGTCTCGTACCCCCGCCTGGCCGCCCGGACCCTGCGCTTCACGCTCGGCGTCCCCCGCTCGATCACGGTGTCGCCCGACGGCGGCACGGTGCGCTTCATCCGCACCCCCGACGGCGTGACCCGCACGGGCCAGCTGTGGGAGCACGACGTCGCGACCGGTGCCGAGACCGTCCTGGTCGACCCCGCCGAGCTGCTCGGCGACGACGGCGAGCAGCTCTCGGCCGAGGAGCGATCGCGCCGCGAGCGCAGTCGCGAGTCGGCGGCCGGCCTCGTGGCCTACGACGTCGACGCGACCGGGCGCTGGGCGTGCTTCGCCCTGTCCGGACGCCTGTGGGCGGTGCGCCTGGGAGACGGCGGGGCCGTGCACGCCCTGCCCAGCGTCGGAGCCGTCATCGACCCCCGTCTCGACCCGACCGGCCGCCGCATCGCGTACGCCTCGGGCGGCGCCCTGCGGGTCGTCGGCGTCGACGGCGAGGACGAGCGGGCGCTCGTGTCGCCGGAGTCCGGCACCGAGGTGTGGGGACAGGCCGAGTTCATCGCGGCCGAGGAGATGGACCGCTTCCGTGGCTTCTGGTGGGCGCCCGACGGCGAGTCGCTGCTGGTCGAGCGGTTCGACGACGCGCCGGTGCGGACGTGGTTCGTCGCCGACCCGGAGAACCCCGAGCGCGAGCCTGTCGCCCAGCGCTACCCCGCGGCGGGCACGCCCAACGCCGACGTGACGCTGTGGCACGTCGGCCTCGACGGCCGCCGCACCGAGATCGTCTGGGACCGCGCCGAGCACGAGTACCTCGGCCGGGTCACCTGGTCGGCCGACGGGGCGCCGCTGCTGCAGGTCATGAGCCGCGACCAGGTCTCGTCGCAGGTGCTGTCGGTCGACGTCTCGACCGGCGCCACGACGGTGCTGCGCACGACCCGCTCCGACTTCTGGGTCGAGCTGACGTCCGCCCCGCGGTGGACGCCCGACGGACGGCTCGTCACGGTCGAGGCGGGGACGTCGTGGCACGTCGCGGTCGACGGCCAGCCCGTCACCCCCGACAACTGGCAGGTGCGGTCGATCGTCGAGGTGTACGACGACTGCGTCGTGGCGACGGCGTCCGAGGAGCCCGCCGAGGTGCAGGTCGTGCGGTTCGGCCTCGACGGGTCCGTCGAGCCGCTGACCCGCGGCGCGGCGGTGCACGGCGCCGTCGTCGGTGGTCCGACGACCGTCGTGGTCAGGTCGGCGCTCGACGTCGTCGGCACGACCGTCACGGTGCACCGCGACGGCGCCGAGCCCACGAGCGTCCGGGTCGTGGCGGAGCCGGCACCGTTCGAGCCGCAGGTCACGATGCTGCGGGCCGGCGACGACGAGATCCGCACGGCCGTGCTGTTCCCCCGCGGCCACGAGCGCGGATCGGTGCGGCTGCCCGTGCTGATGGACCCGTACGGCGGTCCGCACGCCCAGCGCGTGCTCGCCTCGGCCCGCGGCTTCCTCGAGGCCCAGTGGCTGGCCGACCAGGGCTTCTGCGTCGTCGTCGCGGACGGGCGGGGCACCCCGGGACGCGGCCCCGCGTGGGAGCACACGATCCACCACGACTTCGCCGGGGCGACCCTCGACGACCAGGTCGTCGCGCTCGAGGCCGTCGCGGCGGCGTACCCCGACGACGTCGACACGTCGCGCGTCGGCATCACGGGCTGGTCGTACGGCGGCTACCTCTCGGCCCTCGCGGTGCTGAAGCGTCCCGACGTGTTCCACGCCGCGGTCGCCGGGGCGCCCGTGACCGAGTGGCGCCTCTACGACACGTGCTACACCGAGCGCTACCTCGGCGACCCCGCGACGAACGCCGACGTCTACGACCGCAACTCGCTGATCCCCCTGGCACCGCTGCTGGAGCGTCCGCTGATGCTGATCCACGGGCTCGCCGACGACAACGTCGTCGCGGCGCACACGTTGCGGCTGTCGTCCGCCCTGCTGGCGGCGGGCAAAGCGCACACCGTCCTGCCGCTGTCGGGCGTCACCCACATGACGCCCCAGGAGGTCGTGGCCGAGAACCTCAAGCTGCTGCAGGTGCAGTTCCTGAAGGACCACCTCGGCGTCTGAGCGGGCCCGGCGGTGACGTCAGTGCTTGAGACGTCGGGGCTGGCCCGGGAGCGGGGGCGGTTCCGCCGCGGTCTCCTGAGGATCGCCGGGGAGCCAGCCGCCGTAGACGTCGACCATGTCGACGACCCGTTCGTCGAAGGGCTCGACGACCAGCACCCACGCGCGGTCGTCCCAGTCCTCCTCGCCCGCGAACGCCTCGCGCCGCAGCGTCGTGGAGTAGCCCTCGGCGTCGAGAGCGGCCACGAGCTCGGCCGCGTCGTCGTCCTCGTCGAAGTAGACCTCGCCCATGCCCACATCGTAGGACCCGGCCGCGGGCCGCGTCAGGGGACGAGCGCGAGCTTGCCGCCGGGGTGGCCGCCCATCAGCTCGGCGACGGCCGCCTGCGCGTCGTCGAGGGCGTACGTGCGCGCGACCGGCACCACGAGCTCGCCGCCGCCCGCCAGCTCGACCAGCCGCGCGCGGACGCCGTCGCGGAAGCGGGCACTCTCGGGATCGGCGCCGGCCAGCGCCGTGAAGCCGTCCTGCTGCGCCCTCGCCCTGGCCGCGATCGTCACGACGCGGGTGCGGTCGGGAACCAGGGCCAGCGAGACGTCGACGGCCTCGTCGGTGCCCACCGCGTCGAGGGCGACGTCGTAGCCGGACGGCGCCGCGTCGCGGGCCCGCTGCTCGAGCCCGTCGCCGTGCGCGACGGCCGTGCCGCCGAAGCCCTCCACGACCGCGAACCGTCCGGGGCTGGCGGTGCCGACGACCGTCGCGCCGAGCATCCGCGCCTGCTGCAGGACGCTCACGCCGACCGCCCCGGACGCGCCGTGCAGCAGCACCGTGTCGCCCGAGGCGACCCGGGCGGCGCGCAGCATGTCGGCGGCCGTCGCACCGGCGAGCAGCAGGTTGGCCGCCTCGGCGAACCCCAGCGAGGCCGGCTTCGCCAGCACGTCCGCTGCCGGGACGTTGACGGCCGACGCGTACCCGCCGCTGATCCGGAAGGCCAGGACCTCGTCGCCCACCGCACGGCCCTCGACCGCCGAGCCGACCGCGGCGACGACCCCCGCGACCTCGTAGCCGATCGCGACCGGCAGCCGGCCGGCGTCGGTGCCCGCGGCGACGTGCTTGACGTCGGCGGGGTTCATGCCCGCGGCGCGCACCTCGATCGTCACCTGGTCCGCGGCCGGGGCCGGCAGGTCGTGCTCCTCCAGCGTCCAGCCCTCGGGCGAGCCGAGCTCGCGAGCCATCCACCGACGTGCCGTGCCGCTGCGCTGAGGTGCCATGCGTCCAGTCAACCCCTCGCGGCAAGCGCGCGCCGTCCGGACCGTGGGCGCACACTGGACCGGTGACCACGACCAACTGGGCCGGCAACCTGACGTACGGCGCCCACACCCTCCACCGCCCGACGACGACCGACGAGCTGCAGCAGGTCGTGCGCGACGCGACCCGCGTGCGTGCGGTCGGGTCGCGTCACTCGTTCAACCGCATCGCCGACACCGACGAGGCGCAGGTGTCGGTCGCCGACCTGCCGGTGACCGTCAGCGTCGACGAGCCCGCCCGCGTCGTGACGGTGTCGGCCGGGCTGCGCTACGGCGAGCTCGTCGAGCAGCTCGACGCCGCGGGCTGGGCGCTGCCGAACCTGGCCTCGCTCCCCCACATCTCGGTCGCCGGGGCGATCGCCACCGGCACCCACGGCTCGGGTGACCGCAACGGCAGCCTGGCCGCCGCCGTCGCCGCGATCCGGCTGGTCCGCGCCGACGGCGAGCTGGTCGACGTGCGACGGGGCGACGACGAGTTCGACGGCGCGGTCGTCTCCCTCGGACGGCTCGGGATCCTGACCCACGTGACGCTCGACGTCGTCCCGCGGTTCGAGGTGCGCCAGGACCTCTTCGAGCACCTGCCGTGGTCGGACGTCGAGGAGCACTTCGACGACGTCACCTCGAGCGCCTACAGCGTCAGCATGTTCACCGACTGGACCGACGGCGGGCCGCACCAGGTCTGGACGAAGTCGCGCGTCGACGACGGCGCCGTGACCGAGCTGTTCGGCGCCTCGCTCGCGACCCGCGAGATGCACCCCCTGCCGGACGTCGACGCCGGTGCCACGACCCGCCAGCTCGGCCTGCCGGGCCCGTGGTGGGACCGCCTGCCGCACTTCCGGCTCGAGTTCACGCCGAGCGACGGCGACGAGCTGCAGACCGAGTACCTCGTGCCGCGCACCGTCGCGCTCGAGGCGATCCGGGCGGTGCGGGGCCTCCGCGAGGGACTCGCGCCGATCCTGCTGGTCTCCGAGATCCGCACCGTCGCCGGCGACGGGCTCTGGCTGAGCCCCAGCCACGACGTCGACTGCGTCGCGCTGCACTTCACGTGGCGCATGGACGTCGAGGGGGTCGAGGCCTTCCTGCCGACGCTCGACGACGCCCTGGCCCCGTTCGCGGCGCGACCGCACTGGGGCAAGGTGTTCGAGACGACGCCCGAGCGCCTGCTGGCCGCCTACCCCCGCCTGCCCGAGTTCCGGGCGCTGGTCGGGCGCTGGGACCCCGACGGCACGTTCGCCAACGAGCTCACCGACCGCTGGCTCGGCCTCTGACGTCAGGCCGGCTCGCGGGCGACCCGGCGCGAGATGGCGTGGCCCCAGAGGGTCGCGAAGACGAACATGAAGATCGAGTAGACGGCGGCCGGCACCGACACCTCCGTGGAGTCGAGCACCTCGACGGCGATGTAGATCGCCAGCGTCGCGTTGTGCACGCCGATCTCCATCGACGACGCGATGGCCTGCGCCGCCGTGACGCCGAAGGCCTTCGGCACGACGTAGCCGATCACGAGGCTCGCGGCGCAGAACAGCCCCGTCGCCAGGCCGACGTCGCCGACGTACTCGCCGACCTGCTCGCGCTGGTCGACCAGGATGCCGATCACGAGGATCGCGAGCACCGCGGCCGACCCGATGCGGACCGGACGCTCGGCGGCACCGGCGAACCCTGGCCTGGCCGAGCGCACCAGCATCCCGAGCAGCACGGGGACGAGCACGATCGCGAACACCTCGACGACCTTCGAGAACTGCAGCGACACCGAGTCCTGCCGGTCGTAGTAGGCGATCGCGAGGTTCGTGATGACCGGCAGCGAGAAGATCGCGATGACCGAGTTGATCGCCGTGAGCGTCACGTTGAGCGCGACGTCGCCGTGGAACAGGTGGCTGAACAGGTTGGCGCTGGTGCCGCCCGGCGACGCCGCCAGCAGCAGCATGCCGATGCCCAGCAGGGGGTCGAGGTCAAGCACCACGACCAGCCCGAAGCACACGAGGGGCAGCACGAGCAGCTGGCACACCAGCGCGATCGCGACGGCTCGGGGCTGCCGGCGGACGCGACGGAAGTCGTCGGCCGTGAGCGACAGCCCGAGGCCGAACATGATGATGCCCAGGGCGAGCGGCAGGCCGACGGTCGTGAGCGCGGAGTCCATCACGACACCCTAGACGTGATGTCGGTCACACCCCGCGTGTGACGCGATCCGCGCCCGTCCACCGCGCCGGGACGCCCGGACGGCTCCATACTCGAGAAGTGAACACGTTCAGTCCTGTGCCCGAACCCCTCCGCGGCCCCCGCATCATGCAGCAGGACTGGACCCGCATCTCGTTCGTGCACTGGGCGGTCGACCCCGAGCTGGTCGCGCCGCTGCTGCCGCCGCTGACGCGCCCAGACGTCCTCGACGGTGTCACGTACGTCGGCCTGATCCCGTTCGACATGCGGCACGCCGGCTTCGGCCGCGGACCGGCCGTGCCCTACTTCGGCGACTTCGCCGAGACCAACGTCCGCCTCTACTCCGTCGACGCGCAGGGTCGCCACGGCGTGGTCTTCCGGTCCCTCGAGACCGTCCGGCTGGCCGTCGCGATCGGCGCCCGCCTGGCCTTCGCCACCCCCTACACCTGGGCGCGCATGAGCATCGCCAGGCAGGGCGACACGATCGAGTACACGACCCACCGGCGCTGGCCGCGACCGCACGGGGCCGGGGGCACGATGCGCGTCCGCGTGGGCGACCCGATCACCCGGCCGTCGGCCGCGGACGAGTTCGTCACCGCCCGGTTCGGCCTGCACACCCGCTGGATGGGCCGGACGCTCTGGATCCCGAACCACCACGAGCCGTGGCCGCTGCGGCGTGCCGAGCTGGAGCACCTCGACGACGACCTGGTCGCGGCGGCAGGACTGCCGGGGGTCGTCGGCCGCGCACCCGACTCGGTGCTGCACTCGCGGGGCGTCCGCACGGCGTTCGGGATGCCGCGCCTCGTGCGCGGCTGAGCCTCACGCGTCGTCGGCCAGCTCGAAGTCGTCGAAGTCGAAGCCCGGCGAGACCACGCAGCCGACCAGCGCGTCGGTCGACGACGGGACGGTGCGCTGCCACACACCGGCGGGCACGAGAACCTGTGCGGCGTCCCCGGCGCCGAGATCGAGCCCGACCACGACCACCTCCGTCGCCGCGGGACGCCCGCCCGTGCCGCCGAGCTCGAGCCGCACCGAGCCCTGCTGGGCGATCCACAGCTCGTCCGAGGCGACCCGGTGCCACGCCGACGACTCCCCCGACGGCAGCAGGAACAGGATCGTCGTGGCCGTGGGTCGCACCCGCCCGTCCGGCAGGGTCACCTCGACGTCCGAGGCCCAGGTGCGGCGGTACCAGCCGCCCTCGGGGTGGGGCTGCAGGTCGAGCATCTCGGCGAGCGGCGGACGCTGCGTCACGACCGGCTCACAGTGCCGCCTCGATCGCCGGGATTCGCGCACGGAAGGCCGCGACACGGTCGCGGGTGCGCTGCGGCTCGCCGACGCGCCCGAGGTTGACGAACCCCTGGTCGCCGCGGGCCTGGCCCGCCTCGATCCGGTCGGACGCCGTCGACATGCGCTCGACGACGGCCTCGAGCACCGTCATCGGGCCCCACTCGCCGTAGGCGTCGACCAGGATGTCGAGGCGACGGGCGACGTCCTCGACCGGGATCTCGCGGTACAGCGGGATCGCGGTCCAGGCCATGAAGGCGAGGTCGTCGATCGCGCGTCCGGGCCCGGCCATGTCCCAGTCGATCATCGCGACGAAGTGCCCGCTCTGGATGATCCAGTTGTACGCGCCGGGGTCGTTGTGGCAGACGACCTGGTCGGCGGCGAGCTCGGCATCGCCCCCGCGCCAGGTCCGCACCCCGGACGGACGGAACCCCTCGACGACGTCGTGGAAGTCGCGCAGCCACGTCACGGCCTCCTCGAGGACCGTGTCGAGCACGACCTCGTCGTCGACCGGCACCCCGCGACCCTCGACGTGCTCGAGCACCTCGCGGCCCTCGTCGTCGACGCCGTGCAGCGCCGGGACGCCGCGCAGGCCCTCGGCGTCGAGGAAGGTCAGCAGCTCGTGCACCGCGGGCGTCCACGGGCCCGTCGGGCGACGCACCGTGCGGCCGATGCGGGTGACCCCACCGACCGCTCCGGGCAGGTGTTCAGCATCCTCTGGCACGCTGTCATCGTGGCACATTCGCACTCGCACTCCCACGCACCCGTCGATGCCGGACCGCCCCGTCGCGGCCTCGCGGTCGGCCTGTCGATGGTCGTCATGACGATCTCGGCGATCGCGGTCGTCGCGATGATCCTGCTGTGGCCCGATGCCGACCAGGTGCCGAAGGACCAGAACCCGTACAGCGGCGAGGGCGTCAGCACGGTCGACGCCACCGTCACGAAGGTCGAGCCGTTCGGGTGCAACAGCGGCGGCGAGGGTCCCGACGGCTCAATCGAGGTCGCCGGCGACTGCGCCCGCGTCACGGCCACGGTGCCCGGCGGCACCGGCACGTTCGAGCTCGACGCGTCCCGCTACAAGGCCGGCATCGAGCCCGGCGACGACATCTCGCTGATCCGCATCGAGCCGGCCGGCCAGGAGGCGTCGTACGAGTTCCTCGACTTCAAGCGCGGCGTGCCGCTCGTCGCACTGGCCGCGATCTTCGCGGTGCTGGTGGTGGCGATCGCCCGGTGGCGCGGGCTGTTCGCGCTGGTCGGGATCGGCGTGACGCTGCTGGCCGTCACCAAGTTCATGCTGCCGGCGTTCCTGGCCGGCGAGTCGCCGCTGGCCGTGGCGGTGGTCGGCTCGACCGTCATCATGATCGTCGTGCTGTACCTCGCGCACGGCATCTCGATCCGCACGACGTCGGCGCTCTTCGGCACGCTCGTCGGCATCGCGCTGACGGCTGCGATCGGCGTCGCCGCGACGGGGTGGTCGCAGCTCAGCGGCGTGGGGTCCGAGGACGACCAGCGGCTGATCGCGACGGTCCCCGACATCTCGCTGTCGGCGATCGTGGCCGGCACGATGGTGATCGCCGGGCTCGGCGTGCTCAACGACGTCACGGTGACGCAGGCCAGCGCGGTGTGGGAGATGCGGGCGCTCAAGCCCGCCGCCCGCGGTGCCGAGCTGTTCACGTCGGCGATGCGGATCGGGCGCGACCACATCGCGTCGAGCGTCTACACCCTCGTGTTCGCCTACGCGGGCTCGGCCATGACGATCCTGCTGCTCGCGACGGCGTACCAGCGCGGGCTGGCCGACCTCGCCACGACCGAGGAGATCGGCCAGGAGATCGTCCGCACGCTCGTGGGGGCGATCGGGCTCGTGCTCGCGGTGCCGATCACGACGCTGTTCGCGGTCTGGCTGGCCCCGCCGCGCACCGACGAGCCCGTCGGGGCGCCGGCGCGGCGCTCGGGCGGCAGCCACGCGGGCCCCGTCGGCGGCTGACGACCGCCCTGCGCTCGTCAGCCCGGTCGGCGTTCCGTCGAGGTTCGCGGACGCGGCGACGACTGCGGGGGTAGCATGGGGACACACCGACCCGCAGCGTGTCCCCGAGGGACGATGACTGCTCACGGGCCGTCGTGCGTGGCCCGTCCCGGGCCCACCGCACGACCGACGCCGCCGGACGCAGGTTTCCCGGCGGTCGACGACGGGTGACGCACCGGCCACGACGTCCGGACGTCGTGCGTCACGGCCCACGGGCAGGACGGTGCCGCCGTACCGCCGGACCGACGTCCGGCACTCCACAGGAGGATCTCTTGGCTCGACGAGGCCAGCGCCAGTCCGGCACGACCCGCACCGCCCCCCGGCAGGCGCGGGGCGCAGGCCAGCGACCGCTCGAGAAGGGCGACATCATCCGCGTGCTCGCCCGCGCCGTCCGCGAGGTCGAGGCCAAGGCCCAGCGTGGCCCCCTGTCCCCCGCCGGACGCACGAAGTTCCAGGTCGTGGCCGTGCTGGTCCGCGAGGAGCGCACACGCGTCAAGGCCGACAAGGACGCCAGCGAGGCGCACCGCGCCGAGCAGCTCAAGCGCCTCGACGGCGTCGCGACGATCCTCGCCCAGACCGTCGCGCTCGACCCCACGGTCTACCCCCTGCTCGACGAGAACGCGGTCTTCACCGATGCCGCCGACACGCTACGCAGCGAGATGCTGCAGGCCGCCGGTGTCGAGACACCCGTCGCCGACTCGTCCGACGCTGCCCCGGCCGTCGTGACCGAGCGGCGTGTCGTCCCGCAGTCGGTCGTCGCACGCCAGCTCGCCAACCCGTTCCTCGCGCCCGACTTCTCCGCCGTCGGCCAGCGCACCGCGAGCCCCAAGCGCCTGTCGACGTGGGAGCTGCTCGGCCCCCTGTTCCGCGCGTTCGAGTACGGCGGCGCGTCGTCGTGCATGCCGCTGCCCGAGCCCGGGTTCCTCATGACGCTCGGCGGCCTCGAGCTCATGCCACACCAGGCCCAGGTCGTCGCCGCGGCCGCCGAGGGGCACCGCACGTTCCTGCTCGCCGACGAGCCGGGCCTCGGCAAGACCGCACAGGCCCTGCTGGCCGCGCACGCCGCCGACGCGTACCCGCTGCTGGTCGTCGTGCCGAACGTCGTCAAGACCAACTGGGCCCGCGAGGCCGACATCTGGACGCCGAGCCGTAAGGCGACCGTGATCCACGGCGACGGCGACTCGATCGACGGCTTCGCCGACATCGTCGTCGTCAACTACGAGGTGCTCGACCGGCACGTCGGCTGGCTCGGCGAGTTCGGCTTCCGCGGCATGGTCGTCGACGAGGCGCACTTCATCAAGAACCGCACCTCGCAGCGCTCGAAGCACGCCCTCGAGCTGTCCGAGCGCATCCGCCACCGCACGGTGCGCCCGCTGCTGATGGCGCTGACCGGCACCCCGCTGATCAACGACATCGAGGACTTCCGGGCGATCTGGCAGTTCCTCGGCTGGATCGACGACAAGAAGCCCCTGGCCGAGCTCATGGAGCGGCTCGAGGACACCGGCCTCACGCCGGCCGACTCGGGGTTCTACTCGTCGGCGCGCACCAACGTCATCAGCATGGGCATCGTCCGCCGTCGCAAGGTCGACGTCGCGGCCGACATCCCCGCGCGCCGCATCGCCGACCTGCCCGTCGAGCTCGACGACGCCGTCGGCCGGTCGATCCGCGAGGCCGAGCAGGAGCTCGCGCGCCGCCTGGTCGCCCGCTACGACTCGGCGCTCGAGAACCGCACGTCGGGCGTCACGGTCGACGGCATCGACCACGACCTCGTCCGCAGCGTCGCGCGCTGGGAGCGCGAGGACGCCGACGACGAGAAGACCGGCCAGAACGTCTTCGGCATGATGCGTCGCATCGGCCAGGCCAAGGCCGGCCTCGCCGCCGACTACGCGGCCCAGCTGTCGCGCAACGTCGGCAAGGTCGTCTTCTTCGCCAAGCACATCGACGTCATGGACGTCGCCGAGGAGACGTTCACGCGTCGCGGCATCCGCTTCGCCTCGATCCGCGGCGACCAGACCGCGAAGACGCGCCAGGCGAACATCGACGCGTTCGTCCAGGACGAGGACGTCGAGATCGTGGTCTGCTCGCTGACCGCCGCTGGAGTCGGCCTCAACCTGCAGGTCGCGTCCAACGTCGTGCTCGCCGAGCTGTCGTGGACCGACGCCGAGCAGACGCAGGCGATCGACCGCGTCCACCGCATCGGTCAGGAGGAGCCCGTCACTGCGTGGCGCATCATCGCGGCGCAGACGATCGACGGCAAGATCGCCGAGCTGATCGACAGCAAGGCGAGCCTGGCGGCCCGGGCGCTCGACGGCTCGGACGAGGAGATCTCGTCGTCCGCCGACGTCCAGCTCGAGGCGCTCGTCGCGATGCTCACCGAGGCGCTCCAGGCCCGCTCCTGACGCACCGCTGGGCCCGTCCAACGCGAGCGTTGGACGGGCCCAGCGTGGTGCGCGAGCCGCTCGGGTCAGCGGTCGGGGTGGGCGTCCTGGTCGGGCCCGGCCTCGGCCGTCAGGTCGCCGGGACGACCCTCGCCGGTGTCGGACGCGTCCTCGGCCTCGACCGGGACGGGGCCGGGGTTCGCCAGCTGTCCGTCCTCCTCGGTCGTCTCGTCGGTGTTGTCGTTGCGGGCCTGCGTGGGATCTGTCGTCATGGTCGTGAGGTACCCCGCCAGGGCACGGCCAGACGCCCCCCGGGGTTTGACGACGGCGATTCGGGGGAATTGACCCTCTCAACACGGCGAGACCCCGCCGTCGCACCCAGGAGGTCCTCATGTCCAACCCGTCCACCGCCCCCGCGTCGAGCACGGCGCGCGTCCTCGTCATCGTGGCGTTCGTCCTCGACGCCATCGCCTTGGTCTTCCTGCCGATCATCCTCGGCCCGATCGGCGCCGTCCTCGGCTTCGTCGGGTACTCGCAGGGCGAGAAGAAGCTCGGCCTGTGGGCGGGCATCGGCGGCATCGCCGCGACGATCATCGGGATGGTCCTCGGCGCCCTCGTCTACAACGCCAGCAGCTGAGCGGCCCGGTCGGGCAGGCTCGGATGCCCGACCGCGGACGTCAGCCCGTCTGCGCCATCGCCTCGACCATGCCCTTGGTCGCGAGGACGTCGGCGAGCTCGTTGTCGGGCACGCCCGAGTGGCCCTTGACCCAGAACCACTCGACCTCGTGCCGGTCGCACGCGGCCTTGAGGCGCTGCCAGAGATCGACGTTCTTGACCGGCTGCCTCGACGCCGTGCGCCAGCCGTTCCTCTCCCACCCCGCGACCCACTGCGTGATGCCGCTGCGCACGTAGGTGCTGTCGGTGTGCAGGTGCACGGTCAAGGGACGTCGCAGGGCCTCGAGCGCCATGATGGGCGCGGTCAGCTCCATGCGGTTGTTGGTCGTCGCCGTGGGCTCGCCGCCGAACATCTCGCGCACGTGCTCGCCCTGGCGCAGCACCGCCCCCCAGCCGCCCGGGCCGGGATTGGGCGTGCAGCCGCCGTCGGTGTGGATGATCACGGGTGCCTCGGTCACCGGACCATCCTCGCAGGGGCCTACGTCTTCGGGCGGGTGCGCTGCCCGGGTGTCGACCACGCCGTGTGGCCGGCCTCGTAGTCGTCGACGCGCTCGGCGAGGAGCCGGCGGACGATCGCCTCGGGGACCTCCTGGTCCCAGCGGATCTTGAGCGCGCCCTCGATCGCGTCGTAGCCGGCCGCGATCGCCTCGTCGCGACGGTCGACGAAGAACGCCACCGGGAACCGCACCGAGCAGTGGTTCTTGAACACCTGCAGCGTCCACACCATGGTCTGCGCGGCATAGGCCGGGACGTTGAACTTCAGCGCCTCGACGATCTCGGTGCCCTCCGCCGCCTCGAGGCTCAGCGCCCGCAGCGCCTCGACGTGGGGGCGCTGGACGTCGTCGAGACGCGCGAAGAACTCCTCGACGCTGGCGACCTTGGGGGCGGGCATGCGCCGAGCATAGTCAGCCGGCCGTCGCAGGACCCGGGTCCTGCGACCCTTCTCCGCGATCGGCACCGCGCGCACTCCGCACGTGGGAGGATCACGGCCATGCCCGGCCCCCGACGGTTCTTCCTCGCCGCCCTTCTCGTGTCGGTCCTCGTCGTGGGCGGCTGCGGCTCGGACGCCCCACCGACCCCGGTGGCGACCGCCGGCCCCGACACCGGCACCGTGGCGCTGCACGGGGTCGTCTCGATGGACGGCAAGCCGTTGCGAGGCGCCTTCGTCGTCGCGACCCTGTGGCCCGAGGACACCTCGGACGTCCCCGAGGGCGGGGTCGTCGACACCCTCGACCTGCCGACCGTCACGACCGGCGACGACGGCGCCTACGTCGTGCGCATCGACCCCGACCGGCTCGCCAGCCGGTACTTCGGCGGCGACTACCTGAACGTCGACCTGCGGTTCTCGACGACGACGTCCATGAGCTCGTGGTCCACGACGGTCGACCTGGTGGACGACCGCGTGTGGCGCAGCACCGACCGGGCGAGGGTCGGGGACCCCGTCCGGCGCCTGGACGTCGATCTCGGCCGCAGGACCATCACGACCGAGGACTCGCTGGGCGAGAAGGAGAAGTCCGACCTGCCGGTCTACTGACCGCCGCGGTGTCGTCTCCCGGCGCGGCGGGCCCGTACGATCGACCCCGTGCCGACGAGCAGGAAGGCCGCGACCCACGCGCGACGCCGCAAGCGCCGCATGGCCGCGGTCGAGCACGACCTCAGCGCCGACCAGTGGTACGCGCTGATGGAGGCGTGGGGCGGCTGCGCCTACTGCGGCGGCGACGGCGCCGCGCTGCAGAAGGACTGCATGCTGCCGATCTCCCGAGGCGGTCGGTACACCCTGACGAACGTCGTGCCGGCCTGCGCCTCGTGCAACGCGAGCAAGTGCAATCTCGAGGTCACGACGTGGATGCGCCGCAAGAAGCTCGACGAGCGGACGTTCCTGCTGCGGCAGGTCGAGGTCGTCGGGATGCTGCGATGACCGGGCTGACCGCCACCGAGGCCCTGCTCGCCGCGAGCGGTCTCCACCTCGGCTTCCAGGCCGTCGTCACGGTCGTCGTGTACCCCGCGCTCGCGTCGACGACTGCCGACCGGTGGCACGAGGTGCACGCGGCGCACTCGCGGCGCATCTCGTACGTCGTCGGACCGCTGTACGTCGTCGTGGCCGCCGCCTGCGTCTGGGTGCTGGTCGCCGGCCCGCACACGGCGTGGACCTTCGCGGCCCTGGCAGGTCATGCGGTCGCGGCAGGGACGACCGCGGCCGTGGCGGCACCCGCGCACGGCCGTCTGGGGCGCGACGGACCGTCGGACCGGGAGGTCGGGCGGCTGCTCGTCGCCGACCGCGTCCGGCTCGCGGCGACGGCGGCGGCGTTCGTCGCCGCGCTGCTGGCCTGAGGGTCGCGGCACGTCCGCACCGCTGCGAGGATGGTCGGGTGCGTCGTGCCGTGACTCCCCTGCTGGCCGTGACGGTCGCGATGGTGCTGGCCGACTCGGCGGTCGTGACGCTCGCGCTGCCCGACATCCTGCTCAACCTCGACGCGACGGTCGGTCAGGTCGCGTGGGTGCTGATCGCCTACAACCTGGTGCTCGGGCTCGCCGCCGTGCCGGCTGCCCTCGTGCTCGAGCGGACGCAGCCGCGCCTGCTCGCCGCCGTGGGCATCGCGGTGTTCGCGGGCGCCTCGGCGTGGTGCGCCGTCGCCGGCTCGATCGAGGTGCTGGTGCTCGCCCGGTGCGTGCAGGCGCTGGGCGGTGCCCTGGCCCTCGTCGGGTGCCTCGAGCAGCTCGTCACCGAACGGGGCGAGCGCCGCGGCGTCGCGACGTGGGTGACGGCCGGCGTCGTCGGCACGGCCGCGGGGCCCGTCGCGGGCGGGCTCCTGACGCAGGCGATCTCGTGGCAGGCGATCTTCGTCGTTCAGGTCCCCTTCGCGCTGCTCGCGGTGCCGGCGGCGCTCGCGTCGTCCGACCGACCCGCCCGCCCGACCGACCGGCACCGCCCCGCCGTCCGCGCGAACGTGACCCTCGCGCTGATGTCCGCGGCACTGACGGCGGCACTGTTCCTGCTGGTGCTGCTGCTCGTGGAGGGTTGGGGACGTTCGCCCGCGACCGCCGCCGTCACGGTGTCCGTCGTGGCGGTCGCCGCGGTCGCGGCACCCGTGCTGGTGCGCCCGTTCCGTCCCCCCGCCACGGTCGAGGTGGGGGTCGGCTGCTTCCTGGTCGCCGGCGGCCTCGCGGGCCTCGCGCTGCTGCCGTCGTCCGACCTGGCCTGGACCGTCGCCCCGCAGGTGCTGGTGGGGCTGGGCCTGGGGCTCACGGTCGACCGGCTCACGTCGCAGGCGATGGACCTGCGCCTGCCGCGGGCGCGTCATGCCGGCTGGACGATCGGTGCCCGGCACCTCGGGGTCGTCGTCGGTCTCGCGGTGCTGACCCCCGTCTTCACCTCCGACCTGCAGGACGCGCAGGCACCCGCCGAGCAGGCCGTCACGGCGCTCGTGATCGACGCGCCGCTCCCGGCCGACGACCGGATCGCGGTCGCCAAGGCGCTCGGCGACGCCCTCGTCGGCCAGCGAGGCCAGGTGCCCGACCTGGCGCCGGCCTTCGCCCGGCTGGACGTCGACGCGTCGGACCGTCCGGCGCTCGCGCGGCTCGAGCGCGATCTCGACGACCAGCTCGAGCGGGCCGCCAACCGGGCGTTCCGCGACTCGTTCCTGATCGGGGCCGCGATCGCGCTCGCGGCCCTGCTGACCGTCGTGCTGCCGCGACGCCGGAGGACGTCGTGAGGGCGCCGCGCTGGATCGGCCTGCCGCTCGTGGCCGTGCTGCTGGTCGTCGCGACGATCGGCGCCCAGCTCGCGCACGGCGGCGGGACGTACGAGCCGTTGCGGCCCGCCGACGCCTGCGTCGAGCGTCCCGTCACGACGCAGGCCGACGGCATCGACGGCCTGACCGAGCGGCTCGTGCTGATCGGGCTCGACGACGCCGCGTGCACGCTGGGCACCAGCCGCGAGTCGCTGACCCTGCAGCTCGCCCGCTCGGACGAGCCGACGCGCGCCCAGGTCGACGCGCTCCGCGACGGCCTGCGGTCGGCGGTGGCGCGCATGAAGGCCGACGGCACGCTGCCCGAGGCGTCGGCACTGGTCGACGAGGTGCTCGACTCGGCCGACCTGAACGGCCTGCTCGAACGGGTGATCCGGGCGCTGCCCGACTCCGTGATCGACGGCGCGCTGAAGACCGACGACGTCCTGGACCGCACGATCGACCAGCTCGACGTCCGCGCCGTGCTGGACGACGTCGACGACCCGTCGGCGTTGAACGACCGCATCGAGACCGCCGTGACGCAGGCCGTGAAGGACTCGCTGAGGGCCCGCCTGCGCGACCTCGTCTGACACCGGAGCCGCCTGCGTGGCGGTGACGGATCTCGCGCGTTCTGCACGGATCCGGTCGCTCGGTCGGGTGTCCGTGGCGCGGGGTAGATTCCCGACCGTCCGTGCCCCGACCCGAAGGACGCCCATGAGCCGGCCGTCGCTGTCCCGCCTTCCCGGCGACCGCGTGCTGGTCGTCGACGGCGAGGCGCGGCGGGAGATCGCGGTCGACGACCTGCCGGCCCTCGTCGCCGAGCGCGAGACCGATCCTGCGTCGTCACCGCGCTGGGTGTGGGACGACACGGCCCGCTGGTACCCCACCCTGCTCGCCGCGGGCGTGAGGGTCGGACGCTGCCACGACCTGCGCCTGGCCCACCACGTGCTGCGCCGTGCGCCCGCCGCCGGCCAGCGCCTGCTCGACGGCGAGCAGTCCGAGCTGTGGGACCGGCTCGGCCCCTCGACCGAGGCGGCCCCGGCCCTGTTCGCCGTCGACGACCCGTCCGAGCACCTGCGTGCCGACCTCGAGGACGCACGCCAGCTCGCGGTCGTCCGGGCCAGCGACGAGTCGACCCGCCTCGGCCTGCTGCTGGCGGCCGAGTCGTCCGGCGCCCTGGTCGCGGCCGAGATGACGTTCGCGGGCGTGCCCTGGCGCGCCGACGTCCACGACCGCCTGCTGACCGAGCTGCTGGGGCCGCGTCCCCTGCGCGGCATGCGTCCCCGGCTCCTCGAGGCCGTCGCCGACGAGGTGCGCCGCGCGCTCGCGTCGCCCGACCTCAACCCCGACTCCCGGGCCGAGCTGCTGGCGGCCCTGCGACGCGCCGGCGTCGACGTGCCCGACGTGCGCGCGTCGACCCTGCGCGCCGTCGACCACCCCGCCGTCGACGTCCTGCTGCGCTACAAGAACCTGGCGCAGCTGGCCAAGACCAACGGCTGGGCGTGGAGCGACCAATGGGTCTCCGGGGGTCGCTTCAGGCCGTCGTACCAGCCGGCGGGCTCCTCGACGGGTCGGTGGTCGTCCAACGGCGGCGGAGCACTGTCGCTGCCCGCGCAGGTGCGCGCAGCGGCCGTGGCCGATGACGGCTGGCGGCTCGTCGTGGCCGACGTCGCGCAGCTCGAGCCCCGCGCCCTCGCGGGCATGAGCGGCGACGAGGCGCTCGCGGCCTCGGCCCGTGGGGCCGACCTCTACCAGTCGATGGCCGACGACGGTGCGGTCGCGAGCCGGCTCGAGGCCAAGATGGGCCTGCTCGGTGCGATGTACGGCGCCACCAGCGGGGGCAGCGGCCGGCTCGTCGCCTCGCTGACGAAGCGCTACCCGGCCGCGTTCGGCCTGGTCGAGGAGGCGGCCCGCGCCGGCGAGCGGGGCGAGCTGGTGCGGACGCTGCTGGGCCGTGGGGCCCCGCGGCTCGGCGAGACGGACGACGTCGACCCCGACGACCCGGCCGTCGACCCGGCCGGTCGAGCCCGCGACCGGCGCGCGTACGGGCGGTTCACCCGCAACTTCGTCGTGCAGGGCACCGGTGCCGAGTGGGCGCTGTGCTGGATCGCCGACCTGCGCCACCGGCTGTGGAAGCTGGGCGCAGCAGGAGGTCTGGCCGACCGGCCCCACCTCGTGTTCTTCCTGCACGACGAGGTCGTCGTGCACGCGCCGGCCGGGCTCGCCGAGCAGGTCGTGCAGCACCTGGAGCAGTCGGCGGCCGCGGCCTCGGCCCTGCTGTTCCGCGACCTCGCGATCGACTTCCCGCTGACGACGTCGATCGTGCGCTCGTACGCCGACGCCGGGAAGGCCGGCACCGGCACGCAGTGACGCAGGACACCTAGATCTTACGAAACGGACCCGTTCCGTTTCGTGCTACGGTCACTGGGTGCCTGATGCAACCATCTCGACCGACGAGTCGCCCAAGGGTCGTCCCCGCGACCCGTCCCGCGACGCGGCGATCATCGAGGCCGCGCTCGACCTCCTCGTGCGTGACGGGTACGACCGGCTGTCGATGGAGGGCGTCGCGGCCCTGGCCGGCGTCGGCAAGGCGACGCTGTACCGGCGGTGGAGCAGCAAGGCCGAGCTCGTCATCGACGCCATGGCGACGGTCAAGCCCTCCGTCGACTCGATCGACTCCGGAACCCTCGACGGCGACGTCGACCTCCTGGTCGCCGCGTCGTGCAGCCCGCCGAGCGAGCGGCTCCTGCAGGTCATGGCGAGCATCTGCTCGGCCCTCCCCCGCGAGCCCGACCTGCTGGCGGCATTCCGCTCGCGCTTCACCGAGCCGCGCATCGCCGTGATCACCGCGGTCCTGCAGCGCGCGCGGCACCGCGGCGAGCTCGCGGCGGAGGTCGACGTCGACATGGCCGCGAGCCTCGTCCCGTCCCTCATGCTCCAGCGGGTGCTGATGACCGGACAGCCCGCCGGACGCGCCTACGCCGAGAAGGTCGTCGGCGGCGTCCTGCTGCCCGTGCTCGGCCTCCCCCCACGCCCCCCTTCCTCCCCCACCCCCCACGGAGACACCCGATGAACGACGCACCCCCCTCCCACGCGACCCGCAACGGCGGGCTCGCCCTGGCCGTGATCTGCGTCGCGCAGCTCATGGTCGTGCTCGACGCCACCGTCGTGAACGTCGCGCTGCCCAGCATCCGCACCGACCTCGACTTCTCGGCCAACAACCTCACCTGGGTCGTCACGGCCTACTCGCTGGCCTTCGGCGGGCTGCTGCTGTTCGGTGGGCGTACCGGAGACCTCTTCGGACGCCGGCGGATGTTCATGATCGGCATCGCGGTCTTCGCGGTCGCCTCGCTCGTGGGCGGGTTCGCGACCAGCGAGGCGATGCTGATCATCGCCCGCGCGGCTCAGGGCGCCGGTGGCGCCATCGCGGCGCCCACCGCGCTGGCCCTGCTCGCGACGACGTTCACCGAGCCCGCCGCCCGGGCCAAGGCGTTCGGCCTGTTCGCGGCGATGGCCGCATCGGGCGGCGCCCTCGGCCTGCTCCTCGGCGGCGTGCTGACCGACTACGCGAGCTGGCGCTGGGCCCTGTTCATCAACGCCCCCATCGGCGCGGTCGTGCTGTTCCTCGCCCCGCGCGTCCTCAACGAGTCGCAGGGCTCCGACAGCCGGCTCGACCTGCCCGGCGCCATCTCCGTCACGGCCGGCATGTCGACGCTCGTCTACGGGCTCACCAAGGCCGCCGACGACGGCTGGGGCTCGACCACCACGATCGTGACGCTCGCCGTCGCCGTGGCGCTGCTGGTGGCGTTCGTGCTGATCGAGCACCGCAGCAAGCACCCGCTCATGCCGTTCCGCATCTTCGCCGACCGCAACCGCACCGGCGCCTACCTGATCATGCTGTTCCTCGCCGCGGCCCTGTTCACGACGTTCTACTTCCTCGCGCAGTACCTGCAGAACGTCCACGGCTGGAGCCCCCTGCACACGGGCGTCGGATTCCTGCCGATGCCGGCCACGATCATGTTCATGTCGATCGTCGTCGTGCGCCGCCTGATCCCTCGTCTCGGCATCCGTCCGTTCCTGACGGTCGGTCCGATCCTGGCGATCGCGGCGATGCTGTCGTTCTCGCAGCTCGACGCGAGCAGCAGCTACTGGCCGTTCCTCGGCTCGATCCTGCTGCTCGGCGTCGGCATGGGCTGCAGCTTCGTGCCGCTGACCATGACGGCCGTCAACGGCGTCGCACCGCACGAGACGGGACTCGCCTCGGCACTGCTCAACACCGGTCAGCAGGTCGGCGGTGCGATCGGCCTGGCCGTCTTCGGCACGGTGTTCGCGCACGCGACGAGCGACCGCGCCGCCGAGCTGGGAGGTCGCGCCAGCACCGCCGCGGGGCAGGCGGACGTCTTCGTGGCGGGCCAGCAGCACGCGTTCCAGGCCGCGATCGTCGTGACGGCGCTGGCCCTGGTCGCGTCGCTGACGCTGATCCGCGTCAACAAGGTCGCGCCGCCCACTGGGGCGGCCACCCCGGCGATGGCCGACTGAGGTCGGTCGACGGGCCCGCTACGAGGTGCAGCGGACGAAGGCGTCGAACCAGACGTCCGAACCCGTCGACCCCGTCGTGCGGTCCGACAGGGTCAGCGAGCCGGCCCCGCTGATGTCGCGCTCGGCGGCCGGACCGCCGTAGGGGCCGGACGGCGTGGGCCCGACCGACTCGGAGACGACCGTCGCACCGTCCACGGCGATCTCCGCCTGCATCTGGTCGGTCTGCGCCCCCTCGGGTGCCAGGCCGACCCGGTGGAACAGCCGGATGCACGAGCCGCCGAGGCTGAACGACGCCGACGAGTCACCCACGGGCGACGTCGTGGACGAGGTCTTGACCAGCACGCCGTCGAGCGTGGTGAAGGTGCGGTAGGCGAGCGCACCGCTGGTCAGCGCGAGGTCCTGGACCCGGATGTCCTTGTACGACGTCGTCGTGAACTGGCGGACCACCGTGCTGCGCAGGATCGACCCCGTGGTGCCCGGGCCGGTGACCACGCGCAGCGGGGCCTGACGCTGCCCGACGGCCTGCATCGCGCCGGTGAACGTCCAGGCGCCGGACGCGTCGACGGCGACCGCGCCGTACAGCCGCGACCACGCGCCGTCCTTCAGCTGCTCGACGCCGAGGCCGTCGTTCATCAGCGCCGAGCGCCACCGCGGGTCGGAGGTGCCCGACACGGTGAGGGGGGCCTCGTCGACGCCGAAGCGCGCCGTCACCGGGCTCTCGGCGGGGGCCGTCACGCCCGACCACGACGCGACCCTGACGTCGCCGTCGGGCTTGATGACGGTGTGCCGCACCGACGAGCTGCAGCGCTTGGCCTTGCCCGTGCCGATGCACACGCGGTAGGTCAGCTTCCCCGCCGACCGCGTCGTCAGCCGGGCCGTGAACCGGCCACTGCTGCGCACCGTGGCCGTGCGGGCCTTGACCCAGTTGTACTTGGCGGACCTGCGGACCTGCAGCGTGACCTTGGTGCCCTTGCGCGCGCGGACGACCTTGCCCGTCAGCACGGCCTTCTTGCCCTGCTCGACCGTCGACACCTTGAGCGACGTGACGGCCGGGCGGGACGCCGCGGAGGCGGGCGCGGACAGCCCCGCTCCGACGAGGAACAGGGTGAGGCAGGCGATGACGACGGACTTGACCATGCGGACACGATAGTCGCAGGCGAGACCGGTTGTCTGCGAGACCGTGAAGGCCCCACCGTCGTCGACGGTGGGGGCGTCCCTGTCACGTCGATGGGGGTCTTGCCGCCCTGCAGCAACGACAGCATCGTCGTCTCGTCGTTGCTGCCGGAGAGCTTGCCGAGCTCGGTGACGACCGGGTTGAGCGGGGCCAGCCACGTCAGGGCCTTCTCGAAGCGGGGCAGGACGGCGTCGCGCAGCGTGCCGACATCGAGCTCGAGCCTGCCGTGGTCGAGTGGGTGCGTCAGCGTCCACCACGACGACGCAGGTGGACGCCGGCGCACCGCCCCGGTGGGGAGGTGCGCCGGCGTCAGGGCTCAGCGCTCGCAGACGAAGCCGGCGCGACCCGGGTACTTCGAGATCCGCTCGCGCGTCGGCACGGCCAGCTCGGACGAGCCCACGGAGCCGGACGACCGGACGAGCTCGCGCAGCGTCCTGACCATCGACGAGCTGGACTCGTCCAGGACCTTGCCCGAGCCGCGGCCCGTGCGGCACACCTTGAACGCGTTGGCCTTGCCGTTCCAGTCGATCAGGCGGTCGCCCTGACCGGTCCGGCTGCGTCCCGAGTCGCCCTCGTCGGCCTGCAGGCCGTCGGCGCCGGACCCGCCGTACAGCAGGTCCTTGCCGTTCGTGGTGCGACGGCGGCCGTCAGTGTCCTGCAGGGGCGCCGCCGCCCGCCACAGGGCCGAGTGGCCGCCGCGACGCTTGACGTCGAGCAGGTCGTTGCCCTCCCCGCCGAAGACACGGTCGTGGCCCACGCCGCCCCAGAGGGCGTCGGCGCCGTTGCCACCGAAGACGGTGTCGTCGGCGGCTCCCGCGTTGACGACGTCCCGGCCCGCACCGGCGTGGATCGAGTCCGCGCCGCCGTCGCCGAGCAGCAGGTCGTCGCCGCCCAGCGTGGACTGGGTCGTGGTGACGACCCGGACGAGGCCGCCACGCGGCCTGACCAGCTCGCGCACGAACGACTTCTTGTCCTTCAGGACCCGGTTGATCGAGCCGAACCGCGCGGCGGGGGTCGGCACGTCGACGCCTTGGTCACCGACCAGGGCATCGTCGCCGTCGCCGCCCGCGAGGACGTCGCCGGGGACGCCGATCCCGCCGAACGACTGTCCCGGACGCTTCGTGCGGGTGCTGTCGAACTGTCCGTACAGGTCGTCGTCACCCTGCCCGCCGACCAGCGAGTCACTGCCGGCCCAGACGCCCGGCTGGCGATCGGCCATCGCGACGGTGCGCACGGCGTGCGGGCCCGAGGCCCCGCCGCCGAGGATCGCGAGCGGCCCACCACGGGTGATCCGTCCGTTGTCGCCCAGCAGGACGTCGCGGGCGTCGCCGCCGACGAGCGAGTCGTTGCCGTCGAGCAGCGTCGCCGCCGAGCTGTCGGTCGTGCCCGCAGGCGGGCTCAGCAGGCGGTCGACGACGGAGGAGCCGGAGACCGAGATGATCGAGCCGGTACGGCTGGAGCCACCACCGACCAGGTCGTCCTCGCCGGCGCCACCCGCCAACGAGTCGGCGCCGTCGCCACCCTCGAGGTAGTCGGTGTCGTCGCCACCGGTCAGCGCGTCGGCGCCGCCCTGGCCGAACACCAGGTCACGTCCCGCGTCGCCGTCCAACGAGTCGTTGCCGCTCGTGCCGCTGCGCGCCGCCTTGGACGCCGTGCCCAGGTCGAACAGCTGCACCGAGCGCATCGGCGTGCCGTCGATGCGCGTGATGGACGTCAGGTCGATGCGGGCGTTGTCGCCCGCGACGACGTCGTCGCCCGAACCGCCCGACACGACGTCGCGCGCGTCGAGCTGGCCGCTGCCGTCGCGGTCCGGCGTGATGCGGCCGTCGCTGGACGACGTGCCGCCCGTGAGGACGTCGTCGCCCGCGTCACCGAAGAGGGTGTCGAGATCGGCACCGCCCTCGATGACGTCGACGTCGTCGCCGCCCGACACCGTGTCGGTGCCGCTCTGGCCGAACAGCCGGTCCCGGCCCGCGCCGCCCGCGATCGTGTCGCCACCTGACGTCCCGCCCGCCGGCGAGTCGCCCGGCGCCGGGGCGTCGAACAGCTGCACGAACAGCGAGAGGCCGTCGGCCGGCCGGCCGTTGTCGCCGAGCACCGTGTCGTCGCCCGCGCCTCCGGACAGCGTGTCCTTCGCGTCGAGCGTCTTGTCGGTCCACGAGCCACCCACGATGCGATCGGCGCCGTTGCCGCCGTCGACCGTGTCGGTGCCCGCCCCGCCTTCGACCGCGTCGTCGCCGTCGCCGGCGTCGATCGTGTCGTCGCCGCTCTGACCGAGCACGAGGTCGGCGTCGCCGCCGGCTCGCATCGTGTCGTCGCCGCTGGACCCCGCGGTCGGGGTCGACGTCGGGGTCGGGACGTCGAACAGCGTGATCGCCACGCCGCTGCGGATGCTCTGCCAGCGCTCACGGACGTCGTCCGTGACCTGCAGACGCGCGTTGTCGCCGACCATCACGTCGGAACGGTCCTCGTCGTCGACGCCCTCGTCGCCGACGACGGTGTCGCCTGCGTCCGGGACGCCTTCGGCGGTGCGGTCGGTCGTGACCGCGCCGGTCGTCGACGAGCCGCCGACCAGGAGGTCGTAGCCGTCGTCGCCCTGCACGAGGTCGGCGCCGGGGCCGCCCTCGACGACGTCGTCGCCCGGGCCGCCGTGCGTCGCGTCGTCACCGGTCTGGCCGAACACCCAGTCGTCGCCCACGCCACCGAAGACCTGGTCGTCCTTGCCGGCCGTGGCGGGGGTGTCGAGCAGCGTCACGCCGAGGCCCGGGATCGCCGTCTTGGCCATCGCCGCGCGGGTCAGCGCGGCGTTGCCGCCGACCACCACGTCGTCCTCGCCGTCACCCAGCACCTCGTCGGCGCCGTCGGGCGCGTCCTTGGTGGAGCTGCCGCCGGCCAGGAGGTCCTCGCCCGCGCCGCCGCGCACGACGTCCGCATCGGCGTTGCCGTACAGAATGTCGTCGCCGACGTCGCCGGCCACGAGGTCGTCGCCCGCGTCGCCGTGCACGGTGTCGTCGCCCTCGCCACCGCGCACGAGGTCGTTGCCGTTGCCGCCGAAGACGTTCACGTCGTCGCCCGCTCCGGCGTCGATGTAGTCGGCTCCCTCGCCACCCGACAGGCGGGTGTCGACCTCGTCGCCGCCCAGGATGCAGTCGCCGTTGCCCGTGGCGCCGGTGATCCCTGCCAGCGGGATGGATCCGGTGTCGCCGAGCACGCCCTTCTTGCGCGCCGTGATCCTGCCGTCGCCGTCGAGGTCGACCAAACCGTCGGAGAAGACGACGTCACCGGCGAAGCCCGTGAAGTTCTTGCTCTCGTCGTCGGGCGCCTTGACGACGCCTCCCTTGACCGTCAGGCCCTCGAGCGTGCCGTCGTCGTTGCCGGCCAGGTCACCGTCGAGGTCGATCCTGCCGCCGACCACGCTGGTCGAGACGGCGCACACGACGTCGCGTCCCGTCGATGTCTTGTCGGCGTCGACCGCCGCGACGGCGGAGGTGCCCTTGGCCTCGTCGCCGTCGACGACGTCGAGCCCCTTCTCGCCGAGCAGCAGGTCGGCGCCCGCGCCGCCGGCGATCGTGTCGTCGCCGGTGCCGCCGCGCACGAGGTCGTCGCCCGCGTCGCCGCCCAGGTCGTCCTTGCCGCCGAAGCCGTAGATCCGGTCGCGTCCCGACCCACCGCGCACGACGTCGTCGCCCTGCTGCTTCGTGGGGACGTCGGTGCCGTCGCCCTCGAGCAGGTCGTCCCCGCCGCGGCCGCAGACGCGGTCCTTGCCGCCGCCGCCCGAGAGCGTGTCGCTCCCGCCGCCGCCGATCACGACGTCGTCCTCGCCGCCGCCGGTCACCTGGTCGGGCCCGACCTCGCCGGACTCGCCGTCCTTCTTGCACTGAGCGGCGATCGTGTCGTCGTCGAGGGGCGCGATGGTCGGGATCTGGTCGACCTTCACGGCGACCAGGTCGCCGGTCGCGTCGGTGCCCGTGACGTCCACCGAGGTGGTGGCTTCCAGCTTCGCCGCGTCGTCGGAGTAGGAACCGCCGACCACGACGTCCGAGCCGTTGCCGCCGGTCACCCGGTCGGCACCGTTGCCGCCGACGACCAGGTCGCCGGAGTCCAGCGTCGGACGGATCAGATCGGCCTTCGCGATCTCGAACTGGCCGGCCGGGTCGGCACCGATGCCGCCGTCGAGCGTGTCGTCACCCTCGCCGCCGCGCACCTCGTCGGCGCCGGCGCCGCCGTTGACGCGGTCCTTGCCGCCGTCGCCGAACACGCGGTCGGTCCCCTGGCCGCCGTCGATCGTGTCGTCGTTCTCGCCACCGCGCACGACGTCGTCGCCGAGGCCGGTGCGGATCGCGTCCTTGCCGTCGCCGCCGCTCACGTCGTCGTTGCCGTTGCTCGTCTCGATCGTGTCGTCCTCGCTGCCACCCCTGATGACGGAGCCCAGCGAGAACGTCGGTGCGACGTACCCGTCGTCTCCGGGGCCGAGGATCTGGGGCTGGCCGTCGACCGTGGTGACGGCAGGCATCGGGTACATCGTGATGGTGTCGGATCCGTCGGATCCGTCGGCCGCGATGATCGTGCCCGTGGGCACGGTGTAGTTCTGGACCAGGTTGAAGGCCGTGACCTGCAGCTGGACCTCGCCGTCCTTCGGCTGCCCCACCTGGCGCACCGAGAACTTCTCGGTCTTGTCCTCGCCGTAGCCCTTGCGCTCGTCGGTCCTCGCACCCATGTTCAGGTACAGCGTGCTGCCCGTGCGCTCCGTGCCGCTGCTGTCGGTGACCGTCGCGGAGGCTGCCGGCGTGGCCAGCACCGGCTCGTCGACCTTGCAGTTGAACTCGAAGAGCTTGAAGCGCGGGCTCCGCACGATGTCGAAGGACTCCTCGATCGTGTAGAAGAGCAGCTCGATCTGGAAGTAGAACTGCAGCACGAACGAGATGCCCGACGAGACGTTGAACGCGCACGACGGCCCGTTCGACGCCCCTGCGAACTCGTCGCTGTAGATCTTGCCGTCCCCGTTGGGGTCGAACGCGTCGAGCGAGAGGTCGAGCGTGACGCCGCCCTGGATGCCGGCCGACACGATGCCGATGCTGATCGCGGCGCCCGCCGTGACCGTGAACGTCAGCTGGATCTCGGGGACGTCCTCGCCGTCCTCGAGGTCGTCGATGTAGAAGCCGTCGCTGAACAGCGAGGGCTTCTCCTTGGCCTCGACGATCTTGCGGAACCCGGCGACGTCGCCGGTGCTGAGCCGCTCGATCCGGCGCGACAGACCCCTGGTGTCGAAGCCGAAGGCGAAGCGGCCGTCGAACTTGACCTCACCGCCGATCGTGGCCGTGACGGGGATCGGTCCGACCGCGAAGGGACCGAAGTTCTTGGTGACGCCGCCCTTGATGCCGGCGTGACCGAGGTCGACGTACAGCATCGTGGCGTCGCCGGTGTCCTGCAGCAGGTTGAAGATCTGGCTGGTGTCCTGCAGGACGGGCAGCGACACGCTGGGCAGGCTGATGTAACCGGGCTTCTTCTTGTCCGGCTCGACGTCGTCCTTCTTGATCTCCTTGCCCTTCGCGTCCTCCTTGGGCTTCTCGCCCTTGAGGTACTGCTTGGACTTGTCGAGCTTGCCCGTCTCGCACCGCTTGCTGCCGCCGCTCGTGGCGGCCTTGCCGTCCTGGTCGCCGTCGGTCGTCGCGCCCGTCTTCGCCTTCGCGGTGTCCTTGTCGCTGCACGAGCCGCCGCCGACGCCCACCTCGTAGGGCTTGACCTTGAAGCCGCCGATGTCGTTGGCGCCGATCGTGCGCAGGTCGACCTTGCCCGCGGGGACGCCGGCCGCGACGTTCTGCAGCTGCAGCAGGTTGATGATCAGGGTGATCGGCGTGTCCTTCTTCGCCAGCAGCGTCAGCATCGACGTCGGGCCCTTGCCGACGAGCTCCGACAGGTCGCTGACGACCGGGATCGGCTTCGACAGCTGCTCGACGGCCGGGTTGAGCGGGGCGGTCCAGGCGAGGGCCTTCTTGAAGCCCGGCAGCACCGCGTCGTTCAGGGTGCCGACGTCGAGCTTGAGCTTGCCGTAGCTGACGCCGTCGCCGTAGCCGCCGCCGGTGCCGCCGCCCGACCAGTCCAGGTCGATGCCGCCGACGACGTCGACGAAGCCGACCTTGCCGGCGAACGACTCGAAGTAGGCCGAGACCTTGCCGTCACCCGAGACCGTGCGGACGAACTCGCGCTCCCGCTTGGCGAGCGCCGGGACGTACGACGTGTCGGAGCCGTCGGTGGCAGCCCCCAGGTTGACCTTCGTCGTCGCGGCGACGAACGTGGCGGGCGTGCTGCTCGTCGACCGGTCGACGAGCACCGCCGGGAACTTGCCGACGAAGGCGTCCATGCAGCGAGGCTTGGTGGTGGCGCTCTTCAGGGGCACGGAGCCGTTCCTGAGGGCGGCGCTGGGGTTCTCGCTCGCGGTCCATGCCGCCGAGCGGGTCCAGTCCGAGCACCTGTCGGCGGCGTACTCGCCGAGGTCGGCCTTGACGTCGACCTTCAGCAGCGGGTCGGCGTCGCTGTTGTGCGCGAGCGTCACGAACGAGCCCTTGCCGCGGGCGACGCCGAGCGTGACCTTCAGCGAGTAGGCGGCCGTCGCGGGCACCGTCAGCTGCGACACGATCGTCGAGCCGATCGGACCGAGCTGGAACGGCACGGGGACGGACGTCTTCGCCGGGGTCTCGCCGGTCAGCGTGATGGGCACCGAGATGCGCTCGACGTCGGCGACGGTCTTGTCGGCGGCGCAGGCGACGTCGCCGGTGCAGCGGATGACGGGGGTGCCGGTGGTCCCGGCCAGCTTCTTGCCGGCCAGGCCGTCGCGAAGGGTCGTGAGGGCCTTGCCGAGCTCGGTCTCGAGCGTGCTGACCTTGTCGGTCTCGGCGACCGACGTCTCGACGGGCTCCAGGCTCGTCCGCACGAGCGAGACGTACTTCGTGACGTCGTCGGCGACCTCGACCCCCGCGTCGAGGTCGGTGCCCACCAGCGGCAGGCTCACGGGCTTGTCCTCGGCGTTCGCGATCTGGTCACCGTCGAGCGCGTCGCGGAGCGTCTTGTTCATCGCGCCGAGGCCCTCGGCCAAGAAGCGGTACGCGATCGGCTTGGCCTTCATCGACCCGCCGGTGCTCACGGCGCCCTCGTCGGCCGTGAGCGCGACGTCGAGCGCGGGCACGTTCGAGGCGCTGTCGAACGGCAGCTTGATGCACGCCGCGATCTGGGCGGACTTCGGCGTGCTGCCGCAGCCCTGCGCCTGGCCGGCGACGGAGCGCGTCTGCTCGAGGTTCTTGGCGAAGTCGGCGATCGGCGTCCACGAGTCGGCCGAGCCGGCGGGGCTCGTGACGGACTTGACACCGATGCCCACCTGCACGTCGGCCTTGGCGCCGGTCGTGAGCCGGGACGAGCCGAAGTCGACAGGCGCGCCGGCCAGCAGCTGACGGGTGCCGTCGAGGTTGTCGACACCGGTGATCTGCTCGACCGTCCCGGTGTCGCCGCGGACCACCGACGTCGCCGTCGCCAGGTCGACGCCGAAGGCGAAGGTCGCCATCGACCCGACGCCGACGGTCGGGCTCGCGACCTCGGCGTTGTTGTAGATCTTGACGTCGCTGTCTCCGACGCCGAAGGACAGCGGCAGCTTCTCCGTGCCCGCGGTGGTCACGGTGGTCTCGAGCTGGAGTCGCTGCTGGGCGACGTCGAGCGTGAACTTGAGCTGGGGCTTGCTGCTGTCCGCGTTCTGGACCTTGCCCGGCACCGACTTCAGCGCGGTGTCGAAGGCCGTGAAGAACTCCTGCATCGTCGCGGCGCGCGACACGGTCGACGTGGTCGCCGGCAGCGACACCGAGGGTGCCTCGGCGTTGGCGACGTCCTGGACCTGGCTGATCGCGACGCCCAGACCGTCACGGGCGGCGCTGAGCTCGGTGGGCAGCACGTCGACGAGCGGGAACGCCTTGTTGGACTTCTGGCCGCCCACCGGGGTGCTCAGGGTGCTGTGCAGGCCTGCGAGGTCGTCGAGGACGATGTCGCGCAGGGCGTCCTGGTCGCCGTCGATGACGTAGGGGTGGCCCTTCGCGGCGACGCCCTTGCCGGCGAGCGGACCCTGGCGGCACGTCAGCTCGGTGGCGCTCACGACGAGGTACTGCGTGCAGATCGTGCTGCTCTGCTCGCCACCCAGGTCGTACAGCGGTCGGTTGACGACGCGGTCGGCGGCGGCGACCTTCTCGAGGCCGAACTGCGTCACGAAGTCGGCGCCGGGGTCCTTGATCGTGCCGTCGCCCGATCCCTCTCCCATCACGCCCTGGCGCGCGGGGACGATGTCGAGCAGGCGCAGGGCGTCGTACGCGCCGCCGGTCTTCACGGTCGGCAGGGCGCTCGGCCGCAGATCGGCCCAGGTGGCGGTCACGGTGCCCTGCTTGCCGATCGGCCGGGAGCCGCCGGCCTGCTCGGAGTCCTGCACCGCGAGCTCGGCCGACGCCGACAGGCCGCGCTTCGCGCTGGGCGCGGTCTTCTCGGTGGGCTCCAGGAGGCCGCCGACCGTGGCGGCGCCGTCGACCTCGTCCTTGCTCGGGAGCGCGACCGTGGTGGTGGGGATCGTGACCTTCGCCGCGTCACCGTTGCTCTTCGTCGAGTACGCGGTCACGTCGACGTCGGTCTGGAGGAAGCCGATGCGGGCGACCATGGCGGCCTGGCCGTCCTTGGGCATCGAGGCCGATGCGTCCTCGACCTGGTAGACCAGGCCGCCGTCGCCGGGCACCAGGTAGAAGGCCGGTCCCGCCGGGGCCGGCTGGCCGGCGACGGGGGCGGCGGAGCTGCCGAGGCCGATGCCGAAGTCGGCCGCGAACCGTCGCTTGCCGAGCGTCACGGTCGCCGCGCCCTCCTCGGGCGTGACGACGGTCGTGCCGCCGTCCGGGGTCGGACGGTCACCGCTGGGCAGGCACCGGCGCGGCGTGCTGTCCTTGGCGGCCTGGCACAGGCCCGACAGGCCGGTGAGCGGCGCGAGGTTGCCGCTGCCGCCGGTGGGCACCCTGGTGCCCTCGCTCTGCGCGTCGAGCGACTGCTCGACCTCGACCGTCAGGGCCTTCTTCGTCGCGTCGTACGAGACGCCTCCGCCGAGGCCGAGTCCACCGATGGCCTGGCCGAGGGCCTGGATCGACGGCACCGCGGACCGGGCGACGTGCTTCTTGCCGTCGTCGCCGCGGAACTCGACCCGCAGCGTCGGGAACCCGTCGCCGCCCTTGACCTCGACGTTGCGGGTCGGGGTCGTGCCGACGGAACCGGCGAGGTTCTTCGGGTCGATGGAGACGCCCTTGTCGGGCGACGACCACGTGATCCCCGGGTCGCTCTTGTCGACGTCGAGGCCCGCGCTCGTGGCCTGGCAGTACCGCACCTCACCGGGACGGGGAGCACCCGACGGAGGAGAGGTGTCCGCGGCGCCGCAGACGATCGTGGCGGTGGCCTGCTCGGTCAGCAGCCCCAGCAGGTCGCTGGTCGGCGAGTACAGGTCGGTCAGCGAGCGGTCGAGCAGAGGGAACGACTGGTCGACCGAGCTCTCCACCGCCTGCAGGGCGCCCGTGTACTGCGTGAAGCCGGTCAAGGCCTGCAGGCGCGTCAGGGACGCGAGGTCCTTCAGGACGTCGCTGCGCTCGATCTTCGGCGCCGCGTAGGTCGTGGCGTCCGAGGCGCGCGTGCCGACCGAGATCGAGCCCGTCGCCTGGTCGCTCATCGACGTGCTCAGGTCGATCGTCGTCCTGACGGCGTTCTCGCCGGGCCGCTCGGTGGTCGTGAAGAGGTCGGTGGCGCTGCTGAACTCGAAGTCCTCGGTCGTGATCTGGCCACGGCCGTTGGGGTCGCGCATCGCGAGCTCGGTCGTGGCGTCGATCGTGGCGTCGCCCTCGGCGTCCATCTGGACGAAGCCGTCGATCACCGAGAAGCCGGGGATCGTGACCTTCTGGCCCGTCGTCGACGAGCTGCCGTCCTCGCGCGACCAGACGTGGGTCGTCAGGGTGGGGTCGCCGACGACCGCGAACCGTCGCAGCGAGATCGCGTCCGGGTCGTACCGGAACCGGATCGTCGCCTTCAGCGACGCCGCCAGGTCTCCACCGAGCCGCGCGGTACCGAACTGGATCGCGTCGTCCTTGTAGGTCAGCGCCGCCTTGCGCGCACCCTGCAGGTCGATCGTCAGGTCCCACTCGCGACTCGCCGCCGGAGCACCCTTCAACCGGTCCGCGTCGGCCACCTTCGTGACCTTGACCGCCGAGTCCTTGAAGGCCTGGTCGAGCGTGTCGAGGGTCGCGTCGCCGTCGGTCGCGAGCGCGTCGTCGACCGCCGTGCCGACCGCCGTGTCGAGCGACAGCAGATCGCGCACGGACGTGTCGGTCAGCGGCAGGTCGTCGGACAGGGCCGGCTGCTGGCCCACCGCCGCGATCGCCTGACCCAGGTGGATCAGACCCACCCGCACCTCGGCGACGTCCTTGGGCTGGGTCGTGACGGCGGCTGCGGCCGGCGACGTGCCGAACAGCGGGACCACCAGCGACAGGGCGGCCACGGAGGCCACCGCTGCCGTGCGGCGGGGGGTGAGGAAATGCGGCCGCAGCGACATCACGGTGGTCCTTCGGTCGAGAGGTGGTGGTGCGGGTGGCCGACGGCGCGTCAGCGCAGTCGGGCGCTGTTCGAGCGGTCGGCGATCGTCTTGCTCGTCGAGCGGACCTCGGCGACGTAGACCGTGCTGCGGCTGCGGTTGCGGTCACGGACGCTGAACTTCGCGACCCCCTTGCGGTCCAGCTTCTTGCTGGCCACGAGGCGCTGCTTGCCCTTGACGACCGAGTAGACCTGGACGCGGGCGCCGGGCGCCGCGGCACGGGTCGTGACCGTCAGGCGGTCCTTGCCGCGACCCGAGGCCGAGCCCTTGGTCCTGACCAGCTTGGCGCGGACGACCTTGCCGAACGCGACGCTGTTGCTGAGCTCGCGACGACGGTTGCCGTCGCTGATCTCGGCCGTGATCGTGGAGCGTCCGGGACGCGTGCCGATGAACGTGTACGTGGCCTCGCCGAGCGCGTTGGTCGTGCGGGTCGCGACGACGTCGCCGCGGACGTCGTCGGGGCCGTAGCGCAGGAAGCGCACCTGGAAGCCCTCGATCGGGTTGCCCTGCTGGTCGACCGCGCGGACGGTCTGCGTGACGGGCGTGCCCACGCGGACGGTGTCGGAGACCGACGAGCCCATCGAGTAGCGCGAGCCGTTGAACTGGATCTCGTACGTCGTCGAGCGCAGCGAGCCGCTGGCGGGGGTGCTGCCGATCGTCGTGGTGCCGCCGACGATCGTCGACGGGGCGTCGGCCCACGTGCCGGTGACGTCGACGAAGCCGGCGCGGTACAGCGTCAGCTCGATCGCGCCGAACGAGCCCAGGCCGGAGACCACGTCGTACGTGTTGACCGCACCGTCGCGGTCGGAGTCCACGTTGAGGCTGCCGGGGTAGGACAGCTCGAGCTCGGCGCCGTCGACGGGGTTGCCGAACTGGTCGAGCGCGAAGGCGTCGTAGAAGGTGCGGTTGCCGGCCAGCGTCGGGGCGACCGGTCCGTCCTGCACGCTGGCGGGCGCCAGCCGGACCGCGACCTGCCCGTTCAGCGGGTTCGCGGTGCTCCAGGCGGCGGCGGTGCCGGACGTCTTGGCGCCGGCGACCGTCACGGTCGAGTCGACCTTGGCGTCGTCGTCGAAGCCGGCGTCGCGGGCGATGCCGACCGAGAAGTCGACCGTGCCCTTGCTGTCGGTCGTGACCGTCAGCGTGGCGCCGTCGTCCTCGAGGTCGCCGGCTCGCGAGCCGTTCGGAGCCTTCGAGGTCGCCGGGGTGAAGAAGCCGTGGTCGAGGCTGAGCGTGACGAGCTGCTCGTCGTAGGCCTTGCCGTCGGCGTCCTGGACCGTCACGGTGCCGGACTGCGCGACGCCGGGCTTGCCCGTGGACAGGGCGGTCACGACGGCAGTGCTGCCCTCGCCGACCGTGAAGGTGCGCAGCGCCGTCGCCGCGACGCCGTCGCCGCCCGTGGCGGTCGCGGTGAGACCCGCGCTCAGCGTGTAGGTGCCGGCGCCGGCCTTGGGCAGGTCCACGTCGAACGAGCCCGCGGTGTCGGTGGCCTGCGTGGCGTCGCCCGAGGTCGGGAACCGCACCGCGGAGCCGCCGCCGAGCGGCGTGACCGACCACGAGTAGGTGAGGTCCTGCGCGTCGTCGACGTCGACGTCGCCCGCGGCGTCCTTGACCTGGACGGTGATGTCCTTCGCGTCGTACTCGCTCGGCTGGAAGGTGTCGCCGTCCACCGACAGCGCGGTCAACGTGTACGGCGCAGCGGCCGAGGCTGCGGTGAAGGGGAATGCGGTCGCGACGAGCGCGGCGGTGACGCCGAGCCCCAGCGAGCGGGTGAACGTGGCGGTCTTCATGGCCATCTCTTCCTGTCGCGGAAGGAGACCTCCCGATCGGATGCACCCGAACCGGGGACCTGCCAGACGGCGTGCGCGACGGATCAGCGCGACCGCGAGACACCGATCCCCTCGATGGTGCGCAGGAAGCGTAACCTCCGTTTTCGCCTCCAACGACTGAATTCTGAGAGATCGCGAAGAACGACCGAAAGACCATCCCAAAGGACTAGTCCGACTGATCCGGCTGACGTGCGAGGGCTGCCGCCGTAGGCTCGAGGGGTCGGGCTCGCCCCGCCTTTTCCACGGGGCGATACCGGTTCTTCCCAGAGGCCCTGCCCACCCCGCGGCGAGGGCCTCTCGGCCTGTCCGGACGTCGCGCTGCTCCCCCGAGGACGCCTGCGCGCGGCCGCGCGACGCATGGCCCGGCCTGCACTGACCCCGGAGGCGCGGACGCCTCGGAGCGTCCGCGTCAGAGGCTCCGCTTCAGACCCACGTGGCTGGTCTCGTAGCCGAGCCGCTCGTAGAACGTCCGGGCCCGCTCGCGCACCTCGTCGGTCGTGACCTGCGCCAGCGACGCACCCCTGGCACGTCCGTGCTCGTGGGCCCACCGGAGCATCGCCGCGCCGAGCCCGCGCGACCGCTCGCCGGCGGCGACCCGCAGGCCCTCGATCTGCAGCCGCGTCGTGCCCGATCGCAGCAGGCCCGGGATGATCGTCAGCTGCATCGTCGCCACCACGACGTCGGCCTCGTCCCGCACGACGGCGAGGTACTGCGACGTGTCGCGCGCGACGACGTCGAAGGCGGTCTCGTACCGGGCCTCCTCCGCGCCCTCACGGGCGCGACCCAGCTCGTCGTCGGCCAGCAGCGCGACGACGGCGGGAACGTCGGCCCGGACGGCCCGCTGCACCCGGAACCGTCGGTCGTCGACGTCGAGCCGGCTGCCCGCCGACGAGTGCGCCACGCCCCGCAGCCGCTCGACCAGCAGGTCGAGCCAGCCGCCGACGTGCGTGCGCGCCTCGTCGGTGTCGGGGTAGCGGCAGCGCAGGTGCAGGCCGCTCTCGTCGAGGATGAACCACAGCATGACGCCGTCGGTGCGGATCGCCGCTCCGATGTACTGCGCCTCGAGCCCCGCCGCGTCGACCCGCACCGGCAGGCGACGCAGGTCGAGCCACGAGATCGCGAACATGCCGGGGGCCTCGGGCATGCCGCCCCACGGCGCCAGGACGTCCTCGAGCGGCCACGAGCCGAGCTGCACGGCCTCCTTGACGGCCGCGGCGCAGGCACGCGGGTCGGCGTCGGCCGACTCGAGGACCGAGTTGGTGATGAACCAGCCGACCGAGTCGTGCCACGTCGACTCGTACCGGCTGTGCACCGGGAACACCGCCCGCAGCGACGTGCCCGCCAGCTCGCGGGTCACGTCCGTCATCGCCGACACCGCGAGGGCCAGGGTCGAGACGTTCTCGGCGCGGGCCTGCGCCGAGAACGCGGCACTGTCGTCGACGTCGAGCACGTCGCGCACCTCGACCCGCTCGGGCTGCGGCACCGGATCGCCGAGCGGCAGCGCGAAGCGCGGCATCGTCCCGCCGCTGCCGTCGATGATCTCGCGCCAGCGACGGTGCACGTCGTCCGGTGCGGCTGGGCGCTGCTGCAGGGCCGCGGAGTGCTCGGCGAAGGCGGGCGCCTCGGCCAGGGCGGGCGCGCGACCCGTTCGGACGTCCGCGAGCGCCGCGAGCAGGTCGCGGACGATCACGAGCATCGACCACATGTCGACGTGCGAGTGGTCGGCCGCGACGACGATCGTGGGGCCGGCGGCGGTCTCGAGCACGCTGAGCCGGTGCGACGGCGACGCGTACGGGGTGCAGGCGCTGTCGAGCTGGTCGCGCAGCGCGTCGTTGACCGACTGGCCTGCCGCGACGGGGTGCTCGACCCAGCCGCCCGCCGAGACCTCGACCTCGTGCAGCCGCGGCTCGCCGTCGTCCCCGGGCACGAAGGTCGAGCGCAGCGTGCCGTGGCGCGCGACCACCGCGAGCCAGGCCTCGGCCAGCGCGTCGCGCGGCACCGGCTCGCGCAGACGGAACGAGATCGCCATCCACGAGCCCGGACGGTCGCCCGCGCCGACGTGCCGGCGCTGGTCGAACGACACCGTGAGCGGTCGGCCCGGCTCGGACACCCTCACGTCGTACCCCATCAGTCGTCCGAAGGGGAGGCGCAGATGGGCGACGTTGGTCAGTCGCATGGCCGATACCCTAGCCGTCGTGAGCACCTTCGCGGTCCCGGGAGCCGACCTGGCCGTCGACCTCAGCGACGAGGGCGGTCACGCCGTCGTCCAGCTGCACGGGCTCACGTCGAGCCGCTCGCGCGACCGGCTGCTCGACCTCGACCTCGGGCGGGGGCTCAGCGGCACGCGGCTGCTGCGCTACGACGCTCGCGGGCACGGACGATCGACGGGCCGGCCCGAGCCCGACGACTACCGGTGGGACCACCTCGCCGACGACCTGCTGCGACTGCTCGACGCGTTCTTCCCCGACGAGCAGGTGCACGGGGTCGGGCCGTCGATGGGCACCGCGACGCTGCTGCACGCGGCCGTCCGCGAGCCCGAGCGGTTCAGCGGGTTGACCCTCCTCGTGCCACCCACCGCGTGGGCGACCCGCGCCGCGAAGGGCGACGACTACCGCGCCGCGGCCCTGCTGATCGAGGAGCAGGGCGTCGACGTGTTCGTCGAGGCCGGACGACTCGCGCCCGTCCCGCCCGCGACCGCGGGCCTGCCCGAGACCCGTCCCGACGTCGACATCGACCTGCTGCCGTCGCTGTTCCGCGGAGCCGCGGCGAGCGACCTGCCATCGGCCGAGGACATCGCGACCGTCGACGTCCCGACCTCGATCCTCGCGTGGGTCGACGACCCGGCGCATCCCCTCTCGACCGCGATGGCCCTGGTCGACCTGATGCCGTCGGCGACGCTCGCGGTCGCCGAGACCCGTGCCGACCTCGAGACGTGGCCCGCCCTGCTCGCCGCCGACGTCGCCCGGCACGGGTGACGTCGTGAAGCGGTGGGGGCGCAGGACCGGGGTGGGGGCCGACGCGGAGTTCACCTTCGACGGCACCCCCGATCAGCGGTTCCAGACCTGTGACGACTGCGGCGAGGAGCACGAGGGCCGGACGGGCTTCGTGCAGCTGGGCGGGAGGCCGCACGCGGTCTACTTCGCCGACTGGTACCCCCACACCTACGAGACGTACGTCGACGTCGTCATGGGGTCGTTCGCCGGGCCCGACCACGACGACAACGTGACGTTCGGCTGCCGGTACGGCCACGTCGACGGGCAGGCCGAGATCGCCGCGTCGCTCGTCCCGCCGCTCCGACACTCCGGGGCGATCATGGGCCGGGCCATCGACCGGGAAGCGGCGCTGCAGCACCCGCTGCTGCCTGACATGTGGCGCGTCACCGACTGGCTCGTCGAGAACGACGACCTGCTGCACCGCACGGTCTTCCACGCGCCACCACGTCCCGCGGCCGGCTGAAACGAGGATGGAGCCCGTGATGCGTTACGTCGACCACGAGCCCGGCGCGTGGTTCCTGGTCGAGCAGGACGACGTCCTCCTGCTCGACGCCCGCTACAGCTACAGCGCGCTGATCGACACCTCGGCGCTCATCAGGCTCGACGACTCCGAACGGGACGCGTACCGGGCCGGCGGTCACGCGTACCTCTCCGACCTCGCCCACCGCGTCCACCACAGCGGCCCCTACCGCGAGGAGTCGCCGTACTACTCGCGCGACCTCTACCGAAGCGCTGACAGCACCGCGCTGCGCGCCGCCGTCGGCGCCGCGATCGTCGACCACACGTGGATCGCCGAGCAGCACAGGACCGACTAGGGCGTCAGGCGGACGACCAGCGGACCGTCGGGTATCCGGGCCAGCGTGACGTCGTTCTCGTCCAGGACGAGCTCGGCCTCGACCGACTCGCCTGCTGGGACGTCGACCCGGTGGACCGCGAGACCCATCCTGTCGACGACGAAGGCCAGGTCGTGCTCGCCTGCCTCGACCCGGACCGAGGTCGACTCCCCCGCCCGCAGCTCGGCGACCAGGTGCGCGTCGACGTGCACGGCCAGGACCAGCCCGAACGCCCATCGGTTCGAGGGTCGACGCAGGCGCAGCTCACCGTGCCCGGCGTCCCGCCGCAAGGGTGGGGCCTCGCGGTGCTCCTGCGCCGCACGTCGCGATCGAACCGCCGCGACGGTGACCGCCACGACGAACACGCACCAGCCGGCCAGACCGGGCAGGGCGTCCAGCCAGTCACCGTCGAGCAGGTCCGCCCCGACCCACGCGGTGATGAGCAGCGCCCAGCTCGCCAGGCCCGCGTTCGACACGTACCGGTACGCCCTCGGCCAGGGCCGGCCGCCGCCGGGCGGGTCGTCGCGTCGACGCACGTTCTCGACGAGGGCGCAACCCCAGCTCGTCGCCGCCACCGCGAGCATCGCGGCCAACCACCAGTAGCCGTTGACGACGTTCAGCACCGCTCCCGCCGCGATCAGCGCGACGCCGACGGCCCACGCCGTCCCGAAGAACCATCGCTGACGTGTGCCGGCTCTCGCGAGGGCTCGCCCACGCGCTGGTGCGATCCTCACCGCGACCGAGCCACGGACCGACCACATCGCAGCGGCCGCGAAGAGGCCCTGCCAGAGCAGGGTCGCGCTGCTCCCGGACTCGTACGGCATGTCGCTCCTCGGCGGCGGTGGGGTCAGCTCGGCTTGACGCAGTCGGCCAGGTCGAAGCCGAGCTCGGTGCTCTCGACCTTGTCTCCCCAGCTCAGCCAATCGGCGTCGGCGGGCGACTCGAGGTCGAACTGGGATGCGGTGAACTGGCCGACGGGTCCCAGGAGCTTCCCCTCCGCGTCCAGCGCGAAGTAGACGGGTCCGTCGAATCCGCCGATGCCCCCCGACGTGTCCTCGCCGCCGAGGACCACCGAGACCTGCAGAGCGACGAGCTGGTCGGCACCGAACTCGCGATCCTTCTCGGGCAGCTTCGCGACACTGGCGTCGAGCGGCTCCAGACGTTCGATCAGCACACCGGGGCTTCCATCGGCCAGGGTCGGACGGAAGTCGGTCCGCGCGCCCGCCATGATCTGCTTGACCACCGCCGGGTCGGCCGCGTCGCACGATCCCGCGCCGGCGTCACCCTCGCTGCTCGCGTCGCACGCTGCACCGATCGCCACGATCACGGCGCCGATCCCGCACGCCAGAGTTTGCCTCAGCATCGCGCGATCGTAACAGCGTGTTTCGCACAACAACCCTCGACCGCGGGCGTCGTCTGGCCGATGAACTGACGCCGACGCGGCCGACCCGCGGCTCCTCACGCCGGCCGCAGAGCCGCGGCGAGGTCACGATGAGTCCGCTCGACGGCGTCGAGCGTCATCGATCCGTCAGCCGCGAGGAGAGGGTAGAGCTTCCGCGGCCAGAGGACCGAGACCCCGCGCGTGGTGAACGAACCGCCGATGAGCGGCCAGTCGGCCTCGACGAAGCAGAGCACCGCGTGCACGGCGACGTCGTCCCCGATGGCTTCTCTCACGACGTCGACCTGCTTCAGCACCCCGTCGACGAGCTTGGTGCAGTCACGAGAACCGACGACCAGCTTCTCGACCCGGGGCCTCAGCACGCCGCCCTCGACTCTCAGCCGCGGACGACCGGCGTACTTCTTCGCATCGATGACGTAGATCCCGGTCGGTGTCACGGCGAGGTGGTCGATGTTGGCCCGAGACCCAGGGACACGGCGGTCGTGCAGCACCCGCAGACGGTCGGACGCCAGCTCGTTCAGCCGATTGCCGAGGCGCTCCTCCCCCAGGGCACCGGTGTTCCAGGCGGCGGTCGACTGAGGCTCGTCCGACACCGCGAGCAGGAAGCCGCCGATCCTCGGGTACCTGGCACGCAGCCGTCGCTCGCGGCCATCTCGTCGACGCTCGAACTCGCGGCGTGCCGATGCGCCGGGCGTCCCGACGTCGAGGGGCCCATCAACGGCAGGGACGTCGTGCCTCTCGTCGTGCGCGAGGCAGCGAACCGTCCTGGTGGACCGCTCGTAGACCGCCGGGGTCCTGGCCGGGATGTCGATCCCGCACACCCGGCAGGTGCCGGCGAACCGCAGGAGCATGCGCTTCTCGTCCGCCGGCGGTGGGTCGCTCATGGACCATGACCGTAGACGCGGACGGGCTCACGAGGTGATCGCGTGGCCCACCTCGAGCCGCGCGGCCCTCAGGAGGATCTTGAACGAGAAGAACTCGAGGAGGAACGTCTGCGCCCCGTCCCAGGTCAGCTCGCACAGCTCGTTGTGGGGCTGCCCGGGTTCGTGGTCCTTGTCGGTCGTCCAGTCGGAGATGACGGCGTCGACGAACCGCAGCCTCGCGGGTCGCGAGCTCGGTGGGACGGGCTCGATGTCCAGGGTGAGCGTCGGGAGGGGCACCAACGAGTAGTCGAACGACTCGACGAGGGCGTGGCGCGTGTACGGCACGCCTCCGTCGCTCAGTCTCAGGTCGGTCAGGTCGCCGCTCTCGGCCGCTTCGGCGACCGACGCGTCATCCGCACCGTCGACCTGCGTCCGGGGCAGCGTGAGGGTCGGCCAGTCCTCGATCGATCCACCGACCGGGTACGGCGTGAGGATCGGGTACCCGATGACACCCTGCTCGCTGATCTCGAACCGCAGCGGTCGGACGTACGGGGGCGAGGTCTTGCGGCGGGGTCTCGACATGACGTGGCCACTCTCTGAAGATCGAGGACCGACCCTCTGGTCGGTCGCGCACTCAGGCGAGGCAACCGACCAGACTGCCACGCCTCGCGCGAAGCTTCAACACGTCCGAGAAGCAGGAGCCTCTCGCGTCGCGCGACGCAGCACCGTCCTCACGGGCCGGCGCGGTCCCGGAGCCACCCGGGACCGCGCTCCCGCGTCGTTCAGAGGTCGAGCGGTCGCAGCACGCGGTTGATGCCGTGCGCGATCTGCCGGTTGCCCTTGTTGATGTCGCTCGAGGACGCGATGACGCGCGGATCGCGGTCGTTCGGGTCGTCGTCGCGCAGGTGGACGGCACCGCGTCGCACCGCGACGCGCAGGTCGGCATCGGTCAGGGCCGTCGCCAGGGTGGCGCCGTTCGCCTTCTGCGCCTGCCGGTAGGTGATCGTCGCGCCCGGCACGACGTGGTAGAGCAGCACGGCCTCGAGCGTGTCGACGTCGGCCACCCCGGCCAGCACCCTGAACACGGACTTCTCCTTGCTCAGCTTGCGGCCCGTCAGGTCGAGCACCAGTCGGCGGAACGCGACGTCCTTCGGCAGGAAGGCGGTCAGCGCCGTCCTGCCGTCGGCGAGGACCGCGACCGGGCTGCCCGGCTTGGCCGCGAGCACCGTCGTCACGGCCTTGTCGAGGATGTCGTAGTCGGACCAGTTGCGGTCGTAGCCGGCGCCGTCGGCGGCCAGCACGCCGGCGAGGCTGTCGGTGCCCCGAGGCGTGTGGCTCGCGGCACCGGCGGGGCCGGCCGGGCTGACCAGCGTCAGTGCCAGACCTGCGGCGACGGCTGTGCTGAGGGTGCGGATCTTCATGGGTTCTTCCTTCCGGGGGGTGAGGTGCTCGGGGTCAGATCGACCCCGAGTCGTACGAGGCGCGAAGGACGGACGTGACGGAGTGGGCGGGGTCGCCGTTGTCCTCCTGGAGACTGATGTCGACGGCGCTGTAGCTCGCCACGAGGTCGTCGGGCAGCGTGAACGTGGAGGCGTCCCCGACGCCGATCTGCCCGAGCGGCAGCATCTTGTTGGTGGTGGGGTCCAGCAGCCACGCGTAGTAGAAGCGGCCGCCGTCCACGACCGGCAGACGGTCGGCCTCGATCGTCATGCGGGTCGTCGACGCGGTGTCGTGCGCCATCAGGACGACGCCGGTGGCCGACCCGGCGAACGGTTCGAGCCTCGCCGTCGCGATCGGCGCTCCCCCGGCGTCCGGTCCGGCGTCGGAGCCGATCGTGGCGACACCTGCGGCGACACCCACCACGAGCGCCGCGGCGACGGCCAGCAGGACGCGTCTGCGTGGTCGGCGACGGCGCGACAGATCGGTCGGCAGCGGAGGGAGAGGCGCGGGATCCGGCACCGCGGGCCCGAGCCGCCGGGACGCCGACGTCAGCAGCGAGTGCCCCACCGCGAGGTCCGCGAGCTCCTCGAGGCACGGCGCGCAGTCGTCGAGGTGCTCGGAGGCGCGGACGACCGCGGCGTTCGTGAGCTCCCCGCGCAGCAGCCCGCCGAGGTCGATGGAGTGGTCGGCCGAGGTCATGATGCTCCCGCGTAGGTGTCGACGGCGCGGATCAAGGCGCTGAGTCGGTGGGTGCCGCGCGAGGCGCGGGCCTTGACCGTCCCCTGGGGGACGTCGAGCCGGTCGGCGATCTCGCGGTGGGTCAGGCCGCTGAAGTAGACCAGCTCGAGCACGATCCGCTCGTGCTCGGGCAGCCGGTTCATCGCGACCCGCACCTCGGCCGCGTCGGCGTGACGCTCGGCCGTCTCCCGTCCGTCCTCGCCGACGAGGTCACGGGCCAGGTCGACGTCGACGATGTCGTGCCGCCTGGCGCGCAGCGTGTCGACCGCACGCCGGTGGGCGATCATGAACAGCCACGTGCTGAGTCGCTGCGAGGTGTCGTACCGCCCGGCGCACAGCCAGACGTCGAGCATCGTCCGCTGGAGCACGTCGTCCGCCTCGTCGGGCCCGACGAACCGGCTCAGGTACGAGCGGAGGCTGGACCCGTACGCCGCGTACACGTCCGCCAAGGCCCCCTCGTCCTGCTGGGCGAGGCGGATGCCGAGGGCGGCGCCGGGATCCATACCATGTGGTTCGTGCACCACCCTCGGATGGTTGCATGATTTCGGCGCTGCCGGCCGCGGGGACGTTCCCGGACGCGCGGGTCAGCCGTCAGACATCGACTCAGACGTTGAAGCGGAATGAACTTTCCGCTTAACAGAAAGTGTTGAAAACAGAGAGAAAAAGCCTCTACCCGCGGAAACGTGATTTCCAGATCGTTGGTCTCCAATGATCGAAACCGGCTTTGACAGGCTGTTTTCGGGCCTCTTGCGGACTGTTTGCGGACCGCTGCGGACCGTTCAATGAGCCTCTGCGGGACATCGGACGCTACGCCTCGGCCCCAGGAAGAGGGGGTCGCCCGGCATCAACGAGCCCGACGACTGTCGCCTTCTGGACACTGCTAAGTTCGGTCAGGGCCAAGACAGCACTCCTATGAGCGAGACGGGCGGGCCGGAGCGAACACTTTCGAGAAATCCAGACAGCTCCGCGCACTCGTTCGACATAAATCTCGTCCCACGCGCGATTCCATGGCACATCTCCACCCGTTGGACGACTGTAGAGGGCAGGATGGCTAGGTAGCGGCCTCAGATGGACGCCTCCCGCTAACGTGCACCCATAGCACCAGAACTCGGTTCCGGCCGAGAAGGACTGACTTGGAATCGAAGGGTGACGGTGACCGCAGAGATTTCCGAGGAGCTAGTGGTGAAGTCGCGGAATCGCGTGAGGGTCTACGGGGAAGTCTTCACGCCGCGCCACATGGTTGACCAGATGCTCGACTTGGTGCGAAACGAGTTGGAGGTGGGACCTGACTTCGTCGACAAGACGTTCCTTGAACCCGCCGCGGGAGATGGCAATTTCCTCGTTGCGATTTTGCATCGCAAGCTGCGGGCATTGGCAGCCCACTACCCGCAGGAGGCCTGGCCAACTGAGTCTCTATTTGCGCTCGCCTCGATCTACGGGATCGAGCTGCTCGAGGACAACCACGCGGCCGCCCACGTTGCCATGCTTGAAGAGTTCAGGAATTTCCACTCAGGCCACGGCCTTCCTTCTGACTTGAGCACCGACCTGATGCGCGCCGCCGCCGTCTTGGTAGAGGCGAACGTGGTTCGCGGCAATATGCTCAGCGGCTACTTGGTCGATGGGAACGGGCTCGGGGCCAGTCAGGAGCTCATCACCTTCTCATGGTGGCACCGCGTGGACGGCAAACCCGGTTTTGTTCAGCGCGAGACGTTTTCCCTTGAGTCGCTCCGCAAGCAGGCGAAGGGTCATGAGGATCTCTTCGACCTGTTTGACCTCGGCCAGAAGAACCCGTTCTCGCCATGCCCGATCGACCAAGTGCACAGAGAGGTTCCGCGCTGATGGGCAGTCCCAAGATCGAGACCTTCCGCGAGGTTGTCCCGTACATCTATTCGTGGAAAACACCTGACATTCCCAAGTACGACGGTTGGGAGAAGATCGGATACACCGAGCAGGACTCGGACACCCGGATCGCTCAACAAGCTAGCCAACTCAACGTCAAGAAGATCAAAGTCTGGGCGTATCGAGCGACGTTCATGACCGAGGACGGCGGAGCATTTCGCGACAGCGACTTCCACGCGTTCCTCAAGCAGCAAGGGATAAAACGCGAGTACGACCCTGTGAGTTCCCCGCACCGTACCGAGTGGCATGAGTTTGCAAGTGCACCCAAATTGTCGCAAGAGTATTTCTTCGAGTTCGCCTCGAAGTCGTTCGTCACACCGCCTGGCGAGTCCCAGGACGACTACAAGCTCCGCCCTGAGCAGCAAGCAGCAGTCGCGCAGGCTGTGACTGCTCTCAAAGCTGGTGAGGGTGAGGTCCTCTGGAACGCCAAGCCTCGGTTCGGAAAAACGCTGACGACCTACCAGCTCCTGCGGGATATGGACGTTCGCAGGGCGCTCATCGTGACGAACCGGCCGGCGATCGCCAACTCTTGGTACGACGACTACCAGCGGTTCATCGGTCATCAGACGACCTACCAGTTTGTCTCCGAGTCCTCGTCCCTGTCCGAGCGTTCCCCAATGACGCGCGAGCAATGGCGTGCTTACGTCGCGCAGAACGTCGACGGCGGCCCGCGCATCATCGAGTTTGTGTCGCTGCAGGACATCAAAGGGTCGCAGTACTTCGGTGGCAGCTACGCCAAGCTCAAGCACATCGCTGAGATGGAATGGGACCTGCTCATCATCGACGAGGCCCACGAGGGCATCGACACAACGAAGACCGACATCGCGTTCGACCAGATCAAGCGCAGCCACACCCTTCACTTGTCGGGCACACCCTTCAAGGCGCTGGCGTCTGGCCGCTTCACCGAGGACCAGATTTTCAACTGGACCTACGAGGACGAGCAGACCGCCCGCGACCAGTGGTCGGACGACTCGCAGGACAACCCGTACGCCACATTGCCGACGCTCAACCTGCTGACCTACCAGCTGTCTCGCATGGTCGCCGACCGCCTCGCTGAGGGTGTGGCTCTAGAGGAGGACGAGGCAAACGTCGACTATACGTTCGACTTGGCCGAGTTTTTCCGAACGAAGGACAACGGCTTTTTCGAGCATGAGGCCGAGGTCTCCAAGTTTCTCGACACCCTGACGACCAACGAGAAGTACCCGTTCTCCACGCGCGAGCTCCGTGACGAGATCCGCCACTCGTTCTGGCTCCTCAACCGCGTCTCCTCTGCCAAAGCCCTCGAACGGTTGCTGAAGAAGCACGACGTCTTCAAGGACTACACGATCATCTTGGCCGCCGGCGACGGTCGCTCCGCCAACGACGAGTCTCTCGACGAGACAAGCAACGACGCCAGCACCGCCAAGTCCCTGGACAGGGTCAAGGAGGCGATCAAGAGGACGGAGGCCGTCGGAGGCAAGACGATCACACTCTCGGTCGGCCAGCTCACTACAGGCGTCACGGTCCCCGAGTGGACCGCGGTCATCATGCTTTCCAACATCTCCTCGCCGGCGCTCTACACGCAGGCGGCATTCCGCGCACAAAACCCTCACACATTTGTCCGCAGCGACAACGCCGTCCTTCAGAAGAAGAACGCCTACATCTTCGACTTCGCCCCGGAACGCACACTGACCATCTTCGACGAGTTCGCCAACAACCTCGCCCTACACCCGCCCGTAGACAGCAGCGAGCGCCAGGACAACATTCGGCGGCTGCTGAACTTCTTCCCCGTTCTCGGCGAGGACTCTGAGGGACGAATGATCGAGCTCGACGCCGCTCAGGTGCTCACGTTCCCGCGGGTTTTCAAAGCACGAGAGGTCGTCCGACGCGGCTTCCTCTCAAACCTGCTCTTCGCGAACGTGGGTGCCATCTTCCGGTACAGCGAGCACGTTAAGAACATCCTCGACAAGCTGCCCACAGCCAAGCAGGGCAAGGTTCGCACTGGGCAGGCCCTAGACCTCCCTCACCCGCCGCCAATCACCGATAGCGACGGCAACGTCAAGGTCGATGCCGACACCGTCATCAACCCGAAGGTCGCCGAGCTCGGCAAGCCGATATGGTCGGCCGAGTCGTTCCCACCCGTCGATCCCAATACACCCGCCAGTACAGCGGCGGCAAGAATCGCCGAGGCCGTCACCTCGGAGACGAGCACCAAGCGCACCGAACTCCAGGAGTCCTACGGGCTCACAGCGGCACAGGTCGCGCGCGACACCAAAACGACCGAGGCCAAGGTGAAGGCCGAGGTCGAGCGCGCCTACGCCGAGCACACCATTGCCCAGCAGCACCTCGAGGACGAGGCCGCTGAGGCGGCCACCGAGGCCGAAGCGCAAGCAGTCGAGATCAAACGCGTTGAGGCCGAGTCGTCCTTCCAGGCGAACATTTTGGACATCGTCCAGGAGACGATGAACAAGATCGTCCCGGAGGTGGTGACCCGCGAGGAGACCAAGAAGGTCCAGAAGCAGGCCGACAAGTCGATGGACGACGCGCGGAGCCACCTCCGCGGATTCGCCCGCACCATCCCGATGTTCCTCATGGCGTACGGCCACCGGGACATGCGTCTCGGCAACTTCGACGACTACACCCCGGACGACGTGTTCGAGGAGATCACCGGCATCAGCGAGGCAGAGTTCCGCACCCTGCGCGACGGTCAAACAGTCACCGAAGATGACGGCACCGTCACCACGATCCCCGGTCTGTTCGACGAGGACGTGTTCAATCAGGCCATCCAAGAGTTCCTCACCAAGAAGGAAGACCTCGCCGACTACTTCAACCCAGCTCTCACCGAGGACATCTTCGCCTACGTCCCGCAGCAGAAGACCTCCCTGGTCTTCACCCCGAAGGCAGTCGTCATGAGGATGGTCGACACGCTCGAGTTAGAAAACCCAGGCATCTTCAGCGACCCGACAAAGACTTTCGCCGACCCATTCTCAACAGCCGGACTCTTCGTCATGGAGTTCGTCCGCCGGCTCGACACAGGCCTCGCCGAAACGATCCCCGACCAGGACGAACGCCTGCGCCACATCCTCACCTCGCAGATCTACGAGATGAGCCACAACGAAATTCTGCACCGCATCACTATCGAAGGCGTCTCAGGCGGCGTCGAAGAACGCAAGACCTGGATTGAGGGCTCCGGGCACTTCCGGGTCGGCAATCTCGCCTACATGACATCCGAAGAACGCGCCAAGATCACCGCCGAAATGCTTGGAGACGACTGACATGACCAAGAAGTTCGATGTTGTTGTCGGTAACCCTCCGTACCAGGAAGAGACGGAGGGCGGCGGACGTTTCGCCACGCCCGTCTACAACCTATTCATGGACGCGGCCTACGAGGTCGCGGAGAAGGCTGTACTCATCACTCCAGCGCGCTTCTTGTTCAATGCCGGCCAAACGCCGAAGGCATGGAACGCGAAGATGCTCGCTGACCCGCACCTCAGTGTTCCGCACTACGTCCCGAACAGTGACGATCTCTTCCCGGGCACGGAAATTATGGGCGGAGTTGCCGTGACCTACCGCGACGAGTCGCGAGAAGGGGAACCGATCGGGGTGTTCTCCATGTTCGCAGAACTGAACGCAATTCATCACAAGGTTGTCGAAGCACCCCACGAGTCCATTGCGTCGCTCGAGTTCACGAGTTCGCGGTCCTACCGGTATACCGAGCGCATGCACGAAGAGAATCCCGAAGTCGAAGCTCAGTTACCTAACTCCGAACGATACAAGTTGGTGACGAGTGCGTTCACGCTGCCGGTGTTCCATGCAGAGCGACCCGATGATGGGCGCGAGTACGCACGGATGTATGGGTTGGCCGACACCAAGCGCGTCTACCGTTGGGTCCGCCGGGACTATATCGAAGGGCCTGAGAGCCTCGACAAGTACAAGGTCGCCGTCCCTGCATCTCGAAACGCAGGCGGGATGCTAGGTAACAAACCCGCCCTTGTCACCGGATACTCGCTCCTCCTGGAACCGGGGGTAGGCGTAACTCAGACCTTCATCAGCATCGGCTCCTTCGACACAAGGGCCGAAGGCGAAGCGTGCCTCAAATACATCCAGTCGAAGTTCGCGCGAGTGATTCTCGGCATCCTTAAGGTCACGCAGCACAACCCGCGCAGCACATGGAAGTACGTCCCGAAACAGGACTTCACGTCCGCCTCGGACATCGACTGGACCAAGTCGCTCCCCGAGATCGATGCCCAGCTCTATGCCAAGTACGGTCTCGACCCTGAAGAAATCGCTTTCATCGACGCCCACGTCAAGCCGATGGACTGACAGCCGAGACTGAGCGGATCTTCGTCGGCATCATGTGATGAACAGTTAGTTTGTGCGGAAGGTGTTCGAGCCGGCAACGCTATCGTTAGAACCCAGGGCGCCCGGACCGAGCCGCCCGCGTGAGTCCCCAACGCAAGCTCACCCTAGGGTTCGGTTCAGATTTCCCAGAGGGCCACGCCATCCCTGTGTCAGCCTGGTCGAAACGGCTCGCCTACGAGCGAGGAATACGTCGGGAGCGTTGCCAACTCATACGCCATCCTTTGGATGTCGAGTGGTCGCGTGCGAGCCCGCTAGCCCCGACTAAACGCGAGCTAGAGCATTCCTGTCCCGTCAAGTCTGCGCGTTCCGTACACAAACCACATGACCGATAGTTTCCTGATTCGGAAACTATCGGTCATGGATTTCCTTTCCGTCGCTGAGGCTGCCGATCGCATCGGTGTGTCCCAACGCCGGGTGCGAAACCTCGCCGGCGACGGCAGCATCGCGCTGGTCGCCCGCGGCGTCATCGAAGCCGATTCGGTGTCGACCTTCCTGCGGCGCCGTGGAACGGTCCAGCGACGGGTGTGGGACGAAAAGACTGCGTGGGCCGCGGTCAGCTTGCTCGCCGATACTGACGCCTCATGGCTTGGAGCATCACAGGCATCCCGGCTCAAGAAGCAAATCCGGACCATCAACTCCACCGAACTGGTGTCTCGAGTTCGGAATCGAGCCACCCATCATGAGTTCGACGGGCACCGTCCTGTTGCTGGCCGGGTCGCTGACGAACTCGTGCGCGGATCCGGATCGGTCGGCAACTCCACCATCGCGCAGGGCATCGACGGCTACCTCCGAGGTGACCTACTGGACGACCTGGTCTCCTGCTTCCACCTGCGAGCCAGCCGAGGAACGATCTCCGTCCGCTGCACCGATCACCTCGACAAGGTCAAGACGATCGCAGACCACGACCCGGACCTACTGGCGGCCGTCGATCCCGCCACGTCTGCGGACGCTCGCGAGCGCGAAGCAGCGCTGACTCTGAGCACCACGCGAATCAGCACGCTCTGAGCACCAAGACCAGCCGCGACTGACACTTCCAATCACCGCCAACAACAACCAGGCAACGACTGAGATTTCAGTCCAAATCGACCTTCTCGAACCCTTCAAATCAGTCGGCACGCATTTTACGAAGGATGTAGATGGGTCGCCCGAGGACGGGCGGCCCACGATGCGTTTTCAGGCCGATTGTTGGTTGTCGTGGGTGGTGATGAGTCGTGCATGGCGGTGTGAAGGTCTACCGAGGAAGCCCTGGTGCTGCCCGCAGCTACGTCGAAGCCGACCGGGCGCGTGTCGACGACTACTACCTGGCCGAGGGCACCGGCCTGGCCGAACGGATGGTCGCCACACCTGACGGGGTCGAGGCCGTCGGAGCACTCGACGGCGACGGTTACGAAGCGTGGGTCGCCGGCCTGGACCCGGTAACAAGCGAGCCCCGCGGCCGGTTACGTCATGACGCCTCAGCGGTGCGGTTCGTCGAGGTGGTCGTCAACGGGCCGAAGACCTGGTCGCTCGCGGCGACGCTCGACCCCGACATCGCCGACGCCTACGACGCCGCGCAGGCTCGAGCCGCACGCGAGACCACCGCCTGGCTGGCTGAGCACGCCACCACGCGGGTCGGGCCGCGCGGAGGACAGGTTCAAGTTCCGGTCGAACGGATCGAAGCCGCTCTCATCCGCCACTACACGTCACGAGCCGGCGATCCACATCGACACCTTCACCTGCAGATCAACGCTCGCGTATGGGCGGCTGGCCGGTGGCGGGGCCTCCACACGGTCGGTGTCCGCGACATGATCGATGCCGTCAATGGCATCGGTCACGCAGCCGTGATGTGCGACCCGGAGTTCCGCCAAGCACTGGCCGACAAAGGCTTCACCCTCGACCCTCAGTCCGGCGAGTTGAACGAACTATCGGGTTACATCGGATCGTTCTCGGCACGCGCCCGGCAGATCGAGAGGAACGTCGAACGCTACGAATCCGACTGGCGCAGGGACCACCCGCAGCAGGAACCGGGACCAGAGCTGCTCCGCACCTGGGACCGGCGGGCGTGGTCCGAGGCCCGACCGGACAAGGTGATCCCCGCCGACGGCACGGTCTTGACCGACCGTTGGATCGAGGGCCTGCGCGAGCTCGGATTCCAGTCCCCCACCACGGCGGTAACACGTCCGGTTACACGCGCAGGGGCCCTCGACCGCGAGGCAGTGGTCAGTAGGGTGCTGTCCCGGCTGGGCGCGAAGCGGTCGGCGTGGAACGCCGCCGACATCCGCGGCCAGGTCGAGATCTTCATCGCGGCGACTGGTCTGATCGCCGACCCGTCGGTGCGGACCGAGCTGGCCGAGGATCTGACCGCACGAGCGGAAACGGCCTGCGTCCTGCTCGTCGACGGCGATGGGATGCCGGAGCACATCCGGGCTCTGACGTCCCGTGAGGTGCTCGAGGTCGAGGCCGACCTCACCGCCTCGTTCGCCACCCGCGCCTCCTTGGGCGGCGTTGCACAACCCGTCACCGGCGTCGCCCTCGACGAGACGCAGCTACAGGCCGTGGGCGCACTGGTCGGCGTGCACCGGTTGGTCGTCGTCGAAGGTGCCGCCGGAGCGGGCAAGACGGCCACCTTGGCCGGCGCCAGGTCTGTGCTGGAGCAGCTCGGGCACCGGATGATCGTCGTCACTCCCACGCTGAAGGCCGCCCAGGTCGCGCAGAGCGAGATCGGCACTCGCGCTTACTCCGCCGCCTGGCTCGCCCACCAGTACGGCTTCTCCTGGAACGAGGACGGTCAGTGGACCCGCGAACCCGCGGACCCCTCCCCCGAAGCCCGCCTGCGTCATGGCGATCTGCTCCTGGTCGATGAGGCCGGGATGCTCGACCAAGACACCGCACGAGCCCTGACGATCATCGCCGACACCACCGGCGCTCGGCTCGCGCTCGTCGGCGACCGTCACCAGCTTCCCGCGGTCGGACGAGGTGGCGTGCTCGACCTCGCCGCACGCTGGGCCGGACCAGACTCGAGCGTCACGCTGGACACCGTCCACCGCTTCACCGACCCCGACTATGCAGCCCTCAGCCTTGCCATGCGCTCAGGTGAGCAGCCTGAGGCAGTGTTCGACCAGCTCGTGCAACGCGGCCAGATCGTCCTCTACCCCGACGAGTCCGCACGCGCCGCTTCGCTCGCCGACGACGCCGCGACGTCCGGCGCGCTCGTCGTGGCAGACACCCGCCAGCAGGTGGCTGATCTCAATCAGGCTGTCCGCGAGCGACTCGTCACGGCCGGTCAGGTGGACGACCGCAGGGTTCTCATAACCACCGATGGCGACCGGATCGGGGTCGGCGACCGCGTGGCCACTCGGCGTAACGCCGCGGAGTTCGGCGTGGCCAACCGCGACACCTGGACCGTCACCGCGCTGTCCAATGACGGCACGATGCGCCTGGCCGGGAAAGCAGGTACCTGCGAGGTCCCCACCCGCTACGCCCGCTACGACGTCGAGCTCGCCTACGCGTCCACCGTCTACGGGGCCCAAGGCGACACCACTCCCGCCGCCCACCTGCTGCTCGGCGAACACACCGGCGCTGCCTCGGCCTACGTCGCCATGACCCGTGGTCGCGACGCGAACACCGCCCACCTCGTCGCCCAGGACCTTGCCGACGCTCGTCAGCAATGGATCCTCACATTCGCCCGCGACCGTGCCGACCTCGGTCCGGCACACGCCGCCTTGCTCGCCGCCGAAGAGGCTGCGAAGTACGACCCGTACGTCGAGCCGAGTCGGCGCGTCCAGCGCGCCCGCCCCGAAACGACCGGTGTCCGGCGACCTGAGCCCGATCGCCCCTGGTCCCAACCCCCAAGACAAGGCATGGGCATCGGCTTCTGATGCGAGACTCAGCCGGAGTCCGGGCCGAGCGTGTCCTTAGCTTTCACAACGAGGCTTGTCAGCGACACGCGCCAAGCCGGCAGATCGACCGACAACGTGCCCCACGTCAGTCCGCGATTGATCTGGTCGTACTGGTGGATGATGAAATTGCGGTTGGCGACTGCGAGCGCCCACTCCACCCCATCCGGCGCGAGCACGTTGAGGCGCGAAAGACGATTCGCGGCCTCGCCGAGCTTCATCATCAGCGAGTCCCCCGCCTCCTGAAGCAGGGCGTCGGAAAGGTAGGCGTCCTTCCCACGATCGACGATCTCGGCGGAACGGGCGAGCCAGCCCTCGATATGCAGCAGCTCTTTGGCCGCTCTACGGTCCATCACAACAGCACCGCATCACGTCTGATGTCGTCATCTAAAGTCGGTGCGAGGCCGCCATACGAGATCAGATCGATGTCTCGACCGAGAACCTTCTCAAGCAACTGCTTGAACCGGATGAACTGAAACGACGACGTTCCCGATGGCGCTTCCACGATGAGGTCTATATCGGAGTCCTGGCGCGCCTCGCCACGCGCAACTGACCCAAAGACCGCCAGCCGCTTGTAGCCATGGTCGGCCGCCAATTCCTTCAACACTGGCGTCGCCGCGGCCAGCAGCGTCTCTGGATGTATCGGGTCCAGCCCCGGTGCGTGCCTCAACTGCTGACTGACCGCTGGCTGCGAGATCCCCAGAGCATCAGCGATCTGGCGTTGGCTCACTCCGGTCGCAACCATTGCACGCAACGCCATGACTCGACGCAGTCGCGACACGTCCTCGTCGCGCCGAGCATCGAGATACTCAGCCAGCAGCGTCATAAGCCAACCTTATCACCGCCCGTCCGGTTCTCGCGAGACCACCAACCGGTCAAGCGTCTCCTCAAATGACGCTCTGCAACCGCTTCAGCCAAACTTTTTCAAGTTTGTGGACGGGCGCCCTCTGACCTGCGCAAACACCTCCCCGACGCCCCCGCCCGTCCTAGGACGGGCGGGGGTAGGACGGGCGGAAAGTGGTGCGGACGGGCGCGCACAATCGAAGAGAACCATCCGTGATCACCCGGTGACTCGGCAGCGCACCCGGTGAAAAGAAGCGAAGGACGACGGCTCGCCCGGGCCACGAGGACAAGGAGGGACACCTGCCAAACCCGAACGTTCCCCACAAGCCCTACCGGGGGTGACCACTGGGGCACCGTGACCGGGCCACTGTGGTCATCCCCTACCGCACCCAATCGACTCGAACCAAGGAGAACCTCCATGAGCACCGCACCTACCTCGCACACCGAACTCCCCCACGCCGACGACGAGCTGATGTCGATCGCGGAAGTGGCCGAGCTCGTCCGCGTCCCCGAAGGGACGGTGCGCTACTGGCGTCACCTCGGCCAAGGACCACGCGGATTCCGGATCGGCCGATCCGTCCGCTTCTGGCGCACCGAGGTTGTGCGCTGGCTCGACGAACAGTCCCGTCGTCCACAGAACGGTGACTGAGCGGTGCGCCCACCGCTGATCCGGCGGACCATCCGAGCAGGACCCCGGGAAGGAGAATCACATGGCCGGCAACATCGCGCGCCGCCCCAACGGGAAATGGCGTGCCCGCTACCGCGACGACACCGGACAGGAACGAACCCGGCACTTCGACCGCAAGGTCGACGCCCAGTTCTGGCTAGACCAGATCACCGCCTCGGTCATCACTGGGACGTACGCCGATCCGAAGGCCGGACAGATCACGTTCGCCGCCTTCTACGGCGAGTGGTCAGCACGCCAGGTCTGGGTGCCGGGAACCGTCTACGCGATGGCTCTCGCTGCGCGGACCGTCCCTTTCAGCGACAAGCTGATGCGACAGATCCGACGGTCGGACGTCGAGACCTGGATCAAGTCGATGGTCGTTGCTGGACTCGCTCCCGGCACGATCAAGACCCGGTACGTGAACGTCCGGTCCGTCTTCCGCGCAGCCGTCAAGGACCACGTCATCGGCATTGACCCGACCGACAACGTCCGACTCCCCCGCCGACGTCGAGCCGACGCTGCCATGACGACCCCGACCCCGGAGGATGTCGGTTTGCTTCTTGTTGTCGCCGACACCCAGATGCGCACCTTCATCGCGCTCTGCGCGTTCGCGGGACTTCGTCTCGGCGAGGCCTGTGGGGTCCAGCTCCACGACGTGGACTTCGTCCGCAAGCAACTGAAGGTCACCCGGCAGGTGCAACGCGCCCCCGGTGCCACCGTTGAGGTCCGCGCCCCCAAGTACGGATCAGAACGAGTAGTCCACCTCGCTGACGGTCTGATCGATCTCATCGCCGAGCACGTCTCTGAGGTTGGCACAGTCGGGGCCGAGCAGTGGCTGTTCAGCCAGGGCGACGGTCCGGTGCACCAGAACAGCGTCGGCTACTGGTGGCGAAAGACGCTGCGGGCCGCCGGACTGAGCGGCATTAAGCTCCACGACCTACGACACTTCTACGCTTCTGGCCTCATCGCCGCGGGCTGCGACGTTGTGACCGTTCAGCGCTCACTCGGCCACGCCAAGGTCACCACGACACTCGACACCTACGCCCACCTCTGGCCCACCGCCGAGGATCGGACGCGCGCGGCCGCGCAGTCGATCATGGCAGCATCATTGGGCGATCAATTCATCGCAGGCGATCTCTGAGGCAAGCCTGCAACACAATGGTCGGAAGCAGCAGGAATGCGGCCTAGCGGTCCTACGGGTTCCCTCCAATACTATAGTCGTCCGCGTTCCGAACACCGCCAGAAAGGGATTTCACGCCCATAGTCACTTTCGCACAAGATCGCCAACCAATTCAGTGGTGAAAGGAGACCTCTTGAGTCGGTCGGCACTAGGGGTCTGTCCTTGCGCGGTCGCCAGCACCGTTTCGGCAGTCGTCCGGAACTTACTTACGTAATCGTTGGTACGCAAGGAATCAACAAGCGCCTGGCTCTCAGTGTCTATCTTGCCGCTGTTGAGCGGTGCCGATCGGCCCCCAAACAACTGATATCTGTACGCCATGAGGATGTGGTAACGCAAAGGCTTGTACTCCGACTCCAGGTTAGTCCGAAATGCCGATTCCAGACGGTACGCCGCATAGGCCGACGCGACGTAGGGCGCAAACCGGTGCCCAGCTTCGAAGATTGTCCTGCCGACTTCGTCATACAGATGTTGCGGATATCGGGCAGCGAGATGCGGGAGGTCGAGGAAGGTGGCCGCAAGAGCACGCATCTGCTCGCTGATAGTTACTACCCGCGTTCGCGTTACGTCCTTCGAGTAAAATTGTCCAGACCTACGTTCGTAGGTCAACCCCGACCGAAGTTGATCCTGCTGGTAGTACTCTTCGAGCTTCTTTTGGAACTCGGTGAGCGCAACCAAGTCGCTGTCGTTGACAGCTGTTTGAGAGTTCGTTGCTCGAATGATTCGGGACGCAACATCCTTGTTTTCAGTGACCACAAGTCGAATCGGCACGAACACTTCTGACCGAGCTTCGCCGATAGCACTCTCTGCAAGATGAATACAGTGGCTAGTCTGGCAGCCGTTCACGATCTGGTATCCCGTAAGTGTGACAGCGTCACCCGGCTTCGGAGAATATGAAGTCGCAACCACTGTTACTCCATTGTTCAGTACGGGAAGGAGCGCCCGGTCACTAGATTCGAGCGTTTTGAAGATCTGCGCATTTACGTCGTTATCTTCCCCCTTGAAGCCACGCACGTTGTCGTAGAAGACACGCTCGTCAAGTGAGCCGTCGTCATTCTGGACGAGCTTGAGTAGTTGATCAATTGAGACAACGCCTAGGATCGCCTGGTCTATGTCAGGCATCTTTGGAAGATTGACCGATTTTTCCAACACGATGTCGGCTTCGTTCGCGTTGCTCTTCGTCCGCGATGCGTCGTAAAGACGCGTGGCACCGCATACGACAACACTGACGTCACCAAGGAACGCGAGGCCGCTCAACTCACGCTCGACTGTCTGCGCGCGAGCTTGCACGTTGTCATCCATTACGGCTACATCGTTTGCAGAGGTAACGAAGCGAAGATGGACGCTGGGTCTTTCCTTGAGCTTCCCGGCGTAGTCTTCGAATATTGTTCCTAACGCTTCCGAGACTCCCTGAAGTTTGGGGTAGTCGAACGGCGAAGACCCACTACATAGGCGTTTGACCACGTCACCCATGTTGAGGATTTGTGCAGAGTCAATGGACGTAGAAGTTTTTGCTTGTAAGACGTGAAGCGATACCTCAATGGAGGCCCTGTCAGCGCACAGGTCCTTGGCCTCGTTAGCCCCTGACACGATCTGTCCGTTTACTTCGAGTAGAACGACATCTACGCCCGGGGTCGACTTATCCATCAGTAGGTCTGATAGCTCTACCTGGTCCAGCAGATCGTCCCGAAGCAAAAGGCTGGCCGCGAAGAGTTCGAATGCATCATCTTCACGCATTTGCTCCAGACCTTGGCCTTCGCGAAACTGTTTGAACAGGCCTCGAATTAGCGGGTCCATCCTGCCCTCCATAAAGCGTCAGCACCAAGCGCAGCCGACACCCGACAGCGAGTCGTAACCATACTGCCCTCGGTGGGTCAGCAATGCGTATCTGCGTCAGCCTCCAGGTTCGCACTACGAGGGAAGCGCGTTTCACCGCCTAGGCGGATTCGTTGCCAGCAGACTGGTGAGACGATTGAGCTGTGACGACCAAGAAGTTCTATGCAAATTTGACCGGCGGCATTCTCGTTGGCCTCGTTGTTGTTGTTTCTGCCGGAGTGATTGCAGACATGGACAACGGGTCGATAGCTGACTGGGTCGCCGCAATTGCGACGGTCGCCGCCTTTGGTGCCGCCGTCATCGCCGCCCGCTACGCCGCCGGCGCTTTCAACCTTGAGCGCGCGAGGGAGGAGTTGCGAATCCGTGCGGAACAGACCGCGCAGGCTGCCCAAGTTGCTGTGTGGCCGCACGAATTCCTGCCCAATTGGCAGCAAGAGCCCGATGGTTCCAGCTTCGTTCGTGAGGGTATCGCCGGCGCTGTAGCCATGGTTCGAAACGCTTCGGATATCCCCGTCACGAACATCCACATCGACTTTCGAGTCGTTCACGCACACGCGGATGGGATCGCAGAGGCGGACATCAGGTACTTGGGCGGCGTGGACTTGGCAGTTTTGCCGCCGGGCCAAGAGCCCAGCGAGGTCAGGTGGTTAGCCGAATCGGGCGCTGTAATGATCCCTGGCGTCCCAACGTTAGGCGATGGGATGGACTACCCCAATCACGGGACGTACGATCCGTCGCGCCTGGTGGTTGACGTTACTTTCCGGGACGCCGCCGGAGTTCTATGGCAACGCGACCGCATCGGTCGGCTTCTGGCCGTTCTTGAGTCCCCAGGTGTCTCCATTTGATCCGGAGCCGTTTCAACTTCCCGACTACGCCTGCGAACGGCAACCAAGGGTCACGGCCGGGGCGCCGACATATCTCGAATCGCGTCAATCCGCGCAGTTGTTCAGTATCCGTACCGATCCTCCGCAGTTGGAGTGCGCGGTCGTGGCTTCGATAGATCCAGCACACACGAGATCCATCCCGAGGAGACCGCTCAGCACATCCACGTTGTTTAGCAGCCACGGTGTGAGGTCCAGCGCCTCATGCGGCCAAACCTCGCGAGGTATGACAGGCCGTATCCTGCCGACGCTCATGCCGCCTCGAACGCTCAAGTGATCGGTGCGACACAGACTGCCACGGGACGACCCTGCCCGCAGGACAATGCGGGGCATCCTGCAGCCAGCCAGCGTCAAACCACCGCAGTCCCGGCCCAAGGCAGTTGGCTAATCGCACAGTCGACCTGGTTTTCCGTTTGTCGGTTAGTCATTGATCTACGCCGTAGCCTGCAGCAATGGAACCTCAGCAACGAGTGGGCGAGCTTCAAGCAGCTGTCGAGCGGTATAGCGAGGGCGCTTCACCCTTTTACGACGAAGTTGTGCAGGAGATTTCCAAGCGAGCCGCCGAGCAAGGGAATCTAGGAAAAGCTGACATCGGTGCCCTTGTCGCGTGGAAGCGTCTCAATGCCAATACGCGCTGGATGTCTGACCTGATGCGGTCCTCCGACGCAACTGTTCGTGCCGCGACCGCCGAGGCGCGCAAGTCAGCCCTCCAGGAAGGGTCGACTTTAGAACTGGCTGCGGCTAGGGCAAGGTCGGCGCTTGCACCAATCCCCGGATTCGGAGTGGGCGACGCGCTCGCTTCAGCTGTCATCTACGCCCTAGCACCAGGGCGTATGGCCGTATATGACAGACGGGCGCAAGCAGGCCTTGAACTCCTCGGGCTCGAGCTGACAGCAAAGTCTGGTCGATACGGGCGGTACATGGCACTCGTCGACCAACTCGTTAATGAAGCGAGAGTTGAAGGGCTCGGCCTTAGCGCGCGCGAGATTGATCTGGGGCTTTTCACCTTGGGTGGCCCGGTCGCCTAACGGCCCGCGAACCGAGCTCTGGTTTACGCGCGACGCTCGCCGGGCCGCCCGTCGGATGTCGCACGTCGGCGATTTGTCAGACCTCCGCTAGACCATTCGATTGATGGACACAGCCCGGACACAGCACCTTCGCGAGTTGACGAGCGCGCTCTTCGACGTGTTGGCCGAATCCTTGTGGGTGCAACTTCGCTCAGCGGAGGTCCCAGATCTGACTTGGCCGTCCCCGCCTGAGGCCGTGGGGGTCATTGACATCCACTTCTCCATCACGCGACGGACCCGACTTCGAGGGCTTCGGCTTCCGGTGCCAGACTCACCTCTCCCGCAGCCTTGGGGACAGGCTTGGGGCCCAAGACCTCACGATTGGGCACGCACGATTCGAATGTGGGTCGAGGAGCAGGTCGTACAAGGATGTGATGACTGGGCGATGAAGAACGACGACGGATACGTGGCGTACTTCGAGATTGACCACGAAGGTCTCCGCGCAAACGAGTTGAAGCGGTGCTCACGGCGAAATTCCTGAAGGCATCGTCCATTCCCCCGCGGCCAGGCGAGTGGTTCGCTCAGATGAGGAGAGTCCTGCGGGTCGCGAGTCCAGATTCAAAGCTGGTCGAGCACCTTCGCCTTCGCAGCAGAGAACTCTTCGTCGGACAGAATGCCGTCGCGGTGAAGGTCGGCGAGCTCGCGGACCCGCTCACTGATGGTCGGCGATGCGGCCCTCGATGGCGGCGCAACTGTTGAGAATGCACTGTCAGTTTGCGTGCCTGTTACTGATTTCGGATCCGGTGTCTGGGTCGCACCCAGCGTGGCGTTGCCTGCAAACTCCAGCGCCGCGCCAATTTCGTTATGCGCCTTGTTCACTGTCTTGACGATGCCGTTGTGGCCCTGATTCGTGAGCTGATGAATTTGTCTATCAGTCGAGATCGTCAGAAATGATGTTCGCCCGCCGGTTGACGCGATATGAGCGATTCCTGCTGCCGCTAACCCTGGCGCACTTGCCCGGATGATGTTCTTGCCGCCTCGCAGAACGTTTGCCACAGCTGGGCCGACTGAGCCCTCCAGACTGCTCGATTGGTCCTGCTGGTCGGGGCGAGTGAACTTGATTGAGTGAAGTCTCTCAAACGGAGTGCTCTTCTTGATGCTTACGGCCGCTCCCGGACTCATCGCTTTCCCCGGATGTGTTCTACCAAGAAGATCAGCACGTTCTCCTGATGCGACTCTGACGTAGCCGCCGGCGTAAATCTCGATCGTCGAAGTACCGAAGACACCGCTTGTGACGAGGGAGCCCGCCTCGCGAGCAGCCCCTTCCTGCTGGGCTGTTTCCGCATCTTTCGCTTGCCGTCGCCTCGCGAACATCCCGTCCTTCTTTGAAGGTGTCGCAGAGCTGATCACGGACTTTTCCTCCGACGGTCGGAGGTGCTCAGACCACACTTCACCGTCCCAGTAGCGCTCGGTGCCGTCCTGAGCGGGATACCAACCCGCAGATGCCTTTTCACTCATGGTCGGATTCTGACAGAGACCGTGTCGCCAAGCGCACACTTTCGCCGTGGATGCGAAGGCAGTCGGATCTGAGCTAGCCGACGTGTCAGTGGATCTGGCGGCCCGAGAGTTCGGTCGCATACGCCTCTCCCGAGGGGTTGGACAAGCATCACTAGGCCACGACTGATGACTCGTCCGGCGCACCTCGAAGGCTTGTCTCAACGTCGAATTGTGCTGGATCCGGACTGTCGTCTCCGGTTATTATTGCGGACTATTTGCGGACCGCTAGCACTTCATAACGCTCTGACCTGCGGAAACGTGCTGATTCAGACGTTGAAGCGGAACTCCACGACGTCGCCGTCGGCCATGACGTAGTCCTTGCCCTCCATGCGCACCTTGCCGACGCTCTTGGCGGCGCTCATCGAGCCGGCCTCGACCAGGTCGTCGAACGAGACGATCTCGGCCTTGATGAAGCCGCGCTCGAAGTCGGTGTGGATGACGCCGGCCGCCTGGGGCGCCGTGGCGCCCTGCGGGATCGTCCAGGCCCGCGACTCCTTGGGCCCCGCGGTGAGGTACGTCTGCAGGCCGAGGGTCGCGAAGCCGACGCGCGCGAGGGCGTCGAGCCCGGGCTCCTCGACGCCCATGTCGGCGAGCATCTCGGCGCGCATGATCTCGGCGTCCTCGTCGTCGCCCAGCTCGACGAGCTCGGCCTCGCCCTTGGCGTCGAGGAAGATCGCCTCCGACGGGGCGACGAGGTCGCGCATCTGCTGCTTGAGCGCGTCGTCGTTCAGCTCGTCGGCGTCGCAGTTGAAGACGTAGATGAACCGCTTGGACGTCATGAGGTGCAGGTCGCGCAGCAGCTCGAGGTCGAGCCCGGCCTTCAGCACGCCGGTGCCGGCCTCGAGCGCTTCCTTGGCCTTCTTGGCCTCCTCGAACACGGGGACGAGCGACTTGTCCTTGCGCGACTCCTTGTCGAGCCGCGGCAGCGCGTTCTCGAGGGTCTGCAGGTCGGCCAGCGCGAGCTCGATCGAGATCGTCTCGATGTCGTTGGCGGGGTTGACGTCGCCGTCGACGTGCGTGACGTCCTCGTCGCGGAAGACGCGCGTGACCTGGCAGATCGCGTCCGACTCGCGGATGTGCGACAGGAACTTGTTGCCCATCCCCTCGCCCTCGGACGCACCGCGCACGATGCCCGCGATGTCGACGAACTGGACGGTCGCCGGCAGGATCTTCTCCGAGCCGAAGATCTCGGCGAGCTGTCCGAGCCGCGAGTCGGGGACGCCGACCACGCCGACGTTCGGCTCGATCGTCGCGAACGGGTAGTTCGCCGCGAGGACGTCGTTCTTGGTCAGTGCGTTGAAGAGGGTCGACTTGCCCGCGTTGGGGAGTCCGACGATGCCGATGCTGAGAGCCACGAGGGACGATCCTACGTCGTCAGGGGCGGTCGAGGCGAAACGCCCGCAGCTCCTTGTCGTACCAATCGGTGCGCAGGCCGAGGTCGGTCATGCCGAGGCGTCCGCAGACGGCCTGGGAGGCGACGTTGTCGGGGTGCGTGACGGCGTGCAGCGCGGGCACGCCGAGCCCGAAGCCCCGGGCGACGAGGGCGGACGCCGCCTCGGTCGCGTACCCGTTGCCCCACGCGTCGGGGTGGAGGTGCCACCCGATCTCGAGGTCGTCGCGGTCGAGGCAGGTGCTCGCCGGGATCGGCACCAGCATCGCCATCCCGACCGCGCCCGCGGCTCGGGTCGAGACGTGGAAGATGCCGGCCGCCGGGTGGTCGCCCGCGCGCCCGGGCTGACGTACGATGCGCGCGACGGCCTCGTCGCGGTGGGTCATCAGCTCGCCCGAGCCGCTCCAGCGCGCCACCTCCGGACGCCCGAACAGGTCGAGCACGAAGTCTGCGTCGTCCGTCGTGAACGGACGCAACGTGAGTCGTTCGGTCTCGATGATCGCCACGGCTCGATTCTGTCACCCGTCCGGCGCATGGACGGTCGACGAAAGGGGTAAGGGGAGCCAGGGGGCAGTCCGGAAGAGGACCCCGAGCGGATGGCAGGACGATGAACAGCACGAGCGAGCAGCACCTCCAGGTCCTCGACCTGCACGGCGCCGATCTCCACGCGGTGGCGAGCGTGCTGACGACCGACCCCGAGCTCGCCGAGCAGCTGGTCGTCGTGGCCGTCCGGACGTCCCTGCCCGACGACGACCTGGGCCGGCTGAGCGGGACGGTCGTCCGCGCCTGGCTCGACGGGCACCCTGAGCAGTTGGAGACGATCGTCCCGGCCGCGCCGACGCCGTTGAGTCGCCTGCACGAGCTGCCCGTCCACCAGCGCGCCTCGCTGGCGCTGTGCCGGTTCGGCGGTCACACGTACCGGCAGGCCGCCGATCTGCTGGAGCTGCCGGCCGCGTCGGTCGCCGACCTGCTGACGACCTCGCTGCGGGCCCTGCACGCCGCTCCCCCGGCCGACGGTGGCGTCACGACGCAGGCGGTCTGATCCTCGCGAGCCCGCGCGACGTGACCACGAGGGACGCGACCTCGTCCCAGCACGCGTCGCACGTGCCGAGGTGCCGCTCGAACGTCCACCGCTCGCGGTCGTCGACGGCGTCGACCGCGTAGGCGCCCAGGAGCGCGTGTCCGTCCATGCTGGTGGTTCGCCGCTGAGGGCGCCGAGGACGGGTCGCCCTCCGCGGGGTCAGCTCTTGGAGCCGGTGACGGCCAGCGCCCCGCCGAGGCCGATCATCATGACGCCGCCGCCGGCCCCCATGCGCGCCAGACGCCGGGGTCACGCGCGAACCACGAGCGGGCGGTGCCCGCCGTGAGCGCCCACGCGCTGTCGCAGGCCAGCGCGATCGCGCAGAAGATGCCGCCGAGCAGGGCCAGCTGCAGCGGGATCGCGCCGGCGTCGCGGCTCACGAACTGGGGCAGGACCGCCACGAAGAACACGATCGTCTTGGGGTTGGTCACGCCGACCACGAAGCCCTCGGCCACGAGCCGGCGCGCGGACGGTCGGGAGACGGGCAGCTCGGGACCGCTGCCGACGTGGTCGTGCCGGTGGCGGATCGCCTGCACGCCGAGGAACACCAGGTACGCCGCGCCGAGCACCTTGACCACCGTCAGGGCGACGAGCGACTGCGCGACGACGGCGCCGATGCCCAGTGACACCGCGACGATCGCGGGGACCATCCCGAGGGCGTTGCCCAGCACGCTGAGGAAGCCCCCGACCCGTCCGAGCGACAGCGAGCGTCCGATCACGAACAGGACGCTGGGTCCGGGGACGACGACGAGGGCCAGTGCCGCGAGCGCGAAGGCGCCGGCGTGGTGGGCTGGCAGCATGCCGCTTCCGATCGTCCGAGGGGCTTCGAAAATATCAGTCCGTAGGCTCGGGACATGACCGTCATCAAGATCAACGCCATCACCGTCCCCGACGGATCGGGCGACGAGCTCGCCCACCGGTTCGCCGCCCGCGCGGGTGCCGTCGACGGCACCGAGGGCTTCCAGGGCTTCGAGCTGCTCAAGCCGACCGACGAGCGCACGCAGTGGCTCGTCCTCACCCGCTGGGCCAGCGAGGACGACTTCCAGGCCTGGGTCAGCTCGCCGTCGTTCGCCGAGGGACACCGCTCGGCCGCCGAGCGCGCGGGCGGCGACGCCCCGAAACCCGTCTCGACCCACAGCGAGATCTGGAGCTACGAGGTCGCCGGCGGCTCGCAGGGCTGACCCGGCGCCGCGAGTGGTGCATCGACGTCCCCGAGCGGTGCAGTTCGGTCAGACACGCCGTCCCAGATCGACCAGACCGCACCACTCGCGAGTTCGGCTGGGCCCGGGTGGGTGGCCCCGGGCGGAACTGTCGGTGGGCGCGGTCAGGATGCGGACATGGAAGCCTTCCCCCTCCTCCTGACCGCCCTGCTGGCCCTCGTCGCAGGGCTGTCGATCGGCTACCTCCTCGGCGGACGACGCGCGCCCACCGCGTCCGCCCGCGACCTCAGCCTGTCGCGCGCCGCCACGGCCCAGGCCGTCGAGCCCGTCCGCGAGAGCCTCGACCGCTTCGGCGAGCGGCTCCGCCAGCTCGAGTCGAGCCGCATCGAGTGGCACACCCAGCTGCGCGAGCAGGTCGACGCCGTGAGGGTCACGAGCGACTCGCTGCGCAAGGAGACCGCCTCGCTCGCCACGGCCCTGCGGCGCCCGCAGGTGCGCGGCCGCTGGGGCGAGATGCACCTCAAGCGCACCGCCGAGCTCGCCGGCATGCTCGACCACTGCGACTTCGAGCTGCAGGTCAGCACGCACGGCGACTCGCTGCTGCGACCCGACATGGTGGTGCGGCTCGCCGGCGACAAGCGCGTCGTGGTCGACTCCAAGGTTCCGCTCGACGCCTACCTCGACGCCGCACAGGCCGACACCGAGGCCGAGGCCGCCGAGCACCTGCGACGTCACGTCCGCCAGGTGCGCACCCACATCGACCAGCTCGCGGCCAAGTCGTACTGGGCGCAGTTCGACCAGACGCCCGAGTTCGTCGTGCTGTTCGTGCCCGGCGAGTCGATCCTGTCCGCGGCGCTCGAGGCCGAGCCGGGCCTGCTCGAGCACGCCTCGGCCAAGAAGGTCGTCCTGGCCACCCCGACGACGCTCATCGCCCTGCTGCGCACCGTCGCCTACGCGTGGACCCAGGAGCAGCTCGCCGCCAACGCCCGCGAGATCCAGACCATCGCCCGCGAGATGTACGACCGCATCGGCACCGTCGCGGGCCACGTCGACCGGCTCGGCCGCTCGCTGGAGACGACGGTCAAGTCGTACAACGACGCCGTCAGCTCGATCGAGTCGCGCTTCCTGGTCACCGCGCGCCGCTTCAACGCCCTGCACGTCGCCGACACGCCGGTCGAGGCCCCGCGACTCGTCGAGACGACACCCCGGTCATTGACGGCCCCCGAGCTCGTCGATGAACTACCGTCGGTGCCATGACGCAGGCGGTGCGCACCACCCCTCGCACGGCGCGGCCCGACATGACCGCCCGCCAGGCGATCGTTGCGGCCTGCGTCGCGATGACCGCGATCGTCCTGCTCGACCTCGTCGATGGACGCCTCGACCTGCTCTACTCGGTCGGGTTCGTCCTGATCGCCGTGACGCCACCCATGGCCGTCGGCGTCCGCAACCTGTTCCCCACCGGGGTGCTCCCCCCGGTGCTGTTCGTCGTCAGCCTGCTGCTGGTGTGCCTGTTCGAGCCGTCCGCCATCCGCGTCGAGGGCATGGCGTCCGACGCCGGCACCTTCGCGCGACTGATCGCGGCGACGCTCGACCACGGCATGACCCTGTTCGCGGGCTGCGGCCTGGCCCTGGTCATCATCGCGCTGCGCATCCTGACCGACGAGCCACGCACGCGCCGTCCCTGACGCCGCCCGCGGGCGGGGATTCCCAGGTTCACCTGGGAATCTGCACGTCAGGACGGAACCCCAGGTTCACCTGGGAAAACCGCGGGCCGGGGTCAGCCGGTCAGCTCGTCGACGAAGCACCAGCGCCAGGCCTCGCCCGGCTCGAAGCTGCGCATGACGGGGTGGCCCGTCTCCTCGAAGTGGCGTGAGGCGTGCTTCCCGGACGACGAGTCGCAGCACCCCACGTGCCCGCACGTCATGCACAGCCGCAGGTGCACCCACTGCGTCCCGTCACGCAAACACTCCTCGCAGCCGGTCGGCGTCAGCGGCCTCGGGTAGTCGCACGCGACCCGCAGGTGCTCGCACGCGGCGTCCGGGTCGACGGGCGGACGCAGGTCGGTCTCGCGGTCGGCCGTCGTCTCACCCTCCGACAGCCGGTCGAGGATCGACTCCTCGACGTCGAGCGCGTTCATGACCTGCTGCAGGATCGACTGGTCGACGCCGCCGACGTCGCGGATGCGCAGCAGCTCCTGCCGCTCCTCGTGCAGCATCGCGGCGCGCAGGCGTGAGTACTGCGCGCTCGGCGTCTCGAGACCACCCAGCCGCTCCCACACCGCGTTGGTCCGGTCGGCGGCGCGCTCGCGGAGGCGGTGCATGACGTCGTCGCCGACGGTCCCCTGCACCTCGCGGTCGAGGTACGCCATGCCGGCATCGGTCACGGCCTGGTAGACCGTGGCCTCCTGCAGGTGGTCCTCGTGACGGTCGGGACCGGGGACGCGCAGCAGCCGCACCAGCGTCGGGATCGTCAGGCCCTGGATCATCAAGGTGCCGACCGTCACGACGAAGGCGATCAGCACCAGCACCTCGCGCTCCGGCACGTCCGGCGGCAGCAGGAACACCGCGGCCAGCGTCACGACGCCGCGCATGCCCGTCCACGCGACCATGAAGATCGTCCGCGCCTCCGGACGCGGCTCGGCGGCGGCGATCCGCGGGACCAGCCGCGGCAGGTACGTCGCGGGGAACACCCACACGAACCGCAGCACGATGACCGCGGCCAGCACGGCGACGCACGCGACCGTGATGCGCGTGGCCGACAGGGTGCTCTCGTCGAGGTCGTTGACGATCGTGCGGATCTGCAGGCCGATCAGCAGGAAGACCGCGTTCTCGAGGACGTACGAGATCGTCGCCCAGTTGGTGCGCTCGAACAGCCGCGACGCCCCCGACTGGATGATCGGCGACCTGTGACCCAGGATCACCCCGGCGACGACGACGGCGAGGACGCCCGACGGCTGCGAGTCGAGACCACGCACGTGGATCTCCTCGGCCGGCAGGTACGCGACCCACGGCGTCAGCAGCGACACCGCGACGTCGGTGACCTCGTCCTCGATGAGGCGGCGGATGCGTCCCACGACGAACGCGACCGTCAGACCGATCGCGACGCCGCCAGCGGCCGAGACCACGAACCCGGCGCCGATCTGCCAGACGCTGACCGTCCCGCCGATCGCGGCGATCGACGTGCGCAGCGTGACGATCGCCGTGGCGTCGTTGACCAGGCTCTCGCCCTCGAGGATCGTCACGACCCGGCGCGGCAGGCCCACCCGCCGCGCGATCGCCGTGGCGGCGACGGCGTCGGGCGGCGCGACGACCGCACCGAGGGCGAAGGCGGCGGCCAGCGGGACCCCGAGGAGCCACCACACCAGCAGACCGACCCCGGCGGTCGTGAACAGCACCAGCCCCACGCTCAGCAGCATGATCGGACGCTTGTTGGCCCGGAAGTCGATCAGGGACGTGCGGATCGCCGCGGCGTAGAGCAGCGGAGGCAGCAGCCCCACCAGCACGATCTCGGGCGTCAGCTCGAAGTCGGGGACGAATGGCGCGTACGAGCCCGCGATGCCGACGACGATCAGCACCAGCGGCGCCGACATCCGGAACCGTCCGGCCACCGCGCTGACCGCGACGACGATGGCCAGCAGGGTCACGAGCGTCAGGGCGGTCTCCACCGACCCATTGTCTCAGGCCGCAACGGGTGGTGGAGACGTCTCGCCCGCCGTACGGTGAGCAGACGCCACGCACGCCTTCCGGGGGGAAGCCATGACCGAGCCCGTCGTCCACCACACCGCACGCCGCCGCGTCCGTCTCGTCGCCGCCACCGGCGCCGCCGCCGTCGCGGGAGCGCTCGTCACCGCGGCCTCGGCCGCGCCGGCCCCGGCCTCGGAGTCGCGGACGGGTCGGCTGTCATCCACCTCGACGGCCACCGGCACGGGAGGCGCGGTCTCGTCGGTGGACGTCAACGCGAGCCGCATCGGTCGCCAGGTGCTGGCCGAGGGTGGCAACGCCGCCGACGCCGCGGTCGCCATGGCGTCCGGCCTCGGCGTCTCGGAGCCCTACAGCGCCGGCATCGGTGGCGGCGGCTACTTCGTCTACTACGACGCGAAGAAGGACGAGGTCAGCACGATCGACGGCCGCGAGACCGCGCCGTCCGGCATCACGAACGACGCCTTCGTCGACCCCGCGACGGGCCAGCCCTACCCGTTCACACCGCAGCTCGTGTCGTCCGGCGTCGCGGTCGGCGTGCCCGGCACCGTCGCGACGTGGGACGCCGCGCTGAAGCGCTTCGGCACCCGGTCGCTCAAGCGCACCCTCGCGCCGTCGATCGCGCTGGCCCGCAAGGGCTTCGTCGTCGACCAGACGTTCCGCAACCAGACGCTCGACAACGCCGAGCGGTTCTCGGCGTTCCCCGACACGGCCAGGCTCTTCCTGCCGCGCGGCGACGCGCCGAAGGTCGGCACCCGCTTCCGCAACCCCGCGCTCGCCCGCACCCTGACGTCGATCGCGACCAAGGGCCCCAGGGCCTTCTACCGCGGCGCGCTCGCGCGCGAGATCTCGAGCGTCGTCCGCTCGCCGCGCAAGGACCCGTCCTCGGCGCTCCCCGCGCCGGCCGGCACCCTCTCGACCAAGGACCTCGCGTCGTACCGGGTGCGCCACCAGGCACCGACGCACGTGCGCTACCGCGGGCTCGACGTGTACGGCATGGCCCCGGGGTCGTCCGGCGGCACGTCGGTCGGCGAGGCGCTCAACATCCTCGAGACGTACCGACTCGGCGGCGGCCGGCGGACGGCGCGCAGCCTGCACCTGTACCTCGAGGCGTCGGCCCGTGCCTTCGCCGACCGGGCCGCGTACGTCGGCGACCCGCGGTTCACGAAGGTGCCGACGAAGCGGCTGACGTCGCAGAGGTTCGCGAACGCGCGCCGCTGCTCGATCGACCAGACCACGGCGTCGACGCGCCCCGTGGCGGCGGGCAACCCGTACGCGTCGGGCTGCACGACCGTCTCGACGCAGGACAGGCCCGACACCGAGAACATCTCGACGACCCACCTGTCGGTCGTCGACAGGTGGGGCAACGCCGCCTCGTACACCCTGACGATCGAGCAGACCGGCGGCTCCGGCATGACGGTGCCGGGCCGCGGCTTCCTGCTCAACAACGAGCTGACCGACTTCACCGCGGCGTACGACCCGAAGGACCCCAACCGCATCGCCCCCGGCAAGCGTCCGCGCTCGTCGATGGCGCCGACGATCGTGACCGATCGCGGCCGGTTCAGGTACGTCGTCGGCTCCCCCGGAGGCGCGACGATCATCACGACCGTCCTGCAGATCCTGGTCAACCGCATCGACCTCGGCATGACGCTGCCGCAGGCCGTCGCGGCACCCCGCGCCTCGCAGCGCAACACCGCCTCGACACCGGCCGAGCCCGGGTTCATCACCGCCTACGAGAAGCTGCTGGCGCCCTACGGACAGAGGCTGACGCCCTCGGGCGACACGTTCACGTCGGCCGCGGAGATCGGAGCCGCCGCCACGATCGAGGTCGGCCGAGGCGGACGTCTGACCGCCGTGGCCGAGCCGCGACGTCGAGGTGGCGGCAGCGCGCTGGTCGTCCGCCCCCGGTGACGGGTCCGGGTCACTTGTAGGGGACGCCGGCCGCCTTCATGTCCTTGCGGAGCTCGGGGGGCAGGGCGAAGATCAGGCTCTCGTCGGCGGTGCGGACGGCGTCGGCGTCGGGGTGGCCGTGCGCGCTGAGGAAGCCCAGCACGTCCTGCACGAGGTCGTCGGGCACCGACGCGCCGGACGTGACGCCGACCTTCTCGACCCCCACGAGCCAGGCCTCGTCGAACTCGGAGATGTCGTCGATGCGGTACGACGCCTTCGCGCCGGCCTCGAGGGCGACCTCGACCAGGCGCACCGAGTTGGACGAGTTGGCCGAGCCGACGACGATCACGAGATCGGCGTCCTTGGCGATCTCCTTGACCGCGACCTGGCGGTTCTGGGTCGCGTAGCAGATGTCGTCGCTGGGCGGGTCCTCCAGCTGCGGGAACTTCTCGCGCAGGCGGCGGACGGTCTCCATGGTCTCGTCGACGCTCAACGTCGTCTGCGACAACCACGACAGCCGGGTGCCCTCGGGGAACTCGAGGTCGTCGACGTCGTCGGGCGTCTGGACGATCGTGATGTCGTCGGGCGCCTCGCCGGCCGTCCCCTCGACCTCCTCGTGCCCCTCGTGCCCGATCAGCAGGATGTGCTTGCCCTCGCTCGCGAAGCGTCGGGCCTCGTGGTGCACCTTCGTGACGAGCGGGCACGTGGCGTCGATCGTCTTGAGGCTGCGGACGGCCGCCTCGGCGTGCACCATCGGCGACACGCCGTGGGCCGAGAACACGACCGTGGCCCCCTCGGGCACCTCGTCGAGCTCCTCGACGAAGATCGCGCCGCGCGCGGCCAGGTTGTTGACGACGTGCTTGTTGTGCACGATCTGCTTGCGCACGTAGACCGGCGCACCGTAGAGGTCGAGGGCCTTCTCGACCGTGATGACGGCCCGGTCGACGCCGGCGCAGTAGCCGCGCGGGTCGGCGAGCAGCACGCTGCCGCCGACGGGGGGCATGCCGAGGGAGACCTGGGAGGACATGGCCCCCATCCTAGGCGATGACGCCTCGCGGCCCCCGAAGAGCCGAACGTCCCGGGACCGCAGGGCGATCAACCTCACACGGCCCCCGCGAGCATCATTCGTCATCGGTCTGTAACGTTCTGCGGCGTTGGCCTCACCAGGTCGGCACTGCGCACGCGCCGAGGCCCGTCACGTCCGCAGTCATCGATCCAACCGCGACGGGCATGGAAGACCCAGCAGTGCGGCTCCCACGGAGTCTTGGGGTTAATCGGCACCACCGACAGGCATCCTTCGCGCCTGAACCCGACAGGTCATCTTTCACAGGCGTGCACGAAGGAACCCCCCTATGCGCATGTACGCACGCGTCTCAGCGAGCCTCGTTCTCGGCTCCGCCATCGTCCTCACCGGACTGTCCGCCCCGGCCCTGGCCGAGGGCTCGACCAAGACCACGGTCAAGACCGTCAAGACCGACCGGTCCAAGGCCGTCATCAGCCAGGCCAAGAAGCTCAAGGGCAAGCCGTACCGCTACGGCGGCGCGACGCCCAGCGGCTTCGACTGCGCCGGCTACGTCCAGTACGTCTACAAGAAGGCCGGCAAGAAGATCGGTCGCACGTCCGGGGCGCAGCTCTCGGGCGCCAGCGTCCCCAAGAGCAAGAAGAAGCCCGGCGACATCCTGGTCTTCATGCGCGGCGGCACCGCCTACCACTCGGCCATCTACGCCGGTGACGGCGAGATGTGGGAGGCCCAGCGCACCGGCGTCCCCGTCGGCCGTCACGACATCTGGTCGAGCGGCTACGTCGTGCGTCGTCCCGCCGGCGGATCGGTCACGGTCGCCTCGGCCGAGGCCGGCCTCGACACGTCCCGCTGACACGGGGTACCCGGCCCCTACGCTGAGGGCATGGCTCTCGACACCAGCGCGGACACCCCCGCGCCGCTGCGACAGATCTCGCAGCTGCTCGACGGCTACATCGGTCGTCTGGGGGCCGTCTGGGTCGAGGCCGAGATCGCCCAGCTCACGCGGCGTCAGGGCATCTGCTTCCTGACGCTGCGTGACCTGACGGCGAAGATCTCGATCGACGCCAAGTGCCACGTGAGCGTGCTCGACGGCTCGCCGATCCCCGTCACGGAGGGATCGCGGGTCGTCGTGCACGCCAGGCCGGCGTTCTACGCACCGCGCGGCAGCCTCTCGCTCGACCTGCGCGAGATCCGCCCGCAGGGCGAGGGCGAGCTGCTGGCCCAGCTCGAGCGACGGCGGCAGCTGCTCGCCGCCGAGGGCCTGTTCGACCCCCGGCTCAAGAAGCCGCTGCCGCTGCTGCCCCGCGGCATCGGGCTGATCACCGGTCGCAACTCCGCGGCCGAGCGCGACATCCTCGAGAACGCGCGCCTGCGCTGGCCCGACGTCCACTTCGTCGTGCGCCACGCCCTGATGCAGGGCAACGACTCGGCGCGCGACGTCATGGGCGCGCTCGCCGAGCTGGCCGCCGACCGCTCGATCGACCTCGTCGTCATCGCCCGCGGCGGCGGTTCGGTCGAGGACCTCCTGCCGTTCTCCGACGAGGCGCTCGTGCGGGCCGTGCACGCGTACGCGCTGCCGGTCGTCAGCGCGATCGGCCACGAGCCGGACACCCCGATCCTCGACCTCGTCGCCGACCTGCGGGCGTCCACGCCGACCGACGCCGCCAAGCGCATCGTCCCGGACGTCCGCGAGGAGCTCGCCGGCGTCGCGATGATGCGCGAGCGCGCGTCCCTCGCGATCCGCTCGATGGTCGACCGCGAGGTGCGCGGGCTGGCCGACGTCCGCTCACGCCCCGTGCTCGCCCAGCCGTCGACCCTCGTCGACGCCGAGCAGTCCGTCGTCCGCGACTGGCGCGACCGCTCGCGCCGCTCGCTGGGCCACCGCCTCGACCGGGCGGGCGACGAGATCGTCCACCACCTCGCCCGCGTCCGGGGGCTCTCGCCGCTCGCGACCCTCGAGCGCGGCTACGGCGTCGCCCAGCTGGCCGACGGCACCGTCGTCACCTCGATCGGCCAGGTCACGGCCGACACCGAGCTGACCGTCCGCGTCGCCGACGGCACGATCACGACCCGCACGCTCGCCACCGACCCCGCCGCCACCGACCCCGCCACCGAGCCCGCCGCCACCGCTTCCACCAGCCCCGAGGACGACCATGCCTGAGACGACACAGCCCGCGTCACCGCCCGAGATCCCCTACGAGCAGGCCCGCGACGAGCTCATCGCGGTCGTGTCGCGGCTCGAGCAGGGCGGCACGAGCCTCGACGAGTCGCTCGCGCTGTGGGAGCGCGGCGAGCAGCTCGCGGCGATCTGCCAGCAGTGGCTCGACGGCGCGAGGGCTCGCCTGGCCAAGGCCACCGCGGCTCAGGACGTCGACAGCGACGCGATGTAGTCCTCGAGCACGGGCCGCGAGACCGTCGTGTTCAGCAGCGTCGTGAGCCCGTCCTCGTTGCGCAGGTAGGTCAGGCGTCCGTTCGGCCCCGTGCGGACGTTCCACGTCTGCCCCGCGACGTCGGCCGTGCCGTCGCTCTTGCTGCCGTCAGCGAAGCGCTCGACCGCGCGGACGGCGGGGCCCTTGAGCTGCTCGAGGCCGACGTAGTCGTCGGTGTCGGTCAGCACGCCGAGGTGCCAGCCGTTCTCCTGGAAGCGCGCGGACGTCGCCCGCCACCCCTCCGGCAGACCCGTCGGCGCCGCGAGCGGGAACGTCGCCGCGGGACGCGCCTGCGACACGACCTGGGCGTAGTCGACGGTCTCGACGCTCGCCTCGGGCTTCGCGGTGAACAGCTGTCCGATGCCGTAGAGGCCGAGGATCACGGCGCCGATCACGACCATCGAACGGATGATGTCGCCGATCGCGGGATTGCCGCGGGACGATCCGGTCGAGCTCATGGCACTACGTCCTCACCTCTGCGACACCCCTGCGGTGTCGGCCATCCCACTTTACGGGGCGAGCCGCCGACGTGCTCCGTGCCACCTCGTCGCCGACCCGCCCGGGGCGGCCGACCGCTAGGCTGTGCCCGTGGACAGCCTCAAGCCCGCCGCCCAGGCGCCCGACCGCAACCTCGCCCTCGACCTGGTCCGTGTGACCGAGGCAGGAGCCATGGCCGCCGGCCGGTGGGTCGGCCGCGGCGACAAGAACGGTGCCGACGGTGTCGCGGTCAACGCGATGCGCTCGCTCATCAACACCGTGCAGATGAGCGGTGTCGTCGTGATCGGCGAGGGCGAGAAGGACGAGGCCCCCATGCTGTTCAACGGCGAGGAGGTCGGCGACGGCACCGGTCCGGCGTGCGACGTCGCGGTCGATCCCATCGACGGCACGACCCTGACGGCCAAGAGCCTGCCCAACGCGGTGTCGGTCATGGCCGTGGCTCCCCGCGGCTCGATGTACGACCCGTCCGCCGTGTTCTACATGGAGAAGCTCATCGCCGGCCCCGAGGCCGCCGAGGTCGTCGACATCCGGCTGCCCGTCGCCGAGAACATCGCCCTCGTCGCCAAGGCCAAGGGCATCTCGAACAGCGACGTGACGGTCTGCGTCCTCGATCGTCCCCGCCACCAGGGTCTCGTCGACGAGATCCGCGCCGCGGGCGCCCGCATCAAGTTCATCATCGACGGCGACGTCGCCGGCGGCATCACGGCCGCCCGCCCCGACACCGGCGTCGACCTGCTGGTCGGCATCGGCGGCACCCCCGAGGGCATCATCACGGCGTGCGCGATCAAGGCGATCGGCGGGACGATCCAGGGCCGGCTGTGGCCCGTCGACGACGACGAGCGCCAGCGCGCCGTCGACGCCGGTCACGATCTCGACCGCGTCCTGCACACCAACGACCTGGTCGACGCCGACGACTGCTTCTTCGTCGCGACCGGCATCACCGACGGCGAGCTCATGAACGGCGTCCGCTACGGCGCGGGCAAGGCGTACACCGAGTCGCTCGTGATGCGGTCGCGCAGCGGCACGATCCGCAAGATCACGAGCGAGCACCAGCTCGGCAAGCTCAAGGCCTACTCAGCCATCGACTACGAGCGCTGACCCACCGCCCCACCGGGCACGTCGGGCTGCCGGGTCGGCGATCCCCGATACGATCGAGCGCATGTCAGTCACCCAGTCGGACGAGCTGTTCGCGTCGCTGCCGTCGGGCATCGACATCTGCCACCAGACCTTCGGCGACGCCGACGATCCCGCGATCCTGCTCATCATGGGCCTCGGCGGCCCCATGGGCTGGTGGTCGACGCCGTTCTGCGAGCTGCTCGCCGAGCGCGGCTTCTTCGTCATCCGCTACGACAACCGCGACACCGGCCGCTCGACCAAGCTGCGCCACCACACGGTCGGTCGCACCGACATCGTCCGCGCCTTCACCGGGCTGCCGCTGATCGGCCGCGTCTCCGTGCCGTACACGCTGGGCGACATGGCGGGCGACGCGATCGGGCTGCTCGACCACCTCGGCATCGAGCGCGCCCACGTCGTCGGCGTCTCGATGGGCGGCATGATCGCGCAGACGATCGCGATCGAGCACCCCGACCGGGCCCTCAGCCTGACGTCGATCATGTCGACGACCGGCAAGCGGACGGTCGGCTTCCAGCACCCCAAGGTGTTCCCGGTCATGCTGTCGTCGGCCGGACGCACCCGTGACTCCTACGTCGAGCGGTCGCTCAAGGGCTCGAAGGTCATCGGCTCGCCGGCGTTCCCGTCCGACGACGTCATGGCCCGCGACCGCGCCTTCGAGACGTACGACCGCGGCTGGACGGCCAGCGGCGTGACCCGTCAGATGCTGGCCGTGCTGACGCAGCCCGATCGCACCAAGGCCCTCGCGACGCTCGACCTGCCCGCCCTCGTGATCCACGGCCTCAACGACCCGCTCGTGCACCGGTCCGGCGGCAAGGCGACGGCCGAGGCGATCCCCGGGGCCGAGCACCTCGAGATCGCCGGCATGGCGCACGACATGCCCGCGCAGCTGTACGCGACGTACGTCGAGGCCATCGCGCGCACCGCGGCCCGCGCGACGTCGGCGGCCGCCGACGACTCCCCGTCGTAGGCACGACCCCTGCCACGCCCGGTCGCTGCACCAATCGCATCGCATACGCACCTACGGCGCCATCCGACGAGCTGCACCGCAGATGATGCCCTAGGCTGTCATCCATGTCGCACCTGCGGATCTCCGATGCAGCACGTTTCCTCGGGGTCAGCGACGACACCGTGCGGCGCTGGATCTCCGCGGGCTCGCTGGCATCGGTCACCGACTCCTCGGGCCGCATGGCCGTCGACGGCCGCGAGCTGGCGAGCCTCGCCCAGCAGCAGGCGCGCGCGGCGACCGACACGTCCGGCACGTCGAGCTCCGCGCGCAACCGCTTCGTCGGGCTCGTCACGGCGGTCAGGGCCGATGCCGTCATGGCGCAGGTCGAGCTGCAGTGCGGCCCGTTCCGCGTCGTCTCGCTGATGAGCAGCGAGGCCGTCGACGAGCTCGGCCTGGAGCCGGGGTCCGTCGCCGTCGCCGTCATCAAGTCGACCAACGTCATCGTCGAGTCCCTGGAGGGTCACTCATGAAGCGCCTCATCGGCACGGCCGCCGCGGCCTTGCTGCTCACGTCCGTCGCGGCCTGTGGCTCGTCCGACGACGCCGCGGCGGGCTCGTCGTCCGACGGCCCGCGCGAGACGACCCTGACGGTCTACGCGGCCGCATCGCTCAAGAGCTCGTTCACCGAGATCGGCGCCGCGTTCGAGAAGGCCAACCCGGGCGTCTCGGTGACGTTCAGCTTCGCCGGATCGGCCGACCTCGTCGCACAGATCCAGCAGGGCGCCCCGGCCGACGTTTTCGCGTCCGCCGACACCGCGAACATGGACAAGGCCACAGCCGACGACCTCGTCGAGGGGACGCCCGCCGACTTCGCCACCAACACTCTCGAGATCGCGACCCCGCCCGACAACCCCGCAGACGTCGACTCGCTCGACGACCTGGCCGATCCCGACGTCACGGTCGTCGTGTGCGCCGCCGAGGTGCCGTGCGGTGCCGCGGCGGCCGGCGTCGAGAAGGCCGCGGGCCTCGACATCCGGCCCGTCAGCGAGGAGCAGTCGGTCACCGACGTCCTCGGCAAGGTCATCTCGGGCGAGGCCGACGCAGGCCTGGTCTACGTCACCGACGTCAGGGGGGCGGGAGACAAGGTCGCCGGCGTGCCGATCCCCGAGTCGGCCGACGTCGTCAACACCTACCCGATCGCCGCGCTCGCCGGGAGCAGGAACCCCGACGTGGCGAAGGCGTTCACCGCCTACGTCACTGGCCCCGAGGGCCGGTCGATCCTGACGGCGGCGGGCTTCGGCGCACCGTAGCGCCGACGTCCAGGGTCTCTGCCATGGTCTCCGCACGCGCGTCGGGGCTCCCCCGCTGGGTGCTCGTCCCTGCCGCGGCGGGAGCGCTGTTCATCGTGCTGCCGCTCGTCGCGCTCGCCTCGCGCGTTCAGTGGGGCAGCTTCTGGTCGCTCATCACGTCGGACTCGTCGCGCGAGGCGCTGCTGCTGAGCCTGCGGACGTCGGCCGCCGCGACGGTGCTGTGCGTCCTGCTCGGTGTGCCGATGGCGCTCGTGCTGGCCCGGACGTCGTTCCGCGGGCAGGGGCTGCTGCGCTCGCTCGTGCTGCTGCCGCTCGTGCTGCCGCCCGTCGTCGGCGGCATCGCGCTGCTCTACACGTTCGGCCGCAAGGGCCTGCTCGGCGAGACGATCGACGTGCTGGGCCTGCAGATCGCGTTCTCGACGACGGCCGTCGTGATCGCGCAGACGTTCGTGTCGCTGCCGTTCCTCGTCGTCAGCCTCGAGGGGACGCTGCGCACCGCCGGGCAGCGCTACGAGACCGTCGCCGCGACCCTCGGCGCGCGCCCGACGACCGTCCTGCGACGGGTCACGCTGCCGCTCGTGCTGCCCGGCCTGGCCGCCGGCGCGGTGCTGTCGTTCGCGCGGGCGCTCGGCGAGTTCGGTGCCACGATCACCTTCGCGGGCAGCCTCGAGGGCGTCACGCGCACCCTGCCGCTCGAGATCTACCTGCAGCGCGAGAGCAACCCCGACGCGGCCGTCGCCCTGTCGCTCGTGCTGGTCGTCGTGGCGGTGCTGGTCATCGGCCTGGTGCGGGGGACGCGCGGGGTGTCGGCATGACCCTGCGGCTCACCGCCACCGTGGCCGAGCGCGACGTCGACGTGTCGCTCGACGTCGAGGACGGCCGGACCGTCGCCCTGCTGGGACCCAACGGCTCGGGCAAGTCGACCGTGCTCTCGGTCGTCGCGGGCATCCTGCGCCCCGATGCCGGACGCGCGACGCTCGCCGGCACGACACTGTTCGACGTCGCCGCCGGCACCTGGGTGCCACCGCACGAGCGCGGCACGGGCCTGCTGGCGCAGGACCCCCTGCTGTTCCCGCACCTCGACGCGCTCGACAACGTCGCCTTCGGACCCCGCAGCGCTGGCGCCCGCCGCGGCGCCGCCCGCGAGACGGCCCGCACGTGGCTCGGCCGGGTCGACGCCGCCGAGCTCGCCGGCCGTCGGCCGTCGGAGCTGTCGGGCGGACAGGCCCAGCGGGTCGCGATCGCCCGGGCCCTCGCGGCCGATCCGCGGCTCCTGCTGCTCGACGAGCCGATGGCCGCGCTCGACATCACCGTCGTGCCCGCGATGCGGCAGGTGCTGCGCACGGTGCTGCGGGGGCGCAGCGCCGTCATCGTGACCCACGACGTGCTCGACGCGCTGCTGCTCGCCGACCACGTCGTCGTGATGGAGGCCGGCCGCGTCGTCGAGCAGGGCCCCACGAAGGACGTCCTCGCCCGCCCGCGCAGCACGTTCGGCGCCGGCATCGCGGGGCTCAACCTGGCCCGCGGGACCACCGACGGAGGTGGCGTCCGGACGGCCGGCGGCCTGCTGGTGGCCGGCATCCACGACGACGAGACGGTCCCGGACGGCGTCGCGGCGGTCGCGGTCTTCTCCCCCGGCGCCGTCGGCGTGCACCGCGAGCGTCCCGGCGGCAGCCCGCGCAACGTCTTCGCCGCGACGGTCCGCGAGCTCGAGCCGCGCGGTTCGCAGGTGCGCATCCGGACCGACGAGGTCGCCGCCGACGTCACGGCGCCCGTCGTCGCCGAGCTCGACCTCGCGCCCGGCACCGAGGTGTTCCTCGCGGTCAAGGCCAGCGAGGTCGCGATCTACCGGGCGTGAGCCACGGATCGGCGGCATGCTGGACGTCGTGCCCGGACCCCGTGACCTGATCGCCAGGCTGCGTCGCTCGCCACGCCTGCTCGGTGCGCTGGCGGTCGCCGTGGTGCTCGTGGCCGCGGCGACCCTCGACGTCCCCGGGCGCCTGGCCGGGCTGGCCCCGACGGGCACGCCGACGACCGGGGCGTCGTCGGCGACCCCGTCCTCGGCCCCCTCGACGCAGGCCCCGCGACTCGTCCCCCTGACGAACGCCGACAACCGATTGCTCGACCGATGCACGCCCGGCAGCGACCGCCTCGCGCGGTGCGGCCCCGCCCCGGCCCTGGGCGAGGGCACGTGGCTCAACACGCCCGGCGGCGGCACGGCGAGCCTCGACGACCTGCGCGGATCGGTCGTGCTCGTCGACTTCTTCTCCGGGTCGTGCCTCAGCTGCCGCCGCGCCGCACGGTACGTCACGGCGTGGCAGCGGGCGTACGCCGACGCGGGTCTGCAGGTCGTCGGCGTCCACTCCCCCGAGCGCGCCTACGAGAAGGACGACCGGTGGCTCGCCCGCGCGCTCGACGACCTGGCGATCACCTTCCCCGTCCTGCAGGACCAGGGCTACGCGACCCTGACCGACTACCGCACCCAGGTCCTGCCGTCCACCTACCTCGTCGACACCTCCGGCACGGTTCGGGCGATCTCGCTCGGCGAGGGTGGAGCCGAGCGCACCGAGCGGCTCCTGCGACAGCTGCTGCAGGAGCGCGACCTTGACGCGCCCCTGCCGGCACCGATCGGCGCGCTCGACGACGGCGAGGACCCCGAGCCGGGAACGACGGGACAGATCGACCTCGCCGACTCCCGCGGGACGCGCGTCGACAGCGAGTCCGACACCGTCGTCGGCGACGACACGCGCTTCCGCCTGCCGTCGACGGCCCAGCCCGACGGCACGTTCAGCCTGGGCGGGCTGTGGACGACCGGCACCGAGTACCTCGTGCCGCGTGACCGGGCCGTCGCCCGCGTCAGCTACCGCGGCCGGGCCGCGTACCAGCTCGTCGGGGGCAGCGGCACCCTGACCGTCACGACCTCGAGCGGGATGACGCGGCGCATCGTCGTCGACGGCGACCCGGAGCCGCGCCAGGTCCACGTCGCGCCGTTCGGGCCCGAGACCCTCACGGTCCGCTACGACGGCGACCTGCGGGTGTACGCGTTCTCGTTCGGCTGAGCCGCTCGCCCGGTGTCTAGGGTGGTGCCATGGACGAGGTGATCGTGCGCCGGCGCGACGACGGCGCCCTGGAGCTGCGTGTCAACGGCGTGTTCGTGATGGACGACCTCGAGACGACGTCCGAGCGTCTCCTGGCCAACACGGCGCTCGACACCGGGGCACGCGACGTCCTGGTCGGCGGGCTCGGCCTGGGGTTCACGACCCGCGAGCTGCTGGCGTCGGCCGTCGTGGACCGGGTCGTCGTCGCCGAGCTGCACGGCGAGATCGTCGACCGGATGCGCGACGGCACGATCCCCGGCGCCGACCTGCTCGACGACCCGCGGCTCGACGTCGTGGTGGGCGACGTGCGCGACGTCGTCTCCGCCCAGCCACGGGCCTCGTTCGACGCGATCCTGCTCGACGTCGACAACGGTCCGGACTTCCTCGTGCACGACGAGAACGCCGCGGTCTACCGCGAGGGCTTCGTCGCGACGTGCGCCGCGCGCCTGCGAACCACCGGACTGCTCGCGATCTGGTCGATGGCCGACTCCGACGCCGTGCGGGCCCTGCTCGAGGCGCACTTCGACGAGGTGACGGTCGAGTCCGTCGACGTCCGGCTGCAGGGACGTGACGAGTGCTACTGGATCCTCGCCGGACGTCGACCGCGACGCAGCGCTATCGTGCCGACATGACCGAACACAGCAGCGAGTACCGCATCGAGCACGACACCATGGGCGAGGTCCGCGTGCCCGTCGACGCCCTGTGGCGCGCGCAGACCCAGCGGGCCGTCGAGAACTTCCCGATCTCCGGCACCCCCATCGAGTCGGCGCAGATCCGCGCCCTGGCCCAGATCAAGGCCGCCTGCGCCACGGCCAACGCCGAGCTGGGCATCCTCGACCAGGACGTCGCCGACGCGATCGTCGCCGCTGCCGACGAGGTCGCCTCGGGCGCGCACGACGCGCACTTCCCGATCGACGTGTTCCAGACCGGGTCGGGCACGTCGAGCAACATGAACACCAACGAGGTCATCGCGACCCTCGCCACCACGGCGCTCGGCAAGGACGTCCACCCCAACGACCACGTCAACGCGTCGCAGTCGTCCAACGACGTCTTCCCGACGTCGATCCACGTCGCCGCGACCGCCTCGGCCACCCACGAGCTGATCCCCGCGCTCGACCACCTCGCGACGTCGCTCGAGGCCAAGGCCACCGAGTTCGCGTCCGTCGTGAAGTCGGGCCGCACGCACCTGATGGACGCCACGCCCGTCACGCTGGGCCAGGAGTTCGCCGGCTACGCCGCGCAGATCCGCCGCGGCATCGCGCGCGTCGAGTCGGCCCTGCCCCACACGGCCGAGGTGCCCCTCGGCGGCACGGCCGTCGGCACCGGCATCAACACCCCGATCGGCTTCCCGCAGCGCGTCATCGAGATCCTGGCCGCCAACACGGGCCTGCCGATCACCGAGGCCGTCGACCACTTCGAGGCCCAGAGCGCACGCGACGGGCTGGTCGAGATGTCGGGCCAGCTGCGCACGATCGCCGTGAGCCTGACCAAGATCTGCAACGACCTGCGCTGGATGGGCTCGGGCCCCCGCACGGGCCTCGGCGAGATCGCGCTGCCCGACCTGCAGCCCGGCTCGAGCATCATGCCCGGCAAGGTCAACCCCGTCCTGCCCGAGGCCACGCTCATGGTCGCCGCGCAGGTCATCGGCAACGACGCGACCATCGCGACCGCCGGCGCGTCGGGCTCGTTCGAGCTCAACGTCATGCTGCCCGTGATCGGCCGCAACATCCTGGAGTCGATGCGTCTGCTCGGCAACGCCTCGCGCGTCCTGGCCGACCGCTGCATCGACGGCATCACGGCCAACGAGGAGCGCTGCCTCGAGCTGGCGGAGTCGTCGCCGTCGGTCGTCACGCCGCTCAACCGCTACATCGGTTACGAGAACGCGGCCAAGGTCGCCAAGACGGCGGTCAAGGAGAAGAAGACGATCCGCCAGGTCGTCGTCGAGATGGGCTTCGTCGAGCGCGGCGAGGTCTCCGAGTCCGATCTCGACGAGGCCCTCGACGTCATGAGCATGACCCACCCGTAGCCCCCACCCGCCGAGGAGGGGGTTACCGCCCCTCCTCGAGGGGGTTGCGGCCCTTCCACAGGGCCGTAACCCTCTCCTCGCAGGGCGACAACCCCCTCCTCGGCGTCAGCGGCGCTGGGCCAGGACGTAGCCGTCGTCGTCGTAGATGACGTCGTACGTCCCACCGTGGGCCTGCTCGGCGTACGCCGCGACGTCGCTGGGCGAGCCGATGCCCGCGGCGACGTCGAACAGGACGTACTCGGGCGTCGCCGACCCGACGGTGCCGAGCCAGTAGACGGTGTGGTCGGTGACGAGGTGCCCCATCAGGCCGATGTCGGCCTCGACCGACGCACCCTTCGGCACCAGCGACACGACGGTCCGCGCGCTGTCGACGCGCGGCGGCTCGTCGTACGTCACCGGGTCGGCGAGTGCCGCCACGGGCGAGCCGACCATCATGAAGCCGCCGACCACGAGCCCCACCGGCGTCGCCCACCGCAGCGCCGGACGGCGACGGATCGCGTCGATCATCGCGACGAACACGATCGGCATCAGCACGAGCGAGTAGTGCCACTCCGTGCCCCAGTAGAACGGGACGTCTCCGGCGAAGCGCCAGGCGAACGTCGGCAGCACCAGCAGCACCCACGGTGACGCCAGCGCCGCGAACCCCGTGATCGCCACCGTCAGCACGACCGTCGCGATCTTGCGGCCCGGCGCGTCGAGCAGCGTCGCCACCACCCCGCGATCGCCGCCTAGCGTCCCCGAGTAGGCGTACGCTCCTCCGGCGTTGAAGCCGGGGACGATGACGAGCAGGATCAGTGCCGTCGCCGCGACCGCGCCGACCGCCAGAGCCGCACCGCGACGCCGCTCCCCCGCGAGCCACAGGACGCCTCCGACGACCGCGACCGTCAGCCCGAGGTCCTCCTTGACGAGCAGCAGCGGCACCGACCAGAGCACGACCCGGTCGAAGCGCCGGTCGACGTAAGCGGCTCCCGCCAGTGCCAGGAGCGGCGCGGCGAACGCGACCTCGTGGAAGTCGGCCTCGACGGCCGACTGCAGGCCGAACGACAACGCGTACGCCAGCCCGATCGCCGCCCCCACGATCGTCCCGACCGTCCGCATCGCGAGCACCGCGATGACGTGCACCGAGACCGCGATCAGCACCACCTGCGCCAGCAGGATCGTCTGCGCCGACGGGAACAGCCGGTAGAACGGGGCGATCAGCGCCGTGACGGGCGAGAAGTGGTCGCCCAGGATGTTGAAGCCCGGCCCCTTGATGTCGACGACCGGCGCGCCCGGACCGGCGTAGCTCTTGACCGCCTGCTCGAAGATCGCGTTGTCGAACGACGCGATCGTGAAGTGGTCGAACCGCACGAGCGTCACGACGGCGTACGCCGCCCCCGTCACGAGGGCGATGACGGCGGCGAGCAGGTGCTGGGCGCGCGTCGCCGTCATCGCGGAAGGGTCAGGTTCTCGCCCGTCTCGGGGTCGAACACGAGGATCTTCTGCCGCGGGACGACGACCCGGATCGACATGCCCGGGCGCAACGGGCTCTCGGCCGGCAGCTGGGCGACCAGGAAGCTCTGGAACAGGTCGAACTCGAGGAGCTCCTCGACCTCGCCCAGCACGCTCTCGACCTCGGGCTCGATGTCGTAGCCCAGGTACGCGAACTGCGAGCTGCCGCGCCACTCGATGTCGTCGATGCGCGTCGTGAACTCGACCCGGTCGGTCACCCCGTTGCCCGCGGGCCCCGTGGCGTCGAGGCAGTGCTCGGGGCGGATGCCGGCCACCACCACGGAGCGCTCGCCGATGCGCTCGAGGAGGTCGTCGTCGAGCAGCATCGTGGCCAGCGGCATGACGAGCTGGCGGCCCGTCGGGAAGGCCGGGACGAGGTTCATCGGCGGCGAGCCGAGGAATCCGGCGACGAACATGTCGGCGGGGTGGTCGTACAGGTCGCGCGGCGTGCCGACCTGGTGAATGAATCCCTGGTGCATCACGGCGACGCGGTCGGCCGTGCTGAGCGCCTCCTCGACGTCGTTGGTCGTGAAGACCGACGTGCGCGACGCCTCGTGCTGCCACTGCGCCGTGACCGACCGGACGTGCGTGCGCACGCGCTCGGACTGGGCCGTGAACGGGGCGTCGAACAGGTACGCGTTGGCGTCGCGGACGAGCGCGCGCCCCAGGGCGACCCGCTGGCGCTGCGGGTCGTCGAGGTCGGCGGGGCGGACGTCGAGGAGGTCGGTCAACGCCAGCAGCTCGGCGACCTCGTGGATGCGGTCGGACAGCGCGTCCTTGTCGACCCCCTTGCGCAGGATCGACGAGAACGCGAGGTTGTCGAAGACGTCGAGGTGCGGGTGCAGCGCGTAGTCCTGGAAGACCATCGCGATGTCGCGACCTCGCGGATCGACCGCGTTGACCACGATGTCGTCGATCAGCACGTCGCCCGACGTCTGCTCCTCGATGCCGACGATCGTGCGCAGCAGACGGCTCTTGCCCGCACCAGCCGGGCCCGTGATCGCGAGCGTCGACCCGGACGGCACCGTCAGGTTGACGTCGTCGAGCAGCGGTCGTCCGCCCGCGGGGCCGTCGGTCGTGAGGTGGCGGAGTTCGATCGAGGTCATCGGTAGGACCTTCCGAGGAGGTGGTTGATCCGGCGCGGGAGCACGAGCAGGAGGGCCAGCGGCAGCAGCAGCCACAGCAGGCCGGCGGCGGCGACGGCGCTCGACCCGTCGAGCTCGCGGGACGCGACGAGCAGCGTCGCGGGCAGGGGCAGGCCGGGGCGGTCGGGGGCGAGCCCGGCGCCGAGCGCGAAGTCGTTGCAGGCGGCCACGAAGACCAGGAGCGCGACGGCCACGACGCCCGGCGCGAGGTGCGGCACCGCGAACTGCCGCAGCACCTGGGTGCGGGTCGCGCCGTCGGCCCGCACGGCGTCGAGCAGCGTCCACGGGGCGTCGCGCATGACCGTGACGCACAGCCAGGTCGCCAGCGGCAGCGTCACGACGAGGGTCGGGACCACGAGCGCCGCGCGCGATCCGTAGGCGCCCAGGTCGATCAGCTGGTCGGCCCACGGGCCCGCGAGGGCGAGGACCGGCATCAGCAGCGTCGCGACCACGAAGCCGTAGACGACACGTCGCCCCCGCACGGGCAGGCGCACCAGGGCGTAGGCGGCGGGCACCGCGAGCGGCACCGCGACCAGGGTCGCGAGCAGCGCCACGAGCAGCGACGTGCCGGCGGCCGAGCGCAGGAGGTCCGACGAGATCGCGCCGTCGAACGCCGCCCACGAGACGTCCTGGGGCAGCACCGTCCGCGGCGTCGTCCCGGCGGGGGTCGTGGCGACCGTGAACGTCCAGAGCAGCGGGACGATCGTCAGCACCGTGAACAGCTCGACCCCGAGGATCGCCCAGAACGAGACGGTGCGCGACGTGTCGGCGAACAGGACGCCCGCTGCCCCCGTCGCCATCAGCACGACCGCGACGGCGATCCACAACCACTGGTCGGGACGCGCGATCATCAGGACGCCGTAGTTGCCGATGCCGAAGCCGAGGGCGAACGACGTCGCCGAGGCCCACAGCCGGGAGCGGACGGACGGGGTCACACGACCCTCCTCACGCGCAGGACCGGCACGAGGAAGGCCGCGATGAGCCCGGCCAGGAGCAGCAGCACGATCGACATCGCCGCCCCGAGCCCGATCTCGTACGACGAGAATGTGGTGTCCCAGACCAGGAACGGCGCCGTGCGCGTCGAGGTGGCACCGGGCCGGTCGACGACGAGCGGCCCCTCGAGGATGCGGAAGGCGTCGAGCGCGCGGTACGTCACCGCGACCGCGATCGCCGGTCCCATCGCGGGCAGGACGACCCGCGTCACCCGCTGCCGCGCGGTGGCGCCGTCGGCGATCGCCGATGCCATCAGCGACGTCGGCACCCGCAGCAGCCCGGCCAGCAGGATGACCGCGGTGATGCCCGTGCCGCGCCACACCTCGCCGGCCGACACCGCGACGAGCGAGCCGACGGGCCCGACGTCGTCGAGGTCGAACCAGGATGCCGCGAAGCCCGTCGTCACGGCGTCGCGCCAGACGACCGCCGACACGATCGCGAGCATCCCGAACGGCAGCAGCACGAGCACCCGCGTGACGGGCCAGGCGACGCCGAGACGGCGCAGCGCGACGGCGAACGCCATGCCCAGGACGAGCTGCAGCGCGACCACGAGCACGACGACGGTCAGCGTCGCGGCGACCGCCAGCCACCACGTGCGGCTCGACAGCAGGTCGGTGTAGTTGTCGAGACCCACGAACCGTCGGTCGTCCGGGTTGGTCAGCGTCGACCGGTGCAGCGACGTCCACACGGCGCGACCGACGGGCCACGCCGTCACGACGAGCAGGACCACGACCGCCGGCGCGAGCCACCGCCACGACCTCATCGGACCGTCCCCTCGACGACGGCCTCGACCTCGGCCTGCGACGTGCGCGGCGTGCCGTCCTGCGTGACGCCTGCGACGGGCCTCCACGTCTCGTCGAGCGCGTCGACGACATTGGCCCACAGCGGCGTGACGGGCACCGTGACCCCCGTCGAGGCCGACGCCTTGGCGGCGTCGAGGCTGCGGAAGGCCGGCGCGACGGCCGGGTCGTCGAGCACGCCGACGCGGCTCGGCGTGTGCTGCGGACCCGTCGCGAGCGCCTGCAGCGAGGTCGCGGACGTCAGGCACGCGATCGCCTCGAAGGCCTCCGCGCGGTCACGGGCCGAGGCGGGCACCGCGAGTCCGACGCCCGCCAGCGGGGCCACGGCCGCGGTGCCGTCGACCGGGTACGCCGCGGCCCGCAGGTCGGTCTGCACGCCGGCGAGGGCCGGGTCGGAGATCGCGGACGTCGACGCGAGCAGGAAGCCGCCCCCCGCGCCGGCGAACCGGGTCAGCGCGTCGCGGGACGGTCCGGGCCCGACGCCCGCGTCGTCGTACAGCTCGACGACGGACGCCGCCGCACGACCGGCCGCGGTGTCGAGGCCGACCTCGGTGGCGCGACCGGCCCCGCCCAGGAGGCTGCCACCGCTGCCGGCGACGAGCGCGTTGACCCACTCGGCGAGCCCGCTGCCGTCACGGTCCTCGATCTCGACCGAGACGCCCAGCCTCTGCGCGCCGGCGACGAGGTCGTCCCACGTGATGGGCTGGGTCGTGTCGAGACCGGCCCGCTCGGCCGTGGTGCCCCGGAACCACAGGACCTGGGGGTCGAGGAACCATGGCGCCGCGACGAGTCGTCCGTCCCACGTGGCGGCGGCGAGGGCCGCCGGCGTCACCCCCTCGGACAGGGTCGCGGCCTGCGCGGCGGGGACGGGCGCGAGCACGCCCGCGGCGGCGAGCTCGGCCGTCGACGCCGTGTCGAGGCTCAGCAGGTCCATCGACTCGTCGTCGGCCAGGAGACGCTGCACGAGCTCCGAGCGCCGGGCGCCGACGTCGGCGGGCAGCTGCTCGACCTCGATGCGGTACCGGCCCTGTGCCGCATCGTTGCAGGTGCCCGCGAGGGTCTCGGCGTCGAGACGGTCGGGGCCCACGTACCAGCTGACGACCGGCAGGTAGCGTGCCGGCGAGCTCCCCGAGCCGCAGGCCGCCAGCAGTGCGCACGCGACGGCTGCCGCGGCGACGCTCGTCGCCGTGCGGCGCTGCCGCCGTGACGCGCGTCTCCCGGGTGCCATCACGGGCGCAACTTTGCCACAGAGCGGGGCCGCGTCCACCGCGACGCGACGTCAGTCGGCGAGCGCGTCGTCGATCTGTCGGACGAAGTCGTCGGTCGAGGCCGCCTCGACCTTCTCGCCGTTCAGGAAGAACGTGGGAGTCCCCGTGACGCCCAGCGCCAGGCCGTCGTCGACGTCGGCCTGCACGCGCGCCGCGACGGCCTCGCCGGCGACGTCCGCGTCGTACGTCGCCAGGTCGAGACCGAGCTCGTCGGCGAACGTCCGGAACAGCGGTGCCTGCGACTCCTGCGACTCGCCCCACTGCTGCTGCGTCTCGAACATGCGCCGGTACATGTCCTCCAGGCGGCCCTGCCGGGCGGCCGCCTCGACGGCGTGCGCCGCGTTGCGCGAGTTGAGGTGGCTCTCGAGGGGGAAGTACCGCATCACGAACGTCACGCGTCCGGCGTACTTCTCCCGCAGGTCCTCGACGAACGGGTACGCCGCGGCGCACGACTCGCACTCGAGGTCGAGGAACTCCACCAGCGTGACCTTGCCGTCGTCGGCGGTGTCGAGCCGGTGGCTGTCGGCCCGGACCGCGACGGTCGTCCGCTCCCCGCCCTCGACCTCGTCCGGCTCGGTCGCCAGCTGACGGACGACGAGCCCGCCCAGCAGCACGGCGGCCACGGCCGCGACGACGACGGTGACGGTGGTCTGGCGCGACATCCTCATGCCCGCACGACGAACGCGGGCCCGGGAAGGTTCCCGGGCCCGCGTCGGTCGCTCGGTGTCGGTCGGGTCAGAGCGAGACGTCCTCGAGCATCTCGGTCACGAGGGCCGCCACGGGCGAGCGCTCCGACCGCGACAGCGTGACGTGGGCGAACAGCGGGTGGCCCTTGAGCTTCTCGACCACCGCGACGACGCCGTCGTGACGTCCGACCCGCAGGTTGTCGCGCTGGGCGACGTCGTGCGTCAGGACGACCTTGGAGTTCGTGCCGATGCGCGACAGCACCGTCAGCAGCACGTTGCGCTCCAGCGACTGCGCCTCGTCGACGATGACGAACGAGTCGTGCAGCGAGCGTCCGCGGATGTGGGTCAGCGGCAGCACCTCGAGCATGCCGCGGTCGAGGATCTCCTCGATGACGGCCGGGGAGGCGACGGCACCGAGCGTGTCGAACACCGCCTGCCCCCACGGCCCCATCTTCTCGGACTCGCTGCCGGGCAGGTATCCGAGCTCCTGACCGCCCACGGCGTACAGCGGGCGGAAGATCACGACCTTCTTGTGCTGCCCTCGCTCCATCGTCGCCTCGAGGCCCGCGCACAGCGCCATCGCGGACTTGCCGGTGCCGGCCCGGCCGCCGAGGGAGACGATGCCGATGTCGGGGTCGAGCAGCAGGTCGAGGGCGATGCGCTGCTCGGCGGAGCGTCCGTGGATGCCGAAGGCGTCGCGATCGCCGCGCACGAGCTGCACCTGCTTGTCGGCCGTCACGCGTCCCAGGCCGCTGCCCTTGTCGGACAGCAGCACCAGGCCCGTGTGGCACGGCAGCTCGCGCGCCTCCGGCAGGTCGACCGTCCCGGCCTCGTAGAGCGCGTCGAGGTCGAAGCTGTCGATCTCCAGCTCGCGCATGCCGGTCCAGCCCGACTCGAGCGCGAGCTCGGCGCGGTACTCCTCGGCGCTCAGGCCGACGGCCGACGCCTTGACCCGCATCGGCAGGTCCTTGGAGACGATCGTGACGTCGAGCCCCTCGTCCGAGAGGTTCTTGGCGACCGACAGGATGCGGGTGTCGTTGTCGCCGAGGCGGAAGCCCGACGGGAGCGACGACGCGTCGGTGTGGTTCAGCTCGACGCGGATCGTGCCCCCCTCGTCGCCGATCGGCAGGGGGACGTCGAGGGTGCCGTGCAGCACCCGCAGGTCGTCGAGGAAGCGCAGGGCGCTGCGGGCGAAGTAGCCCAGCTCGGGGTCGTGCCGCTTGCCTTCCAGCTCGGTGATGACGACGACCGGGATGACCACCTCGTGCTCGTGGAAGCGGTTGACGGCGTTCGGGTCGGCGAGCAGGACGCTCGTGTCCAGGACGTACGTGCGGCGGGAGGTGTTCGTCGTGCCCGGGTTCGACATGCGCGGTGCAGCCACAGCTGTCTCCTCAACGGGCCCGCGCGCGCCTGCGCCGGCCCTACTCGTAGGTAGGTGATCCAGGCTCAAGCGCGAGCGTCAACACACGATGAACGTACGACCGCCGAACGGCGATACTCGGTACGACACGCCATCCACCAGATGACGTCCCCGTAAACACCCACCCCACCCGTCACACCCGCCCGGTCGCCAGGGAGGCCGCTTGCGGCCGAGCGTGAGCGCAGCGAGGCGACGTGACGAAAGCCTGATGGCTCGGGTTCGCCTCGGGCTCCGCCCTCACGGTCGCTCCGCTCCCTGGCGAACGAGGGCGTGGTCACGGTCGCTCCGCTCCCTGGCGAACGGACCCTCTCGGTCGCCAGGGAGGCCGCCCGCGGCCGACCGTGAGCGAAGCGAGGCGACGTTACGCAAGCCTGATCGCTCGGGTTCGCCTCGGGCTCCGCCCTCACGGTCGCTTCGCTCCCTGGCGAACGACCACTCGGTCGCCAGGGAGGCCGCCTGCGGCCGAGCGTGAGCGAAGCGAGGCGACGGAACGCAAGCCTGATCGGGTGGTTCGCCTCGGGCTCCGCCCTCACGGTCGCTCCGCTCCCTGGCGAACGGAACCTCTCGGTCGCCAGGGAGGCCGCCTGCGGCCGACCGTGAGCGAAGCGAGGCGACGGAACGCAAGCCTGATCGCTCGGGTTCGCCTCGGGCTCCGCCCTCACGGTCGCTCCGCTCCCTGGCGGACGAGGGCACCGGTCGCCAGGGAGGCCGCCTGCGGCCGACCGTGAGCGAAGCGAGGCGACGATGGTGACGCACACCTGATCGCTGTGGTTCGCCTCAGGCTCCGCCCTCACGGTCGCTTCGCTCCCTGGCGGACGTCGGGTGGGCCGAGCGAGCGCAGCGTACGAAGGCGGACTCCGGACGCAGCCCGGGGCGACGAACGAGCCGTCACGCCCCGAAGCGGCGCTCCCTCGCGGCGTACGACCGCATCGCGCGGAGGAAGTCGACGTGGCGGAACGACGGCCACAAGGCGTCGCTGAAGTAGAACTCGGAGTGGACGCTCTGCCACAGCAGGAAGCCCGACAGGCGCTGCTCGCCCGACGTGCGGATGACCAGATCGGGGTCGGGCTGTCCGCGCGTGTAGAGGTGCTCGGCGATGTGGTCGACCTCGAGGGTCTCGGCGACGTCCTCGAGCGAACGCCCCTTGGCCGCCTGCTCGACCAGCAGCGAGCGCATCGCGTCGGTGAGCTCCTGGCGTCCGCCGTAGCCGACGCAGATGTTGACACGCATCTGCTGGACGTCTCGGGTCGACTCCGCGAGCCGCTTCATCCGCGCGGCGGAGTCGGCGGGCAGCATGTCGAGGTTGCCGATCACGGCCAGCGGCCAGCGCCGCTCCTCGGCGATCTGCTGCATGAGCGTCTCGACGGCGGCGAGGATGCTCGCGACCTCGTGGGCCGGGCGCTGCAGGTTGTCGGTCGACAGCAGCCACAGCGTGACGATCTCGACGCCGAGGTCGTCACACCACTGGGCGAACTCGACGATCTTGTCGGCACCGGCGCGGTAGCCGTCCTCGGACTTGCCTCCCCCGCGCTTGGCCCAGCGCCGGTTGCCGTCGACGATCGCGCCGACGTGGCGCGGCAGGCGTGCGGGGTCGAGGCTCTTGGCGAGGCGGCGCTCGTACACGCCGTACGCGAGGTCACTGACTCCCATGGGGACGAGCGTAACGCTGACCACATCCGGCGCGTGCGCCAGCGGCTCGGTGTACATCTGTCCACTAGGCTCGCTCCATGACGAATCAGGAGCACGACGGCGTCGTCCAGGAGGCGACTGAGAGGCTCCGCGAGACGGTCGACGAGATCAAGCCGAAGCTGCGGGGCTGGCTGCACGCCGTCACGGTCCCGCTGGCCTTCTTCGCGTTCATCGTGATGCTCGTGATCTCCGACGACATCCTCGTGCGCATCGGTGTCGCGGTCTTCATGGTCAGCGCGATGCTGCTGTTCGGCGTCAGCGCGGTCTACCACCGCGGCACGTGGAGCGACCGGGTCAAGGGCTTCTGGAAGCGCTTCGACCACGCCAACATCTTCCTGCTGATCGCGGGCTCGTACACGCCGTTCTCGCTGCTGCTCCTGACGCCCGCGCACGCGACGATCATGCTGTCGCTCGTGTGGGGCGGCGCACTGCTCGGCGTCCTGTTCAAGATCTTCTGGATCGGTGCCCCGCGCTGGTTGTACGTCCCGCTGTACCTGCTGCTGGGGTGGGCCGCGGTCATCTACTTCCCGGAGTTCGTCGACAACGCGTCGACGGCGGTCATCGTGCTGCTCGTGACGGGCGGCGTCCTGTACTCGATCGGTGCCGTGGTCTACGGGTTCAAGTGGCCCAACCCGTCGCCGACCTACTTCGGGTTCCACGAGATCTTCCACGCCTTCACGATCGCGGCGTTCATCGTGCACTACATCGGCGTCAGCCTGCTCGCGTACCAGCAGCACTGATGGCCCGCGTGTCGCGGCCGGCGCCGATCGACGAGGCCGCCGACCGCATCTCGGCCTACGTCTACGGCAACATCCTGCTGCTGGCCGCGCTCGTCGTGCTGACCCGCGAGGACGTCCGCGACGGCGCGGGTCTGGCGATCGTCGCCGGGACGGCCGTCTCGACGTTCGTGGCGCACACCTACGCCGAGCGTCTCGGGGCGGCCGTCCGCAGCGCCGAGCGCTCGTCGTGGTCGGTGGTGCTGCGCGACAGCGTGCCGATCCTGTCGGCGGCCGCGGTGCCGGCGCTGCTCATGGCGCTCGGCGCGCTCGACGCCCTGCCCGCCACGACGTGCCTGCGACTGGCCGAGGCGTGGGTCGTCGCGCGCATCGCGCTGACGGCGTTCATCGTCGGCCGCCTGCAGGGACGACCCGTCACGGTCCGCACGTGGGTCGCGTCGGTGGGACTGGCCGCGACCGCGCTGGTGATCGTCGCCGTCAAGGTCGTCCTCACCCACTGACGACGGCGCGCAGCTCCTCGGCGGTCGTGACGGGTCGGCGACACACGAAGCCCTCGCAGACGTAGGCGGCCGCGTCACCGTCGACCAGTCCCCGCTGCTCGAACAACGGCACGTCGAGCCCCACGTCTCCGGCCACCACCACGGCACCGGGCGATGCCAGATGCAGGGCTGCACGGTGCAGCGCGGCGCGCTGGGCGACGTCGCCGACCACCGCGACCTCGAGCGGGCCGGCCAGCATCGCCTCGGCCGCGGCGAGCGTCCAGCCGGCGAACCGCGGGACGGTCGTCGCGATGACGGCCGCCGACCCGATGCCCGACTCGGCCGCCGCCCGGTAGCGGTGCTCCCCGGTGACCGCGGCGACCGCGATCAGCGCGTGGACGGCTGCCGACGTGCCCGAGGGGTAGGCGTTGTCGGAGGCGTCCTTGGGCCGGACGACCAGGGTCTCGGCGTCGTCGGCGGTGTCGAAGAAGCCGCCCTCGGGGTCGGCGAAGTGGTCGACGACCCGGTCGAGCAGCGCGCGCGCCCGGTCGAGCCACACGGTGTCGCCCGTGACGCCGAGCACCGCCACGAAGGCCTCCGCGACCGAGCCGTGGTCCTCGAGCACGGCGGAGTTGCCGCCGGCCACGCCGTCGCGCGAGGTGCGCACGAGACCCCCGGGGGTCAGGTGGACGTCGTGCAGCAGCTCCGCGGCCGTGACGGCGGCGGCCGTGAAGTCGGGCTCGTCGAGCAGCACGCCCGCCTCGGCCAGCGCGGAGATCGCCAGGCCGTTCCACGACGCCACGACCTTGTCGTCACGGGCGGGACGGGTGCGGCCCGCCCGGGTCTCCAGCAGCCGTCCGCGGACCCGCTCCCAGCGCTCGGCGTCGTCCGGGTCGTCCCGCAGCTGCAGGGTCGAGAAGCCCCGCTCGAACGTCCCCGGGCCGGACACGCCCAGCAGCTGCGCCGACCAGGCGCCGTCGTCGACGCCGAGCGTGCGCATGAGCTGGTTGGGGTTCCAGACGTAGAACGTGCCCTCGTGCCCGTCGCTGTCGGCGTCGAGCGCCGAGGCGAACGCGCCCTCGGGCGTCCGCAGCTCGTCGAGCATGAACCGCCCGGTCTCGCGCACGACGCGCTCGGCCAGCGGCGAGCCCGTCTGCCGCCACCAGTGCAAGTAGACGCGCATCAGCTGGGCATTGTCGTAGAGCATCTTCTCGAAGTGCGGCACGCGCCAGAACCGGTCGACGCTGTAGCGGGCGAAGCCGCCCGACAGCTGGTCGTACATGCCGCCGCGCGCCATCGCCTCGCACGTGCCCGAGACGAGGTCGAGCGACTCCTGCGACCCCGTGCGCGCCGCGTGGCGCAGCAGGAACTCGAGCACCATCGACGGTGGGAACTTGGGGCTCGTGCCGAAGCCCCCGGCGTCGGCGTCGTAGCCCTTGGCGAGCTCGGCGACCGCGGCGTCGAGGTCGTCGGGGCCCAGCGCTCCGCCGGTCGGGTCGATCGCCGAGCCCAGGTGGCTCATGACGTCCTTGCTGACGGTCAGCACCTCGTCGCGCCGGTCCTTCCACGCCTCGGCGAGCGCCTGCAGCACCTGCGTGAACGCCGGGGTGCCCTGCCGCGGCTCGGGCGGGAAGTAGGTGCCGGCGAAGAACGGCTCGCCGTCGGGCGTCAGGACGCACGTCATGGGCCAGCCCCCCTGCCCCGTCATGGCCTGAGTCGCGCGCATGTAGACCGCGTCGATGTCGGGACGCTCCTCGCGGTCGACCTTGATGTTGACGAAGTGGTCGTTCATGTAGGCCGCCGTCGCGGCGTCCTCGAACGACTCGTGCGCCATCACGTGGCACCAGTGGCAGGCAGAGTAACCAACGCTCAACAAGATCGGTTTGCTGAGACGCTGCGCCTCCGCCAGAGCCTCAGCGCTCCATTCCCACCAGTCGACGGGATTGTCCTTGTGCTGCTGAAGATACGGCGACGTCGCGTTTCCGAGTCGGTTCATGGTTCGTCTCCTTGGTCATCACGGGGCGCCAGTGACAGCGATTGCTCGGAGCACGTCTCAGCATTTGTAACGAGCATTCGACGCTACGAACGAGTTTCGGAAATCAGTGCGAGAAAGTTCGAGCTCGGTGTGTGCACCATTGCAGATCTGTTGGCGGCTCGGACCTTCCCTCTCATGGTTACTTACCCCCCACAGGCAATGTCCACCGGAGATCAGGTCTTCCTGTCTCCCCGTCAGGTCTTCAGCCGTTACGGCTGGGGCCGCACCAAAGGCTACGAGATGTTGAAGTCTCCAAGCTTCCCCAACGCGATCGGCGGCAAGTACCGCCTCGACTCTCTCATCCAGTGGGAGAACTGGCTCCTGGGTGGCGGCGAACTCGCGGCAGACCCGACGCCTCTGAGCGATGGCGCAGATACGTCCGAACACGACCGCAACACGTCAGCCACCACCGTCGCCCCGGTTCGTCCTCGTCGCCGCACTCGCGGCAGCGTCCTGAACGGAGCGATCTGATGGCCCGCACACGCAAGGACGGCAAGCGGTCCGCCAGCGCGACTCGCGTCGGCAAGCCGCGCCCCACCGCCACCGGCGGGACCTGGCAGGTCCGGGCCTACAAGCCCACGCCGACCTCACCTCACGGTCGTGTGGTCTACCGTCACCCGGAGACAGACAGGCAGACCTCAGCCGTTCCGGGGAACGACGAGACGCTCGACCAGGTCTTCGACCAGATCGAGAAGTCCCTCGACCAGAACGTCGCCATCGGGACGCACACGCCGGCAGTCGCTGGTGCATCACCTGGGGTCAAACGCGATCTCGACGCCCTCGGCCAGCTCTACCTCGACTGGCTTGTGACGCTCAACCGCTCCACGGACTACGTCTCGAATCGTCGCAGTCTGCTAAACAAATGGATCTCTCCAGTCATCGGCGAGGTGCTCGTTCGCGACTGGTCGGTCGAGCACTCGCAACAGGTGATCTCGAACGCCCGCCGAGCAGGGTTGTCGGCCTGCCGCGTCGAGGACCTCGGTTCGACACTGTCAGGCATGCGCCGCACAGCACACCGCAAGCGCACAGGTGGCCGCTGGCTCTCGAAGGACGAGAATCCCCTCGAGGATGTGTCCTACGGTCGGTCAGCAAATGTCCAAGGCGCCCACCGCACGTACGTCGCGCCGCGAAAGAGGCCGTCAACCGACCGGGTGATCGCTGCGATCGAGTCCGCTCGGAGTCTTCCTGTCTGGGAATGGATGCCGGATGTCATGTCCTACGCTGCCTTCTGCGCGCCGCGGTTGGGTGAGCAGCTGGCGCTCCGAGCCATCGACGTCGATCTCGAGACCCGCAGGTTCGAGATCAACGGCGTCTGGCGCGTCGATCACAAGGCGGAGGTGGACGGAGACCGACGCGACCGGTATCGCGTGCCGATCCCCAAGAACGGCAAGCGACGGGTCGCCCCGTACCTCGGCTCGCAGCACCTCGGACTGATCAGGCGGTGTGCAATTGCCCTTGAGCTACCCGAAGACGCGTCCGAGGAAATCGTCATCGCTGCCATCGCGGCTGAGCGGGAGCGCAGAGCTCAACTCGACTCGGACGGCGACTGGGCGTCCTACGCCGAGGACCCTCGCAACGAGCCTTGGTTGTTCGTCGATGCCTCCGGGGTCCCTCCCACGCGCGAGGCGTTCAACGACGCCTGGCATGTCATCCGTGACGCCATTGATTGGCCGAAGCACATCCCGTACAAGAACCTTCGACACCATGCCGCCCTCTGGTGGAAGTCCAAGGGGTTCGACTGGGAGCTCATCGCGGAGTGGGACGGTCACGACGTCCGAACGCTGCAGCGGTACTACGTCATCGCCGCAGAGGATGGAACCGAAAAGGCAAGGGGAACCCTGGACGATCTCTGAACAAAGGCGCTGACGCTCACTTCACCGTGCGCGCCAGCGCCTTGCTGGTGTAGTCGAGTCAGCTCCAGGAGCCCTGGTCAAACTGATCAGCACCTAACCTTCTCGAGCTCATCAGCCCTTGGGGCCTGGCGCAAACAAATCAGATTTGTGTGAGCTTCCCATTCGCTACGCCCGACTGCAGACCAAGTCAACGGGCGCGAAGCCACTGGCGAGCGGTCGCGACGCGATGAGTGATTCACGCGAGCGCCCTCTGGGGAAAACCCGAGCACATGGCAAAAGACCCCTGACCGGCATCCATGCTTTTCAGGGGCCTCGTCAGTTGCGGGGACAGGCCAGAACGTCTGAACCTGCCCCCCCCCTGGAAGCCTTCTAAGCGTGAAGATGACGGTTGCGGTGGCAGATGCCACCCTCGGCAAAGATTAGATCTGACTACTGACAACGCCGCCACAGTCGCTCAGACACGCAGCCTTTCTGGCCAGCTGGCTCTGCACTCTTCGGCCGACGCGTTCACAACCCAAGGACCTCAACTGAGTGAGCCTTGAGGACGTCCAGCGCCTGTTCTGGAGTGCCGCGGAAGAACTCGCGGGACAGATTGACCTTGTTGAAACGGTGACCCGCGAACGTCTGGTGCGACATCGTCTCGATGCCAACTGCATCGTGGGAGAAGAATGTGCATGGACGGCACCACCACAGTCCTCGACTGATGTCTTCGCACCTGGTCTGTCTGAGGCTCCACCAACCATCGGCGCACAGAAGACCCGATCCAGAAATGGCGGAGGGCGTTCGCCAAGCTCCAGGCACGGCTGTTGGCCTCCGGAGCGCTTGATCTCAGCTCCCTCAGCGCCTTTCGAGCCGACTCGAGCCTCGCCGACACCCCAGCATGGCTGCGGCAAGAAGGTTCTCGCATCCTTGCCGTCGACCGCGCGGACAGAACGTTCTATCCGCGGTTCCAGTTCTCGGAGGCGGGCGACCTACGACTCTCCAAGAGTCGGAAGCACCGCCCGGGCGGATCTGGGCCTGTTTGACGGAGCCAGATGCGCTTCATCATGGCCTGGTACTCGGACTCGGTACGACGAGCACCCCGCAGGGTGGTCTTTCGCTGAGCAGCCGGTGCTCGATCGACCCCTCGAACAGGTGAGCCAGAGCATTGCCCATGCCTTGGCCGTGGCTGCCGACGACGATCATCATGGCCTTGGTCTCCACCGCGACCGCCGCCAGGAGATCGGCCGGGTCATGTCGTCCGGCTTGGTAGGTCCATGCGCAGCCGAAGGGGTCGAGGACATCCTGGACGGTGCGTTCTTCGTCCCGCAACGTCGCTCTTGCCTCCTCCTCCCAGTCGGGACCGTCTGGATCGATCGGGTAGTCGCGAAGATCGACCGCGTGCACGACATGGACGACGATCGACAGCCGGGTTGCCAACGTTGCCGCGCTCTTCAGTGCGGCTGTGGACGCCTCATGTCGGTCGAATCCGACGACCAACCCGCCGGTGGTGGTATCGCCGTCACGAAGCTGGAGGCGCCTGCTGGGAATTTCGGGTGGATTGTCGTTCATGGAGACTCTCCCTTTCATGGGGCTGTGATGAGGTACGCGGCGGCAAGCTCATACCCACCAAGGCACAAGACGATAGTGAGCACGAGGCTCAGACCGAGGTTGAGCACTGCCGCTGTCAGGTGCTGTTGCTCGATGAGTCTGACCGTCTCGAAGCTGAACGTGGAGAACGTCGTAAGCGCCCCGCAGAAACCGGTGCTGATCAGTGCCACTACTGCTTGGTCGAGATCCGAGGTGGCCGCGAGTCCAGCGATGAAGCCGATGACGAATGACCCGATCGCGTTGACGGTGATAGTGCCCCACGGCAAGGACGAGGAATGGCGAGACTGGACGAACAGATCGACCAGGTAGCGGGTCGGCGCTCCTACCGCTGCGCCCAGGGCCACCACGAGAACCGTCATCGCGAGACCTCCATTCGGCGGACGAGCGATCGGGTGGAGACAAGACCAACCCATACCGCCAGCAACGACAAGGAAACGCTCAACGCCAGATAGGCAGCCGCGACGGCCACGTGCCCAGTGCGCAGCAGCTCGTGCACGTCCAATGCTGCGGTCGAAAAGGTCGTGTACCCGCCCAGGACGCCCACGCCGAGGAACGGCCGCAGCAGGCGCTGATCCGGCAGCACATCAACCACCACGACCATGAGGACGCCCAACAGAAGAGATCCGCTCGCGTTGATCGCCACCGTCGCCCACGGCAGCTCACCCAGCCGGTGCGGGAACAGATCCAGCAGCAACCATCGCCCTGCCGCGCCTGCAGCGCCGCCGGCGGCGATCACGCTCAGGATGTCCCATCGCTCACGGAGCACCTGCGCGACCAAGCGCACGTGATGCACTGTTCCGGTTGAACCGACGAGGCCATCAGACGGTTCGACGTCCGGATCGATGGGCTGGTCATCGAATGTGGACACACTTCTCCTGCGAATAGCAGGAGCCATCAGCACAATGCGGTTCGAGTCTGAAACTCAGGCGGGGTCCATCGCCAAGGTCGATGATACCGGCGAACTGCGTGGGACGCCATGCACAATGGGCAGGCGCGCGATCCTGGTCTCGTCGTCTCCGTCGCAGACAGTGTTGGCGGCGCGGGCCAGGCGTCAGACGGCTCGTCGCAGCACAGCCAGTGAAGAACCGCGGCTGGAGGACACCGGCGACGACGAACAGCAACGGGGTGCCGGCCGCGTCGGTCATGGACGCGCCCGGCACCGCGCCGTGCGTCAGGAGCTGAGCAGCCTCTGCATGGTCGAGATCTCGGCCGTCTGATCAGCCTGGATCTTCTCCGCCAGTTCGACGGCCTGGTCGAACCTGCCGTCGACCTCTTCCTGGGACGCCATCTCGATAGCGCCCTCGTGGTGGTCGATCATCATCGTGAGGAATTGCCTGTCGAACGCCGCACCAGATGCGGCCTCCAGCGAGCTCATGTCCTCTTCGCTCATCATGCCGGGCATGTCCGACGACGAGGACCCGTGATCCATCCCTTCCATCTCGCCTATGCCGCTGGAATCGGCGGGGACCTCCTTGTCCCAGGACGTCAACCAGCCCGACATGGTGTCGATCTCGGGTTGCTGTGCAGCGATGACGTGGTCGGCAAGACCCAGAACGTCCGTGTTCCGGGTCCGTTCCGCAGCAAGCTGCGCCATCTCGGTTGCCTGACGGTGGTGCGGGATCATGTCCTGAGCGAATGTCACGTCAGCGCTGTTGAAAGCAGCTGACGACGTGTCGGACCCTGAACAGGCCGACAGTCCGATGAGTGCAGCGGCAGCAACAGCTGTCGCGAGCAGCTTGGTATGCATTGTTCTCTCCTGAGGTCTGTGTGTGCATGACGAAGTAGCGATGCCGACGGGTCGGCCTCGCTGTCAGCACCTCAGGACGCAGGTACGTTCTCGTGGACTGCGTGGATCCCGTGAACGAGTGAGGTCGACAATGCCCAGCTCGAGGGGTGGCGGCAGCTGCCACAGGACCCGTTCGACGCGGCGCCGAGCGACCCACAGGACAACGCCAGCGCCGACGATCATCGCCAGACAGAGCGCGGCGAGTCCGCAGCATCCGTCCATCACACCAGACCTGTCGGGCATCGCAGGCACGTCGTCGGCCGCCGCACTGACAACTGTCTGCGTCGTATGGTGCATGCCCGAGGTCATGGAAGGGACGGTGAGCTCCAGGTTCATCCCAGCACCATGGTCGACACCGAGCAGCAGACCGTGCATGGCCGCGATACCACCGACGACGGCGGCAATCAGCGCAGCGCGAACCCAGTTGGGTGTCCCTACCCTCGTGGTCGTACCGCGACATGACATTGCCGCAACATTAGCCCTGGGCGCAACGACAGCCTGCGCGCCGAACGAGTGCGACAGGTCGGCGGCGGACGTGAGTCGAGATCTTCACGCTCTCAGGAGGTCGCGATCTCCTGGGCTCGTTCAAGAGCCACACGCAGTCGATTGAAGGCTTCTGCGCGAGCGTGGGCGTTGCGTGGTGACGGATGCGGTGCGCCCAGCGCGGGCACGACTCGGGCTGTCTCGTCGATCGTCATCAGCCGCATGACACCTTGGAGGGCTGGTGTCCCGACGGCGACGACGACCTGGAGGTCGGGCAGAGCCGCCCACAGCGCGGCCAGCGCCGGACGCGCCTCTTCAAGATCTCTCACCAGCGGAGGGCGGCGGTGGCCGGCAGCGTCGTAGGTCGGCCACGGCACCACGTTCCACCGCAGATACCCGTCACGGGCCATGCCCGCAGAAACTCGCGCTGCACGGAGTGCGGCCGCCGTCGGGTCGTCGTTGTCCTCGGTGCTGAACCCGAGGTCACCCGCGGCGACGGTGCGAGGGCCGGGCGACTCCATCAGCACCAGGATCCTCGCGTTCACGCCAGGACCGTCCGGGTCGAACCACGGGACAAACCGCTGCTCGTCGACCGCCGCACGCCAAGCACGGACCAGCGTGTTGAGCGCGAAGACGTGCGGCTCGTCAACTCGCGACCGGCGATCGGTGCTCATCTCGTGCGGGCCTTCGTGGCGATCGCCAGCAGATCGCGGACCGGACCGGCCGGCGGGCGGCCGCTGCCGACCCACAGCGCGGTGAGGTCGCGCGACAGGTCCAACCCGATGATCGGCACCTCGACGAGCCGGCCCGCCTCAACATCGCTGCGCACCGAACGTCGGCTCATGAACGCCGGCGGGCTGCCTGCGCTGACCGCCGATCGGATGCCGGACGTGGTGGTCAGCTCGGCGGCGGGCGCCGTGGCGGTCAAGCCGAGTCGTGCGAGCGCGTCATCGACGACACGCCGGGAGCCTGACCCCGCCTCGCGCCACGTCAGAGGCCGCGTGACGATCTCATCTGGCGCCAACGGCGAGTCCTGCTTGGCCCACGGGTCGTGCGGTGCCGAGTACAGGCCCAGCTCGTCGCGAGCGACGACCAGTGACGCCAGGTCGCCGGGGTCCGCACCGTCCTCGACGAAACCGATGTCGGCTGACCCGTCCGCCACGGCCGTCCTCACGTGCTCGCTGTTGGTGGCGATCAGGCTGACGACCGTGTCGTGCTGCTGGCGAAGCCGGACCAGCCACAGGGGAAGCAGGTACTCGGCCACGGTCATGCTCGCCACGATGCTCAGCTGGTGCGTCCGGCCCTCGCGCAAAGTCGCGATCGACTCGTCGATCTCCTGAGCAAGATCGATCAGACGTGCGGCCCAGCCGACCACCAGGACACCGGACTCGGTCAGCGTCGATCCCCCGGCAGCACGACGCAAGAGGGTCAGTCCCGTCAGGGCCTCGACGGCTCTGAGCCGTTCGGATGCCGATTGCTGGGTGATGCCGTTCGCTCGGCCCGCAGCGCCGATGCTGCCATGAGTGGCCACGTCGACCAGCAGTTGAAGAGCAGCCAGATCGGGGATGTTGCGCATCTGCCCAGACTACCCGTCCTCCACAGGTCTGCCCTGTGGAGCCACAGGGTGACGGGTTCTACCGGCAACCACGCATCGAGACCACAGTGGAGTCATGACCACCGCACACCTCACGACGACCAGCGAGCACGCCGCCCGCAGCACCCGCGACCGGACGGGCTGGCTCCGCGAGCTCGAGGGCGCTCCGGCTCTCGGCTTCATCGGACCCAACTGGTTTGCCTCGGTCATGGGCACCGGCATCGTCGCAATCGCCGCTGCCTCGCTGCCCTTCTCCGTCCCAGGGATCACGGTCTTCGCCACCACCGTCTGGGTACTCGCCCTCCTGCTGCTCGTCGCTGTGGTCGTGGCGACTGCCGGCCACTGGACGTTGCATGGCGAGGTGGCCCGCGGCCACCTTGACGACCCAATGATGTCGCACTTCTACGGCGCGCCCGCGATGGGACTCATGACCGTCGGTGCCGGCGCGATGCTCGTGGGACATCACCTGATCGGCATGCCTGCCGCGCTGGCGCTGGACTGGGTGCTGTGGACCGTCGGGACCCTGCTCGGTCTGACCACGGCCGTGCTGGTGCCGATCCGTGCCTTCACCTCGCACGAGGTCCGCGAGGACTCCGCTTTCGGCGGCTGGCTCATGCCCGTGGTCCCGCCCATGGTCAGTGCCGCCACCGGCGCTGCCCTCATCCCGCACCTGCCGGCCGGCCAGGCCCAGCAGACGATGCTGCTGGCCTGCTACATGTTCTTCGGCCTCACCCTCATGTGCAGCATCGTCATGATCGCGTTCATCTGGAACCGACTTCTGCACCACGGCATCGGAGCCGCCGGCGCCGTGCCCACCCTCTGGATCGTCCTCGGTCCCGTCGGTCAGTCGATCACTGCGGCCCACCACCTCGGCAACGTGACCCCCGACGTGCTGGACAGCCCCTACGGCACCGCGTTCCACGCCTTCGCCCTCGTCTACGGCATTCCCATGTGGGGATTCGCGATGCTGTGGCTGGCGATCGCCGCCACCCTCACCGCCCGCACCGCCCGGGAAGGACTTCCGTTCAGCCTGACGTGGTGGTCCTTCACCTTCCCGGTCGGCACCGTGGTCACCGGCACCTCGGGGCTGGCCCAGCTGACCGGCAACCACGTGCTCCAGGTCGCAGCCGGCGCATTGTTCGTCCTCCTTCTCAGCGCCTGGTCGGTCGTTGCCGTCCGCACCCTTCGCGGCGTGCACTCTGGGAAGCTGCTCAAGAAGCCCTGAACTCCGACAGACCCATACCTCCGATGAAAGGGAAGCCCTGATGAAGACGCCCCGTAACGCCCTCCAGGCCAACCTCGGGGTTGCCCACCAGTTCCAGCTCAGTGATCATCGCGCTCATCTACTTTCGGTCCGGTCCGCACGGGTGTGCACACTCAGACGTGACTGTGCTTGGGGCACCGATCGTCGCAATCAAGCTCCTGAGTGCAGCCCCGGAGCATCTCGTCCAGGTCATTCATCGGTTCACCCAGCGGGCGAGGTGGCGATGGCGCCGAGAACTAGAGCTCCTCGTCTGTCCTGTCCTGCCCGCTTGCCTCTGGGCTAGTACCTGGGGCAGGGCCGCTCGGCGGGTGCACGACGATCTGGCCGTCGTCGTCCATCGCCACTGAGTAGAGCCCTCTCCTGGACAGCATGGCTCGCCAGTTGATGCTCGCGAGACGGCGTGCCATCGCCTCGTGGACTGCTGTGTTGAATGCGGCGAGTTCGTCTGGTGTCAGCTCGCTGAGCGGGAGGTGGCCAGCTCGGGCTGCCTCGATCCTGCGCGACTTGCTCGGGGGCTGCGAGTCTTCGTTGCGGGTCTCGCGCGGTACACCTTCCTCCCCCATGCGAGCGTCCCCCTCGGCTGCGCCACGTGACCCTTCCGGATGCCGCAGGTGAAGCGGCGAGATCACGTGTCCTGCTCGCGTTACGGGTGGTGGTTCTCGCACGCGGGATGTGGCGGTAGGTCAACCGAGCGCCAAGAGGCCGGCGTCGGAGCTCCCTGGTCATCGCGCAACGTGGCGACGTAGTAGTCGCCGCCGAGCTGCCGGCGTTCCGCGAGGTGGTGGATGGCTACTCGGCTGGCGTGATGGGAAAGACAACCCGCTTCGCTGTTGGTCCCGGTGAAGGTGGGTTCGGAGCATGAGACCGGGCTCGTCCAACCATCGGGATCGGCGGGCGGCGTCGGCCAGCGGCTGTCTCTGAGTGTTGCGTGGTCGGCGCGGTGATGGGCGAGGCATTCTGTGCAGCCCGTCTGGCCTGGTCGGACCAGGGCGACCCAACCGCCCCACAGGCCCGGGGTGCCGGCGACAGTCAGCAGCGGACTCCGGTTCAGAGCCACGGCATTGAGGATGGCCGTCGCATTGGGGTTGGCTGTGGCGTCGATGATGAGATCGGCATCCATCAGGGTCCGCAGGACCCTCCGGCGGTTGCGTTCGGTGTCCGCGTCAGCGTCGTGCTCGAACAGCCGGGTGACGTTGATGTCCCAGGAGCCGACGCTGCCTGCGAGGGCAGTACCGCGGAGGTGCTCGGCCAGCGCGGCGGTCTTCGACATTCCCGCATGACTAACAGGGCCGTAGCTTCTGGCTCGCGTGTTGGGGTCGACCCAGTCGCAATCGACTAGGTCGAGGCGGTGAACGCCGGTGCGGGCTAGGTCGGCGGCAATGTGGTGCCCGATGGCGCCGACGCCGACGATGGCTACCTTTTTGTCGGCCAGGCCGGCGGCGATGGGTGTGCGGGTCGAGGTGCTGTCGTTCAGCTCTAGTCCCGCCAGCAGGACCGTCCCGTAAACGGGCGCGCCGTCGCGTGTGGTTCCCGTGCGGACTCGGAGAAGGAACATCCAGCACGGCCCGGGCTGGCCGTAGTCGCGCTCGTCCTCGACGAGCAAGCCAACGACGGTGAGAACCCTCGGGTCTGCCTCGACGATGAGTGGATCCTTGTCCCCACTGACCTCCAGTGCCGGTAGGGCTGGCGACAGGCGCTCCCAGAGCTGGTCTGCTGTCTCAGTCGGGTCCCACGACGGCAGACGTAGCCACCAGCCGGTCACGACGATCGGGAAGCTGTCCAGGACGTCGAGGTTGGTGTTCTGGATGTTCAGTCCCGGGCCGAGTATCTGGTCCACGATGCTGGTGACGACGACGCCGGACCGGTCGATGCGCTGGCGCAGCACCAGCGCTCCCCCGGCGATGTTGTCTGGGATGTTCGTGTGCGGGACGACGACTCGGCGGGGTGCGGCGCTGTAGACCGTCCTGGGTTCAGCGACGGGCAGCTCGAGGCCACGGGTCGACGCTGCGAGGCGGTCGGCCGAGGTCAGGTCGTTGGACCGGACGAGCTTCGGCAGCTGGATGGCAAGGAGGTCCGCTGCTGTCCAGGTGGGGTCGTGGTCTGCGTCGTGGACCAGGCACAGCAACCCGCGGGTGGGATCGCGGTGGCGTGTCACGCCGAGCTCGTCGTGGAGGTCGAACACCTGGACCGGCATCCACGCGGGGTACGACTGTCGCGGGTAGACGACCTTCAGGCGAGCAGTCCGAGCAGCGACGTCCTCTGCCGCGGGTAGCGGGTAGTCGACGTGGACCTCCACTCCCCCGTCGACGTACCTGACCCTGTGCGCCCAACCGTGGTCGCCGAAGGCCTGACGCTCACGGGCCCACCTGCGCGGGAACCGGCGATGCCACCCCAGGGACGCGGGTGGGGTGTCGGCGGTCATCCGACGGCCGGCGGATGGCCGGGGACCGAAGGTGCCCGGTACGCAGACGCGGGGAGCAGTTCCTCCACGTCCTCTTCGATGCGGTCATCCACCACAGTTCGGCGGGTCGTCACCGTGCGTCGTGTGATGCGGTAACCACCGTCGGGAAGTTCCTCGAACGTTGATGTCGACGTCGTCTTTTCCGCACCCGGCCCGCTCGGCTCCTCAGCCGTTTCCGGCGGGTGAGCGTCGGCCGCCTTCGGCTCGTCTCTCATGCGTGGACTTTCCGGTTCGTCGCTGCTCAAGATGCCTCCCATCGCCGTCGTGAATGACCAGTTGAGCGGACACCTGACCTCGGATCCACCCGTGTAGCAACTTTTGCGCGACCACGCGGGACTCGCGCAAAAGTTGCCACAGGGAGTCACCGAAGGGGTTGTCTCTGGCCGGTCGCCTCGACGGTCCGCGTCATGTCTAAACGATCCCCCACCCTGCTGCTCAAGCCCAGGGACTACGCGGTTCCCGACTATGCCTTCGGCACGACCGCGGCCATCGACTGGACCGTCCCGGCCGGAGGTGATGAGCTCAGTCGCCGGTTCGCCGAGCTTCAGCACCGGCTCGTCGTAGCCGTGGCCACCCGGCCCGACCCGAAAGCTGAGGTGTCGAGGCGCCCGCGCAAGGACCTGACCGACCGAACAGCCATCGCCCGGATGAGCCGGTCTTGGTCGTTCAGCCGCTCTTGGTACCAGTCGGCCAGCCAAGGCCGCACGTGGCTCCACGTCACGGGCCTCGCCGCCGTGACCGACCTGCTGTTCTTGCAGGACCCTCACCACTGATCTGCCGTCCAGTCCCGCGCGAGACAACTACACGGTCCGCGTCCAAACGTTGGCACGCAATCATTCACACCATGGTCTCCGCCACCAAAGAGCACCGGCCAGCACGAAGACGACCCCCACGCGCTGCGTGGGGGTCGTCTTGATGGTGCCGAAATCTGGGTCAGTGTTGCCGGGCGTCGGTCAGGGCGCCAAGACCGTCATCGGAGGGATCAGTCCCATGTCGGACCGGAACTGCCAACTACTCATCTCTCGTCGGTGACGATCGAGGCTCTCTTCCCAGGTCTCATCCTCCTTGGCGCCGAACGCTTGGTGGCCGCGTTGATCGCATCGCTGCGGCCAGTCGCTGTCGTGAATCGACAAGGTGCTGCCGTGTCCACACGCGTGGCAGAACGGGTCCGTGGGCGCATCTCCCGGCCCACGCAGCATCGTCACCTCGTACTTGTCGGCCGTGGAAGTGGCCTCGATCGCCGCCCGCACCAGACGCGACAGCAACCGGTGCGACTCCTGACAGCTCACGAGACCAAACCCGCCGATGTCCAGCAGGGCCGGTCTCTGCCTGTCGGCCAACGCGAAGGCCATCACCTGGTCCAGTGTGGTCCCGATGCCGACGCCACGCAGCCAAGTGCTCACCTCCCCACCATGCTCCGAGTGCGTGCCTCGCAACAGGACCATTCCGCTTCCAGCCTCGACGACCAGCGCCTCGCAGTCGTACACGTAACCGCTCATGTTCTCTCCTTCTGACACACCGTGGGGATGCGTCGTGTGATGCAGGCACCGGATGGTGACTGCACCTCAGACCGTGCGCAACGACTACTTGCGCGCAATCGAGCCCGCCTTGCACGTCGCCGCATCGGCACGGGCGCCTCGAGTCAGAGTTCCGGCTGGCCCCGAGTGCACGTGCACCATTGCGAACGTTCGGCCTCAGCAGACGGTCGCACTTAGACGCCGCACATCAGGCCGTCCCCACCCATGGTCCGGAAGGCCTGTCATGAGACTTAGATTCACGATTCAGCTGACCGCCTCAAGGAGTCGAAGCCGTCGTACGCCGCATGAGGGCCAGCCTTCGACAAGACCGCCTCAACTTCCGAGATGTGGTGTCGGTTGATGAAGGATCCCGGCTGGAGCCCATCTGGAGGTTCGACAAGCAGGTCGCGTTGCGTCCGGGCAGGGTCTTGACTCATTCACCATCAGAACGTGGCACCGACCTGAAAACCTCTACGGAGAGGGCGGCCGCGCGTTCGAATTCGTGGGCGCGACATCTCCTCTGGTTGCTATCAGCGATCTCTCATCACTCCATAGCGGCCTTGACTTCACTTTCCACATCAGCGCCGCGTAAGAGACCGGGGAAGTGATCCACGCAGCAGACAGATACTTCAGGGATGGGATGTGCGAGTGGTGACAGGCTCCGGAGCGCGTGGTGGATCTTCGCGAATTGGTTCTCAGGCGAACATCCTGTAGACGCTGCTTGAATCCCAAGACTTCCAATGTCTCCGACTCCGAGCGCTCACCTGCCGGCCGAGCCTGCCGCCGACGGCGGATGCGCGGACGGCTGTCGCGCACCCGCGACGCTTCATCAACCGAACTCGCGAGCTGGTCCCGTGTGCCTGGGCTACACCGGCGGGTAGCGCATCGCACTGGCGAGGCGCACCACGCGACCTCAACGATGACTCCTCCCAGCATCGCCTCGAGCTGAACTGCCATTGAAGGGTGAATGGGCAGAGAGTCGACGCCGACCTGGCGGCGGCGGTTCCAGCAAAGAGTCCGTCTCGCGGTAAGCGGTACCGGCTGACTGAGCAGTCCTCTTCGGTCTGCACGTACCCATTGCACGAAGGTTCGCGGCCCGCACTGTCCTAGGCATCACCGACGCCTAGGAGGCACCATGAGCAAGCACCGCCGCGGCCCTGTCGCTATCCGATCGAACTTTGCCCAACTTCAGACGTGGCTCAGACTCCGCAGTTCGGAGGCCGCCGCCCAGGGCGGCCTCATTCTCAGGACACGGCTTATCAGGACGTCCAGCGGCGACAGGGAGGATTGGATCGCGAGCGCGAAGACCTCCTTCGCCTCCATCGACAAGACACTGCCCGATGTGGCTCAGGCGCTGGACCTCGGTTTCGACCTCATCCGCAACGACGAGATCGGCGTCACGACGCGCGAGCAGCTTGGCGACAGCGTCTTCGTACTTCGTCTCGGACATGCTCCTGGCGGGAAGGGAGAAGCACAGATCGGCCTCATTCTGCACGTCGGGCAGACGCTGTTCCTCTACCTCTTGACGTCAGCCCGCGCCAACGACATCAAAGGCGCGACACCAGACCGTGACTCGAATGCGTTCACCGAGATCTTGTCGACAGTTGTTCGCCACATCACCGAGACCGGCCGCTCGACCGAGCCGTCATTCCGGCCCGAGGTCCATGCTCGCGAGCACGGGCGTTTCGTGCGAAGCGAGAAGCACGGTGCCGCGCTGAAGGCGACGTTCATCCATTGCGCAGCTGTGGTGTTCAAGCCCGAGAAGGTCGATCTAACTGACGCGGCCGCGCAGCAGGCGTTCTCGTTCGGTTCGTTGATGGAGGACTCGGCAGTCAACTCGTTGATCAAGGGGATGAACCGGGCCGAAGTCCTACTCCAAGCTGACGGGGGTTGGTACGAGTCCCACGAGTACGTTCCATTCACCCATCAGCCCGTCAGGATGGTCGAAACCGACTCGCGAACAGGCCGGACCATCGAGACTCTGCGTAAGCACCGCATCGAACCGGCCGAAGACCTGGACACGGCCAGGCGCATTCTGCGCTCTCTTGTTGACGAGGTTCTCAAAGACAAGGCCGGGACAAGGGGCGTGACCGACTGGGAGGCAGTCGGCGCTGTCGCTGCTGGCTTCGGACTGCCCTCTCGGAGGCCAGAAGACCTTCGCAAAGGCATTCTTCTTTCCGACTTGCCGGCCGCCTCTCAGGGGCGCGCAGCAAAGAACCTACTGAAGAAGAACTACATCGAAGGATGGCAGAAAGGGCACTTCTACAAAGACGTGAAGGTCAAGACCGAGCTGAACCTGGAGCTGGACGACGCCGAGCTAATCGTGACCCATGACGGCAAGTACTACCGGTGCAGGATTGACTTCCCCGTCCCTGAGGGAGGGTGGGGCATCTCTGAACAAGAGTGGGAAGCAGTCCTGAGACGCCGCTTTCCTCAGACCGATGAGCAGAAGGCTGCTCGGAAAGCAGCGACGACTGGTGAGCGGCTGCCGCTTGCTGGCGTGATCGGGTGGGACGACCTCGAGACCGGCACCCAGTGGAAGGTCCAGACCAAGGCTAGGTACGCGCTTCACTCTCGCCCGCTGGACGAGGCCTACATCCGCGGACTCGCTATGGGGTGGGAGCGCACCACCATGGGCCCGTCCCACGCCACACTGCGACCAGCACTTCTGCACGCATCCGTTGGCAAGGTTATGGAGGCCGCCCTGCTTGCGTTGGATTCGTCCACGCAGTCAACGACCATGCCGGTCTACCAGGCTGCGCCCGTCGCCGAGTCAACGGCCGACCACGCTCGCCGACAGCTCCAGGAAGCGCGGGAAGATTTGGTCGACGCCGAGGACCAGCTTGCCGGCGCGGAAGATGGAAACGCCCGTGCAGCCGGACGCGTCCGCAGGGATCCGTCCGAGACCAACATCCGCGAAGCCAAGAGAGCCCTGGCTGCGCTCGAGCGCGCGAAGAGCCGAGTTGCCGACGCCGAGCGGCTTCTCGCGAAGGCGGAGAATCTGACTGCGAAGCAGACGGCGAAGGCACCCTCGTCTGAGCACGAAGTGGAGTCCGCCACCGCCGAGTTCACGGCCGTCGCTCTTCAGAAGTGCACGGGCTCCGCACCGCCGTGGCTGAACCAGGCGTGCGGCTACTTCCTGACCGACTGGACCATGACACCCATCAGCGTTCCTGGCAGTCGCCCGTCCGTGGACTGGTCGTGCAACATGGTCCTGGCAGATCCCAAGACTGGTATGGACGTGCTTGTCCCACTGTCTGGGAACGTCGCGAACACCGCGCACGACGGAACAACTAGAGGCCGCAAGAAGGCCGAAGCCATGGCCTGGGCTTTCCTCTACGACGGCCAGGACGTGGCAGACATTGCCGAAGCTGCCGGCCTCGCGCGTTCGTCGGCGAAGAACTCTTACGCCTACAGCGAGATCCGACGAGTCATGTCCGCCGTGGTGACCGACAGCCAGCTGCTGGCAGCAGCGATGGAGCACTTCTCTCCTGCTGCACGGCGCGTCCTGTGGGCGACAGTCAGCGACCAGCACGAAGCCCTCCGAGGCATCGACCCGGGATTCGCCGACCACATCAAGACCACCTACATCGGAGTCGCGGCCGTCAACTCTTGGTCGTTGTGCCGCGGCAGCTTCGTCCACCCACGCGCAGTCGCGGGACTGCTCAAGGCGGCCGGCGGATCCATGACCTTGCCCGACCTCATTGAGGCCAGCGGACTCTCGGCCGAAGACATCATGATGCTGACCCGTGGTGGGTCCAACTCCCCCGGCAGCAGCGCTACGAAGCCGATTGCGTACTTCACGAAGAACTTCTCCCGTGGCGGCATGCCTATGCCGATGGCCGAGCGCGTCATCAGTCTGCGCGAATGCCCACACGAGGACTGCCCCGATCGTCTGCGCGGCAACGCCTCGTGGTGCACGATCATCCTCCGCCTGCCGGAGACCGAGACCGGGTTCGGCGTGCTGTGCCCCACCTGCCGGCGATGCCCCAGCAAAACGATGTCCAAGGTCAGGTTCCCCGCTGACTACCTGCGGCCCTGGAGCGGACGATTCGGACGCGGCAGCCACGCCGCCGGCCGAAAGTCAGACGTCCGCGTCTTCCTGCAACCCGGGCTGCACGACCCCGGACCAGAAGCGCCGCTGCCGGACACCGGTTGCCTGCCTCGTGAGGACAGCACCATCCGTGAACGCTCCCCGCGAGCCAAGCGACCCGACAAAGCTCAGATCAGCCGTCCGTTGCGGGGACGGCGCGTCTACCTCGACCCACGGATCGTCGACGACGTTCACCGAGACCTCGCGGAGTACATCACCACCAACGGCGGCGACGTCGCCATCCGCCTGACCAAGAGCGTCCTCGTCTACGTCTACCCCGGAGATAACCCCCACGGTGAGCACCGCGCATCGATCGCAACGCTGGGGATCCCCACCGCCAACACCGAGTCCTTCTACAAACGCGAACCCAGCACCTGGGTCACGTCCTAGGACATCGTGTCGCAACGGATGCGTGCAGGCGGATACGGATCCCGAACCGTAGAGGGGCATGCCCACCCCTCATGCCCCAACACGCTCAGCCACCGACACCGCGGCTCGCATCCAAAAATGGAACGCCCTCAGCTGGGACGAACTCCGCGAGCTGATGAACGCTCAGCCGTTTGACCCAGTAACCGTGGATGGTCACCAGGCACAGATCCGCGTCGTAACTACGGAGCCCAACACGCACGAGCGTGATTCCGATGTACGCACGCCCGACTAGACATCAGGCTTCTGAAAGTCGTCTGACCCAGGAACTGTCGTCGTGAAGTCGCGCAACGCGTGCGGGCTCGATTGCGGCACCCCCAGAGGTCCGCACCATCTTCTTCGCAGCACCCCCATTCACAAACAAGGAGAGCAATGTCCGAGCCGAAGTTCCAAATCCGCCTCATCGTAGAAAGCACCTTCTCCGAGGCCTACCGGATCCGCAGACAACTTGAGAAAGCCACCGACAAGCACGACGTCATAGCGTTCGCGTACGCCGTTCATGACCTGAATCCCGGACCGGAAACAGAATTCCTATGGCCATCTCCCGATCAGCAACCACTGTTGACAGAGACCAGCGAAACAATCTGGACCGATCCCTTCAACACCCACATGCGGCTACTCAAGGAGTTTCGCAGCAACATGGACATTGCGGATCACGTCCGCGTCCTTGCCGAGTTCTACCCCGAGGCGTCCCTCGAATACGCCTGGAGAGACGTCAACCCCACGGAGTCATCCTGCGGATCCTGGGTCGAGCACAAATTCGCGCACGGTCAAGAACTCCTCACCCTCGAACTCTGATTTGGCGCAAGAATCTTGCGACGGAATTGCAGCGGCGTGCGGGGCGCAGCCTCCTAGAGGTCCACGAGACCGGACTCCGACTGTGCTCGCGGCACGACCGCGAGATGCCTGGGTAAACCTAGAGCCCTTGGCGGTCCGCCCCACTCCAAGTCGCGACTACCAGCATTGCGTGGAAATCAGAGAAGCATCTTGCTCGGTAACGTGCGTGTGCAGCCCATGGAGGATGTCGTTACGTAGATTGGGCACGAGGGAGTCCGAGAGCAGCGTCAGCAGGTACTGACGGTCCGGCTCGGGAACCACCCCGCGGAGCGACGCGAGAAGAGCGCCCATGCCTTTGTACTGACCTTGGCGAGTTCCGTCGAGCTTCGGCTCCGTGCATACGGCAAGACCAACGCTCAGCGCTGCCGCGCGGAGCACCCTTTCGAGTCCAACACGGGCTGCGTCTTGACCCAAACGGGTGCCAGATCCGGGCGAAAATGTGCAGGCAAGGTACGACCTTGCGGAAGACTTGACCCGTGAGTCACGAGTCGTTGCCCAACAACCACAAGCTCCTCCTGCAAGAACTACTTCAACTGTGCGAGGACAACCTCGGCGCGTCGACCGAAAGCGCGGTCCTGGCCGTCATGCACGGGTGGCTCGTCCAGACAATCGACACAGTGAAAGCTGCTCTCGTCGTCCACGACGCGGGGCTAGCGAGCGCAACTAGCCCCTTGGTTCGTGCGGCGCTCGAGAACGCGGTCGGAATGCACTGGCTCCGGCAAGTCCAGGATGCAGGACTCGGTGGGCTGCACAACTCACACAAGCGGTGGGCGGGAAACCTCAAAAGAGCACTTTCAGCCGCCGAAGCGCAAGACCTGGATCCGGATGACCCGAAGTGGCCCGCGGCATGGGCCGAACTCGTAGCGCAAATCGAATCACAGCCGTCTGCGCCCCATGTGAAAGGCGGTGGAAACATCGCTGAGAGGTTCGAGGTCACTGAGCTAGCCCACGTGTACGTAGCGTGGCTTAGTGAAACGTCCCTGAGCCACGCCACTCAGGCGTCGGCAACCCCGTACCTAGAGCAAGTTGACGACATTTACCACCTCTCCCGTAAGCCGCACGCGTCGCGCGGTGAATCGTTGGAAGGTCGCTGCTTTGTCGCACTAGATATTGCTCTCCATGCAATCGCAGAAGTTTTCGATTCAGAGCCGCTGCGCTTGAAGCTGACGGACATCGAGGACCGCTTCGCAGCCTCTGCGGGCGACATGAACGAGTCGTAGGGGCGGGGCGAGTACGGGCTGGGCACTCCCGACCATCAGAACGACTAGTACACCTTCCTACACATTGGCGAAGTATAGGAAGGTGTACAGCCGCCGACGCTGGCCGCTGACTACACTGGGATGAGGCCCCAGTCGCGCACGGACCGACCGGGCGCGAAGGTCCACTCTCCGCGGCACTTGTCGCACCAGATGTGTACGTCGTGGTCGCGAGCACCGGGGATGTTGTCGTGGTCCTCGACGACCTCACCCGCACCGCACGGGCAGAGGTAGGTGACCTTCTCGATGTCGCCATAGCCCTCGGCGCCACCGAACCCTCCGACCTCGCTCGCGCTTCGGCTCACGAACTTGGTGCGCACCGGCGTCGCGGCGGGATTCGTCGCGAACCACTCTGAGATGGCCCGGACCCCGGCGTCGTAGACCGCATCGAAGGCGCCCGCGTCGAGGAGGATGGTGAGCAGGTCGTCCGGAGCATCGGCCGGGCCGTGCTGGTTGTACGCGATGCCGTCGACGTAGTCGCGAGCGATGTCGCCGACCGGGTCGTCCCGCCGTGCTTGTGCAGATATCCAGTCGTGGAACGGCGTGGCGACAGGCGCGGAGGCCAGGGGCACCCACCGAGGGGCTGCCGGCTTGCCGGTCGCCACCCGGTCAAGCGCGTCACGGAGGTGCGGGAGGCCGGCGGGACGGTTGTGGTGCGCTCGCGGCGGGGTGCTGCCGTCAGCGAGCTGGCGCACGTAGTCGTGCTCGGCCTCTGAAACGCCAATTAGAAGGTTCGGGCCACCGCTGTCTGTCTGGACGAGCGGGAGTCCGAGGGCAGCAGCTGCCCAGATGAGCCGACCGTTGGAGATGTAGCTGCAGTGCGGAGCGAGGAGCTTCTCCGCGGTGTGCTTGAGCCGGTAGCTGCTGACTGCGGCGTCGGCCTCCGTGGTGGGCGTGAACATGCGAAGCATGTCGATGACCAGGGCGAGCTCGATGTAGTCGGTCTGCCCGTTGAAACTCCACGGGCGGTCGGCGTAGTGGCCGTTGTCGCCAAGGACAGGACCGTCTTCGTCGGCGCCGACCAGCGGGTGGTCGTCGAGGACGGCGATGAGGTCCCGTGCGCTGAAGCGGTCGCCTAGGAAGCCCTGGGCGAGCGGTGACCTGATCTGCCGCCTGGCGGCGGTGTACTTCGTTGCGGTGAAGGTGGACCAGGCCCGCGCGTCCTGTTGGGAGGCGCGGTCGAGGTTGTGGTTGTCGGAGGACATACTCTTCTCTAGATTCTGGGCTGCATCCCACGCTTGTCAGCCCGGACAGGAGAATGGTCTCTAGCCGACTGAACTGAACTCTTGCTGGTTCGGCACCCGTTGTCCTCAGTGCCTGCGTCGCGTGGGGACTCAGACTCAGAGTGAGGCAGACCAGCCCACCTCGTAAGAGAACAGTACCTGGTGCCTGGTGGGTCGAGCAGTTCTTGCCTAGGGTTGGCGGGAATTTCGGCGCTTGCGGGAACAGGACCGGTCCGGATGGGAGGCTGGGTCCGTGGCAACGGTCGATAACGCGACGAAGGTGAAGCTGGAGCACCTGCTCGGCATGGGCGGCGGGTACGTCCTGAACTACTCGAACGCGTCGTTCGCAGCCTTCGTGCGCGACAGCATCGGAATAGACCCGTACGAACGTCACGACGGGTCGAAGGCCCAGGTGCTGCGGCACCTGTGGTTCAGCCTGTCGGACGCGGAGTTCGCGAAGCTGACCATCGACATGCTCGAGTACCGGCGGCTCACCGAGGACCTTGGACAGGTGGAGCTGACCGACCGGACCGACGCCGACCGTCGCCTGGCCGAGGAGCTGGTTGGCCAGCTCCGGCCACTGCTTGACGAGTCCGAGCGGGTAACCGGCGAGGAGGCCGAGTTCCTGGCCCGAGTGGTGGACCTGGACCTGAGGCAGGTGCCGGTCGAGCTCGACCTGCAGGCCGTCATCGCGGACCGCCTGCAGGAAGTCGAGGTGTGCTTCGACAACGGGGCCCATCTGGCCGTCGTCATCCTCTGCGGCAGCACCCTCGAAGGACTGCTGTACGAGGTCGCAAGGAGCCACCCGGCCGACTACAACCGGGCCAAGGCCGCACCCACCCGCGACGGGAAGGTGCGGCCGTTCTCTCAGTGGACCCTCAACGACCTGCTGGACTGCTCTCGCGAACTCGGGCTTCTGGGAAAGGACGTCACGAAGTTCGGCCACGCGGTCCGCGAGTTCCGCAACTACATCCACCCGCAACAGCAGGTCGCTGAGAACTTCCGGCCGCGAAAGGTCACAGCTCAGGTTGCCAGGCAGGTGCTGTACGCGGCGATCGACGACCTCGGCACCCGCACGTCGCGCACCGACCGCTAGCTGTAACGCTGACTCGTTGGTCAGGCTTGACGCTATCTGCGGCTCAGGAAGCCGAGCAACGGGAACTACCTCACGGCGAAGGCTCGCATGCGCTGGCGACGTGTGATCAGATCCGCCGCGAACATCAGGCTTGACCCAGGGCAGCGTGGACGTGTCGCAGGCGTTTGAGAGCATGTGCCGGTGCTCAAAGCCTTCGTCGACGAGTCCTACTGCGACGACTGGTTCTACATGGTTGCGGCCGTCGCTGACGACGAGACGGTCGCAGCCATGACTGCTGATCTGAACGACCTGACCGCTGACCTCTCCTACGGCTTCGACGTCGACGCGCGTGCCGAAATCCACGGGTACGACCTGATGCAGGGGCGATCCATTTGGAAAGGTGTTGAACTTCCACTACGAATCTCTGTCGCTGCGCGAGCGCTCACGGTCATCGCTGACCACGACGTCAAGTTCCTTATTCGAGGCCTCGACCGCACGGCGCAGCGCGCGAAGTACCGCAAGACCGTCTACCCGCCGTACCCGATGGTCCTGACCCACATAATGCAAGAAGTTGACCGCTACGCCGCGGCGCTTGGCCAGAAGGCAGTCATCACCTGCGACGAAATCCACGAGCATGACCGTCACCGCGCGATGCTCGAGGATCACCGTGCCAAGGGCACCCCGACCTACCGAGCGTCGCATCTCCGCAACGTGGCGGGTGAGTTGCAGTTCGTAACGTCCGAGTCTGAGCGGATGGTGCAGGCCGCCGACCTCGTTGCCTATCTCAAGCATCGGATCATCTCGAAACCGAACGCAACCGGCAAGGAGGCACGCACCCGCCGGCAACTGTGGTCAATCGTCAACTCGAAGGTTGAGTCTGACTACTGCTGGGTGCCCTGAAATGCTCAACGGCCTCGGGATACCGAGGCCGCTGGCTGGATGGGAGGCACAACAGGCGTCCCTGAGAGCAGGATAGCGCCGCGAGCGCTCCGCGCGCGACCCATTCCTAACGTTCCCCGCGGCTACCGTCGACCGAATGCAACTCGCCGCACCATCTGAGTCCGCCACGCCGCCCAAAGCTTGGGGGATCGTCGCAAACGGGCATTCGACGCGCGGGTCAGGAGGTACTCCCTCCCCAACCCGTGAGGTTCGCATTCCAGCATTCCGCGCCAGCATTCGGTTAGCCCGTACTCACCGGATCACAGAGAAAATTTCGGCACAGTCCGAACGTGTGCGGCGACTTTCGGACGCGGTGTAGCAGCCGATTCCCGGTTTCCGGCCTCGCACTTGACACGTGGCACCAGTGGCAGGCGGCGTAGCCGACGCTCAGCAGGATCGGACGGTCGAGCGTCCGCGCGAGCTCGAGCGCCTCGGGGCTCCACTCCCACCAGTCGACGGGGTTGTCGGCGTGCTGCTGCAGGTACGGCGACGTGGCATCGGCGAGGCGATTGGGCATACCGCCACCCTAGGTCGGCCCGACGCGTCCGCGCCTCAGGCGTCGAACAGGTTGCCGGGGTTGAGCACGCCGCCGGGGTCGAGCGCGGCCCGCACGGCCCGCTGGACGTCGAGGGACGTCGCGTCGAGCTCGCGGGCGAGCCACGACCGCTTGAGCCGGCCCACGCCGTGCTCGCCCGTGATCGTGCCGCCCAGGTCGAGGGCGTGCTCGGTGATGCGGTCGAAGGCCCGCATCGCCGCGGCGCGACCTGCCTCGTCGTTGTCGTCGTAGATGATCGTGGGGTGCATGTTGCCGTCACCGGCGTGCCCGAACACCCCGATCGTGAGTCCCTCGTCGGCCGCGACGGTCTCGATCCGCTCGAGCAGCTCGACGATGCGTCCGCGCGGCACGCAGACGTCGTCGAGGAGCCAGTCGCCGAGCTGCTCGAGGGCCGGGAGCGCCAGGCGACGGGCCTCGAGCAGCTGCGCACCCTCCTGGGGATCGTCCCCGACCGCGACGTCGACGGCCCCGGCCGAGTCGCAGTGACCGGCCACCGCGGCCAGGACGCCTGCCGCGTCGGTCGTGTCGCACTGGGCCAGCAGCATCGCCGCGGTGTCGGGCTCGAAGCCCATGCGCGCCATCCGGTCGACCGCCTGCAGCGTCGTGCGGTCCATGATCTCGAGCATCGACACGGGCACCCCCGAGCCCGTGACGGCCGCGACCGCGCGTCCGGCGTCGGCCAGCGACGCGAACGTGGCGACCAGGGTCAGCGCCGGCGACGGCGCCGGCAGCAGGCGCACGGTGACCTCCGTGACGACGCCGAGGGTGCCCTCCGAGCCGACGACCAGGTGGGTCAGGTCGTAGCCCGCGACGCCCTTGGCGGTGCGGCGCCCGGTGCGCATGACGCGACCGTCGGCCAGCACGACCTCGAGCCCCAGCACGAAGTCGCCCGTGACGCCGTACTTGACGCAGCACATGCCCCCGGCGTTGGTCGCGACGTTGCCGCCGATCGTCGAGAACCCGACGCTGCCCGGGTCGGGTGGGTAGAACAGGCCCTGCTCGGCCACGGCGGCCCTCAGGTCTCCCGTCACCACCCCGGGCTGGGCCACGGCCAGGCGCTCGACGGGGTCGACCGACACGATCGCGTCCATGCGGTGCGTGCTCAGCACCACGAACTCGCCGTCGCCGTTGGCGGCGCCGCTCAGGCCGCTGCCCGCGCCACGCGTCACGACCCGCCACCCCTGCCGCGAGGCGATGCGCAGGCAGTCGGACACCTCCTGGGTGCACGTCGGTGCGAGGACGGCGAACGGGATCGCGCGAGCCGTCAGGCGCGACTCGTCGTGGGCGTACGCCGCCGTGACGTCGGGATCGGTCGACAGCACCACGCTGCCGAGCTCCCCCAGGGCGAGGGCGTCGGTGGCGTTCACAGGCATCGCGCCGAGAGTCCTCCGTCGACGGGGAGGCAGACCCCGTTGACGTACGCCGCCCGGTCGGACGCCAGGAACACCGCCGCGTTGGCGACGTCCCAGGGGGATCCGACGCGACCCGTCGGGCTGCTGGCGTCACGTGCGGCGAGCGCCGCCGCCAGCTCGCTGTCGCCCGTGATCTGGTTGGCGACGAGCGGGGTGTCGATCATGCCGGGCAGCACGGCGTTGGCCCGGACGCCACGGTCGGCGTACGTCAGCGCGAGCGACACGGTGAGCTGGTTCAGCGCCGCCTTCGTCGCGTTGTAGGACGGGTACACGTACCCAGTGTCGCGGATGCTCGCGACCGACGACACCGTCACGATCGATCCCCCGCCCGCCGCGAGGAGGTGCGGCAGGACGTGCTTGGCCGTCAGGAAGGCCCCGGTCAGGTTGACCGACACGGCCGCGTCCCACTGATCACGCGTCAGGTCGAGCACCGAGCCGCCCGTCGCCACCCCGACGTTGTGGTGCAGGACGGTGGGGCGTCCGACGAGACGCACGGCCTCGGCCACGACGGCCTCCACGTCGTCCTCGGAGGTCACGTCCGCCCGCAGGCCGACCGCCTCTCCCCCGGCGGCGACGACCTCCTTCGCGACCCGCTCGGCCTCGTCGAGGTGCCGGTCGATCGCGACGACCCGCGCGCCGGCTGCACCGTAGGCGCGGGCGGCGGCCTCGCCGTTGCTGAGCCCCTCCCCGCCCGACCCGGCGCCGAAGACGAGCACGACCCGGCCGCGCAGCCCGGTGCCGTCGTGCCCGGTCACGCGACGATCTCCTCGACGAGCAGCTCGAACGTGATCGCCACGAGGTTGCCGACCTCGGTCAGCTCGCCCATGGCCACCTCGCCGTGCCGGTCGACCACGACCGCGCCCAGGTGGGCGTCACCGCCCGACACGTGCCCCGACAGTGCGACCTCGGTCGCCGGACCGTCCGACACGACCACGCCGTCAGGCCCCTCGAGGGTCGCGCCGACCAGGCTGCCGAGGCTCCCCCGGACGCCGGCCCGGTCGAAGCCCGCGACGGCCATGACCTCGTGGATCGCGTCGTGCAGCTCGATGCCCGGTCTGACCCGCGACATGACCGCCCGACGCCTCGCGACCGCAGGGGGCCGCACCGCGGCCGCGCGCGGCGTGAACACCGGCATGCGGGTCTCGTCGTCCGTGCCGCTGGTCAGGTCGACGGCGTCGAAGGCGTGCACGACGACCTCGAGCGGAGTCGCGCCGACGGCCGTGTCGGGCCACAGGTGCCCACCGCGCAGCCGCCCCGACCGGTCGAACCACGCCGCGTGGCAGTGCATGAACCGCTCGCCGTCCCGTCGTCCGACGGTCGCCGAGCCGCGCACGAGCTCGGCGGGGGTGGCGGCCTCGTGGGTGTCGCTGTACCAGGCGGCGGTCGAGCCGTCGGGGCTCACGGCCGGGAAGCAGTACGACACGCGGGCGAGCGGCCCTCCGACGAGGTCGACCTGGGCGGAGTCGAGACCGAGCCGGACGAGCTCGTCGTCGATCGCGTCCACGAGGCGTCGGCCGGGCGCCAGCGAGACCCGCTCGACGACGACGCCCGTCTCGACCGAGGCGATCCGTGGCGCGACGGCGGGGCCGGGGTGCGTCAGGGGCGCGAGCCGAGTGGGGGTGCTCACGAGGCACCTTCCATCTGCGGCGCGTACGGCCCCCACTGCCGGTGGGCCAGCTCGTCGCGGATCGTGCGCTTGACGATCTTGCCGTAGCCCGACGTCGGCAGGGCGTCCCAGAACAGCACGTGGCGTGGCAGCTTGTAGCGCGCCATCCGCTCGCTCAGCCACGTCGTGAGCTGCTCGGCCGTGAGGGTGTGCCCCTCGCGCAGGACGCACACCGCGACGCCGATCTCGCCCCACTTCGGGTCGGGGACGCCCAGGACGGCGACCTGGTCGACGGCCTCGTGCGCAAGGATCTTCTCCTCGATGTCGCGCGGGTGCACGTTCGATCCGCCCGAGATGTACATGTCGGACGATCGCCCCGTGACGTAGACGTATCCCTCGACGTCCATCACGCCGAGGTCGCCCGTGCGGAACCACCCGTCGCGGAACGCGGCGGCATCGGCCTCCGGGTTGTCGAGGTAGCCCGCGAAGACCGCGGGTCCGGCGACGCACAGCTCACCGATCTCGCCGGGCCCGACCTCGGCACCCGTGTCGTCCTGGACGCTCACGAGCATGCCGGTCCGCGCGTGGCCGCAGGTGCCGGCAGCGAGTCCCTCGGGGACCGGCCGGCCGTGCTCGGCGCTGCGGAGCGCCGTGATGTTGCCCGTGACCTCGGCCAGTCCGTAGTACTGCACGAGGACGTCGCCCAGCAGCGTCCGCGCCCGCTGCTGGTCCGCCTCGTACATCGGCGCGCCCGCGTAGATGACGTACTCGAGCGACGAGTGGTCGTGCTGCTCGACCGCCGGGTGGTCGACCAGCACCTTGAGGATCGTCGGCACCGTGAACATGTTGGTGACGCGCTCGGCCTCGACGAGCGACCAGACCTCGTCCGGGTCGAGGCTCGTCGAGGCCGGGATCACCGTCGCGGCCCCCCTGACGACCTGCGGCAGCATGTGCATGCCGGCCCCGTGCGAGAGCGGCGCGACGACGAGCGACGCATCGTGCTCGTCGGTCGTCGGCATGAGGTCCGCGAGGTGGTTCGTGACGACGAAGCCGAGCTGGTCGTGCGTCAGGATCGCGGCCTTGGGGGCACCGCTCGTGCCCGACGTGAAGAAGTACCAGGCGTGGTCGCCCTCCCACGTCGGACCGGACGGGACCGGTGCCGCGGCGACCGCCGCCGCCACGGCGTCGGGCTGCCCTGAGGCGTCGATCCACAGCACGCCGCCCGGGAGCCCCAGGGCCCGATCGACCGCGGCGACGTGCGAGGCCGTCGACGCGTGGGCGACCACGACCTTGGGCCGGCACACCCCGGCGATCACGACGATGTCGTCGTCGTGCAGCCGCGAGTTGACCGGCGCGAGGACCGCCCCGGCGCGCCACGTCGCGAACATCGCCTGGACGAGCTCGGGATGGTTGGGACCGTCGACCATGACGCAGTCACCCGCGACGACACCGCGTCCGACCAGCTCGGCGGCGAGCGCGTCGACCCGCTCGTCCAGCTCCCGCCACGTCCAGCGGGTCGACCCGTGCACGACGGCGGTGCGGTCGGGCAGCCGGCGGGCCGTCTGCCGCAGCAGCTCGGCGAGGTTGACGGCCCTGCGGCGGGGGCTCATCGGACCCGCTCCAGCACCGTGGCGTAGTTGGCGACGGCGGCACCGCCCATGTTGAAGACCGCGGCGCGGTCGGCGGCCGGCAGCTGCATGTCGCCCGCCTCGCCGGTCAGCTGCATCGCCGCCATGACGTGCTGCGAGACCCCCGTGGCGCCCAACGGGTGCCCCTTGGCCTTGAGGCCTCCCGACCGGTTTACCGGGAGCACGCCGTCACGCTCGGTGCGCCCCTCCTCGAGCACCTGGTGGGCCTTGCCGGGGGCCGCGATGCCGAACGCCTCGTACTGCAGCAGCTCGGCGATCGTGAAGCAGTCGTGGGTCTCGAGCAGGTCGAGGTCGTCGAGCCCGACGCTCGCGTCGGCGAGTGCTCCCCTGAAGGCCCGCCCGGCGCCCTCGAACGCGATCTGGTCGCGCCGAGAGGCCAGCCTCATGTGGTCGTTGGCCTGGGCCCGTCCCGCAACGCGCACGGACCGCCGTGCCGCTCCGGCGACGTCCTCGGACGCCACGACCAGCGCGGCGGCGCCGTCGGACACCATCGAGCAGTCGGTGCGCAGCAGCCGGCCGGCCACGACGGGGTTCCGGTCCGACGGGGTCGCGCAGAAGTCGAGACCGAGGTCGCGGCGCATGTGCGCGTAGGGGTTGTCGACGCCGTTGCGGTGGTTCTTGGCCGCGATGCGCGCCATCGCGTCGTGCGGCTCGCCGTGGCGCTCGGCGTACTGGTCGGCCAGACCGGCGAAGATGCCGGCGAAGCTGCCCGCCGCCGACTCGGTGGCCCGGTGCCCGCCGCCCAACAGGATGTCGTTGATCTCGTCGTTGCCGGTCGCGGTCATCTTCTCGGCACCGATCACCAGTGCGACGCGTCCGCGTCCCGACTCGACGTGGTCGAGGGCTGCGAACAGCGCCGCGCTGCCGGTGGCGCACGCGTTCTCGAGGTGCGTCGCGGGCAGCAGGGCTAGCTCCGGTCGTCCGACACCGACGAGCGCGCCCTCGAAGCCCTGGCGCGAGAAGCCGTTGTTGAACACGCCGACGTAGATCGCGTCGACGTCGTCCGGGGTCAGACCCGCGTCCTCGATCGCCGCCGTGGACACCTCCGCGAGGAGGCTCTCGACGTCGGGCTGCTCGCTTCGACCGAACCGCGTGTGGGCCCAGCCGATCGCGTGGGGGCGTGATGTCATCGGGTTCCTCCTCACGTGCCCACCGCGCCGGCGACCTGCCACCGGCGTCACGTGACGGGCACCACATCACCGTGCCCGAGGAGCCGAGCCGGGCGTCACCGCTCGCGGGAGGGACCGGCGTCCGGCTTTTCCTCGATCTGTAGGACGCGCGTCGCCGCGTCACCGCCTTCCGACGCAGGGAGGAAAGGTGCCCGTCGAACTGCACTCTGCGACCGTGGTGCGTCGCGGACGTGCCGATCGACACTGGGCCCACCCCACCCAGGAGAGATCTCGTGCGCGCAGTGCTCAAGACCCAGCCGTCCCCCGGCTTCGACCTCGTGTCCGACCACCCGGACCGGCCGCTCCGCGCCGGGGAGGTCCGCATCGCGGTCGAGGCCGTGTCGGTGTGCGGCACGGACCGCGAGACGTACGAGTACGGTCCGGCCGTCGTCGAGCTCGGACTCCGACTGCCGGTCGTGACGGGGCATGAGTGCTCCGGCTCGGTCGTCGAGGCCGCCTCGGACGTCTCACGCGTGCGCGTCGGCGACCGGGTGGCGGTCGAGACCCACGTCGCGTGCCACGACTGCTACCAGTGCCTGATCGGCAACGCCCACAACTGTCTGCGGATGGAGCTGGTCGGGCTGACGATCGACGGCGCCTTCGCCGAGCGGATGGTGCTGCCGGCGTCGACCTGCTTCCTGCTGCCGGACGAGATCACGACCGAGACCGCCGCCTTGCTCGAGCCCGCGGGCAGCGCGATGCACGCGATCCAGCGCAGCGGGCACGACCTGCTCGGAGCGACGGTGCTCATCAGCGGGGCCGGACCGATCGGGCTCGCCGCCTCCCAGATCGCCCTGGCCAAGGGAGCCGAGCGGGTGGTCGTCGTCGAGCCGCACGCCGGCCGAGGCGCGCTGGCCGCGGACCTGGGAGCCCGCGTGATGCGGCCCGGCGACGGGCTCGTCGAGGCGGTCCACGAGCTCACGGGTCGGGCCGAGGGGGTCGACGTCGTGCTGGAGTGCTCGGGCGTCCCGTCCGCGCTCGAGCAGGGGCTGGAGGTCGTGCGGCGCGAGGGCACCGTCGTCAGCGTGGGACTGATGAACCGCCCCGTCGAGCTCGCGACGACGCGTCACCTCATCAGCCGCGGCATCACGCTGCGAGGCAGCTTCGGCCGGCGGATCTGGGACTCGTGGACGGACCTGGCGTCGCTGGTGGCCGCGGGGCAGGTCGACCTGACGCGTCTCATCACGCACCGGTTGGAGCTCGAGGACGTCGAGACCGCCATCGAGCTGCTCGGGGGCGACTCGTGCAAGGTCGTGCTGTACCCCGGCGGCGTCCCCGGGGTCGCGTCCACGGCGCGAGGCGCGCGGGAGCTCGCCGGCTCCGACCGCTGACGGACGGGTCGGCACGCCGTCACGTCGGGTCGGTCGTCCCGAAGGGGTCGCGGCCGTCGGCCCGCATCAGGTCGACGACGTGGAGCCCGAGGTGCAGCTGCAGACGCACGGCGCCGTCGTCGAGGTCGACGGCGGCCGCGTCGCGGATGCGGTCGAGCCGGTAGTACAGCGTCGTGCGGTGGATGAACAACGCCTCGGACGCGGCAGGACCCGACCCGGCGTGGTCGAGGAACGCCCGTAGCGTCTCGGTCAACCGTCCCGACGGATCGGCCGCGGCGAGCCTGCGCAGCGGAGCCGGCACCGCCGTCACGTCGAGCTCCGTGGACGGGATGCGGGCCAGCAGGCCGAGGACGCCGGTGTCCTCCCACGCTGCCACCGGATCACGTCCGAGTCGTCCCGCCACCGTCGCCGAGAGCCTCGCCTGCCGGGCCGACACCCACGCCTCGGCCAGGCCGTCGACGACGTCACCCACGCCCGCGGTGACGAGCACGGCGTCGCCGGCGACGTCCTGGACGTCGTCGATCATGGTGCGCGCCTCGCCGACCAGGTCGCCGGTGGACCGTGCGGCGGGGCCGGTGTGGACGAGGTAGCCGACGTCACCGGCGACCGCGTGCAGCGCCTCGCCGCGCCGCCGCGACCGCGCCGCGACGACGGCGTGACGCAGGGCGATCTCGCCGGCGTCGCGTCCCGCGCGACCGCCGGGGCCGAACGCGAGCGCCACGACCCTGACGGGCGCGCCGGCGGCCAGGCGCAGCGTCGGCGCGAGCTCGCGCAAGGCGGCTCCCCTCGGCGCGGGATCGGCGTCGAGGGCCGCGGCGATCGTCGCCTCGGAGTGCGTCGCCTCGGCCGAGCGCGCGTCGCCGCCCATGAGCGGCGCGATCTCGGCCGCGACCTCGGCGACGCGGTCGAGATCGTCCTGGGTCGCCGAGCCGTCGGCGTCCATGATCATGAGCATGCCCAGCACCTCGCCGCGCCACCGGACGGGCACGGCGACCCTCGCCTGCAGCCCCACCTCGTCGAGCGCCGGGATGCGGCCCGGCCGCGACCACTGCGCGACGTCGTGCGCCAGGACGTGCCCGATGGCCTTCGCCCCGGCGTCGCGGTTGAGCATCGCCCGGATGCGGACGGCGTCCTCGTCCCCGAAGTGGGGGCTCGCGTACAGCATCCGGACCTCGGGGTCGTTGACCACGACCGACCGGCCGAGCTCGTCGGCGAAGCGGTCGACGACAGCCTGGATCCGGTCCTGCGCCATGCCTCGATGCTAGTGCCGCGGTCCACGGGCGGCCTGGTCGGCGGGGACGGTTCGACAACGAGAGGAGACACAGGACCACGTCTTCGTCATCGGGAGGTCGTGACTCAGGTCACGCCCGGGAGAAGGTGTGTGAGGCCCGTCACCGGGCCTGGGACACGACATCACAGACTGGAGCGACGATGACCTCTCGCACACACCTCGCAGGCCCCCACCCTTCAGGGAGCGGTGACGAGATGGCCGACCGCGTCATGCGCAAGGTGGCCTTCCGACTCATCCCGTTCCTGGGCGTCGCGTACTTCCTCAACTACATCGACCGCACGAACATCTCGTTCGCCAAGCTGACGATGAGCGAGGACCTCGGCCTGACCGAGTCGATGTACGGGCTCGCGAGCGGGCTGTTCTTCGCCGGCTACATCCTGCTCGAGGTGCCCAGCAACCTCGCGCTCCACAAGTTCGGCGCCCGCCGGTGGATCGCCCGCATCCTGGTGTCGTGGGGGCTCGTCGCTGCGCTGATGGCCTTCGTGCCCAACGCCGGCAGCCTCTACGTCCTGCGGATCCTGCTCGGCATCGCCGAGGCCGGCTTCTTCCCGGGGATCATGCTCTACCTGATGTTCTGGTTCCCGCGTGCGGTGCGGGTCCGGCTCGTCGGGGTGTTCATGGTCGCCCTGCCGCTGTCGAGCGCACTCGGCTCGCCCATCTCGGCGACGATCATCCAGCACATGGACGGCTTCCTCGGCCTCGAGGGCTGGCGCGTCATGTTCCTGATGGAGGGCATCCCGACGGTCCTGCTCGGCATCGTCGCCTGGTTCTACCTGACCGACCGACCGAAGGACGCCGCGTGGTTGACCGCCGACGAGCGCACCTGGCTGGACGCCCGCATCACCGCCGAGCACGAGCAGACCGCCGACTCGGGCCACGTCTCGGTGCGCTCCTCGCTGCGCAACGGCACGGTCTGGGCGCTCGGGCTCGTGTACTTCGGGATCGGCTACGGACTCTTCGCGATCAGCTTCTTCCTGCCGACCATCGTCGCCGGCTTCGCCGAGACGTTCGACACGACGTTCTCGATCGCTCAGAACGGTCTGATCGTCGCGGTCCCGTTCACGCTCGGCGCGATCGCGCTGCTGCTGTGGTCGCGTCACTCCGAGCGCACCGGCGAGCGCATCTGGCACGTCATCATCCCGACCGCGGTGGCCGCCGTGAGCATCCCGATCGCGATGTACATGGACTCGCCGCTGGCCACGATGGCCGTCATCAGCGTCACGGCGATCGGCATCTTCTCCGCGCTGCCGGTCTTCTGGTACCTGCCGACCACCTTCCTCAGCGGTGCGGGCGCGGCCGCGGGCATCGCCCTGGTGAACACGATCGGCGCCTCGGCGGGTCTCGTCGCACCGTGGCTCACCGGGCGCCTGCTCGACGTGACGGGCAGCTCGCGGGCCGGGCTCTGGGTCGTCGGCATCATGATGGGCATGGCGGTCGTCGTCCTGCTGGCGCTGCGGCAGCGGCTGGGATCGTCCGACCCCGTCGCGGAGGACGCCGAGCGGATCGACGCCTAGACCGGCGTCACGTCGAAGGGCCCCGGAGCGATCGCTCCGGGGCCCTTCGACGTCGAGCCGGGCTCAGCTCGTGCGGTCGTGCGGGGTCGTGCGCTTGACGCCGGAGTCGGCGTCCTCGCCGTCCCACGGCTTCTGCGCCTTGCGCGCGTGCGACAGGAACGAGCGGCACAGGAAGAACGTCGCGACGATCAGGATGCAGACGATGCCGAGCGCGACCCAGCCGGGCTTGACGTCGTTCGGGTCGAGCGGCTTGTCACGGGTGCCCGCAGCAGCGAGGTTCGCCAGAAGGACGTATGCGTTCATGCCTGCATTCTACGCCCGGAACCCTGGCAGGACTCAGTCGGCCGGCACGGCCTCCGGCAGCTCGGCATCGGGCGGGGAGCCGGGACGCGAGACCGTCAGCACGGCCTCGACCACGGCCTCCTCCTGCTCGAGCCGCGCCTCGAGGGACCGCAGCTGGTCGGCGACGCTCGACTCCGTCGCGTCCCCGACCAGGTCGACGCTCGCGACGATGTAGACGCGGTGCGGTCCGACGAACTCGATGTGCAGGTAGCCGACGCTCGACACCTCGCCCATCGAGGCGATGCGCTCGCGCACGACGTCGCGGACAGGCTGCGCGACCTCCATGCCCACCAGGAACCGGCGGTTGCGGTCGATCAGCACGAACGCCACGACGGCCAGCAGCACGCCCACGAGGATCGAGCCGATCGCGTCGTAGACGGGCGACCCGGTCGCCTGGTGCAACCCGATGCCGGCCGCGGCGATCACCAGGCCGGTCAGCGCGGCGGCGTCCTCGGCGAAGACGGCCCGCAGCGTCGGGTCGGACGTCTCGAGGACGTGCTGGAGCACGGCGTCGTCGACCCGGCGGGCCTCGCCGCGCACCTGGCGCAGCGCCTGTGCGAACGACGTCCCCTCGAGCACGAAGGCGATGCCGAGCACGACGTAGGCGATCGTGTAGTTCTCGGCGGCCTCGTCGGCCGTCAGCTGCTGCACGCCGTGCGTGATCGACACGACGGCGCCGGCCACGAACAGCCCGACCGCGGCGAACATCGACCACACGTACGCCTCGCGGCCGTACCCGAGCGGGTGCTGGCGGTTGGGACGACGCCGCGAGCGACGGTCGGCCACCAGCAGGAACACCTCGTTGCCGGTGTCGGCCCACGAGTGCGCGGCCTCGGCGACCATCGAGGCCGATCCCGTCAGGACCGCCGCGACGGTCTTGGCGAGCGCCACCAGCGCATTGGCCGCGAAGGCCAGGACGACGGTGACGTTCACGATCGTGCTCCCCGCGCGCTCAGCGCAGCCCGGCGAACAGGTCCGTCTCGGGCAGGGACGTCTCGACCTTCGCGTCGACGAGCTGGTAGTCCTCGCTGGGCCACGCCTCGGCCTGGATCTCGCGCGGGATGGAGAAGAACCAGCCGTCGGGGTCGATCTGCGTCGCGTGGGCCAGCAGGGCGGCGTCGCGGACCTCGAAGTACTCGGCGCACTCGACCTGCGTCGTCATGCGGGCCTCGTCCTCGGGCTTGCGCTCCCAGTCCTTGAACCGCTCGGCGTAGGGGTTCTCGAGACCGTGCTCCTCGCACGCCTTCGCGATGGCCTCCATCTTCGCGTAGCTCCAGCCCAGGTGGTAGTAGAGCTTCGAGACCTGCCACGGCTCGCCGGCGTCCGGGTAGCGTGTCGGGTCGGCGGCGGCCTCGTAGGCCTCGACGCTGACCAGGTGGCACATGATGTGGTCGGGGTGCGGGTACCCGCCGTTCTCGTCGTACGTCGTCAGCACGTGCGGCTTGAACGACCGGATCAGGCGCACGAGGGGCTCGGCGGCCTCCTCGACCGAGACCAGGCCGAAGCAGCCCTCCGGCAGCGGCGGCTTGGGGTCGCCCTCGGGCCAGCCCGAGTCGACGAATCCGAGCCAGTCCTGCGTGACGCCGAGGATCTCGCGGGCGCGGTCCATCTCCTCGCGGCGGATCTCGGTGATCAGCTCGGGGTCGTCCTCGATGCCCGGGTGCTGGAACTGCGGGTTCAGGATCGACCCGCGCTCGCCGCCCGTGCAGGTGACGACGTGGACGTCGACCCCCTCGGCGACGTACTTCGCGGTCGATGCCGCACCCTTGCTCGACTCGTCGTCGGGGTGGGCGTGCACGTGCATGAGGCGGAGCTTCTCGGCCACGGTTCTCCTTCTAGGGCGTGCGCAAATCCTTGCACCTGTCCGAACACCGGGTCGCGCCCGGGTGTTCCGCGTGGTCCGAGAGGCCCTCAGGGTGCGAGTGGGTGCCGCCTGAGACACTGGTGGACGTGACCGACCTCAGCTCCCGCTACGGATCCCGCCAGCGCCCTCGTTGGTTCTGGCCTGCGATCGCGGCGGTCGGCATCACGCTGGGCATCGCCTTCGCCGCGTGGGTCGGCTTCCAGAAGGATCCCGTCACGGGGCGCCTGTGGGGGTACGAGGTCGTCAGCGACTCCAAGGTCGAGGTCAAGCTCGACGTCATCCGCCCCGACCCCCTGGCCGTCACGTGCTCGGTCTACTCGCAGGCCGAGGACCACTCGATCGTCGGCGAGAAGACCGTCGACATCCCGGCGTCCGACCGCGAGAAGGTCCGCGTGCTGATCGACATCGAGACCGAGCGCAGAGGCGTCAACGGCGTCCTGAGAACGTGTGTGCCCACTGATTGAGTGCTAGCCTTGCGAGTTCACCCCGGGCTGTTTCCCGGGGTGCCGCACGTAAAGGAGAGCTCACATGACTCAGCCCACAGAGACCGACACCATCTGGGTGACCCAGGAGGCGTACGACCGTCTGCAGCAGGAGCTCGAGCACCTGAAGGGTGACGTCTGGACCGACATCACCACCAAGATCGCCGCGGCCCGCGACGAGGGCGACCTCAAGGAGAACGGCGGCTACCACGCCGCCCGCGAGGAGCAGGGCAAGACCAAGGCCCGCATCGACCAGCTCGAGAGCATGCTGCGGCGCGCCGAGGTGGGCGACAAGCCCGCCGACGACGGCACGGTCGAGGCCGGCATGATCGTCACGATCCGCTTCGAGGGCGACACCGACACCGAGGAGTTCCTCCTCGGCTCGCGCGAGCTGCTGAGCATGGACTCCAACGTCGAGATCGACGTCTACTCCCCCACGTCGCCGCTCGGCGCGGCGATCGTCGGCAAGAAGGTCGGCGACTCCGCCGCCTACGAGACGCCCAACGGCAAGAGCCTGACGGTCGAGATCGTCGCCGCCAAGCCCTTCTGACCCCGGCTCAGAGCAGCTGGTAGCCCAGCTGCGTCAGCTGGGTGATGACGTCGGCGCGGTCCTGCGGGCCGCGCGTCGCGACCCGGATGTCGACGTCGACCTGCCGCACTGGCAGCGACTCCGACGCCCGGTCGTGGTTGACGTCGAGCACGTTGACCTGCATCGCGGCGAGGTCGCCGAGCAGCCGCATGAGCTCACCCGGACGGTCGGAGATGCGCGCCCGGAAGCTCAGGAACCGGCCGGCCGCGACGAGGCCGTGACGGATGACGTCGAGCAGCACCAGGGCGTCGATGTTGCCTCCCGACAGCACCGCCACGACGGGCCCCTCGAACTCGGTGGGACGGTCGAGGACCGCGGCGACCGCTGCCGTCCCGGCCGGCTCGACGAGCATCTTGGCCCGCTCCAGCAGGTGGACCAGCGCGGTGCTCATCGCGTCCTCGCTGACGGTGATGACCTCGTCGAGGTGCTCGTCGATGATCCCGAACGGGATGTCGCCGGGCTGCGCGACCGCGATCCCGTCGGCCATCGTGACGCCCATCGTCGCCGTGACGGGGTGGCCGGCCGAGATCGACGCGGGGTACGCGGCGGCGTCCTCGGCCTGCACGCCGATGATCCGCAGGTCGGGGCGCTCGGTGCGCAGCAGCGCGACGCCGGCGGCCAGGCCGCCGCCCCCCAGGGGCACGAGGATCGTCCGCACGTCGGGGCACTGCTCCAGCACCTCGAGGCCGAGCGTGCCCTGCCCGGCGACGATGTCCTCGTGGTCGAACGGGTGGATCAGGACGGCCCCGGTGCGCTCGGCGAACTCGCGGGCGGGAACGAGCGCCTCGGTGACGCCCGACCCGTGGAAGCGCACCTCGGCGCCGTAGCCCTCGGTCGCGGCCACCTTGGGCAGCGCCGCACCGACCGGCATGAAGATCGTGGCCTTCGCGCCCAGCAGCGACGCGGCCAGCGCGACACCCTGGGCGTGGTTGCCGGCGCTCGCCGCGACGACGCCCCGAGCCCGCTCCTCCGGCGTCAGCCGCGCGATGCGGACGTAGGCGCCGCGGATCTTGAACGACCCCGTGCGCTGCAGGTTCTCGGCCTTCAGGAAGACGTCCTGGCCGGTTCTCGAGCTCAACCAGCGCGAGTGGGCCATCGGGGTGATCTCGGTGACTCCGTCGAGCAGCCCACGGGCGGCTCTCACATCGCTCAGGTGCACCACGTCAACGTAACGCGTGTGCCAGAATCGCCGCCATGTTCCCGGAGGCGCACGAGACCACGATCGACGGTGTCCCGGCGTTCTGGACCGAGATCGACGAGTCACCACAGGTCACGATGACCTTCGGCGTCGGGATGCGCGACGAACCGCCCTCGCTGTCCGGTGTCACGCACCTGCTGGAGCACCTGCTGTTCTCGTCGATGGAGCCATCGCCCCTGCTCGCCAACGGTGCGACCGGACCCAGCGTCCTGAGACTCACGGCGAGCGGCACGCCGAGCGAGCTGGTCGACTTCGTCCACGCCGTGACGAGAGCCGTTCGAACGCTGGACGCCCTGCCCGGTGCCGAGGTCGACCGCGAGAAGCGGGTGCTGGAGGCCGAGACGACCGACCACTACGCGCAGCCGGCCTGCACTCTCCTGGCCCACCGGTTCGGATACGCGGGCATCGGCAAGTCGAGCGGTGGCACGGTCGCCCTCCCCTTGCTGACGCTCGACGACGTCGTCTCCTGGGCTGGGACGCACCTGACCCGGGACAACCTGGTGCTGAGCTTCGTCGGCCCCCCTCCCGAGGGCATCGAGATCGATCTGCCGAGCGGTGTCCCGGCGCCCCGCCCCGTCGAGACGGACAGCGTCGGTGTCCCGACCGTCGTGCCGTCCGAACGGCACCACCTGGCGTTCTCGATCGTGACGACGCCGGCCATGGCCTCGCACGTCGCGTGCGTCCTCGACCACGAGATCCTGGGCGACCTGCGTCAGCTCGACGGATTGATCTACTCGACGGACACGTACCTCACCGACATCGATGAGGGACGCACGGCGCTGGACGTCCATCTCGATCCCCTCCCCGAGCAGACGATCCCCGCCCTCGAGCGTCTGCTCGCCGTCCTGCACCGGTTGCGGGACGACGGCGTCTCCCGCGAAGCCGTGGAGTACTCGCTGCGCAGCCTGCGGGACGCGAGCGCCGACCGGGCCTCCTGCGGGCACCAGCTGCTCCGCGAGCTGGCCCACAGCCACGTCCTGGGAGTCCCCGCACACACTCCCCGCGCGGCAGCAGCCATGGCGCAAGCCGTGACGCCCGCGGCGGTGACCGAGGCGCTGCGCGGGGCCCTGGGCGGCCTGCTGATCGCCGTCGACGACGAGCAGACGGTCCCGGAGACCGTCACGGGGCCGAACGGGCTCGCGGTCCGGTCCCTCGACCTGTGGGTCGACTCGGGCGCCGAGCGCCCGGGTCCCGGCGCGGTCCGGTGGCGAGCGCGGCGCCGAGGCGCCCTGCCCGGCTTCCGGCTGGCGCTGGACGCGAACTGCCTGTGGCTGTCGGCGCGCGGGCTGGAGCAGCGCGTGCCGCTCGACACGCTGGCGTTCGCATCGCATCGCGGCGACGGCTGGATCGGACTGCTCGACCACGACGGCCGGAGTGCCGGGATCGACATGACGGACTTCCGCCGGGGACGTGACATCCTCGATGAGCTCGCGAAGCGGCTGCCGGTCGGTCTGGTGCGTGCCACGCCACACCCGTGACCACTTGGTTGCGTGGCGCAACTGATATATGCTTGCGTCATGCAACGAGTGATGGCGACACCCACCGAGGCGCTCTCCGCCGAGGACGCCGTGCTGCGATTCGTGATGGCGATGGGCCGACGCTTCCGTGCGCGCATCGACGGCGACACGGTCGATCCGTCGCAGGCGGCGATCCTGTACACCCTGTCGTGCCGCGGATCGATGCGCCTGGGCGACCTCGCCGAGTCGATGCGGCTGGACGCCTCGACCGTGTCCCGTCACGTGCAGCAGCTCGGCGACCACGGCCTCGTGCGCCGCGACCCCGATCCGGCGGACGGCCGGGCCAGCATCGTCGACGTCACCGACGACGGCCGCGCCGCGCTGGCCCTGACGTTCGACCAGCGTCGCGCCTTCGTCACCGACGCGATGTCGGGCTGGAGCGACGACGACCGCGAGCGCCTGCGCGACGACATCCAGCGGCTGACCGCCGACCTCGGCGACGTCTGACCCGGCATCGCGCCGCACCACCCTCAGGGACGGTCGCGCGCCGGCAGCCGGTCGACGACCAGGTCGTACGAGTCCTCGACGAGCTCCTCGAGCAGGCCCGGCGGCAGGGTGCCGTCGAGCTGCACGGTGACCCAGTGCTTCTTGTTCATGTGGTACCCGCGGCTGACGGCCTCGTAGGTCTCGACCAGCCCCGTGACGTCCTGCGGCTCGGCCTTGAGGTTGATGCTCTGACCACGGTCGACGCCCGTCAGCGCGAAGATGCGCCCGCCGACCTTGTAGACCGCGGTGTCCTCGCCGAACGGGAACGTCAGCGTCGCGCCGGGCATCGCGGCGCACAGGGCGTGGACGTCCACGGCGTCACGCCGGCTCGGGCTCGAGCCCGACGTCGTCCTCGGGGTCGTCCTGGTAGTCCTGCGCCACCGACACGAGGTGCTTCACGACGCCGTTGAGGCAGGCCGCCAGCGGCACCGCGATCAGGGCGCCGACGACGCCCGCCACCGTGACGCCGGCCGCGATCGCGATGATGATCGCGAGCGGGTGGACCGCGACGAGGCGACCCATCAGGAACGGCTGCAGCACGTGCGACTCGAGCTGCTGGATGGCCACCACGACGAGCAGCATGAACAGCGCCGTCCAGGGCCCCTGCGCCACGAGGGCCACGAGCACCGCGACCATGCCCGACAGCAGCGCGCCGATGATCGGGACGAAGGCACCGAGGAAGACCAGCACGCCGATCGCGAACGTCAGCGGGACGCCGAGCAGGTAGGCGCCCAGCGCGATGCCGACGGCGTCGGTGAAGGCCACGATGACGGTCGCGCGCACGAAGGCGACCAGCGACGTCCACGCGGTGTGGCCCGACGAGTCGATGCGGTCGCGGGCCGACCGCGGGAACAGCGCGACGACCCAGCTCCAGATGCGATCGCCCTCGTACAGGAAGAAGAACGCCGAGAACAGGGCGATGAAGAAGCCCGCCAGCACGTGCGTCAGGGTCGAGCCGAGCTCGCCGACCCGCGCCACGACCGACGTGTCGCTCGACGCGATCGACTCCCTGGCGCTGTCGATGTAGCCCTGGATCTGGTTGTCGGTGAGGTTGAGCGGACCGGTCTTGGCCCAGTCCTGCACCTGCGAGATGCCCTCCACGACGTTGGACCGCAGCTCGCTGACCTGCGTCGACAGCTGCTGGCCCACCAGCGCCAGCGCCCCGAAGAACGCCACGAGCATCGCGATGACGACGATGAACGTGGCCAGGACGCGCGGCAGGCCCTTGTCGTCGAGCCAGTTGACGGCGTTGACCGTCAGGGCCGTGCCGAGCAGGGCGACCGCGACGGGCACCGTGATCTCGGAGAAGAAGCGCAGCAGGAACAGCCCCACGCCGCCCGCGGCGGCGATCACCAGCAGCCGCCATGCCCAGGCCGTCGCGATCTCGACGCCGGGCGGGACCTGATATCTCTCGCTCACTGGGCCTCACTCCTCGTCGGACACAGTAACCGCAGAGGAACGCTCGGCGCTCACCGAGAGTTGTCATGGTGTGATGCCGTTCCGACCCGCGACCGTCCCGCTCGTCCTCGCCGCCACCCTGATGGCGTCGTGCACGTCCACCGCCTCCTCGCCGGACGACGTCGACCCGGCGACCGCTGCCCCGCCGTCCGCCACCCCCGCGGCCGAGCCGACGCCCGAGCCCAACCCGTACGCGCAGCGCTCCGCGGAGTTCCGGGGGCGGCAGCTGCTGCTCGCGGCGCGCAGCGGCGACGCCGACAAGATCGCCCTGCTCGTCGAGGCGGGCGTCGACCTCGAGACCCGCGACGAGCGTGAGCGGACGGCCCTGCTGCTGGCCGTGACGGACGACCGCGTCGACGCCGCACGGGCCCTCGTCGCGGCCGGCGCCGACCCCGACGCCCTCGACGACCGGCACGACACGCCGTGGCTCGTCACCGGGGTCACGGGCAGCGTCGCGATGGCCCGGGTGCTGCTCGCCGCCGACACCGACGTGACGATCCGCAACCGCTTCGGCGGCGTCTCGCACATCCCCGCCAGCGAGCGGGGGCACGCCGACTACGTCGCCTTCGTGCTCGACGCGACCGACATCGCCGTCGACCACGTCAACGACCTCGGCTGGACGGCCCTGCTGGAGGCGGTGATCCTGGGGAAGGGAACAGAACCCTGGCAGCGGATTGTTGAATCTCTCGTGGAGCACGGCGCCGACGTGTCGATCGCCGACCGCGACGGGGTCACCGCCCTGCAGCACGCCCGGCGGCTCGGGTTCACCGAGATCGCCGACATCCTCGACCGGGCTCCAGCCTGACCACTCCCACCACCATCACCGTCACGAGAGGCGGAACACCATGATCTTCGGACGCAGCAAGTCAGAGCTCCCCACCCCCGAGTCGGCCCTCCCCGGCCGCGAGGGACGCCAGTTCCAGGTCGGCGGCCAGCACCTCGTGCTCGGCACGCCCGTCGAGACGCAGGTGCCGGACGGCTACCAGTCGGCCGTGTTCGGCCTCGGTTGCTTCTGGGGCGAGGAGAAGACGTTCTGGGAGGTCCCCGGCGTCTGGTCGACGTCCGTGGGCTACGCCGGCGGGCAGACCCCGAACCCGACGTACGACGAGGTGTGCTCCGGTCGCACGGGCCACGCCGAGGTCGTCCGCGTCATCTGGGACCCGGCCAAGCTGACGTTCCACGACCTGCTCAAGACGTTCTGGGAGAATCACGACCCCACGCAGGGCATGCGTCAGGGCAACGACCGCGGCACGCAGTACCGCTCGGTCGTCCTGACCACGACCCCCGAGCAGCAGGCCGAGGCCGAGGCGTCGCGCGACGCCTACCAGCTGAAGATGACCGAGGCCGGCTACGGCGAGATCACGACGTCGATCCTGCCCCTCGAGCGCTACTACTACGCCGAGGACTACCACCAGCAGTACCTCGTCAAGAACCCCTTCGGCTACTGCCCGCTGCACGCGACGGGCGTCGCCTACAGCAGCTGAGCAACCGCTCGCACCTCGACGGGGAACATCACGGTCACCTGGTGGCCGGGATGTTCCCCGTTCGCACGTGCGGGCCCGGACGCGGCTAGCGTCGGGGCATGGCCTTCACCCGCGCGGAGCTGGAGTCGTTCGCGGGGCGGACGATCCCCGACCTGCTGCCCGACGACCTGCGCCTGCTGTTCGTCGGCATCAACCCCGGGCTCGTCAGCGCCGCGACCGGGATGCACTTCGCCCGGCCCGGCAACCGCTTCTACCCCGCGCTGCGGCTGGCCGGGATCATCCCCGACGAGGCCGTGACGCCCGAGCTGGCGGCACCGGCTCTGATCGAGCGCGGTGTCGGCATCACCAACATCGTCGCCCGGGCCTCGGCGAGGGCGGACGAGCTGGACGACGTCGAGCTGCTCGACGGACGGGTGCGGCTCGAGGCGCTGATCGAGTCGCGGCGCCCGCGCGTCGTCGCCTTCGCGGGCATCACCTCGTACCGCATCGCGTACGGCGAGAAGAAGGCCGCACCGGGCCTGCAGGAGCGCACGCTCGGCGGTGCGCAGGTGTGGGTCGTGCCGAACCCCAGCGGCCTGAACGCTCACGAGACCGTCACCTCGCTGGCGGACGCCTACCGTGCGGCCGCTGCCGCCGCAGGCGTCGTCTAGCGCTTGTCGCGCTGCCGCTCGACCATCTCGGCGGCGACGCGGTCGGCCCCGCCGATGCGCTGGAGCGTCGCCGACAGCGTCGGGAAGATGCCGCCGATCGCGGTGCCGACCCGCAGCTCGAGGGGTGCGACGACCACCTCGGCGCGATCCTTGACGATGGCGCTCACGACCTGCCGGGCGACCTGCTCGGGGCTGACGGTGCGCACGCCCGCCGGCAGCGTGGCGCCCGACTCGGCGAACATCCCCGCCTCGCGGACGAAGCCCGGCTCGACGATCGACAGCCCGACGCCGTGCGGCGCGAGGTCCTGGCGGAACCCGAGCGAGAAGCCCCGCAGAGCGAACTTGGTGGCGTTGTACATCGCGGCGTTGCCGGTGGCCACCTTGCCCGCGACCGAGCCGATCATCACGATGTGCCCGCGCCCGCGCTCGACCATGCCGGCCGCGGTGTCACGCGCCATCAGCATCGGCGCCTCGACGTTGACGGCGAGGTTGCGACGGATCTGCTCGTGCGTGTACTCCAGCAGCGCGCCCGACCCGGGCAGCGCGGCATTGGCGACCAGCACGTCGAGGTCACCGGCCTCGACCAGCAGCCGCCGGACGTCGTCGGGATCGGCCAGGTCGGCCACCACGACGCCCGCGCCGAGCTCGGAGGCCAAGGGGTCGAGGACATCGCGCCGACGTCCGCTCAGCACCAGCTCGCACCCCTGCGCGGCCAGCGTCCTGGCGATCGCCTGACCGATGCCGCCCGTCGCGCCCGTGACGAGCGCGCGGGCCCCCTGCAGCTCGAAGCCCATGCTGATCCTCTCGACGTCCGGACCGCCAGCGTAGGACGCATCGGGAGCCGGGACCTGCCACCTAGGCGGAGTCGGCGACCTTCAGCACCTCGGGCATGACGTCGTACACCGCGAGCACCAGCGTGCGGACCGCCTGCGCCACGGTCTGGCCGGACGGTGTCAACGCGTAGTCGACGTGCAACGGCGTGGTCGACTGCACGCGACGGTCGACGAGCCCGTCGCTCTCGAGCGACTTCAGCGTCTGCGACAGCATCTTCTCGCTGATGCCGCCGATCGTGCGTCGCAGCTCGCCGAACCGAGCCGGCTCGGACGACAGCGCGGTCAGCGTCAACGACCCCCACTTGCTGGTGACGTGCTCGAGCACGGCCCGCGACGGGCACGCGCCTGCCATCACGTCGAACGGACGGTCATCACGGTCTGCCACGGTGCCTCCTCAGGATGAGACCATGCTATCACTTGGTTAGCACTATCGAATAGTTGGCGCTAACGAATAGTGAGCGTATGCTCGACCCCGGCCCGCGGATCGACCGCCCGCCGGAAAGGACCTCCCATGACCATCGCCGTCACCGCCGCCACCGGACAGCTGGGCTCGCTCGTCGTCGACTCGCTGCTCGCCCGCGTCCCCGCCTCCGAGATCGTCGCCGTCGTCCGCGACGCCGCCAAGGCGCAGCCGCTCGCCGACCGGGGCGTCACCGTCCGCGTCGCGGCCTACGACGACGCAGCCGCTCTCGTGACCGCGTTCGAGGGCGTCGACAAGGTGCTGCTGATCTCGGGCAACGAGTTCGGCCAGCGGCTCGCGCAGCACCAGAACGTCATCGACGCCGCGGCCGCCCAGGGCGTCTCGCTGCTGGCGTACACGAGCGCACCCGCCGTCGACACCTCCACGCTGCCCGTCGCCCCCGAGCACCTGGCGACCGAGCAGTACCTCGCGACGTCCGACCTCGACGTCGTCCTGCTGCGCAACGGCTGGTACCACGAGAACTACCTGACCAGCGTCGACGCGGCGCGCCACACCGGCGCCGTCCTGACCAGTGCCGGCGAGGGCAAGGTCTCGAGCGCGGCCCGCGCCGACTTCGCCGAGGCCGCCGCCGTCGTGCTGACGACCGACCAGCCGCTCAAGCCCGTCTACGAGCTCGGTGGCGACGTGGCGTGGTCGCAGGCCGATCTCGCCTCGACGCTCAGCGACGTGCTCGGCACGCCGGTCACGGTGAACGAGGTCTCGCCCGAGGAGCAGGCCGCGACCCTCGCCACCGCCGGCGTCCCGCCGATGTGGGTCGACTTCACGGTCGCGACCGACGCCTCCATCGCGCGGGGCGAGCTCGAGGTCGACGGCGACGACCTCAGCACCCTGATCGGACGCCCGACGACCCCGCTGGCCGACTCGCTGCGCGCCGCGGTCTGACCCGCGAACGACGCGGCGGGCCTGACACCGTCGGTCCCCGCCGCTAGCGTCGGGTCATGGAGCAACGCATCAGTCTCATCACCCTCGGTGTCGCCGACCTCGCCCGCGCCCGCCGCTTCTACGAGGACGGGCTCGGGTGGGTCAAGGGCAACGACGAGGACGAGGTCGCGTTCTACCAGCTGAGCAACGGCCTGGTGCTGGCGATCTGGTCACGTGATGAGCTCGCCGCCGACGCCCGCACGACCGACACCGGTGCGACCTTCAGCGGCATCAGCATCGCGTTCAACACGCGCTCGCACGACGAGGTCGACGACGTGCTGGCAGCCGTGGAGGCCGCCGGAGGCGCCGTCACCAAGCCGGCCGAGGAGCAGGTGTGGGGCGGCTACTCCGGCTACTTCGCCGACCCGGACGGGCACCCGTGGGAGGTCGCCTACAACCCCGGCTGGTCGATCGACGAGACGGGGCACGTGCGGCTCTCGGCCGGCTGAGCCGGCTCGTCGGCGTCCGCCGCGGACGACGACGGCGTCCGCAGCGTCAGCCCCAGCCGGAAGCCCTCGGGCATGAGGGTCAGCCGCTCGGTGATCGACAGCTCGTACGCGGGGTCGTACGTCAGCTCGTAGCGGTGCAGCATGCGGGCCAGCACCAGGATCGCCTCGTGCAGCGCGAACTGGCGCCCGATGCACGACCGCTCCCCCGTGCCGAACGGCTTGTACGTCTGCGTCGGACGCCCGCGGGAGTTCTCGGGCAGGAAGCGGTCGGGGTCGAACTCGTCGGCCGTCTCGCCCCACACCGACGGATCGCGGTGCACCGCCGGCAGCAGCACGAGGGCCCAGTCCTGCGGACGCATGACGTGACCCGACGCGAGGGTCGTCGTCTCGCGGGGGCTCCGCGCGTACGCCGGCGCGGTGGGCCACAGCCGCAGCCCCTCGTCGAGCACCCGCCGCAGGAACCGGAACTTGGCCACCTGCCCGAACGTCGGCTCGACGTCGCGGTCGGGGCCGAGGATGCGGTCGACCTCCTCGTGCGCGCGGGCGAGCAGGTCGGCGTCGCGCGACAGGTAGTACAGCGCGAACGACAGCGCCCCCGACGTCGTCTCGTGCCCGGCCACCAGGAACGTCAGGATCTGGTGGCGGATGTTGACGTCGTCGAGCCGCGCCCCCGTCTCCGGGTGCGGCGTGTGCAGCATGATGCCGAGCAGGTCGCGGTCGTCGACGTCGGTCGAGGCCCGGCGGGTCGCGATGATGTCGTCGAGCAGGCGGTCGACGTACTCCTGGTGGTGGGCGTTGCGGCGGTCGATGCGCTTGGCCATGAGGCCCGCCCCCGGCATGGAGTTCAGCGTGCCCTTGCGCTGCCCCGCCCGCAGGGCCGCGATCATGGCCGGGATGAACGGGTGCGGCTCGTCACGGGTGAAGGAGCCGAAGTCCTGGCTGAAGGCCGTGCGGCTGATGGTCTCCATGGTCAGCTTCGTCATGTCGGCCGACACGTCGACGGGCTCGGTGGCGACGTCCCAGTGGTCGAACAGCTCCTGCGCCGCCGCCAGCATCACGGGATGGTAGCGCTGCATCGAGTCGCGCATGAACGCCGGCCGCAGCAGGTCGTGCGCCAGCGCCCAGTCGGTCTCGTCGTTGTAGGCCGTGAAGAGGCCGGCGCCCGCGAACTCGCGCAGCGCGACCAGGGCCGGCGAGAGGGCCTTCTCGAAGCGGCTCTCGTCGGCCAGCTCGGCCGCCAGCTCGGCGCCCGTGACGACGACGAACTTCTGGTCGAAGATCTTGAGCTCGAAGATCGGGCCGAGACCCTTCGACCGCTCCAGCGAGCTCTGCAGGGGCTTGCGAGGGTCGGCCCCCAGCACGTCGCCGACCAGGGGCCGCCGTCCGGGCGGGTGCGGGAAGCTCTGGCCGTCCCAGTCGTTGCGCATGATCCGACCCCGTCCCTCGCCGTCCTGCCTAGAGCCCGCCGCGCTTGCTGGCGGCCGCCACGATCCGCTGGTAGCCCGAGCCCGTGACGCGCACCAGCGCGTCGAGGGCCTTGGCGTCCGGGCCGATCAGCACCCGTGCCCGATTCTTCTCGACGCCGGCGAGGATGACCTCGGCGGCCCGCTCGGGGGTCGTGCGCGCCAGCTTGTCGAACGACGAGGCCAGCTTGTCGTGGTCGAGGCCCTCGACCTGCTCGCTGTTGCGGGCGATGTTGGTCTTGATGCCGCCGGGGTGCACGCAGGTCACCTTGACCGGCCGCCGGTCGTTGATCATCTCCTGGCGCAGCGCCTCGGTGAAGCCCCGCACCGCGAACTTCGCGGCGTTGTAGGCACTCTGCTTCGGCACGGCGAACAGGCCGAAGATGCTCGAGATGTTGACGACGTGACCGTCGCCGGACGCGATGAGGTGGGGCAGGAACGCCTTGGTGCCGCTGACGACGCCCCAGAAGTCGACGTCCATCACGCGGTCGATGTCCTTGAACGACATCTGCTCGATGCTGCCGGTGAACGCGATGCCCGCGTTGTTGAACACCAGGTGCACGACCCCGAAGTGCTGCGCGACGGTGTCGGCGTACTCGAGGACGAGCTCGCGCTGCGAGACGTCGAGGGTGTCGGACCGCACCTCGGCGCCGGCCGCGGCGACCATCGCCTCGGTCTCGGACAGGCCCGCGACGTCGACGTCGCTGATGGCCAGCCGCGCACCACGCCGTGCCAGCTCGACGGCCAGCGCTCGTCCGATGCCCGATGCCGCGCCGGTGACGACGGCGACCTTGCCGGTGAAGTGGGTCATGACGAGCCTCTCGATCTCACATACCAACGGTATCTGAGATCGACGGTACCAGACCGGGGCGCTAGCCGACAGAGCGTCGACGCGGCGTCAGGCGCACCTCGGGCAGCGGAGGCGCCGGGATGACCTTGCCGTCGTGCCCGTCGACGTGGCCGAAGCGCTCGGCGGCGGCCTGCCAGTCGTCGCGGGCCAGGACGATGTCGTCGTGCGACCGTCCGATGAAGTTCCACCACATGACGAGCTCCTCGTCGAACGGCTCGCCGCCGATCAGCAGGAGCGTCGTGGCAGCGGGCACCTGCACGCCGACCTGCGAACGTCCGGGCGCGAGGTAGCGCAGCTCGCGGCGGGCGACCTCGACACCGTCGACGACGACCGGCCCGTCGACGGCCAGGACCGCGTGCTCGAAGTCGGGACGCAGCGGGATCGTGGACGCCCCGGGCTCGACCGAGAGCTCGGCACCGACGATCGGCGTGTACGTCGTGGCGGGTGACGAGGCGCCACCGAGCTCGCCCAGGAGCACGGTCGCCGTCCACCCGTCGCCCTCGGCGACCGGCAGGTCGGGGTGGTGCTCGAACCCTGCCGGGCCGTCGAGCGCGCCGGCCGGCAGGGCCACCCACAGCTGGATGCCGTGCATCGGCGCGTCGGGGTCGCCGACCGAGAACTCCGAGTGCGAGACGCCGTCGCCGGACGTCATCAGGTTCAGCTCGCCGGGCTTGAGCACGACGTCGCTGCCGAGGCTGTCGCGGTGCCGGATCTCGCCCGCGAGGGGCCACGTGACGGTCTGCAGGCCCGTGTGCGGGTGCGGCAGCACCGCCATGGGGTGGCTGGTGGGTCCGAAGTGGTCGACGAAGCACCACGCCCCCACCGTCGGGAAGCCCTTCTGCGGCAGCGTGCGGTGCACCGTGAGGCCGCGCAGGCCACCGAGGGGCACCTCGCGGGCCCCGAGCGTCAGGTCGTGGGTCATGCCAGGAGCGTACGACGCAGCTGGTCGAGCGAGGCCGAAGTTCCGCCCACCTCGACGAACCAGCCCTCGACCCCGGCCGGGTGCTCGTCCCACACGTCGAGGACCGCGTCGATCGCCTCGGGCGACACGTGCGCGAAGCCCGGCGGGTAGGTGTGTCCCGGCGCCGCCGACGCGGGGGCGGACGTCGGCGGGCGCAGTCGGCGGTCGATCTCGACGAGCGCGTGCTCGGTGAGCCGGTAGTCGTGCAGCACCTCGTCGCGCGGCACGCCCACGAGGCGCAGCAGCAGGGCGACGGCGATGCCGGTGCGGTCCTTGCCGGCCGCGCAGTGGATCAGGACCGTGCCGGTCTCGCGCGACACCTCGTCGACCAGGCGGACGAGCTCGTGCGCGGCGTCGTCGAGCACGATGCGGTAGAGCATCGCCAGGCTCTCGGCAGGAGCGACACCGGGGCGCAGCGCCGCCAGCAGCGGCACGTTGACGACGCGCGAGCCGGCCGCCTCGAGGGGGTGACCTGCCCGAGACTCGCTGGGCGACCTGAGGTCGATCACGAGGGCCGGCGGCCAGTCGTGCCCGTCGGGGCCGTGGTCGTCGGCGTGGGGCACGGCGCTGCGCAGGACGCGACCCGTCGCGACGGTGCGCCCGTCGGTCGTGGGGCGGCCGCCGATGTCGCGGAGGTTGGGCGTCAGATCGGGCACGCGGCCACTCTAGGGGCGGGGAGAGACATCTCACGTCGGGACGTCCCGAGTCGATCGTGCCGTCCGCCGCATCGTAAAATCGGTTTATGGTCCGTCCCCGTCGAGCAGCCACGACTGCACTCATCGGCAGCGGAGCCACCATCACCGGTTTCTACGGGTTCCTGATCGGCGAGGCCGTGCTCGCCCGCCGCGCGATCGGCACGACCGACGAGCGTCCGCCGCTGCCCGACGGCACCTACGGCGACGACCTGCCGGGCCAGACCATCCGACTGCTCGTGATCGGCGACTCGGCCGCGGTGGGCTACGGCATGACGACCGCCGAGGCGACGCCGTCGGCGATGCTGGGCATCGGTCTCGCGCACGTCATGGACGCACCCGTCGAGGTGCGGTGCCGCGCCGTCGTGGGCGCGCAGACGTCCGAGCTGATGCAGCAGATCGCCGAGGTCGACGGCTGGCAGCCGCACGTCGCGGTCATCGTCGTCGGCACCAACGACGTGACGCACCAGGTGCCGCCCAGCACGTCGGCCCGCCAGCTCGGCGACGTCGTGCGGCACCTCGTGGCCGCCGACTGCGAGGTCGTGGTGGGCACGACCCCCGACCTCGGCTCGGTGCGGCCCATCATGCAGCCGCTGCGCTCCGTGGCCCGTCGCTGGAGCCGCAACCTGGCCCGCAAGCAGACCGTCGCCGTCGTCGGCGCGGGCGGGCGGGCCGTGTCGCTGGGCGACCTGCTCGGCAACCTGTTCACCGAGAACCGCGACATCATGTTCGGTCTCGACCGCTTCCACCCGTCCGAGACGGGCTACGCCAACATGGTCTCGGTCATGGTGCCGGCGGTCGCCGCGTCGCTGCGCGAGCGCGCCCGCACCCTGGCGTACGCGGGCTACGCCTCGACCGAGCGTCCCCGCGACCTCATGTCGGTGCGCGAGGCGGCCGCCGAGGCCGCCGAGAACGCAGGCACCCAGGTCGTCCAGGACGGTGCCGCCCAGGGTGGCCGCTGGGCCACCGTGCTGCGCCGCCGCCGCGCCGGCTGACGCCTGCCGGTCCACCCCCGCCCCGCCCGGACGTCATCACGCCTGGGGCAGCCTGGGTACTGACGTGATGACGTCCCCGCGGGCGACGGAAAAGACCGATGGCCGGCCCCCGAGGGGACCGGCCATCGTCAGTGGTTCAGCTGCGCTCAGTCGCCACGCAGGATCGCGAGGATGCGCAGGATCTCGATGTAGATCCAGACCAGCGTGACGGTCAGGCCGAAGGCCACCCGCCAGGACTCGCGCTCGGGCAGGCCGGCCTGGATGCCCTTCTCGGCGTAGTCGAAGTCGAGGATCAGGCAGAAGGTCGCGTAGACGACCAGCGCGCAGGAGACCAGCAGGCCGAGGGTGTTGAACCCGCGCAGGCCGCCCGACTCGAAGACGCCGGTCAGGCTCAGCACCATGTTGATCAGCAGCACGCCGACGATCGCGAAGCCCGAGATCATCATGACCTTGCGGAACTTGTCGGTCACCTGGATGTTGAAGAACTTGTACGCGGCCAGGGTGCCGGCGAAGGCGACGACCGTGCCGAGGACCGCCTGGAAGACGATCGAGGTCTCGCCGACGTACGCCGCGATGACCTTCGAGAAGGCGCCGATGAAGACACCCTCGAACACCGCGTAGGCGAGCACCAGCGCGGGGCTGACGACCTTCTTGAACGAGTTGACCATCGCCAGCACGAAGCCGATGAGCGCACCGGCCATCGCGAACGTCGCGGCCTTGCCCATCACGGCCTCGCCGGTGGTGGGGTCGATGACGTCGCCGATCGCGAACCACGTGACGGCTGCGGCGACGACGAGCAGACCCAGCGTGATCGCGGTCTTCTCGACGACCGAGTCGATCGTCATGCGGCCGGTGCCGGGCTGGGTGTGCGTGGGCGAGCCGTTGAGGTCGACCTGCCACTGGGACGGGTCGTTGGCGATCGCGCCGCCGCGGCCGTTGAACTCGGCGCTGCGGGCGAAGACAGGGTTGCTGCTCTTCATGTTTCCCTCCGTGGGATGGCTCCGAAGATGGAGTCGTTGGTCCTACCCTATCCAACGCTTCCGACAGGCTGTTTGATCCCGAAACAGTCGTTGGGTGTTGCAACCTCTTCGGGCACCGCGGGCCTCACCCGTGGACGTCGTGCAGGTGGTGCACGACGTCGTGCAGGAAGTACGTCGACAGCGTCGCGACCGTGAAGACCGAGCCGTTGCTGCGCCGCCCCGTGCGGCTCCACGCGTCGTCCGGCACGGCTGCGAACGTCTCGGCGACGGCACGCCCCGCGACGTCGAGCTGCGACGCCACCTCGGACGGCAGCTGCGCGGCGTAGTCGTCCTCGATCGCCGTGACGTCCTGGTCCCAGTTCTCGAACTCGGGGTCGTCGCCGTCGAGCATGAGCCGCACCCGGCGGTCGAAGACGACGAACACGTCACGCACGTGGCACGCGTACTCGAGCGGCGACCAGGTGGCCGGGGCCGGACGCTCGCGCGCCTCGACGCGCCCCAGCACGTCGCGCCACCGGGGCAGCACGTCGAGCACCCCGTCGGCCACCGCCGTCGGGTCGACCTGCGCGGCGTCGAAGCCGCACGAGGGGCAGGGCCGCTCGAGCACCCACGTCCAGTCCTTGGTGTCAGGCTCGATGTCCACGCGTCTACGCTAGCGCGCGTGGAACCCGCCCCCTATCGCACCGAGCCCGTCTCGTTCACCCGCCGCGGCGGACGCCTGTCCGAGCGGCAGCAGGCCGCGTGGGACGCGCTCGCGACGACCTACGTGGCCGAGGCGCCCGACAACGGACCGACGACGTCCATCGACCCGTCGTACGTGCTCGACACGACGGCCCTCTTCGGCCGCGAGGCCCCGCTCGTCGTCGAGATCGGGACGGGCCGCGGCGAGGCGATCGTCCACGCCGCCCACGAGCACCCCGACCAGAACTTCCTCGGCCTCGAGGTCTACGTGCCCGGCGTCGCGCAGACGCTCGTGACGATGCGCCACCGCGGGGTCGAGAACGTCCGGCTCATGATCGTCAACGCCGCCGAGGCGCTCGGCACGATGCTCCCGCCCGCGTCGGTGCACGACCTGCGCGTCTGGTTCCCCGACCCGTGGCACAAGAAGCGGCACAACAAGCGCCGCCTCGTGACGCCGTCGTTCGCCGCCCTCGCGGCCCGGGTCGTCGAGCCCGGCGGCACGTGGCGTCTCGCGACCGACTGGCAGGAGTACGCCGACCAGATGCGGGACGTGCTGGCGGGCAGTCCCGACTTCGAGTTCAGCGGCACGTGGGCACCGCGGTTCGCGGGTCGTCCGATGACGCGGTTCGAGCACAAGGGCCTGCAGGTCGACCGCGACATCCGCGACCTCGAGGCCGTCCGCCGACCCCTCTGAGCATCGACCGGGACGTCGTCGCGACCCCCTAGGATGTGGCCATGAGCACCGACGTGACGAACGCCGAGAAGCTGCGCATCTCCGACGGATTCGTGGTGTGGGTCATCGGGACGACGGTCGAGGAGACCTCGCTGCTCGATCCGATGCCCGAGGGCGCCGAGATGATCGAGACCCGCGACGAGGAGGAGCCCGAGCCGGTCGACGCCGCGATCCTGTTCGCCGACGAGCGCACGCAGCTGGCCGACAGCTTCGACGAGGTGCTGCCGCAGCTGGGCTCGATCCCCGTCGTCTGGGTCGCGTTCCCCGTCCACGACGACCAGATCGGCGAGGACGCGATCCAGGAGCTCGTGGCCGACTACGGCTGGTACGCCGTCGAGTCGATCCTGCTCGACGACTCCTTCGCCGCCCTGCGCATCGAGCAGGAGTAGCACTGCGCCGGTCGACCGCTCAGGGCTCGCGGACGAACCTGCTGATCCACACACCGGGCGGCACCTGCTCGTCGCCCGCGTGGTCGAAGCCGTGCGCCGCGTACAGCGCGGTCGCCGGGACGTTGTCGCGTCCCGTCGCCACCTCGACCGTCCGGCCGTCGGCGACCTCCAGCACCCGGCGCAGCAGGGCCGAGCCGATCCCGCGACGCACCGCCGACGGGGCGACCATGACCTTGACCAGGTCGACGCGGTGGGGGCCGGAGGTCCACGCAGCGGCGCCGACGAGGTCGACGCCGTCCCACGCCGTGAGCCACCGCCCACGCCACGCGGCGAGCGCGTGCTCGTCCTCCTGCAGCGGTGGCAGCCGGTCGTCGCCGATCAGGCCCGCCTCGACGGCGTAGGCCTCGCGCTGCAGCGAGAGCAGCGCCGCGACGACGTACGGGTCGGCCGCGGGGTCGGGCGCGGAGAGGATCATCGACGTCCCTCCTCCCGGCCCGGTGCCCCGCAGCCTAGCGCCTACCAGCGCGGGTGGATCGACGATCGCAGCAGACGGTCGTAGACGTCGTGCACGCCGGCGTCGAAGCCGTCCGGCAGGACGACCGAGGCCGCGGCCGCGTTGCCCCGCGCCTGCTCGACGTTGCGCGCGCCGGGGATCGCGGCCGTGACGCCGTCCTGCGCGAGGATCCACGCGATGGCCGCCTCGGCGGGCCGGACGCCGTCGGGCACGAGCCCGCCGAACTCGCGCGCCGCCCGGACGCCGGTCTCGAAGTCGACGCCCGAGAACGTCTCGCCGACGTCGAACGCCTCGCCCGAGCGGTTGTAGGTGCGGTGGTCGTCGTCGGCGAACGTCGTCTGCTCGGTGTAGCGGCCCGACAGCAGGCCCGATGCCAGCGGCACGCGGGCGATGATGCCGACGCCCGCCTCGCGCGCGGCCGGCAGCACCTCGTCGAGCGGCTTGAGCCGGAACGCGTTGAGGATGATCTGGACGCTGGCGACGTTCGGGCGGGCGATCGCGGTCAGCGCCTCGTCGACGGTCTCGACGCTGACGCCGTAGGCGGCCATGACCTTCTCGTCGACCAGCGTGTCGAGGTCGTCGAAGACGCGGTCGTCGGAGAAGACGGCGGTCGGCGGGCAGTGCAGCTGCACGAGGTCGAGCGTGTCGACCCCCAGGTTGCCGCGCGACCGGTCGGTCCACGTGCGGAAGTTGTCCATCGTGAAGTGCACGGGGTCCTGCTCGGCGCGGCGGCCCATCTTGGTCGCGACGAAGACGTCGAGCTCGGGGCGGCTGCGCAGGTACTCGCCGATGATCTGCTCGCTGCGCCCGTCGCCGTACACGTCGGCGGTGTCGAAGAACGTCACGCCCTCGTCGACCGCGGCGTCGAGCACGGCGGCGGCGTCCTCCTTCGTGACGTCGCCCCAGTCGGCGCCGAGCTGCCAGGTGCCGAGGCCGACCACCGAGACGTCCCGTCCTGTGCGTCCGAGCGTGCGTGCCTGCATGGTGGTGCTCCTTCGAGATGGGGTGGAGCAACCACCCTAGGCAGTCGGGGCCCGACGTGCAGGTCGCCGTCGGGAGCCCCCGTCTAGGGTCGGGACATGAACCCCACGGCGGCCGAGGTCACAGCCCTCCTGCCCGGCGACGACGTCGTCCCCGACGCGAACGTCGTGATGGACCGGGCGTTCGGGCTCGACGCGCCACCCGAGCAGGTGTGGCCGTGGTTCGTCCAGCTGGGCAAGCAGCGGGCGGGCTGGTACCTGCCGCGCTGGGTCGAGCGCTTCGTGCCGCCCGACCGTCGCGCCTACCGGCGCATCGAGCCGGGCCTGCAGGACCTCGCCGTCGGTGACGTCATCGCCGACTGGGGCGGTCCCGACGCGACGTTCGAGGTCGCGGTGCTCGAGCCGCCGTCGACGCTCGTGCACGTCAGCACCCGCGGCAGCGTGCGGCTGTCGTGGGCGATCCGGGTGACGGCCGACGGTCCGGGCACCTCGCGCGTCCACCTGCGGCTGCGCCTCGGCGGGGTGCGTCGCGAGCGGCTCGCGCGGGTCGGCGGCGGGTTCGTCGACTGGCTGACCCTCGTCGGCCTCGCCGCCGGGCTGCGCGAGCGCGTCCGTCAGACCTGACGTCGCGCCCGCGCGGCGGAGGACGTCAGTCGTCGTCCTTGGCTGTCTGCATGCCGCTCGTGATGAGGTCCATGACCCCCGAGTCGGCGAGCGTCGTGGTGTTGCCGACCTCGCGGTTCTCGGCGACGTCGCGCAGCAGGCGCCGCATGATCTTGCCCGAGCGGGTCTTGGGCAGCTCGGGGACGACCATGATCGTGCGGGGCTTGGCGATCGGTCCGATCTCCTTGCCGACGTGGTTGCGCAGCTCCTGGATGACCTCGGTGCCACCGTCGCCGGCAGACTCCCTGAGGATCACGAAGGCCACGACGGCCTGGCCCGTCGTGTCGTCCGTCGCGCCGACCACGGCCGCCTCGGCGACCTTGGGGTGCGAGACGAGCGCCGACTCGATCTCGGTCGTCGACAGGCGGTGGCCCGAGACGTTCATGACGTCGTCGACCCGACCCAGCAGCCAGATCGCGCCGTCCTCGTCCTTGCGCGCGCCGTCGCCCGCGAAGTAGACGTTGGGCCAACGCGACCAGTACGTGTCCTGGTAGCGCTGGTCGTCGCCCCAGATCGTCCGCAGCATCGACGGCCACGGCTCGGTGATGACGAGGTAGCCGCCCTCGCCGTTGTCGACGGGGTTGCCCGCGTCGTCCACGACCTCGGCGGCGATGCCCGGGATCGCGGTCATGGCCGAGCCGGGCTTGCCGGACGTGACGCCGGGCAGCGGGCTGATCATGTGCGCGCCCGTCTCGGTCTGCCACCACGTGTCGACGATCGGGGTCGTCCCGCCGCCGATGTTCTCGCGGTACCAGACGTACGCCTCGGGGTTGATCGACTCGCCCACCGAGCCGAGGATGCGCAGGCTGCTGAGGTCGTGCCTCGCCGGCAGCTCCTCGCCCCACTTCATGCACGTGCGGATCGCCGTCGGCGCGGTGTAGAACAGCGAGACCTTGTAGTCCTCGATGATCTGCCACCAGCGGTCCTTGCCGGGGGTGTCGGGCGTGCCCTCGTAGAGCACCTGCGTCGCGCCGTTGGCCAGCGGCCCGTACACGATGTACGAGTGGCCCGTGACCCAGCCGACGTCGGCGGTGCACCAGTAGACGTCGTCGGGCTTGTGGTCGAACACCGCCCAGAACGTCCACGCCGACTGCACGAGGTAGCCGGCGGTGGTGTGCAGGATGCCCTTGGGCGAGCCCGTCGTGCCGGACGTGTACATGACGTAGAGCGGGTGCTCGGAGTCGAACATCTCGGGCGTGTGGTCGGTCGACGCCCGGTCGACGGTGTCGTGCCACCAGACGTCGCGGCCCTCGGTCCAGTCGACGTCCTGGCCCGTGCGGCGCACCACGAGCACGCCCGTGACGTCGGGGCACTTCTGCAGGGCCTCGTCCACGGCCGGCTTGAGCGCCGACGGGGCGCCGCGACGGTAGCCGCCGTCGGCGGTGATGACGACCTTCGCGTCGCAGTCGAGGATGCGGCTCGACAGCGCGTCGGAGCTGAAGCCGCCGAACACCACGGTGTGCGGGGCGCCGAGACGCGCGCAGGCCAGCATCGCGATGACGGCCTCGGGGATCATCGGCAGGTAGATCGCGACGCGGTCGCCGGTCCGCACCCCGAGGTCGATCAGGGCGTTGGCGGCCTGCGAGACGAGGTCCTTGAGCTCGGCGTACGTGATGTCGCGGGTGTCGTCCGCGGGCTCGCCCACGAAGTGCAGCGCGACGCGGTCGCCGTTGCCGGCCTCGACGTGCCGGTCGACGCAGTTGTACGCGGCGTTGAGCGTCCCGCCGACGAACCACTTCGCGAACGGCGCGTTCGACCAGTCGAGCACCTCGGTGAACGGCGTGCCCCAGTCGAGCCGCTGCGCCTGCTCGCCCCAGAACGCCGGACGATCGGCGGCCGCGGTCTCGTAGGCGTCGGCCTTCACGTTGGCCGCGGCGGCGAGATCGGCGGGCGGGTCGAACGTCCGGTCCTCGTGGGAGAGGTTGCTGATGTTCTGCTCGGTCACGGGCTGCTCCTGGATCGGCACGTCGGGCACGGGCCGCTTCGGCAGGTGCCGGGTGGCGGGGCCGTGACAAACTGGTGTGGTCTGTCACACATCGTGTGACGACGACGGTGGAGGGTCTAGCCCCGAAAGGGGGTGCACGGTGACGATCGACGCGCGAGCGGACGACCTCGAGCTGCTGCGTGCGTCCGCCGGGCGCCTGCGCCGCGAGTGCGGCATCCCGCTCGTCTTCGGGGGCCTGCGCGACGACCGGGGCGTCCCGGTCACCCTGACGATGGGCGAGGTCACGAGCGATCTCGCGACCATCACCATCAAGCCGTCCCTCGGCCTGGGCGGCAAGACGTTCCTGACCCGGCGGCCCGCGTACGTCCGCGACTACGGAACGTCGCTCGACATCACGCACGAGTACGACCGGCAGATCCTGGGTGAGCGGGTCACGTTCCTGGCCGTCGTCCCGATCGTCGTGCGCGACGACGTGCGCGGGCTGCTCTACGCCGGCACCCGCGACAGCCCCCTGTCGACCGGCGCGCTCGACTCGCTGGTCGTCGAGGCCCGCAAGGTCTCGGACGAGATGGAGATCCGGGACGAGGTCGACCGTCGCGTGGGCCTGGCGGCGTCGGTGGCGTCGGCCGGTCCCGAGACCGCCGAGCTGCAGCGGCTGCGCGACGCGTTCGCCGAGATGCGCGTCATCGCGCGCGAGACCGCCGACCCGCACACCCGCGAGCGGCTCGAGTCGCTGCTGGCCGCGACGCCCGACTCCCCCACGTCCCTGACGACGCGCCAGCTCGACGTCGTGGCGCTCGTCGCGGTCGGCTGCCGCAACGCCGAGATCGCGGCCCGGCTCGGTCTCGCGCCCGAGACCGTCAAGAGCTACCTGCGCAGCGCCATGGCGCGGCTCGGCGCGTCGTCGCGGCACGAGGCCGTCGCGGCCGCCCGCCGCCACGGCCTGCTGCCCTGACGCGCGGGTCCGGTCTCCCGGTGCGTCCGGTGCTCCCGGTGGGGTTCGAACCCACGCTGTGACGGGTTTAAGCCATCTGCCTCTGCCAGTTGGGCTACGGGAGCGTCGCCCCAGCCTAGGCCGCGGTCAGCCGACGACGACGTCGGCGGGCGGCTGCCCGTCCTGCAGCAGCGCGATCTGCCGGCGCACGACGGCCTCGATGCGCGGACGCATCGCGGTCGACATGCCGCCGACGTGCGGCGAGACGAGCACGCCCGGCGTCGTCCACAGCGGGTGCTCGGACGGCAGGGGCTCGGGGTCGGTGACGTCGGCGGCGAGGCGGACGCGACCGGCCTGGCGCACGACGGCGTCGGTGTCGACGACCTTGCCACGCGAGACGTTGACGACGATCGCACCGTCGGGCAGGGCCGCGAGGAAGTCGTCGTCGACCAGGCCCTCGGTGCTGTCGGACAGCGGCACCGCCAGCAGCACGGCGTCGACGGTCGGCAGCAGCGTGGGCAGCTCGTCCTGCCCGTGGATCTCGCCCCGGTCGTCGGTCCGCGCACGCGACGCGACCCGCACCAGCTCGGCGCCGAAGCCGTCGAGGCGCTTCTCGATCTCGCGACCGATGCCGCCCGTGCCCAGCAGCATGACGCGACGGTCGATCAGGCTCGCGGTGAAGCCGCGGTTCCACTGGCCGACCTCACGGGCGTAGCGGTCGATCTCGCGCTGCGAGGCCAGCAGCAGCGCGACGGCGAGCTCGGCGGTCGACTCCTCGTGCACGCCGACCGCGTTGCAGTACGTGATGCCGTCGGGCAGCACGTCGGCGACGCCGTCGTAGCCGAGGGCCTGCGACTGGACGACGTCGAGCCGGTCGGGGTCGAGGGCGTCGAGCCCGCCGGCGGCGACGGTGTAGGGCCGGACGGCGAGGTCGACGTGCTCTCCGGGCTGGTCGCCGCCCATGTCCCACACCGACAGCTCGACGTCGTCGAGGTCATCGAGCGCGCTGAGCCAGCTGTCGTCGGGGACGGTCACGTGCAGGGTGCGGGAGGCCATGGTCCGATCATGCCGAGTGGTGCAAACCCGTCCTCGAGCGGTGCGGTGTGGTCGGACACGCCGTCCCGGAATGTCCACTCCGCACCACTCGCCGGCAGGCCGGCGGGCGGGGCGGGAGGGTCAGGCCATGTCCCAGGCGATGCCGTCGAGGATGTCGTGCTCGCTGACGACCAGGGTGTCGGTGTCGAGGGGCAGCTGCGCGACCAGGCGGTCGAGGATCAGCGACCCGGCGCCGATCACGTCGGCGCGACCCGGGTGCATGAACGGCAGCATGCGCCGGTCGGCCACCGACATCTGCACCAGCGACAGGCACGCCGCGCTGACGTCCCCGAGGTCGAGCCGCGCCCGGTGGATCACGTCGGAGTCGTACGACGGCAGCGCGAGCGAGTGCGCGGCGACGGTCGTGACGGTGCCGGCCACGCCGACGAACGAGCCGACGGGATCGAGCTGGGCCACGACCGGTGCCAGGACGGCGTCGACGTGCTCCATGCACGCCGCGACCTCGGAGACGGACGCCGGGTCGCTGGGCAGGAAGCGCTCGGTCAGCCGCACCGAGCCGATGTCGAGCGACACCGACCACTCGATCCGGTCGCCCGTGCCGACGACGATCTCGGTCGAGCCGCCGCCGATGTCGACCACGAGCGTGCGGACGTCGTCGAGGTCGCGGGTCGCGCCGAGGAACGACGCGCGCGCCTCGTCGTCGCCGGCCAGCACCTCGGGACGCACGCCCAGCACGCCCTCCACGGCGTCGCCGAAGGCCTCGGCGTTGTCGGCGTCGCGGACCGCGGACGTCGCGCAGAACCGGATGTCGGTGACCCCGAACATCGCGATCAGCTCGGCGTACTCACGGCTCGCCTGGAGCGTGCGCTGCACGGCGTCCTCGGCGAGGTGGCCCGTGCGGTCGACGTCCTGCCCGAGGCGGACGACCCGCATCTCGCGCAGCAGATCGGTCTTGCGGCCGTCGCCGATGTCGCTGATCAGAAGGCGGATCGAGTTGGTGCCGCAGTCGATCGCGGCGACGCGGGCACGCTGCTCAGGCATCTGACGAGCATAGCGACGCGACCCACGGCCGCAGCGCGAGCACCCGGCTCAGTCGTCGACGGGGGCGACCCAGTCGGGGTCGCACGGCGTGCCGACCCACCAGTCGCCCAGCAGCTCGAGCGTCTCGTCGCCCAGCGGGTTGACGCCGGGGCCCTTGGCCAGCGAGTGGCCCGCCAGCACGTGCAGGCACTTGACCCTGGTCGGCATGCCGCCGGCGGTGATGCCGTCGATCTCGGGGACGTGACCGAGGGCCTCGCGCTCGGCGAGGTACTCGACGTGCGCCTTCTCGTACGCCCGGGCGAGCTCGTCGTCCTCGAGCAGGCGGGCGCTCATCTCGCGCATCAGCCCGGACGCCTCGAGCGTGCCGATCTCGCCGGCCAGCCGCGGGCACGTCAGGTAGAACATCGTCGGGAACGGGGTGCCGTCGTCGAGCCGCGGCTCGGTCTTCACGACGTTCGGGTGCCCCGACGGGCACCGCGACATGATCTCGAGGATGCCCCGCGGGGAGCGTCCGAGCTGGTCGGCGACGGCGTCGAGGTCGGCCTGGGCGACTGTCACTGGTCCTTCAGCACCTTGTCTGGTTCGGGGTCGGTGGTCGGGGTGGCGGACGGCTCCTTGCCGGCCTCCTTCACGCTGCCCCAGAGCTTGTCGTACCAGTCGGGGTCGGTCCTGGCGGGCGGCGCGTCGAGCGTCGGGACGTCGGCGCCCTGCACCTTGCCGTCGCTGCCGATCACGCGGTAGCCGACCTCACCGGGCGAGACCCAGCCGAACCGCTCCTTGGCCTGCTGCTTGACGTAGGCCGGGTCGTCCCAGCGGTCGATCTGGTCCTCCAGCTCGACGATCGCCTGCTGGCGCGTCGCGATCTCGGCCTTGGTCGCCTGGATGTCGGAGCGCTGCTGCCACCACGCGTGCAGCGTCGACGTGTACGACGCGATGAGCAGCAGCACGACGGCCAGCAGCACGACGGCCCTGGTCGTCAGCTGGGGCGCCGAGCCGATGCGACCCTGCGTGACGGGCTTGGCCGGGGTGGACCCGGGTCGGGACGTCGCGGATGCCGCGGCCCGGGGCGTGCGGCGTCCACCCCGTGTCGCGGTCGGCTTCCGGGCAGGAGGCCGACCGCGACCGCGGGGTGAACGCGATGCCATGCGTCAGAGGGCCAGCCGCGGGAACGCGGAGGCGCCGGCGTAGCTGGCGGACGAGCCCAGCAGCTCCTCGATGCGCAGCAGCTGGTTGTACTTGGCGACGCGGTCGGACCGGGCGGGGGCGCCGGTCTTGATCTGGCCACAGTTGGTCGCGACCGCGAGGTCGGCGATCGTGGTGTCCTCGGTCTCGCCCGAGCGGTGGCTCATCATGCAGCTGAAGCCGTGGCGGTGGGCGAGGTCGACCGAGTCGAGCGTCTCGGTGAGCGAGCCGATCTGGTTGACCTTGACGAGCAGCGCGTTGGCGGCGCCCTCGGAGATGCCGCGCGTCAGACGCTCGACGTTGGTCACGAAGAGGTCGTCGCCGACGATCTGCACGTCGTCGCCGATCGTCTCGGTCAGCGTCGTCCAGCCCGACCAGTCGTCCTCGTCGAGGGGGTCCTCGATCGAGACGATCGGGAAGTCGGCGGCGAGCTGCGCGTAGTAGGCCGACATCTCCTCGGCCGACTTCTGCTCGCCCTCGAACGCGTACGTGCCGTCGGCGAAGAACTCCGAGGCCGCGACGTCGAGCGCCATGGCGATGTCGGTGCCGACCTTCAGGCCGGCCTTCTCGACGGCGACGGCGATGAGCTCGAGAGCCGCGCGGTTGGAGTCGAGGTTCGGCGCGAAGCCGCCCTCGTCGCCCAGACCCGTCGACAGCCCGCGCTCGTTGAGGACGGACTTGAGCGCGTGGTAGACCTCGGCGCCCTGACGCAGCGCCTCGGAGAACGAGCTCGCGCCGATCGGAGCGATCATGAACTCCTGGATGTCGACGTTGGAGTCGGCGTGCGAGCCGCCGTTGAGGATGTTCATCATCGGCACCGGCAGCACGTGCGCGTTGGGTCCGCCGACGTAGCGGAACAGCGGCAGCTTGGCCGAGTCGGCCGCGGCACGGGCCGCGGCCAGCGAGACGCCGAGGATCGCGTTCGCGCCGAGCTTGGCCTTGTTGTCGGTGCCGTCGAGGTCGAGCATCGCGAGGTCGATCGCGCGCTGGTCGTCGGCCTCGAAGCCCACGAGGGCCGGGCCGATCGTCGTGTTGACGCCGCCGACGGCCTTCAGCACGCCCTTGCCGAGGTAGCGCTTCTTGTCGCCGTCACGCAGCTCGACGGCCTCGAAGGCGCCCGTGGAGGCGCCGGACGGGACGGCCGCGCGTCCGATCGTGCCGTCGTCGAGGGCGACCTCGACCTCGACCGTGGGGTTGCCTCGTGAATCCAGAATTTCCCGTGCGCCGACGGCGTCGATGCGTGCCAAGAGAGTGCTCCTCGTGAGTGAAAGAACCTGCGGGGACAGCCTAGTGCCGCGATCCACCCCGACCGCACCGCCTCGCCGCTGCCCCGTCGGCTCCCGCACGTGGCACGATGGCGCCGTGCTCGATCCCGCCACCACTCGACGGCCGCGTCTCAGGACGGCGACGGTGGCGGCGGTCGTCCTCGTCCTGGTCGCCGTGGCAGCGTGGCAGCTGCTGGCACGCAGCACGCTCGCCGAGATCTCGGTGACCCCCGCCTCGATGCAGTGCGACGGCAAGGACGTCCCGGCGACCGTGGTGCCGGACGAGTTCGGCGACGCCCCGGCACCGACCTTCCAGCCGGAGCTCACACCGGCCTCCGACTGCTGGATCACGGTGACCGTCTCGAACCACGGCTCACGGCCCGTCCATCTCTCGTCCGTCACCTTCGACGCGATGATGCCGGGCGAGTCCGGCCGGTTCCTCCTCGAGACGCCGCGCGACGAGTTCGACCAACGTCCCCACGAGGTCGATGAATCCGGTGACGCCATCTTCGATGCCGACGAGACGATCGACGCCGGGACGTGGACGCTGCTGACCTACCGGATCGCGTACCGCGCCGACGGTGCGAGCTGCCCGGGCGGCGCGTCGCAGTCGCAGGACCTTCCGACTGCCCGCGTGTCGACGCTGCACGTCCCTCGCGACGTCCGGGGCTCGGTCAAGATCGTCCACGACACCGTTCCCACCAAGGGCAACCGCACCTGCGACTGATCGCCCCGAGGGGTGCGCGGGTCCGCCTGTCAGGCGCCCGGTCGCGCGAGCAGGGCGACGCGCCGGACCTCAGTGGCCGTGGGCGCTCGGGGCCTGGGCGCGCTCCCACCGCTTGATGCTCTGCCACTGGGCGTCGATCTCGGCCGGGGTGGTCGGCACGCGGTCGAGCGTCTCGGGCGCGAACACGTGTGGGTTGCGGCGCACCAGCTTGGCCGCGATGCCTGCCGCGACGTCGTCGACGTCCCACCCCGCGCCGTCGTCGACCGATCCCTCGGCGGCGATGCGCGCGTGGAAGACGACCTGCATCAGCAGGCCGCCGAGCTCCTCGCGCAGGTGGTCGGAGTCGCCGCTCTCGAGCGTCTCGTGCACCTCGTGGGCCTCCTCCAGGACGTAGGGCGCGAGCGACTCGTGCGTCTGCTGCGCGGTCCACGGGCACTCGCGGCGCAGGCGGTCCATGACGTCGACGACGTCGAGCAGGCCCGACCCGGGCAGGTCGTACGAGCCGAACAGCACCTCGACGCGCTGCGCGTCGTCGCCCGGCCCCATGAGGTCGTCGGCCATCGACCGCGCCCAGGCCGCGTCGCCCGTCGGGGCGATCCACACCGTGCCGGCCTCGAACGTCGGCGGCCCCGCGGCCGTCTCGACCGCGACCCCCGATCGGACGATCGCCTGCACGTGCGGGTCGTCGAGAGCCGCCCGCACCCGCTGCGCTCCACGCAACGCGTCCCACGCGGCCAGCGTCAGGATGCCGGGCGCGACCCTGGGGCTGAGCACCAGCACCTGCATCGTCACGCGACGACCGTCACGAGCACCGCAGCGCCGACGGGAGCTCCTCGTCGACCGGGGCCTCGAGGTCGACGGGGGTCACCGAGATCGATCCCGTCGCCGAGCGCTGCGTGCCGTCCGGGGCGAGCCCGAAGCGCGGGGCGAACGACACGTCGCTGTCGGCGAACGCCTTGAGGATCTCGTTCTGCCCGAGCTCGGCGAACTGGGCCTCGTTCTCGGTCGTGGCCTGCTGGTTGGACCGCTTCTCGGCCAGGGCGACGGCGATCGCCGACACCTCCTGGCTGTCCTCGATCGCCTCGGCCAGGTCGTCGCCGTCCGAGCCGGGGAACGCCGACGCGAGCTGCTCGCGCTGCGACGCGGTCAGCTCGTAGTCACTCGCGGACACCGTCACGTCCTCCTTCGCGGCGAGGTCGCGGGCGACCCGCAGCGACACCAGGCCGACGATCGCCTGACGGCGCACGTCGGCGTTGCTGACCGTCGTGATGCCCTGCTGGCGAGCCGTGCTGGCGGTCAGGGTGCAGTAGGCGGTGGCGGTGCGGTCGAGGGTGCGCATCGAGATCGTCGTGCCGTCGACGACGGCGGCCGATCCGGGGTGGACGGCGCCGCAGGCCGCGAGCGACAGGCCCGCGAGCCCGAGGACGACCCCGCGCGTTCGAGTGAGCATGGTCACAGGTTAGACGGCTCCGCCCGGCCGGACGCCAGCCGGGAGTGCTTGCGTCCGTAGGCGAGGTACACGACGAGCCCGAGCGCGAGCCAGACGAGGAACCGCAGCCACGTCTCGACCGCGAGGTTCGTCATGAGGGCGACGCACAGCACCGCCGACACGATCGGGAGGAGCGGCACCGACGGCGTGCGGAACGGACGCTTCATGCGCGGCTTGGTGCGGCGCAGCACGATCACCGCGAGGGACACGACGAGGAAGGCGAACAGCGTCCCGATCGAGACCATCTCCGCCAGGACGGCCAGCGGCACGAAGGCGCCCAGCACCGCGACCGCGATCGTCGTGCCGACCGTGATGACGACGGGGGTCTGGTACTTCGGGTGGATCCGGCCGACGGCCGGGGGCAGCAGGCCGTCGCGGCACAGCGCGAAGCCGATGCGTCCCATCGCGACGATGTCGACCAGGATCACCGAGGTCAGTCCGGCGACCGCGGCCGTCCCGATGATGATGCCGGCCCACCCGAGCCCCTTCTGGTCGAAGGCGTCGGCGAGCGGCTCTCCCGTGCTGAGCTGCGTGTACTTGACCATGCCGGTCAGCACGAAGCACACCGCGACGTACAGGACGGTGCAGATGACGAGGGTGCCGATGAGGCCTCGCGGCATGTCCTTGGCGGGGTCCTTGGTCTCCTCCCCCAGGTTGGCGACGGCCTCGAAGCCCGAGTAGGCGAAGAAGACGACCGCCGCCGCGACGAGGACGCCCGTGACCCCGTACGCCGTCTGGTCGACACCGGTGATCCACTGCCACAGGGGCTGCTTGAGGCCGCTGGCCGACTCGGCCTTCTCGCTCGGCGGGATGTAGGGCTTCTGGTTGCCCATGTCGATGTAGAACAGCCCGACGCCGATGATGAACAGGCAGATCGAGACCTTGATGACGACCAGCGAGTTCGTGACGAGCTTCGACTCGCGGATGCCCATCGCGGCGACCACGCCGAGGACGATCACGATGAACACGGCGCCCAGGTTGACGACGCTGTCCTCCTCGCCGAAGAAGGCCTTCGGCAGGTCGAACACGCCCTGCAGGTAGCCCGACCAGCCGCGCGCGACGACGGCCGCGCCCAGGGCGAACTCGAGGATCAGGTCCCACGCGATGATCCACGCGAAGATCTCGCCGATCGTCGTGTACGCGTACGTGTACGAGCTGCCGGCGGTCGGCACCGCGGCGGCGAGCTCGGCGTAGCAGAGCGCCGCGAGCATCGCGACGACGCCGGCGATCAGGAACGAGATCATGACGGCGGGGCCGGCGTTGTCCTTCGCGGCCGTGCCGGTGAGGGTGAAGATGCCCGTGCCGATCACGATGCCGATGCCGAACCCCATGAGGTCCCAGACCGTCAGTCGGCGACTCAGGCGGGCGTGGTGGCCCTCCTCCGTCGGATCGGCGTCGTTCTGGTGGATGACGTCGTCGACGTCCTTGGTGCGCACGAGCTGCTTCCACGTCCCCGCTTTGGTCATGGGACGACGCTAGTACCGTCGTTGCCATCCGCAACCGATCCGCGGCTCCGGCGCGGCGCGTCCGGCACCGCCGGGGTGCGCCTGGCCCTCCCCTAAAGTTGTCGCATGATCCGTCAGCGGCTGGCCCGCACCGTCGTCCGGCTGATGCGCTACCGGATGGTCGGTGACGTCCCGCCGAGCGGCATCCTCGTGGGCGCGCCCCACACGTCCAACTGGGACTTCATCACGATGCTGCTCGTCATGTGGCACGGCGGCGCCCACCCGCGGGTGCTGGTCAAGAAGCAGCTGTTCAAGGGCCCGCTGGGCTGGGTGCTGAAGGCGCTCGGCGGCATCCCGCTCGACCGGGACAACGCGGCCGGCGTCGTCCGCGACCTCGCGGACGAGGCGAGGCGCGGCGACGGCGAGCCGTTCCGGCTGATCCTCGCGGCCGAGGGCACCCGGTCGAGGGGCGAGTACTGGAAGTCGGGCTTCCTGCGCCTCTCCCGCGAGACCGGGCTGCCGATCACGCTGGCGTTCTTCGAGCCCCCGACCCGGACGATGGGCTTCGGTCCGACGTTCCACGCGACCGACGACGTGACGGCCGACATGGACGTCGTCCGGGCCTTCTACGCCGACAAGCACGGCATCAAGCCGAAGAACGCGACTCCCCCCAGGCTCCGCGAAGAGGCCTGATGGCGACCGACGTCGGCCGCAACGAGACGGTCCGCCTCGACGACGAGTCGCGGGCCAGCGCGTTCGAGAACCACAGCGCCTTCGCACGCGTGTCCTTCCTCTGGATCGACCACGAGGTGCCTGTCGGCCACCTGGCACGACACGACACGTCGATCACGACCTTGCCCACCCCGTTCGACCGCTCCAATCTCGACGACGTCGACCGGACGCAGGACGATCTGCTGATACAGCTGGCCGGACAGGTCGACCGACACTGTCTCGACATCCTTCTCGCGTCGACCGGTGCGCCCGTCGTCGACATCGCACCTGGCGACATCGACGAGTGGACGCGCACGAGCATCCTCGAGATCAAGCTCGACACGCGGAGCGGGTGCGGCGTCGACGTGCTCCTGGACAACGAGATCTCACCGCTGATCACGACCGGGGAGGACGACGGGCTCCGGCACGTCGACGTCGGGTGGCGTCGGTCGAACGTCTACCAGATGTCTCGGCACCAACCCGTCGAGCAGGGCTTCTTCGTGGTGGTCAACCGGCAGCACGTCATCGGCCTCTCGAGCCGGGCCGCCCTGTTCTTGTCGTCCCAGTCGCTCGACGCCACGAGCGAGTACCTGAGCGCCCGGTGCGAGCTCGCCTACCGGCCGCGCCTCGACTTCCACCCCGGCGCCGTACGCATTGCCCGGGTCACCTTCGCCGACGAGGACGCGTGGAGGACCGCTGCACGCTCGGCCGCCCGGCCCTGAGGAGGAGGCGGATCTGCAACCGTCTCAGCGCTGGCACGGTTGCGGATCCACCTCCTCCCGGCGAGTAGCGGCTCAGCCCGCCGGCGCCGGCGCCGGCACCAGGGTGTCGATGACGGTGCGGGTCCACTCCAGCAGCTCGCGGCCCACCAGCGGGGTGCCGCCGATCGGCGCGGTCTTCGGACGCGGGATGAGCGCGACCTCGGCGGCCACCTTGTAGGTGCTGCGCGGGTAGACGCGCTGCAGCCGCATCTGCGCCGAGTCGGGCAGCGTCAGCGGGGCGAAGCGGACGTTCGGGCCCGCGGCCGTCACCTCGGTGAGCCCTGCCTCGCGCACCCGCACGCGCAGGCGTGCCACGTCGAGCAGGACGTCGACGGCCTCGGGCGGCTCGCCGTAGCGGTCGACCAGCTCGCCGCGGATCTCGTCGACGTCGGCCAGGGCACGGACGTCGGCGAGCCGCTTGTACATCTCGAGCCGCAGCCGCTCGCTGCCGACGTAGTCGTGCGGCAGGTGCGCCTCGATCGGCAGCTCGATCTTGACCTCGCGCTCGGGCTCGGCGTCGCCGCGGAACTCCGCGACGGCCTCGCCCACGAGCCGCACGTACAGGTCGAAGCCGACGTCGGCGATGTGGCCGGACTGCTCGCCGCCCAGCAGGTTGCCGGCGCCGCGGATCTCGAGGTCCTTCATCGCGACCGCCATGCCGCCGCCGAGCTCGGAGTGCTGCGCGATCGTGGCCAGCCGGTCGTGCGCCGTCTCGGTCAACGGCTTCTCGGGCGGGTACAGGAAGTACGCGTACGCGCGCTCGCGCGAGCGCCCCACGCGACCCCGCAGCTGGTGCAGCTGCGACAGGCCGAGGGTGTCGGCGCGCTCGATGATCATGGTGTTGGCGTTCGACACGTCGAGGCCCGACTCGACGATCGTCGTGCACACCAGGACGTCGTAGCGCTTCTCCCAGAAGTCGACCATGACCTCCTCGAGCTGGTGCTCGCCCATCTGGCCGTGCGCCGCGGCGACCCGCGCCTCGGGCACGAGCTCCTTGATCTTGGCGACGGCCTTGTCGATCGACTGCACGCGGTTGTGGATGAAGAACGCCTGACCCTCGCGCAGCAGCTCGCGGCGGATCGCGGCGACGACCTGACGGTCCTCGTACGCCCCGACGAACGACAGCACGGGGTGGCGCTCCTCGGGGGGCGTCGCGATCGTCGACATCTCGCGGATGCCCGTGATGGCCATCTCGAGCGTGCGCGGGATCGGCGTGGCCGACATCGACAGGACGTCGACGGCGGCCCGCAGCATCTTCATGGCCTCCTTGTGCTCGACGCCGAAGCGCTGCTCCTCGTCGACGATGACGAGGCCGAGGTCCTTGATCTTGACGCCGGGCTGCAGCAGCCGGTGCGTGCCGATCACCATGTCGATCGAGCCGTCCGCCAGGCCCGCGAGGGTCTCCTTGGACTCCTTCTCGGTCTGGAACCGCGACAGTGGCTTCATCGTGACCGGGAACTGTCCGAAGCGTTCGGCGAACGTCGCGTAGTGCTGCTGGACGAGCAGGGTCGTCGGGACGAGCAGGATGACCTGCTTGCCGTCCTGGATCGCCTTGAACGCCGCACGCACGGCGATCTCGGTCTTGCCGTAGCCGACGTCGCCGCACACCAGGCGGTCCATCGGCACGGTGCGCTCCATGTCGCGCTTGACCTCGTCGATCGTGACCATCTGGTCGGGCGTCTCGACGAAGGCGAACGAGTCCTCGAGCTCGGCCTGCCACGGGGTGTCGGGGCCGAAGGCGTGCCCCTTGGTGGCCTGGCGGGCCGCGTACAGCTTGATGAGCTCGCCGGCGATCTGGCGGACGGCCTTGCGGGCCTTGTTCTTGCGGCTCGTCCAGTCGGCACCGCCCAGACGGTCGAGGGTCGGCGACTCGCCGCCGACGTACCGGCTGATCTGGTCGAGCTGGTCCATCGGGACGAACAGCCGGTCGGCCGGTTGGCCGCGCTTGGACGGCGCGTACTCCATCACGAGGTACTCGCGCGCCGCCCCCTGGACGACGCGCTGCATGAGCTCGACGTAGCGACCGACGCCGTGCTGCTCGTGCACCACGAAGTCGCCGGGCTTGAGCTCGAGCGGATCGACCTGCTTGCGCCGGCGCGCCGGCATCTTGCGCTCGGTGCGGTCGGCGGCCCGCTGACCGACGAGGTCGTCGTACGTCATGACCGCGAGCTGGAGCGGAGCCGACACGAAGCCCGTCGACAGCTCGCCGATGACGACCTGGACGATGCCCGGCGAGGGCGCGGTGACCTCGTCGTCGAGGGCTGCGGGGACGTCGCTTCCGCCCAGCCACTCGAGGGTGCGCTGCGCCTGACCCGCCGCCGGGGCGACGAAGACGACGCGCATGCCGGCGGCGACCCAGCGACGGACGTCCTCGAGCGCTGCGGACGTGTCGCCGCGGTACGCCGCGCCAGCTTCCATCTCGACGGCGCGCTGGCCCTCGTCGAGGTCGAGGCCGAAGGGCGTCTGCGTGAACCACGTGTGCCCGAGCCTCAGCGTCTCGAGCTTCACGTCGTCGAGGGAGTGGAAGGCCGCCGACCCGAGATCGATCGGCGACTCGCCGCCACCGGCCGCCGCGGCCCACGACGCCTGCAGGAACTCCTCGCTCGTCGCGACGAGGTCGGCCGCGCGGGCCCGGATGCGCTCGGGGTCCATCAGCAGGACGGCCGACCGCTCGGGCAGCAGGTTGACGAACGACTCCATCTCGTCGGTCAGCACGGGCGTCAGCGACTCCATGCCCTCGACGGCGTGACCCTCGGACAGCTTGGTGAAGATCTCGGCCAGGCTGGGGTGCTCGACGGCCAGCTGTGCGGCGCGTGCGCGCACCTCGTCGGTCAGCAGCAGCTCGCGGCACGGCGGAGCCCAGACGTGCGTGATCTCCTCGAGCGTCCGCTGGTCGGCGACCGCGAAGCGGCGGATCTCGTCGACCTCGTCGCCGAAGAACTCGATGCGCAGCGGGTGGTCCTCGGTGGGCGGGAAGACGTCGATGATGCCGCCGCGGACCGCGAACTCGCCTCGGCGCTCGACCAGGTCGACCCGCGAGTAGGCGGCTGCGGCGAGATCGGCGACGACCTGCTCGAGCGCGACCTCGTCGCCGCGGTGCAGCTCGACCGGCACGAGGTCGGCCAGGCCCTTGACCTGCGGCTGCAGCAGCGAGCGGATCGGCGCGACGACGACCCGCAGCGCCCCGCTCGCGGTGTCGGAGTCGAGCTCGCCGGCCTGCGTCGGGTGCACCAGGCGGCGCAGCACCGCCAGACGACGCCCGACGGTGTCGGACCGCGGTGACAGCCGCTCGTGCGGCAGCGTCTCCCACGCCGGGTAGTACGCGACGGCGTCGGCGCCCAGCAGCTCGCCGAGCTGCGCCGTCAGCTCCTCGCCCTCGCGGGCGGTCGCGGTGACGGCGACGACCGTCGCCTGCTCGGCGAGCGCAGCGGTCAGGAACGGCCGCAGCGGCTCGGGGGCCTGGACGTCGAGGGTGTCGACGCCCTCGGCGCGCTCGGCCAGCACGGCCGCCACGGTGGGCTCGGAGGAGACGGTCGTGGCGAGGCGGGAAAGTGTCATCATCTACCGGTTGAACGCGCTCTGGGTCTGATCCAGTCCCACCGTGACGAGGCTCTCGACGGCGTCGGCCGCCTCCTCGACGTAGACCGGCAGGTCCTTGCGCTCGACGGAGCTGTAGGGCTTGAGCACGAAGTCGTGCACGTCCTGACGTCCCGGCGGCCGGCCGATGCCGACGCGCACCCGGAAGAAGTCACCCGAGGCGAGCGACTGGCGGATCGACTTCAGGCCGTTGTGCCCGTTGTCGCCGCCACCGAGCTTGATGCGCAGCATGCCGAAGTCGATGTCGAGCTCGTCGTGGATCGCGATGACGTGATCGGGCTCGACGCCGTAGAACTTCGCCATGGTCGACACGGGACCGCCGCTCTCGTTCATGTACGACTTGGCGCGCACGAGGACGACCCGCTCACCGGCGAGCCGTCCCTCGACGACCTCGCCCCGGCCGGACTTGTGCTTCTTCCAGCCGGGGTTCTTGGCTGTTCCGCCCATGCGCATCGCGAGGGCGTCGGCCACCATGTAGCCGATGTTGTGCCGCGTGGCGGCGTACGTCGCGCCCGGGTTGCCGAGCCCGACGACCAGCCAGGTCACTCCGACTCGGCGGGCGCCTCGTCGTCGGACGACTCGGCAGCAGCCTCGGCCTCGGCCTCTTCGGCGTCGGTCGGGTCGTGCTCGATGCCGAGCTCGTCCTCGGCCTCGGCCAGCTCGGCCTCGAGCTGCTCGGCGGTGGGCGCGGCGGTGACGTTGACGACGAGGAGCTCCTCGTCGACGGCGAGGGTCGAGCCGCTGGGCAGCTCGATGTCCTTGGCCAGGATCTGGGCGCCGGCCTCGAGTCCCTCGACCGAGACCTCGAACGCCTCGGGGATGTGGGTCGCCTCGGCCTCGATCGAGATCGTCGCGTTCTCGAGGACGACGAGGTTGCCGCTGACGGCCTCGCCGACGGTGCTGATGCGGACGTCGACGGTGACCTTCTCGCCCTTGCGGACGATCAGCAGGTCGGCGTGCTCGATGAAGCCCTTCAGCGGGTCGCGCTGGACCTGCTTGGGGATCGCCAGGTGCGTGTCGGATCCGAGGTCGATCGTCAGCAGGGCGTTGGCCGAGCCCTTGAGCGCCAGCATGAACTGGTGACCCGGGAGGGTCAGGTGGATCGGGTCGGTGCCGTGGCCGTAGAGGACGACGGGGACCTTGTCCTCGCGGCGGATGCGACGGGCCGCACCCTTGCCGAACTCGGTACGTGCTTCGGCGGCGATCTTGGTCTCGGCCACGGGATAACTCCTGTTGGGTGCGTCGTGCGTGCGAAAGGTCGGACGTGCCGGCGGTCGAGGCGCTCGACACAGCACTCCTGTGGAGCGCCCTGTCGATCACGGTCCGTGGACCCTCGCCGAGGCAACCGCAGCAGTCTATCGCAGCGCCCACGGACCGGGAAATCGCGACCGACGCCCGCGGGAAGATACGCTGTGCGCCATGCAGTCGTCCCCGGTCCGCGATCGGGCACCTGTCTCGTCCTCGCGGTTCGGCGACGGCGTCTTCCGCTCGCAGGTCTTCCTCGCCGGCGCGATCGGTCTCATCACCTGCATCACCGTCGTGCTGTCGGAGCGCGACCTGTCCGACAGCCCCGCGTTCTTCCTCGGCATCACCGCGATCCTGTGGGTCACGATCGCCGCGGCCGTCGTCCCGTGGCTGAGCATCCCGCAGCGCTGGCAGATGATCGTCCCGCTGCTCGACATCGCGGCGCTCGGCCTGCTGCGCATGGCGGTGCCCGAGACCGGCTTCGGCGTCCTGATGGTGTTCCCGGTCATCTGGCTCGCGACGTCGTTCGGCCGGCTCGGAGCCGTCGCGGGGGCAGGCCTGGCATCGGTCATGCTGCTGACCCAGACGCTGCTGCTCGAGCTCGGCGTGATGCCGTCCCCCGCCGCCACGACGAGCCCCATCCCGGCCATCAGCCTGGCGTTCAGCCAGATCTTCGTCGCGGGCGTCGTCTACACGACGTCCCGCCGGGTCGACTCGCAGCGTGTCCTGCTGCGACGCCAGACCCGCATGCTCGAGGCCGCCCTGACCCGCGCCCGCATCCAGGAGACGACCCTGCGCGAGGCCTTCGACGCCGTCCAGTTCGCCGTCATCAGCCTCGACATGACCGGCGCGACGGTCACCAACAACCGGGCGACACGCGCCCTGCTCGCCGAGCTGGGCCTGCCCGACGACACGCCGTGGCACCGCTTCCCGCTCTACCACGCCGACAAGATCACGCCGGTCGCCCTCGGAGACTTCCCGCACGTCCGCGTGCTGGCGGGCGAGGAGGTCGACGGCGCGACGTACTGGATCGGTCACCGCACGGCCACCCGCTTCACGATCGACGTGACGGTCCGCGTGATCCACGACGAGCAGGCCGGCCTCGACCGCGTCGTGATCGTCCTGCGCGACGTGTCGGCCGAGGTCCGGGCGATCACCGACCGCGACGACCTCGTGACGTCGATGTCGCACGAGCTGCGCACACCGCTCAGCTCGGTGCTCGGCTACATCGACCTGGCCCTCGAGACCGACGGCCTGCCGGACGACGCCCGCGACATGCTGACCATCGCGCTGACCAACACCGAGCGTCTCAACTCGCTGGTCACCGACCTGCTGGCGGCGCGGTCGAGCAGCCCGGCCAACGCGATGTCGCTGTCCCGCACCTCGTGCGACGTCTCGCGCCTGGTCCACGAGTCGATCGACGCGATCCGGCCCATGGCCGGAGAGCGGCTCATCTCGATCCGCCTCGACGTCGCCGACGCCGTCGATGCCGAGGTCGACTCGTTCCGACTGCGCCAGGTCGTCGACAACCTGCTCTCCAACGCCATCAAGTACAACCGCATCGGTGGCCGCATCTCGGTCACCGTCGCCCCCACGGAGTCCGACCAGGTGGAGATCGTGGTCACCGACACGGGTCGCGGCATGTCGCTGGAGGAGCAGAAGGGACTGTTCGAGCGCTTCTACCGCGCCGAGTCGGTCCGCGGGTCGACGGTCCACGGCACGGGCCTGGGGCTGAGCATCTCGCGCGAGATCGTCGTGCTGCACGGCGGGACGATCGAGGTCGACAGCGAGCCGGGCCGCGGCACGCAGGTCACGGTGTGCGTCCCCCGGCACGACCCCGCCCGGAGCGTCGAGGCCCCGGCCACGTCCCCGTCCACGACGACCGCCCGCGCGGTCGACCACCACCCTGAGGAGAGCTGAGACGACATGGATCTCGACCTGGAGACCCTGCTGATCGCTCGGGTCCTCCCGATGACGCTGGTGACCGCGATCTTCGCCACGACGGCGGCGATGCGCCACAACGACGAGGCCAACCGGGCCTGGACCGCCGCCTTCGCGGGCGCGCTGTGCGTCACGGCCCTCGACGCGATCTACGCCGCCGACGGTTCGGCGCCGCTGGTCGTCGTCGCGGCCGGCGACGCCTCGACCGTGTTCGCGGTCGGCGCGATGTGGGCGGGCTGCCGTCTGCTCGACGGCCGCGAGCGCTCCAACATCTGGATGGCCGTGGCTGCCGCCGCCGCCGTCGCGCTCCCGACGCTCGTGCAGACGTCCGACCCCGACCTCGACCTCAGCACGACGCTGCGCACGGCGGCCACGGGCGGCTTCGCCTGGCTCGCGGCGACCGAGCTGCTCCGGGGCCCCATGCGCCTCAACCTGAACGCCCGCATCCTGCAGGGCACGTTCCTGCTGTTCGGCGCCTGGTACGTCGCCGTCGCGGCGCTCTACGCCTCCGGTGCCGTGCGCCCCGGCGTCGTGGGCGTGGCACTGCCCTTCACGGCCCTGTTCGTCGTCTCGGCCGTCTGCCTGTCGGCCCTGCGGGTCGAGCGCGCCGGCAACTGGTGGTCGATGAGCGCCGAGGCGCGCCGGCGCAGCAAGCTCAACGTCCTGGCGTCCGACGCGTTCCGCGAGGACGCCGCCGACCGGCTCGAGCGCGCCACCAGGGCCGGCAGCCACGTGGCCCTGGTGCTGGCCGAGATCGACGACCTCGACGAGCTCAACTCGGCGTTCGGCCGCGAGGCCGGCGACAACGCCCTCGTGCACTTCTCGGGCATCCTGCGCTCCCGCGTGCCCGCCGACGCCCTGCTCGGGCACCTCGGTGCCGGACGCTTCGTCGTCCTGGTCGTCGCCGCGAACGCCGAGACGCCCCGCCGCGTCGTCGACGCGATCCGCACCGGGCTGACCGAGTCGGCCGTCGGCGAGGGCATGGAGCTGCGCACCGGTGCGACCTTCGGGACGGGCCACACGATCGACTCCCCCGCCACGTTCGACTCGCTGCTCGGCCGGGCCGACGCCGATCTGGCCAAGGCCCGCCAGAACTGAGGCGATCCTGAGCCGAAGGTGCGGCAATCCTGATGTTGATGAGTCAGGCTGGTGCCATCGGCCGGGCGAGCGCCCCGTCCACGAGGAGCGAGACGACATGAACGACGACGGCATCGGCTACGCCGCACCGGAGGGGACCTACGTCGATCCCGTCATGGGCGAGTACGCCGACACGTTCATGGCAGGCATCGACGCCCTGCCGACGTACCGGTCGACGGTCGGCTGCGTCATCCCCGCCTACAACGAGGAGGACGCGATCGCCGACGTCCTCGACTCCCTGCTGGCCCAGACGCGCCTGCCCGACGCGATCCACGTCATCGTCAACAACACGACCGACGCGACGGTCGAGATCGCGAGTCACTACGCCGGCCTCCACGTGCGTGGCCACGGCTCGGACGAGCAGATGACCGAGATCTTCGTCCACGACATCGGCGAGAACCCCGACAAGAAGGTCGGTGCGCTCAACTACGGCTACACGCTCGTCGAGGGCATGGACTACCTGCTCGGCGTCGACGGCGACACGACCGCCGACCCGCACGCCGTGGAGTACCTCGTCCGCGAGATCCAGGACGACGAGCGCATCGGCGGCATCTCGGCGATCTACAGCATCGACGACAGCGGCCTCGACACCCTCATGGGCAAGTTCCTCATCGCCGGCCAGCGCGCGCAGTTCGCGGCCTTCAACATCCAGAACCTGCTGCGGGGCCGCAACATGGCGGTCCTCGGCGGCCAGTACTCGATCTTCTCCACCACGGCGCTGCGAGCCGTCGTCAAGCAGACCCACCAGCGCTACCCGTGGGTGCGCGACAGCGAGATCGAGGACTCCCTGCTCTCGCTCGAGATCAAGAGCGCCGGCTACCTCACCAAGATCAGCGCCCACGCGCGCGCCAACGTCGGCGGCATGACCACGCTGCAGTCGCTCGACGCGCAGCAGGTCAAGTGGAACACCGGCGCGATCGACCTGATGTGGCCCGGCCAGCGCGGCGACACCAAGGGCCAGCCGCTGCACCCCAACCTGCGCCTGCGCTGGTTCGAGAACATCTCGATGGCGACCAACGGCTTCACGCGGCTGGTCTTCCTGTTCCTGCTGATCACGTCGCTGATGCTCCACGCCTTCGTCTTCGTGATCCTGTGGATCGTGCCGACGATCATGGCGACGCTGCTGAACCTGCGCACGGCCCACGCGATGCAGAACGCCAACCGGCGCGACTACCTGTTCGCCCTGCTGTTCATCCCGGCCGAGCTCTACATGTGGGTGCGCCTGGGCCACTTCGCGCGCTCGTGGACCAAGTTCGCCAGCAGCTCGCAGACCGACAACTGGGCGCTGCAGGCCAAGGCCGAGAGCGGCGGCGGCGGGCACGCCCACCTGATCCCCCTCGCCATCGTCGGCATCGTCCTGGCCGGAGCCGTCGCGATCTGGGCCCAGCTGCCCACCGTGCTGCAGTCGGACGTCCTGCTCGGGGGCTGGACGGTCCTCGGCGTCATCACGGTCCTGCAGACCGTGTGGATGGCGATCAAGCTCCTCAAGCGCCACAAGGGCTTCAAGGCATGACCGACGCGCGCCACCCCCACCACTCCTCCACGCCCTCTTCCCCCTCGACCGACGCCTCCAGGAGCATCCCCGTGACCTCGACCTCCCACCGACGCGGCCTCCGCCGCCGCGTCGGCCACGCCGCCGTCGCCGTCGTCGCGCTGTCGGCACTCGGCGGCTGCAACCTCGGCACGTTCTCGTCGTCCGAGGCGACCCCGACGCCCAGCGCGACCCCCACGGCCGCGGCGACCCCCGCCTTCGACTCGCAGTTCACGCGGGACGGCACGTTCCAGTCGCACGTCGAGATCGACGGCGTCGATTTCGTCTACACGCTCTACCCCACCAAGTCGACGCCCCGCACCAACGAGTGGTACCCCAAGGGCAACAAGTACTTCTCGTTCACGTTCCAGGCCTACGACCTCGACCAGGAGCTGCGCGACCCGTTCAAGACCAAGCGGCGGGTCTTCCTCGACCGCATCGAGGTCGAGTCCGCGACGACGTCGACGTCCGGCACGGTCGAGCGCCCCTACACGCTCAACGAGAAGGCCTCGAGGATCACGTTCGACCCCGAGCCGCAGGGCGGCAAGTACGGCATGCTCATCACGTCGCCGAAGGGCGCCTTCGAGCTGCGCAACCAGCCGATCGGCGACCTGGCCGCCGACACGACCGGTGTCACGCTGACGTTCCGCGCCGAGGTGCGCATCCAGCGCTCCCCCGGCTCGTCGTCGTACGAGCGCGAGACGATCCGCCAGGAGGTGCCGATCGCGATCTTCGCCTCCGACACCCCGACGCAGGCCGCCGAGATCCCCGTCGACGCCAACTGACCCGTTCGACCGGCACGACACGCGAGAGGCCCCAGCCGAACCGGCTGGGGCCTCTCGCGTGGGGTCGGGCGGTCGCGGTCAGCCGACCTCGCGGTCGGACGCGAGCCGGTAGCCCACGCCCCGGACCGTCTCGATGAACCGCGGTGTCGCCGACGAGTCGCCGATCTTGCGCCGCAGGTTCGCCATGTGCACCTCGACGGCCCGCTTGTCGGCGTCGTTGACGTAGTACGTCGTCACGTAGGTCTCGCCGCGCAGCGCCAGCACCAGGTCGGCCTTGCTGCGGACCCGGCGACCCGAGCCCATCAGCGTCGCGAGGAGGTCGAACTCGCTGCGCGTCAGCTCGACGCCGCGCGCGTCGACCTGCACCAGGCGCGTCTGCGTGTTGAGCTGCAGGCCGCGGTGCTCGAGCCATCCGTCGGCTGACGGTGCCGGAGCCACGGACATGGGCTCCTGGACGGGCTGGCGGTAGGGCCGCTCGGGAGCGGGCGGAGGCTGCGGCGCCTGGTGCTGCGGTGCCGGGACCGGCGCGTAGACGGGCGGGGCCGGTGGCGGCGCATAGGTGGGCGCGGGCTCGGCAGGGGCGACGGGAGGATGCTCGACGACCGGGTAGGGCACGGTGGGCGGAGCCTGCTGGGCCTGCTGCGCGGGCTGCGCGAACGGCTCGGTCACCTGCTCGAACACCGGTTCGGCGGCACGGGCGGGGGCCGCGGACGTGGACGTGGACGCCGGCGCCGGCGCGCTCGACCCGACCCCGGCGCGGTCGCGGGGGCGCCGCAGCATCGTCTCGATGCGCGCGCGCAGCTCGCGCGGGCGGAACGGCTTGAGCAGGTAGTCGTCGGCGCCCGAGTCGAGGCCCTGCACGATGTCGATCTCGTCGGCCAGCGCCGTCAGCATCACGATGTACGTCGTGCTGAACTCGCGGATGCGCTTGGCGGCCGCGAACCCGTCCATGCCGGGCATCGAGACGTCGAGCGTCGTGAGGATCGGGTCGTGCGTGCGCACGGCCTCGATGCCGTCGGCGCCGTTGGTCGTGAGGATCGTCTGGAACCCGCTCTGCGTCAGCACCGTCTTCAACAGGTGCCGCACATCGGCATCGTCTTCGATGATGACCGCGAGCTTGGGCTCGCCTCCCTCAATCATGAAGCCGATCCTAGTGGCCCGCGGGGACGAGCGGAGTCAACGCGACGAACTGTAACGAGACGCATGTCTCACCATCCCGCGGCGCGCGCCATCGCGAGGGCGCGCTCGGTCCAGAACTGACCCGCCGGCGGACCCCCGCCGCACGTGCCGTCGCTCTCGCCGGGAGGCTTGATCCACAGGTACGCGTCGAGCGCGCCGTCGGTGCTCGCGGCGGGTGCGCGACCGAGGGCCCGGCCCTCCGGGTTGCACCACTCGCCGTTCGACCCGGCCCCGTTGCGCCCGGTGTCGGTGACGTAGTGCGCACCGTCCAGCGCGGTGCTGATCGTCTCGGCGTACGTCCGCTCGTCGGCGTCCGACTCGTAGCCCGAGACGTTCGTCGAGAACCCCCGCGCCTTCTCGACGCCCGAGTCACGCAGCAGGCCCGCCATGACCTGCGGGTCGGTCCAGCTCGCGTGGCCGGCGTCGAGGTACACGACGGCACCCCGGTCGGCCAGCAGCGTCACGGCGTCGCGCAGCAGGGTCGTGCGCTGCTCGCCCTGACCGCACTCGGCAGCGGTGGCCAGCGCGTCGGGCTCGACGACGACCGCGGCGTCCGAGCCCATCGCGGACGCGATCTCGGCCACCCACGTCGGGTACTGGTCGGCGGGCAGGCCACCGCTGGACTCCCCGCCGCTGCAGTCGCGGTCGGTGATGCCGTAGACGACGAACACCGGTGTGCGCTTCTCGACCTCGGCCTGCGCCGCGACCTTGGAGACGCGGGCACCGACCTGCCCGACCGGGAAGGCCTCGGGCGTCAGCCACGTGCCCTGCGGCACCTTCGACAGGCGGTCGAGCAGGTCTCGGTCGCCGCCGGAGGCGCTGGCCGCAGCACCGGCTGCCGCGGTGTCGGCGACGACGAGGGGCGGCCGGTCGACGAACGGGTTGCCCGGGGGGCCGCCACCGATCATGCGGGCGCCGATGAAGACCACGACGAACAGGAGGACGGGGACCACGACCAGCAACGGCCGACGGAGCCCTCCACGCGCTTCGGACATGCGATCGACACCTTCCTCCACCTCGCGACGCCGGTTCGGGACGGCTCTACGATCCACTCGTCGCATGATATCTCCCGCACCGTGCACGGGCTCACCGATCGGTGCGGGGTGACGCAGGACACGAGGGCCGGGATCGCCCGTGGTTGACACCGATCGCGGCTAAAATGATCGCGTGTCGGAACCCTGCGGCACCGTCCCGGACGGAGATCCACACCCATGCTCGCTCGACGTCGCCCGCTCGTGGCCGCACTGCTGTCCGTCCTCGTGACGGTCGGCGCCCTCGTGGGGGTCTCGACGCCCGCCCAGGCCGCCGGCCCCCAGGTGTACGGCCGTGTCACGGACGCCTCCACCGGGTCGCCGGTCAGCACCGTGCGGGTGCTGCTGTTCGACGCCAACTGGACCTACCTCAAGCGCGTCAAGGTCAAGGGCAACGGCATCTACCAGCTCGTGCCGCCCGGTCCCGGCAGCTACCACCTGCAGTTCGTCGACGGCCGTCCCGCCTACAACACCAAGGCGTACGCGGCTCGTCTCGACGTCCGGGTGCGCGTCGGATCGGGTCCCGTCCAGAAGAACGTCCGCATGAAGCGCGGCGGGGCGATCGGCGGTGTCGTCAAGGTCCGGGGCAAGCGAGCGGCCAAGGCGCACATCCGCGCGGTCAGCAACGGCGGCCAGGTCATCGAGGTCGACGCCAACAAGAAGGGCGAGTACGCGCTCGGCGGTCTCGCCAAGGACGACTACCGGGTCTTCGCCTACGACGCGCGCAACCGCCGCGTGGGCAAGAGCAAGCTGATCCGCTCGGTGAAGCTGCGGACGTTCCGCCAGGCCTCGTTCAACCTGACGACCAAGCCCGGCGCGATCCGCGGCTTCCTGACGCTCGGCGGCGCACGGGCGCGGGGCGTCACCTACGTCACGGCGGTGAACAAGAAGTCGGGCGAGTACTGGGTCAAGAAGGTCTCGGCCGGCAACATCTCGCTGCGCGGCCTCACGCCCGGTCCGTACCGCCTCCAGGTGCCCGACACCAACGGCTACTTCGGCGGCTCGTTCGCCATCGGCTCGGTCCGCGCCGGCGGCAAGCGCAACGTCACGATCGACCTCGGCACCCGCGGTGGCACGTTCACCGGCCAGGCCGTCGACAAGAACGGTGTCGGCATCCCCAACATCAGCGTGCGGATGACCGACGCGCAGGGCCGGGTCCTCGACGAACGACCGACCAACCAGGACGGCACCTTCGCGATCGGCGGGACGGCTCGTCAGCAGGGTGGCGTCACGGTCGTGGTGTTCCCGTACAGCACCATCCAGGGCCACACGTACCAGGCGTGGACGTCGTCGGTCCTCACGCTGTTCAACAACCAGGACCTGAGCCTCGGACGCATCACGCTCCAGCGCGAGCCCGATCCCGTCACGCCCACGACGCCCGCGCCGACGACCACGGCCCCGACCACTCCGGCGCCGACGACCACGGCCCCGACCACCCCGACGCCGACGACCACGGCCCCGACAACTCCCGCGCCGACCACTCCGGCGCCGACCACCTCCGCGCCCGCTCCGGTCGCGTAGGTCGTCAGCTCGTCGTCCCCGCGGCTCGGGTTCCCCGCGGGGCGGGTTCCCCGGCGGGGCGGGTCGGTCTGATCGCCCGCCCGGGAGGCTTCGCTGCGGGGCGGCTGCGCCGCGCGGCGCTCACGCTCCGCTAGCCTCCTTCGGCGCTCGCTCGCAGGGCTCGCTCGGCCTCAGGACTTGAACAGGCTGGTGACGCTTCCTTCTTCGAAGACCGCGGCGGACGCCTGCGCCAGCAGCGGGGCGATCGACAGCACGGTGAGCTTGTCGAACCGCTTGTCGTCGGCGATCGGCAGCGTGTTGGTCACGATGACCTCGCGGGCCGTCGAGTTCTTCAGCCGGTCGACGGCGGGGCCCGAGAACACCGCGTGCGTCGCCGCGATCACGACGTCCTCGGCGCCGTCGGCCATCAGGGCCTCGGCGGCCTGGACGATCGTCCCGCCGGTGTCGATGAGGTCGTCGACCAGGATGCACACGCGACCGGTGACGTCACCGACGACCCGGTTGGCCTTCGACTCGTTGGGGCGGCGCGGGTCACGGGTCTTGTGGATGAACGCCAGCGGCGCCCCGCCGAGCGCAGCGGCCCACTGCTCGGCGACCTTGATGCGTCCGGCGTCGGGCGAGACCACCGCGAGGTCCTTGTTGCCGTAGTGCTTCTTGACGTGACGCGTCAGGATCGGCATCGCGAGCAGGTGGTCGACCGGCCCGTCGAAGAATCCCTGGATCTGCGCCGTGTGCAGGTCGACCGTCATGAGCCGGTCGGCGCCGGCGGTCAGGAAGAGGTCGGCCATCAGGCGGGCCGAGATCGGCTCGCGGCCGAGGTGCTTCTTGTCCTGGCGGGCGTAGCCGTAGAACGGCAGGATCACGGTGATGCGCTTGGCCGAGGCCCGCTTGAGGGCGTCGATCATGATGAGCTGCTCCATGATCGCCTCGTTGATCGGCGCGGCGTGGCTCTGCAGCACGAAGGCGTCGCAGCCGCGGACCGACTCGTCGAAGCGCACGTAGATCTCGCCGTTCGCGAAGTCGTAGGCCGTCGTCGGAACGACCTCGATCTCGAGCAGGTCGGCGACCTCCTGGGCCAGCGTGGGGTGCGCCCGTCCCGAGAAGAGCAGCAGGTTGCGGGTCGGGGTGCGGCGGGAAAGGCTACTCACCGGAGTCCTCCATGGTCGTTGCGCTGTCGGCCTCGCGCGCGGCTTGGTCTGACGGGGTGCCCGGACGCTTGCTGGCGACCCAGCCCCCCATGTTCCTCTGTCGGCCCGCGCTGACCGCCAGCGCCCCCGGCGGGACGTCCTCGCGGATCGTCGCGCCCGCTCCCGTGAAGGCGCCGTCGCCGACCGTCACGGGGGCCACGAACGTGTTGTTGGAGCTGGTCTTGGCGTGCCGGCCGATCGTCGACCGGTTCTTGTGGACGCCGTCGTAGTTGGCGAAGATCGTGCCGGCACCGATGTTGGCGCCCTCCCCGATGTCGGCGTCCCCGACGTACGACAGGTGCGGCACCTTCGCACCGGGGCCGATCGAGCTGTTCTTCACCTCGACGAACGTGCCGATCTTGCCGCCCTCGCCCAGCTCGGCGCCGGGTCGCAGGTACGCGAACGGACCGACCGTGGCGTCGACGCCGATCACCGCGTCGGACCCGTGGGTGCGCTCGACCGTGGCCCCCGCCCCGACCTCGACGTTGCGCAGCGTCGTGTCGGGACCGATCGTCGCGCCCTCGCCGACCTCCGTCGCGCCCAGCAGCTGCGTGCCGGGCAGGAGGGTGACGTCGGGCGCCAGCGTGACGGCGGAGTCGATCCACGTGGTGGCCGGGTCGACGATCGTGACGCCCTCGGCCATCCAGTGCCGGGTGATGCGCCGGTTCAGCTCGCGGCCCAGCCGGGCCAGCTGGACGCGGTCGTTGACGCCCTCGGTCTGCCAGACGTCCTCGAGCACGTGCGCACCGACGGGCCGCCCCTCGGCGACCGCGGTGCCGACGATGTCGGTGAGGTACAGCTCGCCCTGGGAGTTGTCGGACCTCAGCCGGGCGACGGCGTGGTCGAGGAACGGTCCGTCGACGACCAGGATGCCGCTGTTGATCTCGCGGATCGCGAGCTCGTCGTCGGACGCGTCACGGTGCTCGCGGATCGCCAGGACCGAGCCGTCGCGGTCGCGCACGATGCGTCCGTAGCCCGCGGGGTCGGCGACCTCGGACGACAGGATCGTGACGGCCCGCCCGGCGGCGCGGTGGCCGACGACCAGCTCGGCCAGGGTCTGCGACGTCAGCAGCGGCACGTCGCCGTACGTGACGACGACGGTGCCCGTGACGGGTGCGCCCAGCGCCTCCAGCGCGACGCGGACCGCGTGACCCGTCCCGTTCTGCTCGTGCTGGACGGCCAGGACGATCGTGGGATCGTGCTCGGCGATCGCGGCCGACACCTGGTCGCGGTCGTGCCCGACGACCGCGACGGTCGTGTGGACGCCTGCCCCCGCCACGGCGGCGAGGGCGTGGCCGAGCATGCTGCGGCCGGCGATCTCGTGCAGGACCTTCGCACGCTGCGAGCGCATCCGGGTGCCGGCACCGGCCGCCAGCACGATCGCGGTGACGGCGGTGGCGTCGGTGGAGTGCGGGCTCGTGGTCACAGGGCTCCTCGGTCGACGGCGGGGGTCCGCGCGGGCGCGGAGCGGTGGCGTGGCTCCCCGGGTAGGAGTCGAACCTACGTCGCTTGTCCGCATTCAAAGTGCGGCGGGCCCTGCCGGCAGACCAACCGGGGAACAACCGTCGGGGGTCGGCGGGCCGACCCGGGACAGCCCGCCCAGCGTACCGGAGTCAGTCCGTCCGGCGGGCGGCGGCGAAGACGCGGGCGAACGGCATGACGGTGCCCCAGGGCTGCGCCGGATAGGCGGCCCGCAGCGCCGCGCGGTACTCCTCGACGAACGCCTCGCGCAGCGGATCGGGCAGGGCGGCCAGCACCGGCCGGGCTCCCGTGCCCGAGATCCAGTCGAGGACCGGGTCCTCCCCGGGCAGCACGTGCAGGTAGGTGGTCTCCCACACGTCCGTCGCCCAGCCGAGGCGGCTGAAGAGGTCGAGGTAGGCCGCGGGCGGCGTGCCACGGTCGTCGTGCAGGCCCTCGGTCAGGTCGCGGTACGGCGGCTGCGAGGCGATCTCGGACAGCAGCCGGTGGCTCGGTCCGCCGTAGTTGTTGGGGGTCTGGAGGGCGAACGTCCCACCCGGAGCGACGTGGGCCGCGAGGCGCTCGATGACCGTCAGCTGATCGGGCACCCACTGGAACAGGGCGTTCGAGACGATCAGGTCGACCGGACCGTCGGGCTCCCACGTCGCGACGTCGGCCAGCTCGTACGACGTCCGGGCGTCGGTGTCGTCGGTCCGGGCCCGCTCGATCATCTCGGGCGACGAGTCGACGCCGACGATCGTCGCCTCGGGCCAGCGGGCGCGCAGGACGGCCGAGAGGTGGCCGGGCCCGCAGCCGAGGTCGACGATCGAGCGGGGCTCGCCCTCGATGCGGGCGACGAGCTCGACGAACGGCCGCGACCGCTCGTCGGCGTAACGCAGGTAGCGGTGGGGGTCCCAGGTCGTCATGCTCCGACAGTACGACCCGTATATCTTGATGTCAAGATACTTGACGTCATGACACCGACCGACGCTCCCACTGGCCCGCCAGGGCCATGAGCCGCGCGTCGTCGCCGCGGCGCGCGACGAGCTGGATCGCGAGCGGCAGCCCGTCGTCGGTCGACCCGGACGGCATCGACACCGCGGGGACGCCCGCGTGGTTCCACTGCGCGGTGTACGGGTAGAACGCGTTCATCGCGAGCACCGTCGACAGACCGCCCCGCCCCTTCCAGTGCTCGACGGGGATCGCCGGACCGCTCATGACCGGCGTCAGCAGCACGTCGACGTCCAGGACGTCGTGCACCGACCCGCCCCACGTCGCACCCTGCCGTCGCGACCACGCGACGGCGCGCCGCCCGAAGGGACGGCCCAGCCGGGCGATCGACCGCGTCCGGGCCTCGACCGCCCGCGGGTCGTCGAGGTCGGCGGCGGCCTGCGCGATGCCCCCGAGGTAGCGCGCGGTCAGGGCCTTGGCCGCCAGGGGGTAGGGGACGTCGACCTCGGTCACGGCGTGTCCCGCGTCGCGCAGGAACGTCGCGGCGCGCTCGACCTGCTGCCGCACCCGCTGGTCGAGGGGTGCCGGCGTGGTCGCGGCCGCGGCACTGAACGAGACGCCGATCCGCAGCGGGGCCGGGTCGGCGGAGGCCGCCTCGACGAGGGACGTCCCGAAGCTCCCGAACGCGTCGAGGAACAGGGCGCTGTCGACGACCCGTGCGGCCAGACAGCCCTGCGTCGAGAGATCGTGCCACCCGCCCGAGCTCGGCATGGTGCCCTGGGTCGGCTTGAAGCCCACCAGCCCGCAGCACGCGGCCGGGATGCGGATCGAGCCCGCGCCGTCGGACGCCGTCGCGAGGCTGACCGCTCCTGCGGCGACGAGGGCCGCCGAGCCGCCCGACGACCCGCCGGGCGTGTGGTCCGGGTGGTGGGGGTTGCGGGTGACGCCGGTCAGCTCGGACTCGGTGAACCCCGTGATGGCCAGCTCCGGCAGCGTCGTCTTGGCCACCACGACCATGCCGGCGGCGCGCATCGCGGCGACGAGGTCGGCGTCGGCGGTCGCCACCGCCGTGGCCCCTCGACTGCCCCGGCCCGTCACGTGACCACGGATGTCCAGGTCGTCCTTGACCGCGACGGGGATGCCGAGCAGCGGGCCCGACTCCCCCGCCGCACGGCGGCGGTCGGCGTCGTCGGCGGCCTCGAGCGCCTCCTCGGCCAGGACCGCCACGGTCGCGTTGACCGTGGGCTCCGCCGCGTCGATCGCGGCCACGGTGGCCTCCGTCAGGCGTCGTGACGTCAGCTCGCCGGCGCGCATCAGCTCGCCGAGGCGGGTGGGACCGGCGGCGACCAGGGCCGCGTCATCGAGGGACACGTCACGACGGTACCGCCGCGGCAGGGGCCACGGCAGGGGTTCGGTCCGACCGCCAGGACGTTCGCACGCCTGCCGCCGGCGATCCCGCTACGGCGTGAACGCGTCCGAGCCGAGCACCTTCTCACCGTCGGTGACGGCCTGGACGATGCGGGCGGCGACGGCGTCCGGGTCGAGCCCGGTCTTCATGCGCGGGGCGGTACCGGCCAGCGGACGATCGGCCAGACCCGTCTCGGTGTGCGGGGGCCGCACGTCGAGCAGCCTGACCTTCCGCCGACGCAGCTCGCTCGCGACCGCCGCACCGAAGGCCGTGAGCCCGGCCTTGCTGGCGCTGTAGGCGGCCATCCCCGGCATCGGCCGCTCCGCCACGACGGCGCTGACCTGGACCACGAACCCGCCCTCGGCCAGATGAGGAGTCACCGCGCGCACGACTCGGATCGGCCCGATCAGGTTCAGGAGCAGCAGGTCGTCCAGCACGTCGTCCTCGAGGTCGACCACGTCGCCGAACGCCACGACGCCGGCTGCGAGCACCACCCCCGTCAGGGGCCCACCCTCCGCGGCGGCACTGACGACCTCGTCGGGACCACCCGGCAGGCGGAGGTCCGCGGCCGTGGTGCCCAGCACCGACGACCCCAGCTCGTCGGCCAGCGCGGCCAGGCGGTCGCTTGACCGGGCGGACAGCCACACGTCGGCGCCCGCAGCCACGAGACGACGCACGATGGGAGCACCCAGGCCCCCGGTCGCCCCGAGCACGAGCACGCGGGCTCCCTGCAGTTCGGTCATGCCTCCATCGTCGTCCCGATCGACCCGACCCGCACGATGTCGTGGCGTGGGCGCGGTCAAGAATCTCGACATCAAGAATCTTGACGAGCCTTGGTAGTCTGTCGGCATGGAGGACGACGTCGACCGGCTCATCGCCGCCTGGCAGCGCGAACGTCCCGACATGGACGTCACGCCGATGCACGTCCTCAGCCGCGTCTCGCGGCTCGCCCTGCACCTCGACCGGGCCCGTAAGGAGGCCTTCGCGGGGCACGGGCTCGAGCCGTCCGAGTTCGACGTCCTCTCGGCGCTGCGCCGCTCCGGTGAGCCGTACCAGCTCTCCCCCGGCCAGCTCGTGCAGGAGACCCTCGTGACCAGCGGCACCATGACGAACCGGGTCGACCGACTCGTCACGAAGGGGCTCGTCGAGCGCCTGCCCGATCCCGCCGACCGACGCGGCGTCCAGGTGCGGCTGACGCCGTCGGGACGGCGCGCCGTCGACGGGGCGCTCGACGCCCTGATCGCCCGCGAGCGCGATCTGCTCGCGGGCCTGCCGGCCGACCGTGCCGCCGACCTCGCCGCCGCGCTGCGCATCCTGTCCCGGCCGTTCGACGCCTGAGGGCCCGCCCCTAGACTCGTGCGGTGGCACATCTCCTCGGCGTGGAACAGATCGCGCTCGACTTCCCGACCAAGACCGTCTTCGAGTCGGTGACGATCGGCATCGACGAGGGCGACCGCATCGGCATCGTCGGTCGCAACGGCGACGGCAAGTCGACCCTTCTGCGCATCTTCGCCGGGACGCTCCAGCCGGACTCCGGCCGCGTCACGACCCGCGGCGGTGTCACGATCGGGATGCTCGACCAGACCGACGTGCTCGACCAGGCCGGGACCGTCGGACGCGCGATCGTCGGCGACATGCAGGACTACGAGTGGGCCGGCGACGCGAAGGTCCGCGACGTCATCGCGGGGCTGGTCTCCGACATCGCGTGGGACGCGACGGTCGGGACGCTCTCGGGCGGTCAGCGCCGCCGCGTCGCGCTGGCCCGCCTGCTGGTCGGCGACGACGACGTCCTGTTCCTCGACGAGCCGACCAACCACCTCGACGTCGAGGGCATCACCTGGCTCGCCGGGCACCTGAAGAAGCGGTGGTCGTCCAACGCCGGAGGCCTCCTCGTCGTGACGCACGACCGGTGGTTCCTCGACGAGGTCTGCACCGCGACGTGGGAGGTCCACGACGGGATCGTCGAGCCCTTCGAGGGCGGTTACGCGGCCTACGTCCTGCAGCGCGTCGAGCGTGACCGTCACGCGTCCGCCACCGAGTCCAAGCGCCAGAACCTCATGCGCAAGGAGCTCGCGTGGCTGCGCCGCGGCGCACCGGCCCGCACGTCGAAGCCCAAGTTCCGCATCGACGCGGCCAACGAGCTGATCGCCGACGAGCCGCCGGCCCGCGACCCCATCCAGCTGAAGCAGATGGCCACGTCGCGCCTCGGCAAGGACGTCGTCGACATCCTCGACGTGTCGGTGTCGTACCCCGCCACGGGGTCGGAGACGGCCCCCAACGACGTGCTCAAGCAGATCGAGTGGCGCATCGGACCGGGCGAGCGCACGGGCATCCTCGGCGCCAACGGCGCCGGCAAGTCGACGCTCCTGGGCCTCGTGACCGGCAAGGTCGAGCCGACCTCCGGGCGGGTCAAGAAGGGCAAGACCGTCAAGGTCGTCACGCTGACGCAGGAGCTCGACGAGCTCAAGGACGTCGGCGCCGACCGCGTCAGCGACGTCGTCGGCCGTCAGCGCACGGCCTACGTGTCGGGCGGCAAGGAGATGACGCCGTCACAGCTGCTCGAGCGTCTCGGCTTCTCGAGCGCCCAGATGTCGACCCCGGTCCGCGACCTGTCGGGTGGGCAGAAGCGACGCCTGCAGCTGCTGCTGATCCTGCTCGACGAGCCCAACGTCCTGGTGCTCGACGAGCCGACCAACGACCTCGACACCGACATGCTCGCCGCGATGGAGGACCTCCTCGACTCGTGGCCCGGCACGCTGCTGGTCGTCTCGCACGACCGGTACCTGCTCGAGCGCATCACCGACCAGCAGTACGCGATCCTCGACGGCCGCTTCCGGCACCTGCCGGGCGGCGTCGACCAGTACCTCGAGCTGCGCCGTCAGCAGGACTCCCCTGCCGCGACCAACCCGTCCACCGCCGGCCACGTCAAGGTCTCGCGTCTGTCGAGCGCCGAGGAGCGCACGACCCGCAAGGAGGTCGGCTCGCTCGAGCGCAGGATCGCGAAGCAGACCGCAAGGATCGACGAGCTGCACGCCGAGCTGGCGACGCACGATCCGTCCGACGTCCCCGGCCTGCTCGCCCGCTCGAAGGAGGCCGACGATCTCGCGGCGACCGTCAGCGGCCTCGAGGAGCGCTGGCTCGAGCTCACCGAGCTGCTCGAGGGCTGACGCGCCTCAGACCAGCCGCGCCCCGGGCACGGGCCCGCGCGACTGCACCACGTCGGCGCAGCCCGCCGCGCTGGTCAGCGCGAAGGCGATGTCGAGGCTGTGCTGCTCGTCCGACGCCAGGAACAGGGCCGTCGGACCCGAGCCCGACAAGATGGCTCCGAGCGCCCCCGCCTCGATCCCGATGCTGAGGGTGTCATCGAGCTCCGGCCGCAACGACAGGGCCGCCTCGGTCAGGTCGTTCGACAGCGCAGCACCCAGAGCCTCGGCGTCACCGGCCCGCAATGCGGCGAGCAGGGCGTCGGGCACGGCAGGTTCGGCCACGGTCCGCCCGGCATTGATCCGGTCGAACTCGGCGAAGACCGCCTTGGTCGACAGTCCGTCGTGGGCCATCGCGAACACCCAGTGGTACGAACCCCTCGCCAGCACGGGGCTCACGGTCTCTCCGCGTCCTCCTCCGACGGCATTGCCGCCGTGCAGCAGGAACGGGACGTCGCTGCCGAGCTGACCGGCCAGCACCTCCAGCGCAGGTCGCGCCAGACCCGTGCCCCACGCCTCGTTGCACGCCACGAGCGACGCTGCGGCGTCGGCCGAGCCTCCCGCCATGCCACCCGCCACGGGGATGACCTTGCGGATCGCGAGGTCGACGCCCGCCGAGACGCCCGTGCGGTCGCGCAGGAGCCTGGCCGCCCTGACCGCGAGGTTGTCGTCGTCGACGGGCACCACCGCCACCTCGGAACGGGCGTCGACGTCGGAGTGCACCGTCACGGTGATCGCATCGTCCTCCCGCACGGTGGCGCGCACCTCGTCGTGCAGGTCGACGGCCTGGTACACCGTTGCCAGCGGGTGGTAGCCGTCGTCACGCACGGGCCCCACACCCAGGCAGAGGTTGATCTTGGCGGGCACACGGACGTTGACGGGACTCACCAGCCCAACCTATGGCACGGCGCGGGTGAGCTCGCACCGACGGTCGTGCCCGGACGCACGAATGGCCGGCCCTCGACGTGTCACGTCGTGAGCCGGCCATCAGGCGCGCTGGGTTCCCGCTGGGGAAATGCAGCGAGGCCGCCCCTGGGGGGCGGCCTCGCGCTAATGATTGTCCGGCGACGT
>NZ_LMET01000001.1:2658353-3001379 GCF_001426485.1 Aeromicrobium sp. Root472D3 | reverse complement strand
ACGTCGCCGGACAATCATTAGCGCGAGGCCGCCCCCCAGGGGCGGCCTCGCTGCATTTCCCCACCAGATGGGGGCCACCTACGATGGTGGCACTTCAAGAGTTTCGATGGAAGGAACGACTCATGGCAGAGTCGAGAGGTCCCCGCCGCGAGGGCGGACAGGGTTCGTCCAAGGGCGGCGCAGGCCGCGGTGCCGCGGGAGCGGGTCGTGGCGGCAAGCCCGCCGGCCAAGGAGGCCGCGATCGACGAGGCAGCGGTGACGCTCCGCGGGGCGGCTCCAAGCCGTCGGACCGTCGGGACGGCAAGCCGGCTCCGGCCCGTCGCGATGGCAAGCCCCAGACGCCGCGTCGCGATGGCAAGCCGTACGAGGCCCGCCGCGACCGCCGACAGGAGGAGGGCGACCGCACGGCCGCCCAGAAGATCTACGACGGTCCGCCGATCCCCGACGACGTCAGTGCCAACGACCTCGACAAGCACGCTCGGCAGGCCCTGCAGAGCCTGCCCGAGAAGCTCGCCGACAAGGTGGCCCGTCACCTCGTGATGGCCGGCATGCTGATCTCGGAGGATCCCGAGACGGCACACAAGCACGCGCTGGCGGCGCGCGCCCGGGCCACCCGCACCGGTCTGGTGCGCGAGGCGTGTGGCGAGACGGCCTATGCCTGTGGCAAGTGGGCCGAGGCGCTGTCGGAGTTCCGTGCCGCGCGGCGCATGACGGGCGGGTACATCTACGCCCCCATGATGGCCGACTGCGAGCGCGCCCTGAAGCGTCCCGACAAGGCGATCGCGTACGACACCACCGAGATCCGGTCGCAGCTGGACGACGCGGGCCAGATCGAGCTGTCGATCGTCGTGGCCGGTGCCCGTCGCGACCAGGGTCAGCACGACGCCGCGATCCGTCTGCTCGAGACCGAGCCCCTGCACACCAAGGGTCGCGGCGAGTGGGTGCCGCGCCTGCGGTACGCCTACGCCGACTCCCTGCTGGCCGCGGGCCGTCGCGACGAGGCGATCGAGTGGTTCCACCGCACGGTGGCGGTCGACGGCAACAAGACGACCGATGCCGAGGAGCGGCTGGCCGACCTCGACCAGCGTCCACAGGCCTGACCGGCACGGCCTCTCGTCCACAGAGGCACGATGACGACGCCCCTCACCGTCCGGTGGGGGGCATCGTCATGTCATGACCGATGACAACAACCGCGTACACCTGGTCGGCCGGATCTCCGCCGACCCCGAGACACGACAGCTGCCGAGCGGCGACGAGCTCGTGACGTTCCGCCTCGTCGTGAGGCGCGGGCCCGCCGCCCGCAAGCGCTCCAAGCAGGTCGTCGACACGATCGAGTGCACCGTCTGGAGGGCGGCGCTGCGCCGGTCGGTGTCGCGCCTGTCCGCCGGCATCGAGGTCGAGGTCGACGGTCAGCTGCGCCGACGGTTCACCAGCGGGGGAGGCGGGGTCGCGAGCTGGGTCAGCGTCGAGGTCGACGCGTGCCGGCGCGCGACGACCACGGCGGTAGCCTCGGGTCCATGACCTTGGGCTCGACGACACGATCGCTCAGCACGTCCTACGACCTGGCGATGCTCGACCTCGACGGCGTCGTCTACCGGGGAGCCGACGCGATCGCGGGGGCGGCGGATGCGCTCGTCGCGGCGCGCGGCGAGGGTCTGCGGCTGGCGTACATCACCAACAACGCCTCCCGCACGGCCGACACCGTCGCGCAGAAGCTGCGGGACATGCGCATGCCCGACGTGAGCGACGACGACGTCGTGACGTCAGCACAGGCCGTCGCGCACCTGATGGCCGATGCCCTGCCGGCCGGTGCGGCCGTGCTGGTCGTCGGTGGCGAGGGACTCACGGTCCCGCTCGAGCAGCGTGGGCTGCGGTGCGTCACGTCGCTCGACGACGACCCCGTCGCGGTCGTGCAGGGCTTCCACGCCGACATCGGCTGGCACGAGCTGGCCGAGGCGGCGTACGCGATCCAGTCGGGCCTGCCCTGGTACGCCAGCAACACCGACATGACCGTCCCGACCGCCCGCGGCATCGCCCCGGGCAACGGCTCGCTGGTCCAGGCCGTGCGCACCGCGACCGGGGCCGAGCCGATCGTCGCGGGCAAGCCCGAGCGCGCCCTGTTCGACGAGACGATCGCCCGCGTGGGCGGCACCCACCCCCTGATGGTCGGCGACCGGCTCGACACCGACATCGACGGTGCGATCGCCGCGGGCATCGACAGCCTCGCGGTGCTGACGGGCGTGAGCTCGTTGCAGGAGATCGCCGACGCCGACCCCGGTCACCGGCCGACCTTCGTCTCGCACGACCTGAGGGGACTCGCCGAGCAGCACCCCGAGGTCGTGGTGGAGGGGGGACGCGCCCGGTGCGGCGACGCGTCGGTCGAGGTCCGCGACGGTGTCGTCGAGGTTCAGGAGGGCCAGGCGTCGTCGACGACGCTGCTGCGTGCCGCCGTCGGTCTGGCGTGGCACGTGCACGATCGCTCCGCCGCCCGCGTGCGCCTGGGTGGGACACTGGTCGCATGAGCCAGCCGCACGATGATCTCGACGTGCCCGACCGCGACGTCACGGGGCACGACCTGCCCGCGACGCCGACGACGGGTCACGCCGCGATCGACGAGGCGCTCGAGCGCCTGAGCCGCATCGACGACCTCGACCTCTCGCTGCACCCCGAGGAGTTCGACGCCGTCCACGGCGTGCTGCGCGAGTCGCTCGCCAACGCCGGGCGCGACGGGGTCGCGCCCGAGTCCGCATGAGCAGACGCCTGCGCCTCGACGCCGAGCTGGTGCGCCGTGGTCTGGCCCGGTCGCGCGAGCACGCGAGCTCGCTGATCGACGAGGGCCTGGTCAAGGTCGCCGGATCCGTCGCGACCAAGGCCGCGACGGGCGTGACGACCGACCAGGCGATCGTGGTGCGCGAGAGCAACGAGCCGACCTACGCCTCGCGCGGCGCGCACAAGCTGCTCGGTGCCCTGTCGGTGTTCGAGCCGATGGGGCTGGAGGTCGCCGGACGCCGTTGCCTGGACGCCGGCGCGTCGACCGGCGGGTTCACCGACGTGCTGCTGCGCAAGGGCGCGCGTGAGGTGGCTGCCGTCGACGTCGGCTACGGCCAGCTCGTGTGGGCCCTGCAGTCGGACGAGCGGGTGCACGTCTTCGACCGCACCAACATCCGCCACCTCGAGGCCTCCGACATCGGCGGCCCCGTGCAGCTGATCGTCTCCGATCTGTCGTTCATCTCCCTTACGGTGGTGATGCCGGCACTCACGCGGGTGTGCGAGCCGAGTCCGGAGGGCGACATCGTGCTGATGATCAAGCCGCAGTTCGAGGTCGGCAGGAGCAACCTCGGCAAGAACGGTGTCGTCCGCGATCCCGAGCTGCACGCCGAGGCCGTGCACCGGGTGTGCCGGTCGGCGCACGACCTGGGCTGGGGCACCCGTGCGCTCGCGCCGAGCCCGCTGCCCGGTCCGGCCGGCAACGTCGAGTACTTCTGCTGGTTGCGCTCCGACGCCGAGGCCCCGAGCCTGCAGGCGGCACACGACGTCGTGGCCGCCGGTCCGTTGACCACGGCCGCTGCCACGGTGCCCACCGGCGACGGGGACGACCGATGAGGACCGTGCTGCTCGCCGTCCACGAGGGACGCGACGAGGCCGTCAAGGTCGCGGCGGCCTTCGCCGCCGACCTGCGCGCCGAGGGCATCGGCGTCTGCGTGCTCGAGCCCGAGGCCGAGGCGCTGCTGGCCGCCGGGGTCGAGGGCGCCGACGTCGTCGCGTCGCGCCCCGGCGCCGCCGACGGGTGCGAGCTCGCGGTCGTGTTCGGCGGCGACGGGACGATCCTGCGCGCGGCCGAGCTCTGCCGCGGCACCGGCACCCCGCTGCTCGGGGTCAACCTGGGGCACGTGGGCTTCCTGGCCGAGGCCGACGTCGACGACATGCAGGACGTCGTCCGGGTCGTGGTCGACCGCACCTACACGGTCGAGGACCGGCTCACGGTCGACGTCTCGGTCACGGTCGGCGGCGAGGTCGTGGCCACCAACTGGGCCCTCAACGAGGCCTCGGTCGAGAAGGCGGCCCGCGAGCGGATGCTCGAGGTCGTCGTCGAGATCGACGACCGCCCCGTGTCGCGATGGGGCTGCGACGGGATCGTGTGCGCGACCCCCACCGGATCGACGGCCTACAACTTCAGCGCCGGCGGACCGATCGTGTGGCCCGAGGTGCAGGCGCTCCTGATGGTGCCGATCAGTGCCCACGCGCTGTTCGCCCGCCCCTTGGTCGTCTCGCCCGACTCGACGCTCGCGATCGAGGTCGTGGGCGAGCAGTCGCGCGGCGTGCTGTGGTGCGACGGACGCCGGGCCGCCGAGCTGCCCGTGGGCTCGCGGGTCGAGGTGGTCAAGGGGCGCGAGACCGTCCGCCTGGCGCGCCTGCACCCCGCCTCGTTCGCCGACCGGCTCGTCCGCAAGTTCGACCTGCCGGTCGCCGGCTGGCGCGGCGTCGCCGAACGACGCTGGGAGGGACAGGCGCCGTGACGTCCGAGCGCACGATCTGGCAGCAGCTGACCCTGCGGGGCCTGGGTGTCATCGACTCCGCGGAGCTCGAGCTGTCGGAGGGGTTCACCGTCATCACGGGCGAGACCGGAGCCGGCAAGACGATGGTCGTCACGGCACTGGGCCTCCTGCGGGGCGACCGCGCCGACCCCGGGCTCGTCCGGCGCGGCGCCGACCAGGCCCGCGTCGAGGCCACGATCGGCATTCGGGCGGGCGCGGCCGCGGCCGACGCGGTCGAGAACGCGGGGGGTCGCATCGACGACGACGTCGTGATCCTGGGGCGCATCCTCTCGGCGCAGGGCCGATCGCGTGCCGTCGCGGGCGGCGCCACCGTGCCGGCCGCCCTGCTGTCCGAGGTCACCGACGAGCTCGTCGCGGTGCACGGCCAGTCCGACCAGCACCGGCTGCTGCGGGCCGCCGAGCAGCGCGCCGCCCTCGACCGGTTCGCCGGCGAGCCGTTCGCGGCCGCGGCGGCGGCCTATGCCCCCGTCCATGCGCGGTGGCGCGCCGTCGAGCGCCGGCTCGACGAGCTGCGCACGCACGCCCAGGAGCGGGCCCGTGAGCTCGACGTGCTGCGGTTCGGCCTCGACGAGGTCGAGACGGTCGACCCGCAGGCCGGCGAGGACGAGGAGCTCAAGGCCGAGGAGGGCGTGCTGGCCCACGCCGAGTCGCTGGCGCGCGCCGCCGACCTCGCGCACGGGCTGCTGGTCGGCGACGCCGGACCGACCGCGGCACGCACGCAGATCGCCGAGGCGTCCGCGCACCTGCAGGACGCCGCCGGGCACGACCCCGTGCTCGACGCGCTGACCGAGCGGGTGCTCGAGGTCGGCATCCTGATCGACGAGGTCGGGGCCGACCTCGGCGCGTACTCCGGCGGGGTCGACCTCGACCCCGAGCGGCTCGCGGCCCTGCAGGACCGCCGGGCGGCGCTCGCGGCCCTGCAGCGCAAGTACGGCCCGACGCTCGACGACGTCCTGGCGTGGGCCGAGGCGAGCGCCGCCCGTCTGGGCGAGCTCGGCAACGACGACGAGGCCGTCGCCTCGCTGGTCGCCGAGCAGCAGACCCTCGTGCCCGAGGTCCGCCGGCTGGCTGCCGAGATGTCGCGGCTGCGCACCGAGGCGGCCGTGCGGCTCGGCGAGCTGGTCGACGTCGAGCTCGCCCAGCTGTCGATGCCCTCGGCCCACCTCGAGGCGTCCGTCACGACGTCCGACGACGCGACACCCGGCCCGCACGGCGTCGACGACGTCGAGCTGCTGTTCTCCGCCAACAGCGGCATGGGCCTGCGACCGCTCCACAAGGGGGCGAGCGGGGGCGAGCTGTCGCGGCTCATGCTGGCGCTCGAGGTCGTCCTGGCCGACCGCACGACCGTCCCGACCCTGGTCTTCGACGAGGTCGACGCCGGCATCGGCGGCAAGGCCGCCGTCGAGGTGGGTCGCCGGCTGGCCCGGCTCGCGCGGCATGCGCAGGTCATCGCGGTGACCCACCTGCCGCAGGTGGCGGCCTTCGCCGACCACCACTTCGTGGTGTCCAAGGACGACGACGGCACCGTCACGAGCAGCTCGGTCTCCGAGGTCGCCGAGTCGGGCCGCGTCGACGAGCTCGCCCGCATGCTGGCCGGCCAGGAGGAGTCGGCGGCGGCCCAGGCCCACGCCCGCGAGCTGCTCGACCTCGCCCGGCAGGGCTCCTGAGCCGTTCCTGAATCCTGCGGTTTCCCGCGACACGCCGCTCCCGCTCCCCGCTCAGCCGTGCCCAGCGGGAAGCATGGACCCCGATGGCCATTAGGAGACGCAAGACAGCACCGCCCCCGGACGCGGAAGGGGTCGTCGGAACGGTCCGGCTCGCCCGGCGCGACGCCGACCTCGACGCGCTGACCCCGGGTGAGGTCGCGCTCGTCGAGCAGCCCGACCTCGACGCCCGGCAGGCGCAGACGATGATCGACCAGCGGGTCGCGGTCGTGCTCAACGCCGCCCGGTCGACGTCGGGCCGCGCGCCGAACACGGGCCCGCAGCTGCTCGCGAAGGCCGGCATCGTGCTGATCGACGTCACGAGCGAGGACGTGTGGACCCGGCTCAAGAGCGGTGACCAGGTCCGGGTCGCGGGCGGGCTCGTGTTCCGCGACGAGATGGTGGTGGCCAGCGGCGTCGAGCTCGACGAGGAGCGCACCGCCAGCGACCTGAAGGCCGCCCGCGACGGCCTGGCCACGCGGCTCGACTCGCTCGCCGCCAACGCCACCGACCACATCCACCGCGAGCACGCGATGCTGATGTCGGGCGCCCAGGTGCCCCGGCTGCGGACACCCCTGAAGGGCCGTCCGGTCGTCGTGGTGTCGAACGCCTACGACGACGCCGCCGACCTCAAGCACCTGCGCCGCTGGATCCGCGACCACGACCCCGTCCTGATCGGTGCGGGCCCCGGCGCCGACGTGCTGCTGCGGGCCGGCCTGACGCCCGGGATCGTCGTCGGCGCGCTCGACAACATCTCCGACGCCGCGATCAAGAAGGCCGGCGAGGTCGTCGTCACGACGCCGTCCGGCATGGTCGACGGGCCCGAGCGCCTCGAGCGCCACGGCATGGAGATCGTGACGTTCGTGTCGACGGGCTCCGACGACGACCTGGCGATCCTGCTGGCCGACACCAACGACGCGGCCGTCATCGTGCACGTCGGCGCACCCAGCTCCCTGGCCAAGCTCATGGAGCAGCCGCCCGCCGAGTCGGCCCGCATGTTCGTGGCACGCCTGCGCGCCGGGGCCAAGATCGTCGACGCCAAGGCCGTCCACCACTTCTCGTCACGTCGGCACGCCGTGTGGCCCGTCCTGCTGCTGCTGATCGCGGGCGTCGCCGCCGTCGCGGTCGCGGTCGGCATCACCCCCGTGGGTCAGGACTGGTTCGACACCATCGGTGACCGGTCGACCGACCTCGCCGCCTGGATCAAAGGACTCTTCACGTGATCACGTTCCGCTACCACCTCGTCTCCGTCGCCGCGATCCTCATCGCCCTGGCCGCCGGCATCGCCCTCGGGTCGGGACCGCTCGACGAGGCGGGCGACTCGCTGCGCGGCACCGGCACGTCGACCGCGACCGATCCCGCCGTCGCCTCGTTCGAGGCAGGCTTCGCGGGCCGCACCGCGGACGGCCTGCTGGAGGACCGCCTCAATGGCCAGTCGGTCGTCGTCATGACGGTCCCCGGTGCGAGCCAGGGCGAGGTCGGCGGCATCGTCAGCGACCTGCAGCTCGCGGGTGCCGAGGTGACGGGCCAGGTCGAGCTGTCGAGCAAGGTGCTCGACGCCGCCGACCGCCAGTTCGCCGAGGGCGTGGCCCAGCAGTCGGCCGCGGGCGACCCCGGTGTCAGCGGCGCCAGCGACAGCTACGGACGCATCGGGGCGGCGCTCGCGCGGGCGTACCTCGCTGACGAGACCACCGCGACCGACCAGACGGCCACCGCGATCCGCTCGGCGTTCACCGAGGGCGACCTGATCAGCGCGGACGACCAGCCGGCCAACCTCGCGACGCTGGCCGTCGTCGTCGCGGGCCCGGAGCGGGCCGGCACGGCCGATCGCAGCACGGTCGTCGCGGCACTGGCCGGTGCCATGAACGAGACGGGCAAGGGTGTCGTCGTGGCCGGTCCCGCGTCGTCCAGCACCGACGGGGGAGCGGTCAAGGCGGTGCGCGACGGTGCGTTCGCGGCGTCCGTGTCGACCGTCGACGTCACGGACTCGGCGGCCGGTCGCATCGTGACGGTCATGGCCGTGGCCTCGCAGGCCGGCGGACAGCCCGGCGCGTGGGGCACCTCGCGCAGCAGTGGCGGCGCGCTGCCGCAGTGATCGCGGCCCGTCGAGGGTGTCGTTGGCCCCGACGGGTGTTTCGTTGGTAGGCTGGAATCCCGTGGAGGCCTGATGCGGACAGCCGCATCACGAGCGCTCGACATCGAACTCGACCACGGGAGTCACCTTGTCAGGTAGCGCGGTTACCAAGCACGTCTTCGTCACCGGAGGGGTCGCGTCGTCGCTCGGCAAGGGCCTGACGGCCTCGAGCCTCGGACGACTGCTGAAGTCACGCGGCCTGCGCGTCACGATGCAGAAGCTCGACCCGTACCTGAACGTCGATCCCGGCACGATGAACCCGTTCCAGCACGGCGAGGTGTTCGTGACCGAGGACGGCGCCGAGACCGACCTCGACGTCGGCCACTACGAGCGCTTCCTCGACGTCGACCTGTCGGGCAAGGCCAACGTCACGACGGGCCAGGTCTACTCCGAGGTCATCGCCAAGGAGCGCCGCGGCGACTACCTCGGCGACACCGTGCAGGTCATCCCGCACATCACCAACGAGATCAAGTCGCGCATCCGCGCGATGTCCGGGCCCGACGTCGACGTCGTCATCACCGAGATCGGCGGCACGGTCGGCGACATCGAGTCGCTGCCGTTCCTCGAGGCGGCCCGCCAGGTGCGCCACGACGTGGGTCGCGGCAACGTGTTCTTCCTGCACGTCTCGCTCGTGCCCTACATCGGCCCGTCGCAGGAGCTCAAGACCAAGCCGACGCAGCACTCCGTCGCGGCCCTGCGCTCGATCGGCATCCAGCCCGACGCGATCGTGTGCCGCGCCGACCGCGAGATCCCCGAGAGCATGAAGCGCAAGATCTCGCTGATGTGCGACGTCGACGAGGAGGCCGTCGTCACCGCGAGCGATGCGCCGTCGATCTACGACATCCCGAAGGTGCTGCACCGCCAGGGTCTCGACGCGTACGTCGTGCGTCGCCTCGACCTGCCGTTCCGCGACGTCGACTGGACGCAGTGGGACGAGCTCCTGCGACGCGTCCACCAGCCCGCCGAGGAGGTGACGATCGCGCTGGTCGGCAAGTACATCGACCTGCCCGACGCGTACCTGTCGGTCGGCGAGGCGCTGCGCGCCGGAGGCTTCGCGCACGACGCCCGCATCCGCCTGCGCTGGGTCGGCTCCGACGACTGCGAGACCGAGTCGGGCGCGGCCCAGCACCTGGGCGACGTCGACGGCATCTGCGTGCCGGGCGGCTTCGGCATCCGCGGCATCGAGGGCAAGCTCGGCGCCCTGACGTACGCCCGCGAGCGCGGCATCCCGGTCCTGGGACTGTGCCTCGGCCTGCAGTGCATGGTGATCGAGTACGCCCGCAACGTCGCCGGCATCGCGGGGGCCAGCTCCTCGGAGTTCGACGCCGCGACCCGGCACCCCGTCGTCGCCACGATGGCCGAGCAGCTCGCGATCGTCGACGGCGAGGGCGACCTCGGCGGCACGATGCGTCTCGGCTCGTACCCCGCCTCGCTCGACGCGGGCAGCGTCGTCGCCGAGGCGTACGGCTCGACGTCGGTCGACGAGCGCCACCGTCACCGCTACGAGGTCAACAACGCGTACCGCGGGCAGCTCGCCGAGGCGGGCCTGGTCTTCAGCGGCACGTCGCCCGACGGCACCCTCGTGGAGTTCGTCGAGCTGCCGCGCGAGGTGCACCCCTACTACGTCGCGACCCAGGCCCACCCCGAGCTCAAGTCGCGCCCGACCAAGGCCCACCCGCTGTTCGCCGGGCTGATCGGCGCGGCGCTCGACCGCCAGCGCGAGACGCGCCTGCCGGTCGAGCAGGCCGTCGGGCACGTCGAGCAGGTCGACGCGTGACGGAGCACCCCGGTCTTCCGGGGCTCCTGGCCGCGACGGCGATCGGCGACACCGACGAGTCGTGGCCCGTCGCCTCCAGCGTCGCGCTGTTCGAGAGCCCCTACGTGAGCCTGACGCTCGACACGATCGTCGACCCGTCCGGTGACGAGCACGCGCGGGCCGTCGTCCGTCCGAACGGAGCGGTCGCGGTCGTCGCGATCGACGACGCCGACCGGCTGCTGCTCGTCGAGCAGTACCGGCACCCCACCGGACGTCGGCTGCTCGAGCTCCCGGCCGGGACGCTCGACGTCGATGGAGAGGCCCCGCAGGACGCCGCCGCCCGCGAGCTGGCCGAGGAGGCCGACGTCGTCGCGGCCACGTGGGCACCGCTGCTGCACCTGCAGATGACGCCGGGCTACTCGACCGAGCGCATCCAGGTGTACGTCGCGAGCGACCTGACCCCCGTCGCCGACGCCGACCGCACCGAGCGCGAGGCCGAGGAGGCCCACATGGCCCAGTGGTGGCTGCCGTTCGACGACGCCGTCGCGGGGGTGCTCGAGGGCCGCATCACCGACGCCAAGACCGTGGCGTCGATCCTGGCGGTGCGGGCGCAGCGCGACCGATGAGCGAGGACGTCGGACGCGGCGTCCACGACTACCTGAGCCACCTGACGGTCGAGCGCGGGCTGGCCGACAACACCCTGCGGTCGTACCGGCGCGACCTGCGCCGCTACGCCGGCTTCCTCGCCGCGCAGGGCATCGCCGATCCGTCCGACGTCACCGAGAACCACGTCGCGGCGTTCCTGGGCGAGCTGCGGACCGGCGACGACGAGCACGTCGCGCTCGGCACGGCGAGCGCGGCGCGCACGATCGTGGCGGTGCGGGGGCTGCACCGCTTCTGGTTGCGCGAGCAGCTCGTCGCGACCGACGTCACGGCGGCGATCAAGCCGCCCCGACCGGCGTCGCGGCTGCCCAAGGCGCTGCCGCTGTCGGACGTCGAGGCCATCCTCGACGCGGCCGGGGCGCCCGGCACGACGCTGTCGTCGCGCGACCGGGCCCTGCTCGAGGTGCTGTACGGCACGGGGGCCCGCATCTCCGAGGCCGTCGGGCTCGACGTCGACGACCTCGACCTGGAGGACGCGACGATCCTGCTGCGCGGCAAGGGCGGCAAGCAGCGCATCGTGCCGCTGGGCTCGTACGCCCGAGCCTCGCTGAGCGACTACCTGACGGCCTCGCGGCCCGCGCTGGTGTCGGCGCGCGCCGGCACGCCCGCGGTGTTCCTCAACGCCCGTGGCGGACGCCTGTCGCGCCAGAGCGCCTGGACCGTCCTGACCAAGGCGGCCGAGCGGGCGGGCGTCACGACCGACGTCTCGCCGCACACCCTGCGCCACTCGTTCGCGACGCACCTGCTCGACGGCGGCGCCGACGTCCGCGTCGTGCAGGAGCTGCTGGGGCACGCCTCGGTCACGACGACGCAGATCTACACCCTCGTGACGGTCGAGAAGCTGCGCGAGATCTACGCCACGGCGCATCCCCGGGCCGCCCGCGACTGACACCGCAGGGGCAGGTGCCGGGAACGGGCCGTCATCGGCCGACGGATGGTCGCCATGTCGACTTCTGGCGGTAGAGTGTCGGTCGTCCGCCGGGTCGATCTGCAGGGGTTAGCACATGAGCAAGACAGCATGACCGCGGAACTGGGCCCCACCGGGCGACCCATGCCCGTGTTCGCCGAGCCGAAGCCTCGCGACCCGTCCAAGCCCGCGACGATCATCGCCCTGTGCAACCAGAAGGGCGGCGTCGGCAAGACCACGACGACGATCAACCTGGGCGCCGCGCTGGTCGAGCTCGGCCGCAAGGTCCTGCTCGTCGACTTCGACCCCCAGGGCTCGATGACGGTCGGGCTCGGCGTCAACGCGCACGAGCTCGAGCAGAGCATCTACCACGTGCTGATGGACCGCGAGATCGCGATCAAGGACCTCATCCTGCCGACGGCCGTCGAGGGGCTCGACCTCGTGCCCTCCAACATCGACCTGTCGGCCGCCGAGATGCGGCTGGTCACCGAGGTCGGACGCGAGCAGGTGCTCGCGCGGGTGCTCAAGCCCGTGCGCTCGGACTACGACGTCATCCTGATCGACTGCCAGCCGTCGCTGGGCCTGCTGACGGTCAACGCGCTGACCGCCGCGAACGGCGTGCTGGTGCCCCTGGAGTGCGAGTACTTCGCCCTGCGCGGTGTCGCGCTGCTGAAGGACACGATCGAGAAGGTGCGCGACCGCACCAACGACGAGCTCGAGATCATCGGCCTGCTCGGCACGATGTACGACAGCCGCACCCTGCACGGCAAGGAGGTGCTGCAGACCCTCGTCGAGGGCTGGGGCGACCTCGTGTTCCACACCGTCATCCGGCGCACCGTCAAGTTCTCCGACTCGACGGTCGCCGGCGAGCCCATCACCGAGTACGCCACGACGTCACCGGGCGCCACGTCGTACCGCCAGCTCGCGCGGGAGGTCCTCGTTCGATGCCCCGACGCGTGACGACCCCGTCGGGCGGCGGCGGCAAGCGACCGTCGATGCCCGGTGCCGACGAGCTGTTCCGGGCGACGGCCCCGGCCCGGTCGGCGCGCGCGGACGACGTCGAGCCGGAGCCGCAGGCCGAGCCGGAGGCGCCCGTCGCGGCGAGCGGACGGGTCAAGCACGACGAGAAGATGACGGTCTACGTGACGGCGGCCGAGCTGATGGCCGTCGAGCAGGCGCGGCTGGGCCTGCGCGCCGAGCTGGGCCGCAGCGTCGACCGCGGACGGTTCGTCCGGGCCGCCCTCGCGGTGGCACTGGCCGACCTGGAGTCCCGCGGCACCCAGAGCGACGTCGCACGGCGATTGAGCGAGTCGTGAGCGTCGCGGACGTCGACGAGTCCGCGCCGACCGGGTTCCAGGTCAACCTCACGAACTTCGAGGGTCCCTTCGACCTGCTGCTGCAGCTGATCTCGAAGCACGAGCTCGACATCACCGAGGTCGCGCTGTCGGCCGTCACGGGCGAGTTCATCGCCTACATCAAGGCGCTGGGCGACGACCTCGAGCAGACCACCAACTTCCTGCTCGTCGCGGCGACGCTGCTCGACCTCAAGACCGCGCGGCTGCTGCCGCAGGCCGAGGTCGAGGACGAGGAGGACCTCGCCCTGCTCGAGGCGCGCGACCTGCTGTTCGCCCGCCTGATGCAGTACCGCGCGTTCAAGCAGGTCGCCGGCATCATGGCCGAGCGGCTGGCCCGCGAGGCGCGCCGCTTCCCACGGGTCGTCACGCTCGAGCCGCGGTTCGCCGACCTGCTGCCGGAGGTGCTGATCTCGGTCGGCCCCGACGAGCTCGCCCTGCTGGCCGCCACGGCGTTCGAGGACAAGCCTGTCCCGATCCTGTCGCTGGCCCACCTGCACGCGCCGCAGGTGAGCGTCCGCGAGCAGGCGCACCTGGTGGTCGACCAGCTGCGCCGCAAGGGCGGCATGACGTTCCGGGCGCTGACCGCCGACGCCCCCGACCTGGCCACCAAGGTCGCCCGGTTCCTGGCCGTCCTCGAGCTGTTCCGCGAGGGCGCGATCTCGTTCGAGCAGGCCACCCCGCTGGGCGACCTGCACATCCGCTGGACCGGCACCGACGACGGCGACATCGACGTGGGCGGGGAGTTCGACGCGCCGTCGGTCGCCGACGACGAGCCCGTCCTGATCGACGCGAGCCTGGTCGAACCCGACGCCGACACGACCACCGACCCCGAGAGCACCGATGACTGAGCAGCGCTTCCCGTCCGGCCCCCACGAGCTCGAGCTCGAGATGCTCGAGCTGCGGCCCGCCCTCGAGGCGGTCCTGATGGTCGCCGACCAGCCGCTCGACCACCTGACGCTGGCCCAGGCCGTGGGCCACCCGCCGACCGACGTCGCCGACGCGCTCGGTGCCCTGGCCGACGAGTACACCCGGCAGGGGCGAGGGTTCGAGCTGCGCAACGTCGCGGGCGGCTGGCGGTTCTTCACCCGCGAGGAGTTCGCGGGCGCCGTCGAGCGGTTCATCCTCGACGGTCAGCAGGCACGACTGACGCAGGCGGCGCTCGAGACGATGGCCGTCGTGGCCTACCGCCAGCCGATCAGCCGCTCGCGCATCTCGGCGATCCGCGGCGTCAACGTCGACGGCGTCGTCCGCACGCTCGTGACGCGCGGGCTGATCGAGGAGGGCGGGAACGACGCCGAGAGCGGTGCCGTGCTGTACCGCACGACGAGCTACTTCCTCGAGCGCATGGGCCTCGGGTCGATCGGCGAGCTGCCCGACATCGCGCAGCACCTGCCCGAGATGGAGGACATGGAGGACGAGGGCCTCGCCGGCGCCGGCGCCGACGACGTCCTCGGGGCCCTCGCGGCCGAGCAGGGGCTCACGCAGGAGCAGGACGCGATCGACGACGACCCGACGCCGACCGACGTGACCGACCAGGAGGACGACCGTGGCTGAGATCCGTCTGCAGAAGGCCCTGGCCCAGGCGGGCCTGGGCAGCCGCCGCCGCTGCGACGACATGATCGCGCACGGCCGCGTCGAGGTGAACGGCGAGACGATCGACGTCATGGGGGCGCGCGTCGACCCCGCCACCGACGTCATCCGCGTCGACGGCAAGCGCATCCCCGTGGCGAGCGAGCACGCGTACGTCCTGCTCAACAAGCCGCGCGGCATCGTCACGTCGATGTCCGACGAGCAGGGGCGCCCCGACCTGTCGACGTTCGTCGCGGGCCGCGAGGACCGGCTGTTCCACGTCGGGCGGCTCGACACCGACACGTCCGGGCTGCTGCTCATGACCAACGACGGCGACCTCGCGCACAAGCTGGCCCACCCGTCGTTCGAGATCACCAAGACGTACGTCGCGCTGGTCGACGGCGACGTGCCCGACGCAGTGGGCGCACGGCTCAAGGCCGGCATCGAGCTCGACGACGGCCCGGCGCGCGTCGACCGCTTCATCGTCAAGGACCGCTCGCGCGGCCGCTCGCTCGTCGAGCTCGACATCCACATGGGCAGGAACCGCATCGTCCGGCGGCTGCTCGACGCCGCGGGCCACCCGGTGCGCGAGCTGAACCGGTCGGCCTTCGGGCCCCTGCACGTCGGCGGCCTGTCGTCGGGGGCGATGCGCGACCTGACGCGCGACGAGCTCGGCGCGCTGCTCGACAGCGTGGACGACGCATGACGGCACTCTCGCCGCACGCCCTCGACGGGCCCGTGCTCGTCGTCGGCTGCGGGCTCATCGGCACCTCGGTGGGCCTGGCGCTGCGGTCGCACGACGTCGACGTCGTGCTGCACGACGCCCTGCCGGGCAACGTCGAGGTCGCGGTCTCGCGAGGTGCCGGTCGGCCGCTCGACGACGCCGTGCGGCCCTACCTCGTGGTGGTGGCGGTGCCGCCGTCGGCGTCCGGTGCCGTCGTGGCCGACGCCCTGGCGCGCTGGCGCGACGCGCTGGTCACCGACGTCACGAGCGTCAAGTCGGGCATCCAGCAGGCCGTCGAGGGCCTCGACGGCGCCGAGCGCTTCGCCGGCGGGCACCCGATGGCGGGCAGCGAGCGCTCCGGGCCCATGGCGGCGTCGGCCCAGCTGTTCGAGGGACGTCCGTGGGCCGTCACCCCCGGGCCGGCCACCCGCTCCGACGCCCTCGACGCCGTCGTCGACCTGGCGCTGCACGTCGGTGCGGTGCCGATCATCATGGAGTCCGCCGCCCACGACCGGGCCGTCGCGCTCGTCTCGCACGTCCCGCAGGTCATGTCGACCCTGACCGCGGCGCGGCTCCACGAGGCCGAGGGCAACTCGCTGGCGCTGTCGGGCGCGGGCCTGCGCGACACGACCCGCATCGCCGCGAGCGACAGCGCACTGTGGCGCGACATCCTCGGCACCAACCGTCGTGATGTCAAGGCCGTCCTCGAGCGCGTGCGCGACGACCTCGACCGCGTCATCGGGGCGCTGGACGCCGACGACGCCGCCGATGACGACGACGTCCTGGCGAGCGTGCTCGAGTCGGGCCGTCGCGGCACGGCCCTGATCCCCGGCAAGCACGGCTCGTCGGCGTCCGACGTCGACGTCGTGCACGTCCAGGTCGCCGACCGCCCCGGCGAGCTGTCGCGCCTCATGGCGCACACGGAGGAGGCGGGCGTCAACATCGAGGACCTGCGCCTCGACCACGACCTCGGACGTCCCGTCGGCCTGGCCGAGATCGCCGTCGCGGCCGGCGTCGGCGAGGCGCTGGTGCGGGCCCTGACGTCCCGCGGCTGGACCGCGTACCCGTGAACGACCCGAGACCCACCACCCGTCATCCCGCAGACCCGTTCCCCGCAGACCCGTTCCCCGAAGAAGGTGCACCTCCAGTGACTTCCCCCCTCGTCATCGCGATCGACGGGCCGTCCGGCTCCGGCAAGTCGAGCACGTCCCGCGGCGTCGCCGACCGCCTCGGTCTCGACTACCTCGACACCGGTGCGATGTACCGGGCCATGACGTGGGCGCTGCTGCGCCGGGGCGTCGACCTGGCCGACGCCGAGGCCGTCGCGACGGCGTCCGGCGCCGTCACGCTGGCGTCGGGCACCGATCCGCTCGACCCGACGATCCACGTCGACGGCACCGACGTCGCCGAGCCGATCCGCACCGACGAGGTGACGGGATCGGTCAGCCTCGTCGCGGCGGTGCCGCACGTGCGCGAGCTGCTGGTCGACCTGCAGCGCCGCGTCATCGCGGGCAGCGACGGCATCGTGGTCGAGGGGCGCGACATCGGCTCGGTCGTCGCCCCCGACGCACGGGTCAAGATCTACCTGGTCGCCGATCCCGCGGCGCGCGCCGCACGCCGTGCCGCCGAGAACGGCGGTGCCGACGCGGCCGCCACCGAGGCTGCGCTCGCCGCCCGCGACCGCATCGACTCGACGCGGGCGGCGTCGCCGCTCGTGCAGTCGGAGGGCTCGGTCGTCGTCGACGGCACCCACCTCACGCTCGACGAGGTCATCGACACCATCGTCGGGATCGTCGACCAGGCCACGTGAGCGTCCCGCTCGGCCCCGCAGCCGGACTGCCCGAACGGGGCCTGCGGCTCCTGCGGGGCCGCGCGGCCGGATACATGCACCGTCGGTGGGAGATCCACCAGCGGGGGCTCGAGCACGTCCCGTCCGCGGGGCCCGTCATCGTCGCGAGCAACCACATCGGCTGGCTCGACGGGCCGCTGCTGGTGGCGACCGCGCCGCGTCCGCTGCACGCCATGGCCAAGGAGGAGGAGTTCGTCGGCCGCACCGGACGACTCCTGCGGTTCGCGGGCCAGATCAAGATCGCCCGCCAGCGCACCGACAGCGGCGCGCTGCGGCAGGCGGTCCGTGCGCTGTCGGCCGGGCAGGGCGTCCTGATCTACCCGGAGGGCCGGCGCGGCGACGGCGAGCTCACGACCTTCAAGGGCGGCGTCGCGTACCTCGCGCTCGTCACGGGCGCCCCGGTGGTGCCCGTCGCGCTGTTCGGCACGCGGCAGCCGGGGGAGGGGCCGAGCGCCCGTCCGGCACCCCGCACCCGCCTCGACATCGTCTACGGCGAGCCGATCCGGCTGCCGATGCAGGGTTGGCCGCGAGATCGTGGGATGCTGGAGGACGCAGGGGCCAGAATCCACGGTCATCTGCGTGCCCATGTCTCCTGGGCCAAGGACGCGCTGCAGCGCGACCTCCCCGGCCCCCTTCCGACAGGATCCCCTGATGTCTGACGTCGTTCCCGTTCTCGCCGTGATCGGGCGACCCAACGTCGGCAAGTCGACGCTGGTCAACCGCATCATCGGCCGACGCGAGGCCGTCGTCGAGGACGTGCCGGGCGTGACCCGCGACCGCGTCTCGTACGACGCCGTCTGGAACGGTCGCGCGTTCACCGTCGTCGACACCGGCGGCTGGGACCCCGACGCCCGGGGTCTCGCCGAGCGGATCGCCGCGCAGGCCGAGATCGCGATCCAGGTCGCCGACGCCGTGCTGTTCGTCGTCGACGCCACGGTCGGCATCACCGACGTCGACGAGAAGGTCGTCCGTCTGCTGCGCGCCGCCAAGAAGCCCGTCGTCCTGGCGGCCAACAAGGTCGACGACCAGCGCACCGAGGTCGAGGCCGCGGGTCTGTGGAACCTGGGGCTGGGCGAGCCGTGGCCGGTGTCGGCCCTGCACGGTCGTGGCAGCGGCGACATGCTCGACGCCGTCATCGACGCGCTGCCGTCCCCGCCGCCGGAGGACTTCGACGCACCCCAGGGTCCGCGCCGCGTCGCGATCGTCGGCAAGCCCAACGTCGGCAAGTCGAGCCTGCTCAACCGCCTGGCCGGCGAGGAGCGGGTCGTCGTCGACGACGCGTCCGGCACGACCGTCGACCCCGTCGACGAGATCGTCGAGCTCGGTGGCCGCACCTGGAACTTCATCGACACCGCCGGCATCCGCCGTCGCGTGCGCGACGCCTCGGGGCACGAGTACTACGCGAGCCTGCGCACCAGCTCGGCGATCGACCGGGCCGAGGTCGCCGTCGTGATCATCGACGGCAGCGTGCCGCTGACCGAGCAGGACACCCGCATCATCAGCTCGGTCGCCGAGGCGGGCCGCGCCATGATCATCGCGTTCAACAAGTGGGACCTCGTCGACGAGGAGCGCCAGTACTACCTGTCGCGCGAGATCGAGCGTGAGCTCGTGCAGGTGCCGTGGGCGCCGACGATCAACATCACGGCCCGCACGGGCTGGCACGTCGACCGGCTCGTGCGCGCGCTCGACGCGGCGCTGGAGGGCTGGGAGACCCGCGTGCCCACCGGCATGCTCAACGCCTTCCTGGGCCGCCTGGTGGCCGAGCACCCGCACCCCGTGCGCGGCGGCAAGCAGTCGAAGATCATGTTCGGCACGCAGGCGTCGACGGCGCCCCCGACGTTCGTGCTGTTCACGTCCGGCAAGCTCGAGGCGTCGTACATGCGCTTCATCGAGCGTCGCCTGCGCGAGGAGTTCGGCTTCGTCGGCTCGCCGATCCACCTGCAGCAGCGTCCGCGCAAGAAGCGCGAGCGCCGCTGAGCCTTCCTCACCCCGGGTCCGAAGTGCGGGGTTCCGGACCTTTTCGGCGGTCCGAGCCGGTCCGGTCCTCCGCACATCGGGGCTGGTGGTGAGGGGGAGGCGGAGGCTGCGGTAGAGTCTCACCTCGGTACGAACGGGCTGTAGCGCAGCTTGGTAGCGCACCTGACTGGGGGTCAGGGGGTCGCAGGTTCAAATCCTGTCAGCCCGACGTTCGTGATCTCCATGGAGATCGAGAGGTCCCGGATCCGCTCACGCGGGTCCGGGACTTCTCACGTCCGGGGCCTCCGGCTCCGGACGTTATCGTGGTGCGTCGTCACCGTCCCCCAGCTCGGAGCACCCATGACACTGTCCGCCGTCGCCGTCTTCTGCGGCTCCAGCCTCGGCACCGACCCCGCGTTCGCCGAGGCGGCACGCCTGACCGGACGCACGCTGGCCGAGCGCGGCATCGGCGTCGTCTACGGGGGCGGCCACGTGGGCCTGATGGGCACGGTCGCCGACGCCGCGATCGAGGCGGGCGGCCGCGTGGTCGGCGTCATCCCGCGCCAGCTCGACGATCGCGAGCTCTCGCACCGCGGGGTCACCGAGCTGCACGTGGTCGAGTCGATGCACGAGCGCAAGCAGCTCATGGCCGACCTGTCGGACGCCTTCATCGCGCTGCCCGGTGGTGCCGGGACACTCGAGGAGATCGCCGAGCAGTGGACGTGGGCGCAGCTGACGATCCACGCCAAGCCCAGCGGCTTCCTCGACGTCGGGGGCTTCTGGGCGCCCATGCGCCAGATGCTCGAGACGATGGTCTCGTCGGGCTTCGTGCGTGCCGAGCAGTCGGGCATCGTGACGTTCGACGACGACCTCGACGCGCTGCTCGAGGCGCTCGCCGCCCCGCCGTCGTGGACCGACAAGTGGGGCGTCGCCACCGTGCCGAAGCCGTGAGCGCACCCGTCATCCACGTCGCCGCGGCCCTGGCCGTCGACGACCGCGGTCGCGCGCTGATGGTGCGCAAGATCGGCACCCGTGCCTTCATGCAGCCCGGCGGCAAGATCGAGCCGGGGGAGCACCCCCTCGACACCCTGCGCCGCGAGCTGGGGGAGGAGCTCGGTCTCGACCTGCCCGCCGAGGCGTTCGCGTGGGTCGGCACGTTCGAGCAGGACGCGGCCAACGAGCCGGGCCACGTCGTGCGCGCCGAGGTGTACTCCGTGACGGTCGACGCCGCCGCTCCCTCGGCGGCCGCGGAGATCGCGGAGTGCCGCTGGGTCGACCCGCGCGACCCCGGCGACGTCGAGCTGGCGCCGCTCAGCTCGCAGTCGCTGCTCCCGATCCTGGTTGACGGTTCAACCGGCATCTAGGATCGGTGCCATGACGACGCAGATCGACGACACCCGCACCGTCCGCGGCGGCACCGACACCGACCCCCTGGTGCTGCTGCTGCACGGCTTCGGGTCGAACGAGCAGGACCTGCCGAGCCTCGTGCCACACCTGCCGGGCGGGCTGGCGTTCGCATCGGTCCGGGCCCCCCTGACGCTCGGGCCGGGGTCGTACGCGTGGGTGCCGATCGCGGTGCCGGGACGCCCCGACCCGGCCGTCGTCGAGGCCTCGACCGACGCGCTGCTGGCCTGGCTCGACGAGCACGTCGCACCTAGGCGCGTCGTCGTCCCGCTCGGCTTCTCCCAGGGCGGCCTGATGGTCACGCAGCTGCTGCGCGCCCGTCCCGAGCGGTTCGTCGCAGGGCTCGTGCTGTCGGGCTTCGTGCTCGACCGGCCGGCAGCGGGCGACGCGACGCTCGCGGACCGTCGCGTGCCGGTGTTCTTCGGCCACGGCGACGCCGACCCGGTCATCGCGCCCGATGCGACGCAGCGGGCGTCGGCCTGGCTCGCTCAGCACGCCGACGTCACCGACAGGACGTACGAGGGGCTCGCGCACGGCATCTCGGCGGCCGAGCTCGCGGACGTCCACGCGTTCGTCGCGTCCGCCCTGACCGACTAGCGTCCGCGCAGCCGGTCCATCGCCCGGCGGTCGCGCTTGGTGGGGCGTCCGGCGCCGCGGTCGCGCCGCGGCATGACCGCGACCTCCTCCTTCGGCGGGGGCGGAGGGGTCTTGTCGACGTAGCACTGCACCGCGACGGGCGCCCCGACCCGCTTGACGATGATGCGGCTCACCACGACGACGCGCAGGCCGCCCTCGGTCAGGGCCTCGATCCGGTCGCCGATGTTGACGGGCTGCGACGGCTTGGCCTTCGCGCCGTTGATGCGCACGTGGCCCGCCCGGCACTCCTTCGACGCGATCGACCGGTTCTTGTAGAGCCGGACGGCCGACACCCACACGTCGGCGCGCGCTGAGGTGTCCATGCCCCGACTCTAGACTGGCCCGCATGGGAACCGGAGCGGGAGACGACGACATCGAGGTCATCGAGATCAGCGGCGACATGATCCGGCTCGGGCAGTTCCTGAAGTTCGCGAACTTCGCCGACTCGGGCGCCCACGCCGGCGCCATCATCGGCGACGGCGACGTGCTGGTCGACGGGACGGTCGAGACCCGCCGCGGGCGTCAGCTCGCCAAGGGCATGGTCGTCGAGGTGCGCACCGCCGCCGAGACGCACGTGGCGCGCGTCGGCTGACGCGTCGGGGGGCGGCGCTCAGGCCAGGCGGTCGCGCCACGCCGCGACGTCGGGCACCGAGAACGCGGCGGCGTCCGCGAGCCCGTCGACGTCCCACGTGACCACCAGGAGATCGGCCCCCGTGGTCTTGCCCAGGAAGTGCCGCGTCGCGCGCGCCGACGAGATCGCGTCGCGCGGCACGAGGATGTCGCGCTCGGGCAGCAGCTGGGCGAACAGCAGGTGCGAGTCGCCGACGGCCAGCGTGCCCATGCCGCGCGTCTGCAGCCGTCCCTCCGACGCCAGGCCCACGAGGCTCGCGGGCTCGGAGTGTCGGGGGTCGATGGTCGCGAGCCGCTGGCGGTGGCGGGTCCGCAACGACCGCACGCGCGTGAGGCCCACCAGGGCGAAGGCGAGCATGCCCAGCAGCAGACCCGCGATGACGATGATGACGATCTCGAGCACGACGTCAGTCTGCACCAGGCGCCTCCCTACGATGGACGCATGCCACCTGCTGATCGTCCGTCCGGCACGGCGCCGGCCCGCCTCGAGCTCGGTCTCGACACCTTCGGCGACGTGACGGCGGGGCCCGACGGCCGTCCGCTGCCGTACGACCGGGTCATCCGCGACATCGTCGAGCAAGCCGTGCTCGCCGACCGGCTGGGTCTGTCGTTCTTCGGCGTCGGCGAGCACCACCGCGACGACTTCGCGGTCAGCGCCCCCGAGGTCGTGCTGGCGGCCATCGCGTCGCGCACGACGCAGATCCGGCTCGGCACCGCCGTCACGGTGCTGAGCTCCGACGACCCGATCCGCGTGTACGAGCGGTTCGCGACGCTCGACGCCGTGTCGGACGGACGGGCCGAGGTGATCCTCGGACGCGGCTCGTTCACGGAGTCGTTCCCGCTGTTCGGGCTCGACCTCGCGCAGTACGAGGAGCTGTTCAGCGAGAAGCTCGACCTGTTCGCGGCGCTGCGCACCGAGGGTCCCGTCACGTGGCAGGGGCGTCTGCGGCCGCCGCTGGTCGACCAGCACGTGTTCCCGAAGACCGCGGCGGGCTCGCTGCGGACGTGGATCGGCGTGGGCGGCAGCCCCGAGTCGGTCGTGCGGGCCGCGCGCTACGGCATCCCGCTGATGCTCGCGATCATCGGCGGGCCGCCGGCGCAGTTCGCCCAGTTCACCGACCTGTACCGGCGCGCGCTCGACCAGCTCGGACAGCCGCGGCTGCCGATCGGCGTGCACTCGCCGGGCCACGTGGCCGACACCGACGAGCAGGCGCGCGACGAGCTCTGGCCGCACTTCGCGAAGCAGCGCGAGCGCATCGGTCGCGAGCGCGGGTGGCCCCCGCCGACGCGCGGTGAGTTCGAGGCGGCGGCCGGGCCCGAGGGCGCGGTGTACGTCGGATCGCCGCGGACCGTGGCCGACAAGATCATTCGCAACGTCCGCATCCTCGGCCTCGACCGCTTCGACCTGAAGTTCAGCAACGGCGCGCTGCCGCACGAGACGCTGATGCACAGCATCGAGCTGTACGGTCGCGAGGTCGCGCCGCTCGTGCACGCCGCGCTGCAGGAGCACCCCCACGACCACACCGCCGCGAAAGGCACCCCATGACGTTCCCGACCGTCCTGCCCACGCCCCGCACGCCCGACCCGCGCGACGCGCCGCCGCTGCGCTGGGCCGTCATGGGTCCGGGGTGGATCGCCGAGCGGTTCGTCGAGTCGCTGCAGGCCCACACGACGCAGGTCGTCGCGGCGGTCGGCTCGCGATCGGCCGACCGGGCCCGTGACTTCGCCGACCGGTACGGCATCCCCACGGCCGTCGGCTCGTACGAGGAGCTCGTCGCGCTCGACGACGTCGACATCGTCTACGTCGCGACGCCCCACCCGTCGCACCTCGAGCACGCGGTCATGAGCATGGAGGCCGGCAAGCACGTGCTGGTCGAGAAGCCCATCGCGATCAGCGCCGACCAGGCCCGGCAGATCGCGGCCGTCGCCGAGCGCACGGGCGTGTTCTGCGCCGAGGCCCTCTGGACGCTGTTCCTGCCGAAGTGGGACGTCCTGCGCCAGCTGCTCGACGCCGATGCGATCGGTCGGCTGCGGTCCGTGCACACGGTCTACGGCGAGTTCTTCCCCGACGACCACCGCATCTTCGACGCGTCGCTGGCGGGCGGGCCCCTGCTCGACCTCGGCACCTACCCGCTGGCCTACGTCACGTCGCTGCTCGGGCCGGCGACGTCCGTGGCGGCCGCCGGCGTGCCGGACGACCGGGGCGTCAACGGACAGCTCGGCGCGACGATGCTGCACGACGGCGGCACGATGTCGGTCGTCGCGACGACGCTGCACGGCTGGCCGCGCAACGAGATCACGATCATCGGCAGCGAGGGCGTCGTGACGGTCGAGGCCCTGCACAACTCGCCGGGCCCGATCACGGTCACCTCCGCCGACCGCAGCGCGACGCTGACGTACGACGAGCCCCACGGCGACCAGGTCGGTGGACTGCACTTCCAGGCCACCGACGCCGCGCGACGCATCGCGGCGGGGGAGCGCGAGACGCCGGTCCGTCCGCTCAGCGCCTCGATCGCGTCGCTCGAGGCGTCCGACGAGATCAGGCGTCAGATCGGCATCTCGTTCGCCGCGGCGGGGCTCGACGAGTAGCGGCGAGTGCGGCGGCTGACGTCCTACGGGGCGCGGACTACGCTGGTCGTGCCATGACGTCCACACCCACCACCGCCTACCTCGACCACGCGGCGACCACGCCGATGGTGCCCGAGGCGATCACCGCGATGGCCGAGCAGATGGGCGTGACGGGCAACGCCTCGTCGCTGCACGCGTCCGGCCGGGCCGCACGCCGCACCGTCGAGGAGGCCCGCGAGCTGATCGCCGAGCGCTTCGGCGCCCGCCCCAGCGAGGTCGTGTTCTGCTCGGGCGGCACCGAGGCCAACAACCTGGCCATCAAGGGCATGTACTGGTCGCGCATCGCGAAGGACCCGGCGCGCCAGCGGATCGTCTTCAGCTCGATCGAGCACCACGCCCTGCTCGACCCCGTCACGTGGCTGGCCCAGCACGAGGGGGCCGAGGTCGAGATGACACCGGTCGACAAGCAGGGACGCATCGTGGTCGACGACCTGCGCGCCGCGGTCGAGCGCGACCCGGCCAGCGTCTCGGCCGTCACGACGATGTGGGCCAACAACGAGATGGGCACGATCCAGCCCATCGCCGACGTCGTCGCGATCGCCCGCGCCCACGACATCCCCGTCCACAGCGACGCCGTGCAGGCGGCCGGCTACGTGCCGCTCGACTTCGCCGGCACGGGTCTGGACGCCATGACCGTCACGGCCCACAAGCTCGGCGGCCCCGTCGGTGTCGGTGCGCTGGTCATCGCGCGCGAGCTCGACGCGACGCCCCTGCTGCACGGTGGCGGGCAGGAGCGCGACCTGCGGTCCGGCACCGTCAGCGTCGCCCTGATCGCCGCGTTCGCCGCGGCCGTCGACGTCACGGTGTCGCGGCAGCGCGAGACCGTCGAGCGCATCGAGCGGCTGCGCCGCCGGCTGGTCGAGGGCATCGTCGAGACGGTGCCCGACGCGATCGTCAACGGCGACCCCGAGCCGGGCGTCGACCACCGGCTGCCGAACATCGCGCACGTGACGTTCCCGGGCTGCGAGGGCGACGCGATGCTGATGCTGCTCGACGCCCAGGGCATCGAGTGCTCGACCGGCTCGGCGTGCGCCGCGGGGGTTCCGCAGCCCAGCCACGTGCTGCTCGCGATGGGCTACGACGACGTCGCGGCCCGCGGGTCGCTGCGGTTCAGCCTCGGTCACACGTCGACCGAGGCCGACGTCGACCGCGTGCTGGCGGCGCTGCCGGCGGTGCACCAGCGGGCGCGCCGGGCCTCGCTCGTCCGGAGCGGGTCATGAGGGTCGTCGCGGCGATGTCGGGCGGCGTCGACTCGGCGGTCGCGGCGGCGCGCGCGGTCGACGCGGGGCACGACGTCACGGGCGTGCACCTCGCGCTGAGCCGCAACCCCCGCTCGTACCGCTCGGGGGCCCGCGGGTGCTGCTCGATCGAGGACGCCGGCGACGCCCGGCGCGCGGCCGACGCGCTCGGCATCCCGTTCTACGTGTGGGACATGAGCGAGGAGTTCGCCGACCACGTCGTCGACGACTTCATCGCCGAGTACACGGCGGGTCGCACGCCCAACCCGTGCCTGCGCTGCAACGAGAAGATCAAGTTCGCCGCCGTGCTCGACCGCGCGCTGGCGCTGGGCTTCGACGCCGTCGCGACGGGCCACTACGCGCAGCTGCGCACCTCCGCGGACGGCACGATCGAGATGCACCGCGCGATCGACCACGGCAAGGACCAGTCGTACGTCCTGGGCGTCCTGACGCAGGAGCAGCTCGCTCACTCGCTGTTCCCGCTCGGCGACACGACCAAGGACGTCGTGCGCGTCGAGGCGGCGGCCCGCGGCATCCAGGTCGCGCAGAAGCCCGACAGCCACGACATCTGCTTCATCCCCGACGGCGACAACGCCGGCTGGCTCAGCGAGAAGCTCGGGCCGAGGCCGGGCACGATCGTCGACGAGGACGGTGCGGTGCTGCGCGAGCACGACGGGGCGTACGCGTTCACGATCGGCCAGCGGCGCGGTCTGCGTCTCGGCGTGCCCGCCGACGACGGCAAGCCCCGGTTCGTGCTCGACATCGAGCCCGTCAGCGGCACCGTGACGGTCGGCTCGCGCGAGGCGCTGCTCGTCGACGCCCTCGAGTGCGTCAAGCCGCTGTGGTGCGGCACCCCGCCCACGGGGACGCTCGACTGCACGGTCCAGCTCCGCGCCCACGGTGACGAGCACCGGGCGCGGCTGGGCGTCGTCGACGGCAGGGTGTCGGTCGAGCTGCTCGACCCCGCCAGTGGCATCGCACCGGGCCAGGCGTGCGTCGTCTACGACGGCACGCGCGTCGTCGGCTCCGCCACGATCGCGTCGACCGCCCGCGTGGCGGTGCCCTAGCGTCCTTTCCCGCCGCGAGGCGGTGTGCCGGCGACCTGTCCCAGGCCTCGACACGTCGCCGGCTCACCGGCCGCGGCCGGGACACGTCGCACCGTCACCGCCCCTCCGACAGACAGGACCACCATGGCGCTCGCCACCGGCATCGGCTCGATGCCCGGCACCGACTTCACCGAGTCGCTGCGGGTCGTGCTCGACACCGTCGGCGACCTGCCGTTCGTGCCCGAGCTGCCGGGGCGCGGCATCCACGCCGGCATGATCGGCCGGACGCTGTCGCTGCTGTCGGGGCTCGAGGCCGATCTGCAGCCCGACGGCTGGCGCGTCGGCGTCGGCGAGGGCGGCGACGTGCGGCGGGCGCGGTCGCTGCTCGCGCAGGACCTCGACGTCGCCGAGGAGCTCGCGCAGGGGCACACCGGCCCGCTCAAGATCCAGGTCACGGGCCCGCTGACGCTCGCCGCGACGGTCGAGCGTCCCCGCGGTGACAAGATGCTCGCCGACCACGGCGCCCGGCGCGAGATCGGCGAGTCGCTGGCCGAGGGCCTGCGGGGTCACGTCGCGGACGTCCGCCGCCGGTTCGCGGACGCCGATCTCGTCGTGCAGGTCGACGAGCCCGCGATCGCCGCGGTGCTGACGGGCGGCATCCCCACGGCCAGCGGGTTCTCGCGACACCGCAGCGTCCACCCGCCCGAGGCCGACGCGATCCTGCGCACCGTCGTCGACGCGATCGTCGCCGGGGGAGCCCGGCCCGTCGTGCACTCGTGCGCGCCCGACGTCCCGGTCGAGCTGCTGGCGGGAGCGGGGTTCACGGCGATCGCGTTCGACCTGTCGCTCGTGCGGCCCGACGACGTGTGGGCCGAGTCGTTCGAGAAGGGCGTCGACCTGTGGTTCGGGGTCGTCCCGTCGACCGATGCCGCGGCGTCGTCCGACCAGGACCTCGCGGCCCGGGTGCGGACGTTCCTCGACCGTTTCGGCTTCGACGTCGAGCAGCACTCCGACCGCCTCGTGGTCTCGCCGACGTGCGGCCTGGCCGGGGCCTCGCCCCAGTGGGCCGCCCGTGCACTGACGCTGGCCGCCGCCGCGGCCGAGCGCCTCGAGGGCTGACCCGGACTAGCCGCTCGCCGCCTCGAACACGTCCGGCAGCCGGCCGACCGGGGAGCCGGACGTGAGCAGCAGGGTGAGGAGGAGGCGGGCCTTGAGGGGATCGAGCCCGACGGCCGACACGAGTCCGTGTGACAGGAGGTCCTGCTCCGACCCCGGGTAGTCGCCCGTCCGCCGGTACAGCTCGCCGGCACCCGTGCGCGACGAGAACACGACCGGCATGCGGTCGGCGAGATCGGCCAGAGCCGGCACCAGCCGTGCCGGCACGTGCCCCGCGCCGTACGTGGCGACCACGAGCCCGTCGTGACCCAACCCGGGCACCGCCCGCAGCAGCCGGTCGTCGGCGCCGAGCGTCAAGGTCACCAGCTCGACCGATGCGATCGGTGCACCCGCCGCGATCGGCACATGAGGTGATCGGGCCGTGGGACGCACCGTGATGCGCACCCGGTCCTCGACGACGAACCCGATCGGTCCGGCACCGGCCGCCGCGAAGGCCCCCGTCGCGGAGGTGTGCGCCTTGTGCGCGTGCCGCGCGAGCAGGACCACGTCGTCGAGGACGACGAGCACGCCGAGCCCGCGGGCGGACCCGGCCGCTGCGACCCGCACCGCCGTCACCAGGTTGCCGGGACCGTCCTCGCCGGGACGTCCCCGGTTGCGCATGGCGCCCGTCACGACGACGGGGACGTCGACCGCGAGCAGCAGGTCGAGCAGGTAGGCGGTCTCCTCGAGGGTGTCGGTGCCCTGTGTGACGACCACACCCTCGGTGCCGCCCTCCACCAGCCGCCCGATCCGGTCGGCCAGGTCGACGACGTCCACGATGTCGAGATCGGCCGACATCGTGCTGACGACCGTCCGGGCCTCCAGATCGGCGATCTCGCCGAGCACGGGGATCCCCGCCACCAGGTCGTGCGCGCCGGCGTCGAGGGTCGCGCCGGAGCCACGGTGGTCGACCCGTGCACCGATCGTCCCGCCGAGCGACAGGACGGCGATCGACGGGAGTCGTGTCATCGCCCTAGACCGCCCCGAACTCTCGGTCGAACGGGAACCGGCTGTCGGTCGCGAACGGGTACCGCCGCTTGAAGTCGTGGACGACCGACTCGCAGGTCTCGAAGCTCACGCCGTCGTGGCTCGCCATGTACTCGATGAGTCGCTCGAGCATCAGGAGCACCTGCGGACGTCCGGAGACGTCGGGGTGCAGGCAGATCGGGAACGTCGCGTAGTCATACTCGCGGTAGGCCCAGTCGAACTGGTCGCGCCACATGGTCTCGATGTCGCGGGGGTTCGCGAAGCCGTAGCTGTTGGGGCTCGACTTGACGAACATCATCGGCGGGAGGTCGTCGAGGTACCAGTTGAACGACAGGCTGACGAGCTCGATCTCCGTGCCGCGGACCAAGGGCTTCATCCACTCGTCGGCGGTCTTGGAGTAGTCGATCTTCGTCCAGCTGTCGCCCGTGCGGGCGTAGAAGGGCTGGAAGTCGTGGAGCACCTGCGTGCGGTCGTACTCGATGCCGTTGGAGAGCAGGAGGTCCGCCTGGATCGTGGTCATCTCTCCCCACGGCGCGATGTAGCCGGACGGGCGGCGGCCCCACAGCCCCTCGATGAGCTCGAGCGAGCGGTTGAGCACGTCCTCCTCCTGCTGGGGGGACATGTCGCGGGGGTTCTCGTGCGAGTAGCCGTGCGCACCGATCTCGTGCCCGGCGTCCACGACCATCTGCATCGCGCGGGGGAAGGTCTCGATGGAGTGCCCGGGGGTGAAGAACGTCGCCGGGATGTCGTACCGGTCGAACAGCTTGACCAGGCGCGGCACGCCCACGTCGCCGGCGAAGAGACCGCGCTGGATGTCCTGCAGGCTGTCCTCGCCGCCGTACGATCCGAGCCATCCGGAGACGGCGTCGACGTCGACGCCGAAGCTGACCTTGAAGTCCTTGCTCATGTCGTGCCTTTCGGTGAAGCGGGCTCAGGCCTCGCTGGTGGGGGAGAAGGCGGCGAGTCGCGCGTGCGGGCGTCCCTGCGCGGCCAGGGCGAGCGCGACGAGGATCTCGTCGGGACCGGGCGCGTCGGCGACACGGACCTCGACGCTCTGGTGGTGGGACCGGATCGTGGCGTCGGTGATGTGCTTGAGGGGTATGTCGAACGTGGCACCCGCGCCGGCGCGCTTCTCGACGGCCGGCAGCAAGGTCGTCGCGTCGGTCCGCTCGCGCAGGCGGTTGCCGAAGGCGAGCGTGTGGATCAACCCCGACCCGTGCTCGAGATCGCCGTTCTGTCCGACGATCGCGGCCTTGCCGTAGGCCTCGGCGGGCTCGCCGAGGGCGTCGACGACGCGGGTCGCCAGGAACGTCCCGAGCTCGGGTGCGACGGCGGCGATGCCGGGACCGAGGTCCTCGACGAATCCCTGCCCGGCCCAGGGGTTGGCGATGACGGCGACGGCGATCGCGACCCGTGCGGCGGGTGCGACCTCTCGACCGCCCTCGGCGTGGATCTCCTCGATGATGACGACGGACTTGCGGATGTTCATGACGGGACTCTCCAGGGGGTGGGATCGAACGGCGGGTCGGTGAGGCGGTCGCCGATGCGGGGCATCGGACGGCCGGCGGACGAGGTGGCGACGACGACGACGATCTCGTCCGGGTGCGGGGCGTCGGGCACGCTGACCGCGCACCCTTGGTAGTGGGATCGGGTGCTCGCGGACGTGACGTGGCACAGCGGGACGTGCACGGTCGTCCCGGCCTCCCCGCGGGCCTCGGTCGAGGCGATGACCGACGTGCCGGCGACGGCGGAGCGGACGACGTCGGAGAAGAACGGGTTGTGCACCAGGGCGGCGCCGTGCTCCACCTCGCCCGCCAGCCCGACGACGACGGCCTTGCCGAAGGCCTCGACGCGGTCGTCGCCGGCGTGATGGGGCAGGATCCGCGCCATGACGTCGCGAGCGAGCGCCGGACAGCTCTGGCGCACGAACGTGCTCAGGTCGTCGACGTGCGCGCGTCCCGCCCAGGGGTTGGTCACGACGGCCGCGACGACGACCCGTCGCACGACGCGGGGGAGCGTGACGCCGCCCTCGGTCACCGTCTCCTCGACGAGGGTGTGGAATTGGCGCACCTGTGCGGCCATCTCAGCGCTCCGATCCTCGCGGCGCGGCGGGCGAGAGCACCTCGAGGAGGGCGTCCTGGCTCGCCTGCACGTGATGGCGCATCAGGCGCTCGGACCCCGCGGCGTCGCGGGTCTCGATGACGTCGAGGATGTGCCGGTGCTCGTTCTCGCTCTCGGCGAACCGCCCGGGCAGCGACAGCGACGTCGACACGAGTCGGGTGTAGGCGAGCTGGTTCATCAGGGTCGTGTAGTGCTGGACGAGCTTGGAGTTGCCGGCGCCCTCCACGATGAGCTGGTGGAACTCGCCCACGAGGTCGGTGTAGGCAGCCACGTCGTTGGCGGCGAGCGCCGCGTCGGACCGCGCGATGTTGACCCGGAGGGCCTTCAGCTCGGGGACCTCCCCGCGCTGGGCGAGGAACCGCGCCGCGGCGCCCTCGAGCACCTCCTTCATCTGGAACAGCTCGATGATCTCGGCGCGCGAGGGCGTCGTGACGAAGGTGCCGACCCGGGGTCGGATCTCGACCAGACCCTCGGTCTGCAGCTGCTTGAGTGCCTCGCGGACCGGTGTGCGGCTGACGCCGTGCTCGGCGGCCAGGGTGACCTCGGACAGGGCGGCGCCCGACTCGAGGTCGCCACTGATGATCTGCGCGCGGATGCTGTCGGCGACCGTGAGCTGCATGCTGCGTGATGCGGATGCTTCTTGCATGGCACAGACGCTAGTGCGATGGCTCAAGGCTGTCAACGATCTAACGGATGTATGCAAGATTGTCACATCTGAGCCGCTTATTACGGCTGTGTAACGGTCTTCGGCGACTGCGTCCGAGGGGTTGACATGCATCCAAGCCATTGCCAATACTCATCTCTACCATGCAACAGACACCTCACAGCCCTGCTGATCGCGCGTTCACCACGTCGAACCCCCGCCTGGCCTACACCCTCCGCGGCCCGGCGACGGGCACGCCCGTCGTGCTCCTGCACGGGGTCGGCAGCTCCGCGTCCACCTGGCTCGAGCTGCAGTCGCACCTCGACGGCGACCTCTTCCTGATCGCCATCGACTACCGCGGCCACGGCGCGTCCGACCCCGTGACGGGCACGTGCGACCTGTCGATGTTCGTGGACGACCACGTGCGCCTGCTCGACGAGCTGGGCATCCGCTCGGCCCACGTCATCGGGTTCTCGGTCGGGGCGATCTTCGCGCAGGCGATCGCCGTGGCACACCCGGATCGCACCCGGTCCGTCGTGCTGCTGAGCTCGATCGCCGGCCGGTCGGCCGAGGAGCGGGACCGCGCGCTCGCGCGCCTCGAGGTGATCCGCCGGACGCCACCGGCGGAGTCGGCGGCGGGCAGCATCCGCCGATGGTTCACGGCCGACTTCATCGACCGTCGCCCCGACCTGGTCGAGGCCGAGCGCTCGATCGTCGCGGCCGTGGACCACCCGTCGTACGCGGCGACCTACGAGGTGCTCGCCACGACGGATCTCATCGACCAGGCACATCACGTCAGGGTGCCGACCCTCATCGTGACCGGTGAGCACGACGAGGGCTCCACGCCGGCGATGTCGCGCCAGCTGCACGAGCACATCGCCGGAGCGACGCTCGTCATCGTCCCGGGAGTCAAGCACTACTTGCACATCGAGCGCGCCGCCGAGCTGGCCGATCTCGTCACCGACTTCGTCCGGCGCGTCGACCCGTGACGGTCACGCCGCGTCGCGGCTCCCATCCCCGGCATCCCTCCACCCCCACCCCCAGAAAAGAGAAAACCATGAAGAAGAGGACGATCATCACCTCGGCGGTGCTGACCACCGTCGTCGCGCTGACGCTGGCCGCGTGCGGCGGCGGCAGCAGCAGCGGCGACGAGGGCTCGGCCGACGGCACCAAGACCATCAACATCTCCGCGCCGCTGAGCGGGCAGCTCGGCGACAAGAGCTTCATGGACTCGGCCAACGAGGGGCTCCAGTCGGCCGCGAAGGACTTCGGGGTCAAGGTCAAGGTCATCGAGGCGGGCGCCGACGACGCGCCTGCCTGGGAGCGCAACCTGACGGAGGCGTCGGCCAGCGGCAAGAACGACCTGATCGTCACGGGCGGAACCGTCATGGCCTCGACCCTCAAGAAGGTGGCCGCCCAGTTCCCCGAGCAGAAGTACCTGATCTTCGACTCGCCCTCGGTCGGCGACAACGTCACCGGCATCTCGTACGCGCAGAACGAGGGCGCGTTCCTCGTGGGCGCGCTCGCAGCCCTGGTCACGAAGAACCCCGACCAGTTCCCGCGGGCCAAGGGCACGGGCAAGATCGGTCTCGTCGGCGGCATGGACATCCCCGTCATCCGGGACTTCGCGGTGGGCTACGAGCAGGGCGCCAAGGCGATCGATCCCTCGATCGAGGTCGACGTCCGGTTCGTGGGCGACTTCGAGAGCGCCCAGGGTGCCTTCGACCTCGCGACCGCGATGTACAACGACGGCTCGGACGTGGTCTACCAGGTCGCGGGAGCGGCCGGACTCGGCGTCCTGAAGGCCGGCGAGGAGAGCGGTCGCTACGCGATCGGCACCGACTCGGACCAGAACGGCCTGCAGCCCGACTCGACCGTCGCCAGCGCGCTCAAGGCCGTCGGGACGACGGTCCACCTCGCGATCGAGCAGTTCGTCGACGGGAAGCTCGAGATGGGCACGACGATCAACGGCGGCATCGACAACGACGGTGTGGGCATCGCCTTCAACGACGAGCTCGTGCCCGCCGACATCCAGAAGCAGGTCGACGACCTGCGCCAGCAGGTCATCGACGGTGACATCACCGTCAAGAGCGCCCTCTAGGAGCCACCGTGACTGACCGCCCCGTTCCCGCCGCCCCCGCGCAGGACCCGCCCGTCCTCCGGCTCGAAGGCATCGTGAAGCGCTTCGGCACGATGACCGCCGTCGACACGGTCGACCTCGAGATCCGTGCCGGGGAGATCCACGCGCTGCTCGGCGAGAACGGGGCGGGCAAGTCGACCCTGATGAACTGCCTGTTCGGGCTGGTCCAGCCCGACGAGGGCACCATCCTGCTCGACGGCCTGCCGGTGGACGTCACGTCACCGCGCCGCGCCCTCGAGCTCGGGATCGGCATGGTGCACCAGCACTTCAAGCTGGTGCCGTCCCTGACCGTCGCGCAGAACGTGTTCCTCGGCAGCGAGCCGCACACGGGCCCCTTCGTGCAGACCAGGACCGCCGAGGAGACCGTCGCCCGGCTGGCCGACGAGTACGGCCTCGACGTCCGCCCCGACGAGAAGGTGCGGTCGCTGTCGGTCGGCGCGCAGCAGCGTGTCGAGATCCTGCGGGCCCTTGCCAAGGACGTGCGGATCCTCGTGCTGGACGAGCCCACCGCTGTCCTGACCCCCGCCGAGACCGAGCGCTTCTTCGACGTCGTGCGAGGCTTCGCGGCACGGGGCCTCGCGGTCGTCCTCATCAGCCACCACCTCAAGGAGGTGCGGCAGGTCGCCGACCGGGTGACGGTGCTGCGGTTGGGCAAGAGGGTCGCCCACGAGGCGATCGGTGACGTCACGAATGCCGACCTCGCCGCCCTGATCACCGGTGAGACACGCCCTGTCTCGAGCGAGGTGCAGCGCGGGACCCCCGGCGCGACCGTGCTCGAGGTCGAAGGACTGACGTTGCGCAACGGCCGTGGTGTCGAGGTCGTACACGACGTCAGCCTCCGGGTCGCCGCCGGTGAGATCGTCGGCGTGCTGGGCATCGCGGGCAACGGCCAGACCGAGCTGGTCGAGGCCGTCACCGGGTTGAGGAAGCCGACCGCCGGTCGGATCACCGTCAAGGGCGTCGACACGACCGGCGCGAGCCCTGGGACGGTCCGCGCCGCCGGCGTGGGGCACATCCCCGAGGACCGGATCGGACGCGGCATGGCCGGTTACTGGTCGGTCGATCACAACATCACCGCCGGATACCTCGACACCGACGAGGTCGGCGGGCGTCTGCTCTCGGACTCGAAGGCCTCGTCCCTGTCGGCGCGGCTCATGAAGGAGTTCGACGTGCGTGCCTCGTCCGGACGGCAGCTGGCCCGCCGGTTGTCGGGCGGCAACGCGCAGAAGATGGTGCTGGCCCGAGAGCTCTCGCGGCAACCCGATGTCGTGGTGTGTGCCGAGCCGACGCGGGGCCTGGACATCGCGGCGACCGACTTCGTGCGCCGCGAGCTCGTCGCCCGCCGCGACGCCGGTGGTGCCGTGCTCCTGGTGTCCAGCGAGATCGAGGAGGTCACGCAGGTCGCCGACCGCGTGCTCATCATCAGTGCGGGTCGCATCGTGGCGGAGTACGCCGACCACCGCCCGAGCGAGGCCGAGGTCGGTCGAGCCATGCTGGAAGGCAAGTCATGACCAACCAACTCACCGGCTCCGAGAACGAGGCCGGGACGCCCCGGGCCGGCAGCTGGATGACGGCCACGGCTCGCCGCGTCGTCCCCCTCGGCCTCCGGCAGTCGCTGATCGCGATCGTGCTGGGCCTGGCCATCTGCTTCGTCGTGATCCTCCTGGTCGCGTCCGACCCCCTGGCAGCGTTCGACTCGTTCATCGTCGGGACCTTCCGCAGCACCTACTCGTTCGGCAGCATGATCGCGATCGCGACGGTGCTGGTGCTGACCGCACTGGCCGCCGCGGTGTCGTTCCGCTCCGGCGCGTTCAACATCGGCACCGAGGGCCAGCTCGTCCTGGGCGGGCTGGTGGCGGCCGTGACCGCCCAGCACCTCGGGGTGACGGGCCTCGTCGGCCAGGCCGTCGCGCTGGTCGCCGCCGCCGTCGCCGGCGCGCTCTGGATCACGATCCCGGCGATCCTCAGGGTGCGGTACCGCACCAACGAGATCCTCACGACGCTGATGTTCAACTACATCGCGGCCGATCTCGCGCTGTACCTCGTCAACAGCTACTTCCGCGACGAGACGTCGGGCGCCGTCGAGACGCCGCCGCTCGACCAGTCGATGTGGCTCGAGCGGATCCTGCCCCCGTCCGCCGCCAACGTGGGTGTCGTCCTCGTGATCGTCATCGTCACCGCGATGTGGGTGCTGTTCGACCGCACGCGCACAGGGCGCCGCATGGAGGCCTCGGGCATGCAGCCGGCCTTCGCCGAGTACCTGGGCATCCGCTCCCACCGGTACCTGTTCTGCTCGCTGCTCGGCAGCGGCGCGCTCGCCGGCCTGGCCGGCGGCGTCGCGATCCTGGGCATCACCCATGCCTACGTGTCGGGCTTCTCGCCGCAGTACGGCTTCCTCGGGATCACGGTCGCCCTGATCGGACGGCTGCGACCCGTCGGGATCCTGCTGGCCGCCTTCCTGTACTCGACCCTCATGACCGGCGCGACCGCGATGCAGTCCACCACCGACGTGCCGTTCGCCCTCGTGTTCGTCCTGCAGGGCGTCCTGATCCTGCTCATCACGAGCCAGCGCACCGGCGGAAAGGCCTGACCATGAACGCCACAGCGGACTTCCTCGCGATCCTCCTCACGAGCCTCGTCCCGATCCTCGCCGCCGCGGTCGGCGGCATGTTCGCCGAACGTGCCCGGGCCAGCAACATCGCACTCGACGGCTGCATGCTGGTCGCCGCCCTCGCTGCCATCGTCGCCGGCGCGAAGAGCGGCAACCCGTGGATCGGCGTCCTCGTCGCCGTCGCGGCCGGTGCGGCGTACTCGGCGATCCTCGCGTTCGCCGCGTTCTTCCTGCGCTGCGACCTGATCATCGCCGGCATCGCCGCCAACCTGCTGGCTACCGGGGTCACGCTCCTCGTCGTCCAGAACGTGCTGGACTCGCCCGGCACCTACTCGCCCACAGGTGTCGACCTGGTGCCGCGCGTGCCGCTCGGACCGCTCGCGGACATCCCCGTCCTGGGGCGTGCCCTCGACCGCCAGAGCGCGCTGCTCTACGTCACGGTCGTCCTGGCCGTCGTGGCGGCGATCGTGCTGAACCGGACCCGGTTCGGCGTGCACGTCAAGGCCGTCGGCGAGTCGGACGAGGCCGCGCTCGCGGTGGGCATCAAGCCGATCCTCGTGCGGACCGTCACGATCCTCATCAGTGGCGCGTGCGCGGGGGTCGGCGGCGCCTACCTCTCGACCAGCTCGGTGGCGTCCTTCAACTCCCAGCTCACCGGCGGCCTCGGGTTCATCGCGTTCGCGGCGGTGATCTTCGGCCGAGCGACTCCGTGGGGGACCGTCCTCGCCTCGCTGCTGTTCGCAGCGGCCACGTCGCTGTCGATCCGGCTCCAGGGCACCGACCTGGGCATCCAGCAGCTCGTCCACGCGCTGCCCTACGTCGCGACCGTCGTGGCGCTCTCGGTGCAGGCCATCGGCCTGACCCGGCGCGACCGGTACGACGTCTCCGAGACCACGTACGTCCCCGCCATCATCCCGAAGGGCTGACCCCATGACGCACCCCCGCAAGACCCCTGTGCTCGTCGACTGCGACACCGGCATCGACGACGCGATGGCACTGCTGTACCTGTCGGCCCACGACGACGTCGAGCTCGTCGGCGTGACGACGGTGTTCGGCAACAACACGGCGCGACAGTGCGCGGTCAACAGCCTCCGTGTGCTCGAGCTGGTCGGTCGCACGGACGTCCCGGTGGCGGTGGGGGCCGAGCGCCCGCTCGTCGGCGAGGTCACCTACCTGGCCACGCACGTCCACGGCAGCGACGGCCTCGGCGACGCGGGGCTGCCGCTCGACGTGACGGCCCGACCCGTCGAGGAGACGGCGGTCGAGCTGATCGACCGTCTGTCGACCGAGCACGCGGGCGAGCTCAGGATCCTGGCGATCGGCCCGCTCACCAACCTGGCCCACGCGCTGGAGGCGATCTACGGACTGACCGACCGCGTCCACGACGTCGTCATCATGGGCGGTGCCGCGGACGCGCCCGGCAACCAGTCGCCCGCGGCCGAGGCCAACATCATCCACGATCCCGAGGGCGCGCAGACCGTCATCTCGGCCGCGTGGGAGACGACGCTGGTGCCGCTCGACGTCACGATGCGCGAGGTCCTCACCGACGACCACCGGACCGCCCTGGACGCCGACGGCTCTCCCGAGGCCGCGTTCGTCTCGGCCGCGACCGAGTTCTACTTCGCCGCCTACGGCACGGAGTCGTACGGCCACCGCAGCTCCCCGTGCCACGACGCGTTGGCCGCAGGGGTGCTGACGGGCGACGTCGTGCCGGTGACGGCCCCCGTGATCGACGTGGTCGTCGACTGCACGGACGGCCCGGGGCGCGGTGCGACGATCTGCGACACGCGCACCCGCTACCGGGGGTTCACCGACATCACCGGCGGCAACTGCCGGGTCGTGCTCGAGACGGACGGCGGCTTCCCCGAGGTGCTGGTGGCGGCGCTGACCGCAGGCACCCCCGCATGACCCGTCTCCGCGGCAGGACGGCGGTCGTCACGGGGGCGGCCGCGGGCCTCGGCGCCGCGATCACGGCACGCTTCCTGGCGGAGGGCGCCCACGTGGTGGCGTGCGACATCCGCGACGACATCGCCTCCCGGGTCGCCGACCTGCACGGTCCGGACGCCTCGGTGACGGCCGTGAGGTGCGACGTCACGCGCACCGAGGGCGCCGAGTCGGCCCTCGAGGCGGCGCTGGCGATCCACGGACGGGTGGACGTCCTGGTCAACAACGCCGGCCGGTTCGGCGGGTCGACGCTGCTCGACACCACGGACGAGGAGTGGGACTTCCACCTCGCGCTCAACCTCACGTCGCAGTTCGTGATGTGCCGGACGTTCGTCGGCGCCATGGTCGACCAGGACGAGATCACAGGGGTGCGGGGCAGGGTCGTCAACATGGCATCGCAGCTCGGCATCACCGCTCCGCCCGCGGCCCTCGGGTACGCGGTCGCGAAGGCCGGTGTCATCCAGCTCACGCGGCAGCTCGCGGTGGACTACGCGCGGTGGGGCATCGTGGTCAACGCGATCGCCCCCGGACGCATCATCACCGGCGACCACCCGGGGGAGCGCGCGTACCTCGACGAGGGCACGGTCGACGCGGCGACGGAGTTCTCGTTGTCGCGCACCCCGTTCCCGCGCCTCGGACGTCCCGAGGACGTGGCCGGGGCGGCGCTCTACCTGGCGTCGGACGACAGCACCTTCGTCTCGGGCAGCGTGCTGTCGGTCGACGGTGGCTGGACCGCGTACTAGACCTGACAGATCGATGGAGGAGAGACGATGAGCGACGTGTTCAGCCTGAAGGGCCAGGTGGCCGTCATCACGGGCGCCGGATCGGGCATCGGGGCGGCGACAGCCCGCCGGTTCGCCCAGGCGGGCGCATCCCTGGTGCTCGCCGACCACGCCGTCGACGGCCACGACATGAGCGCGGTCGTGGCCGACGCGACGGCTGCCGGCGCGGCCGTCGAGGTCGTCGGCGTGGACGTGCGCAGCGAGGCCGACGTCGAGCGGCTCGTCGCGACGGCCGTCGATCGCTTCGGACGGGTCGACGTCGTCGTGGCGAACGCGGCGATCGCCCGGATCGCCCCGCTCGCCGAGATGACCGAGGCCGACTTCAACGACACGATCGACGTCGACCTGACGGGCGTGTGGCGGCTGTTCCGGGCAGCACTGCCGGCCATGCGAGCCGCGGGATCCGGCCGGATGCTGGCCACGACGTCGACGGTCGGCGTCATCGAGGCCTGGGACGCGCACGCGCACTACGCCGCGGCGAAGGCCGGGATCACCGGCATGGTGCGGGCGCTCGCGGCCGAGCTCGGGCCGTCGGGCATCACGGTCAACGCCATCGCTCCGGGCATCATCGAGACGCCGCAGACGCTGGACCCCGTCAACTCGCTCGGACCGGACGGGGTCGCCGACACCGCATCCGGTCAGCCGGTCCGCCGGGTGGGACGGGCCGACGACATCGCCGCGGGGTTCCAGTACCTCGCGAGCGAGGCCGGCGGCTTCGTGACGGGCCACGTCCTGGTCATCGACGGTGGCAGGACACTGGTGCGATGACGCACGAGGTGGTGGTGGTCGGCAGCATCAACCGCGACGAGGTCGTGAGCGTCGAGCGGCTCCCCGGCGAGGGCGAGACGATCGCGGCGACGGGGCGGCGCGAGGGCGTCGGTGGCAAGGGCGCCAACCAGGCGATGGCCGTCGCCCGCACCGGCACGGCGGTCTCGCTCGTCGGGGCCGTGGGAGACGGCACCCACGGCGAGACGTTACGGGCCGCCCTCGCCGACGCCGGGGTCGACGTCACGGACGTCACGACGTCGCCGGACGCCGAGACCGGCACGGCCTACGTCTTCGTCGACGCCGAGGGACGCAACCAGATCGTCGTCGCGATGGGCGCCAACGCCGAGGTCGTGCTCGACGGGTCAGGACGTTCGCGCGTCCGCTCGGCGGACGTCCTCGTGGTGCAGAGCGAGGTGCCCGAGGTCGTCGTGGCCGAGGCGGTCGGCGCCGCGGCCGACGCCGGCACCCGCGTCGTGGTCAACCTGGCCCCGTACCGCGACGTGCCGGACGTCGTCGCGGTCGCCGACCCCCTGGTCGTCAACGAGCACGAGGCGTCCGAGCTGCTGGGGCGGACCGTGCGCGACGCGGACGACGTCGTCGACGCCCGTGACGCCCTGCTGCTGCGGTGCCGGAGCGCGGTCGTGACGCTCGGTGCGCAGGGTGCCGTGCTCGTGACCGCCGACGGCGTCCGCCACGTGCCCTCGCCGGCCCCTCGCCGGGTCGTGGACACGACGGGGGCCGGCGACGCGTTCGTGGGGGTGCTGGCCGCGGGGCTGGCGCGCGGTCTGGGCCTGCGCGAGTGCGTCGAGGCGGCGGCCGTGGCCGGATCGCTCAGCGTCGAGTCGCCGGGTGCGGGGTCGGGCTACCCGTCGTTCGCCCTGCCCGACCGCTGAGCGCGGCACTGTCCCCGTGCGGCGATAAAGTCGGCGCATGGCGAACGACGCGAACGACGCGACCGACGACGAGCTGAGGCAGCAGCACAAGGCGCTGGCCGAGACGCTCGTCGAGCACCGCGAGCGCTACTACGTCGACGACTCGCCGACCGTCGCCGACGCCGAGTACGACGACCTCATGCGCGAGCTCGAGCAGATCGAGGAGCAGCTGCCCGAGCTGCGCACCCCCGACTCGCCGACCCAGACCGTCGGCGGACGCGCGTCGTCGTCGTTCGAGGCCTACGAGCACCGCGAGCGGCTGTACAGCCTCGACAACGCCTTCAGCTCCGAGGAGCTCGAGGCCTGGCACGGACGACTCGTGCGCGAGGGGGTCGACGACGCCGAGTTCCTGTGCGAGCTCAAGGTCGACGGGCTCGCGATCTCGCTGACGTACGAGGACGGCCGCCTGACCCGCGGCGTGACGCGCGGCGACGGACGCGTCGGCGAGGACGTCACCAACAACGTCCGCACGATCTCGGTCATCCCGCACGAGCTGCAGCCGTCCGACGAGTTCCCCGTCCCCGCCTACGTCGAGGTGCGCGGCGAGGTGTTCTTCCCGACCAAGGCGTTCGAGGAGTTCAACGCCGCCTGGGCCGAGTCGGGCAGGACACCGTTCTCCAACCCCCGCAACGCCGCGGCCGGCACCCTGCGCATGAAGGACGTCTCGGTCACCGCGAGCCGTCCGCTGTCGATGGTGTGCCACGGCCTCGGCTACCGCGAGGGCTTCAGCCCCGTGCGCCAGAGCCAGGCCTACGAGGCGCTGCACGCGTGGGGGCTCCCCACCAGCGATCGGGCGAAGGTCGTGGAGAACCTGACGGAGGTCGAGGAGTTCATCGCCTACTACGGCGAGCACCGGCACGACGTGTCGCACGAGATCGACGGCGTCGTCGTCAAGGTCGACCAGGTCGACCGCCAGCGTCGGCTCGGGTCGACGTCTCGGGCGCCGCGGTGGGCGATCGCCTGGAAGTACCCGCCCGAGGAGGTCAACACCCGACTGCTCGACATCCGCGTCAACGTCGGCCGCACCGGACGGGTCACCCCCTACGGCGTGATGGAGCCCATCCGCGTCGCCGGGTCGACCGTCGAGATGGCGACGCTGCACAACCAGTACGAGGTCACCCGCAAGGGCGTCCTGATCGGCGACATGGTCGTGCTCCGCAAGGCCGGCGACGTGATCCCCGAGATCGTCGGCCCCGTCGTGGCGCTGCGCGACGGGTCCGAGCGCGAGTTCGTGTTCCCGACCGACTGCCCGTCGTGCGGCACGCCGCTCGCGCCGTCGCGCGAGGGCGACAAGGACATCCGGTGCCCCAACACCCGCTCGTGCCCGTCGCAGCTGCGGGAGCGGCTGACGCACGTCGGCGGTCGAGGTGCCTTCGACATCGAGGTCTTCGGCTGGGAGGGCGCCACGGCCCTGCTCGAGGCCGGTGTGCTGGTCGACGAGGGCGGTCTGTTCGCACTGACGGCCGAGCAGCTGCTCACGGTGCCGCTCTACACGCGCGCGGCCAGGAAGAAGGAGATCGAGGACGGAGCGGGTGACCGGGTGCTGAGCGCCAACGGCCTCGCCCTGCTCGACAACCTGCAGAAGGCCAGGACGCAGCCGCTGTGGCGGGTGCTGGTCGCCCTGTCGATCCGGCACGTGGGCCCGACCGCGGCCCGGGCGCTCGCGACGCACTTCGGCACGATGCAGGCGATCCAGGACGTCCTGGCGGTCGACGACCCGGTCCAGACGCTGTCGGCCGTCGACGGCGTCGGCCCGACGATCGCCGAGGCCGTCGTCGACTGGTTCGCCGTCGACTGGCACGCCGACATCGTCCGCCAATGGCGCGAGGCGGGTGTCGTGATGGCCGACGAGCGCGATGCGTCGATCGTCCGCACCCTCGAGGGGCTGACGATCGTCGTGACGGGCTCGCTCGAGCGGTTCACCCGCGACTCCGTCAAGGAGGCGATCATCGCCCGGGGCGGCAAGGCGTCGGGCTCGGTCTCGAAGAAGACCGACTTCGTCGTGGTGGGCGAGAACGCCGGCTCGAAGGCCGACAAGGCCGAGGAGCTCGGCCGCCCGATCCTCGACGAGGCCGGCTTCGAGAAGCTGCTCGCCGAGGGGCCGCCGCCCGAGGCCGATCCGGAGCCGGACGCCGAGGGGGACGACGCCTGATGCCGTCGATCGCGTCGATCAACTACCTCGTCCACGACATCGACGAGGCGCTGACGTTCTTCCGCGAGATGCTCGGCTTCGAGGTCGTCTCCGACGAGATCGGGCCCGACCGGCGCCGCACCGTCGTGGCCCCGCGGGGCGGCGCGGGGGCCGCGCTGGTGCTCAAGCCCGCGCTGGGCGACGAGCAGCGGGCCGCGGTCGGTCGCCAGGGCGGGGGAGTCGTGCTGTTCTTCCTCGAGACCGACGACTTCGAGCGCGACCACCGCCACATGGTCGCGGCCGGCGTGCGCTTCCGCGAGGAGCCGCGCCACGAGGCCTACGGCACCGTCGCGGTGTTCGACGACCTCTACGGCAACGGCTGGGACCTCATCCAGTCGGCGTGAGCCGTCGACCGGTGGGAGTGGTCGGCCGGTGGCACAGTGGAGCGCATGACGTCCCCCTCGAGCCCTGACACGTCCCCCCGCCCCACCGTCGTCGTGACCGGCGCCAACGGCTTCGTCGGCGCCCGGGTGTGCGACGCCCTGGTGGCACGTGGCGCCACGGTGCGCGCCGTCGTGCGCCGGGCCGGCACCGCACCGTCCCTCCCGGGCGTCGAGGAGGTCGTCGGGGAGTTCACCGACCCGACCGTCGCCGCGCAGGCGGTCCGGGGTGCCGACGCCGTCGTCACGACGGTGCACCCGATGCAGTCCGACCGCGAGGCCCAGCAGCAGATCGGCGTCGTCGGCACCGGCACGATCGCGCAGGCCGCGGCCGACGCCGGCGTCGCCATCCTGGTGCACGTGTCGACCGCTGCGGTCTACGACAGGTCGCCGGGCGTCGGCGACGTGTCCGAGGGCTCGGCCCTGGTCGGCGACGACGCGAACGACTACAGCGTCACCAAGCGCGACACCGACGCCGCCCTCGCCCGGGTCGACGGCATCACGCGGGTGCTGCTGCGGCCCCCGGCGATCCTCGGAACGGGCGAGTCGTCGGTCTGGAACACGCTGCGGCCCGCCGGGATGCGCGACGACGAGGAGCACCGGCACGCGCTCGCCGACCAGTCGTTCGCCTGGGTGCACGTCACGGACCTCGCGGCCCTCGCCGCGGACGTCGCGGTCGGCGTCGTCACCCCGGGTGACGACGCCTCCGAGGGCCCGGTGCTCGGCGGGTGCACGCCCGTCAACGTCGCCGCCGGTGCCGTGCCGATGCGCGACTACGTGCAGGTCGTCGCCGACGCGGTCGACGTCGCGCCGGTGTGGGACGACGGGCCCGCCTGGACCGGTCGCATCGTCGCCGACCGGGCGCGGGCCTGGGGCTGGTCGCCGCGCGTCACGATCGACACGGCGCTCGACGAGGTGCGCGAGGGCCTGACGACCGCCTGACCCGCGGCCCGCCGATCGGCCCACCCGGACGGCGCGGGTGACGTACCGTCGGGGTGTGCCCACCGACGACGCCGTGCCGCTCGGCGACCGACTGCTCGACGCCCAGGTCGCCTTCCACCTCGCCCGCCTGACGGGCGACGAGCTGACCGTGACCGTGACGCGGATCGCGACCGCGGTGCTCGACGCGGCGGACGGTCATCAGCTCGCCGACCTGGTCGACCCCGAGGCCGTCAAGGTCGTCGTCGGCAGGGCGCTGACCGACGTGCCGGGCAGCCCCGCCGTCGCCGCGTTCATCGAGCTCGGCCGCGAGCTCGCGGTCGCGGGCCCGGCGGAGGCCTTCCCACTCGGCGACGTCGTCGACCGCGAGCAGGTCGAGCGACTGCTCGACGAGACGCTGGCGCTGACGCCCGTGCTCGAGCGCGCGCTGGAGCGGCTCACCGCGAGCCCGCTGGTCGGCGCCACCGCGACCCGCTTCATGGGCCGCATCGTGGGCGAGGCGATCGCGGCGAACCAGGCGGTCGCCGACAAGGTGCCCGGCCTCGGCTCCCTGCTGTCGATGGGCACCAAGGCGGCGGCGGGCATGGTCGGCGCGGCCGACAAGCAGCTCGACGGCCTGCTGGCCGACACGGCCGGCAAGGGCGGCACGCTGGCGGTGCGCCGACTGAACCGCATCATCGTCGACACCCTGCGCGATCCGACGACCCGCGACGCGGTGCTGCAGGTGTGGGACCTCGTCGCGGCCGAGCCCGTGCGCGGTCTCGGCGACGACGCCGACGTCGAGCAGGTGTCGGGCGTCGTCGACGCGGCCCACGACCTGACGGTCTCCGTCCTCGGCCACCCCCGCGTGGTGGCGCTCGGCCACGCCGTCGTCGACGGGTTCTTCGAGGCGTTCGGCGGCTACACGCCCGGTGAGCTGCTCGAGCAGCTCGACCTCGACCGAGCCGACCTCGTGGCCGACGTCGTGCGGTTCGCGCCCGCCGTCGTCGGGACGCTCGTCGAGTCCGGCGAGCTCGAGCGGGTGCTGAGGGCCGAGCTGGCACCGTTCTACGCCTCCGACGAGGTCGTGCGCCTGCTCGGCGTCCGCGACTGACGCGATGCGCCGCTGCCCGCGACTGACGCGATGCGTCGTTGCCCGCGCCCGCGCCCGCGAGCCCCATACTGGACCCATGCTGGACATCCGCCCGAGCTGCGAGTGCTGTGACACCGACCTCGACCCGTCGTCGCCGGACGTCCTGATCTGCAGCTACGAGTGCACGTGGTGCCTGGAGTGCGCCACCACCGTCCTGCGCGGCGTGTGCCCCAACTGCGGTGGGGGCCTCGCCCGCCGGCCCGTCCCGTCGGCGTCGCGGCTCGTGGACGACCCGCCGTCGACGGTGCGCGTGTTCAACCCCGGCTGCCGGCCGGTGCCGGCGTGACGGACGACGAGCTCGTCGAGGCGCTGCGGGCCATCTTCGCGGCCGACGCCGTCGCCGACGGTCTCGACCGCAGCGACGGGTACGGCGACGAGTACCGGATCACCGCGCTGCGCGTGGTGCGCGGCGACGACGGGTTCGACGACCTGCTGCTGACGGTCGAGGACGGCCACGACACGGTCACGTCGCGGCTGCTGTTCGACCGGGCCTGGCGGGTGGCCAGCGGGCTCGACGACGCCGGGTCGTACGCGACGTTCGCGCTGGCCCGGTGGCGGTCGTCGATCGTCCACGAGACCGTCGAGCCGGGCCCGCGGCCCCCCGTCGACGTGCCGGAGGTCGAGGAGGCCCTGCGTCGTTCGTACGGCAACGCCAATCTCGTGCGGCACGGCGTCGTCGAGGTCGTCGAGGACGACGGCGAGATCTTCCTGCTGCACGCGACGCCCCAGCAGTGGCGCCGGTTCGTGTCGGGACGGCCGGACGCCATGGGCGCGCTGGAGGAGGTCGTCGGAGCGCGGTGGGACGACGAGGACCACGTCGTGCTGTTCCGGGGCGCCTTCCACAGCTCGATCCGTCCCGAGCTGCCGCCGCTGCGCAGCCGGCTGTCGCCGCAGTAGTGCCTCCCCGTTCGCCGCTGCCGCCACGCCACGGGCTCGCCGCCGCCTGGCTGCGCACGCCCGATCGCGGCGTGCCCCGCCCCGACCCGTGGCCGACGATGGGCGCGTGGCTGCGCGACCGCCTGCCCGAGCGCGTCGACATCGCCGCGATGCTGGCCGAGCGCCGGTTCGTGCACGACGACCTGACGCCCGTCCGCGACGACGAGCCGTACACGCCGCACACGTTCGTCTGGTTCCACCGCGACCTGCCCGACGAGGTCGAGGTGCCGGGTGAGATCCACGTCGTCCACCGCGACGAGCGGCTCGTCGTCGTCGACAAGCCGGCGTTCCTGTCGTCGATCCCGCGCGGCCAGCACATCCGCCAGAGCGTCGTCGTGCGCCTGCGCGACGAGCTCGGGCTGCCGGAGCTGTCGCCCCTGCACCGGCTCGACCGGGTGACGTCCGGGCTGCTCATGCTCGCGACCGAGCGGCGGTGGCGGGGGCCGTACCAGACGATGTTCCAGCGGGGGACGGTCCGCAAGACGTACGGTGCGCTGGCGCCCGTGCGCGCGGACCTCGAGCTGCCGTGCACGGTCACGAACCACCTGGTCAAGCGGCGTGGCAGCTGGCAGGCCGAGGTCGTGCCCGGTGCGCCGGTCAACGCCGAGACGCTCGTCGAGCTGGTGGACGCGGGCGAGGGCGGCCTCGGTCGCTACCGGCTGACGCCCCGCACCGGACGCACCCACCAGCTGCGGGTGCACCTCGCCGGGCTGGGCATCCCGATCGTGGACGACCCGCTGTACCCGGTCGTCCGGGACGTCGCGATCGACGACTTCACGACGCCGTTGCAGCTGCTCGCGCAGGAGATCGCGTTCACCGATCCGATCGACCGGACGGAGCGGTGGTTCGGCAGCGTGCGGCGCCTGCCGCTGCCGCCGGGTCAGGCGTCCTGACGCGACAGCGCGACGAAGACCGCCGTCGCGATCGCTGCGAAGCCCAGGCCGGCCCACACGAGCCCGCCGGCCGCGGCGTAGAGCGCCGTCGTGACGAACAGCATGATCTGCACGACCAGCCGGGTCGGCAGCTCGAGCCGGCGCACCGAGGTGGGCGACATCCACTGCGCCCAGATCGCGATCGCGACGAGCGCCAGGAAGACGCCCACGGCCCACCCGCGCCAGCCGTCGGCGAACCCGTGGCCCGCCAGCACGAGGAGCACGACCATCGCGACCTCGCACAGGAACGCCGCGGCGTCGAGCGGGCCCAGGTCGGTCGGCTTCTGAGGTGGCATGAGCACAGCCTAGGGACTGCTACTTTTCGCGCATGACCGAGTCTGCGCGCCAGAAGCCCGTCATCCTGCTCGCTGCCACCGCCGACAGCCGTGACGTGCTGGAGGACGAGTTCCGCAGCCGGTACTCCCGCGACTACGACGTGCGCACCCTGCTGGGGCCCGAGGTGGTCGTGGACGAGGCCGTCTCGCTGCTCGACGACGGCCGCCAGATCGCGCTCCTGGGCGTCGACCACGCCCTCGACGGCAGCGCGCTCGACCTCGTCGACGAGCTGCGACGTCTGTCGCCCAGCAGCCGTCGCGTCGTCCTGGTGCCGGCCGGCACGTTCCAGGCGGCGCTCGAGGTGCTGCGACCCGCCCTGGCCGTCGGCCGTCTCGACACGTACCTGCTGATCCCGCAGGGTCCGCGCGACGAGGAGTTCCACACCGCGATCACGGAGTACCTGTCGGAGTGGGCGACCACGACGTCGCGGCCCGAGGTGGCAGGCGTCCGCATCGTCGACGACGGCACCCAGCCCGCCGTCGCGGGCATCCGTGACTTCCTCGACCGCATGGGCTCGCCGTGGAGCCGCTACCGCCCCGACAGCCCGGTCGGCCGCGAGCTGCTCGACGAGGTCGGTGACGACGCGCCCCTGCCGCTCGTGTCGGCGTACGGGCGTCCGACGATCGCCGGGGCCACCGACCGGCTCGTGGCCAGCGCCTACTACGGGTCGCCGCGCGACCTGGGCGACGACTACGTGGCCGACCTGCTGATCATCGGCGCCGGGCCCGCCGGCCTGGCGGCAGCCGTGTACGGGGCGTCCGAGGGGCTGCGCACCGTCGTGCTCGATCCCGAGGCGGTGGGTGGTCAGGCCGGCACGAGCTCGATGATCCGCAACTACCTGGGCTTCCCGCGCGGCGTCTCCGGCATGCGCCTGGCCTTCCGTGCCCGCCTGCAGGCGACGCGGTTCGGCGCGCGCATCTTCACCGGGCGGGCCGCGACCAACCTGACGCCGGGCACGCTGCACGAGGTCGCGTACGACGACGGCGTCCTGCGCGCCCGGGCGGTGCTGGTGGCGTGCGGCGTGCGCTACCGGCGGCTCGGCGTGCCGAGCCTCGAGCGTCTGGTCGGCACGGGGGTGCACTACGGCGCCGCCACCAGCGTCGCGCGCGAGATGGAGGGGCGTGACGTCTTCGTCGTGGGGGGTGGCAACTCGGCGGGGCAGGCCGCGCTGCACCTCGCGCGCTTCGCCCGCAGCGTGACGATCGTCGTGCGCCGGGCGTCGCTGTCCGAGACGATGTCGGCCTACCTGGTCGACGAGATCGCCACCCATGACGACATCACGGTGCGGGTCGGCTCGCGGGTCGTCGACGGCGACGGCGAGGGGCACCTCGAGTGGATCGCGCTGCAGGGTGCCGGCGGCGAGCCGGAGCGGCTGCCGGCCGACGGCCTGTTCCTGCTGCTGGGGGCCGAGCCGGAGTGCGACTGGCTGCCCGACGACGTGGCACGCGACGAGCGGGGGTTCGTCCTGACCGGTCGCGACATCCCGAGAGACAGGTGGCGCGACGGACTGCCCCCGGCACCCCTCGAGACGACCGTGCCGGGAGTCTTCGCCGCGGGCGACGTCCGGGCCGGGTCGATGAAGCGCGTCGCCTCGGCCAGCGGCGAGGGGGCGGGCGCCGTCGCCCAGGTGCACGCGCACCTCGCCCCCGTCCCCGACTGACTCCGCTCCTCGCCGGAGCGGGGGAACCACTAGCATTGCGAGGTGCGTAGACCTGTCGTGCCGGCGTGGGCCGAGCGAGCCGTGACGACGGCGCTGGTGCTCGTCCAGGTCGCCGTCGTGGGTGTCGGGCTGTGGTCGTGGTGGGGGTGGGCCGGGCTCCTGGTCGGCCCGCCGCTGATCGCCGCGCTCTGGATGCTGTGGCCGCGCGAGGTGGCGGACGACGAGGGGTGCCTGCGGTGCCGGCACGCGAGCATCCACCACCGCGGGTGCTGCCAGGCGTGCCTGCGCGACGTCGAGGCCGGGAGGTCGACGTCGGTCACGCCGTGCGGCCGCTTCCGCCGGTGGTCGCCGCGCAACCGGTGGAGCGAGCTGCACGCGAGCGACGACCGGCTCGCCGCGGTGCGACGACTGGTGCGCGCGTCATGACGATCAGGCGTCTCCTCGCCGACCAGAAGGTGCGCTTCGTGCTCGTCGGCGGCTTCAACACCGTCCTGGGCTACCTGACGTTCGGTGCCCTGACCCTCTGGGTCTTCCACGACGTGCGCTTCGGCTACCTGCTGAGCCTGCTGTGCTCGTACGCGGTCGGCATCTCCGTCGCGTTCGTCCTGTACCGACGCCTCGTGTTCGTCGTGCACGGTCACGTCCTGCGCGACCTGGTGCGGTTCGTGTCGGTCTACGCGGTCTCGATCGGCGTCAACGCCGCCGTCCTGCCGGTCCTGGTGGAGGTCGTGGGCGTGCCGCCCGTGCTGGCCCAAGGGGTCGTCGTGCTGATCACGACCCTGCTGAGCTTCGTGGGGCACCGGTCGTTCTCGTTCCGGCGCGACGAGGACGTCTGCGACGTCGTCTAGACCGAGCCGACCCGGCGCACGACGATGTCGGCGAGCTCGGCGGGGTGCTGGTCGGGGATCCAGTGCGTCGCGCCCGCGATGACCTCGAGCTCGTACGGACCCGTGACGAACTGCGGTGTCAGGTCGGCCCCGCGCCGCACGAGGGCCGTGTCGCCGTCGCTCCACACGTACGTCGTGGGCACCGGGACCGTGCGGCCGAACGACCCGGCCGACCGGACGATCGAGCGGTAGTAGCCGAGACCGCCCCGCAGCGCGCCGTCGGCGACGATCTCGTCGCGGAACGTCTCGATCATGCGGGAGTCCATGCCGGACGCGCGCAGGATGCGCTCGCCCAGGCCGCCACGGCGGCTGAGCATCCGCTCGGGCAGGACGGGCAGCTGGAACACCAGCATGTAGTACGACTTCAGCAGCTGCGAGCTGCTGACCATCGACCGCATGAAGGCGGCGGGGTGCGCGACGGAGACCGCCGTCAGCGACAGGACGTCGGCGGGGTGCGCGGCGGCGACGGCCCATGCGACCGCCGATCCCCAGTCGTGGCCCACGACGTGGACGGGCGTGCCGATCTCGTCGACCAGGGCCTTGGCGTCGGCCACGAGCTCGTCGATGCCGTACGCGAAGCGCGACAGGGGGCGTGCGCCGGGGGAGTAGCCGCGCTGGTCGAGCGCGTACGTCCGCAGCCCCGCGGCGTGCAGGTGCTCCGACACCGCGGCCCACGACGTGGCCCGCTGCGGGAAGCCGTGCAGGAGGACGACGGGGACGCCGTCGAGCGGGCCGGAGTCGATGACGTCGAAGGTCAGTCCGGCGTGGTCGACCCGGGAGATGCGCGCTGGTTCCATGGGCCGATCCTGACAGAGAATCGGGCATCCCGCGGTCCCACGACACCCCGTGGAGGGTGTCCGGCCGGGTCACTAGGATGGGCGAGTACGTCACCAGCTCGACCCACCAGCGAGTCCACTCATCTCGAAGGACCTGTATGTCTGAGCCCGTCACGGGTATCTCCCGCGAGGACGTCGTCCATCTGGCCGGCCTCGCCCGCATCGACCTCAGCGACGCTGAGCTCGACCACCTCGCCACCGAGCTCCCCGCGATCCTCGAGCACGTCGCGAGCGTCCAGGAGGCCGCCGGCGACGACGTCCCGGCCATGAGCCACCCGGTGCCGGTCGACAACGTCTTCCGCGAGGACGTCGTCCGTCCGAGTCTCGCGCCCGCCGACGCCCTCGCCGCGGCACCCGCCTCCGACCAGCAGCGGTTCCTGGTCCCGAAGATCCTGGGAGAGGGCTGACATGAGCAGCGACCTGACCCGCAAGACCGCCGACGAGCTCGCACGCGCCCTGTCGGCCGAGGAGGTCTCCTCCGTCGAGGTGACCCGGGCGCTCGTCGACCGCATCGAGTCCGTCGACGGATCGATCCACGCGTTCCTGCACGTCGACGCCGAGGGCGCGCTGGCCGCGGCCGCCGACGTCGACCGGCGCCGCGCCGACGGCGACCAGCTGCCGTACCTGGCCGGCGTGCCGATCGCGATCAAGGACGTGCTGGCGACCAAGGGCATGCCGACGACGTGCGGCTCGAAGATCCTCGACGGCTGGATCCCGCCGTACGACGCGACCGTGACGGCCCGCATCAAGGCTGCCGGCCTGCCGATCCTGGGCAAGACCAACATGGACGAGTTCGCGATGGGCTCGTCCACCGAGCACTCCGCGTACGGGCCGACCCACAACCCGTGGGACACGACCCGCATCCCGGGCGGCTCGGGCGGTGGGTCGGCCGCCGCGGTCGCGGCCTTCGAGGCCCCGCTCGCGATCGGCACCGACACCGGTGGCTCGATCCGTCAGCCGGGCGCGCTGACCGGCACGGTCGGCGTCAAGCCGACGTACGGAGGGGTCAGCCGCTACGGCCTCGTCGCGATGGCCAGCAGCCTCGACCAGGCCGGGCCCGTCACCCGCACGGTGCTCGACGCCGCTCTGCTGCACGAGCTGATCGCGGGTCACGACCCCATGGACTCCACGAGCATCCCCGACGCGGTGCCCGCCGTCGTCGCCGCGGCCCGCCGGGCCGACGTCAAGGGGCTGCGCATCGGCATCGTGCGCGAGCTGGGCGGCGAGGGCTTCCAGCCCGGTGTCGAGGCCCGCTTCACCGAGGCCGTCGAGCTCCTGACGTCCGCGGGCGCCGAGGTCGTCGAGGTGTCGATCCCCAGCCTGAGGTACGCGCTCGGCGCGTACTACCTCGTCATGCCGAGCGAGGCGAGCAGCAACCTCGCCAAGTTCGACGCGATGCGCTACGGCGTGCGCGTGCCCCCCGCCGGCGTCGACGACCCCAGCGCCGAGCAGGTCATGGCCTCGAGCCGTGACGCGGGGTTCGGCGACGAGGTCAAGCGCCGCATCATCCTCGGCACCTACGCCCTGTCGAGCGGCTACTACGACGCCTACTACGGCTCGGCGCAGAAGGTCCGCACGATCCTGTCGCGCGACTTCGCGGCGGCGTTCGCCGACGTCGACGTGCTGGTCTCGCCGACGTCCCCGACCACCGCCTACCCGCTGGGCGACAAGCTCGACGACCCGTTGGCGATGTACCTCGGCGACGTCGCCACGATCCCGGCGAACCTCGTCGGCATCCCGGGCCTGTCGCTGCCGGTCGGCCTGGCCGACGAGGACGACCTGCCGGTGGGCCTGCAGTTCCTGGCCCCCCAGAAGGCCGACGACCGCCTCTACAACGCGGCGGCCGCACTCGAGCAGCTGCTCGAGCAGAAGTGGGGCGGCACGCTGCTGTCCCGCGCACCCGAGCTGGAGGCCATCCGATGACCGTCGAGACGCTGGTTCCCTTCGAGGAAGCCCTCACCCGCTACGACCCCGTCATGGGGCTCGAGATCCACATCGAGCTCAACACCGCGACCAAGATGTTCTGCGGCTGCCCGACCGAGTTCGGCGCCGAGCCCAACACGCAGGTCTGCCCCGTGTGCCTGGCCCTGCCCGGCGCCCTGCCGGTCGTCAACGCCAAGGCCGTCGAGTCCGCGATCCGCATGGGCCTGGCGCTCAACTGCGAGATCGCGCAGTGGTGCCGCTTCGCGCGCAAGAACTACTTCTACCCCGACATGCCGAAGAACTTCCAGACGTCGCAGTACGACGAGCCCATCGCCTTCGACGGGTACGTCGACGTCGAGGTGGACGGCGAGACCTTCCGCATCGAGATCGAGCGCGCCCACATGGAGGAGGACACCGGCAAGGCCCTGCACGTCGGCGGCTCCACCGGACGCATCCACGGCGCCGACTTCTCGCTGGTCGACTACAACCGGGCCGGCATCCCGCTGATCGAGATCGTCACCCGCACGATCGAGGTGCCGCCCGAGAAGGCGCCCGCGGTCGCCCGCGCCTACGTGTCGCACGTCCGCGACCTCATCGGCGGCCTCGGCGTCTCCGACGTCCGCATGGACCAGGGATCGCTGCGCGCCGACGTCAACCTGTCGCTCAAGCCCAAGGGCTCCACGACGCTCGGCACCCGCTCGGAGACCAAGAACGTCAACTCGTTCCGGTCGGTCGAGCGCGCCGTCCGCTTCGAGATCTCGCGTCACGCGGGCATCCTCGACGCCGGGGGCAGGGTCGTGCAGGAGACCCGGCACTTCCAGGAGGACACCGGCACGACGCTCTCGGGCCGTGAGAAGTCCGACGCCGACGACTACCGCTACTTCCCGGAGCCCGACCTGGCGCCCGTCTCGCCGTCGCGCGAGTGGGTCGAGGAGCTGCGGGCCACGCTGCCCGAGCCGCCGGCCGTCCGCCGCGCGCGCCTGCAGGCCGACTGGGGCTTCTCCGACCTCGACATGCGCGACACGATCGGCGCGGGTGCGCTCGACCTGATCGTCGCCACGGTCGAGGCCGGCACCACGCCGCAGGCCGCCAAGAAGTGGTGGCTCGGCGAGATGGCGCGTCGCGCCAACGAGTCGGGGCACGACCTCGACGCGCTGGGCATCACGCCGCAGCAGGTCGCCGAGATCCAGGGGCTGATCGACGCCAAGCGCATCAACGACAAGCTCGCGCGGTCGGTCTTCGACGGCGTCATCGCCGGTGAGGGCACGCCCGAGGAGGTCGTGGTCTCGCGCAAGCTCGAGGTCGTCTCGGACGACGGCGCACTCGGTGCGGCCGTCGACCGTGCGATCGAGGGCGACCCCGATGCCGCCGCCAAGATCCGCGCCGGCAACCTCGGCGTGGCCGGGGCCCTGATCGGTGCGGTCATGAAGGAGATGCGCGGACAGGCCGACGCGGGCCGCGTCCGCGAGCTGATCCTCGAGAAGCTGTCGTAGCCCGGCTGGGCCGGCCGGGCGACCGCCGGCTCAGCCGACGCGGGCCAGCAGGTCGAGCAGCTCCTCGCGCACGACGTCCGGGAACTCCACCGGGATGAAGTGCGTGCCGCGCAGCTCGCGGTAACGCGAACCCCTGACCCGCTGCGAGGCCGTCAGCATGTCGCGGGCGCCCGTGAAGACGTCCCACCGGCCGGCGACGAACGTGACCGGGATGTCGAGGTCGCTGAGCGAGACGCGGGCGTGCTCGGCCACGCTCAGCGCGAGCTTGGCGTACCAGGCGGGGTGCGTCGTGAAGAACTCCTGCAGGAGCGTCCGCAGCTCGGCGGTGTCGGCCGCGGGCGAGATGATGCGGGCCCGGCGGACCAGGTCCGTCGTGAAGTTGGTCCACGGCAGCTTGCGGGTCACGGGCGCCAGGGCGTGACCCGTGACGGTCGCCGAGTGGGCCAGGCCCACCATCAGGGCCCGCGCGACCGGCGGCGGCACGTGGAGGGGAGCGAGCATCGTCGAGAACGTGTTGCCCGGGACGCCGGCCACGGCGAGGATGCCGGCGACGCGCTCGGGGTGACGGGTGGCCAGCTCGAAGGCGATCGTGACACCGGTCGACCAGGCGGCCACGACGGCGCGGTCGAGGCCTGCGTCGTCCATCACGGCGATGGCGTCCTCGATGAACGACTCGAGGTCGACGCGGCCGTCGTCGGGGCGCGCGGACCCGCCCGTCCCGCGGTGGTTCCAGCCGATCACGCGGACGCCGCTGCCGGCGCGCAGCAGCGAGGGCCACGCGTGCGGGTTGGTGCCGAGGCCGTTGGAGACCAGCACGGTGGGGCCGTCGCCGTCGTTGGTCCAGGCGCGGATGCGGGTGCCGTCGGCGCTCGTCACGTCGTAGTAGCGCACGAGGGCCGCGGTCGGTGTGGTCACGCGCCGATTGTCCACGGGGCGCGGGGGGTCTGCAATGCCAATCGCGTCGGGCGGTGGCCGCCGGCACGCGAAGACTGTCGGGACGGTTCACCGCCGTTGTAGGTTCACGGCATGCCCTGTCTCCTGACCCGTGCGGTCGCGGCGTTGATCGCCGCGGTCGCGGTCGCGTCGTGCACGGCGGCACCGGACGGGCAGGGAGACGCGGCTTCGGACGGCACGAGGTCGTGGGGGCACGAGGTCGAGGGCGCCGCCGACGCTGTGTGGGCGCTCGGGCCGGGTCAGCCCATCAGCACGACCTCGACCTCGTTCACGGCCCTCGTCACCCGCCTCGGCTGCAATGACGGCGTCACCGGCGACGTGGTCGACCCCGTCGTGAGGACGTCGCGGACCCGGATCGTCGTCACGTTCCAGGTGACGCCGGGCGAGCCGGGCGCTGCCCGCTGCCCGGGCAACCGCGCGCTGCCCTACGTCGTCGATCTCGAGGATCCCGTCGGGCGACGGCAGCTCGTGGACGGGCGATGCCTGCCGGATGGTGCCGCGGAGACGACTTAGTTCTGCGACGGCCGCTAGGGATCAGGTGCGCGCCAGCACCGCATCGACGAGGCGACCCGCCGCGCCGTCGGCGTGGGGGAGGAACAGGCTCGGCTCCGTCAGCTCGAGCTCGATCACCAACGGCGAGCCGTCGGCGGCCGTCACGAGGTCGACGCGCGCGTACAGAGGGGCGCGGTCGACGCCCATCGCGTCGCACGCGGCGGCCACGGCTCGCTCGGCCACCTCGCGCTGCGCGTCGCTCGGGGTGCGCGGCGTGATGCTCTCGCGGCTGTCGCGGTCCTGCCGGACGCCCTCGCCCCTCTCCAGCAGCGGACCCTTGCGGATCGCGTGCGAGAACGTGCCCGCGAAGAGCAGCATCGCGGTCTCGCCCTCGTCGTCGACCGACGAGATGTACGGCTGCGTCATCGACGTGCGGCCGGCCGCGACGAGCGCTGCGCTGTGCGCCCACACCTCGTCGCGCGTGCCCCACCGGGCGGTGTCCTTCGAGCCCGCGGAGATCGTCGGCTTGACGACCCACTCGTCGTGCTCGCCGATGTCGTCTCCCGGGGCGACGTCCCACTGCGTCTCGATGATGGGGACGCCGGCCGACTCGAGCTGTCGGAGGTACGTCTTGTCGGTGTTCCACGCCAGGACGGCGGCGTCGTTCTGCAGGGTGGGCACCGATCGCGCCCAGGCGAGGAACTCGTCGCGCCGGGTCGTGTAGTCCCAGCACGACCGGACGACCACGGTGTCGTAGGCGCTCCAGTCGACGGTCGGGTCGTCCCAGACCACGATCTCGGCGGTGGTGCCGCGTGCGGCGGCGGCTTCCACGACGAGCGGCAGGTCGGCGTCGACGTCGCGGGCGGTCGAGCTGGTGGCGAGTGCGATGGTCACACTGCCATCGTGGCACGGGGCCTCGCCCTCGCAGATCAACGCCGTGGGCCTGATCCCGTCACATCAATGATGAGTCGTTGATTATGTGGTATCAACGTCTGGAAGTTGATACCCTGCCGTCATGTTCGTCATGACGATCGATCAGCGGCGCAGCCGGTCCGAGCCCGACGCGGTGCCGGCGCTCGACCTCCTCCTGCCGTCCGACCGCACGGTCCGGCCGTTCGAGCGCACGGCCGGCGACGAGGTCCAGGGCCTCCTCGACGACCCCGAGGCCGTCGTCGACATGGCGCTGACGCTCGCGCGGGACGGCGGATGGTCGATCGGCATCGGCGTCGGCGAGGTCGAGCGGCCCCTCGCCGACTCGGTCAGGGCCAACCGCGGACCGGCGTTCGTCGCGGCGCGCCAGGCGGTCGAGCGGGCCAAGTCGTCACCCCTGCACGTCGCGGTCGAGGCCGAGTCGTCCGGTGGCGAGCACGCCGAGACCGCCCTGCTGCTCGTCGCCGGCATCGTCGACCGTCGCAGCGACGCCGGCTGGCAGGCCGTCGACGCCATGGCGACCGCCGATACCCAGGCCGGAGCCGCGGCATCGCTCGGCATCTCGCCGCAGGCCATGAACCGTCGGCTCCGGGTGGCAGGCTATGTCGAGGAGCGGCGCGGACGTGCCCTCGTGACCCACCTGCTGGAGGCGGCCCGATGATCCTGCTCGTCCTCGTCGCGGCGGCCCTCGTGCCCGTGGTCGCCGGCTGGACCGGTCGTCACCGCGTGCTCGCGGCGGCCGTCGCCACCGTCCTGCTGGCCGCCGCGGTGATCGTCCGGGTGGTCGCGAGCGTCTCGGTCGACCAGGGCGTCCTCGGCATCGTCGCGTCCGTGCTGGCCGTGGCCGGCGGATCGGTCGTCACGACGGCGGTGTTCGACGTCATCGACGACCGCTCGACCGATCGCACCGAGTCGCTCGAGGCGGCCGGCCACATCCTGCGCGGTGGCACGTGGGTCGGGGCGCTGGAGCGGCTCGCGGTGTTCGGCTCGCTCGTGGCCGGCATGCCGTCGGGGGTCGCGCTGACCCTGGCCGTCAAGGGCCTCGGCCGCTACCCCGAGCTGCGCAGCGGCGACCGACCGGCCACCGCCGAGCGCTTCATCATCGGCACCCTCGTCAGCGTCCTGTGGGCGGCTCTGTGCGCCTACGTGGCCACGGGGTTCGCACCCCTCGAGGCGGCTCGCGTGTCCTTCGACGCCTGACCGCTGCCCGGGCTGGTCGGACGAAGTCGTAATCTGTGGCCATGGCCCCCGAGAACGAGATCGACATCAAGCCGCGCAGCCGCACCGTCACCGACGGCCTCGAGGCCACCGCGTCACGAGGCATGCTGCGCGCCGTCGGCATGGGCGACGACGACTGGCCCAAGCCCCAGATCGGTGTCGCGTCCAGCTGGAACGAGATCACCCCCTGCAACCTGTCGCTCGACCGCCTGGCCAAGCGCGCCAAGGAGGGCGTGCACGCCGGCGGCGGCTACCCGCTCGAGTTCGGCACGATCTCGGTGTCCGACGGCATCTCGATGGGCCACGAGGGCATGCACTTCTCGCTCGTGAGCCGCGAGGTCATCGCCGACTCGGTCGAGACCGTCATGATGGCCGAGCGCCTCGACGGATCGGTCCTGCTGGCCGGCTGCGACAAGAGCCTGCCCGGCATGCTGATGGCCGCCGCCCGCCTCGACCTGGCCAGCGTGTTCGTCTACGCCGGATCGATCATGCCGGGCAACGTCGACGGCAAGGACGTCACGATCATCGACGCCTTCGAGGCCGTCGGCGCGTGCCTGGCCGGCAAGATGTCCCGCGAGCAGGTCGACAAGATCGAGCGCGCGATCTGCCCCGGCGAGGGGGCCTGCGGTGGCATGTACACCGCCAACACGATGGCGTCGGCGGCCGAGGCCCTCGGCATGAGCCTGCCCGGCTCATCGGCCCCGCCCGCGATCGACAGCCGCCGCGACGAGTACGCGATCGCGTCCGGGGAGGCCGTCGTCGAGCTGCTCCGCCGCGGCATCACGGCCCGCCAGATCCTGACCAAGGAGGCGTTCGAGAACGCCATCACCGTCGTCATGGCGCTGGGCGGCTCGACCAACGCGGTCCTGCACCTGCTGGCGATCGCGCGCGAGGCCGAGGTCGACCTGACGCTCGAGGACTTCAGCCGCATCGGCGACAAGGTGCCGCACCTCGGCGACCTCAAGCCCTTCGGCCGCTACGTCATGAACGACGTCGACAAGGTCGGCGGCATCCCCGTCATCATGAAGGCGCTGCTCGACGCCGGTCTCATGCACGGCGACTGCCTGACGGTCACCGGCAAGACCATGGCCGAGAACCTGGCGCACATCGAGCAGCGCATCGACGGCGACGTCATCCGCGGCCTCGACCAGCCGATCCACAAGACCGGCGGCCTCACGATCCTGCACGGCACGCTGGCCCCCGAGGGTGCCGTCGTCAAGAGCGCCGGCTTCGACTCCGACGTGTTCACCGGCACGGCCCGTGTCTTCGACGGCGAGCGCAAGGCGATGGACGCCCTCGAGGACGGCACGATCGTCGCCGGCGACGTCGTCGTGATCCGCTACGAGGGCCCCAAGGGTGGTCCCGGCATGCGCGAGATGCTCGCGATCACCGGCGCGATCAAGGGCGCCGGCCTCGGCAAGGACGTCCTGCTCATGACCGACGGACGGTTCTCGGGCGGCACGACCGGCCTGTGCGTCGGGCACGTCGCGCCGGAGGCCGTCGACGGGGGACCGATCGCGTTCGTCAAGGACGGCGACCAGATCACCCTCGACGTGGCCAACAAGCGCCTCGACGTCGCGGTCGACGCCGACGAGCTCGAGGCCCGCCGGGTCGGGTGGGAGCCCCTGCCGCCCAAGTACACCAAGGGCGTGCTCGCGAAGTACCGCAAGCTCGTCAGCTCGGCCGCCGACGGCGCCGTCTGCGGTTGATGCAGGCGTTCGCCACCCGGTGGGACTTCCTGTTCGCGTCGGTGCTGATCGGCGTCGACCGGACGACCGGGGTGTTCTCGGGCAGCGAGCCGGCGCCGGGGCAGCAGATGGTCGCGGTGTGGACGAGCGCCGAGATCGCCGAGCAGGCGCTGCACGTCGAGTCGTGGGAGCTGCGGCCGATCCTGGTCCGTGACCTCCTGCCGCTGCTGCCGGCGGGAGTCGGCGTCCAGGTCGACCCCGAGCGCACGTCCGGCATGACGGCGTCCGCCGCCTACGTGGCCGGCATCCGGCGGTTCGCCGAGCCGTTCCCGGTCGACGCGGCCGTCCGCGTCACGACCTGGGACGAGATCCCCGACGGCGCTCTGGCAGCCGTCGCGCAGGCGGCCGACGAGCAGGGCGTCCGCGAGCTGCACGCGCTGATGTACACGGTCGACGACAGCCCGCCGATCGGCTGCCTCGCGTGGGTCGCGGACGGGTCGGCCGACCCGTCCGCCGTCGGGCGGGCGCTCGAGACGGCCCTCCTGACCGCCGCCGGGCCCGCCGACCTGGCCGTCGTCACGGTCCGCGTGCTGCCGCTGGCGTCGGTGCCGCAGGAGGTCCGGGCCGCCATCGGCGACCGTCACGTGCTGCGGCCCCGCCGTCGGACGCGGTTCTGGCGCCGCTGAGCCCGCGCGGGCCCTGTCACGGGGCCTCGGGGACAATGGAGGAATGCCATCTCCACGTCCCGCGTCCTTCACCGAGGACGAGCTCGCGACCGCGCTGAAGGTCCTTGGCGAGGCCCAGTTCCTCGAGGACGAGGACGCGGCCTACGTCGCCCTGCGTCACGCCTGCGGCAAGTTCTACAAGGACGTCAAGAAGCAGCGCCGGCTCGCCAAGCGCGCCGAGGTCGCCGCCGCCGACCGCGCCGTCGTCGCCACGACGGCCACGGGCTCGCCGACCCGCATCGACGACGAGACCGAGGGCATCCCGCTGGTCTCGAACGCCGCCGGCGCATCGGCCGGCACCCTGCTGGTGCCCCGGCCCTGCTACATCTGCAAGCAGAAGTACACCGTCGTCGACGCGTTCTACCACCAGCTGTGCCCCGACTGCGCCGCCCTGAACCGGGCCCGGCGCGACGCCCGCACCGACCTGACGGGCAAGCGCGCCCTGCTGACGGGCGGTCGCGCCAAGATCGGCATGTACATCGCGCTGCGCCTGCTGCGCGACGGCGCCCACACCACCATCACGACCCGGTTCCCGCACGACGCCGTGCGCCGGTTCACCGCGATGCCCGACAGTGCCGACTGGATCGACCGGTTGCGGATCGTCGGCATCGACCTGCGCGACCCGGCGCAGGTCGTGGGCCTGGCCGACTCCGTCGCGGCGCAGGGTCCCCTCGACATCCTCATCAACAACGCCGCGCAGACCGTCCGGCGCACGCCGGGCGCCTACGCGCCGCTGGCCGAGGCCGAGTCGGCGCCGCTGCCCGACGGCCCCCTGCCCGAGCTGCTGACGTTCGGCCACACCAGCGACGCGCACCCCGCCGCGCTGGTGGGATCGGTGTCGGCGCACCCCGTCCTGGCCGGCGACGCCTACACCGCCGACGAGCTGACGTCGCTGGCGATGGCGGCGGGCTCGGCCGACCTCGAGCGCATCGACGCCGGGGGACTGGTGCCCGACACCGTCGACGTCAACAGCTGGACGCAGCGCGTGCACGAGGTCGACGCCCTGGAGCTGCTCGAGGTGCAGCTGTGCAACACGACGGCGCCGTTCATCCTCGTCAGCCGGCTGCGGCCGTCGATGGCGGCAGCCGCGGCGCGCCGCACGTACGTCGTCAACGTCTCGGCGATGGAGGGCCAGTTCAGCCGCCGCTACAAGGGGCCGGGCCACCCGCACACCAACATGGCCAAGGCCGCGCTCAACATGCTGACCCGCACCAGCGCGGGGGAGATGCTCGAGCAGGACGGCATCCTGATGACGGCCGTCGACACGGGCTGGATCACCGACGAGCGCCCGCACCCGACCAAGGTGCGCCTGGCCGAGGAGGGCTTCAAGGCGCCGCTCGACCTGGTCGACGGGGCCGCGCGCGTGTACGACCCGATCATCCGCGGTGAGGCGGGCGACGACGTCCACGGCGTCTTCCTGAAGGACTACGCGGCCTCGCCCTGGTGAGCCGCGGCCGGACGCACGACGGCCCGGCGAGCGTGCTCGCCGGGCCGTCGTGTCGGTGCTGGGGTCTGGCTACGGGGCCGGCGTCGTGGCCGACGGGGCCGGCGTGCTCGGCGTGATGCACTTGCCGATCTCGGTGGCCGCGTCGCCCTGCGCCTTGGTGTCCTCGTCGGTGGGCTTGTAGTCGGTGTCGTTCTCGGCGACGGCCTTGACGGCCTCGTCCGAGAGGTCGGAGTCGACGATCGCCTTGGCGGCGCAGTCGGCCTGCTTGTCGGTGATCGCGCTGCCGGCGGACTTCTTCAGCTGCGCGGCGACGTCGTCGGCGCTCGGGCGGTCGCCGCCGCCACCGCCGCAGGCCGAGGTGAGGGTCAGTGCCGCGACGACGAACGCCGCGCTCAGGGTCTTCTTCATGGCATCTCCAGGATTCGGGTCCGCGACGGAGGGACGCAGCGGACGGGCAGCATTCATGGTCGCACCCGATCGTCCGCCGTGCCGCGTCGGCCCGGGCAGCCAAAGACCCGGCGGGAGGTGGGCTCCCGCCGGGTCGTCGCGGTGCCGGTCACCCGGCGGCCGGCATCAGCTGCCGGACGTCGCGCACTTCGTGAGGTCGGACTGCAGGCCGGTGAGGGCGTCCTTGTCCTTGTCGCTGCCCTTGTAGTCCTCGTCGCCCTCGACGATCGCGTTCAGCGTCTTGTCGGAGACGTCGGACTTCTCGAGCGCGCCGGCGATGCAGTCGGCCGCCGCCTCGGGGATTTTGGTGCCGAAGACGCTGTCGTCGCTCGTGATGGCCGTCTTGAGCTCGGCCTTCGTCGGGCGGTCGCCTCCGCCGCCACCGCAGGCCGACGTCAGCGACAGGGCGGCGACTGCGAACAACGCGGTCAGGGTCTTCTTCATGTGGGTTCCCCCTCGATAGGCGCCTGCCATCTTCGTGCAGGTCGCCCCCATCTCATCGCATCGAGACAGGTCGGTGCCAATCGGGGAGCCGATCCCGCGTCCAACAGTCCACATGGTGGTACGAGTCGTCTCGCGACTTGATATCTGCGCGCGCACGGCCCATGCTGGGGGCATGCATGCGCACCTTCTCGTAGTACGCCACTGACGCGGCGCCCCACCAGGCATCGCGTCTCCCTCGATCGCACCCAGTGAATGCTTCTGGGGCCGGGGGATTTTTTTATGGCTCCGTGCTTGACGGGGTCGCAGACGGGGAGGTGCCGGTCCGACCGGCCTCCGAAGAACCGAGCAGTGAGGTAGCACCAGACATGACAGAGCAGATCGCGGAGCAGCTGACCGGGGCCCAGAGCCTCGTCAGGTCGCTGGAGCACGCCGGCGTCGACACGATCTTCGGGATCCCCGGCGGCGCGATCCTGCCGGCCTACGACCCGTTGTTCGACTCCGAGCAGATCCGTCACATCCTCGTCCGCCACGAGCAGGGTGCGGGCCACGCCGCGCAGGGCTACGCGATGGTCACGGGTCGCGTGGGCGTCTGCATGGCGACGTCGGGCCCGGGCGCGACCAACCTGGTCACCGCGATCGCCGACGCCTTCATGGACTCCGTCCCGATCGTGGCGATCACGGGCCAGGTCGCGACGCACCTGATCGGCACCGACGGCTTCCAGGAGGCCGACATCCGCGGCATCACGATGCCGATCACCAAGCACAGCTACCTCGTCACCGACGCCGCCGACATCCCGCGCGTCATCGCCGAGGCCTTCCACATCGCCGGCACCGGGCGCCCGGGCCCCGTGCTCGTCGACATCGCCAAGGACGCCCTGCAGTCGTCCACGACGTTCCACTGGCCGTCCGAGCTGGCCCTGCCGGGCTACCGGCCGACCACGCGCCCGCACGGCAAGCAGGTGCGCGAGGCGGCACGGCTCATCGCCGCCGCCGAGCGGCCAGTGCTGTACGTCGGAGGCGGCGTCATCAAGGCCGAGGCGTCCGCCGAGCTCAAGATGCTCGCCGAGCTGACCCAGATCCCGGTCGTCACGACGCTGATGGCGCGGGGCGCGTTCCCCGACTCGCACGAGCTGCACCTCGGCATGCCGGGCATGCACGGCACCGTCGCCGCCGTCACGGCGCTGCAGCGCAGCGACCTGCTGATCTCGCTCGGCGCGCGGTTCGACGACCGCGTCACGGGCCAGCTGTCGTCGTTTGCGCCGCTCGCCAAGGTCATCCACGCCGACATCGACCCGGCCGAGATCTCCAAGAACCGCACGGCGGACGTCCCGATCGTCGGTGACTGCCGCGAGGTCATCTCCGAGCTCATCGGCACGCTGCGCAAGCAGGCCGACGAGGACGGCGTCGAGGGCGACTACGCCGCGTGGCGCGAGCAGGTGCTGGGCATCAAGGCGCGCTTCCCGGTCGGCTACGACAAGCCCGCCGAGGGCCTCGCCCCGCAGACCGTGATCGAGCGGCTCAGCGCGCTGTCGGGCTCCGACGCGACGTACGTCGCCGGTGTCGGCCAGCACCAGATGTGGGCCGCGCACTACGTCGACTACGAGCGTCCCCGCCAGTGGCTCAACTCCGGCGGCGCCGGCACGATGGGCTACTCCGTCCCCGCGGCGATGGGCGCCCAGGTGGGCCTGCCCGGCTCGGTGGTCTGGGCGATCGACGGCGACGGCTGCTTCCAGATGACCAACCAGGAGCTCGCGACGTGCGCGCTCGAGGGCATCCCGATCAAGGTCGCCGTCATCAACAACTCCTCGCTCGGCATGGTGCGCCAGTGGCAGACGCTGCTGTACGAGGGCCGCTACTCCAACACCGACCTCAACACGGGGCCGGAGTCGATCGGCGCGCGTCGCATCCCCGACTTCGTCAAGCTCGCGGACGCCTACGGGTGCGTCGGCCTGCGCTGCGACAGCGAGGCCGACCTCGACGCCACGATCGAGAAGGCCCTGGCGATCACCGACCGACCCGTCGTGATCGACTTCGTGGTCGAGCGCGACGCCATGGTGTGGCCGATGGTCCACGGCGGCGCCTCCAACGACGACATCCAGATCGCCCGCGATCTGGCCCCCACCTGGGACGACGAGGACATCTGATGACGACGCAGCACACCCTTTCCGTCCTGGTCGAGAACACGCCCGGCGTGCTCGCGCGCGTCTCGAGCCTGTTCATGCGCCGCGGCTTCAACATCGAGTCGCTCGCGGTGGGCCAGACAGAGATCCCCGAGATCTCGCGCATGACGATCGTCGTCAACGTCGACGAGCTGCCCCTCGAGCAGGTCACCAAGCAGCTCAACAAGCTCGTGAACGTCCTGAAGATCGTCGAGCTCGACTCGGGCAGCGCGGTCGAGCGCGAGCTCATGCTGATCAAGGTGCGCACCGACCCGCAGACCCGCGGACAGGTGCTCGAGACCGTCAATCTCTTCAGGGCTAAGGTGGTCGACGTGGCCACCGACGCCGTCACGATCGAGGCGACGGGCGATGCGGGCAAGCTCGCCGCGATGCTCAACGTCCTCGAGCCGTTCGGCATCCGCGAGATCGCCCAGTCCGGGCGCGTGGCCATCGGCCGCGGGCCCCGCTCGATCACCGACCGCACGCTGCGCACCGTTCCGGGCACGCAGGCGAGCTGACCACCCCCGACCGTTCCACAAGCCCCTCACTAGGAGACATGACCCGTGGCTGAACTCTTTTACGACGACGACGCCGACCTCAGCATCATCCAGGGCCGCAACGTCGCGGTCATCGGCTACGGAAGCCAGGGGCACGCGCACGCGCTCAACCTGCGCGACTCCGGCGTCGACGTCCGCGTCGGCCTGCCCGAGGGCTCCAAGAGCCGTGCCAAGGCCGAGGCCGAGGGCCTGCGCGTCCGCGACGTCGCCGAGGCGGTCGAAGAGGCCGACGTCATCGTGATCCTGGCGCCCGACCAGGTGCAGCGCCACGTCTACGCCGAGCACATCGAGCCCAACCTCGTCGACGGCGACGCCCTCGTCTTCGGCCACGGCTTCAACATCCGCTTCGGCTACATCGCGCCGCCCAAGGGCGTCGACGTCGTGCTGGTCGCGCCCAAGGCCCCCGGCCACACCGTCCGCCGCGAGTTCGTCGACGGTCGCGGCATCCCCGACATCATCGCGGTCGAGCAGGACGCCAGCGGCAAGGCGTGGGACCTCTCGCTGTCGTACGCCAAGGCCATCGGCGGCACCCGCGCCGGCGTCATCAAGACGACGTTCACCGAGGAGACCGAGACCGATCTGTTCGGCGAGCAGGCCGTGCTGTGCGGCGGCATGTCGCACCTCGTCCAGGCGGGCTTCGAGACGCTGACCGAGGCCGGCTACCAGCCCGAGATCGCGTACTTCGAGGTGCTGCACGAGCTCAAGCTCATCGTCGACCTCATGTGGGAGGGCGGCATCGCCAAGCAGCGCTGGAGCATCTCCGACACCGCCGAGTACGGCGACTACGTGTCGGGGCCGCGGGTCATCGATGCCTCGGTCAAGGAACGCATGCAGGAGGTGCTGGCCGAGATCCAGGACGGCACCTTCGCCAAGCGCTTTATCGACGACCAGGACGCCGGCGCGCCGGAGTTCCTGCGCCTGCGCGAGGAGGAGGCCGGGCACCCGATCGAGAAGACCGGCAAGATCCTGCGCTCGCACTTCTCGTGGAAGCAGCAGGACACCGACTACGTCGACGGCCAGGCCGCCCGCTAGTCACCCGCACCACCGCACCATCGAGGGGCGCCGCACCGACAGGTGCGGCGCCCCTTCGCGCACCCTCCCCACACCCGCCGACGAGTCACGTACGCCCGCCGATGAGTCGCGTACGCCCGTCGAGGAGTCGCGCAGGCCCGCCGACCAGTCGCGTACGCCCGGTCTGAGTGACTCGTCACCGGGTCTGGGTGACTCGCCGCGGGGCGTGGGTGACTCCTCGCGGGGCGTGGGTGACTCGTCGGCGCAGGGGGGTGGGCGGTGTGTAGGCTCGACGGCACACGGCCGGGGTGCCCCACGAGGGGCTGAGATGAGACCCGACGAACCTGATCCGGTTAGCACCGGCGCTAGGGAGCTGTCATGAGTAGTCCTGTCACGCCATCCACCAGCACGCCATCGACCACCACGGCGGCGATCGTCGCCGCGGTGCGCGAGCGGTCGCCCCTGGTGCAGTACATCACCAACTTCGTCTCGATGGACGTCGCCGCCAACGTGCTGAACGCCGTCGGCGCCTCGCCCGCCATGGTCCACGACCCGCACGAGTCGGGCGAGTTCGCCCGCATCGCGTCGGCCGTCGGCGTCAACATCGGCACGCCGTCGCCGTCGTGGGTCGAGGGGATGACCGAGGCGGCACGCGCCGCGCACGAGTCCGGCACGCCGTGGGTGCTCGACCCCGTCGCCGTCGGGGCCACCGCCTACCGCCGCGAGATCGTCGACGGGCTGCTCGAGCACCGGCCGACGGTCGTGCGCGGCAACGCGAGCGAGATCCTCGCGATCGCCACGGCGCAGACCAGTGGTCGCGGGGTCGACAGCGACGCGGCGACCTCCGACGCCGTCGAGGCGGCGACGGCGCTCGCGCGCGATCTGTCGGCCGTCGTCGTCGTGACGGGCGTCGAGGACGTCGTCACCGACGGGACGCGCCGGGCCGTGGTGCACGGCGGCCACCCGTGGATGCCGATGGTCACGGCGCTGGGCTGCTCGGCGACCGCCCTGGTCGCGGCGTGCTGCGCCGTCGAGGACGATGCCGTCGAGGCGTCCGTCGCCGCGATGGCGATGCTCGCAGCGGCTGGCGATCGAGCCGGGGCGGCGTCGGCCGGACCGGGTTCGTTCCGGGTCGCGCTGCTCGACGAGCTGGCGCAGCTCGACGACGCGCGCATCTCCTCGGTCCGGGTCGACCGGTCATGAGCGTCGACCTGCGGGTCTACCTCGTGACGGACCCCCGCACCGACGACCTCCTCGACGTCGTGTCGCGGGCCGTCGCCGGGGGAGTGACGAGCGTCCAGGTACGTCACAAGGACGCGGCGCCCGACGAGAGGATCGACCTGGTCCGGCGCCTGCGGGACGCGCTGCCCGCCCACGTCGCGGTCATCGCCAACGACGACCTCGAGGCCGCCCGGTGGGCCGACGGCCTGCACGTGGGGGTCGACGACGTCGCACCGAGCACCGCCCGAGCGGTCCTCGGCCCCGACGCGGTCATCGGGTGGTCGGTCAACGACCTGGCCCAGCTCGACGACGACGTCGAGATGTCGGCGTCCGACTACGTCGCGGTCAGCCCCGTGTGGGCCACGGCCACGAAGCCGGACGCGTCGGAGCCGTTCGGTCTCGACGGCGTCCGCGCCGTGGTCGAGCGGGCTGGCGGCCGGGTGCCGGTCGTCGGCATCGGCGGCATCGACAGCACCACCGCCGGCCTGGTCGTCGAGGCGGGCGCGAGCGGGGTCGCCGTGGTGAGCGCGATCTGCGCCGCCGCCGACCCGACGTCTGCCGCCGCGGACCTGAGGCGCGCGGTCGACGGCGCGCTGCGCGCCGCGGTGGAAAGGGCGGGCCGATGACGCGCACCCCGGTCATGCTGAGCGTCGCCGGCTCCGACCCGTCCGGCGGCGCCGGCATCCAGGCCGACCTGAAGACCGCGAGCGCGATCGGCGTCTACGGGGCGGCCGTGCTGACGGCGCTGACGGTGCAGAACACGCTGGGCGTCACGGGGATCCACGCCGTTCCCGCACGGTTCGTCGCCGACCAGTACGCGTCGGTCGTCACCGATCTCGACGTCCGTGCGGTCAAGATCGGCATGCTCGGCGGCGCTGACGTCGTCGAGGCCGTCGCGTCGATGCTGCGCGAGCACCCCGTGCCGGTCGTCGTGCTCGACCCCGTCATGGTCGCGACGTCCGGCGACCGGTTGGTCCCCGAGGACGCCGTCGCGGCGATCCGCGAGCTGCTGGTGCCCCTGGCGTCCGTCGTGACGCCCAACGTGCCGGAGCTCGCGGTGCTGACGGGCCTGCCGGTCGCGTCGCCGGACGACCTCGAGGCGGCGGCGCGGGCGCTGCTCGGTGCCGGGCCGGGCGCGGTGCTCGCCAAGGGGGGACACCTCGACGGCGACCGCTGCACCGACGTCCTGGTGACGGCCGACGGCGCGCACCACCTCGACGCGTCCCGCGTGCGCACGCGGCACACGCACGGCACGGGGTGCACGCTGTCGTCGGCGATCGCGTCGTACCTCGTGCTGGGGCTCGACCTGGTCGACGCCGTGACCTCCGCGAAGGCCTACCTGCACCGCGCCCTGGTCGCGGGCGCGAGCCTCGAGCTGGGCGGCGGCAACGGCCCGGTCGACCACCGGGTGCCCGCGTGAGCTCCACGGCGCAGGACTGCTGGACGTCGGTCGACGACTGGTTCGCGGCCATCTGCCGGCACCCGTTCGTCGTCGGCCTGACGGACGGGTCGCTGCCCGAGGACGTCTTCGTCCGCTACCTCGTCGACGACGCCCACTACCTCGACCGCTACGCCCGGGTGCTGTCGCAGCTCGCGGGCCGGGCGCCCGACGCGGCCGGCATCGAGCTGCTGGCGGCGTCCGCCGTCGGGGCCGTCGCCGCCGAGCGCGAGCTGCACCGGACCTACCTGGCGCCGCGGGGTCTCGACCCCGATGCCGCCGCCGGTGTCGGTGCCGTGCCCGAGGCGTCACCGACGTGCGTCGCCTACACGGGGTCGTTGGAGGCGGCAGCGCACTCCGCGCCGTTCGACGTGGCCCTGGCGGCGGTGCTGCCGTGCTTCCGGGTCTACGCCGAGGTGGGCCGTCACGTCATGGCGCGTCGTGCGCCCGGCGAGCACCCGTACGGCGCGTGGATCGACACCTACGCGGCGCCGGAGTTCGACGAGGCCGTGCGGCGCGCCGAGGCGTACCTCGACGCGTGGACGACCGACCGGGCCGCGGTCGTCGCGGCCTATCGCCGGTCGACCCGGTTCGAGTGGATGTTCTGGGACGCCGCGTGGCGGTCCGATCCGTGGCCCGCTCCCGCCTCCTGACGTGAGGACGGCGGCCACGTCGGGCGCGAAGTGTTCGCGTGGGCGTCGTCCGGTCGTCGTCCCGGTCGGGTTGGTTGGTGAGGTGTCCCGGGGGGTCCGGTCCACCGAACCAGAGGAGCAGCACCATGCCACGTCCTTCACGTCCCCGTCTCGTCGGCGCTCTCGTCGTCGCGCTCGCCGCGGCGAGCGTCTCGCCGGCCGCGGCGTCCGGCCGCCACGACCACCACCACGACGGCAGCGGTCAGGCGAGGCTCCTGGCCCGCGCCACGCTGTCGGCCGATTACCAGGCGCCCGGCCCGCCGTCCGGCGCGCTCGCCACCCCGGCCAACGGGCGACAGGGCCCGTTCCCCGGCCAGGTCGTGCCGGGGTTCTCCGCCGCGATCGACAACGGCGACGGGACGTTCTGGGCCCAGCCCGACAACGGCTTCGGCGCGAAGGGCAACTCCGCCGACTTCCTGCTGCGGCTCTACCTGGTGCGGCCGCACTGGAAGACCGCCGGTGGCGGCTCGGGCGAGGTCACGGTGCTGCGCCACATCTCGTTGTCCGACCCGCAGCACCGCATCGGATTCCCGATCGTCAACGAGTCGACCCCCGACCGTCTGCTGACCGGCGACGACCTCGACATCGAGTCGGTGCAGCGCGGCAGGGACGGCACGTTCTGGATCGGCGACGAGTTCGGTCCGTTCATCGTCCACGTCGACGCGAGGGGTCGCGTGCTGTCGGCCCCCGTCGCCTCGCCGCTCGGCAAGTCGCCGCAGAACCCGTTGCTCGGCAGCGAGCAGCCCCGGACGCAGCAGAGCGGTGGCTTCGAGGCGATGGCGCAGTCGAAGGACGGGCGCCACCTCTACCCGATCCTCGAGAACGCGCTCGTGGGGGACGCCGACAAGCGGCGGCGCGTGGTCGCCGAGCTCGACACGCGCACCGGCCGCTACACCGGACGGACGTGGGACTACCGGGTCGACGCCGACGCGAACCTGGTCGCCGACGCGCAGATCACCTCGCGGGGCGACCTGCTGGTGCTCGAGCGCGACAACGCCGACGGGGCCGCGGCCGTCACCAAGAAGGTCTACGCGGTGCGGCTCGGCACGCGTGGGACGACGTCCAAGTCGCTCGTCGTCGACCTGCTCGACATCTCCGACCGCCGAGGCATCAGCACAGGCGGCGGCTGGGGCACGGGACGCCAGTTCTCGTTCGGCTTCCAGTCGGTCGAGACCCTCGTCCCGCTGGCGGGCGGACGCCTGATGATCGCCAACGACAACAACTACCCGGGCAACTCCGCGCGACGTCCCGGCACGCCCGACGACACCGAGATGATCGTCATCGACCCCGCCCCCCGTCGCTGACGAGTCACGCAGGCCCGCCGACGAGTCGCTCCTGCCCCGCACGAGCGACTCGTCGCGGGGCGTCGGTGACTCGTCGGCGGACGGGGTCAGGCGATCATCTCGAGGGTCTTGGCGGGCGCTGACGGGGACGACGTGTCGGCAGGACGGGCGCCGGTGACCTCGTCGTAGGCCGACCGCAACCGCGCGACCGCCTCGGTCATGGTCTCGTGCGACTGGTTGTACGGCAGCCGCAGGTGCCGCTCGCCCGCCGTTCCCGGACGCGTGAAGAACCGGGGGCCGGGTGTCAGCAGCAGGCCGTGCCGCGCCGCGGCCGTCGTGAGTCGCGACGACATGCGGTGGGGGAGCGTCACCCACAGGCTCAGCCCTCCGGCGGGGCAGGGTGCCTGGACGTCGGGCAGCTCGCGCGCGAGCTCGGCCAGCAGGTGGTCACGGGCCGCCCGCAGGCGCGCCCGACCCGCCGCGGCCGTCTGTCCGCCCTCGACCAGCAGCTCGGACAGCACGAGCTGGTCGAACGCCGACGAGCCGAGATCGTCCATCATGCGCGCCTGCACGAGGGGCATGACGGCGTCGCGGGGCGCCCGGATCCACCCGACCCGCAGCCCGCCCCAGTACGACTTGGACGACGAGCCGATCAGCATCGCGCGGGGGTCGTAGGTCGCGAACACGGGCGGCAGGTCGATCCCGTCGAGGTTGAGCTCGCGCAGCGACTCGTCGACGACCGGCACGACGTCGTGCCGCCGCAGCTCGCGGGCCCACGTCGTGCGCTCGGCGTCGCTCATGATCGCGGCGGTCGGGTTGTGGAAGTCGGGGACGAGGTACGCCGCGCGATGGGGCGACCCCGCCAGGACGGACGTCAGCGCCTCGGTGTCCCACGGGGACCCGTCGACCGGCAGGGGCGACAGCCGCGCCCCCGCCGCCGCGAACGACTCGTGCGCGTGCGGGTAGCCGGTGCCCTCGACGACGACGCGCTGCCCGGGGCTGACGAGCGTCCGTGCCAGCAACGAGATCGCGCCCATCGCGCCGCTGGTGACGACGATCTGGTCGGGATCGGTGGGCAGGCCGCCGTCGGTGTACCGCTGGGCCAGCACCTCGCGCAGCACCGGCAGGCCGTCCGGGAGGTAGCCCGTCGTCGACAGCAGGCCCGGCAGCTTGGCAGCCGCGGTCTCGAACGCCCGGGCCAGGCCCGGTGGACCGATCGGCGCCGCGTACGTCAGCGCGATGGTGTCGGCGTCGTCGGCGTCGACGATCAGGCTGCTGGCGGTCGAACTCTCGAGCGGCAGCCGCACGACGCTGCCCGACCCCTGCCGCGACCGGACCAGCCCGGCGTCCCGCAGCTCAGCGTAGACGCGGGTCGTCGTGGTGCGGCTGACGTCCATCGCGACGGCCAGCTCGCGCTCGGACGGCAAGCGCGTGCCGTCGGCGACGCGGCCGTCGACGATGAGGAGTCGCAGGCGGTCGGCGATCTCGCGGTAGGCGGGGCCAACGCGGTCGAGGCCGCCGAGCAGCTCGGCCAGCCGGCGGGCGGAGACGATGGGAGCCATGAGGCCACTGTTCCACAACTGGCTATGGATCGCGATGCCAATCGTGGATCATGCTGGGGCCATGAACGAGTTCCTCGCCCTGATCGGGCTCATCGCGCTGGGCGTGATCGGCATCCTCCTCGCGCGTCTCGTGCGCTGCGACGGGCTGGGGTCGACCGCGACGCCCCGCAGCCACGCCGCCGAGCTCGGCACGTGGGTCGACCGGGAGCTGCGACGATGACCTCCATGACGACGACCGGCCTGCCCGCGCGCCTCGTGCGCCTGTTCGTCGGCCTGTTCCTGTACGGCTTCACGATGGCGATGATGGTCGAGTCGACCTTGGGGCTCGACCCGTGGGACGTCTTCCACGAGGGCGTGACCCGGCACGTCGGTCTGTCGTTCGGCCAGGTCGTCATCGCGACGGGTGCCGTCGTGCTCCTGCTCTGGATACCGCTGCGCCAGCTGCCCGGCGTCGGGACGGTGGCCAACGTCGTCGTGATCGGTCTGGCCGCCGACCTCGGCATCGCCGTGATCGCCCAGCCGGACGACCTGTGGCTGCGGTCCCTGCTGCTGGTCGGCGGGATCGTCGGCAACGGCTTCGCCGGGGCCCTCTACATCGGCGCCGCGCTGGGACCGGGCCCGCGCGACGGGCTGTGGCTCGGGCTGGTGCGCCGCACGGGGCGCAGCGTCCGCCTGTGGCGCACCGTCATCGAGGTGACGGTGCTGGCGGTCGGCTTCGCGCTCGGCGGCACGGTCGGTGTCGGCACGGTGCTCTACGCCGTGACGATCGGACCGATCGTGCAGGCGTTCCTGCCGCTGGTGCAGGTCGAGGTGCCCCCGAGGCGTCGGGGAGGCGAGGAGGTCAGCGCCGAGTCGCGATGATGAGCGACGCGTCGACGTCGATCAGCATCTCGACCGCCGCGAACCGCTCGTCGGTCAGCCACTGCTCGCGCACGGTGTCGACGCGCCCCTCGACGATCGGGGGCCAGAACGCCGACGGCACGAAGTCGTCGAGCACCGCGATGCCGCCGGGCTCGAGCAGGTCGGCGATGACGTCGATGCTCTCCATGACCTCGCGGATGTCGATGAACAGCAGCGAGAACGGTGCGTACTGCTCGAGGGTCGACCAGTCGCCGGCGATGACGTCGACGTTGTCGGTGCCGGCGAAGATCTTCTGCACGTCGCCGGCCAGCGCGGGGTCGAGCTCGGCGCTGACGACGCGGGCGTCCCGGGGTGCTCCGCTCGACAGCCAGGCCGATCCGACGCCGCAGCCGGTGCCCAGCTCGGCGAGGGTGCCGGTGCGCGAGGCGGCCAGCGATGCGAGCAGGCGGCCGGTCTCGTTGCGGATCGACGTGATGAATCCACGCTGGCGCGAGAGGTCGAGCGTGCTCGCGACGAGATCGGGGACTTCGGCGGGTGCACTCACGCGGTCAGTGTTTCACGGACGGGAGCGGCGGCCGTCGGGCGACGTCTCGTCGGCTGAGACACGCGGCGGATGACGCTGCGCCGCGCAGATCCCTGCAGTACGCTCGTCGGCATGCGGAAGCAGCTGGTACTCATCGCTTGCCGCGGCAGGGCCTCTTAGGGCCACACCCTGCCGCGGTGTTTCGGCGTTGGCCCGCCGTTCCGCAGCAGGGTACAGAGACCACGACCTGGTCTCAGCACTTCTCGCACTCTCCCGGTGATCCCGGATCTCGAGGCGTTGTTGGACGGCGGACCTACGCCGGACCCGCGCCTGACCGTCCGACTGATCGACTTCACCGAAGGAGAACCATCATGAACAGCTTCTCGACGTCCAGCACGCTCATCGAGTGGGGACCGGCGCACCTGCGCGACGAGGCGATCCAGCACGAGCTCGAGCTCAGCGACCGCCCCGACGACAACTGACGGCACCGGGTGTTCTCACATCCCGGGATGGTGGTTTCACATCCTGAGACGAGACTCCTAGGATGGTCGGCATGACCTCCTCCTTCTCGCTCGCAGTCGTGGCCGGTGACGGCATCGGACCCGAGGTGACCGCCCAGGCCCTCAAGGTCCTCGACGTCATCGCCCCGGACCACGACATCTCGTTCGCCACGACCGACTACGACCTCGGAGCGCGCCGCTACCACGCGACGGGCGAGACGTTGCCGGACTCGGTGCTGGAGGAGATCCGCGGGCACGACGCGATCCTCCTGGGCGCCGTCGGCGACCCGAGCGTGCCGTCGGGCGTGCTCGAGCGCGGCCTGCTGCTCAAGCTGCGCTTCGCGCTCGACCACTACGTCAACCTGCGACCGTCCAAGCTGTTCACCGGGGTCGCGACGCCGCTGGGCGATCCCGGCGTCATCGACTTCGTGGTCGTCCGCGAGGGCACCGAAGGGCCGTACGTCGGCAACGGGGGAGCCATCCGGGTCGGGACGCCCCACGAGCTCGCGACCGAGGTCAGCATCAACACGGCCTACGGCGTCGAGCGGGTCGTCCGCGACGCCTTCGCCCGCGCCCAGGCGCGCCCCCGCAAGAAGCTGACGCTGGTGCACAAGAACAACGTCCTCGTGCACGCCGGTCACCTCTGGACGCGGACGGTCGACGCCGTCGCGACGGAGTTCCCCGACGTGTCGGTCGACTACCTGCACGTCGACGCGGCGACGATCTTCCTCGTGACCGACCCGGGCCGCTTCGACGTCATCGTGACCGACAACCTGTTCGGCGACATCCTGACCGACCTCGCCGCCGCGATCACGGGTGGCATCGGGCTGGCCGCCAGCGGCAACGTCAACCCCGACCACACGGCGCCCAGCATGTTCGAGCCGGTCCACGGATCGGCGCCCGACATCGCGGGTCAGGGCAAGGCCGACCCGACCGCCGCGATCCTTTCGGGCGGCATGCTGCTCGAGCACCTGGGCTTCCCCGAGGCCGCGGCGCAGATCACCGCGGCCGTCGAGGCCGACATCGCCGACCGCGGCGCGTCGGTCCGCTCGACCGAGGAGGTGGGTGAGGCTCTCGCGCAGCGCGTGGCAGACGGACTGGGCGCAGCCGGAGGCGTATCGGTCGCCTAGCGACCCCATCCCTGCGAACCAGAGAGTTGTACCGTGACCAGCATGACCTCCACCACCTACGCCGCCACGTTCGAGCCCAATCCGGCGGCGAGGTCCGCCGAGCAGCGTGACGCGATCCTCGCCGATCCCGGCTTCGGCAACCACTTCACCGACCACATGTTCCTGGCCGAGTGGACGCCCGACACCGGCTGGGCCGACGCCCGCGTCGTGCCGTACGGCCCCCTGCAGATCGACCCGGCGACGGCTGTCCTGCACTACGCGCAGGAGATCTTCGAGGGCCTCAAGGCGTACGTCCACGACGACGGCTCGGCGTGGCTGTTCCGTCCCGAGGCCAACGCGGCCCGCATGCAGCGCTCGGCCCGCCGCCTCGCGCTGCCCGAGCTGCCGACCGACTGGTTCCTCGGGTCGATCGGCTCGTTGATCGAGGCCGACCGCGAGTGGATCCCGGCCGGGGGCGAGAAGAGCCTCTACCTGCGCCCGTTCATGTTCGCGTCCGAGGTGTTCCTCGGCGTCCGGCCCTCGCAGCACGTGACCTACTCGGTCATCGCCTCGCCGGCCGGGGCGTACTTCGCCGGCGGCGTCCAGGCCGTCTCGATCTGGCTGTCGTCGGAGTACTCGCGCGCCGGAGCGGGCGGCACGGGCGCGGCCAAGTGCGGCGGGAACTACGCGGCGTCGCTGCTGCCGCAGCAGGAGGCCGCCGAGCACGGCTGTGCGCAGGTCGCCTTCCTCGACTCCACCGAGAAGAAGTGGATCGAGGAGCTCGGCGGGATGAACCTGTACTTCGTCCAGTCGGACGGCTCGATCGTCACGCCGGCGCTGTCGGGGTCGATCCTCGAGGGCATCACGCGTGACTCGATCATGCAGATCGGGCGCGACCTCGGCCACGAGGTCGTCGAGCGGCGGGTGTCGATCGACGAGTGGCGCCAGGGCGCGGCCGACGGCACGATCACCGAGGTGTTCGCGTGCGGCACCGCCGCGGTCGTCACCCCCGTCGCCTCGCTGAAGTGGGACGGCGGCGAGGCCGTCAGCGGCGACGGCGAGCCGGGCAAGGTCACGACCGACATCCGCTCGGCGCTGGTCGACATCCAGTACGGACGCGCCGAGGACCGCCACGGCTGGCTCACCCGCGTCGTCTGAGAGCACCTGTGATTGGGTGGCTGTGACCACCGTCACAGCAACTCAGGAGAGCGCATGTCCGTCGCCACACGTTCCGAGCACGACCTGATCGGAGACCGTGAGGTTCCTCTCGAGGCCTACTGGGGAGTGCACACGCTCCGCGCCCTCGAGAACTTCCCCATCACCGGAATCCCCATCGCCGCCAGCCCGTACCTCGTCGAGGCGCTCGCGGCCGTCAAGCAGGCGGCCGCGACCGCCAACCACGACCTCGGGCTGCTCGACGACGAGCGGTTCGCGGCGATCCGCGACGCGTGCCAGGAGATCCGCGCCGGCGGGCTCGCGGACGAGTTCGTCGTCGACGTCATCCAGGGCGGCGCCGGCACGTCGACCAACATGAACGCCAACGAGGTCATCGCCAACCGGGCCCTCGAGCTGATGGGCCACGCGAAGGGCGACTACGCGGTCGTCCACCCCAACGAGCACGTCAACCTCAGCCAGTCGACCAACGACGTCTACCCGACCGCGGTCAAGATCGCGATCATCCTCGCGACGCACGACCTGCTCGCGGCGATGGAGGTGCTCGAGGAGTCGTTCGCCCGCAAGGCCGACGAGTTCCACGACGTCCTGAAGATGGGTCGCACGCAGCTGCAGGACGCCGTCCCGATGACGCTGGGCCAGGAGTTCCGCACGTACTCGCTGATGATCGGCGAGGACCGGGCGCGCCTCGGCGAGGCCGTGCTGCTGCTGCACGAGATAAATCTCGGCGCCACCGCGATCGGCACGATGCTGAACGCCCCGACCGGCTACGTCCCGTCGGCGTGCGGGCACCTCGCGGCGATCACGGGCCTGCCGCTGGAGACCGCGGTCGACCTGATCGAGGCGACGCAGGACTGCGGCGCGTTCGTGCAGCTGTCGGGCACGCTCAAGCGCGTCGCGGTCAAGCTGTCGAAGATCTGCAACGACCTGCGGCTGCTGTCGTCCGGGCCGCGCGCGGGGTTCAACGAGATCAACCTGCCGGCCGTCCAGGCCGGGTCGAGCATCATGCCCGGCAAGGTCAACCCGGTCATCCCCGAGGTCGTCAACCAGGTCGCGTTCCAGATCATCGGGCACGACATGACCGTCACGATGGCGGCCGAGGCGGGCCAGCTGCAGCTCAACGCCTTCGAGCCGGTCATCTGCTACTCGCTGTCGGCGGGCATCTCGCGGCTCGAGCAGGCGGTGCTGACGCTGGCGCACCGCTGCGTCGACGGCATCACGGCCAATGCCGAGCTGCTGCGCGCCGAGGTCGAGAACTCGATCGGGCTGGTCACGGCGCTCAACCCGTACATCGGGTACGCCGCGGCGACCGAGGTCGCCAAGGAGGCCCTCGCGACGGGGCGCGGCGTCGCCGAGCTGGTGCTCGAGCGCGGCCTGCTGCCGCGCGAGCAGCTCGAGGCGATCCTGCGTCCGGAGGTGCTCGCCAACCTGGCCAAGCGCCCCGAGTGCTGAGCGGGCGCCTGAGACGACCCGCGGGCCCTGGAGCGGTGGCTCAGCGACCTGTCAGCGGCCACGACACGTCGCTGGGGCACCGCCCTCGGACGCGAAAGGTCGCTCAGGCACCGCCCCGGGACTCGTCAGGGGGCGAACAGGGTGACGGCGGGGTCGCCCAGCAGGCGGACGACCAGGTGCTCGGCGGCCGGGTCGTAGGCGATGTCGACGTCGATCGTGCGGTCGTTCGGCGTCTGCGCGGCGGCCGGGTCGCCGAGGCCGTAGGCGATGTCGCGCAGCGTGACGGTCGCGCGGCCGACCGGGTCGTTGGCGGGCCACTCGGCGATCACGCGGTGCACGAGGCCGGCCAGCACGGCGCCGAGCATCGCGTGCTGGTCAGGCTCGACGCCCTCAACGACGATCTCGGGCAGCCCGAACGACACGAGCCCGACGGTCGCGAGCCGTCCCGAGCCCAGCTCGGCGTAGTCGACGACGTACCACTGCGTCGCGTGCGCCAGCGAGACCTCGCCGGGACGTCCGTCGACGACGCGGGGCACCGCCAGGTCGATCACGACCCCGTCGTGGTCCTCGGCGATCGAGAGCGCCTCGACCCGCGCGTCGCGCTGCGCGAACGCGGCACCCTCGGCGTCGGCGGTGCGCAGCAGGAGCGTCTGGTGGTGCCGCGACCGGAGCCTCCGCAGCGCGACCTCGGACGTCCCGTAGCGGCGCAGCAGCTCGGGTGACGGCGGAGGGATCAGGTCGTCGGTCGCGAGCGGCTCGGCGGTCATGACGGCGTACATGACGCGCGTCTGCTCGGGACGCGGGACGGGTCTGGCGGTCATAGGCGGCTCAGTCTAGACTGGCGCGCATGCCGAGCATCTCGATCATTACCCACAGGCGCGCCGCGAGCTGACCACCGCTCCCGACGCGCTGCCTCCCCGATCGTGGGAGGTTTTTTTGTGCCCGAGACGCCGACCCGGACGAAGGACGAAGCTGTGAACGCAGGCCACCAGCACGTGAGTGACTTCCACGTCTACGACACGACCTTGCGCGACGGCGCGCAGCAGGAGGGCCTGAACCTCTCGGTCCAGGACAAGCTGCACATCTCGCGGCACCTCGACGACCTCGGCGTCGGCTACATCGAGGGCGGCTGGCCCGGCTCCAACCCCAAGGACACCGAGTTCTTCCAGCTCGCGTCCAAGGAGCTCGAGCTGCGGCACGCGACGCTCGCGGCCTTCGGGGCGACCCGTCGCCCGAACGTCGCCGCGGCGGACGACGCGCTGCTCGCGGCGCTGCGCGAGTCGGGAGCGTCGGTCGTGACCCTCGTGGCCAAGAGCCACGACCGTCACGTCGAGCTCGCCCTGCGCACGACGCTGGAGGAGAACCTCGCGATGGTCCGCGACTCCGTCACGCACCTGCGCGACGCCGGGCAGCGGGTCTTCGTCGACCTCGAGCACTTCTTCGACGGCTACCGGGCCAACCGCGACTACGCCCTCGAGGTCGTCCGCACCGCCGCCGAGGCGGGCGCCGAGGTCGCCGTGCTGTGCGACACCAACGGCGGCATGCTGCCGCACTGGGTCACCGAGATCGTCGAGGACGTCATGACGACCAGCGCGCGCCTCGGCATCCACGCGCACAACGACACCGGGTGCGCGGTCGCCAACTCGATGGCCGCGGTGCAGGCCGGCGCGACCCACCTGCAGGGCTGCATCAACGGGTACGGCGAGCGGACGGGCAACGCCGACCTCGTCACGTGCGTCGCCAACCTCGAGCTCAAGCTCGGCATGTCGCTGCTGCCGGAGGGCCGCCTCGCCGACGCCACGCGCATCTCGCACGCCATCTCCGAGATCACGAACTACCCGCCGCACGCCCGCCAGCCCTACACCGGCGTCTCGGCCTTCGCGCACAAGGCCGGCCTGCACGCCAGCGCGATCCGGGTCGACGCCGACCTCTACCAGCACATCGACCCGTCGCTGGTCGGCAACGACATGCGGCTGCTGGTGTCGGAGATGGCCGGCCGGGCCACGATCGAGCTCAAGGGCAAGGAGCTCGGCTACGACCTCGCGAGCGATCCCGCGCTGCTGGCGCGTGTCACCGACCGGGTCAAGCAGATGGAGCAGTCCGGCTACACGTTCGAGGCCGCCGACGCGTCGTTCGAGCTGCTGCTGGCCGAGGAGGTCGACGGCGTCCGCACGTCGTTCTTCGACGTCGAGTCGTGGCGCGTGCTGGCCGAGTCGGCGCGCGGTGCCGACGCGCTGTCGGAGGCGACCGTCAAGCTGCGGGCCGGGGGAGTGCGCCTGGCCGTGATCGGCGAGGGCAACGGCCCCGTCAACGCCCTCGACCACGCGCTGCGCCAGGCCATCGAGCAGGTCTACCCCGACGTCGCACGGTTCCACCTGACCGACTTCAGGGTGCGGATCCTCGACCAGGGCCACGGCACGGACGCCGTCACGCGGGTGCTGATCGAGACGACCGACGGCAAGGCCGTGTGGGTCACGGTCGGCGTGGGCGCGAACATCATCGAGGCCTCGTGGGAGGCGCTCGTCGACGCGCTGACGTACGGCCTGCGCCTGCACGGCGTCCGGCCCAGCATCGACGGCTGACCCGATGGCGTTGCCCGGCGCCGCGCAGGGTGGCACGGTGTTCGGGTGACATCGGTCGGACGGCGGCTCGTGACGGTCCTGCCGATCGTCGTGACGCTCCTGATCGCGGCGGTCGTCGGGGCGCTGGTCGTCGTCCAGGACCACCGCGAGTCGCAGCAGGTCGCGCGGGCCGACGAGGCCGCCGAGGACTACCTGTCGGACGTCGGGATGTTCCGCGGTGACGTCGCGCGCGAGGTCGGCGCCGTCGCGGCCGACGACCCGGCCGCCCTCCGGCGGGCGCTGCGCACCGCGATCGCCGATCCGCCGACGCTGCCCGCGCCGCCACCCGAGGGCGTCGAGCGCTCCGAGACGTACGCGACCGCGCTCGAGACCGCCGAGACGCTGCTCGACCGGTACGAGCGGCTGGACCGCGAGCTGCGCCGCGCCCAGGTCGCGCTCGACTTCGTCGGTGCCGCCCGCGACGCGCTGGCGCTGCGGGCGACCGACCTGGTGGGCTTCGGCCCGATCGGTGACAGCGCGGCGGTGCGGTCGCGGCTGATCCCGGCGTTCGTCGCGGCGCGCGACGAGCTGGCGCGGGTGCGTGTCCCGCGGGGTCAGGAGGCTCTGGCGAGCACGGTGCGCGACGCGTTGCAGGTCGTCATCGACCGTGCCACGGTGCTCGCCGACAGCATCGACGCGAACCGCAGCTTCTCGTTCTCGTACGCCGAGGAGTTCACCGCCGCCATCGCGGCGGTCGACGACTACGCCACGACGGTCGAGGGCGACCTCGCCGAGGCGGTCGCGGCGCTGGGGGACGTCCGCTAGACGTCGTGACCCGCGACGTCGGGCACGTCGCTGCCGGTGAGCGCGGACGTCGACGGCCTGCGCGCCATCGGCACGTGGTCGATGCCGGCCTCGACGAAGTTGTCGCCCGACCGGACGTAGCCGTGCAGTCCGTACCACTGCTCGAGGTACGCCTGGGCGTTCAGCTCGAGCGTGCCCGTGCCCCACCGGCGGGTGCACTCCGCGACGAGACGGCCCGACAGGCCAAGCCCGCGCTGGTCGCGCCGCGTGCACACGCGGCCGACGTGACGCCCGCCGTCCTCGACGAACGAGCGCAGGTAGCTCGTGATGCCGTCGTCGTCGACGAGCCACAGGTGCGTCGTGGTCGGCAGCAGGTCGCGCCCGTCGACGTCCACCTCGTCGCACTGCTGCTCGACGGCGAACACCGCGTCGCGGATGCGCCAGATGTCGTGGACGTCCTGCGCCGTCAGCTCGTCGCCCGTCACGGCCCGAATCGTCATGACCCCAGCGTAGGCGGCGATGGGTCGCCGCAGGGTGCGGACGGAGCCTCGACGGTCGATCATGTCTCGGGGACGGTCCGGGACGAGGAGGAACCGATGGGCGAGCGCACCGTCGTGGCGTCGATGCCTCGGCACGAGTGGGACCGCGCGACGACGTCCGTGACCCGGGTCCTCGACCGGGCCGCGGCGGTCACGTGGTGGACGGCGGCCGCCACGAGCCTCGTGCTGGTCACGGCCGGCTGGTTCTCGGCAACCGGCATCCTGCGCTGGTCGGCGGTGGTCTACGGGATCGCTCTCGGCGTCGGCGCGGGCTACGGCGTGCGCGCCGTCTACGTCGCGGTGCGGGTTCGTCGCGCCGTGCGGCCGCTGCGCCGGTTGCTGGTGCCGGACGTCGTGGCCGAGGCGCGGGCGGCGCAGCTCGTGTCGCTGCTCGTCAACCACGGGTCGATCGCCGAGCCGTACCTGCGGCTGCGCGCGGCGGTCGAGGAGGCACGGGTCGACATCTCGCGTGAGGACCTGGCCGATCGGCCGTGGCCACGTCCCGGCTTCTGGCAGCTGCTGTTCACGGGACCCGACGGAACGTACTACGACGACGGCAGCGGCACGATGGACCAGCCCGCCGGGGGAGCGGGCGACGGTGGGGACGTCGACCTCGACCTGGACGTCGACGGGGCTTAGCTGCGGGGCCTAGGGTGGCGGCATGACCGACGAGCTGCTGTCCGGTGACCACATCGCGCGGCTGGGGCTCGACGACTGGCGGTCGATGTACGGCGCCCTCGAGGCCCGGTTCGCGACGGGCGACTTCGCGACGGGGCTGCGACTCGTCGCCGCGATCGGCGAGGCGGCGCAGGTCGCGCAGCACCACCCCGACGTCGAGCTGCGGCCCACGCACGTCGACGTGCTGCTGACGACGCACGACGCGGGCGGCAAGACCGCGCGCGACGTCGAGCTGGCGCGCCGGGTCAGCGCGCTCGCCGCCGACCTCGGCGTCCCGGCGGAGCCCGCGGACGTCCAGCGGCTCGAGCTGGCCCTCGACACGGCCGACGTCGACGAGATCCGGCCGTTCTGGGCCGCGGTCCTCGACGCTCGCGACACCGGCGGCGACGAGGTCGTCGACCCGCGCGGGCGCATCCCGACCATCTGGTTCCAGGCCGGCGACCCGCACGACGAGCCGCGCCAGCGCTGGCACCTCGACGTGCGGGTGCCGCCCGAGGTCGTCGACCGCCGCATCGCCGCCGCGCTCGCGGCGGGCGGCACGCTGGTCACCGACGAGCACGCGCCGCGCTTCTGGGTGCTGGCCGACCCCCAGGGCAACAAGGTCTGCCTCTGCACGCACGTCACCCGCGCCGACTGACGGGGGAGCGGCAGGTACGCGTCAGGCGGGGCAGGACGAGCAGGTGCCGAAGATCTCGAGCGTGTGCGCGACGTCGCGGAAGCCGTTCTCGTCGGCGATCTTGTCGGCCCAGCGCTCGACCGACGGTCCCTCGATCTCGACGGTGCGGCCGCACGACCGGCACACCAGGTGGTGGTGGTGACCGGCGCTGCACTGGCGGTAGAGGACCTCGCCGTCGTCGTTGCGCAGCGCGTCGACCTCGGCGGCGTCGGCGAGCACCTGCAGGCTGCGGTAGACCGTCGACAGGCCGACCGACTCGCCGCGCCTCTTCAGGATGTCGTGGATCTCCTGGGCGCTGGCGAATCCGTCGAGGTCCTCGAGGATCGCGACGACGGCGCGGCGCTGACGGGTGTTGCGGGGTGCATCGACCATGACGTCCTCCTACTGCGAATCTACCCGGTGGCGCTGGGGGCGGGTGCGGGCGATGACGGCGGCGGCGAGCGAGGCCAGGGCGAACACCGCGAGCGCGATCATGACGATCGTGGGCCCGGGGGCGGTGTCGGCCTGGTAGCTCGTGAAGAGCCCCCCGACCGCCGCGAACAGGCCGATCGCCATGGCTGCGAGGTGCGTCGTGCGGAAGCTGCGGGTCAGCTGCTGCGAGGCCGCCACGGGCACGACCATCAGCGCCGAGACCAGCAGCAGGCCGACGGTCTTCATCGCGACCGTGATCGTGACGGCGGCGAGCACCGCGATCAGGATGCTGTAGGCGCGGGTCGGCACGCCGCTGACCTTGGCGTGCTCCTCGTCCTGGCACACCGCGAACAGCTGGGGCGAGAGCCCGAGCGACAGCGCGATGACGACGACGCCCAGGATCCCCACGAGCACGAGGTCGGAGCTGCTGACCGTCGTGATCGCACCGAACAGGTAGGCGTTGAGCGAGTTGGCGCTCTCGTCGGCGAGGTTGGTCAGCAGCACGCCGCCCGCGATGCCGCCGTAGAACAGCATCGCGAGGGCCACGTCGGCGCTGGTGCGTCCGTACATGCGCAGCAGCTCGATCAGCACCGCTCCGAGCGCTGCCACGACGACCGCCGTGAGGATGGGGGCGACGTTGACCAGGAGCCCCAGTGCCACGCCGGTCAGTGCGACGTGCCCGAGCCCGTCGCCGAGCAGCGCGAGGCGCCGCTGCACCAGGAACGTGCCGATGGCCGGTGCGGCCAGGCCCGTGAAGACCGCCGCCACCAGCGCGTACCGCATGAAGTCGTACTGCAGTGCCTCAAACATCGTGCCGCCCCACCGGGTTGCCGCTGAAGCCGTCGGCCTTCTCGGGCTGACCGCTGTGCTGGTGGACGTGGACGTGCTCGGCGTCGCGGATCGCGTCGACGGGCCCGTCGTACGTCACCGCTCCGCCGTCGAGCACGACGGCGCGGTGGATCAGGGGACGCAGGGGGCCGAGCTCGTGCGCCACGAGCAGGATCGAGGTGCCCTCGGCGACCAGGCCCGCGAGCAGCTCGGCGAGCGTCTCCTGGTTGTCGTGGTCGACGCCGGCGGTCGGCTCGTCCATGATCAGCAGCTCGGCTCCGGCCGCCAGGGCGCGCGCGATGAGGGCCCGCTGCTGCTGGCCGCCCGACATCTCGCTGACGGCCGAGCGGGTGCGGTCGGACAGGCCGACGCGGGCGATCGCGGCCTCGACGGCGGCGAGGTCGTCCTTCGTGCGCCAGCCGACGAACCGGCGGCGTGCGAGGCGACCGCTCATGACGACCTCGTGCATCGTGGCCGGCACGCCCGCGACGGCGCGCGACCGCTGGGGGACGTAGCCGAGGCGCTGCCGGTCGCGGAAGCGGCTCAACGGGGTGCCGAAGAGCTCGACCGTGCCGGCCCCGAACGGCACGAGGCCCACGGCGGCGCGCACGAGCGTCGACTTGCCGGACCCGTTGGCGCCGAGCAGGGTGACGAACTCACCCGCGGACACGTCGAGGTCGACCTGTCGCAGGACAGGTCGACCGTCGAGTGCCACGGTCATGCCGCGGACCGCCAGGGGGAGCGGTGCGGTCGACGGTGTGGTGCGCGAAGCGTGTGTCATGAACAGCTGTTGGCCTTCTCCAGGGTGTCGAGGTTCTTCAGCATCAGGCTCACGTAGTCCTCGTCGGCCGTGTTCTCCGACAGTCCCTCGATCGGGTCGAGCGTAGCGGTCGTCGCCCCGGTCTCCTTCGCGATGGTGTCGGCGATCGCCGGGCTCACGAGCTCCTCGGTGAAGATCGTCGTGATGCCCTGGTCCTTGACGAGCTGCGTGATGTCGGCCAGCTGCGACGGCGACGGCTCGTTCGACGGGTCGATGCCGGCGATCGGCACCTGGGTCAGGTCGTACCTCGCGGCGAGGTACTGGAAGGCGGCGTGGCTCGTGACGATCGTGCGGGTCCTGCACGTCGCGAGCCCCGACTGGAAGTCCTCGTCGAGCGAGGCCAGGCGGTTGACGAAGGCCGTGGTGTTCTCGGCGTAGGTCTGGGCGTTGTCGGGGTCGACGGCCGCGAGCTTCGTCTCGAGCGCCTTGGCGATCGCGATCATGTTCTGGGGGTCGAGCCACGTGTGCGGGTCCTCGTCGCCGTGGTCGTGGTCGTCCTCCTCGGCGTGGTCCTCGCCCTCGTGCTCCTCCTCGGCGCCCGCCTGGGTGGGCTTGAGCCGGACGACGGAGGCGACGTCGAGCGTGTCGTCGTCGGAGCGGTCGGCCTGGTCGACGGCCTCGTCGACGGCGGCCTGGAAGTGCTCCTCGAACACGACGAGGTCGGCGTCCTGCACCGCCGCGACCTGCTTGGGCTTGAGCTCGAGGTCGTGGGGCTCGACACCCGGTGCGGTGAGGTTGTCGACGTCGACGAGGTCGCCACCGACCTGCTGCGCGGCGTAGGCGAACGGGTAGAAGGACGCGGCGACCGAGATCTTCCCGTCGGCGGCCGCGCCGTCCTCGGAACCACCGCAGGCGGCGAGCGACAGGACCAGGGGGAGGGTGGCGGCCAGCGCCCACGACTTCTTCATGAGAACCATGTTCAATCGTCATGACAACCGTTGTCAAATCGTGCTCGTGGCGGTTTCCCAGGTGAGCGCGGGAAACCGTCGTGCGGTCCGCCGCACCCCGGAAGCCGGCACCTCACCCCTGGTGCGACCGGGGTGAGGTGCCGGGAGGCGGGGTGGACCGCCGAACCTTCCGGGGTCCACCGGGGAAACCGCGGCCGCGGGACGGTCGGGGGCGGGGGCTCGATAGACTCGGGTGCACCTCGGGTGCGGGACATCACGATGTCGCGCACAGGCCCGCCGACACCCAGCCGGATTGGAAACATCCCCCATGGCAACGACCGTCGACCACGTCATCAGCCTCAGCAAGCGCAGGGGATTCGTCTACCAGTGCGGCGAGATCTACGGCGGCACCAAGTCCGCGTGGGACTACGGGCCGCTGGGCGTCGAGCTCAAGGACAACATCAAGCGCCAGTGGTGGCGCTCGATGGTGCAGGGCCGCGACGACGTCGTCGGCCTCGACTCCTCGGTGATCCTGCCGACCGCCGTCTGGGAGGCCTCGGGCCACCTCGCGGCCTTCGTCGACCCGCTCGTCGAGTGCCAGAACTGCCACAAGCGCTACCGCCAGGACCACCTGCAGGAGGCGTACGCCGAGAAGAAGGGCCTCGACGACCCCGACGCCGTCGAGATGGACGTCATCGTCTGCGCCGCGTGCGGGACCCGCGGCCAGTGGACCGAGCCGCGCATGTTCAACGGCCTGCTCAAGACGTTCCTCGGCCCCGTCGAGTCCGACGAGGGACTGCACTACCTGCGTCCCGAGACGGCCCAGGGCATCTTCGTGAACTTCGCCAACGTCATGACGACGTCGCGTCGCAAGCCGCCGTTCGGCATCGGCCAGATCGGCAAGAGCTTCCGCAACGAGATCACGCCCGGCAACTTCATCTTCCGCACCCGTGAGTTCGAGCAGATGGAGATGGAGTTCTTCGTCGAGCCCGGCACCGACGAGGAGTGGCAGGAGACCTGGATGAAGATCCGGATGGACTGGTACACGGGCCTCGGCATCTCGCCCGACAACCTGCGCTTCTTCGAGCACCCCGCCGAGAAGCTCTCGCACTACTCCAAGCGCACCGTCGACATCGAGTACCGCTTCGAGTTCGCGGGGTCGACGTGGGGCGAGCTCGAGGGCATCGCGAACCGCACCGACTTCGACCTCAAGACCCACGCCGAGCACTCGGGCAAGGACCTCCAGTACTTCGACCAGGCCGCCAACGAGCGGTGGACGCCGTACGTCATCGAGCCCGCCGCCGGCGTCAACCGGTCGATGATGGCGTTCCTGATCGACGCGTACACCGAGGAGCAGGTGCCCAACGCCAAGGGCGGCACCGACGCCCGCACGGTGCTGAAGCTCGACCACCGGCTCGCGCCGGTCAAGGCCGCGGTGCTGCCGCTGTCGCGCAATGAGGACCTGTCGCCGAAGGCGCGTGCCCTGGCGACCGAGCTGCGCGGCTTCTGGAACGTCGAGTTCGACGACGCGCAGGCCATCGGCAAGCGGTACCGCCGCCAGGACGAGATCGGCACGCCGTTCTGCATCACGGTCGACTTCGAGACGCTCGACGACCAGGCCGTCACGATCCGCTCGCGCGACACGATGCAGCAGGAGCGCGTCGCGCTCGACCAGGTGACGGCATACCTGGCGGCGCGCCTTCCGGGCTGCTGAACCCGCGGTGCGCCACAATCGGCGCGTGACGCGATCCACGACACGACCCGCGAGGGCCGCCGCCGCTCTCGCGGCGACGGCCCTCGCGCTGGTCACGGCGGCCTGCTCGTCGTCCGACCCGGCGCCGGCGGCGGCGACCCCCACGGCCGCGACGCCCCGTGGCTTCGACGTCCCGGCGGGCGTCACGATCACGCCGGGCGGGACGAGGCTCGCGGTCGGCAGGCCCGCGACCGTCGTCTACGAGGTCGAGGGCGCCACCAGCGCCGTGACCGTCACCGTGACGAAGGTCGAGGCCGGGTCGATGGACGACTTCCGCTTCTTCTCGCTCGATGCCGCGACCAAGAAGTCGAGCCCGTACTACGTCCGCGCCACCGTCACGAACGACGGGCCGGCGGGCCTGGGCGGGACGGCGCTGCCGCTGTTCGCGCTCGACTCGACCACCACGAACGTCCCCGCGAACGACATCGTCGGCACGTTCAAGCCCTGCCCGACGCGGGCGCTGCCCGCGAGCTTCCTGCCGGGCGCGACGGCGCGGCTGTGCCTGGTCTACCTGCTGCCGGAGGGACGCACCCTGACGTCGATCAACCTGCAGACCGGCACGACCGCCGACGCCATCGCCTGGAAGCCCTGACCCGACGCCGACCCCGCGCCGAGTGCGCGGGGCCCGCGAGCGGTGGTCCCGCGCATTTCTGGGCTGGGGCCCGGTGGGCGACAATGGGGGAGTGTCTGTAGCTGCCCTGCCCCGCTCCCTGCGGCTCGGCGACCTCGAGGTCGCCACGCCGGTCGTGCTCGCGCCGATGGCCGGGGTCACGAACGCGCCGTTCCGTCAGCTGTGCGCCGAGCAGGGCGCGGGCCTGTACGTGTGCGAGATGATCACGTCGCGCGGCATCGTCGAGGGCGACCGCACGAGCCTCAACATGCTGACGTTCGCGCCCAACGAGCAGTTCCGCTCGGTGCAGCTCTACGGCATCGACCCCGACACGATCGGTCGCGCCGTCGAGATCCTGTGCGCCGACCACGGCGTCGACCACGTCGACCTGAACTTCGGCTGCCCCGTGCCGAAGGTGACGCGCAAGGGCGGGGGAGCGGCGCTGCCCTGGAAGGACGTGCTGCTCGGCCAGATCCTGACCAAGGCCGTCGCGGCGGCCGCGCCCTACGGCGTGCCCGTCACGATGAAGACCCGCAAGGGCGTCGACGACGACCACCTGACGTACCTCGACGCCGGACGAATCGCCCAGGACACCGGCTGCGCCGCGATCGCGCTGCACGGGCGCACCGCGGTGCAGCACTACTCGGGGCGCGCCGACTGGGCCTCGATCGCCGAGCTCAAGGCGTCCGTCGACATCCCCGTGCTCGGCAACGGCGACATCTGGGAGGCGTCCGACGCGATCCGCATGGTCGAGGAGACCGGGGTCGACGGGGTCGTGGTGGGGCGCGGCTGCCTCGGACGTCCGTGGCTGTTCCGCGACCTCGCGGCCGCTTTCGCCGGCGAGACCGTCGTGGGCCTGCCGGTGCTGGGCGAGGTCGCCGCGATGATGCGGCGGCACGCCGAGCTGCTCGGCGGCGTGCTCGGCGAGGAGCGTGGCTGCATCGAGTTCCGCAAGCACATCGCGTGGTACCTCAAGGGGTTCACGGCCGGCAGCGAGATCCGCAGCCGTCTCGGCATGGTCTCGTCGTTCGCCGCGCTCGACGAGCTGCTCGGCCGGCTCGACCCGACCGAGTCGTTCCCCGTCGCCGAGCTCGGCACGCCGCGCGGACGTCAGGGCACGCCCAAGCGCGTCGTCGTCCCGGACGGCTGGCTCGACACGCGCTCGGTGGAGGGCCCGCTCGACCCCCTCGCCGAGGACGGCACCTCCGGCGGCTGACGTCCGCGGCCTCGCGAAGCGCGGGTCAGGCGCGGGACGCGCGGGCGCGCTCGAGCTGGGCGAGCATCAGGGCGCGGGCCTCCTCCGCGTCGAGGTGGCGACCGTCGGCGTCGACGGGCCCCTTGGGCGTGTGCACCTCGACCGTCGCGACGCGGCGCACGCGCTGCAGCGGTCCCTGGCGCAGCTCGACCGACTGGGTGCGGCGGTGCGGGACGATGCTCGTCGTCCGCTCGACCCAGCCCTCGTGCGCGACGAACGACGCGTCGTCGGCTCCCGCCCACCGGTAGCGCCATCCGATCGGGGCGAACCACCACGAGCGGCGTGGCGCGGCCGTGCGAGGGACGGCGACCGTCGCGGCCGGCATCAGCTCGGCGATGACGGCGGCCGCGAGCGCCGGGTCGGCGATCGGCAGCAGGATCGACGACGAGTCGCCCCCCTGCTCGTCGCCGTGCGCCGCGTACCCCGCGACGTCGACCTCGAGGCGCTGCCAGCCGAGACGCCGCCACACGAACGGCTCCTTGATCGCGATGCCCTGCACCCGGTCGACCGGGATCGTCTGCGACGTGCGCGACAGCAGGCCCCGCTCGATGCGCAGCCCCCGCTCGCCCCGCGACAGCGTGAAGTTCCACTGCTGCAGCACGCGGCGCGCGACGATCTGCGCGAGCCACGTCGCGAGCGGGACGATGCCGCCGAGCAGCACGACGATGCCGCCGAACCAGACGCCCAGCACCACCAGGACGACCGAGCCGACGGCCGCGAACAGGAAGTCGAGCGACAGCAGCGTGCCGATCATGACGCGCTCGGGCGGCACCCGCGTGATGATGCTGCGGTGCTCGTCGGCCGGCTGCTCGTCGGCCTCGCCGTGCGCGCGCGACAGCAGGACTCGGCGCAGGTCGCGCGCGTCGTCGAGCTTCAGGAACTTCAGCGTCGTGCGCGAGTCCTTGCCGCCGGCCATCTCGATGCGCAGCTCGGCCAGGCCCAGGACGCGCGCGACGAGCGGCTCGGCGATGTCGACGGACTGGATGCGCTCGTACGGGATGCGCCGCGACGCCTTCGTCACCAGGCCCGTGTTGATGCGCAGCTCGGAGCCGTCGATGACGTACCGGGTGAACAGCCAGCCGACGTATCCCACGACCATGCCGATCACGAGCCCCGCGACCAGCGCGATGCCGAGGCTCAGCAGGGGCGACAGCCTGCCCCACGAGTCGCCGGAGAACACCGAGCCGGCCAGGCCGACGACGGCCGCGACCGCGAAGAGCGCCCCGCGGACGACCGCCGTGAGGGGGTGCGTGCGCTGCCCGCGCGTCTCGGACGCTGCCGGGGAGGACACCGCGACGTCAGAGTCCGGCGCCACGCGACTCGCCCAGCTCGGTCAGCCGGTTGCGCAGCCTCGTCGCCTCGTCGGACGGCAGCCCCGGGATGTCGGCCGCGGTCTCGGTGCTCGCGGTGTGCAGCGTGACCGTCGCGATGCCGAACGCCCGCGCGAGCGGACCGGCCTGGACGTCGACGAACTGCATGCGTCCGTAGGGGATCGCGACGAGCCGCTTGAACATCACGCCGCGCGTCACGAGCAGGTCGTCGACGTTCTCGGCGTAGCCCCAGCTGCGCTGGTTGCGCCCGGCCCACACGAGCCCCCAGACGCCTACGACGAGACCCACGACCGCCACGGGCGTGCCGATCCACCAGAAGTCGGGCATCACGGCCAGGAGCACGACGCCGACGAGCACGACGACGACCGCGCAGCCGCCGATCACGAGGCGGCGGACGGTCGCCAGACGGGGCGACACCGGCTGCCACGCCCCCGAGACCGGGGCGAAGAGGTTGTCCATCCGATCACCCTAGCCACGCGGAGCGGAGTTGACCGGGGGCAGGACGCGGTGGGAGACTGATAGACGCGGATCGTCGATCCTGCCGCGTGCCCAGCAGCTCCTGAGCACGCCACACCAGCAGCCGAGCTCGCGGAGAACAGCCATGGCCAAAGCACTTGTCGGATACCTCGGCGGACCCACCTCGGCGCAGCACCAGCAGACCGCCTCGCTGCGTCGGCGCATCGCCGACCTCGAGAACGAGGTCCTGCGGCTCAAGGTCGAGAACGACGGCCTGCTGGCCGCCCTGCGCGAGCGCGTCGACCTGGTCTCGGCCAGCGACCTCGCCGAGCCCGTCTCGCGCTGAGGCGCGCGACGCGTCACGGACGTCGCGCACCGGACACGCGCGGCACTAGGGTGACTGCCTAGCGCCGCGTGCGCGGTCACCGTCCGTCGTAGGAGCCACGTTGTACCTCAAGAGCCTCACCCTGCGTGGGTTCAAGTCGTTCGCGTCCTCGACGACCCTGCAGCTCGAGCCGGGCATCACGGCCGTGGTCGGTCCCAACGGCTCCGGCAAGTCCAACGTCGTCGACGCCCTGTCGTGGGTCATGGGCGAGCAGGGGGCCAAGTCGCTGCGCGGCGGCAAGATGGAGGACGTCATCTTCGCCGGCACGTCGGGCCGGCCGCCGCTCGGACGCGCCGAGGTCGTGCTGACGATCGACAACGCCGACGGTGCCCTGCCGATCGAGTACAGCGAGGTCACGATCTCGCGCACGATGTTCCGCAACGGCGGCTCGGAGTACGCGATCAACGGCAGCACGTGCCGCCTGCTCGACGTCCAGGAGCTGCTGAGCGACTCCGGCATCGGGCGCGAGATGCACGTCATCGTGGGGCAGGGACAGCTCGACAGCGTCCTGCGCGCGACCCCCGAGGAGCGCCGCGGATTCATCGAGGAGGCCGCAGGCGTCCTGAAGCACCGCAAGCGCAAGGAGAAGGCGCTCCGCAAGCTCGACGCCACGCAGGGCAACCTGACGCGCCTCAACGACGTCCTGACCGAGCTGCGACGCCAGCTCAAGCCGCTGGGTCGTCAGGCCGAGGTCGCCCGTCGCGCCGCGGTGATCCAGGCCGACGTCCGCGACGCCCGCGCGCGTCTGCTCGCCGACGACATCGTCACGGCCCGCACCACGATCGAGACCGAGCTCGCCGACGAGGCCGCCCTCAAGCAGCGGCGCCAGTCGGTCGAGCAGGCCATCGCCGCGGCCCGCGAGCAGGAGACCGAGCTCGAGGACCAGCTGCGCGACGACTCGCCGCGGCTCTCGGCGGCGCAGGAGACCTGGTACGGGCTCTCGGGCCTGCGGGAGCGGCTGCGCGGCACCGCGGGCCTGGCCAACGAGCGCATCCGCCTGGCGGCCGTCGAGTCCGACGACCGGCGCGACGGCCGCGATCCCGAGGAGCTCGAGGCCGAGGCACGGCGCGCGCAGGAGCAGCACGAGCAGCTCAGCGCGGGGGTCGCCGCGGCGACGGAGGCGCTCGAGGCCGTCATCGCCGAGCGGGGCGAGGCCGAGACGGCCTACACCGCCGAGGAGCGACGGGTCGCCGGGCTGCTGCGCGCCGCAGCCGACCAGCGCGAGGGGCTGGCCCGTCTGCACGGCCAGGTCAACGCCCTGCGCAGCCGCTCCACGGCGGCCGGCGAGGAGATCGGGCGCCTGACGGCGGCGCGCGACGAGGCCGAGTCGCGGGCCGTCGAGGCGCAGAAGCAGTTCACGGCCCTCGAGAACCAGATCGCGGGCCTCAACGCGGGCGAGTCGGGGCTCGACGAGAAGCTCGAGGCCGCCGAGGCCGAGCTCGAGCAGGCGACCGCGGGCCTGACGTCGGTCGCCGACGAGCTCAACGCGGCCGAGCGTCAGCAGGCCGGTCTGTCGGCCCGCAAGGAGGCGCTCGAGCTGGGGCTGTCGCGCAAGGACGGCGCCGGCGCGCTGCTCGCCGCGACCGACGAGATCAGCGGCCTGCTCGGTTCCGTCGCCGCGCTGCTGACGGTCCGCAGCGGCTTCGAGGCCGCGATCGCCGCAGCCCTCGGCTCGGCGGCGGACGCCGTCGCGGTCGACCACCTCGACACCGCGGTCTCGGCGATGCAGCGGCTCAAGGCCCACGACCTCGGCCGGGCCGGCATGCTGCTGGGCGGGGGAGACGTCGACGACTCGACGTGGCCCGGGCTGCCCGACGTCGCGACCTACGCGATCGACGTCGTCGAGGGCCCGCCCGCCCTGCAGGGCGCGCTGCGACGCCTGCTGTTCAAGGTCGCGGTGGTCGACACGCTCGAGCAGTCGCAGGAGGTCGTCCGCGTGGCGCCGGACGTCACGGCCGTGACGCGCGACGGCGACCTGCTCGGTGCGCACTTCGCGGCCGGCGGGTCGACGTCCAAGCAGAGCCTGATCGAGGTGCAGGCCGCGCTCGACGCCGCCGAGACCGATCTGGCCGCCGCGGCCCACACGATCGAGCGCCTGCGGTTCGAGCAGGGGCGGCTCGAGGCGTCCCGCGCCGCGGCCCAGGAGCGGGTCGACGCGGCGCTGGGCGAGCTGCACGAGTCGGACGCCACGATGGCCGCCGTCGCCGAGAACCTCGGCCACCTCGGTGCGACCTCGCGGGCCGCGCGCGGCGAGGCCGACCGGCTGACGACGGCGATCGCGACCGCCGAGGAGGCCATGGCCGGCGACCTCGCGGGGCTCGCCGAGCTCGAGGACCGGTTGAGCCAGGCGCAGTCGGCCCCCGAGGAGGAGCCCGACACGACCCTGCTCGAGGAGCTGGCCGAGGCGGCGTCCGCCCTGCGACGCGCCGAGACCGAGGCGCGTCTCGCGTTGCGCACCAACGAGGAGCGTGCCAGGGCCCTCGCGGCGCAGGTGACGTCGCTGTTCGAGGCTGCCGAGGCCGAGCGCGTCGCCCGCGCACGGGCCGCCGAGCGTCGGGCTCGCCAGCTGCGCGAGGCCGAGACCGCGCGGGCCGTCATCGTCGCCAGCGACCACGTGCTGGCGCGCATCGAGGTGTCGATCGCCGAGGCGTCGGCCCTGCGGGCCGCGATCGAGCAGTCGCGCTCGGGCCGCGAGGAGACGCTGCGCACCGTCCGCACCCAGCTGCGCGAGCTGATCGGCCAGCTCGACGGGCTGACCGACTCGGTCCACAAGGACGAGATGGCCCGTGCCGAGCTGCGCCTGCGCCTCGAGGGCCTCGAGAGCCGGGCGCTCGACGAGCTCGGCCTCGACGTCGAGACCCTCGTGACCGACTACGGGCCCGACCAGCTCGTCCCCCCGGTGACGGTCGAGGGCGAGGACGAGTCGCTGCCCGCCGAGCCCGTGCCGTACGACCGCGAGGCGCAGGTCAAGCGCCTGCGGGGTGCCGAGCGGTCGATGGCGATGCTCGGCAAGGTCAACCCGCTGGCGCTCGAGGAGTTCACGGCGCTCGAGGAGCGGCACCAGTTCCTCTCCGAGCAGCTCGACGACCTGCGCCGCACCCGCAAGGACCTCCTCGAGATCGTCGAGGAGGTCGACGCCAAGGTCGAGCAGGTCTTCACCGAGGCCTGGTACGACGTCGAGAGCGCCTTCCAGCACGTCTTCACCCGGTTGTTCCCCGGCGGCGAGGGGGCGCTGATCCTCACCGACCCGCAGAACATGCTGACGACCGGCATCGACGTCGAGGCGCGACCCGCCGGCAAGAAGGTCAAGCGGCTCTCGCTGCTGTCGGGCGGCGAGCGCTCGCTCGTGGCCGTGGCCTTCCTGGTGGCGCTGTTCAAGGCGCGTCCGAGCCCGTTCTACATCCTCGACGAGGTCGAGGCGGCCCTCGACGACGCCAACCTCGGCCGCCTGCTCGAGCTGTACGAGGAGCTGCGCGCCAACTCGCAGCTCGTCGTCATCACCCACCAGAAGCGGACGATGGAGGTCGCCGACGCGCTCTACGGCGTCTCGATGCGCGGCGACGGCGTGTCGGCCGTGATCAGCCAGCGCCTGCGCGACGAGGAGGCGTCCGCCGGATGACCGACGACACGACCGGACCGCGGCTGCGCACCGAGTTCGCCGCGCTGCGCACCATCACGACGCGGTGGGAGGACGAGGACGTGTACGGCCACGTCAACAACGTCGTCTACTACTCGTACTTCGACACCGCCGTCAACGGCTTCCTGATCGACGCGACGGGCACCGACATCCGGCGCCTCGACGCCGTCGGGCTCGTCGCCGAGACGCGCTGCGAGTTCCTGCGCGAGCTGCGCTACCCGGGCGACGTCGAGGTCGGGATCGCGGTGGCGCGCCTCGGCACGTCGAGCATCGTCTACCGGCTCGCGATCTTCCAGGGCGACACCGACGAGCCGGCGGCGATCGGCCGGTTCGTGCACGTCTACGTCGACGCCTCGACGCGGGCCGTGACGCCCGTGCCCGACGCCGTCCGCGCCGCCGTGACGCCGCTCGTGGTGGCGTGACGCGTGGGCTCGCGTAGGGTCCGAGCATGACGGATCGCACCACGTACGTCCTGGTCGACGGCGAGAACATCGACGCGACCCTCGGTCAGTCGATCCTGGGCCGGCGTCCCCAGCCGCACGAGCGTCCGCGCTGGGACCGGCTGCTGCAGTTCGCCGAGGACCACTGGGACCAGCAGACGCGCGGTCTGTTCTTCCTCGCCGCCAACGGCGAGCTGCCGATGCCGTTCGTGCAGGCGCTGACGTCGATGGGCTTCCGGCCCGTGCCGCTGTCGGGGCGCGCCGACGAGAAGGTCGTCGACATCGCGATCCAGCGCACGCTCGAGGAGCTCGCGCGGCGCGAGGCCGACGTCATGCTCGCGAGCAACGACGGCGACTTCATCGAGCAGCTCGCGCCGCTGGTGACCGACGGACGGCGCACGGCGCTGCTGGCGTTCCACGAGTTCCGCAGCTCGGGCTACGTCCCGCTGTTCGACCGGGGCCTGGAGTTCCACGACCTCGAGTACGACGTCCGCGCGTTCAACGACAAGCTGCCGCGCATCCGCGTCATCCCGATCGCCGAGTTCGACCCCAACGAGTTCCTCTGACCCTTCGCCGACGAGTCACCCACGCCCGCCGACGAGTCGCGCATGCCGGGCAGGATTGACTCGCGGGTGGGCGCCAGTGACTCGTCGGCGGCCTGGGGTCAGAGGGTGAGGGTCTGCCAGGCGTGCAACATCCAGGGGACGGCCAGCAGGACGGTCGGCGCCACCAGCACGACCGCCGAGATCGCGTAGGCCGCGGCGGACGCCCACGGGTGGCGCGGGTCGGGCTCCTGCAGGCGTGACATGCGCACGGTCGCGGCGCCGCCGACGCCCAGCGCGCCCGCCGGGGTCGGCGACCCGGCCAGCGCCACCAGCGCGCCCGCCACGGGGGCCTGACCGAACGAGCGGCGCGCGACGTCGTCGGCGAGCAGCTCGACCATGATCTGGCTCTGCACCAGCGGCGCGTCGGTGCGCAGGAACCGGGGGAACGCGCGGTGCAGCACCGTGAACGCCTCGAGGACGAGGTCGTGGCGGCGGCGCACGTGCGCCCGCTCGTGCTCGAGGACCGCGGCGTACTCCGTGGCGGACAGCGTCGAGATCGTGCCCTGCGACACCACGATGCGCGGCGAGCCGATGCCCGGGACGCAGTACGCGATGGGCGTCTCCTCCTGCAGGATGCGCAGGGCGGGCGCCATGCCGTCGGCGTCGCCCAGCAGGTCGACCAGCGCGCGCTGCCGGCGCCGGCGGGCCTGCGTCTCGCGGTAGACCGTCCACGCGGCCCACCAGAAGCGCGCCCACACCAGGACGCCGATCGCCATGATCGTCAGGTGCAGGGCGACCCGCCACCACGTCAGCTCGTCGTGGGTCACGAGCCACAGGGCCGTCGACAGGGCCGCGCCCGAGATCGCCAGCACGGCGGCCAGCGCGAACGACTGCCACAGCACGATGCCGGCCCGGGGGACGAGCATCGGCCACGAGGTGCGGGCCAGGAGGGCCGGCACCGGCAGCGCCAGCGCCAGCCCGATCAGGCCGAGCAGGACGGGGGTCACGGCGAGGTCCGCGACACGATCTCGTCGAGGGCGGCGCGCAGGGCCTTGGCCTCGTCGGGGTCGACGGTGCGGGCGAAGTGCACCAGCGCCGCGGTGCGGTCGGTGCCGGCCTCGTCGAGCGCGGCGTGCAGCAGCTCGGACGTGGCCTCGTCGCGGCTCAGTGCGGGGGCGTAGTGGAAGGCGCGGCCGTCGCGCTCGCGGCGCACCATCTCCTTGGTGCCGAGACGGTCGAGCACCGTCATGATCGTGGTGTACGCGAGGTCGCGCTCGCCGAGGGCGTCGAGGACCTCGCGCACCGTGAGCGGCGCGGGCGCGTCCCACAGGACGTTCATGACGGAGCGTTCGAGCTCTCCGAGTCGGGGCATGTGACCCAATCTACTACGTGGGGTAGTAATTCGCCTTGCCCGTGACCCCCAGTTCTTACTACAGTCGGTAGTAGTTACTACGGCACGTAGTAGAACAAGGAGCTGAGATGGAAGTCCTCGACCTCGCGCGGTGGCAGTTCGGCATCACGACGGTGTACCACTTCTTCTTCGTGCCGCTGACGATCGGCCTGTCGGTGCTGGTCGCGACGATGCAGACGGTGTGGTGGCGCACGGGGGACGAGCGGTGGCTGCGGCTCACCAAGTTCTTCGGCAAGCTCTTCTTGATCAACTTCGCGATGGGCATCGCGACGGGCATCGTCCAGGAGTTCCAGTTCGGCATGAACTGGAGCGACTACTCGCGCTTCGTCGGTGACATCTTCGGAGCCCCGCTCGCGATCGAGGGCCTGCTGGCGTTCTTCCTCGAGTCGACGTTCCTCGGTCTGTGGATCTTCGGCTGGGAGCGGCTCAAGCCCGGCCTGCACCTGGCCTGCATCTGGATCGCGGCCCTCGGCACGGTCTTCTCGGCCTACTTCATCCTCGCGGCCAACTCGTTCATGCAGAACCCCGTCGGCTACACGCTCAACGCCGAGAAGGGACGCGCCGAGCTGACCGACTTCGGTGCCGTCCTCACCAACAAGGTGCTGGTCGTGACGTTCCCGCACCAGATCTTCGGCTGCTTCATGGTGGCCGGCGCCTTCGTGGCCGGCATCGCGCTGTGGCACATGATGCGTCGCCCCGACCACGCGGACGCCTCGGCGTTCCGCCCCGCGTTCCGGATGGGCGCGGTCGTGCTGCTCGTCGCGGGCCTCGGCACCATGATCTCGGGCGACTTCCAGGGCAAGGTCATGACCGAGGTGCAGCCCATGAAGATGGCCGCCGCCGAGGGGCTCTACGACGACGCCCAGCCGGCCCCCTTCTCGATCCTGACGATCGGGACGCTGGACGGATCGCAGGAGGTCTACAAGCTCGAGGTGCCGAAGCTCCTGTCGTTCCTCGGCACGGGCAGCTTCGACGGCGAGGTGCGCGGCATCGACTCGTTGCAGGCCGAGTACGAGCAGAAGTACGGACCCGGCGACTACGCCCCCAACATCCCCGTGACTTACTGGACCTTCCGGCTCATGATCACGACCGGCGGGCTCGCGATGGCGGCCGGCGCGGTCATGCTCTGGGCGACCCGCCGGGGCCGCACGCCCACCTCGAAGTGGCTGCTCCGGTCGGCTATCGTGCTGCCGCTGCTGCCGATGGCGGCGAACTCGTTCGGCTGGATCTTCACCGAGATGGGACGCCAGCCGTGGGTCGTCTTCGGCCTCATGCCGACGTCCGCCGGGGTGTCGCCCAGCACGTCGGTGGCCGAGGTGGCGACGTCGCTGGCGATGTTCACGGCGCTCTACGGCGTCCTCGCGGTCATCGAGGTCAGGCTGCTGCTGCGCTACGTCCAGGCCGGCCTGCCCGACCTCGAGCCGCCGTCCGACCCCGACGACGCCGACGCGCCCCTCGCGTTCGCGTACTGAGCCGACCGAGAGAACAGGACAGATCCCATGGAGCTGACGACCTTCTGGTTCATCGTCATCGCGGTGCTGTGGATCGGCTACCTCGTGCTCGAGGGCTTCGACTTCGGTGTCGGGATGCTGATGGCGCTGCTCGCGCGCGACGACAAGGAGCGGCGCGTGCTACTCAACACGATCGGCCCGGTCTGGGACGGCAACGAGGTGTGGCTCATCGTCGCCGGCGGCGCGACGTTCGCGGCGTTCCCCGAGTGGTACGCGACGCTGTTCAGCGGCTTCTACGTGCCGCTCCTGCTGATCCTGCTGGCACTGATCGTGCGGATCATCGGCATCGAGTTCCGCAGCAAGCGTCCCGAGCCGGCCTGGAAGCTGCGCTGCGACATCGCGATCGTGTTCGGCTCGGTGGTGCCCGCGCTGGTGTGGGGCGTCGCCCTGGCCAACATCGTCCGCGGCGTGCCGATCGACGCCGACAAGGAGTACGTCGGCGGGCTGCTCGACCTGTTCACCCCGTACGGCGTGCTGGGCGGCCTGGTGACCCTCACGGTGTTCCTGGTCCACGGCGCGTTCTTCGTCGGGCTCAAGACGACCGGCCCGATCCGCGAGCGGGCGATCGCGATGGGCCTGCGGGTCGGCGTGTTCGCGGCCTTCCTCACGACGGTCTTCGTGGGCTGGACCGCGATGCGTGACGACACCCTGCAGGTGTGGGCCGCCGCCGCGGGCGTCTTGGTCGCGTTCGTCCTGGCGCTCGCAGCGGCCACGGCCGGCCGGGACGGGTGGGCGTTCGTCGGGACCGCCGTCGCGATCGGCCTGCTCGTCGTGATGCTCTTCGCGGCGCTGTTCCCGGACGTCATGGTGTCGTCGCTCGACCCGGCGTGGTCGCTGACCACCGAGAACGCCGCATCGACGCCCTACACGCTGACGATCATGTCGTGGGTCGCGGTGGCCTTCACCCCGATCGTCGTCGGCTACCAGAGCTGGTCGTACTGGGTGTTCCGCCGGCGCATCGGCGTCCAGCACATCCCGGGGTGACGGCGATGCCTCCTCTCGACCCCCGCCTCGTGCGTCGCTCGCGCGGTGTCCGCCGGCTGCTCGCCACCAGCGTCGCCCTCGGCGTCGGCACGGCCGCGACCGTCGTCGGAGTCGCGTACCTCGTCGCCGACGTCGTGGCCCGGCGCTTCGACGCCGAGCCCGTCGCGGCCGTGCCGCTCGCGATCCTGGCCGGACTCGCGCTGCGGGCCGCGATCGCCTGGGTGCACACCGCCGTCGCCGCCCGCGCCGCGGCGACCGTCAAGGCCGAGCTGCGCCGCGAGGTCGTCGACGACCTGATGGACCCGCGTCGGCTCGGCCCGCGGCCGAGCAGCGCGGGGGTCGTGACGCTGCTCGGTCCCGGCCTGGACGCCTTCGACGGCTACGTCGGCCGGTTCCTGCCGCAGGTCGTCCTCTCGGCGCTGGTCCCGCCGACCATGGTCGTCGCGATCGCCGTCGCCGACCCGCTGTCGGCGGTCGTCGTGGGCGTGACCCTGCCGATGACTGTCGTGTTCCTGGTGCTGGTGGGTCTCGTGACCAAGGACCGCATCGATCGGCGCTGGCAGGCGCTGGAGCGCGTCGGCCGGCACTTCGCGGACGTCCTCGACGGACTGACGGTCCTGAAGGTCTTCGGACGTCGGCAGGAGGAGGGCCTGCGACAGGTCGGCGACCGGCACCGCCGCGAGTCGGGACGTGCCCTGCGGCTGGCCTTCCTGTCGTCGTTCGTGCTCGACCTGTTCTCGACGCTCGCGGTGGCGCTCGTGGCGGTCAGCGTCGGGCTGCGGGTCGTCGAGGGCCACCTGGCGCTCGCGCCGGCCCTGTTCGTGCTGCTGCTCGCGCCGGAGGCGTTCGCGCCGATCAAGCGGCTCGGGTCGCTGTTCCACGACAGCACCGAGGGGGCCGAGGCGACGTCCGGGCTGCTCGCGCTGCTGGAGCACGACCGGCACACCGGGACGCTCCCCGCGCCCGACCTCGGGTCGGCCGACATCGTCCTCGACGGACTGGTCGTGCGCCACGGCGGACGCTCGTCGGCGAGTCTCGCGCTGTCGCACCACCGCATCCGCCCCGGCGAGTTCGTGGCGGTGACGGGGGAGTCGGGCAGCGGCAAGTCGACCCTGCTGTCGCTGCTGATGGCCTTCGAGCGGCCGACGTCCGGCCACGTGCTCGTCGACGACGTCGACCTCGCGGCGATCGACCCCGTCGCGTGGCGCGAGCAGGTCGCCTGGGTGCCGCAGGTGCCGGGTCTCGTCGAGGGGACGATCGAGGAGAACGTGCGGCTGGGTGACCGCGGATCGTCCCGGGCGGACGTCGTCGCGGCCCTGCGGAGCGCCGGCGCCGACGACCTCGGGCTCGACCGGGTGGTCAGCGAGTCCGGCGACGACGTGTCGGCGGGGGAGCGTCGCCGCATCGCGATCGCCCGCGCCGTGCTGCGCATCCGGCGCGGCGACGCGCGGCTCCTGCTGCTCGACGAGCCGACCGCGGGTCTCGACGGCGTCCGCGAGGCGGCGGTGCTGGCGACCCTGCGGGGGCTCGCCGTCACGGTCGTCGTCGTGGCGCACCGGCCCGAGACGATCGGCGCGGCCGACCGCGAGCTGCGGCTCGACCGACAGGTCGCGAGCGAGCTGGAGGAGGCGCGGGCATGACGAAGTTGGCGTGGGGTCGCACGTTCGGGGTGCTGTCGCAGCTCGCCGCGATCGGGCTGCTGCTGGTGTCGGCGTGGCTGATCGTGCGGGCGGCGGAGCAGCCGCCCGTCCTGTACCTGATGGTCGCGATCGTCGCGGTGCGCTTCTTCGGCCTGAGCCGGGCCGCACTGCGCTACGTCGAGCGGCTGCTGACGCACGACGTCGCGCTCGCCCGGGTCACCGAGGCGCGGGTCGCGGCGTACCGCGACCTCGACCGCGTCGCGCCGGTCGGCGTGCCGGGACGACGGCGGGGCGACCTCGTGAGTCGCGTCGTGTCCGACGTCGACGCGGTGCAGGACCGCATGCTGCGGCTCCGCAGCCCGTGGATCGTGGCGCTCGCGTCGTCGCTGCTGACGGTCGCGCTGCTCGTGGTCGTCGATCCCGTCTCCGGTCTGGTGGTGGGTCTTGGCACCGCCGTCGTGCTCGTCCTGGTGCGCGTCGTCGTGCCCCGGGCGGTGCGCCGATCGGGAGACCGGTCGTCGGGGTGGCGGGGCGACCTGGCCGCCGACGTCAGCCACGGGGTCGTGGCCGCGCCCGACCTCGTCGCGTACGGCGCGACCGACCTGCTGCGCGCGTCGGCGCACCGCAGCATCGACCTGCTGTCGGACGCGCAGCGGCGCACGTCGCGGCTCGCGGGCGTCGGCGAGGCGATCGTCCTGGTCGGCGCGGGGGTCGCGGTCGCCGCGGTCGCGGCGCTGTCCGGGGGGCTCGACCCCGTGCTGGTGGGCGTCGTCGTGCTGGCGCCCCTCGCGCTGGTCGAGCCGCTGACGGCCGTCGCCGACGCCGAGGGGCTGCGGCCCGGCATCGAGGACGCCGAGCGGCGCCTGGCCGAGCTCGCCGAGGCGTCCGAGGCCGTCACCGATCCCGCGCGCCCGGTCGGGGCACCGTCCGGGTTCGCGCTCGAGCTCGAGGGTCTCGCGATCGGCTGGGACTCGACGCTGGTCTCCGGCATCGACCTCGTGGTGCCGGAGGGCGGGGTCGTCGCCGTCAGGGGGCCCAGCGGGTCGGGCAAGAGCACCCTCGCGCTGACGATCGCGCGCCTGATCGAGCCACGCGCCGGCACGGTGCGCCTCGGTGGTGTCGACGTGCGGACGCTGGCGGCCTCGGACGTCCGCTCGACGATCGGGTACCTGGGCCAGGACGAGATCGTGTTCGACACCACGATCCGCGAGAACCTGCGCATCGCCGACCCGTCCGCCACCGACGCCGACCTGCTGGTGGCCCTCGGGCGGGCCGGTCTCGGCGACTTCGTGCGGTCGCTGCCCGGCGGTCTCGACACCGAGGTCGGCGAGCGGGGCGGGCGCCTGTCGGGCGGCGAGCGCCAGCGCCTGTGCCTCGCGCGGCTGGTGCTGGGCGGTCACCGCGTGCTGGTGCTCGACGAGCCCACCGAGCATCTCGACGAACGGGCCGGCGACGAGCTGCTCGACGACGTCCTGGCGCTCGGACCCGGACGGAGCATCGTGGTGGTCACCCACTCGCCCCGCGTGCTCGACCGCATCGACGAGGTGCTGACGATCGGATCCCGCGCGCCGTCCGCCGCCGCGTCGACACCCGGGCGGTGACGTCCGCTAGAGCTTCTCGCGCCAGCGGTGCGTGATCGGCACGCGGCGGTCGCGGCCGAAGTTGCGGCGCGAGACCTTGGGTCCCGGCGGGTACTGGCGGCGCTTGTACTCGGCGCGGTCGACCAGCCCGATGACGCGCTCGACCAGGGCCGGGTCGAAGCCCTCGGCCACGACGTCGGCCGAGCCGAGGTCGCGCTCGACGTAGGCGTCGAGCACGGCGTCGAGCAGGTCGTACGGGGGCAGCGAGTCGGAGTCGAGCTGCCCGGGGCGCAGCTCGGCCGACGGCGGCTTGCTGATGGTGTCCTCGGGGATCGGCGGCGTCTCACCCCGCTCGGCGGCGTACGCGTTGCGCCAGGTCGCGAGCTCCCAGACCAGGGTCTTGGGGACGTCCTTGATCGGCGCGTAGCCGCCGACCGCGTCGCCGTAGATCGTCGAGTAGCCCGTCGCGAGCTCGGACTTGTTGCCGCACGCCAGCACGAGGTGGCCGTGCTGGTTCGACAGCCCCATCCAGATGACGGCGCGGATGCGCGCCTGCAGGTTCTCCTCGGCCAGGCCGTCGAGGTGCAGCGCCTGCTGGTACTGGTCGAAGATCGGCGCGATCGGCACGGTCTGCAGCGTCAGGCCCGTGCGGCGCGCCTGCTCGGCCGCGTCGGACGTCGAGTGCTCGGTCGACCACGCGCTGGGGTTGGACACGCCGAAGACGCGGTCGGCCCCGAGCGCGTCGACCGCGATCGCGGCGACCAGGGTCGAGTCGATGCCGCCGGACATGCCGAACAGGACCGACGAGAAGCCGTTCTTGCCGACGTAGTCGCGCAGGCCCGTCACGAGCGCCGTCCAGATCTCCTGGTGCCGCGGCAGCCGCTCGTTCGTGACGGTCGGCAGCGGCTCGTAGGCGTCGAAGGGCTCGGCGGAGATGATCGTGCGCTTGATCTCGAGCCCGCCGAAGCGCTCGTCGGAGTCGGGCATGGACGGGGTCGCCGCCGGCAGCTCGAGGTCGACCACGAGCAGCTCGGGCTCGAACTGGCCCGTGCGCCCGAGGACCTCTCCGTGCTGGTCGACGACGATCGAGTCGCCGTCGAAGACCAGCTCGTCCTGGCCGCCGACCAGGTTGACGTAGGCCAGCACACAGTCGCCCTCGGCGGCGCGGCGCGAGCACAGCTCGAGGCGCACGTCGTCCTTGTCGGCCTCGTACGGCGATCCGTTGGGGACGACCAGCAGTGCCGCCTCGGCCGCCTTGGCCGCCGCCGACGGGCCGTCGCGCCACAGGTCCTCGCAGATCGCGAGGGCGACGTCGATGCCGCCGATCTGGACGACGTTGATCGTGTGGCCCGGGACGAAGTTGCGGATCTCGTCGCCGACGCCGTAGTTCCAGAGGTGGTGCTTGGCCTGACGCGCCACGACCCGTCCGCCGTGCAGCACGGCGACGCAGTTGGTCGGCGCGTTCTTGGGGATGCCGAGCCCCTCGGCGAGGCCCTCGGCGCGGTCGAGGTAGCCGACGACGGCCACGACGTCACCGCACCCCTCGTCGAGGAGCCGGGCCGCGAGGGCCTCGATCGCGGCCTGCGAGGCCGTGATCAACGAGGCCCGCATCGCGAGGTCCTCGATCGGGTAGCCCGTCAGCACCATCTCGGGGAACACCACGAGGTGGACGTCCTGCGCGGCGGCGTCGCGGCAGTGCTCGACGACGAGATCGGCGTTGCCGGGCAGGTCGCCGACGGTCGCGTTGACCTGGGCCAGGGCGAGGCGGAGCTGGGGCATGCGAGGAGCCTATCGTCGGCCCACGGGGCCCGTCCCGCGCCGCCACCGGTCGGCACGGGACGAAGCGCCCCGGTTCACCTCGCCGTAACACGGTGCATGCGAGGATGACGGCATGGGAAAACAGGAAGACTTCGTGCTGCGTGCGCTCGAGGAGCGCGACGTCCGATTCGTGCGTCTGTGGTTCACCGACGTCCTCGGATCGCTGAAGTCCGTGGCGATCGCCCCGGCCGAGCTCGAGGGTGCCTTCGCCGAGGGCATCGGCTTCGACGGCTCGGCGATCGAGGGCTTCGCCCGCGTGCACGAGGCCGACATGCTGGCGATGCCCGACCCGTCGACGTTCCAGATCCTGCCGTGGCGCGGCGAGACGCCCGCGACGGCCCGCATGTTCTGCGACATCCTGCTGCCCGACGGCACCCCGTCGTACGCCGATCCGCGCCACGTCCTCAAGCGGGCGCTGCAGAAGGCCGCCGAGGCCGGGTTCACGTTCTACACCCACCCCGAGATCGAGTTCTTCCTGTTCAAGGGCAAGCCCGACAAGGGTGACCGCCCCGTCCCGGTCGACGACAGCGGCTACTTCGACCACACCGCCCAGGGTGGCGGCCAGGACTTCCGTCGCGAGGTCATCACGATGCTCGAGAACATGGGCATCTCGGTCGAGTTCAGCCACCACGAGGGCGGCCCCGGCCAGCAGGAGATCGACCTGCGCTACGCCGACGCGCTCTCGACGGCCGACAACATCATGACGTTCCGCACCGTCGTGCGCGAGGTCGCGCTGAGCCAGGGCAAGTGGGCCTCGTTCATGCCCAAGCCCTTCACGGAGCACCCCGGCTCGGGCATGCACACGCACGTGTCGCTGTTCGAGGGCGACGAGAACGCGTTCTACGAGGCGGGCGCCGAGTACCAGCTGTCGCAGACCGGTCGCGCGTTCATCGCCGGCGTCCTGCGCCACACGCCCGAGATCACGGCCGTGACCAACCAGTGGGTCAACTCCTACAAGCGCCTGGCCGGCGGGGGAGAGGCGCCCAACTACGTGTGCTGGGGCCACAACAACCGCTCGGCCCTGATCCGGGTCCCGATGTACAAGCCGCACAAGGGCAACTCGGCGCGGGTCGAGAACCGTGCCATCGACGCGGCGTGCAACCCGTACCTGGCGTTCGCGCTGGTGCTCGCCGCGGGTCTCAAGGGCATCGAGGAGAAGTACGAGCTGCCGCCCGAGGCCGAGGACGACGTCTGGTCGCTGAGCGAGAACGAGCGCAAGGCCATGGGCATCGCCCCGCTGCCGCGCAACCTCGACGAGGCCATCCGCACGATGGAGGCCAGCGAGCTGGTCGCCGAGACGCTCGGCGAGCACGTGTTCGACTTCTTCCTGCGCAACAAGCGCGCCGAGTGGCAGGACTACCGGTCGCAGGTCACGCAGTTCGAGATCGACCGCCTCATGCCCATGGTGTGAGGCAGCCTGACGCGGCCCGGCGGGTCGCCGTCCGTCGGACGGTAGCCTGAGCCGGTGGTCATCGACGCACGAGAACTCGTCCGCAAGGGCTTCCGCGACGGCGAGGGGGCCGTCGGCCTGCTCGCCTCGATGGGCGAGGTGCCCCCCGACCTGGTCGACCAGATCGCGACGGTCGCGAGCCCCGACACCGCGCTGTCGTCGCTGGCGGGCATCGCCGGTCGCATGGGTGCCGCCGAGCTGTTCGCGCTGCTCGAGGGCGACGCCGAGCTGCGCCAGCGCCTCCTGGTCGTGCTCGGCACCAGCGAGGCGCTCGGCGACTTCCTGGCCAAGCGGCCCGAGCACGTGCGCGACCTCGCGTCCGACGAGCTGTCGCCCGTGCCGATCGCGCTCGAGCAGAGGCGCCGGCAGATGGAGGAGGCGACGACGGCCGACGAGCTGCGCGTGGCCTACTACCGCAAGCTGCTGCACGTCGCGGCACGCGACCTGACGGCGCTGACGACGTTCGAGCAGTCGTCGGCCGAGCTGTCCGACCTCGCGGTGGCGACGCTCGGCGCGGCCCTCGCGATCGCCCGCGCCAACGAGCCGGCCGCCGACCGGTGCCGCCTGACGATCATGGCGATGGGCAAGACCGGCGGTCACGAGCTCAACTACCTCAGCGACGTCGACGTCATCTTCGTCCACGAGCCCGCCGAGGGCGCCGACGACCACGAGGCCGCGACGGCCGCGACCCGGCTGGCGTCGGCCGTCATGAAGCTGTGTCGCGAGCACACCGGCGAGGGGACGATCTGGGAGGTCGACGCCGACCTGCGACCGGAGGGCAGGAACGGCTCGCTCTCGCGCACGCTCGGCAGCCACGTCGCGTACTACGAGAAGTGGGCCAGCACGTGGGAGTTCCAGGCGCTGCTCAAGGCCCGGTTCGCGGCGGGCGACGAGGAGCTCGGCCGGGCCTACGTCGACGCCCTGACGCCCATGATCTGGTTCGCCAGCACCCGCCCGAACTTCGTGCCGGACGTCCGCGCGATGCGCAAGCGCGTCATCGAGCACATCCCCTCGGCGCACCGCGAGCGTCAGCTCAAGCTGGGGGCCGGGGGGCTGCGCGACGTCGAGTTCGCGGTGCAGCTGCTGCAGCTCGTGCACGGCCGCGCCGACGAGAGCCTGCGCAGCCCCACGACCCTGACGGCACTGACGGCGCTGATCGACGGCGGGTACGTCGGTCGCCGCGACGGCGCCGCGATGGAGGAGGCGTACGAGTTCCTGCGCACCCTCGAGCACCGCATCCAGCTCTACCGCCTGCGGCGCAGCCACATCGTCCCCGACGACATGGAGGACCTGCGCCGCATCGGCCGCAGCATGGGCTTCCGGTCGAACCCGGCCGACAGCCTGGTCAAGGAGTGGCAGGCGCACCGCCGCATCGTGCGGCGCCTGCACGAGAAGCTGTTCTACCAGCCGCTGCTCGAGGCCGTCGCCTCGCTGCCGACCGACGGCCTGCGCCTGACCCCGCTCGCGGCCGAGCAGCGGCTGACCGCGCTGGGCTTCATCGACCCCAAGGGGGCGCTGACGCACATCCAGGCGCTGACCTCGGGGCTGTCGCGCCGGGCGTCGATCCAGAAGTCGCTGCTGCCGGCGATGCTCGCGTGGTTCGCGGCCTCGCCCGACCCGGACGGCGGCCTGCTGGCGTTCCGCAAGATCTCCGAGGGACTCGGCGAGACGCACTGGTACCTGCGCAAGCTGCGCGACGAGGGTGCGGGAGCCGAGCAGCTCGCGCACGTCCTGTCGTCGAGCCGCTACGTCACCGACCTGATCCTGCGCGCGCCCGACTCCGTCGCGCTGCTGGGCGACGACGCCGAGCTGCGGCCCCTCGAGCGCGAGCGCCTGCGCACCGAGGTCGACCTCGCGGCCGACCGGCACCACAGCTCGGCCGACGCGATCCGCGCCGTCCGCCGCGTGCGCCGCCGCGAGCTGTCGCGCGTCGGCATCGCGGACGTGCTGGGACGGCTCGACATCACGGAGGTCGGCGAGGCGCTGACCGACATCTCGACCGCGACGCTGGCCGGGGCGCTGAAGGCGTCGACCGCCGCGGTCGAGGCCGACCGTGGGCCCATGCCGACGCGCATGGCGATCATCCTGATGGGCCGCCTCGGCGGTGGCGAGGCGGGGTACGGCTCCGACGCCGACGTCATGTTCGTCCACGACCCGCTCGAGGGTGCGGACGAGGGTGCCGCGGCATCGGCCGCGATGGCCGTCGCCCAGGGACTGCGCAAGATGCTGGCCGCGCCCGGCGACGACCCCGCGCTCGAGGTCGACGCCGAGCTGCGCCCGGAGGGCAAGAACGGGCCGCTCGTGCGCTCGTTCGCGTCGTACCGCGCGTACTACGAGAAGTGGTCGGCGGTGTGGGAGGCGCAGGCGCTGCTGCGGGCCAGCGCGACGATCGGCGACGCCGACCTCAGCGCGCGCTTCACCGAGCTGATCGACCCCCTGCGCTGGCCCGTCGGTGGCGCGACGGCGGCCGAGGTGCGCGAGATCCGCCGCATCAAGGCGCGGGTCGACTCCGAACGGCTGCCGCGCGGCGCCAATGCCAAGACGCACCTCAAGCTGGGTCGCGGCGGGCTCGCCGACGTCGAGTGGACCGTGCAGCTGCTGCAGATGCAGCACGCCCACGCGGTGCCCGGCATGCGGACGACCCGCACCCTCGACGCCCTGCACGCCGCGGTCGAGGCCGGGCTCGTGCCGCCGGACGACGCCGAGACGCTCGAGACGGCGTGGCGGCTCGTCAGCCGCATCCGCAACGCCGTCGTGCTGATGCGCGGCAAGCCCGCCGCGTCGATGGTCGAGCAGGCCGGCGAGCGGGCCGGCGTCGCGCACCTGCTCGGCTACGGCATGGAGCACAGCGAGCGGCTCATGGACGACTACCTGCGCACGACGCGTCACGCGCGGCAGGTCGTCGAGCGCATCTTCTACGCCTGAGCCCTCGCGGAGACCCGGCACGATCGCCGGCAGGTATCGTCAGGGGGTCGTCGACCACGGAAGGTGCCGATCATGACCATGTCCATCAGGGGTGCCGCGGCCCTCGTCACCGGCGCCGTGCTGACGGCGTCGCTGCTGCTGGCGGCGCCGGCCGTCGCCGACGAGGCCGTCGTCAGCACCGCGCCGCCGGCCGTCACCGGCACGGCGCAGCTCGAGCAGACGCTCACGGCGCAGCCGGGCACGTGGACGCCCGGCGACGTGTCGTTCTCGTACCAGTGGCTGCGCAACGGCGCGCCGGTCGGGACCGACTCGCCCGCCAACACGACCCGCGCGCTGTCGGACGTCGCGGACGTCGGCACGACGTACGCCGTCCGGGTGACCGGCACGCGTCCGGGAGCCGCGCCCGTCTCGGTCACCAGCGCCCCGACCGGGCCGGTCGCCAAGGGGACGTTCGCCAGCACGCGCCCTCCGAGCATCACGGGCAGCCCGAAGTACGGCAGGAAGCTGACGGGGCGCACCGGCTCGTTCTCGCGCCGGGCCGACCTCGACTACCGGTGGCTGCGCGACGGCCGGCCCATCGGCGGCGCGAAGGGCCGTCACCACCGCGTGCGGTCCGCCGACGTCGGGCACCGCATCACGTTCCGCGTCAAGGCCTCGCGTCCGGGCTTCTCGACCGTGACGGCGGTGTCGCAGGCCAGGACCGCCACCAACCTGCGCAGCGTCCGCAAGACCGTGACGTACTCGGTGCGGACGCGCGGCTCGGTCTCGGCGAGCGTCGCGACGTTCAAGAGGCTCGCGCAGGAGACGTACGACGACCCGCGCGGGTGGCGAGCGATGGGCGTCCGGTTCAAGCGGGTGTCGTCGGGTGGCGACTTCACGCTGTGGCTCAGCCAGGCGTCCAAGGTGCCGAGCTTCTCGTCGGCCTGCAGCACGACCTACAGCTGCCGCGTCGGCCGCAACGTGGTGATCAACGAGACGCGGTGGCAGCGGGCCACGCCGGCGTGGGACGACCGCGACGGCACGCTGCGCGACTACCGCCACATGGTCGTCAACCACGAGACCGGCCACTGGTTCGGACGCGGCCACGTCTCGTGCGGCGGCAAGGGGCAGAAGGCACCCGTCATGCAGCAGCAGTCGAAGGGCCTCAAGGGCTGCTCGATCAACCCGTGGCCCAAGAGCAACGAGCTGCACGCCCCCCGCTACGGCTGGTGACGTGGCTCGCCGCGCTCGTCAGGCGGTCTCGCGCAGCAGCTGGTCGCGCTCGTTGATCGTGAGCCCGCCCCACACGCCGTACGGCTCGCGGACGGTCAGGGCGTGGTTGAGGCACTCCTGCACGACGGGGCACACCGCGCACAGGGCCTTGGCCGCCGACTCGCGAGCGCGCCGGCGCGGTCCGCGCTCGGCGTCGGGCGAGAAGAACGTCTCCGGGTCGACCCCGCGGCAGGCACCGTCGTACTGCCACTCGTAGGTCTCCTGGATGGGCATCGGAAGGCGGGAGATCGCGGCCATGGTCAGGCCTCCTTCGGGCGGGTCATCTGCAGCTGGAACACGTCGATGTACCCCACGCGGAAGCCGGCCTCGCAGTACGCGAGGTAGAACTCCCACATGCGGCGGAACGTCTCGTCGAACCCCTGGGCGTTGATCGTGTCCCAGTTGCGGTTGAACGCGTCGCGCCACTCGTGCAGCGTGCGGGCGTAGTCCTGGCCCAGCGAGCGCCGCTCGGTGACCTCGAGCGTCGTGTGACCGGCGAGGGTCTCGTCGATCGCGTCGAGCGACGGGATCAGGCCGCCCGGGAAGATGTACTTCTGGATCCACCCGTACGAGTTGCGGGTCTTGAGGTAGCGGTGGTGCTCCATCGTGATGGCCTGGATCGAGACCTTGCCGCCCGGGGCGAGCAGGCGGTCGATGGTGTGGAAGTACGTCGGCCAGTACTCCTCGCCGACCGCCTCGATCATCTCGACGCTGACGATCGCGTCGTACTCGCCCGTCACGTCGCGGTAGTCGACGAGCTGCAGGTCGACGTCGACGCCGGCCTCGGCGAACCGCTCCTCGGCCAGGGCGGCCTGCTCGTTCGAGATCGTGATCGTGGTGACCTTCGCGCCGCGCTGCGCGGCGCGGATCGCGAGCGCACCCCAGCCGCTGCCGATCTCGAGCACGCGCGTGCCCTCGGTGACGCCCGCCTGGTCGAGGATGCCGTCGATCTTGCGCAGCTGCGCCGACTCGAGGTCCTGCTCGGCGCTCTCGAACCACGCGGCGGAGTAGCTCATGCTCGGGTCGAGGAACTGCGCGAACAGGTCGTTCGACAGGTCGTAGTGGGCCTCGATGTTCTTCTTCGAGCCCTCGACGGAGTTGCGCTGCGCGTGCGGCAGCTTCTTGTCGACGAAGACGCGGAACTTCTGCAGCGGCACCGGGACGATCGCGGTCAGCCGCTCCGCGAACGGGGCCAGCAGGTCGGCGAGGTCGGTCGAGTCGCCCGTCGTCCAGTCGCCGGCCATGTACGCCTCGCCGAAGCCGATCTTGGTGTCGGCGCCGAGGCGCGAGAAGAACGCCTTCGGGCGGACGACCCGCATCTCGGGGGAGTCGGGTCCACCGGCGCCCCACGTGCTGCCGTCGGCGAACGTGAGCCGCACCGGCACGCGGTCGACCGTGGGCCGCAGGATCGCCTGGGCCACTCGCGCCCTCAAGGGCGTACGGGGGGTGTTCGCGATGCCGGGCCATCGAGAGGTGGCGAGCTGCGTCATCGGGTGCCTTCCTGCGGTTCGTGAGCCGGACGTCGGACGACCGGCAGCCGTCTCATCCAGAGCCAGACACCTTGTATTCGGATCAGGGCGCTGGTGCGATGGGTCATGAGCGGCAATTTGATGAGAAGTCGTGCGAGCCTGCCGCCCGTGGCTGGCCGGGGTGTTCCCCGAAACGTCGCGCTGAAAACGGCCTCGCCGCCCTGACGCAGGATGATCGTCGACGAGACCTTGTCGGGCGTCAGCGCGAACTGCAGGTCGTACGAGCCCTCGACGGTGAAGAACGGGGAGACGTAGAAGGCCTTGTCGACCGAGTCGCGGCCGTCGGCGTCGGGGCGCAGGACGTACGCGTGGCGCTCGCCGTACGTGTTGTGCACCTCGGCGACGATGCACGTCAGCGATCCGTCGGGGGCGAGGGCCCAGAAGACGCTGAGCGGGTCGAAGGTGTGGCCGAGGACCCGGGCGTTCGCCAGCATGATCAGGCGGTGGCCCGACACGTCGACGCCCTGCGCCGCGCAGAACCGCTCGATGTTGGCGCGGATCGTGTCGTCGGGGTCGCCGATGTGGTCGGACGCCTTGAACGTCGAGAACGGACGCAGGGGGAGCGCCATGCGAGGGAGGTCGTCGACGTCGACGAGCCACTGGTAGATGCGGTACGAGAAGCGGTGCCGCAGGGGAGTGCGGCGGGTGTGCCCGACGGTTCCCTCGACGAGCGCCGGGAGCGGGGGCAGCCCCGTCGTCACCATGCAGTGCCCAGGGCGGCCGCCGCGTCGACGCCCGACCGGCAGCCGTCCTCGTGGAACCCCCACCCGTGGTACGCGCCGGCGTACACCGTGCGGTCGGAGAACAGGCGCTTGAGCTCGCCCTGCGCCGCGACGGAGGACGGCGTGTAGATGGGGTGCGTGTAGGCCATCGTCGCCAGCACGGTGGACTGGTCGATGCTCTCGGCGGAGTTGAGCGTCACGAGGAAGGGCTCGGCGCTCTCGATGCCCTGCAGGCGGTTCATCCAGTACGTCACGGCGGAGTGGTCGCTGCGGTCGGAGCAGCCGTCCATGCGGTAGTTCCACGCCGAGCGGGCCGCGGGGGCCGACGGCAGCAACGACGGGTCGCGGTGCAGCTGGACCTCGTTGTCGGAGTACTCGAACGCTCCGAGGACGCTGCGCTCGTCGTCGGTGGGATCGGTCAGCAGCGCCAGGGCGTCGTCGGCGTGGGTCGCGATGACGACGGCGTCGGCCCGGTGGGTCGTGCCCGAGGCGTCGACCAGCTCGACCCCGTCAGCCGTGCGGGTGATCGAGGTGATCGCGCTGGACGCCTGCACGCCGCAGCCGTCGCGCTCGGAGATCGCGGCCCGCACCCTGTCGACGTACGTGCCGGAGCCACCGACGACCGTGAACCACTGCGGCGAGCCCTTGATCGACAGGAAGCCGTGGTGCTTGAGGAACTCGAACAGGTAGCGCGCGGGGTACTCGAGCGCCGTCTCGTGCCCCGACGACCAGACGCACGAGACGACCGGGATGGCGTAGTGCGAGACGAAGTAGTCGCTGAAGCCGTGGGCCTGGAGGAAGTCGCCGTACGTCTGCGGCTCGCGGTCGTCCGCCGGGCTGTCGAGCAGGGCGTGCGCGAGGCGGCCGAACCGCTTCACGTTGACCAGCATCGCGAGGTAGCGGGGGTCGAGCAGGCGCCGGCGCTGCGCGAAGATGCCCTTGCCGCCACGGCCGCCGGCGTACTCCAGACCGCACCCGTCGCAGTGGATGCTCATGCTCATCTCGGTCGGGTGGACCTCGACGTCGAGCTCGCGGAACAGGCGGCGCAGCAGCGGGTACGTGCGGTCGTTGTGCACGATGAACCCCGTGTCGACGCGGTGCGTTGCACCGGGATCGGCGATCGTGTGGGTGTGCGCGTGTCCGCCGACGCGGTCGTCGGCCTCGAACACCGTGACGTCCCACTCGTCGCGCAGGACGTAGGCCGCGGTGAGTCCCGAGACCCCTGATCCGACGACGGCGACGCTGCGTCGGTGACTGTCTTTCTGCATGTCTTTGATTCGTCGCTAGGGGCGCACGGGATTGGTGTCGTCGAGGTCTTCGCCGGCACGCTTGCTGGCCTCGGCGATCTCGAAGATCTCGGTGCCGAAGGCGCCGATCTCGGCCGTGATCTTGCGAGCCGTCTCGAACAGGATCGCCACGACGTGCCCTGCGCTGCCGATCGCCGCCTCGGTCGACTGCTGGACGACGTCCTTGGCGATCTCTCGCCGGCTCAGCGCCATCGTGGTGCCTCTTCTCGCTCGCAGGTGACTACGAGGTCAATTGTGTCCCACGGAGGGCCTCGACGCGACGGGCGGCCTCCTCGCGCTTGGCGCGGCGCAGCGCCTTGGACTCGGGGCTGTTGCCGACCTTGAGCGGATCGCTCGGCTTGCGTCCGTAGACCGCGAGCTGGCGGGCCACGCTGGCGAGCTGCTTGGACAGACGACCCGTGTTGTAGGTCAGGCCGTACTGCTCGACGAGACGCTTGACGTCCTCGGCGACCTCGGGGTAGCGACGGGCCGGGATGTCGGGGAACAGGTGGTGCTCGATCTGGTAGCTCAGGTTGCCCGTGAGGACGTGGAAGGGGGCGTGGCCCGAGATGTTGGCCGAGCCCAGGAGCTGGCGCAGGTACCACTGGCCGCGCGACTCGTTCTGCGCGTCCTCCTCGGCGAACGTCTGCACCTCGGCGGGGAAGTGGCCGCAGAAGATGATCAGGAACGTCCAGATGTTGCGCATGATGTTCGACACGACGTTGGCGCCCAGGATCGCCAGGGGGGCCCACCAGCCGACGAACGGGACCAGCGCCAGTCCGACGACGGGCCACGCGACGTAGTCCTTGAACACCTGGCGGCGGATCTTCTGCATCGCGCGCTTCTTGCGGGCCTGGAAGTCGGCCTTGCTGATCTTGCCCTGGAGGTACTGGTCGAGCTCGATGCCGTGGTACATGACGCCCCACTCGAACACGATCATCAGGACGAAGGCGAGCGGCAGGTTGAACCGGTGCGTGCCGTACCAGGGCTGGTCGGCGTCGATGCGCAGCAGGTTGTAGCCGATGTCGCGGTCCATGCCGTGGATGTTGGTGTACGTGTGGTGAATGTAGTTATGGCCGTGCTTCCAGTCCTGGGCGGGCGCCATGTTGTCCCACTCGTAGCGCGCGCCGTTGACCATGGGGTCGTTCATCCAGTCGTACTGGCCGTGCATGACGTTGTGGCCGATCTCCATGTTGTCGAGGATCTTGGCCAGGCCGAGGAAGACGATGCCGGCGATGAACGCGGGCGGGAAGAACGGCATGAAGATGCCGATGCGACCCAGCACCTCGCTGGCGCGCTGCGCGCGGATGACGCGGCGGATGTAGTCGGCGTCCTTCTGGCCCAGGTCGTCGAGGACGCGCTGGCGGACGGCGTCGAGCTCGCGCCCGAACTCGTCGAGCTGCTCGTACGTCATGTGGTCGAGGCCGATCGTGGCCGGCTTGTCGGAGAACGGGTTGATCAGCGTCAGGGGTGCCGCGTTGTGCGAGCTGGCGCTGCGGGGCTTGATCGCGGCCTTCTTGGACCGGCGGAGCGTGATGGCCATGTGACGTCCTTCGTGGTGGGCGAGATCGTGGGTCGGTGGGGTGGGAGGCGGTCGGGTCTCAGAGGGCGACGTTGACGTCGCCGACGGGGACCTGCACGCAGATCTTGATGGTCTGGTCGGTGTCGGCGCTGATCTCGCCGGTCACGACGTGACGGACGGCGCCGCTGTTCTTCTTGAGGGCGCACGTGTTGCAGACGCCCATGCGACAGCCGAAGTCCGGCTGGAGGCCCGCCGCCTCGGCCTGCTCGAGGATCGTCTGACCCGTGTTCGGGGCCTCGACGAGCGAGTCGTCGAAGGCCAGGGTGCCGGTCGCGTCGGCGGCGTCGACGTCGACGCTCGGCACCTTGAAGTACTCCTGGCGCAGCTGGTCGGCCGCTCCGAGCTCGTCGTACGTGTCGCGGACGGACGCGATGAGGCCCGCGGGACCGCACACGTACGTCAGGGTCGTGGCGGGGTCGATGCCGAGGTGCTCGAGGTGGTCGACGTGGAAGCGTCCGGCCAGCTCGGCATCGGACTCGGGGGCCCGGGTGTACACCCGCACGACCCGCATCGACGTCGTCGCCGCGATCTCGTCGAGCTCGTCGGTGAACATCTCGTCGTCGCGGCTGCGGGCGTAGTGCAGGAACGTGACGTCGCCGGCGTGTCCCCGGTCGCGCAGCGTGCGCAGCATCGACATGACGGGCGTGACGCCCGATCCGCCGCTGACCAGCAGCAGCGTCGACGGGACGGCCTCGGGCAGGACGAACTCGCCCTCGGCCTGCGACAGGTAGACGATCGTGCCCGGGGCGAGCTCGCGGTGCAGGAACTGCGAGACGTAGCCGTCGGGGTGGGCCTTGACCGAGACGCTGAAGGTCCGGTCACGGCGCCGGGACGAGGGGGCGCTGGAGACCGAGAAGACGCGGATGCGGCGGGTTCCGTCGACCTCGACGCCGAACTGCACGTGCTGGCCGGGGCGGAACCCACGCCAGGCGCCGTTGGGGCGCATCACGACGGTGCTGGCCTCGCCGGTCTCGCGGCGCACCTCGACGACGCGGGCCCGCACGTGGTCGGCCGCGAGCATGGGGTGCACCTGCTCGAGGTAGTCGTCGATCGAGTTGGGCGAGGTCAGGGACCGGACCGCCGTGGAGGTCAGCGCCGTGCGGATGATGCCCATGCGTGGCCCCCGTCGATTCAGTGAACGTGCGTACACTCAAAGTGTGCCCGACCGATGCCGCCGAGGCAACCGACGCGCCGCGTGAGGTGAGGCACGGTGAACACAGGTGTTCACCCAAATCGGCGCGATACGCTGTCGCCATGACCGAGTCCGTGCAGGCTGCCTCGCGCCAGGAGCAGAAGGGGCGCACGCGGCAGGCGATCCTGGCGGCCGCGCTCGAGCTGACCCAGCACCAGGGATTCGCCCAGATCAGCCTGCGCCAGGTGGCCCGCCACGCCGGGATCGTGCCGACGGCGTTCTACCGGCACTTCGACTCGATGGACGAGCTGGGGCTCGCGCTGGTCGAGCAGTCGTTCTCGACGCTGCGCCGCATGATCCGCGAGGCGCAGCGCGATCCCAAGGTCTTCGACAACATCATCGACGCCGCGGCCGACGTGCTGGTCGAGGCGGTCAAGCACAGCAAGGCGCACTTCGCGTTCGTCGCGCGCGAGCGGGTCGGCGGCTCCGAGGCCGTCCGGCGCGCCATCCGCCACGAGCTCGACCTGTTCGTCAGCGAGCTGGCCGTGGTCCTGGCGCGTCTGCCCAACATCGAGACGTGGTCGACCGAGGACGTGCAGATGGTGTCGCGGCTGTTCGTCCGCAACATGGTCTCCAACGCCGAGGAGGTCGTCGAGATGCCCGACGGCCGGCCCGACCTGGAGGAGCGCATCAAGGAGGGCGCGCGACGGCAGATGCGCCTGATCGTCGTCGGCTTCAAGGACTGGCGCAGCTGAGGCCGACCCGGCGCCCGCGGGGGCGGGAGGGGCTCAGCGCGCCTTGGCGACCTGCTCGGCGCCGTAGGAGTCCTGCGCCGCCGTCGCGAGCCGGTCGAGGGCCTGCTTGAACACGTCGTCGCCCAGGGAGTCCTCGAGCTCCTGCAGGTCGGCCTCGTCGGCCGTGAACTCGGCCGACCAGGTCACGTAGGACGTGCCCTCGTGCGCGGCCTGCTCGACCAGGATCGTCGCGCGGTGGTCCTTGATCGGGAACGGCGGCTCGGGCATCGAGTACGACAGCGTGCGCGCCTCGTCGTCCTTCGACACGATCGTCACGACGAGCTCGGCCGACGCCTCGGGCCCGTTGGTGTAGATGCGCAGCTTCGGGTGCCACTCGGCGAAGTCGCCGGCCAGGGACCACACCACCTCGGCGGGAGCGGCGACGAACGTGCGACGGGAGATGCGGGGCATGGATGTCCTCTGGTGCGGTGGTCCGGGTGTCGTGACATTCAACCCCGAGCGGGGGTCGTCCGCCCCATTTTCGCATGAGGCGTACCTCACCTGCGACAGGCCTTCACCCGCCGGCCGCGTCCGGCGGGACACGGGGAGGAAGGGTCAGGCGCCCATGACCGAGAGCATCTCGAGGCGCGTCCGCCAGCCGAGCGTCGTGTAGAGGGCGCGGCCCTGCGCACTGGCGGCCAGCAGCCCGAGGGTCGCGCCCCGGCCGTGGGCCTGCGCCGTGAGGACGGCCATGACGTGCCGGCCCAGCCCTCGCCGTTGGAAGGCGGGCATCGTCTCGACGCGGTCGAACGTCGCGACGTCGCCGAGCATCCCGACGGTGCCGACCGCAGCGACGGCGTCGCCCGACTCGAGCGTGTAGGTCACGTGGTGCTCGTCGACGTCCCAGCGGGACGTCAGCCCGTCCGGCGGCGCCGGCACGGGCGCGTCGTCGAGTCGCACCGACATGAGCGCCTCGTCGTCGCGGTCGACACGGACGCCGTCGCGTCGTCTCGCCGTCAGGTAGGGGCCGACGTCGTGGGCCATCACCGTCAGCATCGCGCGCGGGTCGCCGGCGACGTGATGCGTGAGGTCCTGCCACGTCTCGACCCCGGGGTCGACGCACACCAGCTCGGTCTCGCGCGACGGCGCGGCGACGCGCACCAGGGGCCAGCCGTCGAGGCGCGACGTGGTGAGGTCGCGGGTGTGCGTCCAGGCGGCGAGCCACTGGTCGACGATCTGCTGCGACGTGTCGGTGACCATGTGTCGATCCTCGCAGCAGCGCGTGACTAGAATCGGGGCGGTTGTGCAGCAGCCAGGCGGCGGGCCGTTCGTCCCGCCGTGGTTCGACGCATCGGCGTTTCGACGTATCGGGGATGAGGCATGACGCAGCAGCTGACGGTGGGAGTCCGGCACGAGGACCCCTTCACCGTGATCGAGGTCGCGGGCGAGATCGACATCGACACCGCGCCGCAGCTGCGCGACGTCGTCGTCGAGGTCACCGACGCGGGGGCCGACCGTCTGGTCTTCGACCTGTCGGGCGTGACGTTCGTCGACTCGATCGGCCTGGGCGTCTTCGTGCTGGCGCGCAAGAAGATGCTGCTGCGGCAGGGGTCGGTCGCGATCGTCGCCCCCACGCGCCGGGTCGTCGCGATCTTCCGGATCTCGGGCCTCGACGAGCTGTTCCGCCTCCGCCCGACGCTCGCGGCGGTCTTCGCCGATGCCGACCCCGCCGAACCCGCCTGACGCCACGCCGGGAACACGCCGGGAAAGAGAGTGTCCCCGCGCCGTTGGTGCGGCCGGGGACGTCGAGCCCGTGATCGCTAGATAGGGCGACCCGGTGCTGGTCCCATCCTAGCCGTGTCGCGGGGCCGCCGGTGTCGTGCACGTCGGCGACGTGCCACAGGTCACACCCGGGTCGGGACTTCGGTCCGTACCCGCCGGTAGGACGTCGGGTTACGCTGGCGGCCGAGTATGCGTGATGCTCCTCATACGAGCAATCTTCCCCATGCGCGGCTCCGAATCGTTGGACATAGACATACAGCTCATGTGCCGTCGGGGGACGGACGACCCCAGGGGAAGAACATGCACGGCAGTACCGCTCACGTCCACGCGTACATCGACGACGCCGAGGGCGAGGTCGACGACGCCGTCCTGATCGCGCGGACCCGCGCCGGCAGCGACGACGCGTACTCCGAGCTCTACCGCCGCTACGAGTACAGCGCCTTCCGTCTGGCCCGCCACCTGGGGCGGCGCGAGGAGGCCGACGACGTCGTCAACGAGGCGTTCGCCCGCGTGCTCGACCTGCTGCAGCGCGGCAAGGGCCCCACCGAGTCGTTCCGGGCCTACCTGTTCACGACGATCCGCCACGAGTGCGGCGCGCGCGCCAAGCAGGAGAAGCGCGTCCGTCCCACCGACGACGACACGCAGATCGACTCGGCCGTCGAGTTCGGCGCCGGCACGCTCGACGCGTTCGAGCGCGAGACCGTCCGCGCCGCGTACGCCTCGCTGCCCGACCGGTGGCGCGAGGTCCTCTGGGCGCTCGACGTCGACGGCCGCAAGCCGCAGGAGATCGCCGCGATGCTCGACCTGAGCCCCAACAGCGTCTCGGCGCTGGTCTACCGCGCCCGGGCCGGGCTCCGCGAGGCCTACCTGCGCCAGCACGTCAAGACCGAGGCGCCCGAGGGCGAGGCGCACACCGAGGTGCGCGCCCTGTTCGTCCGCGTGCTGCGTCGCACCGCTACGGCCCGCGACCAGGAGCGCGTCCACACGCACCTGGCGACGTGCTCGGCGTGCATGACGGTCTACCTCGAGCTGGCCGAGGACGCCGCGCGCGTCGCCTGAACCGCCTCGTCCCGGTCTGGGGCAGACTGTCCGCATGCTGCTGACGGTCTCGGCCCGGCGATCGCCGGCACTCGACGACCCCGCCGACCTCGGGTACCTGCTGCACAAGCACCCGGAGCGGGCGCAGGCCTTCGAGGTCTACGGGGGCACGGCGCACGTCTTCTACCCCGAGGTCGGGCCCGAACGGTGCACCGCGGCGATGCTGCTGGAGGTCGACCCGGTCGCGCTGGTGCGTGGCCGCAACGGCTCGCACGACGGCTTCGCACTCGGCCAGTACGTCAACGACCGCCCGTACGTCGCGTCGTCGCTGCTCTCGGTCGCGATGGGCAAGGTGTTCCGCTCGGCGCTGAACGGTCGGTGCCGGGGCCACGACGACCTCGTGGCGAGCCCGCTCGACCTGACGATCGCCCTGCCCGCGGTGCCGGGCGACCCCGACCTGCTGGGACGGCTGTTCGAGCCGATGGGTTGGACCGTCGTCGCGACGCCCGTCGCGCTCGACGACACGCGGCCGGAGTGGGGTGACGCCCCGCTCGTCTCGCTGACGTTGACGGGCTCGATGCGCCTGGCCGAGGCGCTCAACCACCTCTACGTGCTCCTGCCGGTGCTCGACGACGCCAAGCACTACTGGGTCGGCGACGACGAGGTCGACAAGCTCGTGCGGGCGGGATCGGGCTGGCTCGCGACGCACCCCGAGCGTGAGCTCGTGACGCACCGCTACCTCGCTCACCAGCGGGGCCTGAAGGACGCCGCGATGCAGCGGCTCGTCGAGCTCGACGACCGTCCGGTCGTCGAGTCGCTCGAGGACGACGACGTCGTCGCCACCACCCGCCCCCTGGTGCGCCTGCGCCACGACGCGGTGCTGGAGGAGGTGCGCCGCATCCGTCCCGCGTCGGTCGCCGACCTGGGCTGCGGGTCGGGCGCCCTGCTGGCGGCCCTGCTCGAGATGCAGGGCGTCGTCCGCGTCGTGGGCACCGAGGTGTCGGACGCGTCGCTGTCGAGGGCGGCCACGCGGCTGCACGTCGACCGCATGACCGAGCGCCAGTCCGACCGGCTGACCCTGCTGCTGTCGTCGCTGCAGTACGAGGACCCGCGCCTGGCCGACGTCGACCTCGCGATCCTGATGGAGGTGGTCGAGCACGTCGACCCGGGCCGTCTGCCCGCCGTGGTCGCGAATGTCTTCGGCGCCATGAGACCGCGGCACGTCGTCGTCACGACGCCCAACGTCGAGCACAACGCCCGCTACCCGGCGTTGCGCGACGGAGGGTTCCGGCACCCGGACCACCGGTTCGAGTGGACGCGCGCCGAGCTCGCCGACTGGGCCGCGTCGGTCGGTCGGGCGTACGGGTACGACGTCGAGCTGCGGCCCGTCGGCGACGACGACCCCGAGGTCGGTCCGCCCACCCAGATGGCGGTCTTCGCCCGGCGCGCCGCGGAGGTGGCGTCATGACGACGCTCGAGGTGCCGGAGCTGTGCCTCGTCGTGCTGGTCGGCACGAGCGGGTCGGGCAAGTCGACGTTCGCGGCGACCCACTTCGCACCGACCGAGGTCGTCTCGAGCGACGAGTGCCGTGCGATGGTGTCGGACGACGCCAACGACCAGGACGCGACGTCCGACGCGTTCGCGGTGCTGGAGTTCATCGTCGGCAAGCGCCTCGAGCGCGGCCGGCTGACGGTCGTCGACGCGACGAACGTGCAGGCCTCGGCGCGTCGCTCGCTGCTCGCCCTCGCGAAGGAGCACGACGTCCTGGCGGTCGCGGTGGTCCTCGACGTGCCGGCCGGCGTCGCGGTCGAGCGCAACGCGTCACGTCCCGACCGCGACTTCGGCGCCCACGTCGTCAAGCGGCAGCACGACCAGCTGCGGCGGTCGATCAGGGGGCTGCGGCGCGAGGGGTTCCGCACGGTCCACGTGCTCGACTCGGTCGAGGCGGTCGCGGAGGCGTCGTTCACGCGCACCCGGTTGTTCAACGACCGTCGCGACGAGACCGGTCCGTTCGACGTCGTCGGCGACGTGCACGGGTGCCGGGTCGAGCTCGAGGAGCTGCTCGATCGCCTCGGCTACGGCATCGTCCGCGACGACCGGGGACGCGCGGTCGACGCATCGCACCCCGACGGACGGCGCGCCGTGTTCGTCGGCGACCTCGTCGACCGCGGGCCCGACTCGCCGGGCGTCCTGCGCCTCGTGATGGGCATGGTCGCGGCCGGCCACGCCCTGTGCGTCTCGGGCAACCACGAGGCCAAGCTGGTGCGGGCGCTCGGGCGCCGCGACGTCACGACGTCGCACGGGCTGCAGGAGACGCTCGACCAGTTGGCGCTCGAGGACCCGGAGTTCGTCGTGGCGGTGCGGGAGTTCTGCGACGCCCTGGTCGCCCACTACGTGCTCGACGGCGGACGGCTCGTCGTCGCGCACGCGGGCCTGAAGGAGAAGTACCACGGTCGTGCCTCCGGCAGGGTGCGGGCCTTCGCGCTCTACGGCGACACCAGCGGCGAGACCGACGAGTTCGGCCTGCCCGTGCGATACCCGTGGGCCGACGACTACCGGGGCGCGGCGACGGTGCTCTACGGCCACACGCCGGTGCCCGGGGCCGAGTGGGTCAACGGCACGATGTGCCTCGACACGGGGTGCGTGTTCGGTGGCGACCTGACGGCGCTGCGGTACCCCGAGCGCGAGGTCGTGTCGGTGCCCGCCCACCAGACGTACTACGAGCCCGTCCGTCCCCTCGCACCGCCGGAGCGGGAGGCGGGCACGCTCGCGCTCGACGACGTGCTGGGGCACCGCGTCGTCGAGACCCGGCACCTGGGCAGGATCACGCTGCGGGCCGACGACGCCGCGGGCGCCCTCGAGGTCATGAGCCGCTTCGCGGTGGCCCCCGCCGACCTGCTGTACCTGCCGCCGACGATGTCGCCGGTCGACAGCTCGACCCGTGAGGGCCTGCTGGAGCACCCCGACGAGGCCTTCGACCACTACGCCAGGCGATCGGTGACGCGGGTCGTGTGCGAGGAGAAGCACATGGGGTCGAGGGCCGTCGTGCACGTGCGCGCCGACGGCACGGGCGTCGTCCACTCGCGGACCGGGCGGTCGTTCTTCGCGCCCGCGCGGCAGGACGCCGTGCTGGCCCGCATCGCACGGGCCGCCTCGGCGGCCGGCCTCTGGGACGAGCTGGGCGCCACGTGGCTGTTGCTCGACACCGAGATCCTGCCGTGGACCGCCAAGGCCGAGGCCATGGTGCGCGACCAGTACGCCCGGGTCGGTGCCGCCGCCACGACGGCGCTGCCGGACGCCGTGGCCGTGCTCGAGTCGGCGTCGGCGCGGGGCATCGACGTCGCCGATCTGCTCGAGCGCACCCGGTCGCGGTCGGCGAACGCCTCGCGCTTCGTCGACTCCTACCGCCGCTACGTCCAGCCGGTCGACAACGACCTGGGGGTGCAGGTGGCGCCGTTCCAGGTGCTGGGCAGCGACGCCGGCACGTACGAGCAGCTCGCCCACGGCTGGCACCTCGACGTGGCCGACCGCCTGGCCGCCGCCGATCCCGAGCTCGTCCGCACGACCCGCCGCCTGGTGGTCGACACGTCCGACGACGAGTCGAGGTCCGCCGGCGTCGCGTGGTGGGAGGAGCTGACCGCCGGCGGCGGGGAGGGGATGGTCGTCAAGCCGTTCGACAACCTCGTCCGCGGGCCCAAGGGCCTGGTCCAGCCCGGTCTCAAGGTGCGCGGACGCGAGTACCTGCGCATCATCTACGGCGCCGACTACACCGATCCCGCGACGCTCGAGCGTCTGCGCGGTCGCAACGTCGGCCAGAAGCGGTCGATGGCGCTGCGCGAGTACGCGCTGGGGCTGGAGGCCGTGCGGCGGGCGGTGGCGGGGGAGCCCGTCTGGCGGGTGCACCAGTGCGTCTTCGCGGTGCTGGCGATGGAGTCGGAGGCCGTCGACCCGCGCCTGTGACGGTCGTGCCCCCGCACTAGGGTCGATGCGTGACGGGGGTCTTCGAGGGGTTCGCGACGATCGGCATCCTGATCGCCCTCGGCATCCTGCTCGCGCACCTGGGGATCATCGACGAGGCGGGGCAGCGGACGCTCTCGACCCTCGCGTTCTTCGTCGCGAGCCCCGCGCTGCTCGTGACGGTGCTGGAGTCGAGCGACGTCGCGGAGATCTTCTCGGGCGCCCTGCTCGCGACGGTCGCGGCGGTCCTGGTGACGGGGGCCGTGTTCGTCGCCATCGCCGTGGTGCGCCGCGAGCCCCTCGGCGAGACGGTCGTCGGGACGCTGTGCTCGGCCTACGTGAACGCGGGCAACCTGGGCCTCCCGATCGCGTCCTACGTGCTGGGCGACCCGGCCCTCGTGGCGCCCGTCATCCTGATGCAGCTGCTGGTGCTGCAGCCCCTCGCGCTGGTGCTGCTCGACGCCGACGCCAGCGAGAACCGGCTGTCGTGGCGCGCCGTGCTCGCCCGTCCGCTCAAGAACCCCATCACGATCGGCTCGTTCCTCGGCCTGGTGCTGGCCGTCACGGGCACGAGCCTTCCCGCGACCGTCCACGACCCCCTCGAGCTGGTGGGGGGCATGGCGGTGCCGTCGATGCTGCTGGCCTACGGGGTGTCGCTGCGGCTCGGCCCGCTGCCGGGGCGCGGCGTCCCCGTCGGCCGGCTCGGCCTGGTGGTCGCGCTCAAGCTCGTCGTCCAGCCGGCGGTGGCGTACCTCGTGGGCCGGTTCGCGCTCGACCTCGACACCCCCGCGCTGCTGGCGGTGACGGTGCTGTCGGCGCTCCCGACGGCCCAGAACGTCTTCATCATCGCGTCGCGCTACGAGCGGGCGCAGCTCATGGCGCGCGACGCGATCTTCGTCAGCACGCTGGCGTCGGTGCCGGCGGTCGTGGTCATCACGGCGCTCGTCGCCTGAGCGCGCCTGACGGGTGTCAGGCCAGCAGGGCCGCCAGCACGACCAGGACGGCCGACGCGATCGCGACGCCGACGTAGAGGTTGAGCCACGACGGCAGGCGGCGGATCGGCAGCAGCGCCGCGCACGCCAGCAGCACCAGCACCAGGACCAGCGAGACGACCGGCACGGGCGGCTCAGCTGCCGCCGGCGGGCAGCTCGTCGAGCAGGACGTCCGGGAACTCGCGGGCCGCGTTGTTGGCCCGCCACTTGTCGATGAACAGGGCCAGGTAGGTGCCGTCGGTGCGCTGCAGCACCTCGGCGCCCCGGAAGCCGCTGAGCGTCCGCGCGCCGTCGGCGTCGGTCAGGCGCGCCACCGAGTAGTCGAGGCGGGTGAGCCGGATCGGTGACGTGAACTCGTGCGTCATCCGCTCCTCGACGACCTCGAACTGCAGGGGGCCGACGGCCGCCAGCACGGGGCTCTGGTCGCCGCGCAGGTCGGAGCGCAGCACCTGGACGACGCCCTCCTGGTCGAGCTGCTCGATTCCGCGCCGGAACTGCTTGTAGCGGCCGATGTCGCGCGCGCTCACGGCCATGAAGTGCTCGGGGGCGAAGCTCGGCACGGGCGGGAAGTCGATCGGCTCGCCGTCGTATACCGTGTCGCCGACGCGCAGGGCCTGGGCGTTCACGAAGCCGATGATGTCGCCGGGCGAGGCCTGCTCGACCGAGCTGGTCTCGCGGCCGAACAGCGACTGCGCGTACTTCGTGGCGAACGGTCGCCCCGTCGAGGCGTGCGTCACGACCATGCCGCGCTCGAACGTGCCGGACACGACCCGGGCGTACGCCATGCGGTCGCGGTGCGAGCTGTTCATGCCCGACTGCACCTTGAACACGAACGCGCTGAACGGGTCGTCGACCTGGCGCACCGATCCGTCGACGCCCTCGGTCGCGCTGGGGGCGGGCGCCAGGTCGAGCAGCAGGTCGAGCAGCTGCGCGACGCCGAAGTTCTGCAGGGCCGAGGCGAACATGACGGGGGTCGTCTCGCCGGCCAGGAAGCGCTCCTGGTCGTGGTCGGCGGCGTCGAGCGACAGCAGCTCGTGCTCGTCGACGGCGTCCGACCAGGCCTGCGCGTCGACGTCCTCGACCTCGGACGACGCCATGCGACGCTCGGGCGCGCGGGTCGCGCCGCCCGCGGTGCGCGTGTACTTGACGAACTCGCCCGTGCGCCGGTCGAGGACGCCCCGGAAGTCGCCGGCCTCGCCGACGGGCCAGGTCAGGGGAGTGGGGCGCAGCTTGATCTGCCGCTCGATCTCGTCCATCAGGCCCAGGGGCGACAGGCCCGGGCGGTCCCACTTGTTGATGACCGTGATGACCGGGATGCCGCGCAGGGCGCACACCCGGAACAGCTTGAGGGTCTGGGGCTCGAGCCCCTTGCCGGCGTCGACCAGCATGACCGCGGAGTCGACGGCCGACAGGACGCGGTACGTGTCCTCGGAGAAGTCGCTGTGGCCCGGGGTGTCGACGAGGTTGACGACGTGGTCGCGGTAGACGAACTGCAGCGCGGCGGACGTGATCGAGATGCCGCGGGCCTTCTCCATCGCCATCCAGTCGGACACCGTGGCGCGCCGGTCGCCCTTGCCGTGCACGGCGCCGGCCTCGGTGATGACCCGGGCGTGCAGCGCGAGGGCCTCGGTGAGCGTCGACTTGCCCGCGTCGGGGTGGCTGATGACGGCGAACGTGCGGCGGGGGCGGTTGTCGGACACCTGCCGAATTTACCGGTCCGAGCCCGACGCCGCCGAGGCCGGGTCGGTGCTGAGCACCCGGATCGCGAGCGACGTCGTCGCCTCGACCCCCAGGAAGCCGACGACGGTCGCGATCCGGTGGGCGTCGAGCGGCAGCAGTCCCGGGGTCCCGGGGACGTCGGGGGTCAGGCCGAGGTCGAGGTCGTCGCGGCCCGACATGATGCGGACGTTGAAGTCGTACCGCTCACGGGCGCCGTCGGCGGTCAGACGGCGGACGACCGTGCGGCCGATCCGGCGGGCGCCGGTCTCGGTGGCCCACGAGTCGAGCGTCGAGGCCACCCCGCGGCCCTCGTTGCGGTCGACGTCGGCCCACACCGTCCGCATCGACCCGACCTGCGTGAGCAGGGTCGCGGCGGTCTTCTCGCCGATGCCGGACACGCCCGGCAGGTTGTCGCTGGCGTCGCCGCGCAGCGCCGCGAACTCGAGGTAGTGCTCGGCGGGGACGCCGTACATCGCGACGAGCCGGGCCGGGGTCAGCAGGGGCGAGGCGCTGACGCCGCCGTTGATGAGCCGCAGCACCCGGGTGTGGTCGCTGATGTGGGCGAACGCGTCGCGGTCGGACGTCACGATGACGCAGTCCCACCCGTGGGCGCCGGCCCACGTGGCCGCCGACGCGCTGACGTCGTCGGCCTCGAGCCCCGGGGGAGTCAGCGTCGCGAGACCCAGGGCGTCGAGCATCGCGCCGGCGCGGTCGAGCTGCTCGACCAGCGCGGGGTCCTTCTCGGCGCGGCCCGCCTTGTAGGCGGGGTAGAGATCGGCCCGCTCGGACGCACGCCGGTCGTCGAGCCCGAAGACGACGGCGTCGGGGGCGAAGCCGTCGATGACCTCGAGGATCTGCCCCAGCATGCCGTGCAGCGCCCACGCCGGGCGCCCGGCACGGTCCGTCGTGCCGGTGTGGGCGCGGGCGTGGTGGCTGCGGTGCAGCAGCGACGGGGCGTCGACGACCACCAGCAGCCGGCGGGGACGGTCGGGGGCGGGCACGGTCATCGTCGCCATCGTACGACCCGGCCGTCGCGGGGAGCGCGGCTCACATCGGCGACAGGCCGGGGCGCTTGGGCTGCACGCCGTCGCCCGTCGAGCGTCCGGTCAGGCGGCGGTACGCCCACGGGCCCACGAAGGTGCGGGCCCAGCCGAGGTCGGCGCGCAGGCGCGCCTGCCGGGTCGCGGCCTCGGCCACCGAGAGCTCGAACACCGGGTGCTCGTGGGGGACGCCGAGCACGTCGAGCACCTCCAGCGCGGCCCGGTGGTGGCCCAGGGGCGAGAGGTGGACGCGGTCGACGTCCCACAGGCGCGTGTCGCGCGCCTCGCGGATGCGCCAGTTGTCGACGAGCACCGCGTCGCGGGTGTCGACGACCTCGCGGACCAGCTCGTTGAAGATCGCGATGCGTCCGCGCAGCGCCGCGAAGGGTCCGGAGGCCGGCGACCCGTGGGTGAACAGCACGACGGTCGCCCCGACGTCGTTGGCCCGCCCCACCGCCGTGTCGATCTCGCCGACCAGGGCGTCGAGGTCGACCCGGGTGCGCAGGATGTCGTTGCCGGCGCCCTGCAGCGTGAGCAGGTCGGGGCGCAGGTCCAGGGCGGGGCCGAGCTGCTGCTCGACGATCTCACCGACGCGGTGGCCGCGGATCGCGAAGTTGGCGTAGCCGAAGTCGTCGGTGCGGGTGGCCAGCACCTCGGCGACCCGGTCGGCCCAGCCGCGCAGCCCGTTCGGCCGGGTGGGGTCGGGATCGCCGACCCCCTCGGTCCACGAGTCGCCGACGGCCACGAAGCGGTGGAAGTTCTTCACCTTTCAACCATCTCATCCCGCGACGTAATGTGGGGAAACACCCTCTTCACGGGCCTTTGTTCCGAGCGTGACCATCCCGAAACATCGCGGGCGCTGACTGGATGCATGCCCCAGCGAGTCTTCGACAGCCACCGCCACATCGGCGCGCTGCCCGAGTTCCCCTTCTACGGCGGGCCGGCGATCCGCGCCGACGTCACGGCCAAGGAGACCGTCGGCGCGTTCTTCGCCGATCTCGACCGCGAGGGCACCGAGCGCGCCCTGGTGCTGCCCAACTACGGCGTCCCCGCCCCCGACGCGGCCTTCGACCTCAACCCCCTGGCGATCGAGGCGGCGCAGAAGGACGACCGTGTCAGCTGCGGGCTGTGGGTCTCGCCCAAGGCGTCCGACGCGGACCGCAACACCGAGGCGCTGAAGCTCGTCGGCGAGTCGGGCGTCAAGGCGCTCAAGACCAGCTTCCTGCTGGGCGGCAGCCCGACCGACCCCGACTGCGCCGACGAGATCGACCGGATCTTCACGACCGCCGCCGAGCACGACCTCGTCGTCCACGTGCACACCTCGCCCGGCGCGGCGTCCGACGTCGACCAGGTCGGCACCCTCGTCGACCGCTACGGCGACGACACCAAGATCCACCTCGTCCACCTCGGCGGCGGCATGAGCGGGCACATGAAGCTCATCGGCGGCCGGCTGTTCGACTGGATCGAGGCCGGCAAGCAGGTCTACACCGACACGAGCTGGACGATCGGCTTCGCCCCGGTCTGGCTCGTGCAGGAGATCGAGCGGCGAGGCGTCGGTCACGACCGCATCCTCTTCGCGACCGACTGCCCGTGGGGCGACTTCGAGGGCGAGCACGCGCGCCTGTCGGCGGTCGCCAAGGACCCCGAGCTCGCCGAGGCGTTCTTCCGCGGCAACTTCACCTCGCTCTACGGCTGACGCGACACCCCTGATCCCTGGTCCGCAGCGGCCAGTGCACGACCCCACCCTCACCCTCACCCCAGGAGAACCATGACCGAGATCGACGACCAGCTCGCCGCCAACATCGAGGCCTCGCTCGCCGAGATCCAGCACCCCTCGCTGCCCAAGGGCACGAACCTGTACGGCTCGACCAAGCTGTTCCCCGACTACCAGGCCGAGGAGGGGCAGTCGTACTTCACGCTGATCCACGGCATCCCGCACGAGTCGTCGGTCAGCTTCGTCGCGATCCTGCAGGCGACCCGCGCGCTGCGCAAGGGCTTCGAGACCGCGATCTACTTCTACGGCCCCGGCACGCTGGCCTGCTCGGCCAACCGCGGCTTCCCGACGACCGGCGACGCGGGCTTCCCGGGCGAGCTCAACATGAACGCCTCGCTCGAGACGTACATCGCCGAGGGCGGCACGGTCTACTGCTGCCGCTTCGGCCTGGCGCTGCACGGCATCCGCGAGGAGGACCTCATCGAGGGCGTCATCCCCGCCCACCCCCTCGACGTGCAGGACGCGATCATCCACTACGCCCGCAAGGGCGCGATCATCAACTCCGTCTACAACCTCTGATCCCGGCCGGACCCAGCACGGAACGAGGAGGAGACCCCATGAACGCACCCGCCTGCGGCGGATCCACCGCCACGCGCACGACGGTCGACACCCGCGTCGACGTCGCGATCCAGGGCATCCGGCTGCTCGACGCGCCGGTCAGCCGGCAGTCGGGTGCGGGGCCCAGCGACGACGGGCACGTGCTGCTCGGAGGAGTCGGCACCGCGGTCCCGATCAACCCGAGCAGCCCGTTCACCGTCAACCGCGGACGTCTGCTGCTCGACGGGGCCGACACGGGCCTCGGCGTCGAGCCGGTGCGCCGTCCGCGCTTCTACGACCTCGAGACCACGGACGGCGTGTCGTACGAGAAGATCGCGCGCCTGCACTCGGCGAACGTCCTCGCGACGACCGTCGTGCAGACGTGCGTGCGGTACGACGAGGCCGAGCGGTGCCGCTTCTGCGCGATCGAGAAGTCGCTCGAGGCGGGCTCGACGATCGCGGTGAAGACCCCGTCGCAGATCGCCGAGGTCGCGCGGGCCGCGCACGAGCTCGACGGCATCACGCAGATGGTCATGACGACGGGCACGTCGAACGGGCGCGACCGGGGTGCGACGCACCTGGCCCGCTGCGTGCGGGCCGTCCGCGAGGTGCTGCCCGACCTCGCGATCCAGGTGCAGTGCGAGCCGCCCGCCGACCTGCGCACCATCACCGACCTGTACGAGGCGGGCGCCCGCTCGATCGGCATCCACGTCGAGTCGATGGACGACGACGTCCGCCGGCGCTGGATGCCGGGCAAGTCGTCGGTGCCGCTCGACGAGTATCGCGCCGCGTGGCGCGAGGCCGTCCGGGTGTTCGGCCACAACCAGGTGTCGACGTACCTGCTGGTCGGTCTCGGCGAGGACCCCGACGAGATGGTCGCGGCCGCGGAGGAGCTCGTCGACATGGGCGTCTACCCGTTCGTCGTGCCGTTCCGTCCGCTCGCGGGCACCCTCGCGACCGACGTCGACGGCGTCCCGCCGCCACCGGCCGAAGTGCTGCAGGACGTCACCCGGCGCGTGGCGCACGCGCTGATGCAGGCCGGCATGCACGGCGCCGACCAGGCGGCCGGCTGCGCCGCGTGCGGGGCCTGCAGCGTGCTGCAGAGCGAGGGGGCGTAGGCCATGACGATCGTCGACCTCGACCGCGGCATCCTCACGGGCACCCGTCCGTCGCCCGCGCCCACGTTCCTCGTCTCGCAGGCGGTCGGACGCGCCGACCTCGACGCCTACCGCGCGCTGCGGCGCGACGTGTTCGTCGCCGAGCAGGGCATCTTCGACCGCGACGACTCCGACCGCGTCGACGACGACCCACGCTGCGTCGTGCTCGTCGCGCGGGCCACCGACGGCACGCTGCTCGGCGGTGTGCGGCTCGCGCCGGCCGTCGAGGGACGCGACATCGGCTGGTGGTCGGGCAGCCGCCTGGCCGTCAGCACCACCGCGAGGACGCACGCCGGCATCGGCGCCGCGCTCGTCCGCGCTGCCTGCGCACGGGCCGAGCGGGAGGGCGCGCTGCGCTTCGACGCGACCGTCCAGGCGCAGAACGAGGGCCTGTTCCGGCGTCTCGGGTGGACGACGCTGGCCACCCTCGACGTCCACGGTCGCCCGCACGCGCAGATGCTGTGGCCGATCGACCGCGCGCAGCGGCTCGCGGACGCCACCAAGGCCGTCCTCGGCTCGCTGCTGCTCGACCTCGGGGGCGCCCACGGCGCCCTGGGTGGTGCCGGCTTCGTCGGCGACGACGCGGCTCCCGTGCCCGGCAGCGACCTGCTCGCGGCCTGCGACGCGATCCTGCCGTCGATGGTCGAGCGCGATCCCGAGTGGGCGGGCTGGTGCGGCGTCCTGGTCAACCTGAACGACGTCTCCGCGATGGGCGCCTCGCCCGTCGGCCTGCTCGACGCCGTCGGCGCCCGCGACGCCTCGTTCGCCCGTCGGATCCTCCGCGGCCTGCGCGCCGCGTCGCAGGCGTGGGGCGTGCCGGTCATCGGCGGCCACACGCAGCTCGGCGTGCCCGCCTCGCTGAGCGTCACGGCCCTCGGCCGCACCGACCGTCCGGTCGCGGGCGGCGGCGCGGCTCCCGGTGAGTCGCTGCGGCTGACCGCCGACCTCGGCGGGCAGTGGCGCCCGGGCTACACCGGCTCGCAGTGGGACTCGTCGTCGCACCGCCGGTCGGACGAGCTGCGCGCGCTGGCCGGCGTCGTGCCGTCGCTGCACCCGACCGCCGCCAAGGACGTCAGCATGACCGGGGTCATCGGCACGACCGGGATGCTCGCCGAGGCCAGCGGGTGCCGGGCCGTGCTCGACGTCGCCCACGTCCCGATGCCGCCGCTCCACGCCGCGACGGCGGGCGACTGGCTGACCTGCTTCCCCGGGTTCGCGATGGTCTCGGCCGAGCGCACCGCTGCCCGGGCGACGCTGCCGGGCTTCGTCGACACCTCCGTCTGCGGACGCCTCACCGAGGGCCGCGGGGTCGGCCTGCGCTGGCCCGACGGTCTCGTGACGTCCGCGATCACCGGCCCCGTCACGGGGCTCGGCCCCACCGGAAAGGACTGGTCATGACCATCACCCATCTCGCCGCGGCCTCGGCCGCCTTCGGGCGCGACCTCGACGAGGCGTACGCGCAGATCGCCCGACTCGTCGCGGAGGCCCGGTCGCGGGACGTCCGCCTCCTCGCGCTGCCGGAGGCCACGCTGGGCGGCTACCTGTCGACGCTGCACACCGACGGCGACGGACCCGACTCGCTGCCGCCGATCATCGACCTCGACGGCCCCGAGCTGCGCCGGGTCGCCGAGATGGCGGGCGACATGACGCTCGTCCTGGGGTTCTGCGAGGCCGACGGGGGCACCCGCTACAACAGCGCCGCCGCGCTCACCGGCGACGGCGTCATCGGCGTCCACCGCAAGGTGCATCAGCCCCTCGGCGAGAACCTCTACTACGAGGCCGGCGACGTCTACCAGACGTTCGAGACGCCGATCGGTCCTCTCGGCATGCTGATCTGCTACGACAAGGCCTTCCCCGAGGCGGCCCGTGCGCTGGCCCTCGACGGTGCGCAGGTCGTGGCCTGCATCTCGGCGTGGCCGTCGTCGCGCACCGCCGGTGCGGCCGACATCGCCGAGGACCGGTGGACCAAGCGGTTCAACCTGTTCGACCAGGCCCGCGCCCTGGAGAACCAGATCGTCTGGGTCGCCGCGAACCAGGTGGGCACGTTCGGGTCGATGCGGTTCGTCGCGAACGCCAAGGTCGTGGGCCCCGGCGGCGACGTGCTCGCAACGACGGGCGCCGACGCGGGGCTCGCGATCGCGGGGGTCGACCTCGACGAGGCGCTCGGCACGGCACGGCGGGCGATGTTCCACCTGCGCGACCGCCGTCCCGAGACGTACCCCGTGCACGCGGGGGTGCCGGCCCATGCCTGAGATGACCGTGACGGTCCGCTGGCCCGACGGCGGCGTCGCCGACTGCTACTCGCCCTCGCTCGTCATGCACGACCACCTCGAGCCGGGCGCGACCTACCGCATCGACGAGTTCACGCGCCGGTCGTCCACCGCGCTGGCCGAGGCGAGCGAGCGGGTGCGCGCGAGGTACGGGTTCACGTGCTCGGCCTCGGCCGCGTCGCTCGACCGGATCCGGGCCACGGCGTCGCGCTTCGACGCCGCCGACCTGGTCGAGGTGCTCGCCATGCAACCACCCCTGCCGCCCGCGTCCGAGGAGACCCCATGAGCATCCCCGTCGCGATCGTCGGTGCCGGCCAGGCCGGTCTGTCGGTCAGCTGGTTCCTGACGCGCGAGGGCGTCGACCACGTGCTGCTGGAGGCGTCGACGACCGCCCACGAGTGGACCGACCGCCGGTGGGACAACTTCACGCTCGTCACCCCCAACTGGCACTGCCGCCTGCCGGGCCACGCCTACGACGGCGACGACCCCGACGGGTTCATGACCCGCGAGCAGGTCGCCGACTGGCTCGCCGGCTACGCGGCGTCCTTCGACCCACCGGTCCGCGAGCACACCGCCGTCACCCTGCTGACCGAGCGCGAGGGCGGCGGGTTCGTCCTCGAGCTGGCGGGTCCGGACGGTGCGGAGACGCTCGAGGCCGAGCACGTCGTGCTGGCGACCGGCGGCTACCACCTGCCGATCGTCCCGGCGTTCGCCGCCGCGATCGATCCGTCGATCACGCAGGTGCACTCGGCCGACTACCGCAACGCCGCGCAGCTGCCCGACGGCGACGTGCTGGTCGTCGGCTCGGGGCAGTCGGGGGCGCAGATCGCCGAGGACCTGCACATCGAGGGACGCCGGGTGCACCTCGCGCTGGGCGACGCGCCGCGGGTCGCGCGCACCTACCGCGGGCGCGACTGCATGACGTGGCTCGCCGACATGGGGCTGTACGACACCCCGGTGCAGCAGTACCCGGGCGGTCGGGCCGCCCGGGAGAAGACCAACCACTACGTGACGGGACGCGACGGCGGACGCGACATCGACCTGCGGCAGTTCGCGGCCGAGGGCATGCGGCTGTACGGGCTGATGTCGGGTGCCGAGGGGACGCGCCTGTCGTTCGAGCCGACGCTGACCGGCGCGCTCGACTCCGCGGACGCCGTCTACAACTCGATCTGTCGCGACATCGACGCGTACATCGAGCGCGAGGGCGTCGACGCACCGCCCGGCAGCCGGTACGAGCCCGTCTGGTCGCCCGACCACGAGCCGCGCGTGCTCGACCTGCGCGAGGCCGGCATCACCTCGATCGTGTGGGGCATCGGCTACCGGCCCGACTACCGGTGGGTCAAGGTCGGCGTCTTCGACGGCGCCGCGGCGCCGACCCACACGCGGGGCGTGACGTCGGTGCCGGGGCTCTACTTCCTCGGCCTGCCGTGGATGCACACGTGGGGCTCGGGCCGGTTCGCCGGCATCGCGCGCGACGCCGAGCACGTCTTCGGCTGCATCGTCGGCGCGAGGCGCCCGGCCCCGGTCGAGCGCTAGGCCGTGCGCCTCGCCTCCGTCGCCGCGCACTTCGGGCGCGACATCGACCGGTCGCTGCAGAAGATGGCCGGCATCGTGGCCGATGCGCGGGCGGCCGCCGTCGACCTGCTGGTCTTCCCGGACGCGACGCTCGGCGGCTACCTGTCCGACCTGCGTCATCCCGACGCGCACGCCCTGCCGCCGGCCCTGCGGGAGGACTCGTTCGAGGTCGGACGCGTCATCGCGATGGCCGGCGACATGGTCGTCTGCTTCGGGTACACCGAGGACGCGGGCACCGGTCTCGACGGCGAGCAGGTGCACTACAACGCGGCGCTGTGCGTCACGGGGGACGGCGTCCTCGGCCGCCACCGCAAGGTGCACCAGCCGGCGGGCGAGGCGCTCGTGTACCGCGCCGGTGACGTCTTCGCCGCGTTCGACACACCGGTCGGACGGCTCGGCATGCTGATCGACTACGACAAGACGTTCCCGGAGTCGGCCCGGTCGCTGGCGCTGGACGGCGCCCACGTCGTCGCGTGCCTGTCGGCGTGGCCGGCGAGCGTGACCGACCGGGCGTCCCGCCTGCCGCAGGACCGGCAGTCGCGCCTGTTCGACCTGTACGACAGCGCCCGCGCGGCGGAGAACCAGATCGTCTGGATCTCGTCGAACCAGACGGGCGTCATGGGCGGGCTGCGGTTCCTGGGCCAGGCCAAGGTCGTCGGTCCGGGCGGAGACGTGCTGGCCCGCACCTGGTCGAAGGGAGCCCTGGCGGTGGCCGAGGTCGACGTCGAGGCCGAGATCACGCGCTCGCGCCGGCTGCTGCACCACCTGGACGAGCGGGCGCCCGCGAGCTACGTCGTGGAGATGCGGGGCGGGTCGTGAGGATCGCCCTGCTGACGTACTCGACCAAGCCGCGCGGGGGGGTCGTCCACACCCTCGCGCTGGCCGAGGCGCTGAGCCGCGCCGGTGCCGACGTCGACGTCTGGACGCTCGGGCGCGGAGGCGACTCGACGTTCTACCGTCCCGTCGACCCCGCCGTCGGGGTGCGGGCGGTGCCGTTCCCGGAGGTGCCGGGCGAGGACGTCGGCGCCCGCATCCAGCGGTCGATCGCGGTGCTGCGCGACGCGTTCACGCCCGGGGACTACGACGTCGTGCACGCGCAGGACTGCATCAGCGCGAACGCCGCGCTGCCGTGCCTGCGCACGATCCACCACCTCGACACCTTCACGACGCCCGCCCTCGTCGCGTGCCACGAGCGGGCCGTCGTCGAGCCCGTCGGACGGGTGTGCGTCTCGGAGTCGGTCGCCGCCGAGGTCAAGGCCGGCTGGGGGCTGACGCCGACCGTCATCCCCAACGGCGTCGACGCCGACCGGTTCGCGCGTGCCGCCGGGCCCGCGGGCGACGCCGACCGGGCGATGTGGCGGTCCAGGCTCGGGCCGTACGTGCTGGCGCTCGGCGGGATCGAGCCCCGCAAGGGCAGCATCGACCTGCTCGAGGCCTACGCGCTGATCCGCCGGCGCCGTCCTGACGTGCGCCTGGTGTTCGCCGGCGGCGAGACGCTCTTCGACTACCGCGACTACCGGGCGGCCTTCGAGCGGCGGGCCGCCGAGCTCGGCGTGCACCACGAGATGCTCGGCGTCGTCGACGAGGACGTCCTGCCGGGGCTCGTCGCCGGCGCGTCCGCGATGGCGTTCGTCTCGACCAAGGAGGGCTTCGGGCTCGCGGCGATGGAGGCCCTGGCGGCCGGTGTGCCCGTCGTCGCACGCGACCTCCCGGTGCTGCGCGAGGTGTTCGGCGACGCGGTCCGGTTCGCCGCCGAGCCCATGGCGATGGGGGGGTCGCTGGCGTCCGTCCTGGCGGAGCCGCCCGACCCGGCCCCCGGGCGCGCGCTGGCCGCGTCGTACACCTGGGAGGCGGCCGCGGCCGCTCACCTCGCGTTCTACGCGCAGCACCTGTCGGAGGGCGGCGGTCGCGCGTGACGTCGATGTCGATCGGCCGTGCCTTCGCGCACCTGGCCGACGAGGCACCCGACGCGGTCGCCGTCCGCTGCGGCGACGACGCGCTGACCCGGCGCGAGCTCGACCTCGCCTCGAACCGGGTGGCGCACGGCTGGGCGGACCGCGTGTCGCACGACGACCTGGTCACGATCGCCCTGCCGAACGGCACCGACTTCGTCGTGGCCTGCGTGGCGGCGTGGAAGCTCGGGGCGACGCCGCAGCCCCTCTCGCCGCGCATCGGCGCGGGGGAGCGTGCCGCGATCCTCGACCTGGCCCGTCCTGCCATGGTGGTCGACGGGCCCGTCGACGGGTCGGATGACGACTCGCCGCTGCCCGACCGGGCGGCGTCGTCGTGGAAGGCGCCGACGTCGAGCGGCAGCACGGGCCGGCCGAAGATCGTCCGGGCCGCCGCTGCGGCGACGGTCGACCCGGCGGGGGCGGTCGCGCCGTTCGTGCCGCGCCGGGCCGTCCAGCTCGTGGCCGGGCCGCTGTTCCACGCCGCGCCGTTCGTCTACGCGATGCGCGGACTCATGACCGGCCACGAGCTCGTCGTGATGCGACGGTTCGACGCCGAGGAGGCCCTGCGGGCGGTCGAGCGGCACCACGTGACGTGGACGATGCTCGTGCCGACGATGATGCACCGCATCTGGCGCCTGGGGGAGTCGGTGCGCGAGGCCCACGACGTCTCGTCGCTCGAGAGCGTCCTGCACCTGGGTGCCCGGTGCGCGCCGTGGCTCAAGCGGTCGTGGATCGAGTGGCTCGGGCCCGACCGCGTCGTCGAGGTGTACGCCGGCACGGAGTCGCAGGGCCTGACCATGATCACGGGGCGCGATTGGCTCGAGCGCCCCGGATCGGTCGGCCGAGCCGTCTCCGGCTCGCGGTTCCGGGTGCTGCGGGCCGACGGCACGACCGCCGCACCGGGGGAGCCCGGAGAGGTCGTGATGCGGCGGGACGGTCCGCCCACGTACTCGTACGTCGGGGCCGAGTCGGTCGTCCGGGACGGCTGGCACACGCTGGGCGACGCGGGTCGCATGGACGCCGACGGCTACCTCTGGATCGACGACCGGCTCGACGACGTCATCGTCACGGGAGGGGTGAAGGTGCAGCCGGCCGACGTCGAGGCCGTGCTGGAGGAGCACCCGCAGGTGCGGTCGGCCGTGGTCGTCCCCCGGTCGGACGAGGTGAGGGGGCAGGCCGTGCACGCGGTCGTCGACGTCGCGGCGGGCTCGGTGACGACCGACGAGCTGGACGTCTGGGCGCGGGCGCGGCTCGACCCCGAGAAGACGCCCCGGTCGTGGGAGCTGACGCGCGAACCGCTGCGCGACGACACCGGCAAGGTCCGCCGGCGCGCGTTCAGGGAGCCGGCAGGCTCGTGACGGCCTCGAGCACCGCGGGCCACGACGCGGCGAAGCCGGCGTGCAGGGGGATGCCCGCGATCTCGTCGGCCGTGAGCCAGGCGAACCCCTCCGGCCCGGTCTCCCAGCCGTGCTCGACGGCGGCGAAGCTCGCGGGCGACCGGACGATGACGGTGCTGTAGGCCCAGCCGCCGTGGTCGTCGGTGAAGGTCGCGACGTGGGCCAGTCCACCCGGCAGGTCCTCGAGCTCCTCCTCGGCCTCGCGGAGCGCACCCCGCTCGGGCGTCTCGCCGTGGGCGAGGGCACCGCCGGGGATCGCCCACGTGCCGCCGTGGTGCACCTGCTCGGAGCGGTGCTGCATCAGGAACCGCCGCTCGGCGTCCGCGTCGTGGACGACCAGCAGACCCGCCGCACCGACCAGGCCCCAGTGACGGTGGCCCTGGTCGCACCGGGTCCAGCCGTCCGCATCCATCCTCCGAGCCTAGCCACCCGCCCCACCCCGGAACCGCGAGTGGTGTGGACTGGACATTCTGGGACGGCGTGTCTGACCACGCCGCAGCACTCGCGGGCCGGAATGCACCACTCGCGGGGCTTGGGGCGCCCGGCCAGACTCGACGCATGCGATTCATCGGACTCGGACTGGCAGCGGTGCTCGTGGCGGGCTGCTCGGCGGACACCGAACGGTCGGGCGGCGACGACGCCTCGTCGGCCTCGGTGCCGGCCAGCATCGGCGAGGGCGAGCGCCCCTTCGACGTCGAGGAGGTCGACGCCTTCGACGACCCGTGGGCCATGACGTTCCTGCCCGGCAGCGGCGACCTGCTCGTCACCGAGCGCAGCGGCACCCTGCACCTGCGCGACGCCGACACCGGCGAGCGGGTCGAGGTCGCCGGCGTCCCGGACGTCACGGTGGCCGGGCAGGGTGGTCTCGGCGACGTCGTGGCCGGGCCGACGTTCGAGGACGACGGGACGGTCTACCTGAGCTGGGTCGAGAGCGGTGCGGGCGACGGCACCTCGGGAGCGGTCGTGGGTCGTGCCCGGCTGCGGACGTCCGACGCGGCCGCCTCGCTCGACGGTCTCGAGGTCATCTGGCGCCAGGCGCCGAAGGTGTCGGGCACGGGTCACTTCTCGCACCGCATCGCGGTCGCGCCCGACGGCGAGCACCTGTTCGTCTCGTCCGGCGACCGGCAGAAGAAGGATCCCGCGCAGGACACCTCCAACACCCTCGGCACGATCGTGAGGCTGACGCTCGACGGCGAGCCCGCTCCCGGCAACCCGCTGGCCGAGGACGCCGGAGCGTCCCCGGAGATCTGGAGCTACGGGCACCGCAACGTCCTCGGCCTCGAGGTCGCCGCCGACGGCTCCCTGTGGGCCAGCGAGATGGGTCCCGAGGGCGGCGACGAGCTCAATCTCGTCGAGGCGGGTGGCAACTACGGCTGGCCCGAGGCGTCCAACGGCAGCGACTACGGCGGCGGCGAGATCCCCGACCACGCTCCCGGCGACGGCTTCGTCGCTCCCACCGCGTCGTGGACGCCGTCGATCTCGCCCGGCAGCCTCATGGTCTACACCGGTGACCTGTTCCCCGACTGGACGGGCGACGCCTTCCTCGGCGCGCTGTCGGGCGAGGGGCTCGTGCACGTCGACCTCGAGGGCACGACCGCGGGCGACGACGAGCTGTTCGAGATGGGCGAGCGCATCCGGGCGGTCGAGCAGGCCGCCGACGGCGCGATCTGGCTGCTCGAGGACGAGGGGTCGGGCCGACTGCTGCGGCTGACCCCCGCCGCTGCCTGACGGTCCACGTCCGCGCAGCGCGTCAGCGCGGGACGCCCTTGCGCCACGCGCTGTACGACGTCAGGCGCTGCGAGCCCGGACGCTCGAGCCAGGGCCACGGGTGGACGGCCGCGAGCGACAGCGCCTCCGAGCGCCGGGCGAAGATCGGCACCGGGGCGAACGTGACGGCCAAGGGCGTCCCCGCCAGCTCGGCCGGCACGTCGCCGAGGCGCACCTCGACGTCCCGCCGTGCCGCGAGGTCGGCGAGGCACTCGGTGACGAACACGAGGCGCTTGCCCGACAGCGGCAGGGCGCGCAGACCCGGCTCGTCGAACACGAAGACGACCGGCAGGCCGGGGTGCGCCGCGAGGGCGGGATCGGCGTCGCCCAACGACTCGGCGGTGAGCCAGACGGCGGACGGGTCACCGTCCGTGACGACGTGCTCGGGTCCGGGGCCGGACGCGCCGCGCGACCACCCCGTGCGGACGGGGCTGTCCTCCACGCGCGGCCCGGTCGACGTCTCGGGCCACTCCTGGATCGGGCAGTCGTCGCGCAGGGCGCACGAGCGGCACAGCTGGGGCGCGCGCTTCTCGACCTGCCAGCGGCTGAAGCCGTAGGGCTTGCCCGAGCCGGTGCCGACGGTCCACTGCCAGCCGAGGCGGTTCGCGGCCCGCGAGCCGTCGAGCAGGTGCTGGAAGAAGTAGTCCTCGCCCTCGCGCCAGTCGCGGCCGTGCCGCACGGTCCAGTGCGACGACCACCACATGCGGGTCTGGTTCACCAGCCACCCGTCGGTCTCGAGCTCGTCCTGCACCCAGGTGGTGCAGGCCATCCGCTCGTCCCACGACGGTCCCTCCGCTGCGGCGGGCGGTTCGTTGCGGAGCGGCTCGGCGAGGGCCGGGCCGAGCCGGGCGTAGAGGTGGCGTGCGTACTCCTGCCACAGCAGCTCGTCGCGGTAGCGGCGACGGTCGGACGACGGGGCGTCGGCCACGGCGTCCCACACGGTCGGCAGGTCGAGCAGGCCGTGGCAGATGTACGGCGAGAGACGCGTCGCCCCGCGTCGGCCCTCGGGCAGCACCGTCGAGCGCGCGCGGGCGTACGCCGTGACGTCGAGCGAGGCCAGGGCGGCGTCGGCGGCGGTCTGCCCACCGCGGTGGCCTCCGGGGCGCACGCCGTCGGCGCCCTCGAGGCTCAGGTGACCCAGCTCCGACGCCACCCACGCCCGCACGGCCTCGGTGTCGTCGACGGCGGGGAGCGGGGCGAGAGCGGGCACCTCAGCAGCCTGCCAGCGGGGCGACGGGTCGGCGAGTCGAGTGGGACATAGTAGTACAATTTTCAATTATCGGCAGGTGTGCTGCCGATCATCTCCAGGAGGACCTGTGAAGGCAGTCGTGTTCGACCAGTACAAGACCACCCCGACGTTGAAGGACGTCGAGAAGCCGACCCCCGGCCCCGGCGAGGTGCTGCTGAAGGTCGCCGGCGCGGGAGCGTGCCACTCCGACGTCGCGGTGTTCCGCGACTTCGACGAGTCGTTCGGCCCGGCGCAGCTCAAGCCGTCGTTCGTCCTCGGGCACGAGAACTCCGGCTGGGCCGAGGCGCTCGGCGAGGGTGTCGAGGGCATCACGGTGGGCGACGCCTTCCTCGTCTACGGCCCGATGGGGTGCGGCCACTGCCGTGCCTGCTCGCGCGGCCAGGACACGTACTGCGAGAACGCGGCGACGATGCCCCACCTCGCCGCAGGCCTCGGCCGCGACGGCGGCATGGCGGAGTACGTCTCGGTGCCGGCTCGCAACCTGGTGCCCCTGGGCGACGCCGACCCCGTCGCCGCCGCACCGCTCTCCGACGCCGGGCTGACGCCGTACCACGCGATCAAGAAGTCGCTGCCCGTCCTGGCAGGTGGCGGCACGTTCGCCCTGGTCATCGGGCTCGGCGGGCTCGGTCAGATCGCCGTCCAGATCCTGACGGCTCTCACGGGCGCGACCGTCATCGCGACCGACACCAAGCAGGACGCGATGGAGCGGGCCGCCGCCAACGGGGCCGTGACCGTCCCCGGCGGTGAGGGGCAGTCCGACGCCATCCGCGAGCTCACCGGCGGCAAGGGCGTCGATGCGGTCTTCGACTTCGTCGGCGCGACGCCCACCATCGCCCTCGCGATGGGCGTCGTGGCGCTGCGCGGACGGGTCACGGTCGTGGGCATCGCCAACGGGACGTTCGAGTGGAACTTCTACGCCGTCCCGTACGAGGTCGAGCTGACCAGCACCTACTGGGGCACGATCGAGGAGCTGCACGAGGTCGTCGACCTCTACCGCGCCGGCCAGGTCACGCCCGACGTGACCGTGTACTCGCTGGACGACGCGCTCGAGGCCTACCGTGCGCTCGAGGCCGGTGAGCTCAGCGGTCGTGCCGTCGTCGCTCCGCACGGTGCCACCGGCGTCTGAGCCGGACGCACCGGCGCGACGTCGTCACGACGGCTTCGTGGTCGCGCCGAACCCGTGCGCCGGCGACCGGACGTCCTGGTCGTCGGCGACGGGCTGCAGGGCGCGTGCTCAGGTCGTGAGGCGGTGCAGGTCGACGTCGAGACGGCCCCGCAGCTCGTCGACGCCGATGCCGAAGGTCTCGACCACGGTCGCACCGTCGGGGCCCACCACGAAGGTGGCGTGCTCGGTGTAGACGCGGCTCACGCAGGCGAGGCCGGTGAGCGGGTACGTGCACGCGCGGACCAGCTTGGCGGTGCCGTCCTTCGCGAACAGGCTCATCACGACGAAGACCTCCTTGGCGCCGATCGCGAGGTCCATGGCGCCACCGACCGCCGGGATCGCGTCGGGTGCCCCGGTGTGCCAGTTGGCCAGGTCGCCGCCTCCCGAGACCTGGAACGCCCCGAGCACGCACACGTCGAGGTGCCCGCCGCGCATCATGGCGAACGAGTCGGCCTGGTGGAAGTACGAGGCGCCCGCCAGCTCGGTGACCGGGATCTTGCCGGCGTTCGTGAGGTCCGGATCGACGTCGTCGCCCGTGGCGGCGGGGCCCATACCGAGCATCCCGTTCTCGGTGTGCAGGACGACGCCGCTGTCGGCATCGAGGTGGTCGGCGACGAGGGTCGGCTGGCCGATGCCGAGGTTGACGTACGACCCGTCGGGGATGTCGCGTGCGATCATCGCGGCGATCTCGTCCTTCGAGAGCGGCCCGCGGTCGAGGTGCTCCAGCGTGCCGCTCATGCGACGTCCCCCTCGAGTGCCGACAGGTCGAGCACGTGGTCGACGTAGATGCCGGGCGTGACGACCGACTCGGGGTCGAGGGCGCCGGTGGGCACGACCTCGCGCACCTCGACGATCGTCGTCGCGGCGGCGGTCGCCATGACGGGGCCGAAGTTGCGGGCCGTCCGGCGGTAGACGAGGTTGCCGAGACGATCGGACCGGTGGGCGCCGATCAGCGCGACGTCGCCCCTGATCGGCATCTCGAGCACGTAGTCGCGTCCGTCGATCGTGCGGGTCTCCTTGCCCTCGGCCAGCGGGGTGCCGACGCCCGTGGGGCTGAAGAACGCCCCGATGCCGGCCCCGGCGGCGCGCATGCGCTCGGCCAGGTTGCCCTGCGGCACGACGTCGAGCTCGATCCTGCCGTCGCGGTAGAGGCCGTCGAAGACCCATGAGTCCTTCTGGCGCGGGAAGGAGCAGACGATCCTGCGCACCCTCCCGGCAGACAGCAGCGCGGCGAGGCCGGTGTCACCGTTGCCGGCGTTGTTGCTGACGACGGTCAGGTCCGTCGCGCCCTGCCGGATCAGCGCGTCGATCAGGGTGACCGGCATGCCAGCCATCCCGAAGCCGCCGACCAGCACGGTCGCGCCGTCGGCCACCGAGGCGACCGCGGCGTCGGCGTCGTCGTGGATCGTGACCGTGCTCATCGCGATGCCTCGACGTTCTCGAGCACGACGGCCAGGCCCTGTCCGACGCCGATGCAGATGGCGGCGACGCCCCACCGCTCGTCGCGTTCCCGCAGGACGTGCGCCAGCGTGCCGATGATGCGGGCGCCGGAGGCGCCGAGGGGGTGCCCGATCGCGATCGCGCCGCCCTTGACGTTCACGATGGCGGGGTCGATGTCCCACGCGTCGACGCAGGCGAGCGACTGCACCGCGAACGCCTCGTTGAGCTCGACGGCGCCGACGTCGGACCACGTGATGCCCGCACGGCGCAGCGCGGTGTCGGCGGCCTCGACCGGCGCGAAGCCGAACATCTGCGGGTCGAGCGCGGATGCACCGCGGCCGGCGACGCGGGCCAGGGGAGGGGTGCCGAGCCGCTCGGCGGCACCGGCCGATCCGAGCAGCAGGGCGGCGGCCCCGTCGTTGAGCGGCGAGGCGTTACCGGCGGTGATGGTGCCGTCGGGACGGAACACGGTCTTCAGGCCGGCGAGCTTCTCGACGTCGGTGCCGGGTCGGATGCCCTCGTCGCGGACGAGGTCGACGCCGTCGACCGGCACGACGAGGTCGTCGTAGAACCCGGTCTCCCAGGCCGCGTCGGCGAGCTCGTGAGACCGGGCCGCGAAGGCGTCCTGCCGGTCGCGCGAGATCGAGAACCTCTCCTGGAGCTGCTCGTTGCACTCGCCCAGCGAGACGGTCCACTCGGCGGGCATGCGGTCGTTGACGAGCCGCCAGCCCAAGGTGGTCGACACGGCTGTCGTGTCGCCGGCCGGGAATCCCCGGGACGGCTTGGGCAGCACCCACGGCGCCCGGGTCATCGACTCGACGCCCCCGGCGACGACGAGGTCGGCGTCACCCGTCTCGATCGAGCGGGACGCCATCATGGCCGCGTCGAGGCTCGAGCCGCACAGGCGGTTGACCGTCGTGGCCGGCACGGACGTCGGCAGGCCGGCGAGCAGGACCGCCATGCGTCCGACGTTGCGGTTGTCCTCTCCCGCGCCGTTGGCATTGCCCCAGACGACCTCGTCGATCGTCGCGGGGTCGAGATCGGTGTGCGCAGCGGTCAGGCCGCGCAGCGCGGCGGCCGCGAGGTCGTCGGGCCGGACCCCGGCCAGGGCGCCGTTGAAGCGGCCGAACGGCGTGCGGGCGGCTGAGAGGAGGAATGCGTCAGTCACGGTGATCCTGTTCGCTCTACGTACAGACGTTCGTAATGTGAACATCGTAGGGCCGCGCCTCCCCTGGATCAAGCACGACGGCAGGCCCCGCCGGCAGGCTCCCGGGGAACCCCCGACGGGGGCCGCTGCCGACCGGGTCGGGTCCTCAAGGTCGACCAGCGGTCCCGCGACCCGTCGTGGCGTCAGGCGCCGATCTCGTCGAGCCACGCCGCGACGCCGCGCGGGGAGAGCCCGAGCAGCCGCTGGGCCGAGGTGGCGGCGTCGATGACGTCCGACGGCTGGGTCTGGCGCCATGCGTAGGAGTCGATCACCGGACGTGCGCCGGCCTCGCCGAACATCGGGATGATGTCGCGTCCGAAGTCCTCGGGGTCCTGGGGCTCGAAGGCGATGTCGGTGCCGTGGTGCTCGGCGAATCCCGCGGCCAGGTCGGCTCCCACCAGCGGCGGGAGCGCGCCGACGCCGATGCGACCCGTGATCGTCCGGTCGAGGAGCAGCGCCACGACGGCGTCCGCGACGTCCAGGTGCGACGCCCACGACAGCGGGTAGTCGGCTCGCACCGGGTAGCGCAGGACGCCCTCGGCCTGCACCGCCTCGGTCACGGGCGGCAGCAGCAGGTTCTCGAGGAAGAGGCGCGGCTGGACCACCGCGAAGGAGACGTCGTCCGCGGTCAGCGCGTCCACGAGGGCCGCCAGGCCTGACCCCGGTTCCAGCGGGTAGCCGCTGGTCGAGACCACCACTCGCGGGACCTCCGCACTCACCACGGCGGTGCCGATGTTCTGCCCGGCCGCGAGCTGCTGCTCGGCGCTGCCGACGGGCAGGTGGACGAAGACGCCGGTCGCGCCGCGGTAGGCGGAGGTCAGCGAGTCGACGGACGCGACGTCGACACTGACGGCGGGGCCGTCGGTCGACGAGGTGTCGCGGACCGCGGCCGTGGCGGAATGGCCGGCGGCGCGCAGGAAGGACAGGACGGGGGAGCCTTGGGCGCCGGTGGCGCCGTGGACGAGGTAGGTCATGCAGCCATTAGTGCATATGATGCATCGGTTACGTCAACTGCACTAATGGCCTATCGTGGAGGTCATGGGAAATGAACAGGTCTGTGTGCCCGAGTGCGGCGTCGCTCGGTTCCTGATGCTCCTCGACGGGCCCTGGGCGACGTTGATCGTCCGGGAGCTCTTGCACGGCCCCCACCGCTTCAACGAGCTGGTCGAGGCGCTGCCCGGCATCAGTGCTCACACCCTGACGCATCGCCTCAAGCGTTTCGAGGCGCATGGGCTGGTCACGCGCACCGCGTACGCCGAGATTCCTCCGCGGGTCGTGTACGAGCTGACCCCGGTGGGCCTGCAGCTGCGTGACGTGCTCGAGGCCATGAACGCGTGGGCCGACGCGGTCCCTGCGCCGGCCTACGAGGCTGCGATGAGCGAGACCGGTCCGGTGCAGCGGTTGGCCGCCAACTACGCCCGCGCCGCTCGGCTCGACCGCTAGCGACCGTCAGGCGCGTGCGAGCACACGCGAGCAGCCCCCGCCGGCGGGCTCCCGGAGGAGCCGCCGACGAGGGCTGCTGAATCGTGCACGTCGGGGCCTGCTCGGCCCGTCCGATCAGATGTCGTAGTACAGCTCGAACTCGTGCGGGTGCGGCCGCAGCTGCACGGGCAGGATCTCCTCGGTGCGCTTGTAGTCGATCCACGTCTCGATCAGGTCGGGCGTGAACACGTCACCGGCGGTGAGGAACTCGTGGTCGGCCTCGAGCGAGTCGAGGACGGCGTTGAGCGACGTCGGCACCATGTTGATGGCGTCGTACTCCTCCGGCGGCAGCTCGTAGATGTTCTTGTCGATCGGGGCAGCGGGCTCGATCTTGTTCTTGATGCCGTCGAGGCCGGCCATGAGCAGCGCCGAGAACGCGAGGTACGGGTTCGCCGACGGGTCGGGGCAGCGGAACTCGATGCGCTTGGCCTTGGGGTTCGAGCCCGTGATCGGGATGCGGACGCACGCCGAGCGGTTGCGGGCCGAGTAGACCAGCGCGATGGGGGCCTCGAAGCCCGGCACCAGACGACGGTAGGAGTTGACCGACGGGTTGGTGAAGGCCAGCAGCGACGGCGCGTGCTTCAGGATGCCGCCGATGTAGTGACGCGCGAGGTCCGACAGTCCGCCGTAGCCCGACTCGTCGTAGAACAGCGGCTTGCCGTCGTTCCAGATCGACTGGTGCACGTGCATGCCCGAACCGTTGTCGCCGAAGATCGGCTTCGGCATGAACGTGACGGTCTTGTCGTTGGCCCACGCGGTGTTGCGGACGATGTACTTGAACTTCATGACGTCGTCGGCAGCCTTGAGCAGGGTGTCGAACTTGTAGTTGATCTCGGCCTGGCCGGACGTGCCGACCTCGTGGTGACCGCGCTCGAGGACGAGACCGGCGTTGGTCAGGTTCGTCATCATGTCGTTGCGCAGGTCGGCGGTCTTGTCGGTCGGCGCGACCGGGAAGTAGCCGCCCTTGTAGCGAACCTGGTAGCCGCGGTTGTCGTCGATGCTGTCGCCGGTCGACCAAGCGGCCTCGGACGACTGGATCTCGTAGAACGACTTGTTGGCGGCCGTGCCGTAGTTGACGCGGTCGAAGATGTAGAACTCGGCCTCGGGGGCGAAGAAGGCGGTGTCGCCGATGCCGGTGGTCGCGAGGTACGCCTCGGCCTTGCGGGCGATGTTGCGCGGGTCGCGCGAGTACGCCTCGCCCGTGATCGGGTCGTGGACGAAGAAGTCCATCGCGATGGTCTTGCGGGCCTTGAACGGGTCGACGTACGCGGTCTTGATGTCCGGGAACAGCACCATGTCGGACTGGTCGATCGTCTGGAATCCGCGGATCGACGAGCCGTCGAACGCCACACCGCTCTCGACCATGTCGGCGTCGAACGTCGACGCGGGCAGCGTGACCTGCTGCTGGATGCCCGGCAGATCGGTGAAACGGACGTCGAGGTACTCGACACCCTCGTCCTTGATGAACTTGAACAGCTCGTCGGCATTGCCGAACATGTGGCCTCCTAGACCGCGGGGGGCGGCCTTCGTTTGTCGAACCGGCAGGAAAGTGCGTCACTGCACCGTATCGTCGACGCTAGGAGGATGCAGTTACCCGGCGGAGTCCGAAGTGTTTCGGGAGTGTTACAAGTGCCCGTCCGCGCCGTCCGAGGGTCCGCTCGATAGGCTCGCGGCGTGGAGATCCCCTCGCTGATCCGTCGCCTCGGCGCCCTGCTGATCGACTGGATCATCGCCGCGCTCAGCGCCGTGACCCTGGCCGGGGTGAGCTACCCGCCCGCGCCGCTCGACGAGGACCCGAGCCAGACGTTCATCATCATCGGCTTCTTCGTCGCCGAGGTCGGCATCCTGACCGGCCTGGTCGGACGCTCGATCGGCAAGCGCCTGCTGGGCATGCGCATCGAGAACCCCGACGGGCGTCCGATCGGCATCCCGCGTGCCCTGCTGCGCACGGTGCTGCTCTGCACCGTCCTGCCCGCGATCGTCATGACCGACGACAAGCGCGGCATCCACGACCTCGCAGCCGGCTCCCGCGTCGTCAAGGACTGACGGCCCCTAGGGAGGCCGCTTGCGGCCGACCGTGAGCGGAGCGAAGGGGCCTGACGCAAGCCCGATCACTCGCCACGCCTCGCAGACCGGCGGCTTCGCCGCGGGACGCTCACGCTCCGCTGGCGCGCGGCTGACGCGACGCCGCAGGCGGCGTCGGTCAGCCGCGCATCGCCTTGCGGTTGCCCTTCATGCTGGTCGGCACGGGGCCGCGCGGCATGGGGGCGGCCGGACGCATCGCGTCGAGGGCCTTGAGCTTGTAGACGAGCTCGCTCATCTGCGCCGGCTTGATCTTCTTCGGCAGCTTGTTGACGTGCTTGACGAGCTTCGTGAGGGGGACCTGGCCCTCGTCCTTGCCGACGATGATGCCGGTGACGGGCACCGACTCGCCGCCCACGCGGGCGTGCTTCTTGACCTCGGAAGCCAGCAGACCGCGCACCGCGGTCGGGTTGCCCTCGCCCACCAGGACGATGCCGGGACGGCCGACGACCCGGTGCACGACGTCCTGGTTCTTGTTGAACGACACGGCCGGCTTGACCTCCCAGCCGCGGCGCAGCATCTGCAGCGCGCCGGCAGCGGCTCCGCGCTGGCCCTCGACCTGGGCGTAGGCGGCCTTCTCGGCGCGACGACCGAAGACGATCAGGACGCCGAGGGTGCCGGTGAGCAGGCCGAACACGATCGTGATCGTGAGCCCGATCCAGCCGGTGCCGAACAGGAAGTAGCCGAGCGCCGCGAACACCCCACCCACCACGAGGAAGGTCAGCAGCAGGATCAGACCGATGTTGCGGTCGCTGCGCTTGGTGATCTGGTACGCCTGGCGCATCTGGCCGAGGCGGCCCGTGGCCGGCGTGGGGACGGAGTTCGACATGGGGGGCAGTCTACGGCGCGACGGGCGCCGCGCCCATGCCGCGTCCTGACTCGCGGGCCTGCTGGTAGAGCGATCCGGCGCGGTACGACGAACGGACGAGGGGGCCGGACATGACGCCGGCGAAGCCGATCTCGTCTGCCTCGGTCTTGAGCTCGACGAACTCCTCGGGCTTGACCCACCGCTCGACGGGGTGGTGACGCACCGACGGACGCAGGTACTGCGTGATCGTGATGAGGTCGCAGCCCGCCTCGTGCAGGTCGACCAGGGCCTGGGAGACCTCTTCGCGGGTCTCGCCCATGCCCAGGATCAGGTTGGACTTGGTGACCAGGCCGAAGTCGCGGGCCTGCGTGATGACGTCGAGCGACCGCTCGTAGCGGAACGCCGGACGGATGCGCTTGAAGATGCGCGGCACGGTCTCGACGTTGTGCGCCAGCACCTCGGGACGCGACTCGAAGACCTGCGTCAGCAGCTCGGGGATGCCGTTGAAGTCGGGGATCAGGTTCTCGACGCCCGTGTTCGGGTTGAGCTCGTGGATCTTGCGGACGGTCTCGGCGTACAGCCAGGCACCGCCGTCGGGGACGTCGTCGCGCGCGACACCGGTGATCGTGGCGTAGCGCAGCTCCATCTTCTGGACGGACTCGGCGACGCGGCGGGGCTCGTCGCGGTCGATCGGGTCGGGCTTGCCGGTGTCGATCTGGCAGAAGTCGCACCGACGGGTGCACTGCTCGCCGCCGATGAGGAACGTGGCCTCGCGGTCCTCCCAGCACTCGAAGATGTTGGGGCAGCCGGCCTCCTGGCACACCGTGTGCAGGCCCTCGCCCTTCACGAGCTTCATCAGCTCGTTGTACTCAGGACCCATCTTCGCGCGGGTCTTGATCCAGGCGGGCTTCTTCTCGATCGGAGTCTCGGCGTTGCGGACTTCGAGCCGAAGCATCTTGCGTCCCTCAGGTGCGATGGTCACGCGCTCAAGGGTACGCCTGTCCGGAAACGTGCCCTAGGCTCGGTCACGTGCTCGACCTGGACCGCGCGTGGGCCCGCCCCGCACCCGACCGGGCACAGGTGCGGGCGGACGTCGTCGGCGGCGTCGTCGCGGCGGTCGCCTCCGTGGTGTCGGTCGAGGTGTGGCGCAGCGGCGCGCGCATCGAGCTGTCCGACCCGCTGTTCGTCTACGGGCTGTTCGCCCTGGCGGGCCTGCTGTTCGCCGGACGTCGACGGTTCCCGCTGACGACGCTGATCCTCGAGTCCGTGATCTTCATCGTGATCGGCGAGCACCAGGCGCAGCTCGGCGTCGTCTTCACGCTCCAGATCGTGCTGTTCGTGGCGCTCTACTCGGCCTGGGCGTGGTCGCGGCGCCCGCGCGCGCTGATGGCGACCAGCGTCGTCGTGATCGTCGCGATGTTCGGCTGGCTGGTGTGGCAGTTCGTGCGCGAGGACCCGCCCACGGCCCCCCGGGTCGGCCTGCTGCCGCAGTACGGCGCGATGATCGCGTACTCGCTGGCAATCAACGTCATCTACTTCTTCGGTGCGATGGCCTGGGGTCACGGTGCGTGGCGCAGCGCGCGTCAGCGGGCCGAGATCGCCGATCGCATCGTCGCGGAGCGTCACGCGCAGGACCGCGACCGCGACAGCGCCGTGCAGGCCGAGCGGGTGCGCATCGCCCGCGACCTCCACGACGTCGTCGCCCACCACGTCAGCGGCATCGGCGTGCAGGCCGCCGGTGCCGGACGCGTCATGGACGCCCGCCCCGAGGTGGCCCGCGAGGCCCTGTCCGTCATCGAGACCTCGTCGCGCCAGGCCGTCCAGCAGATGCACCAGCTCGTGGGGCTGCTGCGCGCCGACGACGAGCGCGGCGACCGGGTGCCGCAGCCCGGGCTGGCCGAGATCGCGTCGCTCGCGTCGCCGGACGACCGCCCGGCCGTGACGTTCCGGCGCGTCGGTGACCCCTTCGAGGTGCCGCCGACCGTCGGCCTGTCGATGTTCCGCATCGCGCAGGAGGCCGTGTCGAACCTGCGCCGTCACGCGGGCGCGTGCGCCGGCGAGATCGTGCTGCGGTTCGTCCCGGCGGGGGAGCAGGAGGCCGCCGCCGTCGAGGTCGAGGTCATCGACGACGGCTCGGCCACGACGTCCGGCGCCGGCTCGGCCCCGACGTCGTCCTCGGGCGGGTTCGGGCTGACCGGCATCCGCGAGCGGGCCGCGATGCACGGCGGCGAGGCCGAGATCGGTGCGCGGCCCGACGGCGGCTTCCGCGTCCGCGTCCGCATCCCGGTGGCGACATGACGACGACGCGGGTGCTGGTCGCCGACGACCAGGCACTGGTCCGCACGGGCTTCGGCATGATCCTCAGCGCCGAGGACGACCTCGAGGTCGTGGGCGAGGCCGACGACGGCGACGTCGCGGTGCGGCAGGCGAGCGCCCTGCGTCCCGACGTCGTCCTGATGGACGTGCAGATGCCCCGCATGGACGGCATCGAGGCGACGCGCCGGGTCATCGAGGCGGTGCCCGACTGCAAGGTGCTGATCCTGACGACGTTCGACGACGACGACTACCTGTTCGCGGCGCTGCACGCCGGTGCCAGCGGGTTCATGCTCAAGAACTGCCCGCCCTCCGACCTGGTGGCCGCGATCCGCGTCGTCGCGCAGGGGCACTCGCTGCTCGCGCCCGAGGTGACGCAGCGGGTCATCGCCCGCTCGACCGGACGTCCACGGGGAGTCGTCGCGCCGGGGCTGGCCGAGCTCACCGAGCGCGAGCAGGACGTGCTCGTGGCGATGGGCCGCGGTCGGAGCAACGGCGAGATCGCGAAGGACCTGTTCGTCAGCGAGGCGACCGTCAAGTCGCACGTCTCGAAGGTGCTGACCAAGCTCGCGGTCCGCGATCGCGTGCAGGCCGTCATCGTCGCGCACGAGTCGGGCCTGATGGACGAGCACGGCACCGCCTGACCCCACCTTTGGGATGAGGCCTCTTCATCCTCGTGGCCGATGTGCGACGCGCGTCCGGCTCCTAGCGTGGACGGCATGTTGGACATCTCCTCCCTCAGCAGGTCGTACGACGGCACCGTCGTCGTGGACGACGTCACCTTCCGGGTCGTGCCCGGCCGCATGACGGGGTTCGTCGGGGCCAACGGCGCCGGCAAGACCACGACGATGCGGATGATCCTCGGCGTCCTGGCGCCGAGCGCGGGCCAGGTGCTGTGGAACGGCAGCCCCATCACGACGGGTCAGCGCCGACGCTTCGGCTACATGCCGGAGGAGCGGGGCCTGTACCCGCGCATGCGGATCACCGACCAGCTCGTGTTCCTCGCCCGGCTCCACGGGATCGACCGCGCCGAGGCGGACGGTCGGGCGCGCGAGCTCCTCGACCACTTCGACCTCGCCGACCGCGCCGACGACGTGCTCGACACGCTCTCGCTCGGCAACCAGCAGCGCGTGCAGATCGCCGCGTCGCTGATCCACCGCCCCGACGCGCTGGTGCTCGACGAGCCGTTCAGCGGGCTGGACCCCGTCGCGGTCGACGCCATGGCGTCCCTGCTGGCGAAGGAGGCGGGCGACAAGCCGCTGCTGTTCTCGAGCCATCAGCTCGACCTGGTCGAGCGACTGTGCGACGACCTCGTGATCCTGTCGAAGGGCAGGGTCGTCGCGGCGGGCTCGGTCGAGGAGCTGCGGGGCACGGGGGCCGACCGCTACCGCATCACCCTCGACGGGCCGGGCTCCGACGCGGCCTGGATCCGTGGCCTGCGCGGCATCGAGGTCCGCGACGTCGACGGCGGCACGGCGCTGGTCGACCTGGCGGGCACGACCGCGTCCGACCTGCTCGCGCAGGTCGTCGCGAGGGAGCCCGTCGCCGAGTTCAGCCGCGTCCGTCAGCCCCTGTCCGCCATCTTCCGGGAGGTCAACCGATGAGCACCGTCACCCCTGCACGCACCGACGACCGGACGTCCGCCGACGACGAGGTCCGTGGCGCGTGGCGCGTCGTCGCCGAGCGCGAGGTCACGACCCGCGTCCGCGAGAAGTCGTACGTCTACAGCGCCCTGTTCATGGTCGTCGGCGTCGTCGCGACGGTCGTGCTGACGTCGATCCTGGGCGGCCGCCCGACCGACTACACCGTCGCCGTGACCGACCAGGCGTCCGCCGCGATCGTGTCGTCGGCATCGGACGTCGTGAACCGGTCCGACGACGGGTCGACCGCCGAGCCGCGGGAGTTCACGTCGACCGCGGCCGCGGAGGAGGCGGTCCGCGACGGCGACGTCGACGCCGCCCTCGTCGCGACCGGGACGGGCTACGAGGTCGTCGGCGACGAGGAGGTCGACTCGACCCTCTCGGCCGCGCTCACGGCGGTCGGCACGAGCGAGGCGCTGCAGGCCAATGCGGAGCGCCTCGGGGTCGACCTCGACGAGCTGCAGGCCGGTTCGACCGTGTCGGAGCGCCTGCTCGACCCCGCGGAGAGCGACGCCGGCGCGCGCCAGCTCGCGGCCTACGTGTTCCTGATTTTGTTCTACATCACCGCGATCACGTTCGGCATGTCGATCGCGCAGAGCGTCGTCCAGGAGAAGGAGAGCCGGGTGGTCGAGATCCTGGCCGCGGCCGTGCCGATCCGGGCGATGCTGTGGGGCAAGATCGCCGGCAACACGCTGCTGGCGTTCGCGCAGATCCTGCTGCTGGCCGTCGCGGGCATCGGCGCGCTGGCGCTGACCGGCGAGACCGGCCTGCTGTCGTCGCTCGGCCCGGCGGTCGGCATGTACGTCGTGTTCTTCGTGCTCGGCTTCGTCGCGCTGGCCGGCCTGTGGGCCGTGGCCGGGTCGCTGGCGTCGCGGCAGGAGGACCTGCAGTCGACCACGATGCCGGGCCAGGTGCTGCTGTTCGCGCCGTACATCATCGCCTTCTCGGCGGGTGCCGGCGTCAAGACCGTCGTGTCGATGCTGCCGATCATGTCGGCGATGCTGATGCCGTCGAGGATGGCCGAGGGCGGTGTCCCCGTGTGGCAGATCGTCGTGGCCGTGGTCGTCAACGTCGTGGGCGCGGTGCTGATCGTGCGGCTGGCCGCACGGCTCTACGAGCGGACCCTGATGCGCACCGAGCGCAAGATCGGGTTCGGGGAGGCGCTGCGGCTCAGCGAGTGAGCCCCAGCACCGGCACGGAGGGCCCGGTCTCGGCCTGCTCGGCGAGATCGGGCCCCGGCGTGTACGGGTGCCACTCGAGCAGCTCGCTCAGGTGGGGCGCGATCGCGGCTGCCGCCTCCGGCACCGTGACGTCGCGGCCGAGCTCGGCCGACAGCGACGTGACGCCGGCGTCGGCGATGCCACACGGCACGAACCGGTCGTAGAACGACAGGTCGACGTCGGCGTTCAGCGAGAAGCCGTGCATCGTGACACCGCGCGCCACGCGGATGCCGACGGCGCCGACCTTGCGCTCGGCGCGCGTCGGCGTGGCGCCGAGCCACACGCCCGACCGTCCGGGCACACGTCCCGTCGTCACGCCCAGGTCGGCGGCCGCGCGGATCATGGCCTCCTCGACGCGTCGCACGAAGTCGACGACCAGGACGTGCGAGGGCAGCTTCGTGATGGGGTAGCCGACGAGCTGGCCGGGGCCGTGGAACGTGATCTTGCCGCCACGGTCGACGTCGACGACGGGTGTGCCGTCGAAAGGACGCTCGAACGGCTCGGTGCGACGTCCGGCCGTGTAGACCGGCGGGTGCTCGAGGAACAGCGCGGTGTCGCCGACCTCGTCGGCGACGCGGCGGGCGTGCAGATCGCGTTGCAGGTCCCATGCGTCGACGAAGTCGATCGCGGAGGAGCCGAACCAGTCGTCGATGATCTCAAGCGTCACGCCTCCAGCGTAGCCCCGCGGTCGACGCGCCTGTGGACGGAGCGAGGCGGCCGCCGGCGTCCACGACGACAGTGGGTGCATGGACTGGCTGTGGGTGCTCCTCGTCGCGGTGCGGGTGCTGTCGCCGTCGCCGGACGACCGGTGGGCGGTGCACCTGGCCGCCCTCGACGACGTGCGCGAGCAGGCGTTCGCCTCGGCCGACGCCTCGCTGCTGCGCGACGTCTACGTCGAGGCCAGCGCGGCCCGTCGTGCCGACGCGCGGCTGATCGCGGCCTACGCACGTCGTGGCGGCCGGGTCGTCGGCGCCGAGCTGCGGGTGCTCGACTGCCGGGTGGTGCGCGAGGGCCGGCACCGGGTGCGGCTCGAGGTCGTCGACCAGCTGGGGCCGGCCCGGGCGCGGTGGGACGACGGCACGTCGACCGCGCTGCCGCGAGACCGGCCGACCCGCCGAGCCGTCACGCTCGTGCGGGCGCCCGGGCAGGACGCCCGGTGGCGCATCGCGGGCACCCGACCGGCGCAGGACGCCGGCTGAGCGTCCTGCGCCGGCCGTCTAGGCCAGGGCGGAGTCGAGCACGGCCCGCAGGTCGGGGTCGGCGAAGGTGAAGCCGGCGTCGACCAGGGCGTCGGGGGAGACCCGCAGCGATCCGATCAGGTCGTCGGCGATGCCGCCGAGCGCCGCCTTGATCGCGAACCGCGGGACGGCCAGGAACGTCGGACGGTGCACCGCCTCGCCCAGGGCGTCGGTGTACTCGGCGTTGGTCGCCGCACCGGGGCTCGAGAAGTTGAACGGTCCGCTGGCGTGGTCGTTCTCGAGCAGGAACTCGACCCCGCGCACCCAGTCGTGGCGCGAGATCAGCGACATGTACTGACGTCCCGTGCCGAGCCTGGCCCCGCCGCCGAGCTTCCAGACGGGGAGCATCAGCTTGAGCACGCCACCGTCCTTGCTCAGCACGAGCGACGTGCGCACGAAGCACGTGCGGGCTCCCGCGTCGACCGCCGGCTGCGCCGCGGCCTCCCACGCCTGCGAGACCTCGGCCAGGAAGCCCGTGCCGGGGCTGCTGGCCTCGGTGAGCTCCTCGGCGCCGCGGTCGTCGCCGTACCACGACATGCCGGACCCCGAGATGAACACGGTCGGCGTCGCCGAGGCGGCGACGGCCTTGGCGAGCGTCGTGGTCGCGGCGAGGCGCGACGACCGGATCTCGTCCTTCGTGCTGGCGGTGCGGGGCCACTTCGAGATCGACGCACCCGTCAGGTTGACGACGGCGTCGGCCCGGTCGATCAGCCGCTGGTCGACGCTCCCGGCGTAGGGATCCCACCGGGACGCGTCGGCCGAGGCGTCACCCGACCGGACCAGCCGGGTGACCTCGTGCCCGCGCGCACGCAGGTGGGTGGTCAGGGCCGTGCCGAGGAAGCCCGAGGCCCCTCCCACCACCACGTGCACGACGTCAGGACCCGAGCTCGGACTCGAACGAACCGGCCTGCAGGCGCTGCTTGACCGCGGTCAGGAAGCGACCGGCGTCGGCACCGTCGACGATGCGGTGGTCGTACGTCAGGGCCAGGTAGACCATGCTGCGCACCGAGATGCTGTCGTTGCCGTGGTCGTCGGTGATGACGACCGGACGCTTGACGACGGCACCCGTCCCGAGGATCGCCACCTGGGGCTGGTTGATGATCGGCGTGTCGAACAGAGCGCCGTTGCTGCCCAGGTTGGTGATCGTGAACGTCGCGCCGGACAGCTCGTCCGGCGTGATCTTGTTGGTGCGGGTGCGCTCGGCGGCGTCGGCGATCTTGCGGGCCAGGCCCGCGATCGACAGGTCGCCGGCGTCCTTGATCGTCGGCACGAGCAGCCCGCGCTCGGTGTCGACCGCGATGCCCAGGTGCTCGCCGGCCGGGTACGTGATCGTGCCCGCCTCGAGGTCGAGCGCCGAGTTGAGCTGCGGGTACGACTTGAGCGCCTCGATCGCGGCCTTGGCGAAGAACGGCAGGAACGTCAGCTTGACGCCCTCGCGCTCGAGGAAGGCGTCCTTGTGGCGGGCCCGCAGGCGGGCGACCTCGGTGACGTCGACCTCGTGCACCTGCGTCAGCTGGGCCGAGACCTGCAGCGACTCGACCATGCGCGAGGCGATGACCTTGCGCAGGCGGGTGACCTTCTCGGTCTTGCCCCGCAGGGCCGACGGCTCGGCGGCCGGTGCGGTGGCCGCGGGAGCGGCGGCGGGGGCGGGGGCCTCCGGGGCGGGGGCCGAGGCGGCCTTCTTGGCGGCGACGGCGTCGAGCACGTCCTGCTTGCGGATGCGTCCGCCCACGCCGGTGCCGGTGACGGCGGCGAGGTCGACGTCGTGCTGCTTGGCGAGCTTGCGGACGATCGGGGTGACGTAGGTGTCGCCACCCTCGCTCGAGCCGCCGCTGCCGTTGCCGTTGCCGCTGTCGCTCGGCGCCGCGGGCGCCGGGGCGGGCTCGGGGGAGCCCTGCGTCTCGGGCTGCGCCGGGGTGGGCTCGGGGGCCTTCTCCGGCTCGGGCTCCGGGGCCTTCTCCGGCTCGGGAGCCTTCTCCTGCGCGGCCTCGGCCTCGGGCTTCTTCTCCTCGACGAGGTTCTCGTCGGAGACCGGCGCGGTCGCCGAGTCGGTGGTCGTGGAGCCCTCGGCGCCGATGACGGCCAGGACGGCGCCGACCTCGACGGTCTCGTCCTCGTCGGCGCGGATCTCGAGCAGCTTGCCCGCGACGGGCGACGGGATCTCGGTGTCGACCTTGTCGGTCGAGATCTCGAGCAGCGGCTCGTCGACCTCGACGTCGTCGCCGACCTGCTTGAGCCACTGCGTGACGGTGCCCTCGGTGACGCTCTCGCCCAGTGCGGGCAGCGTGACCTCGGTGCCGCCACCGGACGCCGGAGCGGTCTCGGCCTGGGGGGCGGCGGCCGTCTCGGCGGCGTCGTGCTGCTCCTCGGCGCTGTCGGACGGCTGGTTGGACCGCTCCTCGCCGACCGACGCGGGCTCGGGCTCGTCGCCGGCCGAGGCCTGCTCGCCGGACGTGTCGGACTTCTCCTCGACGAGGTTCTCGTCCGAGACGGGGGCGGTGGCCGAGTCGTCGGTCGTCTCACCCTCCTCGCCGACGACGGCCAGCACCGCACCGACCTCGACGGTCTCGTCCTCCTCGGCCTTGATCTCCAGCAGCACGCCGGCCACGGGGGAGGGGATCTCGGTGTCGACCTTGTCGGTCGAGATCTCGAGCAGCGGCTCGTCGACCGCGACGGTGTCGCCGATCTGCTTGAGCCATTGGGTGACGGTGCCCTCGGTGACGCTCTCGCCGAGAGCGGGGAGGGTGACTTCAGTTGCCATGGGTGGTCTCCGGATCAGGCGTGCGAGTGAAGGGGTTTGCCGGCCAGCGCGAGGGCGGCTTCGCCGATGGCCTCGTTCTGGGTCGGGTGAGCGTGGATGAACTGCGCGACGTCCTCGGGGTACGCCTCCCAGTTCACGATGAGGGATGCCTCGCCGACCTGCTCGCCGAAGCGCGACCCGAGCATGTGGACGCCGACGATCGGGCCGTCCTTCTCGCGGACGAGCTTGACGGTGCCGGCGGTGCCGAGGATCTGGCTCTTGCCGTTGCCGCCGAGGTTGTACTCGACGATCTCGACGTTGTCGTCGCCGTACTTGGCCTTGGCCTGCGGCTCGGTGATGCCGACCGAGGCGATCTCGGGCTCGCAGTACGTGACGCGGGGGATGCCGGCGTCGACGACGACCTGCGGCTCGAGGCCCGCGATCTCCTCGGCGACGAAGATGCCGTGCGCGAAGCCGCGGTGCGCGAGCTGCAGGCCGGGCACCAGGTCGCCCACGGCGAAGACGCCCTTGACGTTGGTCGCGAGGCGCTCGTTCGTCGGCACCCAGCCGCGGTCGACCGTGACGCCGGCCTCCTCGTAGCCCATGCCGGCCGAGTTGGGGCCGCGCCCGACGGCCACCAGGACCAGGTCGGTCTCGATCGTGTCGCCGTTCTCGAGCGTGACGGTGACGCCGGAGTCGGTCTGCTTGACCGAGTCGAACTTGACGCCGGTCTTGAAGTTGATCTTGCGCTTGCGGAACGCGCGCTCCAGGCCCTTGCTGAGCGCCGGGTCCTCGAGCGGGACCAGCGTGGGCAGGCCCTCGATGATCGTGACGTCGGCGCCGAAGGACTTCCAGACCGACGCGAACTCGACGCCGATCACGCTGCCGCCGATGATGACGACCTTCTCGGGCACCTCGGTCATCGACAGCGCCTCGGTCGACGTGATGACCCGGCCGCCGATCTCCAGGCCCAGCGTGCGCGAGACCGAGCCGGTCGCGAGCACGACGTTGGTGCCGGTGTACTGCTGGCCGTCGACCTCGACCGTGCCGCCGCCGTTCGGGTCGGTCGACACGAGCCTGCCCTCGCCCTCGACGACCGTGATGCCGCCGGACTTGATGAGGCCCTGCAGGCCCTTGTACAGGCGGTCGATGACGCCGTCCTTGTACGTGTTGACCCGCGCCATGTCGATGCCGTCGAACGTCGACCTGATGCCGAAGGTCTCGCCCTCGCGCGCCAGGTCGGCGACCTCGGCGGAGTGCAGCAGCGCCTTGGTCGGGATGCAGCCCCAGTGCAGGCAGGTGCCGCCGAGCTTGGACTTCTCGATCAGCGCGACCGACTTGCCGAGCTGGACGGCGCGCAGCGCGCAGGCGTAGCCGCCGCTTCCGCCGCCGAGAATCACGATGTCAAAGGTGTTGCCGGCGCCGTCCGCCACGGTGTCCTCCCAGAAAGTGTGTGCATCGTCATCTTGTCACTGCGCGCAACCGGCGCACCACCGGGGTTCACCGGGTGTCGGCCACCATCGGGCACACTTGACGCATGGGAATCTTCGGAGGCCGGAAGGCCAGGACGGACGGCGGCGCCGTCGTCTCGGACCGCGGCTCCAGCCGGGCCGACCTCGACGCGCTGAAGCAGTTCGTGCAGACGCGCCAGGGCGTCGAGGGCTGGATCGAGCCCCAGACGTCGGTGACCCACACGACGCTCCTGCTGGTCGCCCACGACGGCGAGTCGATCCGCCGCCGGGTCACGTCGGCGCAGGCGGGGCACGACTTCGCCCGCAAGAAGCTGAAGATCCCCGTGTACGACTCCAACCTCGTCCCGATCGCCGCCCGCAAGCGCGACTACGACCTGCGCAAGGCCGGCGCGACGTCGTCCGGGCGCACGACGTCGTCGGGGCCGACGTCCGCCCGGACCACGCCGACGTCCGCCCCGGCGCCGGCCGCTCCCGCCCGCCGCTCACCGCGCGAGATGCGCGCGATCATGACGCTCGAGTCGGTCGCCGGCACCGAGCCGCTGCCCGACGACCCGTCGTTCGACCAGCTCATGAAGGTCTACCGCAAGGCCAGGTCGCAGGCGCACCCCGATCGCCAGGGTGGGGCCCGCGAGAAGTGGGACACCGTCGAGGACGCCGCCCGCGCCCTCGGCCTGCCCGACTGACCCCGTCGTGCGACGGCTCAGTGCCAGTGGTGGGCGTCGAGCCCTCCCGGTACGTCGGCGTCCGCGGCGTACGGCGTGCGGGTGAACACGAAGCTGGCCAGCACGAGCCGCTGCGGCGTCCCGTCGGCGTCGCGGTCGACGCGCAGGGGCTCGCCGCGGTAGTAGCCCTCGCGGCCCGTCCAGCCGTCGCCTTCGGCATCGCGCGAGAAGCGGGCACCGCGTCCGACGCCCGGCTCGCCGAGCCGCAGGCCGCCGTCGGCCTCCAGCGCGAGCGTGAACGGGTACGTGCCCCAGAACCACGGCCCGACGACGTCGAGGGCGTCGGCGTGGCCGGCGTCGGCGTGCCAGGGGGCCGGACGCGCGGGCTCGCGATCGCGGTGGAGGTCGAGCAGGTCGGCCGCGAGCGGACCCATGCCGCTGGTCGCGTTGGCCATCGCCACGACGCCGTCACCGGTCGCGAGGTCGACCCGCAGGTTCGCGAGGAATCCGGGCATCGACCCGCCGTGACCGGCTGAGCGGCGCCCCGCGACGTTCCACGTCTGCCACCCGAGCCCGTGGGCGCCCGTCCACGCGGCGCCCGGCACGTCGTTGACGGCGACGGGCCGCAGCATCTCGGCGAGGGTCGTGCGGTCGAGGACGTCGCGGGTGTGCCCGCCGAGGAACGCCGCCCACCGCGCGAGGTCGGTCGTCGTCGACCACAGCTGGCCGGCAGGCGCCATCGAGACGTGGTCGTGCTCGGGCTCGACGTGCACCAGGTCGGCCAAGGGGTGCACGGCCAGCCCGGGGGCGGCGGGGGCGACGGGACGTCGCGTCGTGCGGTCCATGCCGAGCGGGTCGAGGATGCCGACCTGGACCGCCTCGTGCCACGGGACGCGTCGACGTCGTGCGATCAGCTCGCCCAGCACGCCGTAGCCGGTGTTGGAGTAGTGGAACGACGTGCCGGGGGTGAACCGGACCGCCACCCCGGACGCCAGCAGGTCGTCCCAGGTGCCGCCCGGGCTGCGCTCCCACCACTCGCCGTCGGTCTCGGCCTGCAGCCCCGACGTGTGGGTCAGCAGCTGCGCGACGGTCACGTGGCCGAACGGGACCTCGGGCAGGTGGGCGCCGATCGTGTCGGCGAGGTCGAGCAGCCCCGCGTCGCGCAGCCGCAGCACCTCGACCGCGACGAAGGTCTTCGAGATCGAGCCGATGCGGTACTGCGTGTCGGCGCCCGGCGACTCCCCGTCGGCGCGACCGTCGAGCGTCCCGGCCGCTCCCGACCAGACGAGCTCGCCGCCGCTCACGACGCCGGCGACGACCGAGGGGAGGCGCTGCTTCGACTGCTCGACGGCGAGACGGTGGTCGAGGGCCCGCGCCGTCGCGGCGTCGAGCGTCATCGCGAGCCGGCCAGCTCCGTCGCGAGCCGCACGAGCGTGCGGACGCCCGTGCCCGTGCCGCCCACGGGCGTGTAGTCGACGGCCGAGCCCTCGTTGAACGACGGGCCGGCGATGTCGAGGTGGGCCCACGGCACGTCGCCGACGAACTCGCGCAGGAACGCGGCCGCGAACAGCGCGCCGCCGTACGGCTTGGGGTTGTGCTGGCGCAGGTCGGCGACGGTCGAGGACGTCACGATCCCCTTCATCTCCTCGGTGATGGGCAGTCGCCACATCGACTCGCCCGCCGCGGCGGAGGCCGCCAGCACGGTCTCGGAGAAGTCGTCGTCGTTGCCCAGGATGCCGCTGGTGTGCGAGCCGAGGGCCACGATGCACGCGCCCGTCAACGTCGCGACGTCGACGATGTGGTCGGGCTGAGCCTCGGCCGCGAGGGCGAGCCCGTCGGCCAGCACGAGGCGACCCTCGGCATCGGTGTTGTGCACCTCGACCGTCGCGCCGCTGCGCATGTGCAGGACGTCGCCCGGACGGGTCGCCCGTCCGCTGGGCATGTTCTCGGCGAGGCACGCGTAGGCCGTGATGCGCACGGGCAGCCCCAGCGTCGCGATCGCGACGGTCGCCGCGACGACCGCGGCGGCACCGGCCATGTCGAGCTTCATGGTCTGCATCGAGGCGCCGGGCTTGATCGAGAGTCCGCCCGAGTCGAACGTGATGCCCTTGCCGACCAGCGCGAGGTGCGCGACCGCGTTCTCCGGCTCGTACGACAGCGTCACGAGGCGCGGCGGGCTGTCGGAGCCCTGGCCGACGCCGAGGATGCCGCCGCAGCGCTCCTTCGCGAGACGCTTCTCGTCCCACACCGACACCTTCACGGCGGTGCCGGCCGCCGCGGTGACGTGCGTCGTGATGGCCTCGACGAGATCGGCCGGGCGCTTGTCGCCGGGCGGCGTGTTGACCCAGTCGCGGGCCGTGTTGACCGCGAGCGCGACGGTCGAGGCCCGCTCGACGGCCTTGGTCGCGGTGGTCTGGCGCGCGAAGGGCGTCAGGATCACGGCGCTGGCGATCTCGACGGGCGCGGCGTCCTTGGCCGCGCTCCTGGTCTTGTAGGTGTCGAACCGGTAGGCGCCGAGGTCGATGCCCTCGGCGATCGCCTCGACCTCGTCGACGCCGGCGGGGTGCAGGGCGATCGCGACGGTCGTGGCGTTCTTGGCGGCACGGATGCCGCGCGCGGCGGCGCGTCGCAGGTCCTCGGCGGTCGGCTCGTCGGGCAGCGCGACGGCCACGACGACGGGTGCCTTGACGAGCCCTCCGGACGGGAAGCGGACGCTCTGTCCCTTCTCGCCCGAGAAGCCCAGGAGGTCGAGGGTCTCGGCCAGGTCGCCCTTGTCCTCGTCCCCCCGGATCCCCAGGATCAGGACGTCGGCGCTGGCGGTGGTCGGCTTGGACGTGCTCAGGGTGACGGACGGCATGCCAGCCACTCTAAGGTTGCCGGTTCGGGTCGGGGAACCGTCCCCTAGGTTGAGGACCATGGATCTGCTTCATTCCCCGCTGCACGACCGTCACGTGGCCCTCGGCGCGAAGCTCGCCGAGTTCGGCGGCTGGGAGATGCCGCTCGAGTACGCCGGGGGAGGCGTCCTCGCCGAGCACAAGGCCGTCCGCGAGGGGGTCGGGCTGTTCGACGTCAGCCACCTCGGCAAGGCGCTGGTGCGGGGCACGGGCGCCGCGCAGTTCGTCAACGCGTGCTTCACCAACGACCTCGAGCGCATCGCGCCGGGCAAGGCCCAGTACACGCTGTGCTGCGACGACGACGGCGGCACGGTCGACGACCTGATCGCCTACCTGCGCAGCGACTTCGAGGTCTTCCTGATCCCCAACGCCGCCAACACCGCCGCGGTCGTGGCCCGTCTGCAGGCTGCGGCACCCGAGGGCATCGACGTCGTCGACCAGCACCGCGAGTTCGCGGTGCTCGCGATCCAGGGCCCGTCGAGCGACGAGGTCCTGCAGGCGCTCGACCTGCCGGTCGACCACGAGTACATGTCGTTCGCCGACGCGACGGTCGCCGGTGCCGCCATCACGGTGTGCCGCACCGGCTACACGGGCGAGCGCGGGTACGAGCTGGTCGTCCCGGCCGCCGCGGCCGTCGACGTCTGGGACGCCGTCGTCGCGGCCGGCGAGCCGTTCGGCATCCGCGCCTGCGGCCTGGGCGCGCGCGACACGCTGCGCACCGAGATGGGCTACCCGCTGCACGGGCACGAGCTGTCGGCCGAGATCAGCCCCGTCATGGCCCGCGCCGGCTGGGCCGTGGGCTGGAAGAAGCCCGCGTTCTGGGGCAAGGCGGCACTCGAGGCGCAGCGCGCCGGGAAGACCGTCCGCACGCTGCGCGGCCTGCTGGCCCAGAAGCGCGGCATCCCGCGCCCCGGCATGGTGGTCGCCGACCTCGACGGTGGCTCCCTCGGCGAGATCACGTCGGGCACGTTCTCGCCGACCCTGCGGCAGGGCGTCGCGCTTGCGCTCCTCGACCAGTCCGTCGAGGATGGCGCCACCGTCGTCGTCGACGTCCGCGGCCGGTCCGAGGCGTTCACGGTGACCAAGCCGCCGTTCGTGCAACCGTCGACCAAGGAGTCATGACATGAGCTGGACCTGGACGTTCGAGACCTCGGCCGGCGACGTGACCGGCCGGTCGGAGGCCTTCGAGAGCCGCGGCGACGCCGAGTCGTGGGTCGGCGAGGCGTTCGGCGAGCTGCTCGAGCAGGGCGTCGACCAGGTGCGCCTGTTCGACGGCGAGGCCGAGATCTACGGCCCGATGTCGCTGCACCCCGACACGTAGGCCGGCCGGGGCCCGCGTCAGCGGTAGGTGCCGCTCAGCACCTCGCCGCGCTTGACCTGCGGCTTGGGCAGGCGGAAGCGGCGCAGCTGCGTGCTGCGCAGCACGGCGTACGTCGTCGAGCCCTTGACGTTGTCGGGGCCGAAGCGCTCCTTGAGCTGCTTCTTGAGGCCGCGCACCATGATGATCTCGTCGAGGACCGTGCCGACGATCAGGAACGGGTAGACGAAGGCCGTCAGGACGGCCGAGGCGTTGCTGCTGATGCTGCCGGCGACGGCGAACAGCACCAGCAGGACCACCAGGAACGGCAGCAGGTACTCGGCGAAGTTGCGTCGACGGTCGACGTAGTCGCGGGTGAAGCGGCGGACGGGACCCTGCTCGCGCGCCGGCAGGTAGCGCTCGTCGCCCGACTTCAGCGCATCGCGCTGCTTGAGGCGGATCTCCTCGCGGGCGGCCCGGTCGCGCTTGGCCTGCTCCTTGCGGGTCATGGGGGTCTTCATCTGCTTCTTGCGGGCAGCCTCGGCCTCCCGGCGACTGGGGGTCGGACGGCCCTTGCCTGCTTCTGTCTCGTCAGCCACCCGCGACACCCTACCCGTAGGCTTGACAGCATGAGCGAGCGTCAGCGAGTGAACGGGCAGCACCGCCTCATGGTGTCTGCTCCGTATCTTTGCCTTTTCACGGAGCGGACAGCATGAGCATCGGCAATCGCCTCGCCAAGTGGTGGGGATCGCGGCAGTCCGGCACCGACGACGCGGGTGCCCTCAAGGACCGTCTCGACCAGACCTACCGCACCCAGACGGCGCTGCTGCAGCAGGTGCGACGCGGGGTCGCCGACGTCGCGACGAGCCGCAAGCGGGTCGACCTGCAGCTGACCACGATCGCCCAGCAGGCCGCGCAGCTCGACCGGCAGGCGAGCGACGCCGTCGCCGCGGGTCGCGACGACGACGCGCGCGCGGCCCTGACCCGCAAGGTCGCGCTCGAGAAGACCGCCGACGAGCTGCGCGCCCGACGCGACGACCTGCTGGCCGAGGAGCGCAAGCTCGAGCAGTCGGCCCTGACGATCGAGCAGGACGTCGAGAGCTTCCGCATCCGCAAGGACACGCTCTCGGCCCGCCACACGGCGGCCTCCGCGCGCGCCGAGATCAACAGCGCGACGAGCGGCATCAACTCGACCGTCAGCGAGGTCGGGCAGGCGATGGAGGCCGCCGAGCGGCGCACGCGCGAGATGGAGGCGAGGTCCGACGCCGTCGACGAGCTCGTGCAGGAGGGCGTCATCGGCACGGCGGGCGAGTCGGCGGACGATGCGCTGGCCCGGCAGTTCGACGCCGCGCTCGGCACCGACACCGACGCCGGTCCCGTCCTCGACGCGGGCACGACGGCCGAGGTCGACCGCCAGCTCGAGCAGATCTCGCACGACCAGGCTCGACCCGATCAAGACGTGGAGGGTGACGATGACCAGAAGCCGGTTCAGAACTGATCGGGGGCTCTCGCTGCGCATGGGCGGCGTGAGCCTCGGGCTGGGCGTCCTCTACCTGCTGTTCGCGGCGGTGCTCTACCAGACGCCCCTGGGCGCGCTGGGCTTCGTCGTCGTGCTCGCGATGGCGTGGGGGCAGTGGTACTTCTCGGACTCCCTGGCGCTCAAGTCGATGCGTGCGCAGGTCGTCGAGCCGCACCAGGCGCCCGAGCTGCACGCCATGATCGACCGCCTGTGCGCGCTGGCCGACATGCCGAAGCCGCGCGTGGCGATCGCCGTGACCGACATGCCGAACGCCTTCGCGACGGGGCGCACGCCGAACCACTCGGCGGTGTGCGTCACGACCGGCATCATGCAGCGCCTGGACGCCGACGAGCTCGAGGGCGTGCTGGCGCACGAGCTGTCGCACGTCGCCAACCGCGACGTCACGGTCATGACGGTCGCCTCGTCGATCGGCCTGCTGGCCGGCTTCATCACGCGCTACGGCATGTACTTCGGCGGCATGTTCGGCGGGGGCAACCGCGACCGCAACAACAACGGGGGGCCCGCGTTCATCGTGGTGTTCCTCGTCAGCCTGCTGGTCTACGCCGTCAGCTTCGTCCTGATCAGGGGCCTGTCGCGCTACCGCGAGCTCAGCGCCGACCGCAGCGGCGCCTACATGACGGGCCGTCCGTCCAAGCTGTCGTCGGCGCTCGTCAAGATCTCGGGCGACATGTCGCGCATCCCCAACAGCGACCTGCGCGAGAGCCAGGCCATGAGCGCGTTCTTCTTCGCGCCCGCGATCAACCGCGAGTCGATCGGCGCGCTCTTCTCGACGCACCCGCCGCTGCAGCAGCGTCTCGACCAGCTGGCCAAGGTCAGCGCCGAGCTCTCCGAGCAGGGCTGATGGGCTTCCTCGACGGCATCCTCGGTCGGTCCAAGCCGCCCGAGGCCGATCTCGACGTCCTGTTCTCGGTGCCGCAGGCGGTCATCTCGCTGCAGCTGGAGGGCTTCGTGCCGACCGGGTCGGGGTCCGTGTGCTTCCGCGACATGGAGGGACAGGCCGACGACGCCGTGATGGCCGACGCCGAGAAGATCATCACGTCGACGCCCGGGTCGACCGTGACCCGCAGCGACGACCGGTTCGGCTTCCACTGGCTCACCGTCACGCGCGCCGACGCCGACGTGTCGGGTCTCGTCACCGACCTGCACGCCGTCAACAGCTCGCTGGCCGACGCCGGTTTCGGCACCGCGCTGCTGTGCTCGACGTTCGTGTTCACCAGCCCCGCCGGGAAGCCGGTCGGCCTGGTCTACCTCTACAAGCGCGGCACGTTCTACCCGTTCGCGCCCGACGGCTCCGAGCGACGCGACAACGCGCTCGAGCTGCAGCTCAGGGGCGTCGTCGGTGGCGACGTGCCGGTGGAGCCCGACCTCGCCCGGTGGCTCGCGATCTGGGGCGCGCCCGGTCTGGCCTGATTCCGTCCGGGCGATAGGTTGGGTCCGTGAGCCTCGACGATCTCTCCCGTGACCAGGTCCAGACCCTCCTCGACGAGCAGACGGCCGCGCACCGCGCCCTGCAGGAGCGAGGCCTCAAGCTCGACCTCACGCGCGGCAAGCCGTCGCCCGAGCAGCTCGACCTCTCCAACGGCCTGCTGACGCTGCCGGGCGACGACTTCCGCGACCGCGACGGCGTCGACACCCGCAACTACGGCGGTCTGACGGGCCTGACCGAGCTGCGCGAGATCTTCGCGCCGATCATGCAGGTGCCGGTCGAGCAGGTCGTCGCGGGCGACAACGCGAGCCTCGCGATGATGCACGACAACCTGGTCTTCGCCCTGTTCCACGGCGTCCCCGGGTCTGAGCAGCCGTGGGGCGTCGAGGAGTCGGTCAAGTTCATCTGCCCCGTGCCGGGCTACGACCGCCACTTCGCCCTGCTCGAGGAGTACGGCATCGAGATGGTGCCGGTGCCGCTGAACGAGGACGGCCCCGACGTCGACGCCGTGCGCGAGGCCGTCAAGGACCCCTCCGTCAAGGGCATGTGGCTCGTGCCCACCTACAGCAACCCCACGGGCGCCGTCACCAGCGAGGCCGTCGCGGCCGAGCTCGCGGCCCTGGAGACCGCGGCACCCGACTTCCGCATCTTCTGGGACAACGCGTACGCCGTCCACCACCTCACCGACGAGCAGACCAAGACCGCCGACATCCTCGGTCTGTGCGTCGCGTCGGGGCACCCCGACCGGGCCGTGATCTTCGCCTCGACGTCCAAGATCACGTTCGCCGGCTCGGGGGTCTGCTTCTTCGGCAGCTCGGCCGACAACGTCGCCTGGTACCTGTCGCACCTGGGCAAGCGGACGATCGGCCCCGACAAGGTCAACCAGCTGCGGCACGCCCGCCACCTCGGCGACGTCGACGGCGTGCACGCCCTGATGGCCGGGCACCGCGAGATCCTCGCCCCCAAGTTCGACGCCGTCGTCTCGATCCTGGCCGACCGGCTCGCCCCCTACGGCGTCGCGAGCTGGACCGAGCCGAAGGGCGGCTACTTCGTCAGCCTCGACGTCGTCGACGGCACGGCCTCGCGCGTCATCGAGCTGACCCGCCAGGCGGGCGTCGCGATGACCCCGGCCGGTGCCGCGTTCCCCTACGGCGACGACCCCCGCGACCGCAACATCCGCATCGCGCCGTCGTACCCGTCGCCCGACGAGCTGGCGCTCGCGATCGACGCGCTCGCGACGAGCGTCCTGATCGCGGCCGCCGAGCACGCCCTCGCGGAGTAGGCGGGGCGGGCCGTGCGGGTCCTCGTCGCACCGGACTCCTTCGGTGGCACCCTGTCGGCCCCCGAGGCTGCGCGCGCCATCATCGAGGGCTGGCGGCGTCACGCGCCCGACGACGTCCTGACCGCCGCGGCGATGGCCGACGGGGGCCCCGGGCTCGTCGACGTCCTGCACGCCGCGACCGGAGGGCGGCTCGACGTCGTCACGGTCCGCGGACCTCTCGGGGCCGACGTCCCGGTCACGGTCCTGCACGCGGACGGCACGGCGTACGTCGAGAGCGCGCAGGCGTGCGGGCTGCACCTCGTCGAGGCCAAGGACCCCCTGCACGCCTCGACGTACGGGGTCGGCCAGGCCGTCGCCGCGGCGGTCGACGCCGGCGCGTCGCGCGTCGTGGTGGGCCTGGGGGGCAGCGCGACCAACGACGGGGGAGCGGGGTTGCTGGCCGCCCTCGGCGCGACGGCCGACGTGCCGCTCGACGCGGGCCCCGCGGCCCTCGCGCACGTCGGGTCCGTCGACGTGGCCCCGGCCGTCGAGCGGCTGCGCGCCGTCGAGCTGGTCGTGGCCGCCGACGTCGACGTCACGCTGCTCGGCATGTTCGGCGCCACCAAGACCTTCGGACCGCAGAAGGGCCTGACCGACGCCCAGGTCGTCGAGGTCGACGGCTGGCTCGACCGGTTCGTGGTGGCGGTGTGCGGCCCGTCGCCGGCGCAGCGCCGCCCTGCCGACGCCAAGGGGGCCGGAGCCGCGGGCGGGCTGGGATTCGCGCTGATGGTGCTCGGCGGCACGGTCGTGTCGGGCATCGAGCTCGTCGCCGAGACGGTCGGGCTGACCGCGGAGGCCGGTGCCCACGACCTCGTCGTGACGGGGGAGGGCACGTACGACTTCTCGTCGCGGGCCGGCAAGGTCGTGCACGGGGTCGCCGCGGTGGCCGCCGCGGCCGCACGCCCCTGCATCGTCCTGGCCGGGCAGGTGCTCGTGGGCTCGCGCGAGATGCGGGCGATGGGCGTCGAGTCGGCCTACGGCGTCACCGAGCGGGTCACCGTCGAGGAGTCGATGGGCGAGCCGGCCCGGCACCTGGCCGACCTGGCCGAGCGCGTCGCCCGCACGTGGTCGCCCCGACCGCTGGGCTGACGGCGTACGATGGAATGGAATCGCCACACGCTTCGTTGCCTTTCGTGAAGCGTCCCTCGTGACGAGTCCGCAGACCACACCTTCGGGAGTACACATGACAGTCGAGACCGACCAGACCACCGCCTCCGAGCCGACCACGGAGGTCGCGTCCGGCGTCAGCCTGAGCGACGGCGCCGCCGAGAAGGTCGCGAGCCTGCTCGCCCAGGAGGGTCGCGACGACCTCGCGCTGCGCATCGCGGTGCAGCCCGGCGGCTGCTCGGGCCTGCGCTACCAGCTGTTCTTCGACGAGCGCTCGCTCGACGGCGACCAGACCTTCGGCTTCGGCGGCGTCAACGTCGTCGTCGACCGCATGAGCCTGCCGTACCTCGGCGGCGCGACGATCGACTTCGTCGACACGATCGAGAAGCAGGGCTTCACGATCGACAACCCCGCCGCCACGGGCTCCTGCGCCTGCGGCGACAGCTTCCACTAGGCCCTCACGGCGGCCGGCTCCGCCGACGCCGACGAGCGAGCTCGTCGGAGGTCACGGACCGGTCGGCCGAGATGCGTCACACGACGCCCCCCTGCGCCGCAGGGGGGCGTTGTCTATGGTTGGCGGGTGCACCTCGCCATCACCGGATCCATCGCGACCGACCACCTCATGACCTTCCCGGGCAAGTTCGTCGACTCGCTGGTGCCCGACCAGCTCGACAAGATCTCGCTGTCGTTCCTGGTCGACGACCTCGACGTCCGCCGGGGCGGGTGCGGCGCCAACATCGCCTTCGCGCTGGCCAAGCTGGGTCACCGCCCCCTGCTGGTCGGCGCCGTCGGCCGCGACTTCGAGACCGAGTACCGCGGCTGGCTCGACGCCGCCGGCGTCGACACGAGCGGCGTGCTCGTCTCCGACACCCGCCACACCGCGCGGTTCGTCTGCACGACCGACACCGAGCTCGCCCAGTTCGCGACGTTCTACGCCGGCGCGATGGCCGAGGCCCGCGACATCGACCTGCTCGCGGTCGGCTCCGGCTACGACCTCGTGCTGATCGGCCCCGACGACCCCGAGGGCATGCTGCGCCACACGCGCACGTGCCGTGACGGCGGCATTCCGTTCGCCGCCGACCCCTCGCAGCAGCTGGCCTGGGCCGAGGGCGACGTCATCCGCGAGCTGATCGACGGGGCGACGTACCTGTTCAGCAACGACTACGAGGCGTCCCTGATCCAGCAGAAGACGGGCTGGAGCGCCGACGACGTCCGCTCGCACGTCGGCACGCAGGTCATCACCCGCGGCAAGGACGGCGTGACGGTCCTGCCGGCCGACGGCGAGCCCGTCGAGGTCAAGGCCATCGCCGGCGTCACGGCGGTCGATCCCACGGGCGTCGGCGACAGCTTCCGCGCCGGGTTCCTGGCCGGCATCGCCGCGGGCCTCGGCTTCGAGCGCTCGGCCCAGATCGGCTGCACGATCGCGGCCAGCGTCGTCGAGACGACAGGCACGCAGGAGTACGTCCTCGACCGCTCGGGCTTCCTCGACCGGCTCGGCTTGGCCTACGGCGACGACGCCCGCACCGAGGTCGACGCAGCGCTTTCGCTGGCGTGACGCCGCGCGCGGCGACGCGCGCCCAGGTCAGGCGGACCTCACCGCTCCCGACACGTTCACCTGAAGTAAGGTGCTCATGTGTCATCTCGTGACAGTCATGGTCCAGAAAGGCGCCCCGTGGGTCGGATGAAATTGGCGGTTCTGTTCTTCGCCGCCGTTGTGTTGAGTGGGTGTGCACCAGACGCCGACTCGGATCTCGCGCGTCTCGCGCTGCCGGTCGGAAGCACCGATCGCACCCAGGACATCTGGGAGCTGTGGCTCGGTGCGTGGATCGCCGTGCTGGTGATCTTCCTGCTGGTCTTCGGTCTCATCGTCTACGCGATGGTGCGCTACCGACGCCGCAGCGAGGACGAGATCCCCGCGCAGGTGCGCTACAACCTGCCGATCGAGGCGCTGTACACCTTCGCGCCCGTGATCATCGTCGCGGTGTTCTTCTTCCACACCGTCACGTCGCAGAACAACGTGCTCGAGCGGGTCGACAACCCCGACCACACGATCGAGGTCGTCGGCAGCAAGTGGCAGTGGGCGTTCAACTACCTCGACGAGGATGCGACGCAGGGCGAGGACGTCTACGACTACGGCACCCCGCAGGAGCCCGCCGAGCTGTGGCTCCCGGTCGACGAGTCGGTCCGGTTCGACCTCAAGTCGCCCGACGTCATCCACTCGTTCTGGATCCCCGAGTTCTACTTCAAGATGGACGTCGTGCCGGGCAAGGTGAACTCCTTCGACCTGTCGCCGACGCGCACCGGCACCTTCACGGGTCGCTGCGCCGAGCTGTGCGGCCTCTATCACTCCCGCATGATCTTCAAGGTCAACGTCGTGACGCGCGCCGAGTACGACGCGCACCTCGAGGACCTGAAGGCTGCGGACCAGGTCGGAGCGCCCCAGGGCGCGAAGGAAGCCAATGAGATCGCAGGTCTCAGGGGCGACGACAAGAGCGGCAACGTCGCTGGCGTCCAGGGAGACGGGTCAGGCAAGAGCTGATGGTTGACGCAACAGCAACATTCGACGACGGTTCGACGAACCTGCGGGCAGGCGTCCGCGAGCGGACGCTCGGGCAGAAGGTCGTCACGGTCCTCACGACGACCGACCACAAGGTCATCGGCAACATGTACCTGGTCACGTCGTTCGCGTTCTTCATCATCGGCGGCATCCTCGCCCTGATGATCCGCGCCGAGCTGGCCCAGCCGGGCACGCAGTTCGTCGACGACGAGACGTACAACCAGCTGTTCACGATGCACGGCACGATCATGCTGCTGATGTTCGCGACACCGCTGTTCTTCGGCTTCGGCAACGCGATCATGCCGCTGCAGATCGGTGCTCCCGACGTCGCGTTCCCGCGCCTCAACATGTTCAGCTACTGGCTGTACCTGTTCGGCAGCACGATCGTCGTCTCGGGCTTCTTCGTCCCCGGTGGCGCGGCGAGCTTCGGCTGGTTCGCGTACGCACCCCTCAGCGACGCCGTGAACTCCCCGGGAGTGGGCGGTGACCTGTGGGTCATGGGCCTGTGGATGTCCGGTCTCGGCACGATCCTCGGTGGCGTCAACTTCATCACCACGATCTTCACGATGCGTGCGCCCGGCATGACGATGTTCCGCATGCCGATCTTCGTGTGGAACACGCTCGTCACGAGCATGCTCGTGCTGATCGCGTTCCCGATCTTCGCCGCCGCACTGCTGTCGCTCGAGGCCGACCGACGCCTCGGCGCCCACGTCTTCGACGCCGCCAACGGCGGGCCGATCCTGTGGCAGCACCTGTTCTGGTTCTTCGGCCACCCCGAGGTCTACATCATCGCGCTGCCGTTCTTCGGCATCATCACCGAGATCCTGCCCGTGTTCAGCCGCAAGCCGATCTTCGGCTACGTCGGCCTGGTCGGCGCGACGCTGATGATCGCGGCCCTGTCGGTCGCGGTGTGGGCCCACCACATGTTCGTGACGGGCTCGGTCGACCTGGCGTTCTTCTCCTTCATGACGTTCCTGATCGCGGTGCCCACGGGCGTCAAGTTCTTCAACTGGATCGGCACGTTGTGGGGCGGCTCCCTGTCGTTCGACACCCCGCTGATCTTCGCGCTGGGCTTCCTGACGACCTTCCTCTTCGGTGGTCTGACGGGTGTCATCCTGGCCTCGCCGACGCTCGACTTCCAGCTGTCCGACAGCTACTTCGTGGTCGCGCACTTCCACTACGTCGTGTTCGGCACCGTGGTGTTCGCGATGTTCGCCGGCTTCTACTTCTGGTGGCCCAAGCTGACCGGTCGCATGCTCGACGAGAAGCTCGGCAAGATCCACTTCTGGCTGCTGTTCATCGGCTTCCACCTGACGTTCCTGGTGCAGCACTGGCTCGGCGTCGAGGGCTTCCCGCGCCGCTACGCCGACTACGGACCGGGCGACGGGTTCACGACCCTCAACGAGATCTCGTCGATCGGCGCGTTCCTGCTGGGTGCCTCGACGCTCCCGTTCTTCTACAACGTGTGGAAGTCGCGCAAGGCGCCGCTGGTCGGTCTCGACGACCCGTGGGGCTGGGGCCGCTCGCTCGAGTGGGCCACCTCCTCCCCGCCGCCGCGTCACAACTTCACGTCGCTGCCGCGCATCCGGTCCGAGAGCCCCGCGTTCGACCTGCACCACCCGGAGATCGCGGCACTCGAGCTCGTCGACAACCCGGGCGAGAACTCCAAGTTCGCCGACGCCCCCGACATCAGCGGCAAGGGCGAAGCCATCAACGACGCGAAGGGCGACCACTGAGTCATGAAGGCTGAAACCTGGACCATCCTGTCGTGCGGAATCTTCTTCGCACTGATTGCTCCGGTCTACTGGGTCCTGACCAAGGACCCGACCGGCACGACCGCCCTGGTCATGACGACGCTGCTGTGCATCCTGCTGGGCTTCTACCTCGGCGTGGTCGCCAAGCAGATCCCCGATCGTCCCGAGGACCGCTCCGACGGCGAGATCGCCGACGGCGCGGGCGAGCAGGGCTTCTTCCCTCCGTACAGCTGGTGGCCGCTGTTCTGTGCCGCCGCGCTGGCCGTCGTCGTGCTCGGCGTGGTCATCGGCTGGTGGCTGTTCATCATCGGCTGCACGATCGGAGCCGTGATGGTCTGCGGCTGGATCTTCGAGTACTACCGCGGCATCCACGCCCACTGATCGGCATCCGCACGAGCTGATCCCCAGAGCACCGACGACGTCCACCACGTCGTCGGTGCTCTGCTGTGTGGGGGGCGGCACGTAAACTGTCGGGGTGAAGCACCTCCGTCTCCCCGTCGCGCTCGTGTGCGCCACGATGATCGCCGTGTCGTCCTGCTCGATCAAGGACGCCAAGGACGCCGTCACGCCTGACAGCACGCTCGACTCCCTGAGCCTCACCCCGAACGTCGCCGACGGCGCGAAGGACGTGAAGGTCAGCACCTACGTCAAGGTGCTCGCCGAGGACGGCACGGTGTCGTCCGCGAAGCTCGCGACCGCCGACGGTGCCACCGAGATCACGGGCCGCGTCACCGACTCGGGCTGGCGGGCCGACAGCCGGCTCGAGCCGGGGACGGCGTACCGCCTCACCGCCACGGGTCAGGGCGAGGACGGCGAGTCGCGCACCGTCACGAGCGCCTTCACGACGCAGGCACTGTCGCTCGACCAGCAGACGTACCCGTCGGTCGCGCCGCTCGACGGCGAGACCGTCGGTGTCGGCATGCCGATCATCGTCACGTTCGACCTGCCGGTGCGCAAGCGCGCCCTGTACGAGAAGCACATGAAGGTGACGACCGACAACGGCACGACGGGCTCGTGGACGTGGTTCAGCGACAACGAGGCCCACTACCGGCCCGAGCAGTACTGGCCGGCCAACACCAAGGTCAACGTCCACCTGACCCTCAACAGCCTGCCGGCCGGCGAGGGGGTCTTCGGGCAGCAGGACCAGGACATCAACTTCCAGGTCGGCAAGAAGTCGGTCACGACGGTCGACGTCGGCAAGCACCAGCTGACCTACTCGGTCGACGACCAGAAGGTCCGCACGATCCCCGTCACGACGGGTGACGACAGCCACCGCACGCGCGCCGGCGTCAAGATCATCATGGAGAAGTTCTCCTCGGTCGACATGGATGCCGCGACGACGGGCGTCGACTCCGAGGACCCCGGCTACTACAACATCTCCGACGTGCGGTGGGCGATGCGCCTGACCAACTCGGGGGAGTTCATCCACGCCGCGCCGTGGTCGGTCGGCTCGCAGGGGCGCGACAACGTCAGCCACGGCTGCACGGGCATGAGCACCGCCGACGCCAAGTGGTTGTACGACCGCTCGGTGCGCGGCGACGTCGTCGAGTACGTCGACAGCCCGCGTGCCCTCGAGGACCGCAACGGCTGGACCGACTGGAACGTCCCGTGGGCGACGTGGACCGCGGGCTCGGCCCTCCAGGCCGCGGCTGCGTCCGCAGCGCCTCCTGCGGCCGACGACGTCGTCGACTGACCCAGCCCTGCACCCCGCTCAGCCCCACCGTGGACGTCATCACGGTGGGGCTGTTGTAGGTACTGATGTGATGACGCCCGCGGTGGGGCGTGGGGACGTCATCACGGTGGGGCTGTCGTACGCACTCATGTGATGACGTCCGCGGTCGGGCGTGGGGACGTCATCACGGTGGGTCTGTCGTGGGTACTGATGAGATGACGTCCGCGGTGCCCGCGGTGCCCGCGGTGCCCGCCGTGGCCGCCATGGCCGCCGAGGGGGAGTCGTGGCGGGGGAGCGGGGATGGAGCCGCGAGAGACGACGAAGCCCCCGTCAGCATCGCTGACGGGGGCTGTCGTGGACGTGCAGGCGATCAGTGGACCCGGGGGACACCCGTCTCCGAGACGCCCTGGAACTCGTCACCCAGCTCGACGGGGTGGCCGTCGATCTCACCGAGGTGCTCCTCGGCGTGCTGGACGTCCTCGGTCGTCGGCTTGTCGAGCGTGTCGCGGTAGTACAGCGCCTGCAGCTTGGCCCGCACCTTCTCCTTGCGGGAGTGGGGTGCGGCGACACCGTTCTCGTCCGTCTCGGCCGGAGCCTCGAGGACGGGCACGCGGTCGTGCGCCGTGAGCGTGTACTGCTGCGAGGCCGGCAGGGGAGCGTGGCGCTCCGAGAAGCCGCCGTCGGGCGACCGCTCGATGACACCGGTCTCGTAGCCGTGCAGGATGCGATTGGCGTCGGCCCGCTGGAGGCCGATGCAGATCCGCTTGGTCACCATGAACGCGATGATCGGGAACACGAAGAAACCGACCCGGAAGATGTTCGTCAGCGTGTAGATGTCCATGTGGAACTTGGTGGCGATGATGTCGTTGCCACCGGCCGCCCAGGCGACGCCGTAGGCCGTCATGCCCGCCACGCCGAGGGCCGTGCGGACCGGGGCGTTGCGCGGACGCTGCAGCAGGTGGTGGTCACGCTTGTCGCCCGTGATCCACTGCTCGATGAACGGCCACGCGCCGAGGATGACGAACAGACCGGTCAGACCGCCGACACCCGGGATGAAGACGTTCCAGCTCCAGGTGTAGTTGAAGAACGTGCTCTCCCAGCCGGGCATGAGGCGCACGAGGCCCTCGGAGAAGCCCATGTACCAGTCGGGCTGCGAGCCGGCCGTGACCTCGGACGGGTTGTAGGGGCCGTAGACCCAGACCGGGTTGATCTGGAGCAGGGCGCCCATCAGGGCCGTGAAGCCGAAGACGACGAAGAAGAATCCACCGGCCTTGGCCGCGTAGACCGGCAGCATCGGGTAGCCGACGACGTTCTGCTCCGTGCGTCCCGGTCCAGGCCACTGCGTGTGCTTGTGGTAGACGAGCAGCAGCATGTGGGCGCCGATGAGACCCAGCAGGATCGCGGGGATCAGCAGGATGTGCGCCATGTAGAGGCGGGGGATGATCTCGTCGCCGGGGAACTCGCCGCCGAAGATGAAGAACTCGAGGTACGAGCCGACCAGCGGGATCGAGCGGATCAGTCCGTCGACGAATCGCAGACCGGTTCCCGACAGCAGGTCGTCGGGCAGCGAGTAGCCCGCGAATCCCTCGACCAGGCCGAGCGAGAACAGCCCGACGCCGATCAGCCAGTTGATCTCGCGCGGCTTGCGGTACGCGCCGGTGAAGAACACGCGCAGCATGTGGGCGATCATCGCGGCGATGAACAGCGCCGCGGCCCAGTGGTGGATCTGCCGGATCAGCAGACCGCCGCGGATGTCGAACGAGATGTCGAGCGTCGACTTGTACGCCTGCGACATCTCGAGACCGTTGAACGGCAGGTAGGAGCCGTGGTACTCGACCTCGGTCATGCTGGGCTGGAACCAGAACGTCAGGAAGACGCCGGTCAGCAGCAGCACCACGAAGCTCCACAGGGCGATCTCGCCCAGCATGAACGACCAGTGCTCGGGGAAGACCTTGCGAAGGTTCTTCTTGGCCACCCCGGCGAGGCCGAGGCGGTCGTCCAACCAGCCGACGGGGCCGGCTGCCTTCTTGCCCACGCCGGTGTCTTGGATCGGCGTGTACTGCTCTGTGGTGCTCATGACTTATTGTCCAACTTCTTCTGGTCACGCGCCAGTTCTGGATAGCTGGGCGCGATGATCTCGGGGAAGTCGCTCATGGCGATCAGGTAACCCTCCTCGTCGACACCCAGCGGGAGCTGGGGCAACGGACGGTGGGCGGGGCCGAAGATGACCTTGCCGTTGTCACCGAGGTCGAAGGTCGACTGGTGGCACGGGCACAGCAGGTGGTGCGTCTGCTGCTCCCACAGGCTGATCGGGCAGCCGACGTGGGTGCAGATCTTGGAGAAGCACAGGATGCCGTCGACGCCCCAGTTCTCGCGTCCCTTCGAGGCCGTGATGTCCTCGGGGCGCATGCGCACGACGATGATCGAGGCCTTCGACTTGACCTGCAGCAGCTCGGTGCCGTGCAGCACGGCCTCGCCGTCGGCGTCGGTCTCGTAGACGATCGCGGGCTGGCCGTTGACGAGCTGGCCGACCTGCATGTCGGACGGCTTGATCGGCGTGCCGGTGACGTCGTTGACCAGGCGCATGCCCTTCTTCCAGACCGTCTCGCGCTGGGAGTGGGGGAGCGGACCGAGGTCGCGCAGCAGGACGACGGCCGGCAGGCCGAGCAGCGCCATCGAGCCGAGCAGGCTGTTGCGGATCATGGGGCGGCGGCCGAAGCCGGACTCCTCGATGCCCGCGTTGATGTCCTTCATGACCGCGACGCGGTCCTCCTCGGACGACGCCGAGGGGTGACGCATCTCGACCATCTCGTGGTCGCCCATGAGCTTCTTGGCCCACTGGATGATGCCGACGCCGATCAGCAGCAGACCGCCGCCCAGCGTCATGCCGAAGGCGAAGTTCTGCGCGGACCAGCCGAGGAACGTGGCGTCGATGTCGACGGCGAAGTAGGCGACGCAGAAGCCGAAGAACAGCAGTCCGGCGATGCGAAACATCCAGGCGATCTGACGCTCGGTGCGCTTGGCCTGCGACTCGTCGACGTCCTGCGGACGGAACTGGTGCTCGGCGAGCCCCGGGTCCTTGATCGGCTCGGTGTCCGAGACCGGCTGCAGCTCGTCGCTCATGACTTCTTCTTCACTCTCGCTCCGTGGGCACCGATCCAGATCGATGCGATGATCAGGCCGCCGATGCCGATGATCCAGGTGAACATGCCGTCCACCACCGGACCGAGGCCGCCGCCGCCGAGACCGCCGTAGTTGGGCTGGTCCTGCACCTGCTTGACGTACGCGATGATGTTGCGCTTGTCCTCGGGCGTGATGACGTCGTCGGAGAAGACGGGCATCTGCTGGGGGCCGGTGATCATGGCCTCGGCGATGTGCTTGGCGCTGACGCCCTTGATGGAGGGGGCGTACTTGCCGCCCGGCATGGCGCCGCCGGCGCCGACCGAGTTGTGGCACGCGGTGCAGTTGGCGCGGAACAGCTCGCCACCCTCACGGATGTCGTCGACGTTGGCCTTGTCGATGTCGGTGTACTCACCGTCGGGGATGGCCGGTCCGGGGGCCAGCGAGGCGATGTACGCCGACAGCTGCCGGGTCTCCTCCTCGGTGTACTCCGGGTTCTTGGACGGAGCCTGCGGAGCGGTCTGCGCCAGCGGCATGCGTCCGGTGCCGACCTGGAAGTCGACCGAGGCGGCGCCCACGCCGATCAGGGACGGGCCGTAGTTGTTGCCGCGCTCGGTCTCGATGCCGGTGGCGTTCTTGCCGTGGCAGCTCGCACAACCGATCAGGAACAGGTCGCGTCCGGCTTCGACGTCGTTGGCCGTGACCTCCTGCGCCTCGGCGGGCTTGGGCGCGAACGCGTAGTACGCGCCGCCCGCGATGACGAGCCCCAGCAGGAGCACGACGAATCCGGCGAGTGGATGCCGACGTCTGGTGGACAGTTTCCGCACCGAGGACCTCATTCCTGGAAGTGATGCCAGAGTACCTTTCGGCACCCCGAAGTTTGTGACTCAGGCAAGCCTTAGCGGCAGGCCCGTGTGGTGACTACTTGATGAGGTAGATCGTGGCGAACAGCCCGACCCACACGATGTCGACGAAGTGCCAGTAGTACGACACGACGATCGCGGAGATGGCCTGCTCGTGCGTGAACTTGCGCGCGGCGAACGTGCGGCCGATCACGAGCAGGAAGGCCAGCAGGCCACCGATGACGTGGATGCCGTGGAAGCCCGTGGCGAGGTAGAAGAGGCTGCCGTAGGGCGAGCTCGGGATCGTGATGCCCTCGCGGACGAGCTCGGCGTACTCCGTCGCCTGGCCGCCGATGAAGATCGCGCCCATCAGGTACGTGAGGACGAACCACTCACGCATGCCCCAGAGGCTGATCTGGAAGAGCTTGCCCGAACGACCGGCCTTGCCGCGCTCGGCGGCGAACACGCCGAACTGGCACGTGACCGACGACAGCACGAGGATCGTGGTGTTCGCGGTCGCGAAGGGGACGTTCAGCACCTCCGTCTCCTGGGCCCACAGCTCGGGGGAGATGTTGCGGATCGTGAAGTACGCCGCGAACAGCCCGGCGAAGAACATGAGCTCGCTGGAGAGCCAAACGATGGTCCCCACCGTCACCATGGAGGGACGGCCTTCCTGGCCGTGCAGGCGGGAAGCGGGAATCACGGAGGTAGTCGTCACTCGTTCATTATGTACGATCAACTCGTGAGCGCAGACAAGCCCCTACGTGTCCTGGTCTACAGCGACGATCGAGACGTCCGATCCGCTGTGCTGTCGGCGCTCGGAGCCCGCCCTCACCCCGATCTGCCGCCCTTCGAGTACGTCGAGTGCGCGACCGAGCCGGTCGTCCTGCAGCACCTCGACGGCGGCGGGATCGACCTGGTCGTCCTCGACGGCGAGGCCGTCCCGGTCGGCGGGCTCGGCATCGCCCGTCAGATCAAGGACGAGATCTTCCAGGCGCCCCCCGTGCTGGTGCTGACCGGACGTCCCCAGGACGCGTGGCTCGCGACGTGGTCGCGCGCCGAGGCCGCGGTGTCGCACCCCATCGAGCCCATCCGGCTCGCCGAGGCCGTCATCGCGCTCGCGCGCGGCGTCCTGCAGCCCGGCTGAGGTCGAGGTGCAGCCACAGACGTGGCCCGACGTCCTGACGACGCTCGTGGCCGGTCACGACCTCGACGCGTCCACGACCGTCTGGGCCATGGACCAGATCCTCGCCGGCGAGGCGACCGACTCGCAGATCGCGGGCTTCGCGGTCGCCCTGCGCTCCAAGGGCGAGACCGCCGAGGAGCTGCGCGGCCTGGCCGACGCGATGCTGGCCCGCGCGACCCGTCTCGACATCCCGGGGCGTTTCGTCGACATCGTCGGCACGGGCGGCGACCGGTCGCGGACCGTCAACATCTCGTCGATGTCGGCGGTCGTGGCGGCCGGTGCCGGTGTCGGCGTCGTCAAGCACGGCAACCGGGCGGCGTCGAGCTCGAGCGGCACGGCCGACGTCTTCGAGGTGCTCGGCATCCGTCTCGACGTGCCGGCGGCCCGCATCCCCGACGTCTTCGCCCGCAGCGGCATCACGTTCTGCTTCGCGCCGGTGTTCCACCCGTCGTTCCGCCACACGGCGGTCCCGCGACGTGAGCTGGGCATCGCGACGCCGTTCAACTTCCTCGGCCCGCTGACCAACCCGGCCCAGCCGGCCGCCTCGGCGATCGGCTGCGCCGACCTGCGCATGTCGCCGCTGATGGCCGAGGTGCTGGCGGCGCGAGGCCACGACGCCTTCGTGTTCCGCGGCGACGACGGTCTCGACGAGATCACGATCACGACGACGACGCGGGTGTGGGAGGTCGCGGGCGGCGCGGTCGTCGAGAGCGTCCTCGACCCCACCGACCTGGGCTTCGAGCTGGCTCCGCCGGCGAGCCTGGTCGGTGCCGACCCGGCGTTCAACGCCGACGTGTTCCGCCGGGTCGTCGGGGGTGAGGTGTCGCCGGTGCGCGACGCCGTCCTGCTCAACGCGGGTGCCGCGATCGCCGCGCACGAGGCGGGCAGCGGCACGCTGCACGAGCGGCTCGCGGCGGGCGTCGACCGCGCGCGCACGTCGATCGACTCCGGGGCGGCCGCCGACACCCTCGCGCGATGGGCCGCCGCGACCCAGGACCTCGCCACCTGATCCCCGACGAGTCACTCCCGCCCGGTGATGAGTCACTCATGGATCGCCTGGAGTGACTCGCGGGTGGGCCTGGGTGACTCGTCAGCGGGACTGGGTGACTCGTCGGCGGGCTGGGGTCAGAGGCCGATGCTGAAGGCGTCCTCGAGGTCGTGCTGGCTGTGGGCGCGGTAGGCGATCTGCGTCTGCGTCGACACGATGCCGTCGACCTTGTTGAGCTGGTCGGCGACGACCGAGGCGACGTCGTCGATCTGGCGGACCCGCACCATGGCGACGAGGTCGAGCTCGCCGGTGACGGAGTAGACCTCACTGACGCCGTCGATCGCGGCGATGCTCTCGGCGATGTCGGACAGCCGCGAGACCTCGGCCTGGATGAAGACGATGGCGGTGATCATGCAGCGAGCCTACCGACGTCGCGGGCCTAGCCCGGTCGTTGCAGGTCGTGCCAGGCCGCGGTGGCCTGCTCGAACGGGGTGAGGTGGCGCGCGGCGCTCTCGAGCGGGACGTGCCAGGCGCCGCGCACCATGCGCAGGCCCGGCGTGTCGAGCCAGCGCAGGAGCGTCTCGGTCTCCTCGGCCGTGGCCGACGGGATCGGCCCGAAGCCGCCGACGACGGTCTCGGCGGTCGCGAGCAGCGCGTCGACCCACCCGGTCGGGTGCACGCCACGCGGCAGCACGCCTGCCGCGGCGAGCCGGCCGAAGCGGATGACGTGGATCTCGTAGCCGAGCGGGTGCGGTGCCGCCGCGACGAGCTCGTCGACGGCCGTGAGCTCGCGCAGCCGCTGCGTGCGCACGGCGGCCCGCAGGAAGGCCGTGAGCCGGTCGCGCCACACCGCGGCGTCCTCGAACCGCTCGGTGCGTGCCAGCTCGAGCATGTGCCGGCGGATCGAGGCGACCAGGGGGGCGGGATCGCCCGTCATGGCCTGCCGCACCCGTTGCACCTCGGCGGCGTACTCGTCGGGATCGGCCGATCCGTCGCACGGCGAGAGGCAGTGGCCCATCTCGGCCAGGGCGCAGGGGGACGTGCGCGACGCCCTGGCCAGGCGGGGCGTGCACTGGCGGATGCGGAACGAGTCGTGCAGGGCCGTCAGCGCGGCCTCCGCGGAGGGACGCCCGCGGAACGGGCCGATGTAGTCGGCGTCGTCGTCGAGGATCGCCCGGACGATCGACAGCCGGGGCCACGGCTCGCGGGTCAGCTTGAGCCACGTGAGGCGGTCGGGGAAGCGCGAGCGGCGGTTGTAGGGCGGCCGGTGGCGGCCGATGAGCCGCAGCTCGCGGACGTTCGCCTCGAGGGCGGTGGCGCACACGATGCCCTCGATGCGCTGCGCCAGCATGACCATCTCGCCCATGCGGGTGCGGGTCTCGGCCTTGGTGAAGTACGAGCGCGTGCGGGTGCGCAGGTTGCGTGACGTGCCGACGTAGAGGATGTCGTCGTTGGCGTCGCGGAACAGGTAGACGCCCGGTGCCTCGGGCAGGTGCTCGGCGAGGTGACGCTTGCGCCGCTGCTCGGGCTTGACCTTGGACGTGTAGGTCGACACCTCCTCGAGGGTCGTCACGCCCAGCGGCCCGAGCCGCTCGAACAGGGCGTGCAGGACGTCGACCGTCGCGCGGGCGTCGGACAGGGCGCGGTGGTTGGGCGTCGTGGTGGCCGAGAACGCCGCCGCGAGCGTCGAGAGCTTGCAGTTGGGCACCTCCTCGCGGCTCAGCACGCGGCGCGCCAGCACCGCGGTGTCGAGCGTCTCGAACCCGGGCCACGGGATCGCCAGCTCGCGGCTGAAGTGCTTGAGGAAGCCGACGTCGAAGGGCGCGTTGTGCGCGACCAGCACGGTGCCGCGCGCGAACTCGAGGAAGCTCGGCAGCACCTCGGCGATGCGCGGCGCGTGCACGACCATCTGGTTGGTGATGCCCGTCAGGACCGTGATGTAGGCCGGGATCGTCTCGTCGGGGTTGACGAGGGTCTGGAACTCGCCGAGCACCTCGCCGCCGCGGATCTTGACGGCACCGATCTCGGTGATCCTCGAGCCCTTCGCGGCCGACCCGCCCGTCGTCTCGAGGTCGACGACACAGAACGTGACGTCGGCCAGATGGCGTCCCAGCTCGTCGAACGATCCCTGCACGGCTTCCACGCGGCACACGTTAGGCGCGGCCACCGACAGAGTGGGGGAGGCGCCGGCCGCCGGCTCCCGCCGCCCGGGACGGCGGACGTTTTTGTCCGGGGCGGCTCCTAGCGTCGTGGACGTCCCCGATCACCGGGGTCTTCCCCGCACCAGGAGGTCACGCATGACCAGCCACACCTCGCACGAGTCACACCGCTCCGACTCGGTGGTCGTCGACTGCGACCGCTGCCTCGTCCGCAGCCCCGGCGCGTGCGGCGACTGCGTCGTCACGTTCCTGCTCGGCGCACCGCCGGCCGGCATCGAGATCGACGCCGACGAGATGGCCGCCCTCGGGGTGCTGTCCGACGCCGGCCTGACGCCGCCCCTGCGCCTCGTCACGCCCGTCGCGGGCCCCGAGACGCAGGCCGGCTGAGCGCACCTGAACATCTCCTGACAACCGGCCGGGCGAGTTGTCCCGGCCCCTGGCTCGGCCTACAGTGAGACCCTGCGCGTCCGGTGAACGCCGCCCTCCAGGTCGGTGTCGGACGCGCCGTCGAGTCGTCGCAGCCATGGGGAAGATGTCTGGGACGAACCGGGGAACCACGCACGTGGGGTGAATCGCCGTGCACGCACCTGAGCGGTGCGCACACGGCGTAGGGCAATCCGAGGCCCGAACCCGTCAGCTCACCCGGTAGACGTCGAGGATGCGGGAGACCCACGCACACATGGCACACGCCCTGAACCAGCCCAGCACGACGCAGACCACCCCCCACCGCCGCCGCACGGTGCGGCGCCGGGTGCTCGCGATGACCGCGAGCCTCGCCCTGGCCGGCGCGGTGCTGGCGCTCCCGTCGGCGCAGGCCGCGCCCAAGGTCACCGTCAAGGACGTCGAGGCCGCCTTCAGCCAGGTCGAGGCCGCCAACGAGCAGGTCAACCAGCTCGGCGAGCAGATCGAGCAGACGCAGTCCGAGATCGACGACATCTCCGCCGACATCTCCCGCGGCATGGCCACCTACACGGCCCAGAAGGACGAGCTCAGCGGCGCGATCGTCCAGCAGCAGCTCGACGCCCCGCTCGGACCCACCGCCAACCTGCTCAGCAGCGACGACCCCGACCAGTTCCTGGCCGGTCTGGGTGCCGTCCGTGCCCTCAACAACACCCGTGCCGACGCGCTCGAGCAGTTCGGCCGCACCAGCAAGCAGCTCACGAACCGCCGGGCGCAGCTCAAGGACCGCCGGGCCGACCTGACCGCCGCGTCGAAGGACGCCGAGGCCCAGCGGGCCGACGTCCGCGCCAAGTACGAGGCTGCCAAGGCCGAGCTCGCCCGCCTGACGGCCGCCGAGCAGGCGTCGTTCAACCAGAGCAACACCGACGTGGAGGTGTCGACGGCGGACGCGAAGGGCCGGGCCAAGAAGGCGCTCGACTTCGCGCTCGCCCAGATCGGCGACCCGTACGTCTACGGCGGCACGGGCCCCAACAGCTGGGACTGCTCGGGCCTGGTCATGAAGTCGTGGGCCGCCGCCGGCGTCTCGATCCCGCGCGTCGTCGGCCCGCAGATCGCCGCCGGCACCTCGGTGTCGATGAGCGAGCTGCAGCCCGGCGACATCGTGGCCTACGGCGACATGTCGCACGACGGCCTCTACCTGGGCAACGGCCGGGTCGTCCACGCCCCGCGCCCCGGCAAGAGCGTCGAGATCACCGGCCTGAGCGGCTTCACGCGCGCGGCGCGGGTTGGCTGAGCCACGCCTGCGACCGTCGCCCAACGTGGCGGCGGTCCTCGTGCTGGCCGTCGTGGCCGCCGTGCTCCTGGCGTGGCAGCAGCCGTGGCGTGCCGACGCCCCGGCGGACGACCCCGTCGCGATCCCGCGCGACGCCTCGTCGCGGCTGACGTCGCAGCTGCGCGACCTCTCGGGTGCCGCCTCGGAGCAGGACTTCGTCACGGCCGCGGGAGACCTGCCGGCCGGCCGGGAGTTCGCCCGGCGCACGTGGCGGTCGATGCAGGCCGTCGCCGCTCCGGGCACGACGTTCCGCTACGTCGGCGGGGGTGAGGTCGCCGACCGCGCGGACGGCTCGGCCACCGCGACCGTCGAGGTCGCGTGGAAGGCGTCGCAGGCATCGGGCCTCGACCCCGCCGTGACGCACCGGTCGACCGTCGAGCTGCGTGTCGCCCCGCAGCGCGACGGATCGCTGTCGATCGTCGGCAGGGGGCGGGCGACCTCGAGCGTGCCGGTCTGGCTGCTGGGCGCGGTCACGCTCGACACGGGTGGGGGGCGCACCGTGCTGCGGATCGACGGCGGTGACGACTCCCTGCCGGTCGACGACATGGTGACCCGCGCCCGCGACGTCGTCGAGCGCACGGTGCCGGGCGTCACGGGGGACCTGACGATCATCTCGCCCCGCACGCAGGCGCAGATGGCCGCGGTCGTCGGCCAGGGCGAGGACGCCGTGGCGCAGATCGCGGCGGTCACGACCGGCATCGACGGCGACACCTCGGCCGCCGACGCCGTCGTCGTCCTCAACCCGGCGGTGTTCGCGACGATGGACCGGCGCGCCGCGCAGATCGTCCTGACGCACGAGGCGACGCACGTGCTGACGTCCGCGGTCGGCACGACGGCCGTCAACTGGGTCGTCGAGGGATTCGCCGACTACGTCGCGCTGCAGGACGACCCCGCCCCGCTGTCGGTCAGCGCGGGCCAGGTGCTGACCCGCGTGCGCGCCGGCATCGTCCCGGAGGCGCTGCCGTCCGACACCGACTTCGGCTCGACGCAGCACGGTCTCGGTGCCGTGTACGAGTCGGCCTGGATGATCTTCAGGATGCTCGGCGAGCAGCACTCGCAGGAGGACGTCGTCGGATTCTACCGCGACGTGCTGGGTGGCGAGCCCGTCGAGCGTGCCCTGCGATCGTCGTTCGGCCTGACGGTCGACGAGCTGACCGCCGACTGGCGGGCCTACCTGACGAAGAGCGCCTCGACGGTGTCGTGAAGGTCGCGGAGCACGGCGTTGCGCTTGACCTTGAACGACGGGGTCAGGTAGCCGTTCTCCTCGGTCCAGTCCTCGCGCAGGATCTCGAACTTGCGGATCGACTCGGCCTGCGACACCTGCGAGTTGGCGTCGTCGACGGCCTTCTGGACGGCGGCCAGCAGCTCGGGGTCGTCGAGGCGTCCCGTCCAGGCCTCCTCGTCGATCGTCACGAGGGCCGCGATGAACGGCTTGCCGTCGCCGACCACGAGGCACTGGCTGACGAGCGGGTGCGCCCGCACCCGGTCCTCGAGGACGGCGGGGGCGACGTTCTTGCCGCCCGCCGTCACGATGATCTCCTTCTTCCGTCCGGTGATGCGCACGAAACCGTCGGCGTCGACCTCGCCGAGGTCGCCCGTCGCGAACCAGCCGTCGGCGTCGAGGGCCTCGGCGCTGGCCTCGTCGTTGTGCCAGTAGCCGTGGAAGACCTGCGGGCCGCGGAAGCTGAGCTCGCCGTCGTCGCCGGCGCGCACCTCGGTGCCCGGCAGGGGCCGCCCGACGGTGCCGATGCGCTGGTCGTCCGGGGTGTTGACGCACAGGGCGGCGGTGGTCTCGGTGAGGCCGTAGCCCTCGAGGACCGTCACGCCGATGCCGCGGTAGAAGTGCGCGAGCCGGTCGCCCAGCGGTGCGCCTCCGGAGATGGCCCACGCCGCCTCGCCGCCCAGGGCGTCGCGCAGCTTGCCGTAGACCAGACGGTCGAACAGCGCGTGGCGCGCCCGGAGCGCGAGGCCCGGCCGGCCGTCGTCGAGGGCACGGCTGTAGCCGATCGCCGTCTGCACGGCGCGGTCGAAGATCTTGCCCTTGCCGTCGGCGTAGGCCTTGCCGCTCGCGGAGTTGAACACCTTCTCGAAGACCCGCGGCACCGCGAGGACGAAGGTCGGGTGGAACGTGCCGAGGTGCGTGACGAGGTCCTTGACGTCGGCGGTGTGGCCGAGCCGGGCTCCCGATCGGATCGCCCCCACCTGGATGACCCGCGCGAACACGTGCGCGAGCGGCAGGAACAGCAGCGTCGACGCGCCCTCGGCCGTGAACAGGTCGTTCAGCTGCTCCGTGGCGGCCTCGAGCTCGTACCGGAAGTTGCCGTGCGTGAGCCGGCAGCCCTTCGGCCGTCCCGTCGTGCCGGACGTGTAGATGAGCGTCGCCAGCGTGTCGCTGGTCAGCGCGGCGCGTCGCTGCTCGAGGTCGTCGTCGGACACGTCGGCACCCGCGGCGCGCAGGTCGTCGAGCCCGCCGGTCTCGATCGTCCAGACGTGCCCGAGCGACGGGGCGTCGGCGCGGGCCTCCTCGACCTTCGACCGGTGTCCGTCGTTCTCGACGATCGCCGCGACGGCGCCGGAGTCGGACAGGATCCAGGCGATCTGGGCCGCCGACGACGTCTCGTAGATCGGCACGGTCGCGGCGCCGGTCCACCAGATGGCGTAGTCGGCGACGGTCCACTCGTACCGCGTCTTCGACAGCAGGACGACGCGGTCGCCCGCGGCGACACCCGCCCCGACCAGGCCCTTGGCCACGGCGACGACGTCGCGGTGGAACTCGGCCAGCGTCACGTCGGTCCAGGACTCGCCGTCCTCGCCGGCCCGGGCGAGGGCGATGTCGTCCGCGTGCGCGGGCAGACGGTCGAGGATGTCGTCGCTGAGGTTGCCCAGGGAGGGCGTCGGGTGCTCGGTCACGTACGGAACGCTACTCGCCCGCGGCGCGCGGCGGAGGGGAGCCCACGGGCTGCGAGGGCCGTCGAGCCACTAGCATGGTGGCTCACACTGGCAGCGGCACGAGGAGGGGTGATGGCGCGGACCACGAGCGACATCGTCATCGATGCACCGGCCGACGAGATCATGGACGTCATCGCCGACTTCGGCGCCTACCCCTCGTGGGCCACGGGCATGAAGACGGCCGACGTCGTGTCGACGAGTGCCGACGGGCGCGCCGAGCAGGTGCACTTCGTCCTCGACGCCACCCCGATCCGCGACGAGTACGACCTGGGCTACGTCTGGGACGGCGACCGCACCGTGTCGTGGAGCCTCGTCGAGCCCGGCTCGATGCTCAAGTCGATGGACGGCGCCTACACGCTCGAGCCGGTCGGCGACGCCTCGACGCGCGTCACGTACCAGCTCGCGGTCGACGTCTCGATCCCGCTGCTGGGCATGCTCAAGCGCAAGGCCGAGAAGGTCATCATCGACACCGCTCTCAAGGGGTTGAAGAAACAGGTCGAGGCCCGGTGAACGAGCCGGACGCGGCCGCACCCGACGTCGACACCCCCTCGACGCCCCACGACCCCGAGCCCGTCGGCTCGGTCGCGCAGGAGGCGTTCAAGCTGTTCCGCGCCGTCACGACGCCCTCCGCCGCGCAGGAGGTGGGTGCCGACGACGGCGCCGACGGGACGCGGACCGGCCACCCCGCAGGCCACGAGTGCACGACGACGTGGTGCCCCGTGTGCCAGGTCGTCGGGTTCGTGCGCGACAACCCCGACGCCATCGCGTCGGTGACGCGATCGGCGACCGACCTGGCGCGCTCCCTGCGCGACCTCGTCGACGCCGCTCTCGCCCCGGAGGAGAAGAAGCAGTGAACCTGTCCATCGGCGTCGACATCGGCGGCACCAAGATCGCGGCGGGCCTCGTGTCCGAGGCCGGCGACATCCTCGACTCGGTCGCCGAGCCCACGCCCGACGACGCGACGAAGATCCCGGCCGTCGTGGCCGACCTGGTCGACCGGCTCACCGGCGACGAGAAGGCGTCCGGCATCGGCATCGGTGCCGCGGGCTTCGTCGGCGAGGACCGTTCGACGGTGCGCTTCGCGCCCAACATCGACTGGCGCGAGGAGCCCCTCGGTGCCGAGGTGGCCGCGCTGGTCGACCTGCCCGTCGTCGTCGAGAACGACGCCAACGCCGCGGCGTGGGGCGAGTTCCGGTTCGGTGCCGGCGAGGACACCGACGACCTCCTGCTGATCACGGTCGGCACCGGCATCGGCGGCGGCATCGTGCACCGCGGTCGGCTGTTCCGCGGCGGGTTCGGCGTCGCCGCCGAGATCGGCCACATGCGCATCGTCCCCGACGGCATCCTGTGCGGCTGCGGCCAGCGCGGCTGCTACGAGCAGTACGGCAGCGGCAGCGCCCTGGTGCGCGACGCCCGCGAACGCGTCACGAACCGCGACGCCGGGTCCGAGGCGCTCACGGCCCTGGCCGACGGTGATCTCGCGCGCATCACGGGTCCGGCCGTCACGAGGCTCGCGCAGGACGGCGACCCGATGTCGGTCGACCTCCTGGCGGACCTCGGACGCTGGATCGGCGAGGGGGCGGCCGTGCTGGCCACTGTGCTCGACCCCAGCGTCATCGCGATCGGCGGAGGCGTCGGCGCGGCGGGCGACCTGCTCATGACCCACCTCGTCGAGGCGTTCGAGACGCACCTGCCGGCCCGCGCCCACCGGCCGCAGGCAGCCCTGCGCCTGGCCGCGCTCGGCAACGAGGCGGGCATCATCGGCGCTGCGGACCTGGCACGCACCGAACCGACGACCTCGACGAGGGGGGCCTGATGGCCGACAAGCTGGCCGTGGGCATCGACATCGGCGGCACCAAGATCGCCGCCGGCGTCGTCGACGAGGACGGCCACGTCCTGGCCCGCCTCAAGCGCGAGACCCCGACGACCGACCCCCTCGAGGTGATCGACGCGATCGCGTCGATCACCGAGGAGTTCCGTCGCGAGCACCACATCCGCGCGATCGGCGTCGGCGCGGCGGGCTTCGTCGACGCGACGCAGTCGACCGTGCTGTTCGCGCCGCACCTGGCGTGGCGCCACGAGCCGCTGCGTGACTCGGTGGCCCGCCGGACGGGTCTGCCGGTCCTGGTCGACAACGACGCCAATGCCGCGGGATGGGCCGAGTGGCGCTTCGGCGCGGCGCAGAACGAGGCCGACCTGGTGCTGATCACCCTCGGCACCGGCATCGGAGGCGCGATCGTGATCGACGGCCAGCCGTATCGCGGACAGTTCGGCATCGCCGGCGAGTTCGGCCACATGCAGGTCGTGCCGAACGGCAACCAGTGCGAGTGCGGCAACCAGGGCTGCTGGGAGCAGTACGCCAGCGGACGCGTCCTGACCCGCCGGGCCCGGGCCGCGGCGACCGACGGCACCGAGCTCGGCAAGCTCATGCTCGCCGACGCCGGCGGAACCGTCGAGCGCATCGAGGGGCACCTCGTCACGGCGCACGCCAAGGCCGGCAACGAGGAGGCCGTCGAGTGGATCGCCGACGTCGGCGACTGGCTCGGCGTCGGCATCGCCAACCTGGCAGCCGCGCTCGACCCCGGCATGTTCGTCATCGGCGGCGGCGTGAGCGACGCCAAGGACCTGCTGATCGGTCCGGCCCGCGCGGCGTTCTCCCGCACGCTGACGGGCCGCGGCTACCGCGCCGAGGCCCGGATCGTCCGCGCGCACCTCGGGCCCGAGGCGGGCCTGATCGGTGCCGCCGACATGGCTCGCATCACAGCACGGCGCCGTCGTCCGGCCAGTCCCGGCGCGAGGGCCCGTGTTCGGGCAGCTGCAAGAACAGGTAGATCGCCGAAGCCACGAAGGTGAGCGCGGCGCCCGCGACGATCGGACGGTCGAGGAAGACGTGGGCGACGGTCGCGAGCACCAGCAGCATCGGCGCGCCGATGACGCCGGCCCACGCGAGCACGATGCCCCGTCGACGGGGCACGATCGGCCGGGCGTCGACGTGCCGGTAGAACTGCTCGTCCTCGGCCGGCTCGACGGGCGCCGCCTGCGGGGGAGACGGCGGGCTCGGGGGGTCGGCGACCGGCTCGTCGGCGAACGACAGGTCGAGGTCGAGCCCCTCGACGATGCGGTCGAACTCGTCGCGCTCGGTCATGCGTCCTCCGGTTCGGGCGATGAGGGCAGGTGCTCGGCGACGAAGGCGTCGGTGCGGGCGAAGATCAGCTCGGCGTCGTGGTCGAGCGTCGCGACGTGGAAGCTGTCGTGCAGCGTGACCAGCTCGGCGACGTCCGACGAGACGCCCTCGAGGATGATCGACTGAGAGGTCTCGTCGACGACGTGGTCGTCGGCGGAGCGGAACATCAGCAGCGGCTGCGTCACCGACGGCAGCGCGGCACGCACCTGCTTCCACATCGTCACCTGCGACGCGAGCGCCTTCAGGGGCGTGCGGTCGTAGCCGATCTCGTCCTGGCCCGGCTTCTTGATGTCGTTGCCGATGCCCGGCATCGAGGGGACGACCCACTGCAGCAGCGGGACGAGCTTGATGTCGAGACGCTTGACGTTGACGGCGGGATTGACCAGCACCACGGCGTCGACGTCGTCGGGACGCTGCTCGGCGAGTCGCAGGGCGAGGCACCCGCCCATCGAGAGGCCCGCCACGACGACGGTGTCGCAGTGCGACCGCAGCTCGGTCAGCGCCGTGTCGAGCTCGCCGTACCAGTCGTCCCACCGGGTGCGGTTCATGTCCTGCCACGTCGTGCCGTGGCCCGGCAGGCGGGGCACGCGGACGGAGTGCCCCTGTGCCGCGAGGTGTCGGGCCCACGGCGTCATCGAGGCGGGGGAGCCCGTGAATCCGTGGCTCAGCAGGTAGCCGACGCGGCCGCCCTCGGCGGCGAAGGGCTCGGTGCCGGCCCGGGGTGCTGACGTCATGCGTCCATCATCCCCCATGGGAGGGCGTCGGACCCCGTGGTCGGCCACGTCGTCTCCCGCGCTTCGTCCTGCGCGGGGCGAGCCGGACGGAGTAGTGTCCTGTCCGTGTTCTATTGGTTCCTCAAGTTCCTCGCGCTGGGTCCGTTGCTCAAGCTGATCTTCAGGCCGTGGGCGCAGGGCACCGAGAACGTCCCGCGCGAGGGCGCGGTCATCCTGGCGAGCAACCACCTGTCGTACAGCGACTGGCTGTTCATGCCGCTCGTGATCCCGCGGCGCGTCACGTTCGTCGCGAAGGCCGAGTACTTCGAGGGGTCGGGCGTCAAGGGCTGGCTGCAGAAGACCTTCTTCTCCGGCGCCGGTCAGGTGCCGATCGACCGCAGCAGCGGGTCGGCGGCGGCCGGTGCGATCAAGACCCAGCTGCGGCTGCTCGCCGACGGGGAGGTGTGCGGCATCTACCCCGAGGGCACCCGGTCGCACGACGGCAAGCTCTACCGTGGGCGCACGGGGGTCGCGCGCCTGGCGCTCGAGGCCGGTGTGCCGGTCATCCCGCTCGCGGTCATCGGCACCGACGTCGTCGCGCCCCCCGGCAAGATCTTCGGCTCGTTCGCGCGCCCCGGCGTCCGGTTCGGCGCCCCGCTCGACTTCAGCCGGTACGAGGGCATGGAGGACGACCGCTACATCCTGCGGGCCATCACCGACGAGATCATGTACGAGATCATGCGGCTGTCGGGCCAGGAGTACGTCGACCTGTACGCGCAGGAGGCCAAGAAGCGTGACCAGGCGCGTGAGAAGGAGGCCGCCGCGGCGGCCGCGGCCGCGGAGTCCGACGAGGTCTGGGAAGAGATCAAGCCGGTCTGACGAGAGCGAGCGCAGCGAGCGACCGAACCGGATGGGGCCAGGCACCTCGCCTCGCTGACGGTCGGTGCGAGCAGCCTCCTCGGGGGCGAAGGACGCACGGGCTGCGAACGGCCTCCCGACCGGATGGACGCTAGTGTCGTAGGTCACACGTCCTGAGGAGCTCGAATGCGCGTCGGCATGCTCACCGGGGGAGGCGACTGCCCCGGTCTCAACGCGGTCATCCGGGCGGCGGTCCGCAAGGGCGTCCAGCAGTACGGCCACGAGTTCGTCGGGTTCCGCGACGGCTGGCGGGGGCCGCTCGAGGACGACGTCATGACGCTCGGCGTCGACGAGGTGCGCGGCATCCTGCCGCGCGGCGGCACGATCCTCGGCTCGTCGCGCACCAATCCGTTCGCGGTCGAGGGTGGCGTCCAGCGCATCCGCGACACGCTCGAGCGTCACGGCTGCGACGCGCTCATCGCGATCGGCGGCGAGGACACGCTCGGCGTCGCGAGCCGGCTCGCCGACCTCGGCGTCCAGGTCGTCGGCGTGCCCAAGACGATCGACAACGACCTGTCCGGCACCGACTTCACCTTCGGCTTCGACACCGCGGTCAACATCGCGACCGAGGCGATCGACCGGCTGCACACGACGGCAGAGTCGCACCACCGGGTGCTGGTCGTCGAGGTCATGGGACGCCACGCGGGCTGGATCGCCCTGCACAGCGGACTGGCCGGCGGGGCCAACATCATCCTGATCCCCGAGCGTCCGTTCGACATCGACCGCGTCTGCGCGCAGGTCGAGAGCCGGTTCGCGACGCACTACGCGCCGATCATCGTGGTGTCCGAGGGCGCCGCGCCGGCCGAGGGTGGCGACATGTCCCTCGTCAGTGGCGAGAAGGACGCCTTCGGGCACGTCCGGCTGGGCGGCATCGGCGACCGGCTCGCGTCCGAGATCGAGCACCGCACCGGCAAGGAGGCGCGCGCCGTCGTGCTGGGTCACGTGCAGCGCGGCGGGTCGCCCTCGGCCTTCGACCGGTGGCTCGCGACACGCTTCGGGCTGCATGCCGTCACGGCGGTCCACGAGGGCGACTTCGGCACGATGATGGCGCTGCGGGGCACCGAGATCGCCCGGGTGCCGCTGTCGGAGGGCACCGAGACGCTGAAGACCGTCCGCGACGACCTGTACGAGGAGGCCGAGGTGTTCTTCGGCTAGGCGGCGTAGCCTCGTGGCATGAGCTCCCGTCCCGTCGAGAACGTGTGGGACTACCCGCGCCCGCCGTCGATCGAACCCAGCGACGAGCACCTCGTCGTGGTCCTGGGAGGGCTGACGATCGCCGACACGTCGGCCTCGTACCGGATCTGCGAGACCAGCCACCCGCCGACGTACTACCTGCCGATCGACTCGTTCGCCGACGGCGTGCTCCGCCGCATCGACGGCTCGACGTGGTGCGAGTGGAAGGGCGCGGCCTCGTACTTCGACGTCGTCACGCCCGCGCGCACGATCCGTGCCGGCGCGTGGACGTACGAGTCGCCCACCGACGGCTACGGCGACCTGCTCGGCCACGTCGCGATCTACCCGGGCAAGGTCGACTCGTGCTCGATCGACGGTGAGACGGTGCAGGCGCAGGAGGGTGACTTCTACGGCGGCTGGATCACGTCGCGCGTGACGGGCCCGTTCAAGGGCGCCCCGGGCACGCTCGGCTGGTAGGCGCGCCGGCCCGCGCAGTTTCCCAGGGCCACCTGGGAATCCGCGGCGGGGACGACCGGGGTGCGGGGGGCTCGCCCACCGCCGGACGGCGGGGTCGGGGCGCGGCCCGGCACGGGTAGAATCCTGGCGTGAGCATCCCCAGCCTTGACGACCTCCACGCGATCGGCGCTGCCCAGCAGCCCACGTACGTCGACCAGACCGCCCGCGACGCCGCGGTGCAGACGCTGCGCAAGATGCCGCCCCTGGTGTTTGCCGGCGAGTGCGACGCGCTGCGCGACCGGCTGGCCGAGGTCGCCCGGGGCGAGGCGTTCCTGCTGCAGGGCGGTGACTGCGCCGAGACGTTCGAGGGCGTCACGGCCGAGAACGTCCGCAACAAGCTGCGGGTCCTGCTGTCGATGGCGGTCGTGCTGACGTACGCCGCCAGCGTCCCGGTCGTGAAGGTCGGACGACTGGCCGGCCAGTACGCCAAGCCCCGCTCCAGCGACACCGAGACCCGCGACGGCGTGACGCTGCCCGCCTACCGCGGAGACGCCGTCAACGGCTTCGACTTCACCCCCGAGTCACGTGCCCACGACCCCCAGCGACTCGTCGACGTCTACAACGCGTCCGCCGCGACCCTCAACCTGGCCCGTGCCTTCACGACCGGCGGCTACGCCGACCTGCGCCAGATGCACGCGTGGAACACCGACTTCGTCAAGAGCAGCCCCGTCGGCGAGCGCTACGAGCGCATCGGCGCGGAGATCGACCGCGCCCTCGCGTTCATGGACGCGATCGGGGTCGACCCCGACGAGTTCCACACCGTCGACTTCTTCTCGTCGCACGAGGCGCTGATCCTCGAGTACGAGCACGCCCTGACGCGCATCGACTCGCGCACCGAGCAGCCGTACGACGTCTCGAGCCACTTCGTGTGGATCGGCGAGCGCACCCGCCAGCTCGACGGCGCGCACGTCGAGCTGCTGAGCCGGATCGCCAACCCCATCGGCGTCAAGCTCGGCCCCACCACGACCGCCGACGACGCGATCGCGCTGTACGAGAAGCTCAACCCCGAGCGCGTGCCGGGCAAGGTCAGCTTCATCACCCGCTTCGGCGCCCAGAAGATCCGCGACGGCCTGCCGAACCTGGTCGAGAAGGTCACCGCCGCCGGCATCGAGGTCGCGTGGATCTGCGACCCGATGCACGGCAACACCTTCGAGACGTCCAACGGCTACAAGACCCGCGAGTTCGACGACGTCATCGACGAGGTGCGTGGCTTCTTCGAGGTGCACCGCTCGCTCGGCACGTGGCCCGGCGGAGTCCACGTCGAGCTCACGGGCGACGACGTCACCGAGTGCGTCGGTGGCGGGTCGCGGCTCTCCGCCGAGGACCTGACGCACCGCTACGAGACGCTGTGCGACCCCCGCCTCAACCGGGCGCAGTCGCTCGAGCTGGCGTTCCTCGTCGCCGAGATGCTCGCGGGACGCTGACGCACGGGCGCCCGGGCCCCGGCTCGGGGCGCGCCGCACCCGGTCGTCCGCAGGTCAGAGCGGCGAGATCGTGACCGTCGTGCCGCGCTTGGCGGTGTCGCCGCCGTTGGGCACCTGGCGCTGGATGATGTAGTTGCCGGCGCCGGGGAACGAGAACGCGCGCACCTTGAAGCCCGCGGCCTCGAGCGCCGCGCGTCCGTCGGACTTCTTCATGCCGACGACCGACGGGATCGGGATGGCCTCGGGGCCCTTCGAGACGGTCAGCGAGATCGTGTCGTCCTTGAAGCCCTGCCCGCTGCCGGGTGACTGGGAGACGACCGCGCCCTCGGCGACGGTGTCGCTGAACGCCTCGTTGGTCGTGACCGTGAACCCGGCGTCCTGCAGCGCCTTGCGGGCGGTCTGCAGCGACTGGCCCTCGTAGTTCTTGATGTCGATCGGCTGGCGGCCGCGACTGACCCGGACGTTGACGGAGTCGCCCCGCTTGAGCGGGTCGGCCGACGTGACGCCCTCGGCGCGGATGATCAGACCCTGGGCGATCGTCTCGCTGTAGGCCTGGTTCTGCTCGCCGAGCGTGAGGTCCTGCTGCCCGAGGGCCGCGGTGGCCTCGTCGATCGTCATGCCCTTGAGGTTGCCCTCGGGGATGTAGACGCGGTCGGGTCCCTTCGACACGACGGCGTCGATCGTGCTGCCGGGCAGGATCTTGTCACCGGGATCGGGATCGGTGCGGATGATCGTGCCGGCCAGGACGGTCTCGGAGAACTCGCGCTCGGTGACCTTGAACTCGAAGCCGGCCTGCTCGGCGTTGTCCTTCGCCACGGTCTCGGCACTGTTGACCAGGAACGGCGTCTCGTCGTAACGCAGCACCGTGAAGTAGTACGACAGGAAGCCCGCGAGCAGGGCGATCACGACGGCTGCGATCAGCAGGTTGCGGCCGCGGCGCGAGTGCGGACGGCTCGTGACCTGGCCGTACTGCTCGCGGGTCATCGGCGGGTGCAGCCCCGCGGGCTTGGCCGCGCCCTCGATCGGGACCGACGGGGGAGGCGTGGGGTGGCTGCTCCACTGCATCGTGTGCTCGTCGCCCGCGGCGGTGGCGGTCGTGACGGCGGACGCGGAGGCCGAGGCGCCGAGGGCCGAGCCGATCGGTGCGCGGGGGACCGCCAGCGTCGGGGCGTCCTCGTCGACGCGGGCGCCGGGACGCAGGTCCGCCACGAGCTCGGGGTCGTCGTCGAGCCCCGCCGCCAGGGCGCGCTGCACCGATCGCACCTGCTGCAGCATGACGCGGGCGTCGGTCGAGCGCTGGTCGCGGTCGCGGACCGTGGCGCGCGCGACGAGGGCGTCGACATACGGCGGGATGCCGCGCTGGATCGCCGACGGACGTCCGATGTCCTCGTGGACGTGCTTGTAGGCCACCTGGATCGGCGACTCGCCGGAGTGCGGCTTGAAGCCCGTGAGCATCTCGTAGAGCATCGCGCCGCACGCGTAGACGTCGGAGCGGGCGTCGACGCCGTCGTTGGTCACGATCTCGGGAGCCAGGTACGAGACCGTGCCGATCAGGGTGCCGCCCGTCGCGGTCGTCGCCGCGCTGACCGCGCGCGCCAGGCCGAAGTCGGCGACCTTCACGTCGCCGTCGGGCGTGATGAGCACGTTCTCGGGCTTGACGTCGCGGTGGATGATGCGCGCCGCGTGGGCCGCCGACAGGGCGATCAGCACCTGCTCGAGCAGCTCGAGCGCGCGCCACGGAGGCATCGGCGCCTCGGCCCGCATGAGGTCGCGCAACGTGTTGCCCGGGACGTACTCCATGACGAGGTAGGTGACCTCGCCGTCGGTGCCCTGGTCGAAGACCGACACGACGTTGCGGTGGTTCAGCTTGGCGGCCGACTTCGCCTCGCGGACGAAGCGCTGCGTGAACTGGTGGTCGTCGCCGAGACCGCGGTGCATGACCTTGATCGCGACCTCGCGGTCGAGCCGCTGGTCGAGGGCCTTGAACACGCTGGCCATGCCGCCGCGGGCGATGCGCTCGCCCATGAGGTACCGCTCGTTGAGGACCGTGCCGACGAGGGCGTCGTCGCCTGTGATCGCCACGTCGCCCTCCTTGTCGCACAGCGGACCCCTGGCGGTCCTGAACGCATTCTAGTGACTCTGCCACACCGGACCGTGACCGGCGCGGACGCGTGTTGCCCGACGTCTGTGATGTCGCCCGCACCCTCGCGGGGGACTCAGCTGGCGCGGCGGGTCGCCTTCAGCGCCAGCGGGTGCAGCACCTCGGGGGCCCTGCCGCCGAGGCGGTCGATCGCGGCGTCGGCCTGCGCCTCGAGGCGCGAGATGTCGGCCTCGACCGCGTCGAGCGCCCCCGACGTGCGGATGAGCGTGGCCAGCGCGTCGACGGCGTCGGCGGTGCCGAGGCCCTCGGTGAGCAGCGCGCGGCCGGCCTCGTCGGCGAGCTCGTGCGCCCGTGCGACCAGCACCGTCCGCTTGCCCTCACGGAGGTCGTCGCCGGCGGGCTTGCCCGTGACCGCCGGGTCGCCGAACACGCCGAGCACGTCGTCGCGCAGCTGGAACGCCTCGCCGAGGGGCAGGGCGACCTCCGACAGGGCGTCGATCATGGTCGCGTCGGCGCCGGCCAGGGCCGCCCCCATGTGGAGAGGACGCTCGACGGTGTACTTGGCCGACTTGAAGCGCACCACCCGCATGGCCTCGGCGACCGACAGCGTCGCCCGGGTCTGGCCGACGACGTCGAGGAACTGGCCCGCCACGACCTCGGTCTTGCACAGGTCGAGGTACGCCAGGGCCGCGGGGACCGTCGGCAGGTCGCTGGCGCGGAACATCTCGTCGCACCACGACAGCATCAGGTCGCCCAGGAGCACCGCGACCGACTCGCCGAAGCCCGCGGGGTCGCCGACACGTCCGGCGTCGCGGTGGCTCGCCTCGAAGGCGCGGTGCACGGCCGGACGCCCGCGGCGCGTGTCGGAGCCGTCCATCAGGTCGTCGTGCACCAGGGCGCTGCCCTGGAGCCACTCCAGCGACGCCGCCGCCGGGACGATGCCGGGCTCGTCGGGGTCGCCGCCGGCCACGAGCCACCCCGCGAGGCAGAACTGCGGACGCAGCCGCTTGCCGCCCCCGACGAACGCGATCGCGGCGTCGGCCAGCTCGTCCAGATCGGGGCCCATCGCGGCGAAGAGCGAGCGCTGGTGCTCCACGAACCGCGTCAGGGTGTGATCAACCCGGGTCGTGAAGTCGTGGTCGTCGCGGCCTGAAGTCACGTCCTGAACGGTACCGTTGCGCCATGGCTTCCGATGACCGCTCCCTCGTCGCTGCCCTCCGGGCCCCCGCACCGAGCTTCTCGTTCGAGTTCTTCCCGCCCAAGGACGACGCGGGCGAGGACGTGCTGTGGCAGACCATCGCCGATCTCGAGCCCCTCGACCCGACCTTCGTCTCGGTGACGTACGGCGCCGGTGGCACGAGCCAGGAGCGCACGGTGCGCATCACGTCGCGCATCGCCGAGCAGACCGGCATGCGCCCCGTCGGCCACCTGACCCTCGTGTCGCAGACCAAGGGTGAGATCGAGTCGGTGCTCAAGCAGTACGCGGCGGCCGGCGTCGACAACGTGCTGGCGCTGCGCGGCGACCCCAAGGGCGGGCCGCGCGCGCCGTGGGAGCAGCACCCCGACGGCATGACGTACGCGATCGACCTGGTCGAGCTGGCCCGTCAGCTGGGCGGCTTCGAGATCGGCGTCGCGGCGTTCCCCGAGGGGCACCCGGACGCCGCGAGCCTCGACCACGACGCCGAGGTGCTCGTGGCCAAGGCGCGGGCCGGCGCCGACTACGCCATCACGCAGCTGTTCTTCCGGGCGTCCGACTACTTCGGGCTGGTCGACCGCGTCCGTGCGCTCGGCAGCGACATCCCGATCGTGCCGGGCATCATGCCGATCCTGAACTTCGCGCAGGTCGCCCGCATGGCCGAGCTGTCGGGCGCCGCGATGCCGCCGGAGGTGCTGGAGCAGATCGAGCCCATCGCCGACGACCAGGGCGCCGTCCGGGCCAAGGGCATCGAGCTCGCGACGCAGCTGTGCCGCGACCTGCTCGACGGTGGCGCCCCGGGGCTGCACTTCATCACGCTCAACCGGTCGAGGGCGACCCGCGAGATCTTCGACCGTCTGCGGGCCGACGAGCTGATCTAGACGCCCCGACGTCAGCGACCGACGGCGCCGACGTCGGCGGCGATCGCCGCGGTCGCCATGCCGATGCCCTCCAGGGTGCCACCCGGGTAGGCGTGCGCCCCGGCGAAGTACAGGCCGCCGGCGGGGGCGACGCCCGGCAGGTCGAAGGCCGTGGTCCAGGTGCTCCAGGCCCAGCCCCAGTGGCCGGCCGTCACGAGCTGGCTGGGCGAGAGCGTGGACCGCGACTCGACGTGCGCGCGCAGGTCGAGGCCGAACCGGGCCAGGGCCTGCAGGGGGTCCTCGCCGCTGTGGTGCTCGATGGTCCACCGGCGCTCGCCGGCCGTGTAGATGCGCACGGGTGGGTTGCCGTGCACGAGGGTCTCGTCGGCGAGCTCGGGCGCGCCGGGGCCGAGCGTCACGAACGTCCGTGCCGCGGGGATGACCGGCAGCATGCGGACGGGAGGCAGGGGAGCGGGGATCGTCGGCGCGCACCAGACGACGACGTCCGCCGCGATCGTGCGACGGTCCGTCACGACGCCCGTGACCTGACCCGCCGCGCGCGTGATCTCGACACCCGTCTCGCCGAGCTCGACCGTGACGCGTCGCTCCGCGAGGCGCTGCTCGAGGGCGTGCGCCAGGGCCGGCAGGCCGCCGTCGAAGCGCCAGCGCCCGAACGACCGCTCGACGTAGTGGCTGACCGCGACGAAGGCGGGGGTCGACCGGCGGTCGTGGCCCGCGAGACGCACGGGGTCGAGGACGATCTTGGCGAGGCGCTCGTCGGCGAGCTCGCGGTCGAGCGACTCCACCGTGCGCCGGGGCCGCAGCACCTTGCGGGCGGGGCGGTCGACGGCCCTGCGTCCTGCGAAGACCTGGTCGAGCGCGGTCAGGCGGATGAGGTTCCAGGGCTCGGCGAACCGGTCGACCCACGGCGACCACTCGTCCTCTCCGGTCAGCGCCACGACGGCCTCGTGCTGGTCGCCCCGGTTGCCGAGCGGCAGGTCGAGCACCGACCCGTCCTTGAAGAGGTGACGCCGTCCGTGCGTCTTGTCGAGGCCGATGACACGGTCGATGGGACGCCCCGACTTGCGGAACAGGTCGCGGAAGACGCCGGGCAGCGTCACGGTGTCGAGGTCGAGGGGCCACGCGTGGCCGTCGACGACGTGACCGTGCAGGCGTCCGCCCAGCCGGTCGCCCGACTCGACGAGCGTGACGTCGTGCCGCAGCTTCGCGAGGCGCGCGGCGGCGGACAGGCCCGCGAAGCCGGCACCGACCACCACGACGTTCGCCATGGCCGGAAGCGTACGGGCCGGGCGGCGCCCGGCCGGACACGGGCCGGGCGGGGGCGGGGGAGCGCGGTGGGGAGCGGGCCGGGGGCCTGTGACTACAGTGTCGGTCATGGGTCCGGTGCGCTCCGAGCTGATGTGGCAGGCAGTCGTCGACGCCGTCCGGATCGCCGGCGACGGTGCGTCGCTCGACGTCCTCGACCTCGGTGGCGGTACCGGCGGCGACGCCGTCCGGCTGGCCCAGCTCGGGCACCGCGTCACGGTCGTCGACCCGAGCCCCGACGCCCTCGCCTCGCTGCACCGCCGCGGCGTCGAGGCCGGCCTGGCCGTCCCGGTGACCGGCGTGCTGGGCGATGCGTCCGACCTGCTCGACCACGTGGCCGCCGCCTCGTTCGACCTGGTCGTGTGCCACGGGGTGCTCGAGCACGTCGACGACCCGGCCGAGGCGTTGTCGACCGTCGCCACGGTCCTGCGCCCCGCCGGTCACGTCAGCGTGATGGTCGCGGGTCGCAACGCCGCGGTCGCGGCGCGGGCGCTGGCGGGCGACTTCGTCACGGCCCAGACCCTGCTGGCCCGCTCGGCGGGCGACTGGAACCTGCGCACCATGGGGCCGCGACGATTCGTGCAGCACGAGGTCGAGGCCCTGCTGTCCGACCTGCACTTCACGACGATCCGCAGCCAGGGCGTGCGGGTCTTCGCCGACCTCGTGCCCAGCGCGATCGTCGACACCGAGCCCGGTGCGCGCGACGCGCTGTTCGCGCTCGAGCAGATCCTGAGAAGCTCATCGGACTTCACAGGTCTTTCGGCTGGTCTGCACACGATCGCCCGCCTAGACTTGACAGCAGCACCACCCGATCCAGGAGGCAAGAGTGCCACTCTCTGACGAAGAGGCCAGGCTGCTGCACCAGCTCGAGCAGTCGCTGGCCGCAGAAGACCCCGACTTCGCCTCCACGCTGCGCGGGTCCAAGTTCATGGCCCGCAACCGGCGCGTCGCGGTGCTGTCGGCCCTCGGCTTCATCGCCGGGCTCGTGGTGATGTTCTCCGGCGCCGTCTCCAAGATGACGTGGCTCGGGGTCATCGGCTTCCTGCTGATGGTCGGGACGGCGTTCCTGTTCAGCCAGGCCTGGAAGCGCGGCATCGGTGGTCGCGACGATGAGACGGCCGCGCCGTCGGGTCCGCGCCAGCGTCAGCAGAAGCCGTCCGGCTCGTTCGTCGACCGCATGGAGGAGCGCTGGCAGCGCCGCCGCGACGGCGACGGCATCTGACCCGCTGACGCCGATGCGGGGCTGAACGCCCCACTTCGCTCCACCTCTTCGTGAACCGCCCCCTCGGGGGCGGTTTTTTCGTTGTCCTGACGGGCCACGACGCCGTTCGCGACCCGTGGGGACATCGCTGCGACATGCCCGAAAACAGGCCGCGAATGGTAGTCTGGTGGGGCAACGTGGAGTACAGTGGTGCGAAATGGAGCGCACGGCCGTCAACGAGGAGGAGAGAGGTGAACCCGGATGTCTCGAACTTCTTCGGCACCTACACCCCCCGACTCGACGACAAGGGCCGTCTCTTCCTGCCGGCCAAGTTCCGCCCTCGCCTGGAGACCGGCATCGTGCTGACCCGTGGGCAGGAGAACTGCGTCTACGGCTGGACGACCGAGTCGTTCAACGCCTTCACCGACCGCATCCGCAACACGCCGTTCACCAACCAGGCGGCACGCAACTTCAACCGGATGTTCTTCTCGGGCGCCTCGTCGGAGGTGCCCGACAAGCAGGGCCGCATCCCGATCCCGTCGGTGCTGCGCACCTGGGCGCACCTCGACCGGGAGTGCACGGTCGTCGGGGCGATGGACCGCATCGAGATCTGGGACTCGGCCCGGTGGGACGAGTTCTCGGCATCGCAGGAAGGTCCGTTCGCGGACATGTCGGAAGAAGTGATGCCCGGGATCTTCTGACGTTCGTGCGGCGAGATCTGCGCCCGCGCGGTTCTGACATCACTTCCCCGGTGTCAGACCCAGCGGTCGTGGATCTGGGCACACGAACGACGTCCGCCCCCACGACGGGGCGGGGGACCGGGCACACGACAGGGCACGAGAGCGACGAGGGGCAGGGGACATGACGATCGAGACGGGCGCGACGACGTCGCCGACGCGACGCGTGCGGCACGAGGTCGCCGACGGCGCCCGCCTGATGGTCTTCTCGCTGGGTTCGTCGGTCGTCCTCGCGGTGCTGATCTCGATCGGCCTGGGCCGGCTGTGACGTCCCCGACGGGCTCGGGTCAGGCCGACGCGAGCCACGTCCCGGTGCTGCTGGACCGCGTGCTCGACGTGCTGGCGCCGTCGCTGACGGGGGAGCGGCCCGTCGTGGTCGACACGACCCTGGGCCTCGGCGGTCACACCGAGGCGATGCTGCAGCGCTTCGACGGCCTGCACGTCATCGGCATCGACCGTGACCGCGAGGCCCTGAAGCGGGCGCAGGACCGGCTCGCGCCGTTCGGCGACCGCGTCACGTTCGCGCACGCCGTCTATGACGAGATCGGCGAGGTCGTCGCGGGGGCCGGTCTCACGACCGTCTCGGGCGTCCTGTTCGACCTCGGGGTGTCGTCGATGCAGCTCGACCTCGCCGACCGCGGCTTCGCCTACGCGCAGGACGCCCCGCTCGACATGCGGATGAACGCCGAGGACGAGCTGACCGCCGCCGACGTCCTCAACACGTACACCTCGCGCGACCTGTCGCGCGTGCTGCGCGAGTACGGCGAGGAGAAGTTCGCCAAGCGCATCGCCGACAACGTCGTGGCCGCGCGAGCCGTCGAGCCCTTCACCACGAGCGCCCGCCTGGTCGACCTGATCCGCGACTCGATCCCGCAGGCGGCGCGACGCACCGGCGGCAACCCCGCCAAGCGGACGTTCCAGGCGCTGCGCATCGAGGTCAACGACGAGCTGGGGGTCTACCGCCGGGCGCTGCCCGCCGCGCTCGACGTGCTCGCCCCCGGTGGCCGGGTCGTGGTGCTGTCGTACCACTCGCTCGAGGACCGCATCACCAAGCGCGCCCTCACGGAGGTCACCACGACCGACGTGCCGCGCGACATGCCGTTCGTGCCCGCCGGGCACGAGGCCAAGTTCTCCCTCGTCACTCGCGGCGCCGAGCTGGCGACCGACGACGAGATCGACGACAACCCCCGGGCCCGATCGGTCCGGCTCCGCGTGGCCGAGAGGAACAAGTCATGAGCGAGCGCCAGCGAGTGAATCGTGATGCCGGATCGATGCGGCCGGCTGCGTACCGTTCCTCCCTCACGAAGGTGGCCGCATGAGCTCGATGGTCGCGCGGACGTTGGCACCCGCACCCAAGGTCCTGGAGGACGCGAGGGCCGCGGGTCTGCGACTCGTCCGCCCTGTCCGGAGCCGCGCCCGCAAGGCGCCGTTCGTGGTCGTCGTGCTCAGCGTGCTGGGTGCCGGACTCGTCGGCCTGGTGCTGATGAGCACGGTCCTGCAGGCCCAGTCGTTCGAGGCGACGCGGCTCGATCGCCAGGCCGCCTCGCTCGAGACCCGCCAGCAGTCGATCGCCCGCGAGGTCGACCGCCTGCAGAGCCCCGCCAACGTCGCGAAACGTGCCATCGCCATCGGCATGGTGCCGAACGCCAACCCCGCCTTTCTGCGACTCTCTGACGGGAAGGTGCTCGGCAAGCCCCAGGCGGCCGAGCCGGGCAGCAACATCAGGAGCGTGACGCAGTGACCGTCGCCACGAACGACCGGCACCGCCTGACACGGCGCAGGCTGCGGTTCTGCACGATCGGCGTCTTCCTCGTGTTCGGGCTGTTCGGCGCCCGGCTCTTCCAGATCCAGGGCATCGACGCGAGCGCGTACGCCGCCGCATCGATCCAGGCCGGCACCCAGCCGCAGACGCAGCCCGCGCCGCGCGGCAACATCCTCGACCGCAACGGAGCGCAGCTCGCGACGAGCGTCGACGGCCTCACGATCGTCGCGGACCCCACGCTGACGACGGCCAACGCCCCGCAGATCGCGCGGATCCTGCGCGAGGAGCTCGGCGACGAGATCGACTACTTCGACACGATCGACACGCTGCGCACCCCCAAGACCCGCTACGTCGTCCTCGCGCGCGACATCCCCAAGTGGACGGCCGACAAGGCCGTCGCGGCCCTGCAGGAGGCCCAGCTCGCGGGGGTCTCGACCGAGAAGGAGACCCTGCGCACCTACCCGGGCGGCTCGCTCGCGGCCAACCTGCTCGGCTACGTCAACGGCGCCGGCAAGGGCGTCGCGGGGCTCGAGCAGCAGTACGACAAGACCCTGACCGGCACCGACGGCTCGAGCACGTACGAGGTCTCGCCGACCGGCCAGCGCATCCCGATGGCCGACAGCACCGTCACCAAGATGGTGCCGGGCCAGGACGTCAAGACCACGATCGACCGCGACCTGCAGTGGTACGCCGACCAGCGCCTGACCGACGCCGTCGCCGAGTCGAGCTCCGACTGGGGCCTGGCCATCACGATGGACGTCAAGACCTGCCAGATCGTGCAGATGTCGCAGTCGCCCACGTTCGACGCCGACACCCGCACCGGCATGGACGACTCCAACACCGTCTCGCGCGCCGTGCAGAACGTCTACGAGCCCGGCAGCGTCATGAAGACCGTGACGATGGCGGCCCTCGCCGACCAGGGCAAGATCGCCGCCGACACCCCGATCTCGGTGCCGTCGAGCCTGACGATCGACAAGTTCCGCATCGGCGACTACTGGGAGCACGGCCGCATCAACCTGACCGCCGCCGGGGTCATCGCCAAGTCGTCGAACCTCGGCACGATCGTGGCCGCCCAGCAGATGAGCGACCAGACGATGTACGACTACTTCACCAAGTTCGGCTTCGGCCAGAAGACCGGCGTCAACCTGCCCGGCGAGTCCAACGGCATCCTCACCGACGGGGCGTCGTGGACCAAGGCCAACCACGCCACGATCTCGTTCGGCCAGGGCGTCTCCGTCACCGCGATGCAGATGATGCGGGCCGTGGGAGCCATCGCCAACGCCGGCACGATGTGCGAGCCGACCGTCGTCACCGGCACGGTCGACGCCGAGGGCACCGAGACGCCCGTCGAGTCGGCCCCGGGCCACCGGGTCGTCTCCAAGGACGCCGCCGCCACCGTCACCCGCATGATGGAGGCCGTCACGGCCGACGACGGCACCGCGCCCGCCGCGCAGATCGAGGGCTACCGCGTCGCCGGCAAGACCGGCACCGCGTGGCGCGTCGACCCGCAGACGGGTCGCTACATCCGCGGCCAGAACACGGTGTCGTTCATGGGCTTCGCCCCTGCCGACAACCCGCGCTTCCTGACCTACATCGTGCTCGACAAGCCGTACAGCAACGCGGGAGGCGGCTCGACCGCCGCGCCGGTGTTCCACGACATCATGTCGATGGCGCTCGAGCGGTTCGGCGTCGCGCCCAGCGGCTCCAAGAGCCCCAAGGTCGAGCAGACCTGGTAGGCGGGGCGGCTTCGCCGCCTCGGGCTCGTACCTCGCCCTCTCCGCAGCTCGTTCCTCGCTGCGGCCGCCTGTCCTTCGCTCGCTGCGCTCGCTCGGACCCGGGGGACTCGGACGGTTTCGCGTGAAGTCGGCCCGCGGAGGTTCGGGTTCGCCTAGCGTGCGGGAGTGAGAATCTTGAGGACGCTGGGCGTCATCGGCATCGTCGCGTCGGTCGTCGTGTCCGTTCTGGCGGCTCCGGCCGTGGCACGGGGACGGGTCGACGCGCCGTGGGTCGTGGCCGCGACGCCGACATCGATGACCCTCGACTGGGCGGGCACGGGGTCGTACCGGCTGACGGCTCGCCCGCAGGCCGGCGGACGCGCCACCTCGGTCCGCACCAGGACGTCGACCGGCACCGTCACGGGCCTGCGGGCCGGGCGCTCGTACTGCTTCGCGGTCGCACGGTCGAACCGGACGGAGCGCTCGAGGAGCTACTGCCACTCCACCCCACGTCGCGTCGGGACGCCCGCCACGACGTCGATCAGGGTGGCGACCTTCAACGTGTGCGCCTCCGTGTGCCAGGGATGGAAGACACGGCGGGACGCGATCGTGCGACGTGTCGAGGAGACGGACGCTGACGTCGTGGCCGTCCAGGAGCTCACCGGTCACGGCTTCGACTTCGGGTCGCAGATGAGCCGGCGCGGCTTCGTGCAGGCGGCGCAGACGAGCAACGAGGTCGTCCTCGTGCGAACGTCCGGCCCCGGGGCCCACCTGCAATACGTCGGCGACGTCGAGAACGACGGGGTCGTCCGCGCAGCGGGCGCTGCGTCACCGTGGATCACGATGCACGACACCGTGACCGGCAGCCCGTACACGTTCGTCTCGGTGCACCTCGAAGCGGGGACGTCACGGAGCGCCGCGCGGGCGAGGCAGCGTCAGGCACGGGCGCTGATCCGAGGCATGGCGGCGTCCGCAGCCAGGGGGCCCGTCGTCTACGCCGGTGACTTCAACTCCAGCCGGGCCCGCCGGGGCGATCCCGTCGGGAGGATCCTCGCCCGTGCCGGGTACACCGACGCCTACCAGCAGTCGACGTCTTTCACGCGGGCGTGGATGAGCAGCTCGAACGGATTCGAGTCGCGTCCGCGCCGCGAGGTGCGGTACGGCGACCACATCGACCGGATCTTCGTCCCGTCAGGCACCGCCGTCTCCGACTGGGAGGTCGTCGCACCCCTGCGGCACGGCCGCGCCGTGCGTCCCATGGCGTCGGACCACCACCCCGTGCGGGCGACGCTCCGACTGCCCTGACGCGGCGAGGTGCGCATGCCTCGGCAGTGGTCGCGGTCGGTAGGGTTGCTGGGTGACGGATGCGATGCGGGTGCGACCCACCACGACCCCCCGATGGACGCTCCCCGAGCTCGCGGAGACGCTCGGCGCAGCGGTGTCCGGCGACGCGGTCGTCACGGGCATCGCGCTCAACACGGCCCACGTGCTCGCCGGCGACCTGTACGTCGCGCTGCCGGGCGCCAACGCCCACGGGGGCACGTACGTGTCGCAGGCCGCCGCCGCCGGCGCGACCGCGGTGCTGACCGATATTGCCGGCGCCGACCTCGTCGGCGACGTGCTGCCGACGATCGTCGTCGACGAGCCGCGTCGCCGGCTCGCGGCACTCAGCGCGTCGTTCTACGGGCACCCCGCCGAGTCGTTCACGACCGTCGGCATCACGGGCACGCAGGGCAAGACCACGACCACCTACCTCGCCGAGGCGGCTCTCGGCGAGCGGGTCTCGGCCGTCGTGGGCACGATCGGCACCCGCATCGGACGGGTTCCCGCGGCCTCGACCCTCACGACGCCGGAGGCGCCGCAGCTGCAGGCGCTGTTCTCCGTGATGCGCGAGGAGTCGGTCGAGCTGTGCGCGATGGAGGTCTCGAGCCATGCCCTCGTTCAGGGACGTGCCGACGGCTTCGTCTTCGACGTCGCGGTGTTCCTGAACCTCGGTCGCGACCACCTCGACTTCCACCACGACCTCGAGGAGTACTTCCTGGCCAAGGCGTCGCTGTTCACCCCGGAGCGGGCACGGCACGCCGTCGTCAACGTCGACGACGCGCACGGCAGACGGCTGCGTCAGCTCACGCCGCTGCCCGTCACGACGTTCTCGACCGACGGCAACCCGGCCGACTGGCGGGCCGTCAACGTCCGCCCCCACCGCCTCGGCACCGACCTCGAGGTCCTCGGACCCGACGGGCTGGCGATCGACCTGTCGGTGCCGCTGCCGGGCGTGTTCAACGTCTCGAACGCCCTCGCGGTCGTCGCCGCGCTGACCGCGGCCGGTCACGACCCCGTCGAGCTCGCGGCGGGCATCGCGGCCAGCACCGGCGTCCCGGGTCGCATGGAGCGCGTCGAGGCGGGGCAGCCGTTCACCGCGATCGTCGACTACGCCCACAAGCCCGATGCCGTGACCGCGGTGCTGACCGCGCTGCGCCCCGTGACGGCCGGACGCCTGATCGTCGTGATCGGCGCCGGGGGAGACCGCGACCACGGCAAGCGGCCCCTGATGGGCGAGGCGGCCGCTCGGCACGCCGACGTCGTGGTCGTGACCGACGACAACCCCCGCTCCGAGCGTGCCGGTGCGATCCGGGCCGCCGTGCTGGAGGGGGCCGCCGCGGGCCCCGGCGTGGCGATCGAGGTCGCCGACCGCCGCGACGCGATCGCGCACGCCGTCGCGATGGCGCACCTCGGCGACACCGTCGTGGTGGCCGGCAAGGGGCACGAGCGCGGACAGGAGGTCGACGGCGTCGTGCACCCGTTCGACGACCGCGAGGTGCTCGTCGAGCTGATCGGGGCCGCCTCGTGATCCCCCTGACGCTCGCCGAGATCGCCGACGTCACCGGCGGGACGGTCGTCGGCGACCCCGCGGTCGTCGTCGACGGCCCCGCGACGCTCGACTCGCGGGCCGTCGAGGAGGGCGGGCTGTTCGTGGCCGTCGCCGGCGAGCACGTCGACGGTCACGACTACGCCGAGCGGGCCGTCGCAGCGGGAGCGGCCGCGGTGCTGGCCTCGCGCGACACCGGTGTGCCCGCCGTGGTGGTGCCCGACGTGACCCGCGCCCTCGGTCTGCTGGCCCGTCACGTGCTCGACGTGCGCGAGGACGTGCAGGTCGTGGCCCTGACGGGGTCGAGCGGCAAGACCAGCGTCAAGGACCTGCTGGCCCACGTGCTGGCCCCCGACGGCGCGACGGTCGCCACGCGGGGCAACTTCAACAACGAGCTCGGCGTGCCGCTGTCCGTGCTCGGCGTCGACGAGCTGACCCGGTACCTCGTCGTCGAGATGGGTGCCCGCGCGATCGGCGACATCGCGGTGCTGTGCGAGATCGCCCCGCCGTCGATCGGCATCGTGCTGAACGTCGGCTCGGCGCACGTCGGCGAGTTCGGCTCGGCCGACAACATCGCGGTCGCCAAGGGCGAGATGGCCGAGGCGGTCGGGCCCGACGGGGTCGTCGTGCTGAACGCCGACGACGTCCGCGTCGCCGCGATGCGCACGCGCACCGAGGCGTCCGTGCGCACGTTCGGCACGGGCGACGACGCCGACATGGAGATCGGCGACGTGCGTCTCGACGAGGGCGGGGCGCCGCACTTCACGCTGGGCCACGACCGGCGGCGCGTCGAGGCCACCGTCCCGCTGATCGGTGGGTACCACGCCATGAACGCCGCCGCGGTGGCGCTCGCCGCCGTCTCGCTGGGCCTCGACCTGCCGACCGTCGTCGATCGGCTCGCGAGCGCTGGCAGCGCCACGTCGCCCATGCGCATGGAGCGGCACGTCCGCGACGACGGCCTCGTCGTCGTCAACGACGCCTACAACGCGAACCCCGAGTCGATGGAGGCCGCGCTGCGCGCCGTGGCGGCGATCGGCGGCGGGCGTGCCGTCGCGGTGCTGGGTGCGATGCTCGAGCTCGGCGACGACGCCGACGACGCGCACCGCCGCATCGGGCGCCTGGCGGCCGAGCTGGGATACGCCCGCGTGGTCGTCGTCGGCGACGGTGCCCACGGCATCGCCGAGGGGGCCGGAGCCGTCGCCGAGACCGTGACCGACGTCGATGTGGCGACCCACACACTCCCCGCGAGCCTGTCGGGGGACGAGGTGGTTCTTGTGAAAGCATCGAGGGGCGTTCGTCTCGAACGCGTCGCCCGAGCACTGCTGGAAGGAACCACCACGCGATGAAGGCCATCCTGATCGCAGGAGCGCTGTCGTTGCTGGTGACCCTGATCGGCACCCGGTTCGCGATCTCGGTGCTCGTCAAGCAGGGCTACGGCCAGCTGATCCGCGACGACGGTCCGACGTCCCACCACACCAAGCGCGGCACGCCGACGATGGGCGGCCTCGTCATCATCGTGGCGGTCGTGATCGGCTACTTCGCGGCCAAGCTCGCGACGCAGACGGCGCCCAGCGCCTCGGCCCTGCTGCTGCTGTTCCTGTTCGTGGGGCTCGGCGCGATCGGCTTCCTCGACGACTTCATCAAGGTCTCCAAGCAGCGCAACCTCGGCCTGCGCAGCAAGGCCAAGCTGATCGGCCAGACCGTCGTCGGACTGATCTTCGCGTGGCTCGCGATCGGCTGGGAGGACGACACCGGGCGCACCCCGATCACGCACGCCATCTCGTTCACCCGCGACATCGACGGCTGGCGTCTGCCGACCGTGCTGCTGGTCATCTGGGTGCTGCTGCTCGTCGCCGGCACCAGCAACGGCGTCAACCTGACCGACGGCCTGGACGGTCTGGCGATCGGCTCGGCCATGATGGTGTTCGGCGCCTACATCTTCATCAACATCTGGCAGAGCGGGCAGAACTGCTCGGTCAACCCCGGGATGAAGTGCTACGAGGTGCGCGACCCGCTCGACCTCGCGGTCGTCGCCTCGGCCCTGACGGGTGCCTGCTTCGGCTTCCTGTGGTGGAACGCCTCGCCGGCCAAGATCTTCATGGGCGACACGGGCTCGCTGTCGCTCGGCGGCGCGATGGCCGGCTTCGCCCTGATGACCCGCACCGAGCTGCTGCTCGTCGTCATCGGCGGCCTGTTCGTCGCGATCACGATGTCGGTGATCCTGCAGGTCGGGTGGTTCAAGATCTCCGGCGGCAAACGGATCTTCCGCATGGCGCCCCTGCAGCACCACTTCGAGCTGCTGGGCTGGGCCGAGATCACGATCGTCGTCCGTTTTTGGATCATCAGCGGCCTGTGCGTCGCCGCGGGCCTCGGCATCTTCTACAGCGAGTGGGTCACGGGCGTATGACGGTCGACATCTCCACCCTGGGGCGCGAGTCGTCCTGGGAGGGCGTCCGTGCGGCCGTGGGCGGCCTCGGCGTCAGCGGCTTCGCGGCCGCCGACACCCTGCAGCACCTGGGCGCCGACGTCGTCGCGCTCGACGACGGCGACGACGACGCGCTGCGCGAGAAGGCGACGCTGCTCGAGATCCTGGGCGTCGACGTCCGCATCGGCCCCGGCTCCACCGCGACGTTCCCCGACGGCGTCGACCTGGTCGTGACGTCGCCCGGCTGGTCGCCGTCGACACCGCTGCTCGCGGAGGCCGCGGCCCGCGGCGTCCCGGTCTGGGGCGAGGTCGAGCTCGCGTGGAGGCTGCGCGGCCAGGACGCCGCGCCGTGGCTGACGGTCACGGGCACCAACGGCAAGACCACGACGGTACAGATGCTCGAGTCGATCCTGCGGGCGCAGGGCCTCAACGCGCTGGCCGTCGGCAACGTCGGCACGCCGGTCCTCGAGGCCGTCATGAACCCCGAGCCCTTCGACGTCCTGGCGGTCGAGCTGTCGAGCTACCAGCTGCACTGGAGCCGGTCGATCTCGGCCCGCGCCAGCGCCGTGCTCAACGTCGCGCCCGACCACATCGACTGGCACGGCGGTCTCGACGCCTACAGCGCCGACAAGGCGCGCATCTACGAGCGCACCCAGGTCGCGGCGGTCTACAACGTGCAGGACCCCGCGACCGAGCGGATGGTCGAGGACGCGGAGGTCGTCGAGGGCTGCCGGGCGATCGGGTTCACGCTCGGCATCCCCGCCACGGGCATGATCGGCCTCGTCGACGACGCGATCGCCGACCGCGCCTTCATCCCCGGACGCATCTCGAGCGCCGCCGAGCTCGGCAGCCTCGGCGACATCGGGCTGGCCGCGCACGGCGACGCGAGCCGCGTCCCGGCACCGCACGTCGTCGCGGACGCCCTCGCGGCGGCGGCCCTCGCGCGGGCCCACGGCGTCGAGCCGCGCGCCGTCCGCGACGGCCTGCGCGCGTTCAGCCCCGACGCCCACCGCATCGCCGACGTCGCCGAGATCGACGGCGTCCGCTGGGTCGACGACTCCAAGGCCACCAACCCGCACGCGGCGCAGGCGTCGCTGCAGGGATTCGACGACGTCGTCTGGATCGCCGGGGGACTGGCCAAGGGTGCGACGTTCGACGAGCTCGTGATCGCGACCCGCGACCGGCTCCGGGCCGTGGTCCTCGTCGGTGCCGACCGCGCCGTCGTCGCCGACGCGCTGCGGCGACACGCGCCTGATGTGCCGGTCGTGGAGGTCGACACCGGCGAGACTGACCCCATGGATCGCGTCGTCGAGGTCGCCGCCCCGCTCGCCCGTCGGGGCGACACGGTGCTGCTGGCCCCGGGGTGCGCCTCCATGGACCAGTTCCGCAACTACTCCGCCCGGGGCGACAGCTTCGCGGCGGCGGTGCACAGGTTGCGCGACCGGTCGTAGCCCCACCGAGACACGAGCACCCCGACAGACCAGCCCGGGCACGGAGGACGACCACGATGCGGAGCACCAGCGAGGCGATACGCCGGACGCTCGAGCGTCCGCTCGCGTCGTACCAGCTCGTGCTCGGCACCTCGGCGCTGCTGCTCGGCATCGGGCTGATCATGGTGCTGAGCGCCAGCTCGGTCTTCGCGCTGGTGCACTACGGCAACTCGTTCTCGATCGTCCTGCGCCAGCTGATCTTCGCGGTGCTGGGCATCACGGGCGCTGTCGTCGCGGCCCGCATGCCGCTGAGCCTGATCCGCCGGCTGATCCTGCCGTTCCTGCTGGTCTCGGTGGCCCTGATCTGCGCGACCTTCATCCCCGGTGTCGGCATCACGGTCAACGGCAACCGCAACTGGCTCCCGCTGTTCGGCGGGTTCCAGCTGCAGCCGTCCGAGTTCGCCAAGCTGGCCCTCGTGCTGTGGATCGCCGATCTCTACGCCCGCCGGCAGAAGTACCTGTCGACGCCGCGCTACGTCCTGACGCCGATGGTGCCGGTCGCCGGTGCGGTCGGCCTGCTCGTCGTGCTGCAGCGCGACCTCGGCACCGCGGTCGTGATCTTCGCCCTGACCGTCGGCATGCTGTGGATCGCGGGCCTGCCCCGGCGCCAGATGGGCGGCATCGTCGCGGGTCTGTTCGTCGGCCTGGTCGTCGCGGTCGCCAACTCGCCGCACCGCGTCGAGCGCCTGCTGAACTTCACCAACCCGCAGGCCGATCCCGACAGTGCCGGCTACCAGGCCATCAAGGGCATGATGGCCCTGGCCCGCGGCGGCTTCTGGGGCGTCGGGCTCGGCGGGAGCCGGCAGAAGTGGGGGTCGCTGCCCGAGGCCCACACCGACTTCATCCTCGCCGTGATCGGCGAGGAGCTCGGCCTGCTCGGCACGCTCGTCGTCCTGGTGCTGTTCATCGTGCTGGGCTTCGCCGGCATGCGCATCGCGATGCGCACGCGGGAGCCGTTCGTCCGCTACGCCGCGTCCGGCATCACGATCTGGCTGCTGATCCAGGCCATCATCAACATCGGCATGGTGCTCGGGATGCTGCCGGTCATCGGCATCCCGCTGCCGCTCATCTCGTACGGCGGCTCGAGCCTGCTCGTGACCCTCGTGTCCCTGGGCATCCTGCTGAACTGCGCCACGACCGAGCCGGGCGCCAAGCGGGCCCTCGCGGCCGGACGCGCCAACCGCAAGCGCGCCGCGGCCCCGCACCCCGTCCGCGTCGCAGGGAGGCGATGACGCGTGCGCGTGCTCCTCGCCGGTGGTGGAACCGCCGGACACACCTCCCCCCTGCTCGCGACCGCGGCCGTGCTGGCCGACGCGGGCGTCGACATCACGTGCCTCGGCACCCCGCGCGGGCTCGAGGTCACCCTGATCCCGCAGGCCGGCTACCCGCTCGAGCTCGTGCCGCCCGTGCCGCTGCCGCGCCGCCCCGGCAAGGCCATGGTGCAGGTGCCCGGACGGCTGAGGGCCGCGGTCCGCGCGACGGGCGACGTCGTCGACCGCGTGCGTCCCGACGTCATCGTCGGCTTCGGCGGCTACGTGTCGGTGCCGGCCTACCTGGTGGCACGTCGCCGGCGCATCCCCCTGGTGGTGCACGAGGGCAACGCGATCCCGGGCATCGCCAACAAGCTGGGCGCGCGGTTCACCCCGCACGTCGCGACGAGCTTCCCCGACACCGACCTGCCGCACGCCCGGTTCGTCGGCCTGCCGATCCGTCGCGAGATCTCCCGGCTCGACCGGGCCGCCGCCCGCGACGAGGCACGGCAGTTCTTCGGCCTCGACGCCGACCGCCCGACGCTGCTCGTCACGGGCGGCTCGCAGGGCGCCCGGCGCATCAACCACGCCGTCTCGGCAGCGGCCCGCGACCTCGCGGCGGCGGGCGTCCAGGTGCTGCACGCGGCCGGCCGACCCGAGGAGGTCGTGGTCAACCCGCGTCCGGGCGACCCGCCCTACGTCGTCGTGCCGTTCATCGACCGCATGGACCTCGCGTACGCCGCCGCCGACCTGATCGTGTGCCGCGCCGGCGCCAACACCGTCACCGAGGTCGCGGCCACCGGGCTGCCGGCCGCGTTCGTGCCGCTGCCGATCGGCAACGGCGAGCAGGCCCATAACGCGCACCCCGTCGTGCAGGCCGGGGGAGCGCTGCTGATCGACGACGCCGCGCTGACGCCCACCTGGATCGACAACGTCGTGATCCCGCTGGTCTCGCACGAGGGGCGTCTCGCCGCGATGTCGGAGGCCGCCGCGGGCATCGTCGCGCGCGACGCCGACGAGAAGCTCGCGGCGATGATCCGCGAGGCGGCGGGGGAGAAGGCGTGAGGATCGAGGTCCCCTCCGTCATCCCGCCTGTCGGCGAGCTGGGGCACGTGCACTTCATCGGCATCGGCGGGGCCGGTCTGTCCGCGATCGCGCGGCTCATGGCGCAGCAGGGCGTCACCGTCAGCGGCAGCGACGCCTTCGACTCCGCGGTCGTGCGGGCCCTGCGTGCCGAGGGCATCGTGTGCCACGTCGGCCACGACCCGTCGCAGCTCGACGGCGTCGACACCGTCATCGCGTCGACCGCGGTGCGCGACGACAACCCCGAGATCGTCGAGGCGCAGCGTCGCGGCCTGCGGCTGTGGCCGCGCTCGGCGGGGCTGCGGTCGGTCATGGAGGGTCGGCGCACGATCGCCGTCGCCGGCACCCACGGCAAGACCACCACGACGGCGATGCTGACGTGCGCGCTGATCGCGGCCGGCGCCGAGCCGTCCTACGCGATCGGCGCCGAGGTCGCGAGCCTCGGGGCCAACGCCCGGCTCGGATCGGGCGACCTGCTGGTCGCCGAGGCCGACGAGAGCGACGGCGCCTTCCTGGTCTACCGGCCCGAGGGGGCCGTCGTGACCAACGTCGACGCCGACCACCTCGACAACTACGGCACGGTCGAGGCCTACGCCGCGGCATTCGACGAGTTCGTCGGACGGGTCGGACGCTTCGTCGTGCTGAGCGCCGACGACCCCGGGGCGGGGCACCTCGCCGACGTCGCCCGCGCCGCGGGACTCGAGGTCGTGACGGCGGGATTCGCCGAGGACGCCGACCTGATGGGGCAGCACCTGCGGGTCGACGGCACCCGGACGACGTTCACGGCCTCGTTGCGGGGGGTCGACCTCGGTCCGGTCGAGCTGGCCGTCCCGGGCGCGCACTACGCGCTCGACGCGTTGCTGGCGCTCGGCACGGGGCTGCTGCTCGACCAGAACGTCGACCTGCTCATCGCGGGGCTCGGGGCCTACACGGGGGCCAACCGCCGCATGCAGTCGCTGGGCGAGGCCGGCGGCGTCCGCGTGTACGACTCCTACGCGCACCACCCGACCGAGATCGCCGCCGACCTTGCCGCGGCACGTGCCGTCGCCGGCACCGACCGGCTGGTCGTGGCGTACCAGCCCCACCTCGTGAGCCGCACGCGGCTGTACGGCGCCGAGATGGGCGCGGCCCTGTCGGCCGCCGACCGCGTCGTCGTCGCCGACATCTACCTCGCGCGCGAGGACCCCGACCCGGCCGTCACCGCCGCGCTGGTGGCCGACGCCGTCGTCGGCCCCGTCGCGACCCTGGGCGGCCCGGTCCCCGGGCTGGCCGACGTCCTGCTGCCCGAGCTGCGGCCCGGCGACCTGCTGCTGACGCTCGGGGCGGGTGACATCACGACGGTCGGCCCCGCGGTCCTCGAGGCGCTGGCATGACGGCCGACCGGTTCTTCGAGCGCAGCCGGTCGGAGCGTCGACGCCGCTGGCTGCGCATCGTCCTCGCGGTGCTGGGCGTCGTCGCGCTCGGCGCGCTGGTGTGGCTGGTGTGGTTCTCGAGCGTCCTGTCGGTGCGCGACGTCGAGGTCGCGGGCCGCACGACGCTCAAGCAGTCGCAGGTGCTGCGGGCGGCGCAGGTGCCGGTGGGGCGTCCCCTGGCGCGCGTCGACGTCGAGGCGATCGAGCAGCGCGTGTCGGCGCTCGACCGCGTCGACACCGTCGACGTGGGGCGGTCGTGGCCGCACACCGTGTCGATCACGATCGTCGAGCGCAGGTCCGTGATGTGGACGCGCGTCGACGGCGAGGTGCGAGGGGTCGACCGCAACGGCATCGCCTTCCGCTCGTACGGCTCACCGCCCGACGGGCTGCTCGAGGCGACGATCGACGTCAGCGAGCCGCGCAACCGCCTGCAGACGTCCGAGGCGGTCGCCGCCGTCGTGGTGCAGATCGGCGAGCGCGACCCGGCGCTGCGCCAGGAGATCGAGTCCGTGTCGGCCGGCAGCAAGGACTCGATCGAGCTCACGCTGAGCAAGGGCCGCACGGTCGTGTGGGGGAGCAGCGCCGACGGACGGCGCAAGCTGCAGGTGCTGACGCCGCTGCTGCGGCTCGAGGCGTCGCGCTACGACGTGAGCGCCCCCGACCAGCCCACCACGACGCCGTAGTCGCGGCGTGTCGGAGCCGCCGGACCGCGACGTCCGCGTACCGTTCTCGGTAGGTCGCAGGTTGACATAACTATAACTCTTTACCTCAGGGTTAAGGTTTACCGCCTGCCGATCGAGAACGTTCTCCACGAGTCTCAGACCGAGCTCGTCCACACTGCGCAACATCCTCGGAAGGGACACACGATGGCGGTCCAGAACTACCTCGCCGTGATCAAGGTCGTCGGCATCGGCGGCGGCGGAGTCAACGCCGTCAACCGGATGATCGAGGTGGGGCTCAAGGGTGTCGAGTTCATCGCGATCAACACCGATGCCCAGGCCCTGCTCATGAGCGACGCCGACGTCAAGCTCGACGTCGGTCGCGACTCGACGCGCGGGCTCGGCGCCGGCGCCAACCCCGAGATCGGCAAGCAGGCCGCCGAGGACCACGCCGAGGAGATCGAGGCCGCCATCAAGGGCGCCGACATGGTCTTCGTGACGGCCGGCGAGGGCGGCGGCACCGGCACCGGCGGCGCGCCCGTCGTGGCCCGCATCGCCCGCTCGCTGGGCGCCCTGACGATCGGCGTCGTGACGCGTCCGTTCAAGTTCGAGGGTCGCAACCGCTCGGGCCAGGCCGACGCCGGCATCCAGGCGCTGCGCGACGAGGTCGACACGCTGATCGTGATCCCCAACGACCGGCTCCTGTCGATCAGCGACCCCAACGTCAGCCTGCTCGACTCGTTCCGCCAGGCCGACCAGGTCCTGCACCAGGGCGTCTCGGGCATCACCGACCTCATCACGACGCCGGGCCTGATCAACCTCGACTTCGCTGACGTCAAGTCGGTCATGTCCGACGCCGGCTCCGCCCTGATGGGCATCGGCTCGGCCCGCGGTGAGCACCGGGCGGCCGTCGCCGCCGAGAGCGCCGTCTCCAGCCCCCTGCTCGAGGCGTCGATCGAGGGCGCCCGCGGCGTCCTGCTGTCGATCGCCGGTGGCTCCGACCTCGGCCTGTTCGAGATCAACGAGGCCGCCGGCCTGGTCGCCGACGCCGTGCACCCCGACGCCAACATCATCTTCGGTGCGGTCATCGACGACGCCCTGGGCGACGAGGTGCGGGTCACCGTCATCGCGGCCGGCTTCGACGGGGGAGAGCCGATGCTGCGCGACGCCACCAAGCCCGCGCTGCTCAAGGAGAACCCCGCCCCGTCCGATCCGCCGGTCGCCCCGCCGGCGGCCGCCTCGCCGCCGACGGCCGAGAGCTACCTGCCGCCCGACCCGTACCTCGACGGCGGACGCCCGAGCCTGCCCCCGCGCGACGGTGCGGGCCGCCGCACGTCGCCGCCCGAGCCGCTGCCGGCCGACTACGGCGACGACCTCGACGTGCCCGACTTCCTGCGCTGAGCGGATCGGGGACGCGACGGGTGATCTGGTTCGAGGGCAGCCACGGCGACGTCTCGTTCGCGTTCACCGACCGCAGCGGTGGCACGAGCGAGGGATCGTGGGGCTCGCTCAACCTCGGCACGTCCAACGGTGACGACCCCGCGCGGGTCGCCGACAACCTCGCGCTCGTCGGCGGGGCCGTCGGCGCCGACCGGCTCGTGCGCATGACCCAGGTGCACGGCAACGACGTCGTGTGGGCCGATGCCGTCGCCGACGGCGACGTGCCGGTGGCCGACGCGCTGCTGACCGACCGCCCGGGCACCGCCGTGCTGGTGCGGGTCGCCGACTGCACGCCGGTCGTGCTGGCCGGCCAGGGGGTCGCGGCCGTGGTGCACTGCGGACGGGAGGGGCTCGTCAAGGGGGTCGTCCCGGCCGCCGTGCGCGCGATGCGCGCCCGCGGCACGTCCCGCCTGCGGGCCTGGGTCGGCCCGCGCGCCTGCGGACGGTGCTACGAGCTGCCTGCCGCCATGGCCGACGCCGTCGCCGAGGTCGTCCCGCAGGCCCGCGCCAACACGTCGTGGGGCACCGCGTCGATCGACGTCGGCGCGGGCGTGCTGGCGCAGCTGGCCGCCGACGACGTCGATGCGACCGACCTCGGGGCCGACGAGTGCACGATCGAGCACGACCGGTGGTTCTCGTACCGCCGGCAGGGCCAGGACTCCGGCCGCTTCGGCGCCGTGGCGGTGGTCCGGTGAGCGCCGACGTCGACGACCGTCGCGCCGAGCTGACGGCGTCACTGGCCGAGACCGAGCAGCGCATCGTCGAGGCGTGCGCCGCCGCCGGTCGCTCGCGCGACGAGATCACGCTCGTCGTGGTCACCAAGACCTATCCCGCCTCCGACGTCGAGATCCTGGCCGAGCTGGGCGTCGTCGACGTCGGCGAGAACCGGCACCCCGAGGCCGGCGACAAGGCCGAGCAGGTCGCCGCGCCCCTGCGCTGGCACTTCCTCGGCGGGCTGCAGACCAACAAGGCCGGTGCCGTGGCCCGCTACGCCGACCTCGTGCACAGCGTCGACCGCGTCAAGCTCGTCAACTCGCTGTCGCGGGGTGCCGAGGCGGCGGGCCGGACGCTGACGTGCCTCGTGCAGGTCGACTTCCAGGCCACCGACGCCGGGCGGGCCGGTGTCCTGCCCGACGGCATCGGCGTCGTCGCCGACGCGATCGCCGGCGCACCGGGCCTCGAGCTCGGCGGCCTCATGACCGTCGCGCCGCTCGGCGAGGACCCCCGGCCGCACTTCGACCACCTGGTGCGGCTGTCGGCCGAGCTGCGCCGCGACCACCCCGACGCGTCGATCGTGTCGGCCGGCATGAGCGGCGACCTCGAGGCCGCCGTCGCCGCCGGCGCGACACACCTGCGGATCGGGCGTTCGGTGCTCGGCGAGCGTGCCGTCACCGGGTAATCTCAGCACTGTCACAACCGACACGGACCCACGGAGAAATCATGGCTGGCGCAATGCGGAAGGTCGGCGAGTACCTCGGACTCGTCGAACAGGCCGACTTCGACGACGAGTTCGACGAGCTCGAGCCCGACGAGGCCCCGGCCCGGCAGCAGGCGCCCGCGCGTCAGGCCGCTCCCGCCGTCGTGCGGCCCTCCACGGTCTCCAGCATCGACGAGCGCCGTCGTCCCGAGCGGGTCGAGCGTCCTGAGCGTCGCGCCTCCACGGCGTCCGACCTCGCGCGCATCGAGACCGTGACGCCGCGCACCTACAACGACGCCCGCACGGTCGGCGAGCAGTACCGCGCCGGCGTGCCCGTCATCATGAACCTCTCCGAGATCGACGACGACGACGCCAAGCGCCTCGTCGACTTCGCCGCGGGCCTGGTCTTTGCGGTGCACGGATCGATCAACCGCGTCACCGCCAAGGTGTTCCTGCTGTCGCCCGAGAACATCTCGGTCACCGACGAGGACAAGCAGCGCATCGCTGCCGGCGGCTTCTTCAACCAGAGCTGACGGATGGCCACAGTCGGCAACATCCTGCTCTTCGTCCTGTGGATCGCGCTGCTGCTGCTGATCGCCCGGTTCGTGCTCGACTGGGTGCAGATGCTGGCGCGCAACTGGCGTCCCCGCGGCGTCGTGGCGGTGCTGTGCGAGGGTCTGTACTCCGTGACCGACCCGCCGCTGCGCGCCGTCCGCAACGTCATCCCCCCGCTGCGCCTCGGCTCGGTGATGCTCGACCTGTCGCCCATGATCCTGATCATCGGCATCTACATCCTGCAGCGCATCGTCGAGCTCACGTTCTTCTGACCGAGGTCGGTACGCCTGTGGCAGAAGTGAACGCCCACCGAGTACGGTGGAGTCTCCGAGTCCCCAGGACTACCCCGAAACCCGAGGTGTACTCATGCCACTGACGCCAGAGGACGTGCGTAACAAGCGTTTTACGCCAGTCCGTCTTCGCGAAGGCTATGACATGGGCGAAGTTGACCAGTTCCTCGACGAGGTCGAGGCCGAGCTCGAGCGTCTGACGGTCGAGAACGAAGAACTTCGCGCCAAGGTAGCTGCCGCATCGACCGGCGAGCCGACCGGACTGATCCCGGCCCTCTCGTCGTCGACCCCCGCCGCGCAGTCTGCGCCGACCCCTGCGGTGCAGGAGCTGGCCAAGGCCCCCGAGCCCGAGCCCGTCAAGGCTCCCGAGCCCGAGCCGGCCCCCGCGCCGGTCGCCGCGGCTCCGGCGCCGGTCGCGACGCCTCGTCCGTCGATGGGCGACGCCTCCTCGGCGGCCGCCCGTCTGCTCGAGATCGCCTCGACCAACGCCGACCAGCTCATGGACGCGGCCAAGGAAGAGGCCGACCGCATGGTCGGCGAGGCGCGTGCGAAGGCTGAGCGCATCACCAACGAGGCCCGTGGCAAGGCCGACCGCCTTGAGACCGACGCCCGCATCCGCGCGCAGAAGCTCGACGAGGAGACCAACGAGCGTCGCACGGCCGCCGTCGCGACGATCGAGCGCGATCGCTACGAGATCCAGCGCGAGGTCGAGCACCTGCGGGCGTACGAGCGTGAGTACCGCGCCCGGCTCAAGAACTACTTCCAGAGCCAGCTCGACCAGCTCGCGGCCAACGAGAGCACCACGGCCTCGACGCCCGTCCAGGCACCGGCAGACGCGGCCCCGCGCCGTCTCCGCTCGCTGCTCGGCGACGACGAGAACCTCTAGCCACACCGCACCACCCGAACGGCCCGCCTCCTCGGAGGCGGGCCGTTCTGCGTCCGTGCGTCGTGCGCCTAGACCTTGGTGACGGTGAAGGCGAAGCCCAGCTCGTCGTCGGAGAAGGCCGACGCGTCGGACGTCTCGGTGATCGACGTGGCCAGCACCTCGTCGGCGATGAGGGACGCGTGGGTGCGCAGCGCATCGGCCATGCCGCCGTCGGCCGTCCACGTCACCGCGATGCGGTCGCTGATCTCGAGCCCCGACGACTTGCGGGCCTCCTGGATGACGCGGATCGCCTCGCGGGCCGAGCCCGCGAGCCGGAGCTCGTCGTCGAGCTCGAGGTCGAGGGCGACGGTCTCGCCCTGGTCGTTGACGACCGACCAGCCCTCGCGCGGACGCTCCGAGACGACGACGTCGTCGGCGGTGAGCTCGACGGACCGGCCGTCGACCTCGACGGACGCCGTCGTGCCGCCCAGGAGCGCGTGCGCGACGGCCGCCGGGTCGTCGTGCGCGGCGATCGCGGCGGCGACGGCGGGCGTCCCCTTGCCGAATCGCTTGCCGAGGTTGCGGAAGTTGCCCTTCAGCGAGTACTCGACGAGGTCCTCGCCGCCCTCGCCGAACGGTTGCAGCTCGCGGACGTTGAGCTCCTCGGCGATATCGGCCCGCAGGTCGGCCTCGAGCCGGTGGAAGCTGGCCGAGGCCAGCAGCGCACGTCGCAGGGGCTGACGCGTGCGCACCTTGGCCTCGGCGCGGGCCGCGCGTCCCAGCTCGGTGACGCGGCGCGCGAGGTCGACGCGGGCGCCGAGGCCGTCGACGATCAGCGACTCGTCGGCGACGGGCCACGTCGCGAGGTGCACCGAGGCGGGGGCGTCGGGCGTCACGGGCACGATGACGTCCTGCCAGACGCGCTCGGCGATGAACGGCGTGAGGGGTGCCATGAGGCGGGTCAGGACGTCGAGCGTCTCGTGCAGCGTCGCGAACGCCGCGGCGTCACCGCGCCAGAAGCGGCGGCGCGAGCGGCGGACGTACCAGTTCGACATGTCGTCGACGAATCCGGCGATCCGCGTGCCGGCGGTCTGGGTGTCGAACTGCTCGAGCGCCGCGGTGACGTCGCGCGTGAGGGTGTGCAGCTCGGACAGCAGCCACTGGTCGAGCACCTCGCGCTCGGCGACCGGCGGGACGCTGCCGGACGTGGGGGTCCACCCCTCCGTGCGGGCGTAGAGGACGTGGAAGGCCGTCGTGTTCCAGTACGTCAGCAGCACCTTGCGGACGATCTCCGACAGCGCGGTGTTGCCGATGCGGCGCGGGGCCCACGGCGAGCCCGAGCACGCCATGAACCAGCGCAGGGCGTCGGCGCCGTGCTCGTCCATCAGCGGCATCGGCAGCAGGATGTTGCCGAGGTGCTTGCTCATCTTCTTGCCGTCCTCGGCCAGGATGTGGCCCAGGCAGACGACGTTCTCGTACGAGCTCTGGTCGAAGACCAGGGTGCCGACGGCCATCAGCGAGTAGAACCAGCCGCGCGTCTGGTCGATCGCCTCGGCGATGTACTGCGCGGGGTACGCCTGCTCGAACTTCTCCTGCGAGCCCTCGGCGTGCGGGTAGCCCCACTGCGCGAACGGCATCGAGCCCGAGTCGAACCAGGCGTCGATGACGTCGGGGACCCGGCGGTACGTGCCCGCCTCGCCCTCGATCTCGAACGTGACGTCGTCGATGTAGGGACGGTGCGGGTCGAGGTCGGACAGGTCGCGTCCCGTGAGGCCCGACAGCTCGGCCAGCGACTCGACGCACACGAGGCGGGACGGATCGGCGTCGTTGCGCCAGATCGGCAGGGGCGTGCCCCAGTAGCGGCTGCGCGACAGCGACCAGTCGATGTTGTTGGTCAGCCAGTCGCCGTAGCGGCCGTTCTTGATCGTGCCGGGGAACCAGTTGGTGTCGGCGTTCTCGGCCAGCAGGCGGTCCTTGACGGCCGTCGTGCGGATGTACCAGGCGGGCAGCGCGTAGTACATGAGCGGCGTGTGGCAGCGCCAGCAGTGCGGGTACGCGTGCTCGTAGGCCAGCTCGGCGAACATCAGCCCCCGGGACGCGAGGTCGTCGGCGAGCACCCGGTCGGCGGCCTTGAAGAACTGCCCGCCGACGAGCGGGACGTCGTCCTCGAAGTGCCCGTCGGGACGGATCGGGTTGACGACCGGCAGGTCGTATCCCTTGCACACGATCATGTCGTCGGCACCGAACGCGGGGGACTGGTGCACCAGTCCCGTGCCGTCGTCGGCCGTGACGTAGTCGGCCAGCACCACGAAGTGCGCGGGGCTCGGGAACTCGATGAGCTCGAACGGACGCTGGTACGTCCACCGCTCCATCTCGGCGCCCGAGAACGTCTCGCCCGTCGTCGTCCAGCCCTCGCCCAGCGCCTTCTCGACCAGCGACTCGGCGACCAGCAGCGTCTCGTCGCCGCCGGTGGCCAGCACGTAGGTGAACGCGGGGTTGACCGCGACGGCCGTGTTCGACACGAGGGTCCAGGGCGTCGTCGTCCACACCAGCATCGACGCGCGTCCGGCCAGCGGGCCGGACGTGAGGGGGAAGCGGACGTAGACCGACGGGTCGGTGATCGTCTCGTAGCCCTGCGCGAGCTCGTGGTCGGACAGCGTCGTGCCGCAGCGCGGGCAGTAGGGGGCGACGCGGTAGTCCTCGGTCAGCAGCCCCTTCTTGAAGATCGTCGACAGCGCCCACCAGACGCTCTCGACGTAGGCCGGCTCCATCGTCCGGTAGGGGTGCTCCATGTCGACCCAGTAGCCCATCCGGTCGGTCATCTCCTCGAAGAGATCGACGTTGCGGACGACGGCCTCACGGCACTTCGCGTTGAACTCGGCGATGCCGTAGGCCTCGATGTCGGGCTTGCCGTTGAAGCCCAGCTCCTTCTCGACCGCGATCTCGACGGGCAGGCCGTGGCAGTCCCAGCCGGCCTTGCGGTCGACGTGGTAGCCCTGCATCGTCTTGAACCGCGGGAAGACGTCCTTGAAGACGCGGGCCTCGACGTGGTGGGTGCCGGGGGTGCCGTTGGCCGTCGGGGGACCCTCGTAGAACGTCCAGCGCGGAGCGTCGGCGGGGGTGTCGAGCGTCGCCGCGAAGGTGCCCTGGTCGGCCCACAGATCGAGGATCTCGCGCTCCAGGACCGGGAGGTCGACGTGGGCCGGAACCGGCCGGTAGGACGGGGTGTCAGACGCGTGCGAAGTCACACCCTCAATTCTACGGGTGGGCGGCGCGGAGCCTGCGGCGGTGCGAGTTGGCATTGTCCTGACGGGGGTCTAACCTTCGTGCATGCCAAACACCAAGCTCGCCGTGCGAGCGGACGAGACCCCCTGGACCGCAGCCGAGGCCAAGGAGGTCCGCACCGAGCTGGAGGGCGATCTCGCCCGGCTGCGCGTCGAGCTCGACGCCTCGGCCCGCGAGCTGCAGGACCTGCTGCGCGACGGTGTCGACGGTGCCGGCAACGACCAGGCCGACGTCGGCTCCAAGGGCCTCGAGCGCGATGCCGAGATGTCGCTGCGCGCCAACCAGAGCGAGCTGCTGCTGCAGACCGAGAAGGCGCTCGACCGGCTCGAGAAGGGCACCTACGGCCAGTGCGAGGTCTGCGGCGAGGCGATCGGCAAGAATCGTTTGATCGCGTTCCCGCGTGCGACACTGTGCATGACATGCAAGCAGCGCGAGGAAAGACGATGAACTCGTCGCTCATTACAGACTGATTGTCCGAGGCCTCCGATACTCTCCGGTAAACGCACGGAGAGTTCAGGAGAAGCATGACGGTCGACAGTTCGGCGTCCGAAGTGGATCCGCGCAAAGTTTTCGTAATTCACGGACGTAACGATGCCGCTCGCCGCGGTGTGTTCGCATTCTTGCGGTCTATCGGGCTCGAGCCGATCGAATGGGCCCGCGCAATCGCGATGACGGGGAAGGGTTCCCCGTACATCGGCGAAGTTCTCAATGTCGCGTTCGGTCAGGCTCAAGCCGTCGTGGTCCTTCAGACTCCGGATGACGTAGCGCATCTTCACGAGTCTCTGACTTCCCCGGACGACCCAGATACGCAACCTCAGATGCAGCCCCGGCCGAACGTGCTGTTCGAAGCAGGGATGGCGCTGGCACGGGATGAGGATCGGACGATCATCGTCGAACTGGGGCAGATCCGTAGCTTCAGCGACATACACGGGCGCCACGTTGTCCGTTTGAACAACTCAGTGGAGAAGCGCCAAGACTTGGCGACTCGCTTGAAGACGGCTGGATGTTCGGTCGTGCTCGACGGCACCGACTGGCACTCTGACGGTGACCTCACGCCGCCCCCGCAGCCGGGGGGCGGACTCCCGATGGGCCGCAAGCTCCCCTCCTCGCAGACCTCGGGGCAACCCCGAATGTCAATCTCTTTGAGCAAGGCCGGCAAGAGCAGTGAGCGGATGACGATCACCAATCATGGACCGGGAGACGTGTACGAGCTCGATTTCGAGCTGCCTTATGATCGCGAGGGCACTCGCGAGTGGCGCGAAGAAGGCTTCCCAGTTCCCAAGTTGCCCCCGGGTAAGTCGGTCTCGGCCGCGAGGTTCATGTCGTTCGCGTCCTCTACTCCGGCCTACTTCACTGTGATGTTGCGAGGCAGAACGGCGGATGGCGTAGAGATTGCTCAAGAGGAGTTTGTCAGTGGACGATGAGTTCGAGATCGAAGTCTCTGTTCAAATTCCACAGGACGCCGACGGTTTTATTCGTCGAGAATGTCCTCATTGCGAGCAGCAGTTCAAGTGGCATGACGGCCCTGCGAACGAAGTTGCTGAGAACTTCGGCGCGGCCGAGACGTACTACTGCCCGCTGTGCGGCGAACCAGCAGGCCTGGACTCTTGGTACACCACGGAACAACTCGAAGTAGCGCAGCAGATGGCGATGCCTCACGTCATGGGCATCGTCGAGGACGGGCTTGAGTCCATGTTCCGGGGCGTCAAGGGCATGACATACGAGCGTGGCAACGATATTCTGCCGGACGAGTCCGAGCCCCTGGTCGAGCCGAACGACATGATGATCGTCGCTTCGCCCTGCCACAGTTTCGAACCAGTCAAGATCCCCGCGGACCATCCGGCTCGGCTGCACTGCCTACTCTGCGGATCGGCCTTCGGGGTGTAGCAACGGGCAGTTGATCCGCATGGGCCCGATGGTCGGGCTGTCTGGCGGACCGACCGGATTGCGTATGACTACCTCGTGGGACTATGGATGCGATATGTCGAGCGAATGGGGTGCCGCGCATGAGTGACTCCTCTTCGGATGACATGCAAGCAGCGCGAGGAGCGTCGCTGAGCCCTGGCGACGACCACGGCGCGACCACGAGGACGTACGTACGGCTGTTCGCCGTCGTCGCCGTCGTGTCGCTCGTCCTCGACCAGGTCACCAAGGTCGTGGCCGTCGAGAGGCTGCAGGGCCGTGAGTCGATCGAGATCATCCCGGGCGTCCTGTCGCTGACGTTCCTGCGCAACCCCGGCGCCGCGCTCAGCACGGGAGCCGGGTTCACGCTGGTGCTCAGCATCATCGCGATCGCGGTGTGCATCGGCGTCGTCCGCGTCGCGCCCCGGCTGCGCGACCGCGGCTGGGCCGTCGGCCTGGGGCTGCTGCTCTCGGGGGCGCTCGGCAACCTCATGGACCGCATCTTCCGCGAGCCGTCGCCGCTCAAGGGCCACGTCGTCGACTTCATCGACTACGGGGTCTTCGTGGGCAACGTCGCCGACATCGCGCTGACGTTCGCGGCCATCATCATCGTCTGGCGCGCGTGGCGGGGCGTGCGCATCGACGGCACCCGCGAGGAGAAGTCATGACCGCCGACAACGGCACGCACACCGACCTCGAGCAGGTCGATCTCGAGCACCGGGTCATCCAGGTGCCGGAGGGGCTCGAGGGCGAGCGGGTCGACAGCGCCCTCGCACGCCTGCTGGGCCTGTCGCGCACCCGTGCCAGCGAGCTCGTCGCCGAGGGCCACGTGTCGCTCGACGGCCAGGCGCCCGCCAAGTCCGACCGCGTGTCGGCCGGCTCGGTGCTCGAGGCCTCGATCCCGGCGCCGCGCCGCGCGGTCGTCGTGGCGACCGAGGTCGAGGGCATGCGCCTGGTGTTCCAGGACGACGACATCGTGGTCGTCGACAAGCCCGTCGGCGTCGCGGCGCACCCCAGCGTCGGCTGGTCGGGGCCGACCGTGCTCGACCACCTCGCGGGCGTCGGCATCCGCATCTCGACGTCGGGGGCGCCCGAGCGCCAGGGCATCGTCCACCGTCTCGACGTCGGCACGAGCGGGCTCATGGCGGTCGCCAAGTCCGAGCACGCCTACACCGTGCTCAAGCAGGCGTTCCGCGACCGCTCGGTCGACAAGACCTACCACGCGCTCGTGCAGGGCCACCCCGATCCGCACACCGGCACGATCGACGCCCCGATCGCCCGTCACCCCAAGCACGACTTCAAGTTCACGGTCAAGGACGGCGGCCGCGACAGCATCACGCACTACGACACGCTCGAGGCGCACCGCTTCGCGAGCCTGCTGACGATCAAGCTCGAGACGGGGCGCACCCACCAGATCCGCGTCCACATGAGCGCGATCCACCACCCGTGCGTCGGCGACCTGATGTACGGCGCCGACCCGACGCTGGCCAAGCGCGTCGACCTCGACCGGCAGTGGCTGCACGCGCACAAGCTGGGCTTCGTCCACCCGCGCACGGGCGAGTACGTCGAGTTCGAGTCGCAGTACCCGGACGACCTGGTGCACGCGCTCGAGATCGTCCGCACGATCGACGACAACCCGCTCCCGCGCTGACCCACCCCCGCGCCCACCTCGTCCGCGAGAGGTGCGGAGTGGACTTTTCGGGACGGCGTGTCCGACCACACCGCACCGGGCCCCCACTCGCTGCGCTCGCGGGAGGTGCCCCCAGGGGACGGGGATGCACCACTCGCGGGGCAGCGGGCCGCCGGGTGGAATGATGGGCGCATGTCCTCCGTCGTGCGCCAGTCCGAGAAGCTCAGGGATGTCCTGTACGACATCCGCGGACCCGTCAGCGCGCGAGCTGCAGCCCTCGAGGCCGAGGGACACCGCATCCTCAAGCTCAACATCGGCAACCCCCAGCCGTTCGGCTTCGACGCCCCGGCCGAGATCCTGCAGGACGTCATCGCGGCGCTGCCCGACTCGGCGGGCTACTCCGACTCGCGCGGCATCCAGTCGGCGCGCCGCGCCGTGGTGCACAACTACCAGCTGCAGGACGGCTTCCCCGAGATCGACGTCGACGACGTCTGGATCGGCAACGGTGTCTCCGAGCTGATCTCGATCGCCCTGCAGGCGCTGCTCGACAACGGCGACGAGGTGCTGATCCCCGTCCCCGACTACCCGCTGTGGACGGCCGTGACGAACCTCGCGGGCGGTGTGCCGGTGCACTACCGCTGCGACGAGGACAACGACTGGAACCCCGACCTGGCCGACCTCGAGTCGAAGATCACCGACCGCACCAAGGTCATCGTCGTCATCAACCCCAACAACCCGACCGGCGCGGTCTACTCGCGCGAGACGCTGGCGGGCATTGCCGATCTCGCGCGCCGGCACGACCTCGTGCTGATGGCCGACGAGATCTACGACAAGATCCTGTACGACGACGCCGTGCACATCCCGATGGCGAGCGTGGCCCCCGACGTCCTGACGCTGACGTTCAACGGCCTGTCGAAGGCGTACCGGGTGTGCGGCTACCGGGCCGGCTGGCTCGTCGTGACGGGGCCTCTGCAGCGCGCGCAGGACTACCTCGAGGGCATCACTCTGCTCGCGTCGATGCGGCTGTGCCCCAACGTGCCGGCGCAGAACGCGATCCAGGTCGCACTCGGCGGGTACCAGTCGATCAAGGAGCTGATCCTGCCGGGCGGACGGCTGCTCGAGCAGCGCGACACGGCGGTCGCCGAGCTGCGCAAGATCCCCGGCGTCAGCGTCGTCGCGCCGCGCGGCGCGCTGTACACCTTCCCGCGGCTCGACCCCGAGGTGTACCCCATCAAGGACGACCAGCAGCTCGTGCTCGACCTGCTGCTGCAGGAGAAGATCCTGCTGACGCAGGGGACGGGCTTCAACTGGCCCGATCCCGACCACCTGCGCATCGTGACGCTGCCGTGGGCGCGCGACCTCGCCGAGGCGATCCAGCGTCTGGGCAACTTCTTGAGCAGCTACCGCCAGGTCTGACCCGCCCTCGAGGGCCCACGGCCCCCCTCCCTGGCGACCGGTCGCCAGGGAGGCCGCCTGCGGCCGACCGTGAGCGAAGCGAGGCGGCTCACGCAAGCCCTCACGCTGTGGTTCGCCTCGGGCTTCGCCCTCACGGTCGCTGCGCTCCCTGGCGAACGGAACCACTCGGTCGCCAGGAAGGCCGCCTGCGGCCGACCGTGAGCGAAGCGAGGCGGCCGACGCAAGCCCTCACGCTGTGGTTCGCCTCGGGCTCCGCCCTCACGGTCGCTGCGCTCCCTGGCGAACGAGGGGGTGGTCACGGCGCGCTGCGCTCCTTGGCGAACGGAACCACTCGGTCGCCAGGGAGGCCGCCTGCGGCCGACCGTGAGCGAAGCGAGGCGGCTCACGCAAGCCCGATCGGGTGCTTCGCCTCGGGCTTCGCCCTCACGGGCCCCCACTCGCTGCGCTCGCGGGAGGTACCCCCAGCTTCGCTCCCTGGCGAACGAAGGGCGGGAACGGGTTCGTCCGGTCGAAAGGCTGGGTTTCTGTCCGCGTGATGCGGCATGATGTCCCCTGATGTTCCTGATAGGAATACGGAGAGGCTTCGAGAGATGACCGACATGATCCGGGCGACCGGACTGGTGAAGACGTACAAGGACGTCGAGGCGCTGTCGGGCCTCGACCTGACCGTGCCCGAGGGCACGGTGATGGGCCTGCTGGGCCCCAACGGTGCCGGCAAGACCACCGCGGTGCGCATCCTCGCGACGCTGCTCAAGGCGACGTCCGGCACCGCCGAGGTCGCCGGCATCGACGTCGCCAAGGATCCCGACGGCGTCCGGGCGCGCATCGGCCTGTCGGGCCAGTACGCGGCCGTCGACGAGCACCTGACGGGGTTCGAGAACCTGCAGATGGTCGGCCGCCTCTACGGTATGCCCAAGGCCGCGGCGTCCCAGCGCGCCCGCGACCTGCTCGAGCGCTTCGGTCTCGACGACGCGGGTGACCGTCCGTCCAAGACGTACTCCGGCGGCATGCGCCGCCGCCTCGACCTGGCCGGCGCGCTGGTCGCCGAGCCGCCCGTGCTGATCCTCGACGAGCCCACGACGGGCCTCGACGTCCGCAGCCGCCAGCAGATGTGGGGCGTCATCCGCGACCTCGTCGCATCGGGCTCGACGCTGCTGCTGACGACGCAGTACCTCGAGGAGGCCGATCTGCTGGCCGACGACATCGTCGTGATCGACCACGGGCGCGCGATCGCGCGCGGCACGGCCGACGAGCTCAAGTCGCAGACCGGCGGCGAGCGCATCGAGATCGTGCTGACCGACGGGAGGCAGCGCGACGCCGCCTCCCGCATCCTGGCCCGCGTCGCGATCGGCGAGGTGCAGACCGGCGACAACGAGCGCGAGCTGACGGCGGCCGTGGACGGGGGAGTGCCCCAGCTGCGCGCCGTGCTCGACGAGCTCGACGCCCAGCGCATCGACGTCCTCGACGTCGGCCTGCGACGCCCGACGCTCGACGACGTGTTCCTGAGCCTCACCGGGCGGGCGGCCGAGACCGCGCCCGACGACACATCCACCGACGAGGGCACGGAGGTGCCGGCATGACGACCCTGACCCGCCACGCGACCGACGGATGGGTCGTGGCCAAGCGCAACCTCATCAAGATCGTCCGCGTCCCCGAGATCCTCGTGTTCGTGCTGATCTCGCCGATCATGTTCGTGCTGCTGTTCGCGTACGTGTTCGGCGGCGCGATCGACCCCGGCGACGGCGTCAACTACCGCGAGTTCCTGATCGGCGGCATCTTCGCCCAGACCGTCGTGTTCGGCGCGACGTTCACCGGCGCGGGGCTGGCCGAGGACATGCAGAAGGGCATCATCGACCGGTTCCGGTCGCTGCCGATGTCGCGCTCGGCGGTCCTGGTGGGTCGCACGACGTCCGACATCGTCTACAACGTCCTGTCGCTGATCATCATGGCGCTGACGGGCCTGCTGGTCGGCTGGCGCATGCGCGAGGGCGTCGTCGACGCGCTCGCGGGCTTCCTGCTCCTGCTGCTGTTCGCCTACGCGATCAGCTGGATCATGGCGTGGGTCGGCCTGCTGGTCCCGAGCGTCGAGGTCATCAACAACGCCTCGTTCATCGTGATCTTCCCGCTGACGTTCGTGTCCAACGCCTTCGTGCCGCTCGACACGCTGCCGGGCGTGGTCCGGACGTTCGCCGAGTGGAACCCGGTCTCGACCGTCACCCAGGCCTCGCGCGAGCTGTTCGGCAACACGGGCGGCCGGCCGCCGCAGTCCGACGCGTGGGCCATGCAGCACCCCGCCGTCTACACCGTCATCTGGGTCGCGATCATCCTCGTGGTCTTCGTGCCCCTGTCGGTGCGCCAGTACCGCATCGCCAGCAGCCGCTGACGGCGCCGATCAGCCGCCCGAGCGCTTGCGTGCCGCGAACTCGGCGGCCTCGGCGAGGCGGAAGGCCGTCACGTCGGCGATCAGCTCGAGCGGCAGCGGCTCGTCGAGCGAGAACCTGATCGCCGACTTCGAGGTCGAGTACGGCTCGAGCTCGGCCTCGAAGCGGGCGAACGCCCCGGCGGTCGGGAAGAAGTTGAGCGACGTGTGCTCGGCCTGCCCGGCGAACTGCACCACGACGAGCCCGTGCTGCCGGTACGTCGGCATGTTGTGGCCGATCGTCTCCTCGGCGTCCGGCAGCGTCTCGGTGATGACGCGGCGCATCTCGGCCAGCCGCGGCTCGACGTCGTACGTCGCGGCGGCCAGGTAGTCGTCGACGCTCGCGTACGTCTGCTTCTCGCGGTCGGGGTGCCCAGTCATGACCCCAGTATGGGTGCCGACAACTTTTCGTTCGGAGGGCGGGACGGAAGCGGCGGGGTGCGGATTCTCGTCAGGGCCCTCGACTACTCTGGAGACCTTCCCCCGACCCGTCCCAGACCGCACGTCCGTCTGGTCAGATCTCAGCCCCGGAGGCCATCTCTCGATGTCGAGCGACTCGTCATTCGTGCACCTGCACGTGCACACGGAGTACTCGATGCTCGACGGGGCGGCCCTGCTCGACGGACTGTTCGAGCGCACCGCCGAGCTCGAGATGCCGGCCATCGCGATGACCGACCACGGCAACCTGCACGGCGCCTACGACTTCTACAGCAAGGCCAAGGCCCACGGTGTCAAGCCGATCATCGGCATGGAGGCCTACCTGACGCCCAACATCCCGCGCACGGAGAAGAAGGCCGTGCAGTGGAACAAGGGCGCCAAGGACGCCGACGTCGCGGGGCGCGGTGCGTACACGCACATGACGCTGCTCTCCGAGACGACCGAGGGCATGCACAACCTGTTCCGCATCGGCTCGTACGCGAGCCTCGAGGGCCAGTACCGCAAGCCGCGCGCCGACCGCGACCTGCTGCAGCGCTACGGCAAGGGGCTCATCGCGACGACGGGCTGCCCGTCCGGCGAGATCCAGACGTGGCTGCGCATCGGCAACTACGAGAAGGCCCGTGCCTCGGCCGCCGAGTTCCAGGACATCTTCGGCAAGGAGAACTTCTTCCTCGAGCTGATGGACCACGGCCTCGAGATCGAGCGGGTCGTGCGCGACGGGCTGCTGCGCCTCAAGGCCGATCTCGGGCTGCCGGCGATCGCCACCAACGACTCGCACTACACCAGCCCCGAGGACGCCGAGGCCCACTCGGCGCTGCTGTGCGTCCAGTCGGGCAGCACCCTGACCGATCCCAACCGGTTCAAGTTCGACTCCAACGACTTCTACATCAAGTCGGCCGCCGAGATGCGCGACCTGTGGGAGGACCGCTTCGACCTCAAGGAGGCGTGCGACAACACGCTGCTGATTGCCGAGCGCTGCAACGTCGAGTTCACCGAGTCCAACGGTGGCTACATGGCGCGCTTCGACGTCCCCGAGGGCGAGACCGAGGACTCCTGGTTCACCAAGGAGGTCTGGAAGGGCATCGAGAGCCGCTATCCCGCCGGCATCACCGACGAGGTGCGCGCCCGCACCGAGATGGAGCTCGACGTCGTCCGCACCAAGGGCTACTGCGGCTACTACCTCGTGGTCGCCGACTTCATCAACTGGGCCAAGGACAACGGCATCCGCGTCGGCCCCGGCCGCGGCTCGGGTGCCGGCTCGATCGCGGCCTACGCGCTGCGCATCACCGACCTGTGCCCCCTGACGCACGGCCTGATCTTCGAGCGCTTCCTCAACCCCGAGCGCCCGTCGATGCCCGACTTCGACATCGACTTCGACGAGCGTCGTCGCAGCGAGGTCATCCGCTACGTCAGCAACAAGTACGGCGAGGAGCGCGTCGCGATGATCGCGACGTTCGGACGGCTCAAGTCCAAGGCCGCGATCAAGGACGCCGCCCGCGTCATGGACTACCCGTTCTCGCACGGCGAGCGCATCACCAAGGCGCTGCCCGCCGACATCATGGGCAAGGGCGTCACGCTCAAGGGCCTGTTCGACAAGGACGACAAGCGGTACGGCGACGGCGGCGACTTCCGCAAGCTGCACGACGACGACGCCGACGTCCGCAAGATCTACCAGACCGCGCTGGGCCTCGAGGGGCAGATCCGCCAGTGGGGCGTGCACGCCGCCGGCGTCATCATGTCGAGCGATCCGCTGATCGACATCGTGCCGATCATGAAGCGCGAGCAGGACGGCGCGATCATCACGCAGTTCGACTACCCGATGTGCGAGGCGCTCGGGCTGGTCAAGATGGACTTCCTGGGCCTGCGCAACCTGACGGTCCTCGACGACGCGCTGGTCAACATCAAGCGCAACCGCGACATCGACCTCGTGCTGGAGGACCTCGATTTCGAGGACCAGGCGACCTACGACCTGCTGGCGCGCGGCGACACCCTCGGCGTGTTCCAGCTCGACGGCGGCCCCATGCGCGCCCTGCTGCGCAGCATGAAGCCCGACAAGTTCGAGGACATCTCGGCCGTCGGCGCGCTGTACCGTCCGGGCCCGATGGGCGCCGACTCGCACAACAAGTACGCGCGCCGCAAGAACGGCCGCGAGCCGATCGACCCGATCCACCCCGAGCTCGAGAAGCCGCTCGAGACCGTCCTGGGCGAGACGTACGGCCTGATCGTGTACCAGGAGCAGGTCATGGAGATCGCCCAGGTGCTGGCGGGCTTCTCCCTCGGACAGGCCGACAACCTGCGGCGCGCGATGGGCAAGAAGAAGAAGTCCGAGCTCGACAAGCAGTACGCGGGCTTCCAGCAGGGCATGCTCGACCGCGGCTACTCGCAGAAGGCCATCACGACGCTGTGGGACATCCTGCTGCCGTTCTCGGACTACGCATTCAACAAGGCGCACTCGGCGGCGTACGGCGTCATCTCGTACTGGACGGCGTACCTCAAGGCCAACTACCCGGCCGAGTACATGGCGGCGCTGCTCACCAGCACGCGCGTCGACAAGGACAAGTCCGCGATCTACCTCAACGAGTGCCGGCGCATGGGCATCAAGGTGCTGCCGCCCGACGTCAACGAGTCGGTCTCGAACTTCGCGTCGGTCGGCGCCGACATCCGCTTCGGCCTCGGGGCCATCCGCAACATCGGCGAGAACGTCGTCGCGGGCATCGTCGAGGGCCGGGCCGGGGGACCGTACGCCGACTTCAACGACTTCCTCGACAAGGTCCCGACGCTGGTGTGCAACAAGCGCGTCCTCGACTCGCTGATCAAGGCCGGCGCCTTCGACTCGATGGGTCACCGCCGCCGGGCACTGACGACCGTCGCCGAGGAGGGGGTCGACCTCTACATCGACCTCAAGCGCCAGGCCGCGATCGGCCAGGACTCGCTGTTCGGCGGCCTCGGCGACGACGTCTTCACGGGCGGGCGCGTCGAGGTGCCCGAGCACATGCCCGAGTGGGAGAAGACCCAGCTGCTGGCCTTCGAGCGCGACATGCTGGGCCTCTACGTGTCCGACCACCCGCTGCAGGGCCTCGAGCACGTGCTGCGGGCCAGCAGCGACTGCACGGTCGGCGAGCTGCTGACCAACACCGACCTGCCCGACGGCAGCACGGTGCGCATCTGCGGTCTCATCACGGGCGTCCAGCGACGCATGAGCAAGAAGGGCGACAGCTGGGCCTCGGTGACGATCGAGGACCTCGAGGGCGGCATCGAGGTCATGGTGTTCCCGGGGGCCTACCAGCTGGCCATGCCGGTGCTGGTCCCCGACACGATCGTCGTGGTCAAGGGGCGCGTGCGGCGCAAGGACGACGGTGTCGAGCTCAACGCGCTCGAGGTCACGATGCCCGCGATGGGATCGGGCGGACCCGACCGCCCCATGGTCGTCAGCCTGCCGGTCGCCCGCTGCACGAGCGACACGATCGGCACCTTCAAGCAGGTGCTGTCGGCGCACCCGGGCATGTCCGAGGTGCACCTGCGCCTCATCGGCAACGGCACCACCAAGGTCATGCGCCTCGACGACAGCCTGCGTGTGGCACAGTCGTCCTCACTCATCGCCGATCTCAAAGAGCTGCTGGGACCCCATTGCCTGACCTGAGCGCCACCCCCACGACGTCCGACACCCGCTCCACGGTCCCCGTCCGCCGCCTCGCGATCGTCCTGCTGGGCACGCTGCTGACGGGTCTGGTCGGCGGGCTGGTGTGGCTGTGGCTCGCGCAGCCGGCCGAGTGGGAGGGACGCGACGGAGGCCTCGTGCTGACCGAGGCCGCGGCCCGCGGCCAGTTCTCGGTAGTCGTTGTGTTCGTCCTGGTCGGTGTCATCGCGTCGGTGGTGTCCGGATGGGTCACCGCCCGCCTGCTGCCCGACCTGGGGTGGCTCGCGGTGCCGCTCGTCGCGGTGCTCAGCGCCGTCGCCGCGGTCGTCGCGTGGCGCGTCGGGGTCGAGCTCGGCCCGCCCGATCCCTCCACGGTCGCCGGGGTGGCCGACGGCGACCGCGTGCCGGCCCGGTTGGCGGTCGACAACGTCGCACCGTTCCTGGTGTGGCCGATCTTCGGCCTCGTGGGCGTCATCGGCGCGACGTGGTCGGACGGCCGTCGCGACGCGCGCCCGGGCGGTCGCGGGGCAGGAGCCGAGGTCAGCGAGCGATTCGAGCCACGACAGCACGGGTGACGCGCACCAGGTCGTCGGGCGCGATCTCGGCCTCGAGCCCCCGGCGTCCGCCCGACACGAAGATCGTCGGCCACTGCGCCGCGCTGCGGTCGACGACCGTGCGGTGCGCCTTCTTCTGACCGATCGGCGAGATGCCGCCGATGACGTAGCCGGTGGCCCGCTGGGCCTGCCCGGCATCGGCCATCTGGGCGCGCTTGCCGCCCAGGGCGTCCGCGAGCGACTTGAGGTCGAGCGATCCCATGACGGGGACGACCCCGACGCACAGCTCGCCGTCGACGACCGCCATGAGCGTCTTGAAGACGCGCCCCGGATCGGCGTCGAGCGCTGCGGCGGCCTCCATGCCGAACGAGTCGGCCCGCGGGTCGTGCACGTACGAGTGCGACGTGAACGGCACGCCGGCGCGGTGCAGTGCGACGAACGCGGGGGTCGAGTCGGTGGGCTTGGGGTTGGCTGCCACGGCACCACCGTAGTGCGTCCGTAGACTTGCCGGTGTGATGAGACGTCTCGATCTTCGTTCGCTCGCCCCCGCGCCCGACGAGGCCGCCGTGGTCTACACCGCTGCCGTGCCGCGTGCCGCGGTCGACGTCGAGCACGCCCTGGCCGCCGTCCGTCCGATCTGCGACGACGTGCGGGCGCGCGGGTCGGTCGCGGTGCTCGACGCGGGGGAGAAGTTCGACGGCGTGCGCCCCGCGCAGCTGCGGGTCCCGGCGGCGGCGCTCGCCGACGCCCTGGCCACCCTCGACCCCGCCATCAGGGCGGCGCTCGAGGAGTCCGTCCGCCGTCTGCGCCAGACGTCGCAGGCCGAGCTCGAGCACAGCCTGACGTCCGACGTCGCCCCCGGCGCGACGGTCGAGCGGCGGATCGTGCCGATGCAGCGCGTCGGCCTGTACGTTCCCGGCGGCCTCGCACCGCTGCTCAGCACCGTCGTGATGAACGCCGTGCCGGCCCAGGTCGCGGGGGTGCCCGGCATCGCGCTCGCGAGCCCGCCGCAGGCCGAGTTCGGCGGCCTGCCGCACCCGTCGATCCTCGCGGCGTGCGCGCTGCTGGGCATCGACGAGGTGTACGCCGCCGGCGGCGCCCAGGCCCTCGCGATGTTCGCGTACGGCGCGGCCTCCGAGGACGGCACGGTCGACTGCCGCCCGGTGAACCTGATCACGGGCCCGGGCAACATCTACGTCGCGGCGGCCAAGCGTCACCTGCAGGGGACCGTCAGCATCGACTCCGAGGCCGGTCCGACCGAGATCGCCGTGATCGCCGACGCCACGGCCGACCCGGCGTTCGTGGCGGCCGACCTGATCAGCCAGGCCGAGCACGACCCCATGGCCGCCAGCGTGCTGATCACCGACAGCGAGTCGCTGGCCGACGCCGTCGACGCCGAGCTCGCGACCCAGCTCGGCACGACCCGGCACGCCGATCGGGTGCGCACGGCGCTCGACGGCCCCCAGTCCGCGACGGTGCTGGTGCGCGACGTGGACCAGGCCGTCGACGTGGCGAACGGCTACGCCGCCGAGCACCTCGAGGTGCAGACGGCCGACTCCTCGGCGGTCGCGGCGCGCATCGTCAACGCCGGCGCGATCTTCGTCGGGTCGTTCACCCCGGTGTCCCTCGGCGACTACGCGGCCGGCTCCAACCACGTGCTGCCCACGGCCGGCTGCGCGTGCCACTCGTCCGGTCTGTCGGTGCGGGCGTTCTGCAAGAACATGCACGTCGTGACGTACTCCGAGCAGGCCCTGCGCGAGGTCGGCGACCACGTCGTGACCCTCGCCGAGGCCGAGAACCTCCCGTCGCACGGTGCCGCGGTGTCGGTCAGGACGTCACGCTGATGCCCGTGCCCGACTGGGTGCCGATCCGCGACGAGCTGCGCGACGAGGAGCCCTACGGAGCCCCGCAGCTCGACGTCCCGGTGCAGCTCAACACCAACGAGAACCCGTACGGCCCCAGCGAGGAGACGGCGCGCGACATCGCCGACTCGGTGCACCGGGCCGCGCTGACCCTCAACCGCTACCCGGACCGCGAGGCCCTCGAGCTGCGCACGTCGTTGGCGGGCTACCTCGGCCACGGGCTGACGGCCGGCAGGGTGTGGGCGGCGAACGGCTCGAACGAGATCATGCAGCAGGTGCTGCAGGCCTTCGGCGGTCCGGGACGCACCGCGGTGTCGTTCGCGCCGACGTACTCGATGTACCCCGAGTACGCCCGCAACACGCACACGCGCTGGGTGGCGGGCCGTCGACGCGACGACTTCGGCCTCGACCTCGACGCCGCGCTGGCGCTGATCGCGAGCGAGCGCCCCGACGTCGTGATCCTGACGTCGCCCAACAACCCCACCGGCACGGCCCTCGACCCGGCGCACACCCGTGCGATCCTCGAGGCCGCGCCCGGCGTCGTGGTGGTCGACGAGGCGTACGCCGAGTTCCGTCGCGACGGCACCCCCAGCGCCCTCGAGCTGCTCGACGAGTTCCCGCGGCTGCTGGTCACCCGCACCATGAGCAAGGCGTTCGCGCTGGCCGGCGGGCGGCTCGGCTACGTCGCCGCCGATGCCGCGATCGTCGACGCCCTGCGCATCGTCCGCCTGCCGTACCACCTGTCGGCGGTCAGCCAGGCCGCCGCGACGGCCGCCCTGCGCCACGAGCCCGAGCTGCTGGCGCAGGTCGACGCCCTGCGCGCGACCCGCGACGAGACGTCCGCGTGGCTGCGCGAGCAGGGCTTCGAGGTCGCCGAGTCCGACGCCAACTTCGTGCTGTTCGGGCGCTTCGACGACCGGCACGCGGTGTGGCAGGGCGTCCTCGACCGGGGCGTCCTGATCCGCGAGGTCGGCCCCCTAGGATGGCTGCGCGTCTCGATCGGCACGCCCGACGAGATGCTCGCGTTCCGATCCGCCCTCCAGGAGGCCACCCGATGAGCCGCACGTCCCGCATCGAGCGCCGCACCTCCGAGTCGCACGTCGTCGTCGAGGTCGACCTCGACGGCTCGGGCGCCCACGACATCTCCACCGGCGTCGGCTTCTACGACCACATGCTGACGGCGTTCTCGCGGCACTCGCTGATCGACCTGACGGTGCGCACCGAGGGCGACCTGCACATCGACGCGCACCACACGGTCGAGGACACCGCGATCTGCCTGGGCCAGGCGCTGCGCGAGGCCCTCGGCGACAAGGTCGGCATCACCCGGTACGGCGACGCGATCGTCCCGCTCGACGAGTCGATCGCCCAGGCCGTCGTCGACGTCTCCGGTCGTCCGTACTTCGTGCACTCGGGCGAGCCCGACCGGCAGATCACCGCGATCATCGGCGGCCAGTACTCCGGCTCGCTGACGGCCCACGTGCTCGAGTCGATCGCGCACCACGCCGCGATGACGATGCACGTGCGCCTGATCGACGGTCGCGACCCGCACCACATCGCCGAGGCGCAGTTCAAGGCCGTGGCGCGCGCGCTCCGGCAGGCGATCGCGCTCGATCCCCGCGAGACGGGCATCCCGAGCACCAAGGGCGCTCTGTGACGCTGCCCAGCGTCGCGGTGCTCGACTACGGCTCGGGCAACCTCCGATCGGCCGTGCGCGCGGTCGAGCGGGCGGGTGCCGAGGCCGTCCTGACCAGTGATCCGGCGGTCGCGGCCGAGGCCGACGGCCTGCTGGTGCCCGGGGTCGGTGCGTTCGAGGCGTGCATGCGCGGGCTGCGCGAGGTCGACGGCGTGCGCATCATCGAGCGTCGCCTCATCGCGGGACGCCCGGTGCTGGGCATCTGCGTCGGCATGCAGATCCTGTTCGCCGAGGGCATCGAGCACGGCGTGCGCACCGAGGGCTGCTCGGAGTGGCCCGGCGTGATCGAGCGGCTCCAGGCGCCGATCGTGCCGCACATGGGCTGGAACACCGTCGCACCCGGCGACGGGTCGCGGATGTTCGCGGGCATCGCGGACGAGCGGTTCTACTTCGTGCACTCGTACGGTCTGCGCGACTGGGTGCTGTCGCGTCCGCCGGCCATGCCGGAGGCCCGGGTGACCTGGACCGAGTACGGCGGCGACCGGTTCGTCGCGGCGGTCGAGGACGGTCCGCTGTGGGCGACGCAGTTCCACCCCGAGAAGTCGGGCGACGCCGGCATGCTGCTGCTGCAGAACTGGCTCGCGACCCTCTAGTCGTACGACGCACGGGGAGGTGGATCCGCAACCGTCCGAGGTCGAATGAGGTTGCGAATCCACCTCCTCGAGGTGGGGGCGGTGGTCAGCCCGACTTCAGCCACTTCGTCCAGGACGGCCCCTGGACCTTGGTGTTCGAGATCGGGTCGGCGTGGACCGATCCGTGCTCGGAGGCCAGATCGCCCGCGAAGGCTCCGCCCGAGACCTTGATGCGCTCGGGGTTGCCGAGGCACGAACGCTTGATCGTGGCGCTCAGGACCCCCTTGCGGCCCGTGCGGGTCTTGAGGGGGACCGAGCAGGTGTCGGACGCCTCGGGGTCGAGCACGATGGCGCGCCGCTTCGACACGCTGAACAGGTAGTGCGTGACCTCGCGCCGTCCGTTGCTGCGGAACTGCATCGAGATGTTCGTGTCGGGACCGAGCTGGGCGAACTTCAGACGCAGCGTGACGGTCTTGTCGCCGTGGTTGACGCGCATGCCGCGCAGGTCGACGCCGGAGTCGATGCTGGCCTGGTAGCCGAGGACGTCGTAGGCGTCACCGCTGACGTCCGGGACGAACCCGACGTCGCTGGCCTTGTCCTTGACGTTGGTGACGTCGGCGTGCGCCGTGGCGCCGGCCGACAGGACGAGTCCGGCCGCGACCGCGGTGGACGCGACGAGACGCGTGACGGCGCGCATCACGAGGCCTTCAGCGACTTCGTGTAGGTCGTGCCGCGCGGGTCGCCCTTGGACAGCGAGTCGACGAGGGCCACGCCGCCGTCGGTGTAGCGGACGGCGAACGCCGTGACCTTGAGCTTCTTGGGGGTGCCGAGGCACGAGCGCTTGATCGTGGCCTTGACGTAGCCGCCCTTGCCGAGCTTGGTCTTGAGCGGGGCGGCGCAGCGGACCTTGCCGTTGATGCTGTAGACCTCGCCGGACTTGCGACCCGTGTTGACCAGGACGCGGTCGGGTCGGCTCTTGCTGTTGGGCCGGAAGCCGACCGAGATCGCGGTCGTGCTCTTGAGGTCGGCGAACTTGAGGGTCACGGTGACCTTCTTCTTGCCGTGGTCGACCTTGAGGCTGCGGATGTCGGCGCCCGAGGCGACGCTGTCGGCCTTGCCGAGCACGGTGCCCTGCTCGTCGTTCAGGTCGGCGTACGAGATGACGTCGGCGGACCGGTCCTTGACCGTCGCGGCCTGGGCGAAGGCCGACGTGGCGGTCCCGCCGATGACGACGGTGGTGGTCAGGAGCGTCGCGGCGACGCGGGCGCTGGTGCGCATGGGAGCTCTCCTCGGGAGGGTCGTGAGATGGCACCGAACGGTATCCCGCCGAGTCGCCGCCCACGGCTCGCTTCACCGAATCGACACCTTGTCTCCCACCGGTCGCCGTGGCGGGTGCCGACGGCCGATAGCATCGCGGCGTGACCCTCGAACTCCTCCCCGCCGTCGACGTCGCCGACGGACAGGCCGTGCGCCTCGTCCAAGGCGCCCTCGGCAGCGAGACGTCCTACGGTTCCCCCCTCGACGCGGCCCTGCAGTGGCAGACCGACGGTGCCGAGTGGATCCACCTCGTCGACCTCGACGCGGCCTTCGGCAAGGGCTCGAACCGCGAGCTCCTCGCCGAGGTCGTCGGACGGCTCGACGTCAAGGTCGAGCTGTCGGGCGGCATCCGCGACGACGCCTCCCTCGAGGCCGCGCTGGCCACCGGGTGCACGCGCGTCAACCTCGGCACGGCGGCGCTCGAGAACCCCGAGTGGTGCGCCAAGGTCGTCGGCCAGCACGGCGACCAGATCGCCGTCGGGCTGGACGTGCGCGGCACGACGCTCGCGGCGCGCGGCTGGACCGAGGAGGGCGGCGACCTGTTCGACGTCCTGGCCCGCCTGGAGCGCGACGGCTGCGCGCGGTACGTCGTCACCGACGTCACGAAGGACGGCACCCTCACGGGCCCGAACCTCGACCTGCTGCGGCGCGTGTGCGAGCAGACCGACAAGCCCGTCGTCGCGTCCGGCGGGGTCTCGAGCCTGCAGGACCTGCGCGACATCGCGACCCTGACGTCGGTCGGCGTCGAGGGCGCGATCGTCGGGAAGGCCCTGTACGCGGGCGCCTTCACGCTGCCCGAGGCGCTGTCGGCCGTCGCCGAGGCCTGACCGTGCCTGGCGCGGACGTGTGGGGCTCGTTCTCCGCCGATCCGCGCGACCCGACCGTCGCGCACCTCCGGGCGTCCGACGCGGACCGTGACCGTGCTGTCGACGTCGTGCGAGACGCGTTCGTCGACGGCCGGCTGACCCGCGACGAGTTCGACACCCGTCGCGATGCCGTGCTGCAGGCGCGCACCGTGGGCGACCTGGTGCCGCCGATGCGCGACCTCGTGCCCACGTCGGGTCGGGCGGTCCGCCGCACCGCCCCCTCACCCGTCGGCACGTCCGACCTCGCCCGGGACGCCGTGCAGCAGTACCGGCGCGACCTGCGCGACGCGCGCAACGGATGGATCTTCGTCACGACCCTGTGCGTCGCGATCTGGGGCGCGACGAGCGTCGCGGGCGGTGGCCCGTCCTTCTTCTGGCCGGTCTTCCCGTCGCTCGGGATCGGCATCGGGTACTTCTCGACGTGGCTCCGCCGCGATCAGCAGATCGAGCAGATCGAGGAGAAGCTCGTCCGCGAGCGGGAGGCTCGCGAGGTCCGCGAGCGCCGGCACCGCGACTACTAGAGCAGGGGCGGGCACCGCGGGGGCAGGCCGGTAGGCTCGTCCGGTGAGCCTCGCCGTCCGTGTCATCCCGTGCCTGGACGTCGACAACGGTCGCGTCGTCAAGGGCGTCAACTTCGTCGACCTGCGCGATGCGGGCGACCCCGTCGAGATGGCCACGGTCTACGACGCCGAGGGTGCCGACGAGCTGACGTTCCTCGACATCACGGCCTCGTCCGACAGTCGCGGCACGACGTTCGACGTCGTCGGGCGCACCGCCGACCAGGTCTTCATCCCCCTGACGGTCGGGGGAGGGGTGCGCACGCCCGAGGACGTCGACCGGCTGCTGCGCGCGGGCGCCGACAAGGTCGGCATCAACACCGCCGCCATCACCCGCCCCGACGTCATCGCCGAGATCGCCCACCGCTTCGGCAGCCAGGTGCTGGTGCTGAGCGTCGATGCCCGACGCGCGGCCGACCAGCCCAGCGGCTTCGAGGTCACGACGCACGGGGGGCGCCAGTCGGCCGGGATCGACGCCGTCGAGTGGGCCCGACGGGCCACCGAGCTGGGTGCCGGCGAGATCCTGCTCAACTCGATGGACGCCGACGGCACCCGCGACGGATTCGACCTGGAAATGATTCGGGCGGTCCGTGACGTTACACAGGTGCCGCTCATCGCGAGCGGTGGCGCCGGACGGCTCGAGCACTTCGCTCAGGCCGTCGATGCCGGCGCCGACGCAGTGCTCGCCGCGAGTGTCTTCCACTTCGGCGACATGACCATCGGACAGGTGAAAGAGACCTTGCGAGCTTCTGGACATCGTGTCCGCTGACCTGGGCGACGCCCGCACCGACCGCATCACGAGGCGGGGCTTCAGCCTGCTCGGACGAGGCATCAAGGAGCAGCGTTTCCTGTTCTGGGTGTCGGTCGTCGGCAGCGTGCTGTTCGGCTTCATGACCGTCGCGGACGCCCGCGTGCTGGGCTGGGCCACCGACCACGTCATCCGGCCGTCGTTCGAGGCCGGCGACGTCACCGAGGGCGCCCTGGTCACCGCGATCGCCCTGTTCATGGCCGTCGCGATCCTGCGGGCCCTGGGCATCGTCGCGCGACGACTGATCGGTGGCATCGTCTACTACCGCCTCGTCGCGGAGTACCGGCGCCGCGTGACGCGCCAGTACCTGACCCTGCCGATGTCGTGGCACCACAAGCACCCCACGGGGCAGCTGCTGTCGAACGCCAACGCCGACGTCGAGGGCGCCTGGGCGGTCTTCATGCCGCTGCCGATGGCGATCGGCGTCATCGCGATGCTGGTCGCGGCGATCGTCGAGATGGTGCGCGCCGACCTCGTGCTGACGCTCGTCGGGCTCGTCGTGTTCCCGGCGCTGTTCGTGATCAACGTGTTCTACCAGCGCTGGCTGTCGCCCAAGGTCGCGCACGCCCAGTCGCTGCGCGGATCGGTCAGCGCAGTGGCGCACGAGTCGTTCGACGGCGCCCTCGTCATCAAGTCGCTGGGCCGCGAGACCGACGAGACCGATCGCTTCCGCGACGTCTCGCACGAGCTGCGCGACGCCAACATCGCGGTCGGACGCATCCGCAGCATCTTCGACCCGCTGCTCGAGGCGCTCCCGAACATCGGCATCCTCGCGGTCGTCGTGCTGGGCGTGGGGCGGGTCGCGAGCGGCGCGGCTGATCCCGGCGACGTCGTGTCCGTCGCGTACCTGTTCACGGTCGTCGCGTTCCCCGTGCGCGCGATCGGCTGGGTGCTGGGCGAGCTGCCGCGCAGCGTCGTCAGCTGGGAGCGGGTCGAGTCGGTGCTCGCCGAGCGCGGCTCGATGCCCTACGGCCCGCAGACGCTGCCCGGACGCGGCGCGGTGGCGCTGGCCGTGCGCGACGTGACGTTCCGCTTCGACGACGCGGACCAGGACGTCCTGCGGCACATCGACCTCGACGTCGAGCCGGGCCGTGTCGTGGCCGTCGTCGGCGCGACGGGCAGCGGCAAGAGCACGCTGACGTCGCTGCTCACGCGTCTGGTCGACCCGCAGGGCGGCACGATCGGCGTGGACGGCGTCGACATCCGCGATCTCACGCACGACGAGCTGGCCTCGGCGATCGCGGTCGTCCCGCAGGGCACGTTCCTGTTCGACGACAGCGTCCGCGCCAACGTGACGCTCGGCGGCGACCACTCCGACGACGAGGTCTGGGAGGCGTTGCGCACGGTGCAGGCCGCCGACTTCGTCGCGTCGCTGCCGCGGGGGCTCGACTCCGAGCTCGGCGAGCGCGGCACGACGCTGTCGGGCGGGCAGCGGCAGCGCCTGTCGCTGGCGCGTGCGCTGGTGCGGCGACCGCGCCTGCTCGTGATGGACGACGCCACGAGCGCCGTCGACCCCGAGGTCGAGCAGCGCATCCTCAAGGCCTTGGCGGCCAGCACGGCCGACGGGGAGGGCCCGACGGTCCTGGTCGTCGCCTACCGCAAGGCCACGATCGCGCTGGCCGACGAGGTCGTCTTCCTCGACGAGGGAGCCATCGCGGCCCGCGGGACCCACGACGAGCTGGTCGAGGCGTCCGCCGACTACCGCAACCTCGTCAACGCGTACGACCAGGCACGGGAGGAGATGTCATGACTCAGGCAGTCGAGAACGACCTCCCCGAGATCACGCCGAGCCGGCAGACCGGCACGCAGATCATCCGGCGCGGCCTCGCCCTGTCGCCGGCGATCAAGGAGGGCCTCGGGTTCACGATCCTGCTGGCGGTGCTCAGCACGGTCGGCGGCTCGGTCGTGCCGGTCCTGATCCAGCGCACCGTCGACGCGGGCCTCGGCGACGGCGGCGACACGCGGCTGAGCGACATCGGCACGTTCCTCGTGATCGCCTCGGTGCTGATCCTGCTGACGGCCGGCGTCGCGTACTGGATGCGCATCCGCCTGTTCAAGGCCAGCGAGACGGGGCTGGCCCAGATGCGGGTCGACGCGTTCCGTCACGTCCACGACCTGTCGATGCTGACGCAGAACTCCGAGCGTCGGGGCGTGCTGGTCTCGCGGGTGACGTCCGACATCGACCAGGTCTCGCAGTTCCTGCAGTTCACGGGCATCCAGATCGTGGTGAGCCTGGGGCAGATCGTCGTCGCGACGGTCATCATGGCCTACTACTCGTGGCAGCTGACGATCGTCGTGATCGTGTGCTTCCTGCCGCTGGCGATCAGCCTCAAGTGGTTCGCGAGCCGCCTGAGCGACGCGTACGACATCGTCCGCCGCACCGTCGGCGAGATGATCGCCGTGATCGCCGAGCCCGTCGTCGGCGCGTCGGTCGTGCGTGCCTACGCGATCGAGGGGCGCACGCAGCAGCGGGTCGACGAGGGCATCAAGGGCAACCTCGACGCGAACGTGTCGGCGCAGAAGCTCGTCGCCGTGACGTTCGCGTCGTCCGGCGTCGCCGGGGGACTGGCCAACGGTGCCGTGCTGGCGTTCGGCGTCGTGCTGGGGGTCGCCGGCGACCTGTCGATGGGCACCGTCATCGCCTTCGCCTTCCTGGTCGGGCTGTTCGTGGGCCCGGTGCAGACGGCCACGCAGGTGCTGACCGACGCCCAGAACGCCATCGCGTCGTGGCGCCGGGTCATCGACCTGCTCGACACGCCCGCCGACGTCGTCGACCCGGGTGCCGCGGGGGTCTCGCTGCCGGAGGGGTCGCTCGGCGCACGCTTCGACGGCGTGACGTTCGCGTACCCGGGCGGCCCGCCGGTGCTCAGCGACGTCGACGTCGTGCTGGCACCGCGCCAGCGCATCGCCGTCGTGGGCGAGACGGGGTCGGGCAAGACGACGTTCGCCAAGCTGCTGACGCGGCTGATGGACCCGACCGAGGGCGCCGTCCGCCTCGGCACCGACCCGCAGGCAGCCGCCGACATCGCGACGGTCTCGTTCGCCGACCTGCGGCGACACGTGCTGATGGTGCCGCAGGAGGGCTTCCTGTTCGACGCGACGCTGCGCGACAACCTGCTGTACGGCCGGCACGACGCGACCGACGAGCAGCTGCTCGCGGTGGTGTCCGACCTCGAGCTCGACGACTGGTTCGCGAGCCTGCCGCGGGGGCTCGACTCCCAGGTCGGCCAGCGCGGCGAGTCGCTGTCGGCGGGGGAGCGGCAGCTCGTGGCGCTGGTGCGCTCGGCGCTGGCCGATCCCGACCTGATCGTGCTCGACGAGGCGACCAGCGCGGTCGACCCGCAGACCGAGCTGCGCGCCACCCGCGCGCTCGACAAGCTGCTGCTGGGGCGCTCGAGCGTCACGATCGCGCACCGGTTGTCGACGGCCGAGAACGCCGACCGCATCCTCGTGTTCGACGCGGGCCGCCTCGTCGAGGACGGCGACCACGCGCAGCTGGTCGACGGGGGCGGCGTCTACGAGCGGCTGCACGCCAGCTGGGTCGCCCAGGCCTCGCTCACGACCCGGGCGGGCGGGCCGGCATGACGACGCCTGAGACACTGGGAGGCGTGACCTCCCTCGATCCCGCCGTCGCCGCACGGCTCAAGCGCGATGCGGACGGCCTCGTCCCGGCCGTCGTGCAGGACGCGACGACGCACGACGTCCTGATGGTCGGCTGGATGGACGACGAGGCGCTGCACCGCACCCTCACGACGGGCCGCGGCACCTACTGGAGCCGCAGCCGCCAGGAGTACTGGGTCAAGGGCGAGACGTCGGGCCACGTGCAGCACGTCCGCGAGGTGCGCCTCGACTGCGACGGCGACACGCTGCTCGTGAAGGTCGACCAGACCGGCGGCGCGTGCCACACCGGCGACACGACGTGCTTCGACGCGGACCGGCTGCTGTGAGTCCGCGCCGGCTGTACGCGCCCGTCGTGCTCGCGACGCTCGCCGTCGGTGGCCTGGCGTTCTACGCCGCCGGACGCACGTGGGCCGAGGCGCAGGTCAGGGCCGAGGGGCTCGCCTCGGCGGACGTCGCGGTCAGCGGCACCGACGCGCAGCCGCTCGTCTCGGCGCTCGCGGTCGTCGTCGTCACCGCGGGCCTGGCGATCCTGGCCGCGGGGCCCCGCATGCGCCGGGTCGTGGGCGCGCTGACGGTCGTCGTGTCGGCCGGGGCGATCGCCCTGGTGCCCCGGGCGGGCAGCTCGACGCTCGACGACGCGGTGCGGTCGGCGGCCGAGAAGTCGCCCGCGTACACGGGCCCGTCGTCGCTCGGCGACATCTCGTACGGCCCGTGGTACCTGGTGGCGATCGCCGCCTTCGCGGTCGCGGTCGTGCTGGGCGTCGCGATGGTGCGCTTCGCCGGGCGCTGGCCCACCATGAGCAGCCGCTACGACGCGCCGTCCGCGCGCCGTCCGGAGCGGGGCGCCAGCGACGGCGACATGTGGAAGGCCATGGACCGCGGGGACGATCCGACGGCCTAGACGCCGTGCGCGGGCGTAACAGACCCGCACGACGCTCGTTCTCCTAGGTGTGACGCACCACACCGTGGAGAAGGGAACCGTGGCATGAAGATCCTCGTGCACGACTTCAGCGGCCACCCCTTCCAGGTGCAGCTCAGCCGGGAGCTCTCCCGCCGCGGCGAGGACGTCGTGTACTCCTCCTGCGGCGCGTACGTCTCGGGCAAGGGACGCCTGACCGCCGGGCCCGGCGAGACGCTGACGTTCCAGACGGTCGGCGACGACATCGTCTTCGACAAGTCCAGCTTCGTGCGGCGGCTGTTCCAGGAGCTCCGTCTCGGCGTCGAGCTCGTCCGCCACGTGCGCACGGTCCGGCCCGACGTCGCCCTCATGTCGAACGTCCAGGTGCCGACGCTGGTCGTGTTCGCCGCCGCCATGATGCTGACCCGCACGCCTTGGGTGCTGTGGCACCAGGACGTCTACTCCGTCGCGATCCGGTCGTTCGCCGGCGGCAAGCTCTCGCGGTCGTTCGGCCTCGTGGCCCGCGCGTTCGAGGTCGCCGAGCGCTGGTGCTCGCACCGCGCGGCGGCGGTCGTCGTGATCGCCGAGTCGTTCGTGCCGGTGCACCGGCGCTGGGGCACCGCCGACAAGGTCACCGTGATCCCCAACTGGGCACCCCTGGACGAGATCGTCCCGCTCGACCGCAAGAACGACTGGGCCGTCGAGAACGAGCTCGACGACACCCTGACCCTGCTCTACTCGGGCACGCTGGGCCTCAAGCACGACCCGGCGCTGCTGGTGTCGCTGGCCGCCGAGGTGCGCCGCGCCGGACGCGACGTGCGGCTGGTCGTCGTCAACGAGGGCCCCGCCGTCGGCCTGCTGCGCGCCGAGGCCGAGCGCCGCGCCGTGCCGATCACGCTGCTGCCGTTCCAGCCGTACGAGCGCCTGTCCGAGGTGCTCGCCACCGGCGACGTCCTGGTCGTCCTGCTCGACCAGCAGGCGGGCGCGTTCTCGGTGCCGTCCAAGACCCTGTCGTACCTGTGCGCGGGTCGGCCCGTGCTGGGGCTCATGCCGTGCGAGAACGTCGCCGCCGACCTCGTCAACCGCACGGGCGGCGGCGTGTTCGCGCCGTCCGAGCTCGACATCCCGGCCGCCGGCGCCTGGGCCGCGGAGCTCCTCGGCGACCCCGCCCGTCGCGACCAGGTCGGCGAGGCCGCCCGCGAGCTCGCCGAGGGCGAGTTCGCGATGCAGGTCTGTGCCGACCGGTTCGAGCGGGTGCTGCGGTTGACCGTGGAGGGTGCCCGATGAGCGGTGCGACGACGATCGTGACAGGTCCCCGCACGCGGGCGGGCGCCGCCGTCGTCGAGCGCGCGCTGGCCAACGGCGACTCCGTGCACGTCCTGGCCCGGCACGCCGACGACCACGCCGCTCTCTCGGGTGGTGACGTGACCGTGCTGCGCGTCGACCAGGACGTCGACCTGCTGGGGGCCGGCGACGGGCCCGTCCGCCTCGTGGTGTGCGCGCTCGGCCCGGTCCACCCGGACGACGCTCACGACGACGCCGAGCTGTCCGCGCACGTCCGCCGCGACCTCGACGCGATCGAGCGCCTGCTCGTCGCGACGTCCGGCCGACCCGTGGGCGTCGTGCTCGTGTCGTCGGTCATCGCGTTGGCCCCGGGGCCCGACCGCCGTCACTACGGCGGCTGGAAGTGCCTGGTCGAGCAGCGACTCGCCTCCGTCGTGGCCCGCACGTCGCCGCGCGCGACGTTCTCGGTCGTGTACCCGGGGCGTCTCGTGGACGGCCCCGCGCGCCGACGCGTGCCGGGGCTGCACACCACCTACCGCGGCCTCGCCGCCGCGGTCGACATTCTTGGCCGGTCCTCGCGGACGCGCATCAGCGGCATCGATGCTCGTCTGTGGCTGGTCATGCACGGCGCACGACTCCTCCTCACCACGGTTCGACCACCGCGAGCGTCCACTCCCGATCCGTCGCTCGAGCTTCACCTGTCCGCTGACGATAGGAACTCCCTCCCATGACCAAGAAGCGCGCTCTCGACATCGTGATCACCGGCCTCGCCGCGGTGATCTGGGTCCCCGTCCTGACCCTCGCGGCACTGGCCGTCCTGGTGCTCAGCGGCCGGCCCGTGCTCTACCGCTCCATGCGTCGCGTCTCGAACGACGACGTCCTGCGCATCGTCAAGTTCCGCACGATGGTCAAGAACGCCGAGGCCCTCGTCAACCGATCGACCGTCCCGATCCAGAACGACGTGCGCTTCCTGAACATCGCGCCCGACTCGCCGCTGTACACCGGCATCGGCCGTCTGCTGGAGCGCTGCGGCATCACCGAGATCCCGCAGCTCGTGCACGTGCTGCGCGGCGAGATGAGCATCGTGGGCAACCGCCCGCTGCCCGAGAACGTGGTCTCGGCGCTGCGCGACGAGTACCCGACGGCGAGTGACCGGTTCCTGACCAAGTCGGGACTGACGGGCCCGGCCCAGCTCGTCGGACGGTCGGCGCTGACCGACCTGGAGCGACTGACCCTCGAGGGCGCCTACTGCCGTGCCTGCGTCCGCCGGTACTCGATCTGGCTCGACGTCTCGATCCTGTTCGCGACGGTCATGATCGTCATCGGCATCAAGAAGGCCTACACGTACCAGGGCGTCCTCGACCTGATCGACCGTCGTTCGCGCTCCAGCCGTCGCACGCTGGTCACGGTCGTGGCGGAGGCCGACGAGGTCATCGCGACCGAGGCCGTCTGACCGGGGCGCGACACCGGCCCGGCCGGCGCCGGGTGCGTGAGCCGGCACCGCCGTCACCCAGTAGTCTGGGCTCAGTTCCAGCCACCACGAGGAGAGTCTCACCCATGCACGGATCGTCGCCCGCCGCCTGGACCGGAGTAATCATGTGCCTCGTCGGCATCACGATCGGTGGCATCGCGCTGATCCCCGATCCCAACTGGGTCCTGTTCACGATCGGCACCGTCATCGCGCTCGCAGCCGGCGTCGTCGCCCGCATCATGTCGGCCGCCGGCATGGGTGCCGAGCGCGCCAGCGAGCACTGAGCCGGCACCGGGGTGAGCGACCAGCCGCAGTACCCGCGCTACCCGGGTGAGGACCCCGAGCCCTCCGGCGAGCGGCCGACCGAGCCGGCCCCGGGACCGACGCAGGGCTGGGGCCAGGCACCGCCGCCGCCCGCCTACGGTCAGGCTCCGCCTCCGCCGCCGTCCTACGGCCAGGCACCGCCCGCGTACGGCCAGACGCCCGAGCACGGTTTCGGTCCGCCGCCGCAGCAGCAGGGCTACGGCTACCCCCAGCAGGGCTACGGCTACCCGCCGCGTCCGCAGAACTCCACCAAGGCCGTCCTGGGCCTGGTCTTCGGCATCGTCTCGATCATGTTCTGCTACCTCGGCGTGCTGATCGGGCCCGCCGCCATCGTCCTGTCGGTCATGGCGCGCAAGGAGATCGACGCCGCCCCGCACGGTGCCATCGAGGGTCGCGGCATGGCGATCGCCGGTCTGGCGACCGGCATCATCGGCACCGTGATCTGGGCCGCCGTCATCGTGCTGGTCGTGGCCGTGTCGGTCTCGTGACCCACCCCGACGTCCTCGCGACGTCGACGGCCCGCGCGCTGCGGGCACCCGCCCTGGCGGCGGGCCTCGGACTGGCTGCGGCCGCCGTGCTGCACCTGCGCGACCCGCACGACTCGGGCACGTACGGCTTCTGCCCGTTCCAGCGGCTGACCGGCCTGCCGTGCCCCGGGTGCGGCGGCCTGCGCGCCGTCAACGACCTGACGCGCGGCGACGTGGTGGGTGCCCTCGGCAGCAACGCCGTCGCGGTCGTGATGGTCGCGGCGGCCGTCGTGCTGTGGTGCGTGTGGGTCGTGCGCCGCGTGCGGGGCGACCACGCCGCGCAGCTCGTCGCGGTCGGCACGCGAGGAGGCCTCGCGGTACTCGCGGGGCTGGTCGTCTTCGGCGTGCTGCGCGTGACGCCCTGGGGGTCGTGGCTCGCTCCGTGAGGGGCGCGGGGATCACCGCACCAGCGGCATGGCCCACGACAGCACGACCGTGACGATCGCGCCCCCGCCGACGAGCAGACCCGTGAACGCGACGGTGTCGCCGGTCTCGTACCCCTTCGAGGCGGCGATCTCCCGGCGGGCGTGGATCGCGCTGGTCACGGCCGGCAGCCCGACCAGCAGCCCCACGAACGGGGACAGGTAGATCAGCGCGAACGCGAGGAGCCCGCACAGGACGCTGTACACGGCCTTGCGGTTGAGCACCGTCTGCTCGGAGGGACCTGACATGCGCCGAGCATAGTGAGGGCGCCATGGGGTAACCCCGGGAAACACGGCGCCGTGCGCGGGATACCCTAGGACGACAGGCGCGTCACCACTGCAGAGGAGGAGCCATGTCCGTACTCGACGACATCCTCGTCGGCGTGGCCGAGGACCTCGAGGCCCGCATGGCCACGACGTCCCTCGACGACCTCAAGGAGCGCGCCTCCCGCCAGCACCCGGCGCTCGACCCCATGCCCGCCTTCCGGTCCGACGGCGTCTCGGTCATCGCCGAGGTCAAGCGGTCGAGCCCCAGCGAGGGCCGACTCGCCTCGATCAAGGATCCCGCGGCCCTGGCCGCCGACTACGCCGCCGGCGGTGCCGCCGCGATCAGCGTCCTGACCGAGGAGCGTCGCTTCGGCGGCACCCTGGCCGACCTGCGGGCCGTGCGCGGCACGGTCGACGTGCCCCTGCTCCGCAAGGACTTCATCACGACCTCGTACCAGCTCTGGGAGGCCCGGGCCGCGGGCGCCGACATGGCGCTGCTGATCGTCGCGGCCCTCGAGCAGATCGCGCTCGAGAGCCTCATCGAGCGGGCCCGGTCGATCGGGCTGACGCCGTTGGTCGAGGTCAACGACGCCGAGGAGGTCGCCCGGGCCGCCGACGCGGGCGCCGACCTGATCGGCGTCAACGCCCGCAACCTCAAGACCCTCGAGGTCGACCGCACGACCTTCGAGCGCCTGTCGCCGCTGATCCCCGGCACCGCCGTCAAGGTCGCGGCCTCCGGCGTCCGCGGACCCCGCGACGTCATCGACTACGCCAAGGCCGGCGCCCACGTCGTCCTCGTCGGCGAGACGCTCGTGCGCGGCGACGACCCCCGCGCCTCGGTGGCCGACCTGGTCGCCGCCGGTGCTCACCCCGCTCTGCAGCATCGGTGGTAGTGGCGCCACCGCTCACGCGGTGGCGCGCCCTCGCCTGCACTCCTGCCCTCCGGGGCCACCGATCTGATCGATGAGAGAAGCCATGACCGACGTACAGCCCGCCCCCGCACGACCCGCCTACTCGCAGCCCGACGGCTCGGGACACTTCGGCCGCTTCGGCGGCCGGTTCATGCCCGAGGCGCTGATCGCACCCCTCGACGAGCTCGACCGCGCCTGGACCGAGGCCAAGGCCGATCCGGCCTTCACCGCCGAGCTCGACCGCATGCTGCGCGAGTACGCCAACGTCCCGAGCCCCCTGTACGAGGCGCACCGTTTCTCGGAGGCCGCCGGCGCGCGCATCCTGCTCAAGCGGGAGGACCTCAACCACACCGGCGCCCACAAGATCCGCAACGTCATCGGCCAGGCCCTGCTGGCCAAGCGCATCGGCAAGCCGCGTGCGATCGCCGAGACGGGCGCTGGTCAGCACGGCGTCGCGTCCGCGACGGCGTGCGCGTACCTCGACCTCGAGTGCACCGTCTACATGGGCGAGGTCGACACCGAGCGCCAGGCGCTCAACGTCGCCCGCATGAAGATGCTGGGCGCCGAGGTCGTGTCGGTCACGAGCGGCAGCCGCACCCTGAAGGACGCGATCAACGAGGCGCTGCGCGACTGGGTCGCGAGCGTCGACACGACGTCGTACCTGTTCGGCACGGCGGCCGGGCCGCACCCGTTCCCGTCGATGGTCCGCGACCTGACGCGCGGCATCGGCGACGAGGCGCGGGCGCAGTGCCTGACGCTCGACGGCCGGCTGCCCGACGCGGCCGTCGCGTGCGTCGGCGGCGGCTCCAACGCGATCGGCCTGTTCACGGCGTTCATCGACGACGCGGACGTCCGGCTGGTCGGCATCGAGGCCGGCGGCGACGGCGTGCAGTCGGGTCGCCATGCCGCGACGATCACGGGCGGCGACGTCGGCGTGCTGCACGGTGCCCGGTCGTTCCTGCTGCAGGACGACGACGGGCAGACCCTCGAGTCGCACTCGATCTCGGCCGGTCTCGACTACCCGGGCGTGGGGCCGGAGCACTCGTTCCTGGCCGACACGGGGCGTGCGTCGTACGTCCCGGCGACCGATGCCGAGGCGATGTCGGCCTTCGACCTGCTGTGCAAGACCGAGGGCATCATCCCGGCCATCGAGTCGGCCCACGCGCTGGCCGGTGCGCTGCGACTGGCCGAGGAGCTCGGGCCCGACTCGACGATCCTGGTCAACCTGTCGGGCCGCGGCGACAAGGACGTCCACACGGCGGCGGAGTACTTCGGCCTCATCGACGAGCCCGTGGTGCTCGAGCAGGGGGTCGAGGAGTGAGCGGGTCCGCGATCGACGAGCTGTTCGAGCGCACCCGCGCCGAGAATCGCGCCGCACTGGTCGGCTACCTGCCGGCCGGGTTCCCGACCAAGGAGCTGTCGATCCGGGCGATCCAGGCGATGGTCGAGGGTGGGGTCGACCTCGTCGAGATCGGTCTGCCCTACAGCGATCCCGTCATGGACGGACCGGTCATCCAGGCCGCGGCCGAGCAGGCGCTCGCGGCCGGCGCGCGGACGTCCGACGTCTTCGACGTCGTCGCGGCGACCGCCGCGACCGGCGTGCCGACCGTCGTCATGACGTACTGGAACCCCGTCGAGCGCTACGGCGTCGAGCGGTTCTCCGCCGATCTCGCGGCGGCGGGCGGCGCGGGTCTCATCACCCCCGACCTGATCCCCGACGAGGCCGGCGAGTGGGTCGACGCCTCGCGGTCGCACGAGCTCGACCGCATCTTCCTGGTCGCCCCGTCGTCGACCGACGAGCGGCTGTCGATGACCGTCGAGGCCGCCAGCGGTTTCGTCTACGCGACGGCCGTCATGGGCGTCACCGGCGCCCGCGAGCAGACCAGCTCGCTGGGCGAGGCCCTCGTGGCGCGGGTGCGGTCGGTCAGCGACAAGCCCGTCGGCGTCGGCCTGGGTGTGTCGAACGGCACGCAGGCGCACGAGATCGCCGCGTACGCCGACGCCGTCATCGTGGGGTCGGCCCTCGTACGCTGTCTGCTGGACGCACCCGACGAGGATGCCGGGATCGAAGCCGTCCGCGCGCTGGCAGCCGATCTGCGCGCAGGCGTCGAGAGGAGCTGACCATGCTCGAGTACATCCCGAGCCCGTCGCAGGGCGTGTGGCACCTGGGCCCGCTGCCGCTGCGGGCCTACGCCCTCGGCATCATCATCGGCGCGCTCGTCGCGATCTGGATCGGCGAGCGCCGCTACCAGGCGCGAGGCGGCCGGGCCGGCCTGATCGGCGACATCGCGATCTGGGCGATCCCGTTCGGCATCGTCGGGGCCCGGATCTACCACGTCGTGACCGATCCCGAGCTGTACTTCGGCGAGGGGCGCCAGGTCATCGACGTCCTGTTCATCTGGAAGGGCGGTCTCGGCATCTGGGGAGCCGTGCTCGGCGGCGCGCTGGGCGCGTACATCGGGTGCCGGCGCTACGGTGCGTCGTTCTCGAAGGTCGCCGACGCCCTCGCACCGGGCCTGCTCGTCGCCCAGGCGATCGGCCGTCTCGGCAACTACTTCAACCAGGAGCTGTTCGGCAAGCCCACCGATCTGCCGTGGGGCCTGGAGATCTCGCCCGAGAACCGCCCGCCCGGCTACACGCAGTTCGAGACCTTCCACCCGACGTTCCTGTACGAGCTCGTCTGGAACCTCGCCGCCGCGGCGCTGATCATCGCGATCGACCGCAAGGTCCGCCTCACGGGTGGGCGCGCGTTCGCGCTGTACGCGATGTTCTACACCGCCGGCCGCGGATGGATCGAGTCGCTGCGCATCGACACCGTCAACCACATCGGACCGTTCCGGCTGAACGTGTGGACCTCGATCATCGTGTTCCTGCTGGCACTCGCGTACTTCGTGGCGACCCGCAACCGCGTGCCCCACGACCCCGACGCGGTGACGTCCGACGCCGACGGTGTGGACCCCACGCGGCACCGCGACGACGTGGACGCGGTCGACGACGCCGAGCCGACCGACGCCGACGCCGACGCCGACGGGGACGCCGTCCGCACCGACGGCGACCGACGCCCACCGATCAGCGGGTGAGCTCCTCGACGATGATCGCCGCGAAGGCGTCGACGTCGTCCACGGTCGTGTCGAACGCCGTCATCCACCGGACCTCCCCGGCGGCGCGGTCCCAGTCGTAGAACCGCACGCGCTCGCGGATGCGGTCGGCGACGGCGTTGTCGAGCACCGCGAACACGGCGTTGGCCTGCGTCGGCTGGCTGAACGTCAGCCCGTCGACGCCGCCGGCGACCGCCGACTCGAGCGCGGCGCGCAGGCGGGCCGCCATCGCGTTGGCGTGCCCCGCCGAGCGCAGGTACAGGTCGTCGTCGAGCAGGGCCAGGAGCTGGGCGCTGACGAACCGCATCTTCGACGCGAGCTGCATCGACAGCTTGCGCAGGTACGGCAGCCCCTCGGCGACGGACGGGTCGAGGACGACGACGGCCTCGCCGTACAGCGCACCGTTCTTGGTCGCGCCGAAGCTCAGGATGTCGACACCCGCGTCGACCGTGAAGTCGCGCAGCGGGACGCCGAGCGCCGCCGCGGCGTTCGCGATGCGCGCCCCGTCCATGTGCAGCGTCATGCCGCGGGCGTGCGCGTGATCGGCGATGGCCCGGATCTCGTCGACCGTGTAGAGGGTGCCGAGCTCGGTCGTCTGCGTGATGCTGACGGCCAGCGGCTGGGCACGGTGCTCGTTGCCCCAGCCCCACGCCTCCCGGTCGACGAGGCCGGGCGTGAGCTTGCCGTCCGGGGTCTCGACGGTCAGCAGCTTCAGCCCGCTGACGCGCTCGGGCGCCCCGCCCTCGTCGGTGTTGATGTGCGCGGTCGACGCGGCGACGACGGCGCCCCACCGCGGCATGACGCTCGTCAGCGCCGTGACGTTGGCGCCCGTGCCGTTGAAGACCGGGAAGACCTCGGTCTGCCCGCCGAACAGGTCGCGCATCGTCTCGAGGAGCCGTGCGGTCCAGGCGTCCTCGCCGTAGGCGACCTGGTGGCCGACGTTGGCGGCGGCGATCGCCGCCAGCACCTCGGGGTGCGCCCCCGCGTAGTTGTCGCTGGCGAATCCGCGGGCCTGCTCGTCGATCGTCACGACCCCACCCTGACACCACGGCCGTGGGGCCCTCGGCCAGCCTCACCTCGCGTGACGGATCGGCCGGACCGTCGTACCTTCGCGGTATGACCGACGTCCAGGAACCGCTGCCCGACCCGGCCGGGATCGACCACGAGCACCCCGACGTCACGGGCGGCTGGCTGCGGCCCGCCGTCTTCGGTGCCATGGACGGCCTGGTGTCGAACTTCGCCCTGATGATGGGCGTCGTCGGTGGCAGCCAGGCCTCCGACACCGGACCGGTCGTGCTGGCGGGCCTCGCGGGCCTCGCCGCCGGCGCGTTCTCGATGGCGGCGGGGGAGTACACGTCGGTCGCCAGCCAGCGCGAGTTCGCCCTCCGGCAGGTCGACGTCGAGCGTCACGAGATCCTGACGAACGAGCCGGCCGAGGAGGCCGAGCTCGCGGCGATGTTCGTCGCCAAGGGCATCGACGAGTCGACGGCCCGCGAGATGGCGCGCGAGATCCACGTCGATCCCGAGCAGGCCGTCCGGGTCCACGCCCGCGAGGAGTTCAACGTCGACCCCGACGACCTCGCCTCGCCGATGCTCGCGGCGGTGTCGTCGTTCTTCGCCTTCGCCCTCGGTGCGGTGATCCCGCTGCTCTCGTACCTCGTGGGCGTCGAGACCCCGTCGCCCGCGATCGTCCTGTCGTTGATCGGCCTGTTCGCGTGCGGCGCCGTCGTGACGCGCGTGACGTCCCGCAGCTGGTGGTTCGGCGGCGTCCGACAGCTCGTGCTGGGCGGCGCCGCCGCGGGTCTGACGTATTTGGTGGGCGAGGCCGTCGGCTCGTCGCTCGGCTGACGGGCGTCCGCACGGTGACGCAGACGACGGTGACGAAAACGTAACCGGCAGTTACTCTGTGTCTCGACGGAACGGAGAACCCATGCCCCAGATCATCCTGGTCGGCGTCGACGGCAGCGACAGCTCGCGCCGGGCCGCCGAGACCGCCGCCTCGCTGGCCGCATCGACCGGCGCGACGCTGCACGTCATGATGGCCGCCGAGGACCGCGACCGGCCCGCCGAGGGGCAGTACGTCGGCGACGTGCGCATCCAGTCGCGGGCCGAGGCGATCGCGACCGAGATCGCCGACGCCCTCGAGGGCACCGCGCCGAACGTGCAGGCGAGCCCGGCGCACGGCAAGCCGGCCGACGCCCTCGTGCAGGTGGCGACCGACATCGGCGCCGACCTGATCGTCGTCGGCAACCGCCGGGTGCAGGGCATCGGCCGGCTGCTCGGCAGCGTGGCCAGCGACGTCGCGCAGCACGCTCCGTGCGACGTCTACATCGTCAAGACCGTCTGACCACGGCGGCGCGCTCCGCCCGGCCGTCGATCTCGCTACGCTGAGGGTCGACCGTCAGGAGAACCACATGCCCAAGATCATTCTCGTCGGAGTCGACGGGAGCGACAGCTCCCGCAAGGCCGCCACCGTCGCGGCCCAGCTGGCCTCCAGTACGGGCGCCGCGCTGCACGTCCTCACGGCCGTCGACCCCCGCAGCCACGGGTCGCAGGCCGAGCCCGGGCGCCCCTTCGACGACACCCGCTCCCTGACGCCCGGCGAGGCCGCCGAGGCGATCGCCGCCGAGGTCGCCGGCTCGCTCGGCACGGTCGTGCCGCACGTCGAGAGCAGCCCCATCCAGGGCAAGCCTGCCGAGGCGCTCGTCGAGGAGGCCAAGCGCCTCGGGGCCGACCTGATCGTCGTGGGCAACCGCCGCGTGCAGGGCATCGGGCGCATCCTGGGCAGCGTCGCCAGCGACGTCGCGCAGCACGCGCCGTGCGACGTGTACATCGTCAAGACCGTCTGAGACCGGCCCCGCCCCGCGAGCCGCGCGGGGCGTGTAGCCTTGGACCGCTGTCCGAGGCCAACGTCGTCCCCGGTGCGAGAATTTCGTGACCACCGATGACGCAGAAGGGGCTCCAGCATGCGTGCTCAGCCGTTCTCATCAGTTCCCGCCGCCCAAGGTCTGTACGACCCGGCCAACGAGCACGACGCCTGCGGTGTCGCGTTCGTGGCGACGCTCACGGGCGTCCCCACCAACGACATCGTGGTCAAGGGCCTCACGGCGCTGCGCAACCTCGACCACCGCGGCGCTGTCGGCGGAGAGCCCGACACGGGCGACGGCGCCGGCATCCTGATGCAGACGCCCGACCGCTTCCTGCGGGGAGTCGCCGGGATCGACCTGCCCGACGCCGGCGCGTACGCGTGCGGCATGGCGTTCCTGCCGGTCGACGCCGACGCGGCCACCGAGGCGCGCGCCTCGGTCGAGGCCATGGCCGTCGAGGAGGGCCTGACGGTCCTCGGCTGGCGCGACGTGCCGGTCAACCCCGAGATCCTCGGGTCGATGTCGCGCGGCGCGATGCCGTCGTTCGCGCTGATGTTCGTCGCCGCCGCGGACGGCTCGCGCACCGGCATCGAGCTCGACCGCGTCGCCTTCGCCCTGCGCAAGCGTGCCGAGCACGAGCTCGAGGTGTACTTCCCGTCGCTGTCGAGCCGCACCCTGGTCTACAAGGGCATGCTGACGACCGACCAGCTCGAGGGCTTCTTCCCCGACCTGAGCGACGAGCGCATGGAGTCGGCGCTCGCGATCGTCCACAGCCGCTTCTCGACCAACACGTTCCCGAGCTGGCCCCTGGCCCACCCGTTCCGCTTCGTCGCGCACAACGGCGAGATCAACACCGCGCGCGGCAACCGCAACTGGATGCGCGCCCGCGAGTCGCTGCTCGAGAGCGACCTGATCCCGGGCGACCTGCAGCGGCTGTTCCCGATCTGCGACCCCCACGGCAGCGACACCGCCTCGTTCGACGAGGTCCTCGAGCTGCTGCACCTGGGCGGACGCTCGCTGCCGCACGCCGTCATGATGATGATCCCCGAGGCGTGGGAGAACAACGCCGACATGGACCCCGCCCGCCGGGCGTTCTACGAGTTCCACTCCTCGGTCATGGAGCCGTGGGACGGGCCCGCCGCGGTGTGCTTCACCGACGGCACCCAGATCGGCGCGGTCCTCGACCGCAACGGCCTGCGCCCCGGACGCTACTGGGTCACCGACGACGGACTGGTCGTCCTCGCGTCCGAGTCCGGCGTGCTCGACCTCGACCCGCAGACGATCGTCCGCAAGGGTCGCGTCGAGCCCGGCAAGATGTTCCTGCTCGACCTCGACGAGCACCGCATCGTCGAGGACCACGAGATCAAGAACGCGCTGGCGTCCGAGCAGCCCTACGACGAGTGGCTCTACTCGGGCCTCGTGCGGTTCGAGGACCTTCCCGACCTCGAGCACATCGTCCACACGCACGCGTCGGTCACACGTCGTCAGCAGGTCTTCGGCTACACCGAGGAGGAGCTGCGCATCCTGATCGCCCCCATGGCACGCTCGGGTGCCGAGGCGATCGGCTCGATGGGCACCGACACGCCCATCGCGGCGCTGTCGGAGCGCCCGCGCCAGCTGTTCGACTACTTCTCCCAGCTGTTCGCGCAGGTCACCAACCCGCCGCTCGACGCGATCCGCGAGGAGGTCGTGACGTCGCTGGCCGGCACGATCGGCCCCGAGCGCAACCTGCTCGCCCCGAGCCCGGCCTCGTGCCGCATGCTGCAGCTGCCGTTCCCCGTGCTCGACAACGACGAGCTCGCCAAGATCCGGCACATGAACAAGGACGGCGACATGCCGGGCTTCTCGGTGCACGTCGTCCGCGGCCTCTACGAGGTCGACGGCGGGGGAGAGGCGCTGCGCGCCAAGCTCGACGAGATCTGCGCCGAGGTGTCGCGGGCGATCGCCGACGGTGCCCGCATCATCGTGCTGTCGGACCGTCACTCCAACTCCGACCTCGCCCCGATCCCGTCGCTGCTGCTGACCGGCGCCGTGCACCACCACATGGTGCGCGAGAAGCTGCGCAGCCAGGCCGGGCTCATCATCGAGGCCGGTGACGTCCGCGAGGTGCACCACGTGGCCCTGCTGATCGGCTACGGCGCCACCGCGGTCAACCCGTACCTCGTGCTCGAGTCGGCCGAGGACCTCGCCCGCGAGAAGGTGTTCGTCGAGGGCGTCCGGCCCGCGCAGGCGCTGCGCAACGTCCGGTACGGCCTCGGCAAGGGCGTCCTGAAGGTCATGAGCAAGATCGGTGTCTCGACCGTCGCGTCGTACACCGGGGCCCAGATCTTCGAGGCCGTCGGCCTGTCGCACGACGTCGTCGACGCCTACTTCACCGGCACGTCGTCCAAGCTGGGCGGCGTCGGTCTCGACGTGCTCGCCGAGGAGGTCCGCTCGCGGCACCTGCGCGCGTACCCGTCGAGCGGCATCGCGGGCCCGCGCCGTCACCTCGAGGTCGGCGGCGAATACCAGTGGCGCCGCGAGGGCCCCGAGCACCTGTTCGACCCCGAGACGGTGTTCCGCCTGCAGCACTCGACCCGCACGGGCTCGTACGAGATCTTCAAGCAGTACACGTCGCGCATCGACGACCAGTCCGAGCGCCTCATGACGCTGCGCGGGCTGTTCGGCCTCAAGGAGGGTCTGCGCCCGGCCATCTCGATCGACGAGGTCGAGCCGGTCTCCGAGATCGTCAAGCGCTTCAGCACCGGCGCGATGTCGTACGGCTCGATCAGCCAGGAGGCCCACGAGACCCTCGCGATCGCGATGAACCGCCTCGGCGGCAAGTCGAACACCGGCGAGGGCGGCGAGGACCCCGAGCGCCTGTACGACCCCGAGCGTCGCTCGGCGATCAAGCAGGTCGCGTCGGGACGCTTCGGCGTGACGTCGGAGTACCTCACCAACGCCGACGACATCCAGATCAAGATGGCGCAGGGCGCCAAGCCCGGCGAGGGTGGGCAGCTGCCCGGCCCGAAGGTGTACCCGTGGGTCGCCAAGACCCGGCACTCGACGCCGGGCGTGGGACTCATCAGCCCGCCGCCGCACCACGACATCTACTCGATCGAGGACCTCAAGCAGCTGATCCACGACCTCAAGAACGCCAACCCGTCCGCGCGCGTGCACGTCAAGCTCGTGTCGGAGGTCGGCGTCGGCACGGTCGCGGCCGGTGTCTCGAAGGCCAAGGCCGACGTCGTCCTGATCTCGGGCCACGACGGCGGCACCGGTGCCTCGCCGCTGACGTCGCTCAAGCACGCCGGCGGACCGTGGGAGCTGGGCCTGGCCGAGACCCAGCAGACGCTGCTGCTCAACGGCCTGCGCGACCGGATCGTCGTCCAGGCCGACGGACAGCTCAAGACCGGGCGCGACGTCATCATCGCGGCGCTGCTCGGTGCCGAGGAGTTCGGCTTCGCGACGGCGCCCCTGGTCGTCAGCGGCTGCATCATGATGCGCGTGTGCCACCTCGACACGTGCCCCGTGGGCGTCGCGACCCAGAACAAGACGCTGCGCGAGAAGTACTCCGGCAAGGCCGAGTACGTCGTCAACTTCTTCACGTACATCGCCGAGGAGGTGCGCGAGTACCTCGCGAGCCTGGGCTTCCGCTCGATCGAGGAGGCCGTCGGCCACGCCGAGGTCATCGACCCCGCCAAGGCCGTCGACCATTGGAAGGCCGACGGGCTCGACCTGTCGCCGATCCTGCACGTCCCCGAGCTGCCCGAGGGCGCCTCGCTGCACAACACGACGACGCAGGACCACAGCCTCGACCGGGCCCTCGACAACGAGCTCATCGCGCTCAGCGCCGACGCCCTGAGCAACGGCGACCCGGTGCGCGCGCAGGTCGAGATCCGCAACGTCAACCGCACGGTCGGCACGATGCTGGGCCACGAGGTGACCAAGCGCTACCGCGGCGAGGGCCTGCCCGAGAACACGATCGACCTGACGTTCCTGGGCTCGGCCGGTCAGTCGTTCGGCGCCTTCGTGCCGAAGGGCATCACGCTGCGCCTCGAGGGCGACGGCAACGACTACGTCGGCAAGGGCCTGTCGGGCGGGCGCATCGTCGTCCGGCCGCCGCGCGACGCCCAGTTCACGGCCGAGGCGCAGATCGTGGCCGGCAACGTCATCGGCTTCGGCGCGACGACGGGCCAGATCTTCCTGCGCGGACGGGTCGGCGAGCGCTTCTGCGTCCGCAACTCCGGCGCCAGCGCGGTCGTCGAGGGCGTGGGCGACCACGCGCTCGAGTACATGACGGGAGGCCGGGTCGTGATCCTCGGCCCCACGGGTCGCAACGTCGCCGCTGGCATGAGCGGCGGATCGGCCTACGTCCTCGACCTGGACGAGTCGCTGGTCAACCTCGACATGGTCGAGCTGCGACCCGTCCCCGAGCAGACGGCCGACGAGCTCCGCTCGCTGGTCCGTCAGCACCACGAGGAGACCGGCTCCGTCGTGGCCGAGCAGCTGCTCGCCCACTGGGAGCAGTCGCTCGCCCGGTTCACCGAGATCATGCCGGTCAACTACCGGCTGGTCCTCGAGGCGCGTGACGCCGCAGAGGCCGAAGGCCTGTCCGAAGAAGACACCACAGCTCGCATGATGGAGGTGGCCGCTCGTGGCTGATCCCAGAGGTTTCATCAACACCCCCCGCCAGGTCGCCGAGCGGCGTCCCGTCGAGGAGCGCGTCAACGACTGGAACGAGGTCTACCCCGGTGGGCCCGGCCGCGCGTTGCTGCCGATCATCACCGAGCAGGCCGGACGCTGCATGGACTGCGGCATCCCGTTCTGCCACAACGGCTGCCCGCTGGGCAACCTGATCCCCGAGTGGAACGACCTGGTCTGGCGCGACGACTGGGACGAGGCGCTCGACCGCCTGCACGCGACCAACAACTTCCCGGAGTTCACGGGTCGCCTGTGCCCGGCCCCCTGCGAGACGGCGTGCGTCGTCGGCATCAACCGCGACGCCGTGACGATCAAGAACGTCGAGGTCTCGATCATCGACAAGGCGTGGGACGACCGTCGGGTCCGTCCCGAGCCGCCCGAGTGGCTGACCGGCAAGACCGTCGCGGTCGTCGGATCGGGACCGGCCGGTCTCGCGGCGGCCCAGCAGCTGACGCGTGCCGGTCACACCGTCGCGGTGTACGAGCGTGACGACAAGCCGGGTGGCCTGCTGCGCTACGGCATCCCCGAGTTCAAGATGGAGAAGATCCAGGTCGAGCGTCGCATCGACCAGATGGAGCGCGAGGGCACGGTGTTCCGCACGGGCGTCCAGGTCGGCGACACGCTGACGGGCTCGCAGCTGCGCGACCGCTACGACGCGGTGGTCCTCGCCGTCGGCTCGACGGTGCGCCGCGACCTGCCCGCGCCGGGACGCGAGCTGTCCGGCATCCACCAGGCCATGGAGTTCCTGCCGCAGGCCAACCGCGCCGCGCTCGGCGAAGAGGTCGAGTGGCAGATCCTGGCCACCGACAAGGACGTCGTCATCATCGGCGGCGGTGACACGGGTGCCGACTGCCTCGGCACCTCGGTGCGTCAGGGCGCGCGCTCGATCACGCAGCTCGAGATCATGCCCAACCCGGGCACCGAGCGTCCCGGCCACCAGCCGTGGCCCACGTACCCCATGACGTACCGCGTGTCGTCGGCGCACGAGGAGGCCGGCGACCGCGTCTACTCGGTCTCGACCAAGGAGTTCGTGGGCGACGACGACGGTCACGTCTCGGCGCTCCGCCTGGTCGAGGTCGAGTTCGTCGACGGCAAGCTGACCGAGGTGCCCGGCACCGAGAAGGACCTGCCGGCTCAGCTCGTGCTGTTCGCGATGGGCTTCACGGGGCCGCAGACCGAGGGCCTCGTCGAGCAGCTGGGCGTCGAGCTCGACGAGCGCGGCAACGTCAAGCGCGACAAGGCGTACATGTCGAGCGTCGACGGCGTGTTCGTCGCAGGAGACGCGGGTCGTGGTCAGTCGCTCATCGTGTGGGCGATCGCCGAGGGCCGCTCCGCCGCGGCCGGTGTCGACGCCTACCTGACGGGATCGACCACGCTGCCCCGGCCGATCGCGCCGACGGCACGTCCGCTCACCGTCTGAGGCACCTCCGGCCGTGGTTCATCGCGGCCCCGGAGACCTGCGTCCGCCCACGGGAGACGTCCCGCGGGCGGACGCGGTCGACCCCGGGACCGCGGTGGAAGACGTTCACCTGAATTTGTTGTGTGAAACGACAAAAATGACTCGCGGGTAACCGCTCCCGCTGACTACTGTGGGGGACGTGAGAAGAGCCAAGATCGTCTGCACCCTGGGTCCCGCCGTCGGAAGCGCCTACAAGATCCTCAAGCTCGCCGAGGCCGGCATGGACGTCGCCCGCCTCAACATGAGCCACGGCGACCAGTCCGACCACGAGCAGAACTACGCGTGGGTCCGCGAGGCCGCCGACACGACGGGCAAGGCCATCGCCACGCTGGCCGACCTGCAGGGTCCCAAGATCCGTCTCGGACGCTTCGCCGAGGGTCCCGTCCACCTCGAGGCCGGTGCGACCTTCACCATCACGATCGACGACATCCAGGGCAACCAGCACCGCTGCTCCACGACGTACAAGGGTCTGCCGGGCGACGTCAGCCCCGGTGACGAGATCCTGATCGACGACGGTCGCATGCGCTTCCGGGCGACCGAGGTCACCTCGACCGACGTGACGTGCCTGGTCGAGACGACCGGCACGATCAGCAACAACAAGGGCATCAACCTGCCCGGCGTCATGGTCAGCGTCCCCGCCATGAGCGAGAAGGACATCGACGACCTGCGCTTCGCGCTGCACCTCGGCGTCGACTTCATCGCCCTGTCGTTCGTCCGCTCGGCCGACGACTACGACGACGTCCGCAAGATCATGGACGAGGAGGGCATCGTCCGTCCCGTCATCGCCAAGATCGAGAAGCCGCAGGCCGTCGAGAACCTCGACGGCATCATGGACGCCTTCGACGGCGTCATGGTCGCGCGCGGCGACCTCGGCGTCGAGCTGCCCCTCGAGGACGTCCCGATCGTCCAGAAGCTCATCGTCGAGAAGGCCCGCCGCAACGCCAAGCCCGTCATCGTCGCGACGCAGATGCTGGAGTCGATGATCTCGGCGCCGCGGCCCACCCGCGCCGAGGCCTCCGACGTCGCGAACGCCGTGCTCGACGGCGCCGACGCCGTCATGCTGTCGGGCGAGACCAGCGTGGGGGAGTACCCGATCCACACGGTCCACACGATGGCCCGCATCGTGGAGTCCACCGAGGACCACGGCCTGCCGCGCATGGCCGCGTTCACGTGGAAGGCGCGCACCAAGAGCGGCATCATCTGCCGCGCCGCGTCCGAGGTCGCCGAGTCGGTCGACGCACGCTACGTCGTCGCCTTCACGACCAGCGGCGACTCCGCCCGGCGCATGACGCGCTACCGCTCACGCGTGCCGGTCGTCGCGTTCACGCCCGACCCGCTCGTGCGCAACCAGCTGGCGCTGAGCTGGGGCATCGAGACGTTCACGGTGCCCGAGGTCAAGCACACCGACGACATGGTGCTCCAGGTCGACCGCGCGCTGCTCGAGATCGAGCGCTGCACCGAGGGCCAGCAGGTCGTCATCGTCGCCGGGAGCCCCCCGGGCATCCCCGGCTCGACCAACGCGCTGCGCATCCACAACATGGGCGACGCGATCAACGGCGTCGTGCCGGCCTACACCGAGCCGCAGCGCGAGGCCTGATCCCCGCTCACCCCGGACCCGCCTGGACGTGCCGCCCCTTCGGCGCACGACCACGGCGGGTCCCGGCCGTCGTGGACGCGATGCCCACGATGCCGGCGGGCAGATCGGCCTCCGCGACCGGCTCCCAGTCGTCCGACTGCCGGATCTCGGCCCCCAGGAGCGGGTCGTGCACCCACATGCCGGAGGCGGCGTCGAAGAACGACGGCGAGCCGTGCCGCGAGATGCGGGCCACCTCGGTGGGGTTGCCGTCGGTCCGCAGGACGAAGTAGCGCGTGCGTCGACGGGACCTGCGTCCGGCTGCCATGTGACCCCTTGGGTCTCCCACCCACCACGAGTGTGCGGGACGTCGGCGCCCGGCGCCAGGCAAGCGACCCATGTGTCGCGGCGCGCAGGGCGCGCAGGCCCCGACGCCACGGGTGCCGAGTGCGGGACTCGAACCCGCACGCCCTCTCGGACAACGGTTTTTGAGACCGTCGCGTCTACCATTCCGCCAACTCGGCTCGCCCCGTTCGAGGCCGTATAACCTTCTCATGTGAACGACCACCACGAGCCATCGGCACCGGCCGCGCAGACGTCACCCGCCCCGCGTGTCGTGATCGCCGAGGACGAGGCGCTGATCCGGCTCGACCTGGCCGAGATGCTCGCCGAGGAGGGCTACGACGTCGTCGGCCAGGCCGGTGACGGCGAGCAGGCCGTCGCCCTGGTCACGCAGCTGCGCCCCGACCTGGTCGTGATGGACGTCAAGATGCCCAAGCTCGACGGCATCGCCGCCGCGGCCCTCATCGCGCAGGAGCGCATCGCGCCGGTCGTCATGCTGACGGCGTTCAGCCAGCGCGACCTGGTCGAGCGCGCCCGTCAGTCCGGCGCCATGGCGTACCTCGTCAAGCCGTTCACGAAGTCCGACCTCGTCCCCGCGATCGAGATGGCACGCAGCCGCTTCGCCGAGATCGCGGCGCTCGAGCGGGAGGTCGGCGACCTCGCCGAGCAGCTCGAGACCCGCAAGACCGTCGAGCGCGCGAAGGGCCTGCTGCAGGCGTCCCTCGACATCAGCGAGCCGGAGGCGTTCCGCTGGATCCAGCGCACCGCGATGGACCTGCGCCTGACGATGCTCCAGGTCGCCCAGGGCGTCATCGACCACGGCCCGTCGCTGGCGGGACCGTCCGACTGAGCGTCGTCCGGCCGCCGTGGCACGGCGCGGGTTACAAATTGGCTACTTAACCGCCGGCTCACACAACCTTGACCCAAATGACCCCGGGAAGAACTAGGTTCAGGGTTATCACAGGCTCCCTGGCGCGGCCACGGGCTTTCTACCCATCCGGAGGATTGATGAAACGCAGTACCACAACGATTCGCCTCGCTGCTGTGGCAGCTGCCAGCGCTCTCGTGCTCGCAGCCTGCGGTGGCGGCAGCGACAGTGATGGTGGCTCGGACGACTCGTCGGCCGCTGCTCCCGCCGCCAAGGGCGACGGCACCCTGACGATCGGCTCGCTCCTTCCGCAGACCGGCAGCCTCGCCTTCCTCGGCCCCCCGGAGTTCGCGGGCGTCGACCTGGCCATCAACGACATCAACGCCGCCGGCGGCGTGCTCGGCAAGGACGTCGTGGGCGTCAAGGCCGACTCCGGCGACACCGACTCGGGCATCGCCCCGGCCGAGACCGACAAGCTGCTCAAGGCCAAGTCCGACGTCATCGTCGGTGCCGCCTCGTCCGGCGTGTCGCTGACCGTCATCGACAAGATCATGTCGGCCGGCGTCATCGAGTACTCGCCCGCCAACACGTCGACGTCGTTCGACGAGGGTGACTACTCCAAGCCCGACCTGTACTTCCGCACGGCGCCGTCCGACATCCTCCAGGGTGCCGTTCTCGCCAACCTGCTGATCGAGGACGGACGCCAGAACGTCGCGATCCTGGCTCGCCAGGACGCGTACGGCGAGACGCTGGCCAAGGAGATCTCGAAGAACCTCGAGGCCGCCGGCTCGACCGTCGCCGCCAACGTCCTCTACAGCGAGAAGACCGGTCCGGGCGACAGCCAGATCACCGAGATCGCGGACGCCAAGGCCGACGCCGTCGTGCTGGTCGCGTTCGAGGAGACCACCACGATCATCCCGAAGCTGATCCAGGCCGGAGCCGGCCCGCAGGACGTCCCGACGTACTTCGTCGACGGCAACACGGCCAACTACGGCGAGGGTGACGCGGCGTCGCTGCCTGACGGCACGCTCGAGGGCACCAAGGGCACCATCCCCGGTGCCGAGGCGACCTCGGACTTCAAGGATCGTCTGGCCACGGTCAACCCCGACCTGAAGGACTACTCCTACTCGGCCGAGTCCTACGACGCCGTGATCACGTCGGCGCTGGCCGCCATCGTGGCCGACAGCGACTCGGGCGAGGCCATCGCCAAGGAGCTGCCGGGCGTCACCGAGGGTGGCGAGAAGTGCACGACGTTCGAGGAGTGCGCCGCGCTGCTCAAGGACGACCCGAAGACCGACATCGACTACGACGGTGTCTCGGGTCCGATCGAGCTCGGCGAGACGGGCAGCCCGACGGCCGCCTCGATCGGCATCTACGAGTACGACGCGAAGAACAAGATCAGCCCGGTCAAGTACATCGCCGGCAACATCTGATCGATCGATCACGCTGATCTGATCAGCAGGGTCACCAGGGCCCCGGTGCTTCGGCACCGGGGCCCTTCCGCGTCCCCGTCCGCCGACGAGTCACCCACGCCAGGCGACGAGTCACCGACGCCCGGTGACGAGTCACCCACGCCCGCTGGCGAGCCACCTGTGGACGAGCGGGTGGACGGCCCGGCGCCGCACGCGCTGCGATGTCGCCATGTCGGACGTCGAGATGTTCCACGGCGGGCAGCCCTTCCTGCACCGCGACCACGTCGAGCTGGGCCTGTCGCGGGCCGAGTTCCGGGCTCGTCTGGGCGCGGGCGACCTCGTGCGGCTCGTCGGCGGCGTCTACGCCGACGCCCGGGCCGACGACTCCCGTGAGCTGCGCGTGCAGGCCACCCGCCTCGTCGTCCCGGAGCATGCGGTCGTGTGCGACGAGACCGCCGCCTGGCTGTGGGGCGTCGACGCCCATCGTCCCGGTGACCGCCACCGCTTCACGCCGCGCTGGGTCGTGCCGCACGGACGGGGCCGGACACGGCTCACGGGTGTCGACTGCCGCCAGGCACTGCTGGACGACGACGACGTCACCGATCTCGGCGGACTGCGGCTGACGACGCCCGTGCGCACGACGTCCGACCTGCTGCGCACGCAGTGGAGGCCGTACGCCCTCTCCTCGGCCGACGCGATGGCGGCCGCGGGTCTCGTGCGACCCATGGACGTCCGGCAGTACCTCGCCGGGCTCAAGGGCTATCGCGGCATCCGGCAGGCGCGCGTGCTCGCCCGCCACATCGAGCCGCGGTCGGCGAGCCCGGGGGAGTCGTGGACCCGGCTCCGTCTCCTGGACGCCGGGTTCCCCCAGCCGACGGCGCAGCTCGAGGTGGTCGACGCGTCGGGCGTGACGCGGTTCCTCGACCTGGCCTACCGGCGCCGCAGGATCGGCGTCGAGTTCGACGGGCGCGAGTTCCACACGGCCGAGGCCGACCTCGACCACGACGCCGACCGGCGTGAGCTGATCCGCGCGGTCGGGTATCGCGTCGTCGTCACCCGGCGCGAGGAGGTATTCGGCTCCGACACCTCGTTCGAGGACGAGGTCGGCGCCCTGCTCGGGATGACGCCGATCGCCCGGTGGTGGTGAGTGACTCGCCATCGGGCGCCGGTGACTCGCCACCGGGCGCCGGTGACTCGCCACCGGAGCCCGGCGACTCGCCACCGGGCGTCAGTGACTCGTCGGCGTCAGTCCTTGTCCTGGCCCAGGGTGCCGAGGTAGAGCTCGATGACGCGGGGGTCGTTCGACAGCGACTTGCCGGTGCCGGAGTACGCCGTCGTGCCGTGGTCGAGGACGTAGCCGCGGTCGCAGATCTGCAGGCAGCGGCGGGCGTTCTGCTCGACCATGATGACCGAGACGCCGGCCTTGTTGATGTTGCGCGTCTGGACGAAGACCTCGTCCTGCAGGACGGGGGAGAGGCCGGCGGACGGCTCGTCGAGCAGCAGCACCGAGGGGTCCATCATGAGCGCGCGGCCCATCGCGACCATCTGGCGCTCACCGCCCGACAGCTGCCCCGCGCGCTGCTTGCGACGCTCGCCGAGCCGCGGGAACAGGTCGGTCACGAAGTCGAACCGCTCCTGGAACTTCTTGGGCTCCTGGTAGCAGCCCATCTCGAGGTTCTCCTCGATCGTCAGGCTCGGGAACACGTTCTCGGTCTGCGGCACGAAGCCGATGCCCTTGGTGACGAGCTGGTCGGCGCGCTGGTTGGTGATGTCGCCGTCCTTGAGGGTCACGGTGCCCTCGTGGATCTTGACCAGGCCGAACAGCGCCTTCAGCAGCGTCGACTTGCCGGCGCCGTTGGGGCCGATGATGCCGACGAGCTCGCCGGGCTGGCAGTACAGGTCGGCACCGTTCAGGATGTTGACGCCCGGCAGGTAGCCCGCGATCAGGTTGTCGGCCCGCAGGACGGCTCCGTCGGCGTGCGCGACGTGCTTGTCGCGCTCCGACGTCGGGGTGGGTGTCTCGGTCATGACTTGTTCTCCTCCGCCTCGGCGTCGAGCTCGGCGTCCGCCTCGGCCTCGAGGTCCGCGACGTCGATCTCGGTGATGTCGGTGTCGTGGTGGGCGCCGAGGTAGGCGTCGATCACGCGCTGGTCGGCCATGACGGACTGCGGCGTCCCCTCGGCCACGATCTGGCCCTGGGCCATCACGATGACCCAGTCGGAGATGTCGCGGACCATGTCCATGTCGTGCTCGACGAACAGGACCGTGCGGCCCTCGTCGCGCAGCGACTTCACGTGCCCGAGCAGCGACTGCTTGAGCGCCGGGTTCACGCCGGCCATGGGCTCGTCGAGCATGATCAGCTCGGGGTCGACCATGAGGGCGCGGGCCATCTCGAGCAGCTTGCGCTGACCGCCCGACAGGGAGCCGGCGAAGTCCTCGCGCTTGGCGTCGAGCTTGAAGCGGGCGAGGAGGTCGTCGGCACGGACGGTGTTGGCATCCTCCTGCGAGCTCCACAGCGACTTGAACGCAGCGGAGAAGAACTTCTCGCCCCGCTGGCCGGTCGCGCCGAGCCGCATGTTCTCGATGACCGTGAGCTTCGAGAGCACCTTGGTCAGCTGGAACGTGCGGACCATGCCGCGACGGGCGACCTTGTAGGCCGGCACCTTCGCGAGCGACTTGCCGTTGAAGGCCCAGTCGCCCTCGTCGGGCTCGTCGAAGCCCGTCAGCAGGTTGAACAGGGTCGTCTTGCCGGCACCGTTGGGACCGATCAGGGCGGTGATGACACCGCGCTGGATCTCGATGTGCTCGACGTCGACGGCCTTCAGGCCGCCGAACGTGCGGGTGATGTTGCTGCCCTTGACGATCGGGTCGGGCTTGGCGGCACCTGGTTCGTTCGAGACGTTCGCCAGAGCGGCGCGGGCCTCACTGAGTTCAACGGCCATCGATTGCAATCTCCCTTCGGTCTCCGAAGATCCCCTGTGGGCGGAAGATCATCAGGAGCATGAGGCCCAGTCCCAGAAGGATGAACCGGATGAGGCTGGCCTGGGTGTTGGTCATGAGCCACTCGGGCAGCAGCGGGTCGGCGCCGCTGGTGGCCTGGCTGAAGAACGAGCCGATCCCCGCGATGAGGAACCAGAAGATCATCGAGCCGACGACGGGTCCGAGGACGCGCGCCGCACCACCGATCAGCAGCGCCGCGTAGGCGTAGAACGTGAACGTCGTGTTGAAGTCGGTCGGCACCGCCGAGCCCTGCTTCAGGATGTGGAAGATGCCGGCGATGCCACCGAACACGCCACCGAGCACGAGCGCCTGCATCTTGTACGCGAAGACGTTCTTGCCGAGCGACCGCACGGCGTCCTCGTCCTCGCGGATCGACTTGAGCACGCGGCCCCAGGGGCTGCGCATCAGGGCGAACACGAGCAGCGAGCTGATCGCGACGAGCGTCCACCCGACCGTGATCGACCAGAGGTCGTTGCGGCTGAACGAGACGATGCCGAGGTCGACGCCGTCGCCGTACGGGTTGAGCCGCTGGTAGGTGCCGGCGAAGCCGTTGAGCCCGTTGGAGCCGCCGAACGTGTCCTTGAACTCGACCGCGCCGAAGATCAGGCGCAGGATCTCCGACGTCGCGATCGTGACGATCGCGAGGTAGTCGGCGCGCAGGCGCAGTGTCGGGATGCCGAGCACGAGGGCCAGCACGACCGCCGCGATCATGCCGACGACGATGCCGAGCCAGAAGGGCATGTCCCAGGTCACGACCGTGACGGCGAGGCCGAAGGCCGCGATCGACATGAAGCCGGCCTGACCGAAGTTGAGCAGTCCGGTGTAGCCGAAGTGCACGTTGAGCCCGATCGCCGCGAGGGCGAAGACGATGGCCTGGGGGCCGAGAGCCGCGGAGAACGCGGCGTCGATGATGGTTCCGAAGTCCATGATGCGCGCCCTATCCGATTCGCTGGGCTTTGCCGAGGATGCCTTGCGGCCTGACGAGGAGGATCAGGATGAGCACCACGAGGGCGCCGACCTCCTTGATCGACGCGGGGACGCCGAACACCGGTCCGAGCTCGACCATGAGTCCGATGATCAGCGAGCCGATGAGTGCTCCCCAGATCGTCCCGAGGCCACCGAGGGTGACGCCGGCGAAGACGAGCAGGAGGAGGTTGAAGCCCATCTGGAAGTTGACCTGCTGCTGGACCGCGAGCAGGACGCCCGCCAGGCCCGTCAGCGCGGTGCCGAGCACCCACACGGCCGAGATGACGCCGTCGACCCGCATGCCGGACGAGGCCGACAGGGCCGGGTTGTCGGACACCGCGCGCATGGCCTTGCCGAGGCGCGTGCGCATCAGGGCGATGCACGTGACCAGCAGCGTCACGACCGAGACCAGCACGATCGCGATCTCCTTGTGCGACAGGTCGATCGGGCCGTAGCTGTCACGGCCCTGGACGACGTACTGCGACAGCGTGCGGGTCGAGCCACCGAAGCCGTACTGGTAGATGCTGCGCATGAACAGCGCGAGGCCGATCGAGACGATCATCATGGCGATCAGTCCCGTGCCGCGGTTGCGCAGCGGCCGCCACAGGCCGCGGTCCTGCAGGAAGCCGAAGGCGGCCGAGGCGAGCACCGCCAGGACGCCGGCGACCACCACCGGCAGGCCGAAGCCGCGGTTGAAGACGTACGTCGCGATGGCGCCGAACGTGATGAGCTCGCCGTGCGCGAAGTTCGTCAGGCCGGTCGTGCCGAAGATCAGCGACAGGCCGAGCGCGGCGAGCGCGATCAGCAGGCCAGCGATGATGCCCGAGCGGGTGCCGTCGACGATCTTGCTGCCGAGCGAGGCCTCCTCGACGACGACGGCGCCGATCTGGAACTGCACGAAGTTGGACGAGGCGAGCTTGACCTGGACGGTCTTGACCGTCTCGCCCGAGCCGCTGAGCTCGACGCCCTCGGGCAGCGTCTTGGGGTCGAGCTCGACGACGTACGTGCCGTTGCCCTCGATCCCGATGCTGACGCGACCCTTCGAGTCGGTGGTCTGGGTGCCCACCTCGGCGCCCGAGCGACTGTCCTTCAGCACCGTGAGCGAGACCCCGGGGACGGGCGAGGGCTTGCCCTCGCCACCCTTGAGGTCGAGCAGCGTGACGGTGATGTTGGCACCCGGGACGATCGGGTTGTCCGCGGCCGGCGCGGAGCCGGCGGGGGCCGTGGGGGTGGGCGTTGCCTGGGCGAGCGCAGGGCTGGGGGCGAGGAGCATGAGGACTCCCGCCACCGCTGCGAGTAGGGCCGCGAGTCGCAATCGCACGCGTGTACTCCTGTCGGCTTTCAAGGGGTGGTGCTGAGTGAACTTCGGACTATAGACGCATGTCGGAGTCATTCGTGGGTCGAACGAACCGAATCAGGTAACAGTTGGGTTTCGGTCGTTCTGGTCGTGAATCAGCGGGTCGCGATGACGATCTGGCACAGGATCGGTGCCGCCACGAGGGCCGGCAGCAGGTCGGCCACCGCGAAGGCGCGCAGGTCGAGCAGCCGGATCGCGACGCCGACGAGGATCAGCCCGCCCGTCGCGGTCAGGGCCGCGAGGTGGGCGTCGGGCAGGAACGAGCCGAGCAGGACGCCGACGAGCGTCAGGGTTCCCTGGATCAGCCCGACCGACAGCGCCGACGCCATGACGCCGATGCCGAACGAGGCCGCGAAGGCCAGGGCCGCGAAGCCGTCGAGCGTCGACTTCAGCAGCAGCTGGTCGGCGCCGTTGCCGAGGCCCTCGTCGAGCGAGCCGAGGATCGTCAACGGCCCGACGCAGAAGACCAGCGAGCTGATGACGAATCCCTCGACGAACCGCTCGCGGGCCTCGCCGTCCGTCCCGCCGCGCGTCAGGCGGGTCTGCAACCAGCCGCCGAGACCCTCGAGCCGCTCCTCCAGCCGCAGGGCGGCGCCGACGATGCCGCCGACGACCAGGGCGCCGAGGACGATCAGGGTCGGGGCGCTGTCGCCGACGGCGTCCGACAGGACGGGGTCGGAGACCGCGAGGGCCGACTGTGCCGCGATGAGCAGCGTGACCAGTCCGAGGGCCGAGGTGACGGTCGTGCGCACGTGGGGGCCCAGCCGGTGCCCCACGAGCATCCCGAGGCCCGATCCGACCAGGACGGTCGCGACGTTCGTGACGGTCCCGAACCCGACGAACATGTATGGTCTCCCTGCCGGTTGAGCATTCAACCGGACGCGGTGCCCCGGCTCAGCGCGTAGTGTGTCATCCAGCTCGGCCCCCGTCACGGGAGCGCCCAGGACGAGAGGCAGAACGGCATGTCGGCTCGACCCCACATCGTCCTGCGCGACGCGGACCGCGAGGACGCGAGCGCCCTGGTGGCGCTCTGGGCCGAGTGCGTCGGTGCGAGCCAGGACGAGGGCTCCGAGGCGTTCACCCAGCAGGCGCTGTGGCGCGAGCCGGGCGTCGCGGAGGCGGCGTCCGCCCTCGAGCTGGCGCTGGGCCGCCCCGACAAGCGCATCATCGTGGCGCTCGTCGACGGCGAGATCATCGGCGCGACGGTCTGCGACGTCACCACGCTGACGCCGATCACCCTGACGCGCGTGCTCGTGGTGACCGAGATCCAGGTCTCGCCGCGCTTCCGGCGCCGGTCGGTCGCCTCGACGCTGCTGTCGGCCGCCGCGAGCCACGGCGAGGACCACAACTGCGAGATCGTCGTCGCGGCGATCCCCGTCCACTCGCGCGAGCCCCACCGCTACCTGACCAAGATCGGCTTCAACCAGATCGCCGTGCTGCGCGCGATCCAGTCGAGCAAGCTGCGGTCGCGCCTGACGACCAAGGCCACCAACTCGCGCGACACCGGCAAGCTCATCGCGGTCCGGCGCACCCTGCGGCGTCGCCAGGGCCAGTCCCGCGCGACCCGCCCCCGCGGCTGAGGCGGCTGTCGGCACCGACGACTAGAGTCGTGCGGGTGGACCGCCTCCTGCTGATCGACGGCCATTCGGTCGCCTACCGTGCCTTCTTCGCCCTGCCCGTCGACAACTTCGCGACGACGACCGGGCAGCACACCAATGCCGTCTTCGGCTTCACGTCGATGCTGATCAACGTGCTGCGCGACGAGACCCCGACGCACGTGGCCGTGGCCTTCGACGTCTCGCGGCAGACCTTCCGTCTCGAGCAGTACCCCGACTACAAGGGCAACCGCTCGAAGTCGCCCCAGGAGTTCACGGGGCAGATCCCGCTGATCAAGCAGGTGCTCGACGCGCTGCACATCCAGACGTTCGAGAAGGACGGCTTCGAGGCCGACGACATCATCGGCACGCTCGCGACGCAGGCCGAGGCCGCGGGCATGGAGGTGCTGATCTGCACGGGCGACCGCGACGCCCTGCAGCTCGTGACCGACCGCACCACGGTGCTGTACCCGCGCAAGGGTGTCTCCGACCTCGCCCGCATGACGCCCGACGCCGTGCGCGACAAGTACGGTGTCGCGCCGGCCAACTACCCCGACATCGCGGCGATGGTCGGCGAGACCAGCGACAACCTGCCCGGCGTGCCGGGGGTCGGACCCAAGACCGCCGCCAAGTGGCTCGGGCAGTTCGGCTCGCTCGACGAGATCGTCGCCAAGGTCGACCAGATCCCCGGCAAGGCCGGCGAGTCGATGCGCGCCCACCTCGACGACGTCATCCGCAACCGCAGCATCAACGCCCTGATCCGCGATCTCGACCTGCCGGCGGGCCCGGCCGATCTCGCCTTCACGACCGAGTGGGACCGCGACGCGATCCACACGGTCTTCGACGCGCTGGAGTTCGCGGCGCTGCGCACGCGCCTGTTCGACTACCTCGGCGGCGGCGACGAGCACGTCGCCGGCGACGCCGCCGTCGCGATCGACGTCTCCGTGCTGGGCGGCGGCCAGGTCCAGACGTGGCTCGACGAGCACGCGGCCGATCCGACCGCCGCCGTGGGCCTCGACGTCTCCGGCGTGCTGCGCCCCGTCGGCGCGCGGGCCGACGCGCTGGCGCTCGCGACGTCCGACGGTGCCGCGGCGTGGATCGACTCCACGACGCTCGAGCCGGCCGACGACGCCGCACTGGGCGCCTGGCTGGCCGACGCGGCGCGGCCGAAGGTGCTGCACGACGCCAAGGGCCAGATGCACGCCCTGCAGGCGCAGGGCTGGGCGCTGGCGGGCGTGCGGGCCGACACCGCGCTGGCCACCTACTTGGTCAAGCCCGACCAGCGGTCGTACGACCTGGCCGACCTGTCGCTGCGCTACCTCAAGCGCGAGCTGGGCGTCGGCGGCGACTCCGGCCAGCTCGCGTTCGACGACGACTCGGCCGGGGCCGAGACCGCCGCCCAGCGTGCCCGGGCGACGCTCGACCTGTGGGCCGTGCTCGAGACCGAGCTCGAGGAGCAGGCGTCGCTGACGCTGCTGCGCGACCTCGAGCTGCCGCTGGTCGACGTCCTGGCCCGCATGGAGTCGCGCGGCATCGGCGTCGACACGGCCCACCTGGAGTCCCTGCACGCCGAGTTCACCGAGCGCATGCTCGCCGCGGCGCAGGGGGCGTACGACGCGATCGGCCGCGAGGTCAACCTCGGCTCGCCGAAGCAGCTGCAGGAGGTGCTGTTCGACCAGCTCGAGATGCCCAAGACGAAGAAGACCAAGACGGGCTGGACGACCGACGCCGAGGCCCTGCAGCAGCTGTTCGTCAAGACCGAGCACCCGTTCCTGGCCTCGCTGCTGGCGCACCGCGACGTCACCCGGCTGCGGCAGACCGTCGAGGGGCTGCAGAAGACCGTGCAGGCCGACGACCGCATCCACACGACGTACGCGCAGACCATCGCGGCGACCGGCCGGCTGAGCTCGGCCGACCCGAACCTGCAGAACATCCCGATCCGCACCGAGTCGGGCCGCCGCATCCGCGAGGCGTTCTGCGTGCGCGACGGGTTCGACACCCTGCTGACCGCCGACTACAGCCAGATCGAGATGCGCATCATGGCGCACCTGTCCGAGGACGCCGACCTCATCGAGGCGTTCCGCTCGGGGCACGACTTCCACACCGTCATGGCGGCCAAGGTCTTCGAGCGCGATCCGTCCGACATCGACGGCGGGCTGCGCGCCCGCATCAAGGCCATGAACTACGGGCTGGCCTACGGGCTGTCGTCGTACGGGCTGAGCCAGCAGCTCAGCATCACGACGGGCGAGGCGCAGCGCTTGATGGACGACTACTTCGAGACGTTCGGCGGCGTGCGCGACTACCTGCGGGGACTGGTCGACGAGGCCCGGCAGACCGGCTACACCGAGACCATCATGGGGCGGCGTCGCTACCTGCCCGATCTGCAGAGCGACAACCGCCAGCGCCGCGAGATGGCCGAGCGCATGGCGCTCAACGCCCCGATCCAGGGCTCGGCCGCCGACATCATCAAGGTCGCGATGCTCGGCGTCGAGCGCGCCCTCGACGAGGCGGGTCTGACGTCGCGCATGCTGCTGCAGGTGCACGACGAGCTGGTGCTCGAGGTCACCGACGCCGAGCGCGAGCAGGTCGAGGCGCTCGTCCGCGAGCAGATGGCCTCGGCCGCCGATCTGTCGGTGGCGCTCGACGTGTCGGTCGGCGTGGGCCGCACCTGGCACGACGCGGGCCACTGACCCGTCGTCAGTCGACCGGCAGCGGCACCCGCAGGAAGCGCGGGCGGTACAGGAACGGATTGGCGTCGACCTTCGACAGGTCCGAGTCGTTCTGGCTGTACGAGACGATGACGCTGTCCTTGCGGGGCAGCAGGTCGGGGTGGGCCAGCGGCATGTAGCGCAGCGTGCCCGCGCGGGTGTCGGACGGGATCTGGGCGACGGGCTCGCCGGCGACGAAGGGCCCGGTGGGCCCCGGCGACGACCAGATCACCAGGTCGGTGCCGAGGAACTCGTCGCGCTTGCTCACGGCGTACCAGCGTCCGTCACGCTCGAAGACGCTGAGGGTCTGCGAGACGCCGCCGTCGGCGGCGATCACGGCGGCCGCGCGGTTTGCGTCGGACTGCCACCGCCGGCCGTCCCAGTACTGCCACCTCGACGCGTCGAGCAGGTCGTCGGGGCGCACGCGGGCGACGTGCAGCGAGAATCCGAAGACGAGCTTCTCGTCCGGTCGTGCCGTGCCGTAGACGTAGACCCAGCCGTCGTGGACCGCGCTCGCAGCGCCCCACGTGGGACGACGGGGATCGGTGCTGTCGGGGCCCATGTCCTGGACCTCGACGAGCTGGGGCGTGCGACCGCGCACGACCGCGAACACCGCGATCGCGGGCCCGAGGTTCTCGAACGCCAGCGCCCCGTCGGGCACCGCGGCACCCCGCACGCGCTGCAGGCCGACGCCGACCAGGTCGTACCCGGTCCGCTCGATCGTCGCGATCGACATGGGCCAGTAGCCGACGCCGTCGTCGCGGTCGGGCACGAGGGCCCCGTGGTCGGCGGGCAGGACGACGTTGGCGCACGAGTCGTCGAACACCAGCATCGAGTTGCGGACGAATCGCTGGCCGTCGAAGTCGGCGGAGCGGAGGGTGTCGCCGAAGACCCACAGGCGCCGACCGTCCTGCAGCTGCGTGTCGGCGCCGACGTCGGCACCCTGGAACTCCTGACCGCCCCGCATGCCGGTGGCGAGGCGGTCGAGGTCCCGGGCGGTGCGCAGCTTCTCGAACGGCAGGCAGGACGTCTCGGTCGCCGGCCGCGCGTCGGGGGCAGCCGCGGGTCCGGGATCGCGGGCGACGGCAGCGGCGCCGAAGGCCAGCACCGTCACCGGCAGCGTCAGCAGCACGACGCGCAGCCGCCAGGGGAGGCGCTCGCCGAGTGAGGTCGTGGTCTTCATGCTGGGTACAGTCTGCGGCATGGACGGCCTGCGACGCGTCAGCCGTCCGGCGGCCGTGACGGCCGCGGTCGTCGTGGTGCAGGTCGTCGTGGGCCTGCTGGTGGTGCTGCTGCCGCCCGGGGGAACGCCGCACGAGGTGCCGGTCGCGATCAGCGGTCCGATCATCATCGCCGAGTCGATGGCCGAGCAGGCCGATCAGCGCACGGGGACCGCGCTCGACGCCCACGCGGTCGCCTCGGCCGAGACCGCGCGCGGGGAGGTGCGGCGCGGCACGGCGGTCGCGGCGATCGACATCGACCTGCGCCGCGACCGGGCGACCCTCTACGTCGCGTCGGCCCAGGGCGAGCAGATGACCCGCGCGGTCGCCTCCTCGGTGCGGACGATCGCGGGTCCGTTCGGCGTGACGGTCGAGACCCGCGACGTCGTGCCCGCCGCGGACGTGCCGGGGGCGTCGTGGGCGCTGCGCGTGCTGGTCGCTGCCGCGGTCGCGCTGGGCCTCGCGCTGGCGGTCGTCGTGACGTGGCGTCGAGGGCCCGTCGCCGACACCCGGCCCGAGTCGGCGCGCCGCGTGCTCGTCGTGGTCGGGACGGCGTCGGGGGCGGCCGCGATCGGCGCCACCGTCGCGACGGCATGGGTCGGGGGAGCCTGGCTCGGGTGGTGGGTCGTCCTGGCGCTCACCTCGACCGCGGTCGGCGGGCTGACCCTGGCGCTCGAGGGCGTGCTGGGGGTCGCGGGGGTCGGCCTGTCGGTGACCGCCGCGCTGGCCACGGCGGCGCCCCTCGTGCGGGTCGACCACGCCCTGCTGCTGGCCGAGCCGTGGCGCACGGTGACGCCGTGGCTGCCGCACGGGGCGGCGCTCGACGCCGTCCGCGACGTCGCGTACTTCGGCGGGGCCGGGGCCCTGCGTCCCGTCGCGGTGCTGGTCGCCTGGACGGTCGTGTCGTACGTCGTCCTGGTCGTCGCGCGCCGCGAGCGGCTGCGGGCCGGTGTGCGCTGGTCGGACGCGGCGCGAGGCGACGCTACGACGCGCTGACGGGCTCGCGCGAACGCATCGGCACGACATACACGGCGGTCGCGAGCACGACCGCGACGCCGGCCATCGTCAGGGCGAGTCCGGTGATCCCGACGCCGATGCCGTAGGCCGACGCCAGCACGGCGACGACGGCGCACCACACGAGGACGACGACGCCGTGGGCGTTGCGGGCCAGCGCCTCGAACACCAGCAGGTGGACGACGGCCAGCGTCGACCCCGCGAGGGCGAACAGCCACAGGCGTCCGGTGATCTCGGAGTACTGCTCGCCGCCGACGAGGATCAACGCGACGCGGGGGAGCGCCGCCGTCGCCGCGACGGCCAGCACGCCGAAGCCGGCGACCAGCGTGACCGCCCTCAGCCGGGCGTGGTGCGTCGTCGCGCGAGCCAGGTTCGGGAACACCACGACGCTGACGAACTGCGGGAAGAACAGGGCGGCCTTGGCCAGGATCAGTCCGGACGCGTAGAGCCCGCTGTCGTGCTGGTCGAACTGGTTGCGGGCGATGAGCGAGTCCATGTTGCTGAGCACCAGGTAGGCGAGCAGGGCGTGGGTCGAGAACACCGCCTCGCGCAGCAGGGAGCGACGGCTGAGCCGCTCGCCAACGTCACCGTGCCCCACGAGCAGCCGGGCACCCACGAGCACGGGCAGCCACGAGCCGATCGCCAGGCCCACCATGGCCGCGGTCGGCGTCGCCGAGACCAGCAGGCCGGCGGCGCCGCCGATCAGCCGTCCGAAGCCGTTGGCCAGGTACACCGCGGTCAGCGAGCCCCACTGCTCCTGGCCCTGGGCGATGCCGCACTGGGCGCCCATGATCGTGAGGGGGACCAGCGCGAGACCGCACAGGACGACCGGCAGGTACGAGTCGAGCTTGAGCGCGGGGGTGAGGACGACGGTCGAGACCGCCACGACGGTGCCGACGGTCGTCGCGACGAGCAGCGTCGTGCGGACCGTCGCGCTGATGATCGCCGAGCGGTTGTCGTGGTCGACCGCGATGCGACGGGCCGTGACGGCCTGCAGGCCCAGGGCCCAGACGGTGCCGACGAGGATGATGCCGAACAGGGCCGTGAGGGCGCCGAAGTCGCGAGGGACGAGCAGGCGGGCGGCGACGACGTTGAACCCGTACACCGCGATGTTCATGCCCATCATGCCCGCCGCGACCAGCCCGCCGCCGGTCAACGCCGCGCGCAAGGACTTCACCACGGCACAATAGCCCGCGGAGGGTCCGACGACGATCAGGGGCGACGATGCGGCACGGGTGGACTGAAGGGTCACGGTGGAGTGCCCTCGTGGTGCCGGTGTGGTCGGTGGTGCTGGTGCTGGCCATCGCGCTGCCGTGGCTGCACGGCGGCTACGTGCTGTCCTACGACATGGTGTGGGTCCCGCACCTCGACCTCGACCGGGCCGAGCTGTGGGGCCTCGGCACGGGACTGCCGAGGGCCGTGCCGTCCGACGCCGTGATCGCCCTGCTCGGCGCGGTGCTGCCGATGGCCTTGGTGCAGCGGGTGGTCGTGATGGGTGCGCTGCTGCTGCTCGCCCTCGGAGGCGCCCGGCTGCTGAGGGAGCGCGGCACGGCGCCGCAGCTCGCGGCCGCCACGTTCGCGGTCTGGAACCCGTACGTCGCGGAGCGCCTCGTGCTGGGGCAGTGGCCCGTCGTGGTGGCCGCCGCCGGGCTCATGTGGCTCGCCGCGACCCTGGCCGGTCCGGACGGGCTTCGCTGGCCCGTCGTGGTGCTGGCCCTCGCGGCGACGGCCATGACCCCCGCGACGGGCGTCATGGGCCTGGTGCTCGCGGTGGCCCTGGGGGTGCGTTCCGGGCTCGTCGGCATCGTGCTGGTCGCGGCCCTCGTCAACGGTCCGTGGGTCGTGTCGGGACTGCTGCACGCCTCGATCGCCCGCACCGACCCGGCGTCGGTCCGGTTGTTCGAGCTGCAGGGCGAGGGATTCCTCGGGCGCCTCGGATCGGCGCTGACGCTGGGCGGCATCTGGAACACCGAGGTCGTGCCGACGTCCCGCACGCTGCCGCTGACGATGGTCATCGCGCTGGTCATCGGCACCGTCATGGTCATCGGACTGGTCGGCCTCGCGCGACGACGGTCGGCGGCCGCCGCCGGGCTGGCCGTCGCGGGAGCCGTCGGCCTGGCGGTCGCGCTGGCCGGGTGGCTGGTCCCCGACCTCGTGGCCCGGGTCGTCGAGGACGTGCCCGGCGGCGGGCTGGTGCGCGACGGCACGCGCTGGCTCGCGCTCCTGCTGCCGCTCGAGGTGGCGGCGCTGGGCCACGGCGTCGCGGCGCTGATCGGTCGCGCGAAGGACACGTCGTGGGCCGTGCCGACGATGGTGCTGGGCGTGCTGGTGCCGCTCGCGGCCATCCCGGACCTCGCGTGGGGGGTCGCCGGGCGGCTCGAGCCGGTCAGCTACCCCTCGTCGTGGGCCGACGCCCGGCGCGTCGTCGACAAGACGTCGGTCCGCGGCGACGTGGTCTCGCTGCCGTTCTCGGCCTACCGCAGGCCGTCGTGGAACCGCGACCGTCCGGTGCTCGACCCGGCGGGTCGCTACTTCGGGCGCACGACCGTGACGAACGACGAGCTGGAGGTCTCCGGCCGCGTCATCGCGGGGGAGGACCCGCGGGCGGCGGCCGTCGGGCGCGTGCTGGCGTCGGGCGACGACGTCGCCGAGGGCCTCGCGCGGTCCGGCGTCGGCATCGTCGTGCTGCAGACCGACGCCCCCGGTGCGGATGCGGCCGGGCGTGCGGTGCGGGGTCTGCGCGAGATCCCGGTCGCCGGAGAGGGGTTGCGGGTCTTCACCGTGCCGGGCGCCGAGGTGCGCGCGGTCGACCCCGACGACCGGCGGACCATGACGATCACCTGGGCGCTCGCCGGCGCGACGGTGCTGCTCGCCCTGCTGGCGACGCTCCGTGGGGCGGCCCGATCGGTGGCCGGCGCGACGCGCGGGAGGACTCGTTCGCGTTCGGGACCGTCATGACCTCCGAGGCCTGTTAGACTCGTCACGCCTTGAGGGAGGTACTAACGTGGGAACAATCACAGGCGGACTCATCGCCTTCATCGCCGGTCTCGGACTGGCCGGCGCCACCGTCGTCGGTGTCGTGCAGACGCAGCAGAGCGCCGGCGAGAAGCCGGTCTCGACGACCAGCGTCAGCTACGGATCGAACGGCTGACACCAGCGCACACAGCATGACGAAGGGCGGCTCCCGATCGGGAGCCGCCCTTCGTCATGCCCGCGCGGGCAGTGCAGGCCGGATGCGGACTCAGGCCGTCAGCACGACCTGGGCGAAGGCCGACTGCGAGGCCGACCACGAGAAGGTGCGCGACTTCTCGAGCGCGCCCTCGCCGAGGAACGAGCGCAGCTCGGTGTCGTCGACGAGCTGACGGATCGCCGCCGTGAGCTGCTCGGGGGTGTCGACCAGCAGGCCGGAGTCCTTGTGGTCGATCGACTCGGTCGTGCCACCCGCGGTGCTGTACGCGACGGTGGGCACCGCGTGACCCCCGGCCTCGCCGACGACCAGTCCCCAGCCCTCCTTGATCGACGGGAGCGCCATGACCCACGCCTGGGCCAGCAGCTCGTGCTTCGTGACGTCGTCGACGAAGCCGTGCAGCACGACGTGGTCCTGCAGGCCGCGGTCGGCGACGTAGGCCCGCAGCTCGTCCTCCCACCAGCCGGCCCCGATGACGTCCAGGACGACGCCGGGGTGGTCGTGCACCAGGGCCGCGACCGCGTCGACGGCGTGCTCGACCTGCTTGTGGGGCACGAGCCGCCCGACGACGCAGATGCGCGGCTCGGGCGACCGCGTGGCCGTCGTGCGGGGAGCCGCCTCGTTGCCGTTGTGGATGACCGTGATGCGGTCGCGGTCGACGCCGAGGTCGATCAGCTCGAGGCGCGTCGCGTGCGAGACGGCCACGTACTGGCTGCGCCGGTACAGACGCGGAGACAAGCGGCTCTCGACCCACCAGCCGAACCGGCCCATCAGCCCGGGGTAGACGACGGGCCACTGCTCGCGGTGCACGTGGTGCACCAGCACGACGACGGGCTTGCGGGTCGCCAGGCGCGTGAAGAACGGCAGGCCGTTCTGCACGTCGACGACGACGTCGACCTTGCCGTAGCGACCCAGCAGGAGGGCGAGGAAGGTGCGCAGGTAGATGTCCATCTTGGTGCCGCGCCGGACGAACCGGACGCCGTCGACGACCTCTCGTCGGGGGGCGCCGTCGTGCGCGGCGCACGCGATCGTGACGCGGTGACCGCGCTCGGCGAGCCCCCGGGCCATGTTCTCGACGTAGCGCTCGGACCCGCCGCCCTCGGGGTTGCGGGTGTCGCGCCAGTTGCAGAAAAGAATGTTCATCGCGGTGCCCGGCGCGTGGCCGGTGCCTCCTGTCGCCGGATCGGTATCCGGCAGTCCCTCGGCCGCACGTCCCTCAACGTCCGGCGCGGGTCCCTCGTCCCGCTGCCCTCACCCTAACATTCTGTGGTCCAGGTCTCACGTATGATCTCCGGGTGCCCGGCCAGACCTTTCGACCGACCCTGCGGCGGTCCTGGCGACTGTTCCGGGTGTTCCGGGTCGAGCAGACCGATCCTGCCCTGTTCTACGGCACGCTCGCGACCGACTCGGTCGAGCAGCTCGGCACCTACGCCGACCTCGACGGCCGGTGGGTGCTCGACGTCGGGGGAGGGCCCGGTTACTTCGCCGACGCCTTCGCGGCGGCCGGAGCGACCTACACGCCGCTCGACGCCGACCTCGGAGAGCTGTCGGGCATCGGCGACCCCCTGCCGGGAACCGTGCTCGGCAGCGGAATGCAGCTGCCGTTCGCCGACGGCAGCTTCGGCGTCACCTACTCGTCCAACGTGCTCGAGCACGTGCCCGATCCGTGGCTCATGGCCGACGAGATGGTGCGCGTGACCGAGCCCGGCGGGCTGGTGTTCATCTCCTACACGCTCTGGTACGGGCCGCACGGAGGGCACGAGACGTCGCCGTGGCACTTCGTCGGCGGTCACCGCGCCGCCCGGCGGTACGAGAAGAAGCAGGGACACCCGCCCAAGAACGTCTTCGGCACGTCGCTGTTCGCCGTCACCGCCGCGGAGGGCATCGCGTGGGCCGCGCGGCAGACGGCCGCCGACGTCGTCGAGGTCGTCCCGCGCTACCTGCCGCGCTGGTCGTGGTGGGTGCTGCGGGTGCCGGTGCTGCGTGAGCTCGTGACGTGGAACCTGGCCATCGTGCTGAGGAAGAAGTGACGGCGCTCGAGACACCGCGTACCGGCCTCTGGCGCTTCCGACTGGCGGCGTGGTGTCTCGCCCTGGTGGCGGTCGCCTTCGCCCAGGCGCCGGGTCGCGTCGTGACCGACACGAAGCTCGACCTGACGGTCGATCCCGTCGGCTTCCTCGGACGTGCCCTGACGCTGTGGGACGCGCAGGGCGCCTTCGGCCAGGTGCAGAACCAGGCCTACGGCTACCTGTTCCCGATGGGCCCGTTCTTCGCGCTCGGCCGACTGGGCGACGTGTCGCCGTGGGTCGTGCAGCGACTGTGGTGGTCGCTGCTGCTCGTCACGGCGTTCCTCGGCTGCGTCAAGCTGCTGGGTGCCATGAGGATCGGCGCACCCTGGGCCCGGGTGCTCGCCGGGCTCGTGTTCGCGCTCTCGCCGAGGATGCTGTCGGTCCTCGGGGCGTCGTCGATCGAGATGTGGCCCTCGGCCCTGGCGCCATGGGTGCTGGTGCCGCTGGTGATCGGGGCCCGTCGGGGTGACCCGCGACGCCTCGCGGCGTTGAGTGCGCTCGCGGTCGCCGTGGTGGGTGGCGTCAACGCGGTCGCGACCTTCGCCGTCGTGCCGCTTGCGGCGTGGTGGATCTGGTGCTCGCCGGCCGGTCCACGTCGCCGGTCGATGATGCTCTGGTGGCCGCCGTTCGTGCTGCTGGGCACGATGTGGTGGATCCTGCCGCTCGTGCTGCTGGGGCGCTACAGCCCACCGTTCCTCGACTACATCGAGAGCGCCTCGAACACGACGGTCGCGGCGACGGTGGTCGATGCACTGCGTGGGACGACCAACTGGGTGCCGTACGTCGACCCCAACGCCGATGCGGGCCGCCTGCTCATCACCGAGCCGCTGCTCCTGCTCAACACGGGCGTCGTGGTCGTGCTCGGCGTCATCGGCCTGGCGCGGGTCGACCTGCCCTGGCGACGGTTCCTGGTGACGGGACTACTGGGCGGTCTGGTGCTGGTGACGCTCGGGCACGTCGGCGCGACGTCCGGCCTCGGCTCGGGGACGCTCAACGACCTGCTGGACGGAGCCCTGGCACCCCTGCGCAACACCCACAAGTTCGACGTCCTGGTGCGCCTGCCCCTGGTGATCGCGCTCTGCCACGCCGTGAGCAGCCTGACGAGCGGTCGCACCGTCGCCGAGGACGGCACGCGTCGGCCCGACCCGCTCGCACTCGGGGTGGGACTGCTCGCGATCGTCGGCGTCCTGGGGGCGACGGTTCCCGCGTGGACGGCGCACGTCGCGCCGAACGGCGCCTACGCCGACGTGCCGCAGTATTGGGACGAGACGGCCGACTGGCTGGGCGACAACGCGGTGGGCACGACGCTCGTGACACCAGCCACCGCGTTCGGCACCTACGTGTGGGGGCGGACGGGTGACGAGCCCCTGCAGCCTCTGGCCTCCTCCCCGTGGGCGGTGCGCAACGTCATCCCGCTCGTGCCCGGGGCCGACATCGAGATGCTCGACACCGTCACGGCCGCGCTGGCGACCGGGCAGGGCAGCGAGGGGCTCGCCGCCTTCCTGCGGCGGTCGGACATCGGCACGGTCGTCGTCCGCAACGACGTCGTCCGTGGCAACGACGTGGTGTCGCCGGAGCTCGTCCGCGCGACGTTGACGTCGACGCCGGGCATGCGACGCGTCGCGTCGTTCGGGCCGACGGTGGGCGGCGGACCTCTGCTCCCCAGCCCCGACGGCCGGCAGGTGTTCGTCGACGAGGGGTGGCAGGAGCGCCGGCCCGCGGTCGAGGTCTTCGCCTTCGTCGGTCTCGTCGACCGGAAGGTCACGGCGCTCGACGACCTCGACGTGCTGGTGGGCGGGTCGGGGTCGCTGCTGCGGCTGGACGAGCTGGGCGTCACCCGCGGACGCTCGACCGTGATGGCCAAGGACCTGTCCGACGGCGTGGTCCCGGGCGGCGGCACGATCCTCACCGACGGCAACCGCCGGCAGGAGGTCGCCTTCGCCCGGGTGTCGCGCAACCGGTCGGCGTCGCTCGCGACCGACGAGCCCTACCGGGCGTCGCGGCGTGTCCATCGCTACGACGAGGACGCGATCGAGCGATGGACGAGCACGCCGCAGCTGCGGGGAGCCAGGTCGCTGGAGGCCAGCTCGTCGCTGTCCGACGCGGGAGCACAACCCGAGCCCGACCGCTCGTCGCAGCCGTTCGCCGCCTTCGACGACGACCTCTACACCGCGTGGCGGCCCGATGTCTCCGAGGTCGGACGTCGGTCGTCGCTGACGCTGCGGCTCGACGGTCCGCAGGACGTCGGGACCGCCACGATCTCGATGGACATGCCCGCGGAGGAGAGCCGTCAGCTCACGGTGACGACCGACCGCGGCCGGCAGACGGTGACCGTGCGCGGGCGCACCCCCGCCCGGGTGGACGTCGGCCGGATCTCGCGGATCACGCTGTCGGCGCGATCGACCCCGGCGCGTCCGATCGCGATCGCGGACGTCGACCTGCCGACGGTCTCGCTGTCGCGCCCCCTGGTGCTGCCGTCGCTGCCCGACGGATCGGGCAGCCCGTCGCGCATCCTCCTGCAGGACGCGGACGGGCGCGAGCCGGGATGCCTCGACATCGCCGGTGCCATGCGGTGCTCGGACTCGCACGTCCACCGGGTCGAGGACCAGCGCGTGCTCGACCGCGAGCTGACGATGCCGCAGGACGCCTCGTACTCGGCGCAGCTGCGGGTCGCGTCCCGCGGCGGTCAGGCGCTCGACGCCCTGGTGCAGCAGGGACGCCTCACCACGGTCGAGGTCAGCTCGCAGCAGACCGACGAGGGCCGCGCCGGGGCCGTGGCGGCGGCGGACGGCGACGACCGGACGGGGTGGGTCGCGTCCGCGGACGACGACGACCCGACCATCACGGCGCGGTGGGTGGGAGCGCGGACGATCAGCTCGTTGCGGCTCGCGACGTCGTCCACGCTGGCCGCCACGACGCCCGATGCGGTGGTCCTGCGGTTCTCCGACGGGTCGCAGCAGGAGGCGGTCGTCCGTGACGGCACGGTGGCGTTCGACCCGGTCCGGACGTCGTACGTCGAGGTGCACCTGAACGCGTCCGCTCCCCGCGCGTCCGTCGGCTTCGACGGCTCGGTCAGCAGCCTCCCGCTGGGAGTCAGCGAGCTCAGGGTCGGCGGTGTCCGCGGGCTGCCGATCCGCCTCGACGACACGCCCCGGACCCTGCCGTGCGGATCGGGCCCGACCGTCGACGTCGACGGCACGACCGAGCGGACGCGGCTCGTCGCGTCCCCGCTGCAGCTCTACCGGGGGGCGACCCTGGACGCCGTCTGGTGCGGGACCGGGACCGTCGACCTGGCGCGTGGCACGCACCGCGTCGTGCTGGCCGGCACCGACGCCGTCCGTCCCGTCGACCTCTTGCTGAGCTCGACGTCCGTCCCGGCCGCGGCCGCGCCGACCGCGTCGGTGCTGTCGCGCGACGTCGTCGTGGCCACGGGCCACAACGCCAACCTCGGCTGGCGCGGACGGGTCGCCGACGGCACCGCGCCCCCGATCGTGCTCGACGGCTGGGTGCAGGGCTACCAGGCACCGCGCAGCGAGGCCTCGTCGCTCACGGAGTCGTTCGGGCCCGGTGCGATCTACCGCAGCTCGCTGATCGTCGGTGCCATCCTGTGGCTGGCCCTGCTGCTGATCTGCCTGGTGCCCGGGCGCGACGGACGACGGTGGGTGAGGGGGCACGCCGACACGACACGCACCGGAGTGGGCGTCGTCGCTGCGGTCGTGGCCACCGCCGCGCTCGTCGGCGGGGTGCCCGGGCTGGTGGCGACCGCGGTGGGGGTCGGCGTGGTGTGGGCCCTGCGGGGTCGGGTGGCGCAGCAGGCGGTCGGCCCGACCGCCGTCGGTCTGGCGATGGTCATCGCCGTCGCCCGGCCGTGGGCGGGCCCCGACGGCTGGAGCGGAGCCCTCGCCGTGCCTCAGCTGCTCGCGCTCGCCGGCCTCTCGGCGGCGGTGGTCGCGGGCGTGCGCCGGCCCACGTCCTTCAGGCGCATGAAGGGCCGCTCGACGAGCCGGTAGAGGATCTCCGAGAGCACGAGGCTGACGGCCAGCACCCCGACCAGCACCACGAGCATGTTCTCGCCGAACAGCACGAGGTCGAGCCGCTCGAACGCCACCGCGATCACGATCAGGTGGCAGCAGAAGAGGCTGTAGGAGATGTGCCCGAGGTGGCGCAGGGGCGGCAGCGCCAGGATGCGCGCGTACGTCGTGGACGGGTCGCCGAAGATGCTGGGCAGCACGACGGCGACCGCGACCACGGCGTACAGGACCGTGCGGCACACGCCCTCGGCCGCGGTACGACTGACGAGCTGCACGGGTCCGCCGAGGGGTGTGCTGGCCACGAGGAGCACCGCGACGGCCACCAGCCAGCAGGTCCACGGCGCGGCGGCGGCCGTGCGGCACCAGCGGACGGCCGCGAGCTCTCGGCCCGGCTCCGCGTGCCGACCCTCGACGTCGAGGACCGCCAGCGCGATGCCCGCGCCGAACCAGCCCAGGTAGCCGGGCAGGGCCTGCGTCACCCAGGCGCCCCAGGCCGTGAGAGGTCCGGCCGCCAGCACGACCCACACCAGGGAGGCGAGCGACAGGACCGCCAGTGCGGCCAGCATGGCGACGGGCCGCCAGCGGCTGCGGGCCACGACTCGCACGAGCACGGCCATCAGGACCGGCAGGACGACGTAGAAGGCCACCTCCGTGGCCAGGCTCCACATCTGCGTCAGCGACTGCAGCAGCGTGTCGTCGACGTACAGGTCGATCATGAGCAGGGCGTCGACCCACCGAGCGGGCGAGGTGCCGGCGTTCTCCTGGACGAGCAGGATCGCGCCGACCACGACGACCCAGTACACCGGCAGGATGCGCAGGGCGCGCTTGACGAAGTACCGCCCGGTCGAGTCACGCCGCGCGCCGGTGCGCAGCTCGCGCAGCCACGGGTGGGCCAGCAGGAATCCCGACAGGACGAAGAAGATCGCGACGCCGACCTCGAGCCGTTGGACCACCGCTCCGATCAGGCCGGCGTCGTAGTAGCCCACCCAGAACCCCACGTGCGTCGCGACGACGGCGATCGAGGCGACGGCCCGGATGGAGTCGAGGCCGGGGAACACGGGGGCTCTCGGGCCCGTCGTGGTCGAGGTGGCGATCGTGTCAGGGGTCGTCATGGCAGTGCCTTGATCTCTCCGGCGCGCACGCGGTCAACGCACATCTGCACGTCAGGCGTCCGCGCGCGCAGCGTCAGCCGGGAGTACGCGCCGTCGGTGCGCAGGAAGTAGGTGTGGGGACCGGCGGCCACGTCGAGGTCGGGAAGAGCGCGGCCGTCGGCCGTGATCGACACCCGCCCGGCTGCCGATCCGGCGTACGAGATCGCCGTCCACGGGTCCACGCTCATCGTCGTGAAGTCGAAGGTCACGGACGCCGGTCGCGTCGTGACCCTCAGACCGCACCCGGGCTCGTCGGCGGGCTCGACCTCGGCACCACCCTCGACGACGGCTTGACGGCTCGTGCCCGACGAGTCGAGGACGCGGATGTCGTTGCCCGCGTCCGTCGTCTGCACGACGTCACCGTACGGGGCGAGCAGCCGGGACGGCAGGTTGCTGGGGTAGTGGATCGACAGCTGGACGAGGTCGGGCACCTCGAGGTCGGCCACCGGAGTGGGGTCGGCGCGCAGGCTGGCGACCGCGTTCGCGACGTACGCGCGGGCGGGGAACGAGTCGTGCCACGGCCGCGCGTATCCGATCGTGCTCACGACTCCGCCGATCAGCGCCACGCCGAGCGCGACGGACAGCCCCGCGCGGGCGGGGCCGGCCAGCGCCCGTGGAGAGGGGAGTGGACGGCGGAACGCCGGCGCGACGTCGTCGAGCAGGGGCATGGTCATCAGGCCGATCACGAGCACCGTGACCGGCAGGGCGTCCGCGAGGTAGCGCATGTTGAGTCCCGCGAGCGCTCCGAGCTGCAGCGCGCGGCCGAACACGAGAGCCACGTAGGTCGCGGTGAGCTGGGCCACCATGATGGCGGCGGCGGCGGCCGTCGGCCCGGGGTTGCGGCGCAGGAGCACGACGACGGCCGCCACGACGACGATCGCGGCGACGACGGCGACGGTGTCGGACGGGTCGGGCACGGAGACGGGGTCGGCGACGAGCTCCCACTGCCACGGGCCCCCCACGACGGACGGCAGCCAGGCGCGACCCACGAGGTTGCCGGCGAGCCGCAGCAGGGGAGCGTCCGTGCTGGCCGCGACCGGTGACGTCGTGGTGGTCGCGTAGAGCGCCAGGTAACCCGCTCCGAGCAGGGCGAGGGGGACGACGAGCAGGGCGTGGCGACGCAGGGTGTCGAGCGGTCGGCGCCACCACGGCCCGGAGGTGAGGAAGAGCATCATCAGCAGGCCGAGGGGCACGACCGTGACGAGTCCGCGGGGCCCGCTCGCGACCGTCAGGGCGAACGCGGCGGCGGCGAGCCAGGCCCAGCGCGCCCTCCGCTCGCGCGACCAGAGCAGGACGGCGGTGACGGTCAGCATGAAGCCGATCTGCATGGGCAGGGCGTTGAGCGCCGCGGCCCACCAGACCATCCCCTCGATGCCCATGGCCGAGAACAGGAACAGACCGAAGGGCACGAGGATCGCCCACCGTTCGCCGAAGGCCGTGCGGAGCATGAGCCAGCAGCACCCGACGGCGACGGCCTGCAGGGTCAACGTCAGCAGGGCGGCGGTGCCCCAGGCGTAGGGTCCCGCGTGGGCCACGACCCACGAGACCAGGACGCCGACGGGCATCAGCTGGCTGTCGTGGGGCGTCATGAGGAAGCCGGCCGTCAGCGGGTTCGACGTGCCGTCCTCGATGAACCGGAGGTCGTCGCTGTAGAACCACGCGGGGAGGAGCGCCCAGGCCCTCAGGACCAGGTGGGCCACGACCATGACGCCTGCCACGAGCCGGACCCGCTGGGGGGTCGTGACGTCGGCGGGCACGATCGTCCGGAGCGTCGGCGCGAGGATCGAGGTCACAGTGGTCGATGATCCCACACGGACGGGCCATCGACGGGGTGGAGCACCGGGCACGACGTCGCCTCGAGCCGTCCGACGAGCCCGCGACCAGCGACGCCAAACGACACGATGTGACGCACGCTTCATGTGACCCCCACCCGGTGTTACCGTTCGGTAATCATTCCGTGGAGGGAGCCCACAGTGGGTAAGAAATTGGGGACAGTCGCCCTGTTCCTGGGAGCATTCGTGCTCGCCTTGGCCGTGTTGTCGAAGTTCTACATGTACGACCGGCTGGCGGTGGTCCCGTTGAACACCGAGACCACCAGCATCTCCGAGACAGCGCCCGGTCAGGACGGGACGTACCTCGACATCGCCGGCGGCCTGCGCGTCGCCGAGGCGCCGCTGAAGTCGACCCGCATCGTCAGCGGTGACGTCGAGGCCAGCAAGAAGGCCAGCGACGAGCTGGGCAAGGACGTCGCGGTCTGGGACACCTACGTGTGCACCGCGCCGGCCGCGTTCGACTGCTCGAGCGGCGAGACGCCGCTGAGCGCCAGCGACGAGACCGTCGCGTTCGACCGTCAGACGGGCGAGGTCGTGGCCTGGGAGGGCAACACGTCGTCGTCCGACGGCGAGACCGAGAAGGACTTCCCGTTCAAGGGCCAGTACTTCAAGTTCCCGTTCGACACCCAGAAGAAGACGTACCAGTTCTGGGACGGCACGCTCAACAAGGCGACGCCGGCCACGTACGACGGTGAGGGAACCGTCGACGGCCTCAAGGTGCTGAAGTTCAAGCAGACGATCGCCCCGGTCAAGACCGGCACGATCGACGTGCCCGGCTCGCTGGTCGGACGTCCCGACGAGGGGACCGTCACCGCCGACCGCATCTACTCCAACGTCCGCACGTTCAGCGTCGAGCCCGTCACGGGCGTCATCGTCGTCGGCGGCGAGGCCCAGGACGGCTACCTCGAGCTCGACGGCGAGCGGGTGCTGACCACGACCAAGGCGACGCTGCAGTACACCGAGTCCAACACCAAGGACACGGTCGACGAGTACAAGCCGAAGGCGACGCTGCTGACCGCGGTCAAGACCTACGTCCCGATCGGCGGCGCCGTCCTCGGCATCGTGCTGATCGGCGTGGGCCTGCTCGCGCGCCGCAGCGGCACCGCGGCCGGCACGCGCCGGTCCGACGACCCCGAGCTCGTCGAGTCGCGCTAGCACCACCACCTCCACACAGCGGGTGCCGTCCTTCGGGGCGGCACCCGCTGCGTGCGTCCGGGGTGCGGCGGCCCGCCTAGAGTGGCGGCATGACGATCGCCTCCTCCGCCGCCGCAGACCTGTGCGCCTTCATCGACCGCTCGCCGACCCCGTTCCACGTCTGCGCGACGGTGGCCGCCGAGCTGGACGCCGCGGGGTACCGCCGCCTCGACGAGCGTGAGTCGTGGCCGTCCGAGCCGGGCCGCTTCTACGTCGTCCGCGGCGGCTCGCTCGTCGCGTGGTCGTCCGAGTCGAGCGGGTCGCCGGCCGACGCCTTCCGCGTCGTCGGCGGCCACACCGACAGCCCCAACCTGCGCCTCAAGCAGCACCACGACCTGGCGCCGGAGGGACTCGGCGTCGTCGCGCTCGAACCGTACGGCGGGGCGTGGTTGCACTCGTGGCTCGACCGAGACCTCGGCATCGCCGGACGTCTGTCGCTGCGCGACGGTCGCGACGTGCTGGTGCACGTCGGCGAGCCGGTGCTGCGGGTGCCGCAGCTCGCGATCCACCTGTCCGACCGCAAGCCGCTCGAGGTCGACCCCCAGCGTCACCTCAACGGCATCTGGTCGACGCGCCGGGGCACCTTCCTCGAGGTCGTCGCCGAGCGGGCCGGGGTCGACGCCGCCGACGTGCTGGGCTTCGAGCTCATGACCCACGACGCCCAGCCGAGCGCGCTGATCGGCGTCGACGCCGAGCTCGTCAGCGCGCCGCGCCTCGACAACCAGGTCACGTGCTTCGCGGGCACCCGTGCGCTGCTGTCGGCGACGCCGACCCCCGGCGTCCGCCCGGTGCTGGCGCTGTTCGACCACGAGGAGGTCGGCAGCACGTCCGAGCGCGGCGCCCAGTCCGACCTGCTGGCCACGGTGCTGGAGCGCGTCGTGATCGCGGCGGGCGGCACGCGCGACGACTACCACCGCGCGGTCGCGGCATCGGTGTGCGCGTCGGGCGACATGGCGCACGCGACCCACCCCAACCACGCCGAGCGGCACGAGCCCCTGCACCACATCGCGATCGGCGGGGGACCCGTGCTGAAGCTGCACCCCAACCTGCGCTACGCCAGCGACGCTCCGGGAACGGCGCACTTCGTCCGGGCGTGCGAGCAGGCGGGCGTCCCGCTCCAGCGGTACGAGCACCGCGCCGACCTGCCGTGCGGCTCGACGATCGGCCCCCTCAGCGCCGCCCGCACGGGCATGCTGACGGTCGACGTCGGGGCGCCGCAGCTGGCGATGCACTCGGCGCGCGAGACGATGGGGGCGGCGGACGTCGAGCCCTATGCCCGAGCGCTGTCGGCCTTCCTGTCGCCCGCGTGACCCACCTGTCTCGCTGACGGCGGTGTCGCGTACGCTTGACTCTGCGCAGATGGCCTGTACGCACCTCGGACAGAGCAGGCCCGTGCTCGTGCCTCGCCGGGCGAATCTCCCCGGCATCTCCACGATCCAAGGGCTGTCATGCGTGCCCGACAATTCCACCCATCCATCGGAGCAACTCCTTTATGACAAGCAGCATCGCCCACGTGGCACCCCAGGTAGCGGTCAACGACATCGGCTCTGAGGCAGACTTCCTCGCCGCGATCGACCTCACCATCAAGTACTTCAACGACGGCGACATCGTCGAGGGCATCATCGTCAAGGTCGACCGTGACGAGGTCCTCCTCGACATCGGCTACAAGACCGAGGGCGTCATCCCGTCGCGCGAGCTGTCGATCAAGCACGACGTCGACCCCAACGAGGTCGTTTCCGTCGGCGACAGCGTCGAGGCCCTCGTCCTCCAGAAGGAGGACAAGGAAGGCCGTCTGATCCTGTCCAAGAAGCGTGCGCAGTACGAGCGCGCGTGGGGCGACATCGAGAAGATCAAGGCCGAGGACGGCGTCGTCGAGGGCACCGTCATCGAGGTCGTCAAGGGCGGCCTCATCATGGACATCGGTCTCCGCGGCTTCCTGCCCGCGTCGCTGGTCGAGATGCGCCGCGTGCGCGACCTCGACCCGTACATCGGTCAGAAGATCGAGGCCAAGATCATCGAGCTCGACAAGAACCGCAACAACGTGGTCCTGTCGCGCCGTGCCTGGCTCGAGCAGACGCAGTCGGCCGTCCGCCAGAACTTCCTCACCGAGCTCCAGAAGGGGCAGGTGCGCAAGGGCGTCATCTCGTCGATCGTCAACTTCGGTGCGTTCGTCGACCTCGGCGGCGTCGACGGTCTCGTCCACGTCTCCGAGCTGTCGTGGAAGCACATCGACCACCCGAACGAGGTCGTGCAGGTCGGCGACGAGGTCACCGTCGAGGTGCTCGACGTCGACATGGACCGCGAGCGCGTCTCGCTGTCGCTCAAGGCCACGCAGGAAGACCCGTGGCAGCACTTCGCGCGCACGCACCAGATCGGCCAGATCGTGCCGGGCAAGGCGACCAAGCTGGTCCCCTTCGGTGCGTTCGTCCGCGTCGAGGAGGGCATCGAGGGCCTGGTGCACATCTCCGAGCTCGCCGAGCGTCACGTCGAGATCCCCGAGCAGGTCGTCCAGATCGGCGACTCGGTCATGGTCAAGATCATCGACATCGACCTCGAGCGTCGCCGCATCTCGCTGTCGCTCAAGCAGGCCAACGAGACCGAGGCCGCCGTCAGCGACGACTTCGACCCGACGCTGTACGGCATGACCTCGTCGTACGACGAGCAGGGCAACTACATCTACCCCGAAGGTTTCGACCCCGAGACCGGCGAGTGGCAGGAGGGCTTCGACGAGGCCCGCGCCACGTGGGAGAAGCAGTACGCCGAGGCTCACGAGCGCTGGGAAGCCCACAAGAAGCAGATCGAGGAGGCCGAGAAGGCCGGCCTCGAGGCTGCCGAGGCGTCGAACTACTCGTCGGACTCGTCCGCCGGTGCCGACGCTCCCGCGCAGGAGGGCTCGCTGGCCTCCGACGAGGCGCTGCAGGCGCTGCGCGAGAAGCTCACGGGCGGCGAGGCGTAAGCCTTCCGCTCCACCTCAGAACCCCCGGTCCGCACGGACCGGGGGTTCTGTCGTTCGTGGCCGACGGCACGGATGCGACGGTCAGAGCTCGGTGCGCCTGACCTTGCCGGTCGCCGTGCGGGGGAGCGCGTCGTGACGCACGTACGTCTTGGGTCGCTTGGGCGGAGCCAGCCGCTCCTCGGCGACGGCACGCAGCGTCGCCTCGTCGACGTCGCCGACGTAGGCGGCGCACACGCGCTGGCCCCAGCGCTCGTCGTCCCGGCCGTGCACCGCGACGTCGACGAGCCCCTCGACGGTCTCGAGCACCGCCTCCACCTCGGCGGGGTAGACGTTCACCCCGCCGGTGATGATGAGGTCCTCGCGGCGCGAGTCGAGGAAGACGTGCCCGTCGTCGTCGACGCGGCCCAGGTCACCGACGCTGAACGCCCTGCCGTCGGGGGTGTCGCGCCACGCGCGAGCCGTCTTGTCGGGGGCCTCCCAGTACGTGAACTCGGCCCACGAGGGCACGGTGCACCACAGCTGCCCGTCGGCGTCCGCCGTGACGACCCGGCCGGGACGTGCGTGCCCGAGGGTGCCCGGGCGGGCGATCCACTCAGGGGCGGGGCACGCGGTGAACTGTCCCTCCGTCGAGCCGTAGAACTCCCAGACCACGTCCTCGCCGAACAGGTCGTGCGCGCGACGCCGCACGGGCTCGGGGCACGGGGCGCCCGCGTGGGCGACGAGCCGGAACGAGCTCACGTCGGGTCGCAGACCGTGGTCGTCGACGTGCGCGAACAGGCGCTGCAGGTGGGCGGGGACGCAGAACATCGAGGTCGGGCGCAGCTCGGCGACGGCCGCCACGAACGGCGCGGGATCGAAGCGGGGCAGCACCGCGACGGACCCGCCCGCCAGGATCGTCCCGGTCGCGAAGCGCAGCGGTGCGGAGTGGTAGATCGGCGACACGACGAGGTCGAGGTCGTCCGGGGCGAAACCCCACAGGTCGCGCTCCTCGGCGACCAGGGCGGCGGCGTCGTCCGGTGACAGCATCCCCGACCAGACGCCCTTGGGACGTCCGGTGGTCCCCGACGTGAAGTGCATCGGACGGCATCGCGGGGCGGCGTCGAGCTCCGCCTCCGGCCCGTCGAGCAGGGCCAGCAGGTCGGCGTCGTCGGTGACGACGAGGCGGGGTGAGACGTCGGCGACGATCGCGTCGCGCTCGTGCGCCGTCAGACGCGGGTCGAGCGGCACCGGCACGATGCCGCTGCGGGCCGCTCCGAGCACGACGCTGACGTACGACGCGCTGCCCGGCACCGCGAGGACGACCCGGTCGCCGGCGACGAGCCCGTGGGCCCGCAGGGCACCGGCGACGCGCCGCTGCTGGTGCTCGCTGCGGGCTGCTGTCAGGACGTCGGGCACGCTGGAACCTCGTGATGGTGGGAGATGGGTCACATCGTCCCGCGGCGGGGACGGCATTCGGGGTGAACGATTCGTCCCAGTATGGTTGACTCGGACGCTGAGCCGATTGTCGTCGACGCACTAGGTGGTACTTCGTGGCAGACCAACGCCACAGCAAGCACGCTGCACCGCGCACCATCCGGCGCAAGCGCCGCACCCTCTCTGCATGGGCCGTCCTCCCGACGGTCGGGATGCTGACCGTCGCCGGTGCCGCGGGAGCCGCGGTCTTCCACGACGGAACGCCGGTGACGTCCGAGACCCTCGCGACGGCGAAGGCCCAGGCGGCCCCGTCGAAGGATCTCTTCGCCGCGTCGGCGAGCCGTGGCCAGGCGCCTGCGGCGGTCAGCCGCAGCGCCGAGCGTCCTCCCGTCCCGAACGTGGCGGCCGTCGAGGAGAAGATCGCCGGCCTGCGGTACGCCACGACCGACATCGAGGTGCACGCCGACGCGAAGTCCGGCTCGCCGGTCCTCGCCACGGTCGGGTACGGCGACTCGGTCGACATCACGGGCGAGACGAACGGCAAGTGGGCCCAGATCATGCACAACGACCTGCCGCGGTGGGTCGAGGCCGACAAGATCTCGGCCGAGGAGCCCCTCGGCACGGCCCCCTGCGCCTCGGGCTCGGGCGTCGAGAACGGGCTGCTGCCCGACACGATCAAGGTCCACCGCGCCGTGTGCGCCAAGTTCCCGTCGATCGTCAGCTACGGCGGCATCGCCGGTCGCGGCGAGCACGCCACGGGTCACTCGCTCGACATCATGGTCTCCAGCGACCTCGGCAACGAGATCGCCTCCTACCTGCAGGAGAACCGCGCCGAGCTGGGCGTCGAGTACCTGATCTGGCGTCAGCGCATCTGGCGTCCGGCAACATCGGGCGCGTGGCGCGGCATGAGCGACCGCGGCGGCGCGACCGCCAACCACATGGACCACGTGCACGTCACGGTCTACGGCGACGCCGCGACCCGCTAGGTCTCGCGTGCTGCGGGTGGGCCTGACCGGGGGCATCGGTGCCGGCAAGAGCACGGTGAGCGCCCTGCTGGCCGCCCACGGCGCCGTCGTGATCGACTACGACCGGCTGGCCCGCGAGATCGTCGAGCCCGGACGTCCGGCGCTCGCCGAGATCGCCGCACGGTTCGGCGATGGCGTCATCGGCGCCGACGGGACGCTCGTCCGTCCCGCCCTCGGGTCGATCGTGTTCGGCGACCCCGAGGCCCTCGCGGACCTCAACGGCATCACGCACCCGGCGATCCGCGACCTGGCCGCCGAGCGCGAGGCATCGGCGGGCCCGGACGCGATCGTGGTGCACGACAACCCGCTGCTGGTCGAGATGGGTGCCGCTGCGCTCTGCGACGTCGTCGTGGTCGTCGACGTCCCGGTCGAGGTGCAGGTCGATCGCCTGGTCACGATCCGCGGCATGTCGGCCGACGACGCGAGGGCGCGCATCGCCGCGCAGGCGCCCAGGGACACGAGGACCGGTGCCGCCGATCTGGTGATCGACAACACCGGTCCGGAGGGCGAGCTCGCCCGCATCGTCGGGGGTGTGTGGGACGAGCTCGCGTCCGTGGCCGCCGCCCGGCGCGAGCCGGACGGCGACTGATCTAGGCGGCCAGGTCGGGGTCCGCGATGCGCCGCAGCGTCGCGAGCGCCTCGCGCTCGAGCTGGCGGACCCGCTCGGCCGAGATGCCGTGCCGCTTGCCGATGTCGGCGAGCTTCTGCTGGCGACCGTCGAGCAGGCCGTAGCGGGCGCGGACGATATCGGCCTCGCGCTCGCCCAGGTTGTCGACGAGGCTCGCCACGAGGTGGCGCGACTCGTCGTCGAGCACCGCGAAGTCAGGACCGGGTGCGGTCTCGCGGGCGATCAGGTCGCCCAACGAGGTGTCGCCGTCGTCGTCGACGGGGGAGTCGAGGCTGACGTGGTCGCGACCCCACGACATGAGGTCGATGACGCGCTCGACGTCCATGCCGAGCTCGAGGGCGATCTCGGCGGGCTCGGGGTCGTAGCCGAGCTGGCGCTCGAGGTTGCGGCGCGCGGCCGTGACCTGGTTGAGCTCCTCGACGACGTGGACCGGGAGCCGGACGACGCGCGCCTGCTGGGCGATGCCGCGGGTGATGGCCTGACGCACCCACCACGTGGCGTACGTCGAGAACTTGAAGCCCTTGGAGTAGTCGAACTTCTCGACGGCGCGGATCAGGCCCGTGTTGCCCTCCTGCACGAGGTCGAGCATCGGCATGGCCGAGCGGCCGTACTTGCGGGCGATCGACACGACGAGGCGCAGGTTGGCCTGGATGAACTCCTGCACGGCCCGGTCGCCCTCCTCGGCGAGCCAGGTCAGCTCCTCCTCGGTCGCGGACTTCGGCGCGCCGCCCTTGCGGCGGCCGATGCGGCCCTCCTCGAGGAGGTGACGGGCGAAGAGCCCGGCCTCGACGGTCTTGCTCAGCTCGACCTCGCGTGCAGCGTCGAGCAGGGGAGTGCGGGCGATCTCGGCGAGGTACATGCCCACGCTGTCCTTGCCCTCGGCGGTGGTGTTGCCGGTTCTGGTGCTCACGGTGCGACTCCCATCAGTGTCTGTACTGAGTGGAACGCGCGAGTGTCCCCGAGGATTCCGCTCTCAGTCAAGTCTTAGGGTGTGCGTGCTAGGGGCCACGACCTCTGCACGGAGTCGACGACCTGCACGATCCGGCGCTGGGAGTCGGCGTCCTTGACCGCGATCCGCACGGCGCGATCGCCGAGCGTCCGGCCCATCCCGGCCGCGTCGCGCAGGAAGACCCCGTGCTCGCGCGCACCCGCGACCAGCTGGGCCGCCGTCGGTCCCTCGTCCGGCAGGTGCGCCAGGACGAAGCCGGCGCAGCCGTCGACGACGTCCCACCCCAGGCCCCGCAGGTCGGCCGTCAGCTGCCGGCGCAGCCCGTGCGTCTCGTCCCAGCGGTCGCGGTAGTAGCCGGGCGACTGCAGCGCGCGGACGGCCGCGACCTGCGACACGAGGCCCACGACCCACGGCGGCGTGATCGAGCGCACCTCCTCGAGCTAATGCGCCGCCGCGGCGAGGTAGGCGACGCGGGCACCGCTGAGGGCGTAGGCCTTCGACATCGACTTGCACACGACCAGGTGGTCGTGGCGGCGGATCAGCGGCTCGACGGTCTGGCCGACGAAGTCGACGTACGTCTCGTCGACCCACACCCGTGTCGACGGCGGCGCCGCGCGCAGGAGCAGGTCGACCTCGTCGACCGTGAGCACCTGGCCCGTGGGGCTGTTCGGGTTGACCAGCACCACGAGGTCGGGGCCGGACGCGACCAGGTCGACCAGCGCCGCGAGATCGGGACGGTAGTCGTCCGAGCGCTCGAGCGGCAGCCGCTCGACCCGGCAGCCGACGACCTTCTCGAGCACGTGGGCGTACTCGCCGTACGTGGGGTCGAGCAGCACGACGCGCGACGACCGGTCCAGCCACCGCGGCAGAGCCCGGAAGATCAGGTCGGACGATCCCGCGCCGGGCAGGACGCAGGCGGGGTCGAGACCGCGCGCGGTGGCCACCGCTGCGACGAGCCCGGCGCAGTCGACGGGCGGCGACGTGCGCAGGAGCCACGGCAGCTCGTCGTGCAGCGCGTCGAGCACGGCCGGTGCGGGTGGGAACCAGGCGTCGAGCACGTCGGCGTTGACGACGTCGCGGTGTCGCCCGAGGTCGTCCAGGCCCACGCCGACCGCCTCGAACGAGACGCCGCCGTGGAAGCACGCGGCGGGCTTGCGCAGCGGCACGTGCAGCCGCCAGTCGACGGCGCGCTCGATCGCGGCGACGACGGGCTCGAGCGCGTCGAAGGCGGCCCGCACCTCGGCGACGTCGGCGTGCATGAGCTCGAACGTGACGGCGCCGGACGTCGTGGTCAGCCCCGTGCGACGCATGCCGCCGCGGACGTACATCGGCGTGACCTCGTCGCGGCCGATCGCCACGACGGTGCGCCCGCCGCGCGCCTCGATCCACCGGTAGGCCGCGACCATGAGGGTCGCGGCGAGGTCGGTGTCGCGATGCTGCTCCAGCACCGTGAGCAGGCGGATCTCGTACGTCCCGCCGTCGAGGTCGAGCGGCATCTCGGGGCGCTCGAAGTACTTGTCGACGGAGTAGCCGAGGGGGCCCGGCGGCGTGATGCTCACGAAGGCCGCTACCTCGCCGTCGCGCAGCGCGACGAGGTAGCGGTTGACGTCGTCGAGGCGGTCGGTCAGTCGCCCTGCCGTGTTGACGGGGTGCTGGCCGAGCTCGACGGCGTACACGTCGTGCCGGATGCGGTAGATCGCCTCGCGCTGCGCGGCGTCCGCCTCGGCGACGACGGTGCTGGGACGGGGGTGCCCGGTGGTCACGCCGTCATCCTGCCCCACGGTGAGGCGACACCGCGATGCGACAGACTGTGCGCGTGCACGAGTCGACGTTCCGCACCATGGCGGGCCTGGACGTCACCGCCGTCGGCGGTGCGCCGCTGCACGTGCGTCGTGGCCGGTGCTGCAACGGCGAGGCGCCGACGTGACGACGGCTCCCGATCCGTCGGTGCTGCCGAGCTCGACCGACGTCGTCCGGGTCTGGATCTGGACGAGCGCGGAGGTCGTCGCGCTCGACTCGTTCGCGGTCGGTGACGTGGTCGAGTGGAGCTGTCGCGACGACACGGACGTGGAGGTCGAGCTGCCGCTTGACGTCTCGCGACACACGCTGCTGATCGAGGACGCCGACTACATGACCGGCCACGACGACGTGTTCGTCGAGGTGACCGGCCGCGTCGTCACGATCCGGGTTGCGCACGACCGGTGGCACGAGGACGAGGAACGGAGCTGGGTGGCCACCCCCGGCACGCGCACGTGGAGCGGCGCCGAACGGACCCACGCCGAGTCGCAGGTCCCACCACTCGGTGGCGCGTCGGGGTACCTCGTCGAGGTCGCCGTCGGCTGACCGTCCGGACGCCGCCCCGCCGCCTCGGGATCAGGCCTTGGCGCCGACCGTGTCGATGATCCAGGCGAGCTCCCAGGCCCGCTCCTTCCACGACGCGTACCGTCCGCTGACGCCGCCGTGACCCGCGTGCATCTCGGTCTTCAGCAGGATCGGGGCGTCGCCCGTGGCGGTCGCGCGCAGGCGTGCGACCCACTTGGCCGGCTCGACGTACATGACGCGGGTGTCGTTGAGGCTCGTGACGGCCAGGATCGCGGGGTAGTCGTGGGCGCCGACGTTCTCGTACGGCGTGTACGACTTCATGTAGGCGTACACCTCGGGGTCGTCGAGGGGGTTGCCCCACTCGTCCCACTCGATGACGGTCAGCGGCAGCGAGGGGTCGAGGATCGTCGTCAGCGCGTCGACGAACGGGACGGCCGCGACGATGCCGGCGAAGGCCTCGGGCGCGAGGTTCGCGACGGCACCCATCAGGAGGCCGCCGGCGCTGCCGCCCTCGGCGACCAGACGGTCGGACGACGTCCAGCCCTCGTCGACAAGGTGGCGGGCGGCGGCGACGAAGTCGGTGAACGTGTTCTTCTTGCTCAGCGTCTTGCCGTCGTCGTACCAGTGCCGGCCCAGCTCGCCGCCCCCTCGCACGTGCGCGATCGCGAACACGAAGCCGCGGTCGAGCAGCGACAGCCGCATGACCGAGAAGCCGGGGTCCATGCTCGCCTCGTACGACCCGTAGCCGTAGATCAGCGCCGGTGCCGTGCCGTCGCGCGGCGTGTCCTTGCGGCACACGATCGACACCGGCACACGGGTGCCGTCGTCGGCGACGGCCCAGCTGCGGTGCTGCTCGTACTCGTCGCTGTCGTAGCCGCCGAGCACCGGGGCCTGCTTGCGCAGGATGAGCTCCTTGGTCGAGGGGTCGTAGTCGAGGACCGACGACGGGGTGACGAACGAGCCGACGCCGACGCGGATGAGCGGCGGGTCCCACTCGGCGTTGCCGCCGACCCCGCTGGTGAACAGCTCCTCGCCGAAGTCGACCTCCTCGAGCGCGCCGATGCCGTCGGGGCCGAGGGGCAGCACGCCGATGCGGGCCAGCGCGTCGCGCCGGTACGACAGCACGATGTGGTGCGCGAACACGTCGACGTCCTCGAGCCGGGTGGTGTCGCTGCCGGGGATCACGACGGTGCAGCCGCTCAGGTCGGCCAGGGGCTCGTCCTGCACGGGGACGGTGACGAGCTCGAAGTTGAGCGCGCCCTCGTTGTGCAGGACGACGAAGCGGTCCTCACCGCCCACGACGGCGTGCTCGAGCGAGTACTCGACGCCGTCGCGACGGGGGAGGACGACCCGGAACTCGCCCTCGGGGTCGTCGGCCTCGAGCACCCGGTACTCGCTGGTGATCTTGGACGACATGCCGATCACGAGGTACTTCTCGGAGTGCGTGCGCCCGACGCCGACGAAGTAGCGCTCGTCGGTCTCCTCGTGCACCAGCACGTCGTCGGCTCCCGACCCGACCGCGTGCCGCCACACGCGGAACGGACGCCACGCGTCGTCGACCGTCGTGTAGAACAGGTGCGTGCCGTCGGCCGACCAGGTGGCTCCGCCGCTGGCGCCCGCGATCTCGTCGGCCAGCACCTCGCCGGTGCGCAGGTCCTTGACGCGGATCGTGTAGCGCTCGTCGCCCTGCGTGTCGACCGACCAGGCCAGGAAGTTCTCGTCGTCGCTGACGCTGAAGGCGCCGAGCGAGAAGAACTCGTGCCCCTCGGCCTCGACGTTGGAGTCGAGCAGGACCTCCTCGCCGGGGATCGCGCTGTCGGCCGTGAGCGTGGGGGGCGTCCAGTCGTCGGGGTCGGTGACGGCGCAGCGACAGCGGATCGCGTACTGCTGGCCCTCGAGCGTCCGCGCGTAGTACCACCACGCGCCGTGACGGGTGGGCACCGAGAGGTCGGTCTCGAGGGTGCGCGACTTGATCTCGTCGAAGATCTGCTGGCGCAGCGGCTCGAGGTGCGCGGTCGCGGCGTCGGTGTGGGCGTTCTCGGCCTCGAGGTACGCCAGCGTCGCGGGATCGTCCTTGTCGCGCAGCCACTCGTAGTCGTCGACGAAGGCGTCGCCGTGGTGCGTGCGGGTGACGGGGCGTCGCTCCGCGATCGGTGCGGGAACGGTCGGGTCGGTCGCGGTCATGACTGAAACGTACCCGTGTGCCCCGTGGCGAGTGCCGGGTCGTCGGCGCGGAACGTGTGCACCGGCCCCGGCGGCGTCCAGCGGGTCTCGAAGCGCACCGTGACGCGACCGAGCCCAGCGCCCCAGACCCAGCCGTCGCCGTGGGTCTCGTGGTGCACGTCCATGCCGGGGTACCAGCGCACGGGGCCGGCGTCGGGCCGCTGGTCGATCTCCTGCAGCTCGCGCTCGGCGACCTCCTGCGCGTCGTCGTCGGCGGCGAACAGGTCGTCCTGCACCCAGTCGGCGAGCCCGCTGACGCCGACGCCGATCAGGCGCAGGCCGTTGCTGACGTCCTCGCCCGCGAGGAGCCCCCGCGCCTTCTCGGCCAGGACGCGTGCGTTGTCGGTGGGGTGCGCCAGCGTCGACGAGCGCGTGTGGGTCTCGAAGTCGTGGTGACGCAGCTTGATCGTCACGGTGCGTCCCGACAGCCCGCTCTTGCGCAGGCGCGCCGACACGGTGCGGGCCATGCGCTCGATGATCGTCTCGAGCTGGAGCCGGTCGGAGATGTCCTGCTCGAAGGTGTCCTCGACGCTGACCGACTTGGCCTCGCGCGAGGCGACGACGGGGCGGTCGTCGTCGGCGCGGGCCAGCCGGTGCAGCGACCGTCCGGACGCCTGGCCCAAGAGGCGGACGAGCTCGTCCTCGCTCTGGCGGCGCAGCTCGTCGACCGTCAGGATGCCCATGCGCCGCAGGCGCTCGGCGGTCGCCGGGCCCACGCCGGGTATCGCGGTCGCCTGCATGGGGCCGAGGACGTCGGCCTCGGTGCCGGGGGCGATGACGAAGACCCCGTCGGGCTTGTTGACCTCGCTGGCGATCTTGGCCATGAGCTTGGACGACGCGACGCCCACCGACGCCGTGAGGCCGCCGGTGATCTCGGTGATGTCGGTGCGGATGCGCTCGACGACCTCCTCGACGCGCGCCGGGTCGAACGCGCGGCCGGACGACGGGTCACCGGCGGCCAGGTCGACGAAGGCCTCGTCGAGCGAGAGGGGCTCGATCAGCTCGGACTCCTGGCGCAGCCGCTCCATGACCAGGCGGCTGGCCTCGCGGTACGCGTCGAAGCGCCCGCCCAGGAAGGCCGCGTGCGGACAGCGGGCCCGGGCCTCGGCGGTGCGCATCGCCGACCGGACGCCGTGGACGCGGGCCTCGTACGACGCGGTCGCGACGACGCCGCGGGGCCCGATGCCGCCCACGATGACCGGCCGGCCGCGCAACGACGGCTTGTCGCGCTGCTCGACCGACGCGAAGAAGGCGTCGAGGTCGAGGTGCATGATCGACGCCGTGGACCGCATGCGTCCATTGTCGCGCGAGCGTCCGACACCGCGACCGTCCACACCGAAGCGGCCTGGATCGGACGGTCCACAGCCCGCGCCGTGACGCTGTCGCGGGCCGCCCGAGGCGACGAGTGTGGACGTCATGACACAGACACCGTCGACGTTCGTCGCGCACGACCCCTCCGATCTCACCAACGTGTTTCCCTGCCAACGACATTCGGCTCAGCGCAGCGAGTATGCGGCGCCGCCGGCGTTGCGCCAGACCTGGTCGGCTTCGGTCACTAGGACGTCGTGGTGGGCGCCGTTGCTGGCCAGGACGAGCAGATGCGCGGCCGCGAGGTTCTTGGGGTTGGCCATGGGGCTGCCGAGGTAGCCGCCGAGCAGGGTGCCGGCGGTCTTGGCGAGCAGGTCGGTGTGTTCGCCGGCGAGGTCGCGCAGCGTTGCGATGGCGTCGACGACTGGGGTGTCGTCGGAGGCGAGGCGGCCGGCGGTGCCCTGCAGGGCGACCTCGAGCGCGACCACGGGGTCGAGGGCGCGGCCGTTGCGTAATCCCATCAGACGGCTCGGACGTACAGGAGCTGCCAGCCGTCGGGGATCTGGCCGTCGAGGTCGGCGCGGGCGTCGTCGTGGGTGGGGCCGGTGCCGATGATGTCGCGGTGCTCGAGGTCGTCGACGTTCTTCGCGCCGTCGGCGGGGCGGGTGCGGATGGTGGCGGTGAGCTGCAAAGGACAGAGGCTAGGTTGGCGGGACGACAGAACGCCCCCGCCCGATAGGGCGGGAGCTTTGCTGCGCGTCACTCAGGTGCCGATGGTCTGCCGGACGAGGCGCCTGAAAACCTCGGTATCTGCGTAGTAGTTAGGAAACGCTCGTCGCAGTGACGACGCGGCTTCGACGGATACAAGAACGACGTCGGCTCCGGGGGTGCTGGTGCTGTCGAGCTCCTTGCGCGCGTAGGCATCCGTTGCTTCTTCGAGGTTAGCGAACGAGGTGGTGGTCAGGTAGGCCTCGTCTTCAGTTACGTCGAGCTGCAGCATGTAGAACTTTCCAGCCCCAGTAGAGGACGTTTCGCTGTCGATCGACTGGAGCGTGTCGTTGTACGCCCACAGCTTGTTATCGACGTCCAGTTCGCGGCCCAGTCTCCGGACCTCGGCTCGCAACTCCCTCTGAGATGCAGGAGTGCCGGGCACGGGGGGTGTTCCTTCGACATACGCGATTCTGGAGCTCATCAATGCGAAGAAGCGGAGCCACTCGGCCTCGCCCTTGCTGGACTTGAGCGACTGCCTAGTGAACATTCCCACTGTCTCGACGGCCGTGGCCCAGGCATGCTGAAGACGGGTTCTGATCTGCACCTCGATTGAGAGGCCGTTGTACGTCGTCATCCGGTCGCTGAAATATCGGTAGACAAGATGATGACTTCGATACCCGCTCGACTGCGGCCGCAAGATGTAGTCGTCTTCCCGGTGGAGTCTGTGCTTGTGCTTGCTGGTCTTGAAAAGATCGACGACCTGATCTACGGCCGCTATGTTCGTGAGGACGCCTCGGCATCCACCGATGTCGTGCATGCGGGCAAAGTCCATCGCTGGCTTGTCCTCGAGCTTTGCAACGATGGACGTCAAGCGCTTCAGTCTCTGAGCTACCAGAGGTCCCTCCTCAACTAGGGCGACTTTCCGGCGAAGACTCACCTGCATCGTGTTGAGCGGGAAGCTGTGCGAGGCACGCCAGTTATTGATGACGAGTAACGCTTCGTCTCGATCCGAAGCGGATGCGTTCTTGTTCATGAACGCTTTTGCCGCTCGATTGACCTCGCCTTTTGTGTGCTGCGGTGTGGCCCAAGTCATGCCCCGACGATAATGCATACAGGGTGTCATTCTGGGAGAGATGCAGCGGCTCGTCGTAGAACTGCCACCAGGAGCGCTGCAGGATGTTGCCGGAGTCGGGTGCCGGACGGCCCTGGTAGAGGGCGTTCCAGGAGCGTGAGCCGACCTCGCGCTTCTTCTTTTCCCAGTCGGCCAGCTTGCGGCCGCGCGCGGACAGCATGTACTCGCCGGGCTGGCGGCCGAGGATGTCGGTCTCGCACTTCTCGGGGTCGTGGTCGGCCTGGGCGGGGATGTTGATGACCCGCCACCCATCGCCTTCTTCGGCGAGCCAACCGGCCATGTCGTCGTCGCGCCACCGGGTCTGGATGATGACGACTGGGGCGCCGGCGCCGGCGCCGAGTCGGGGTAGGGCGACCTCGGTCCAGAAGTCGCGGACGGTGGTCTGCCAGGCGGAGGAGTCGGCCTGCTCGGCGTTCTTGTACGGGTCGTCGATGATCAGCAGGTCGACGGGGCGTGAGGTGAGGGAGCCGTTGATGCCGCAGCAGTAGACCGAGCCGCCGGCGCCGAGGAGGGCCCAGTCGTGTTTGGCGCGGGTGGAGGGGTCGAGGGTCAGGCCGAGCTCGAGGTGCGACATGACGCCTTCGCGGATGAGCCGACCCCACCTAGTGGCGATGCCGTGCTCGAACGAGACGATCGCGATGCGCAGGTTCGGGTTGCGGTGCAGCATCCACAGCGGCAACTAGCGTGACGTCCGCTGGCTCTTGCCCTCCTGGGGTGGCATCGACAGGATCAGGCGTTCGCAGTCGCCGTTGGCGACGTCGACGAGGGCGGCGTCGATGGCGTCGAGCGCGGGGGTCTGCACGGTTGTGGGGTCGAGGGAGGCGGCCATCTGGCCGGGGGTCTCCCAGTTGCCGGTCGGGTCGTCGAAGTAGCGCAGCGCCGAGTTGATGATGGCGTCGGTGTCGGTGGCCAGCGTCATGGTCCACTACCTCGGTTCGGTGACAGGGCGTCATGTCGTACCCGGCTGCCACTCTGGATGGGTGAGCCCGGTCACATCGGCCGGCGACGACGAAGGGGAATCAGATGGCTGGCGAGATTATTCGGGGCGGCGACATCGCGCCCGGGCAGGGAACTGCGGACAGGGCCGATGCAGCGGCGAAAGCCGAGGCCGCTGAGGTCGATGCCCCGGAGGACGAGGTCGACCCTAACGAGGAGCTCGAGTACGTCAGCGTCGTTCGCGACGCTGACGTACTGCTGTCGTTCACCGTGCGCATGATGGAAAAGCTGGACACTGGTGACGGCCCGACCTCGTCGATGTCTTTGACGATCAACGTGCCGGGTGGAGTCATCAGCGGTCAGCTCATCGCGCGACACCGGTGGGTAGAGCAGATCCAGGCAGCGATGATGGCGGCCGACGCGCAGACCGGCAAGGCGTTCGGTGAGGCGTTCGAGGAGCTGAAGCCGCCGGCGGACGCGAAGCCGAACTTCCTGCACCTGCAGAATGCCCACTACGTGAGCGGCGGAAGCGCGTCGGCTGGGGACGGGTTCCTCTGGCGTGGGCGGATCAGCGATGTGAGCGGCTGGTCCTTCACTCAGGCCGTACCGCAGTAGCCCCTGGAACGACGGAAGCCCCGGCCGGATCGGCTGGGGCTTCTGGCTGTGGAGACACTTCTCCCGCCGGGGCTAGTGTGCACCATGGCTAGGCGTTGCGGCAAGCGGTGGTGGTACATGGGTGTCCGGGGCTACGGAAGCGTCTCGCCGAGATGGTAGAGCCGGCCGTCGGGGTTACGACGCCATCTTGTTCCAGACGCATCTGTAAATTCAATGCCAACAGGGAGGTCGGAAGCGCGTCTGTCACTCTTTCCCGCGACCTCATGCACCGCCATCGTGATCGCTGAGAAGACTCCGATTTCAGAGGGCGGAACGACGGGACGGTCGGCAACTGAGACGATTCCTTGCTCCGCCTCGATCCAGCACGTCACATCGTTCACAGGGACCTCTGATGCGTTGCGGATGATGACGAACTGTTGCTTCGCTCGACCGGAGCCTGCCTGGGCCGGATTGGTGCCGATCCAGGCAGCGACGAGGGACGCCTGAGCGCGTTCGTCGCTGTCGCGTAGCCGCTTCTCGATCCGCGACTCCTTGAGGTAGGCGCGGTAAGCCAGGATTGCTGCAGTGGCGGCAAAGATCATCGCGGCGAACGTCGACCACGCTTCGAGCAATGCAACCTGGTGATCAGTCACTGTCTTCGCCTATCGCCGCGTCTTTAGATCGCGCTTCCTCGACCTTCTGAATCATCGCCTCGTGCGCCTCCTGAGCGGATCGGCGACGTGCGCGGATCTCTTCCACCGGCTCTGTTGCGACGTGCAACGGCCCGCTACTCATCGCGGCCGATCCCTTGAGGGTCTTGCTGATCTCACGAAGTGCCTTCGCGGCGTGATGGATGTTGTAGGTCTCGGAGAACATCAGACTGCTAAAGACATCGAGATCCTGTACAGATTTCTCGATCCACTTGTGCCCGTGGCCGTCGCTGTACGAGACAGTGAACGTGAACTTTTTCGGAAGGTCGGTGCCCTGCCGTTCGTTCATCATGTCGAACCACGTGCGGAGTTCCCACTTCGGAGGCATGAGAGGAGTCGCCTCGTTGAAGAATCTCGAATTCTCGAGCTCGTGGCCCTCAACTTCTCTTGCACGTGCCAGGGGAGGATCAACCGATATCCGAACGTCATGGGCTGGTCCGGCACCTGCGTTGCGCACCAGAATCTCGATTGCGTTGAAGATTGTCGGGCTGGGCTCGAGAGTGACCATGACGTACGGCCGGCTCTGATCCAGGCGTGTCCCGCGCGAGATGAATAGCTGCCACGCGGCAATGCCGGCGGCGATAGCGGTGATGACCAGCGCTCCCGAAGTCGCAAGCACGCCGACGACGTCCCAGGTGTCGTTGGTCAGCCCCAGGATTTCGGGGGGCGGGGCTTCGGGCGGCATGCGAGGACGCTACCCGACCTCGGCGTCAGGTTGTTCGTCTTCGTCGTTCTCAACGCGGATGTGGTCGGCGAGCAGTCCGATTGTCGACGGGTCTCATGTCTGCCGACACTTCACGCACGTCCCGCGAGGACAATCGAGTTCAGTGGCCCCGAATTGTCTAGAGCGACTTGACTTGAAGTGTCTAGTGGACCTAGACTAATCTTATGAAGCGTAGGGACCTCATGAAGAAGATCGCCGAACATGCGAAGGTCGAGGGCCTTGACGTCGTTCTCACCGAAGGTGGCCAGCACACCAAGGTCGTCGTCGGTGATCGCCGTACCGTCGTCCCCCGCCACAACGAAGTCAACGAGATCACCGCCAAGCAGATCCTCAAGCAGATCGGAGTCACACCATGAAGGTCACCGCCCAGGCCCGGCGCACGGGCGACTGGTGGGCCGTCGAGGTCCCCGAGGTCGACGGCGTGTTCACCCAGGCTAAGCGCCTCGACCAGGTCCCGGAGGTTGTAGCTGACGCGGTCGCCCTGCTCGAGGACGTGGCCCCTTCCGCCGTCGAAGTGCAGGTTGTCCCAGTGGTTCCTGACGCGGTAGCGGCAGCTCTAATGCTGGCTAAGCAGCACCGAGAAGAAGCCGAGGCTCTGAACGTCGAGGCGTCGACGATCGTGCGACAGACGGCGCTGGATTTAACGGGTCTCGGGTACTCAATGCGCGACATCGGCGTGGTGCTGGGCGTCTCACACCAACGTGTGGCACAACTGTTGACCCCGCGCCCGATGACGATCAAGGAGGCAGGCGATGCCGCGACTCGGGCAATGAACCGGTCGGTAACGAAGAAGACGCGGGGGAACGTCCGCTCGACCCACAAGCACGTAGTCAAGAAGGGCGGATCGAAGACGTCGGCGGCCGCGGCGCTGTCTCAGGTGCCGAAGAAGAGCGGCTCGCGATCGGTGGCTGCGAAAGCATCGCGTCAACCAAAGGCGTAGACGTTCCGCATAGGCAAATCTGTTGACTCGTCCGGAATGGCGGTTAGTTTGACCGTAATCGGGGGATCCACGAGGGAAGGTACAGAGCATGGCTACGAAGGACGAGGCACAGCAGGCAATCTTGGACGCGATCGTGCGGATGGCGCCGAAGACGGAACAGACGTTGGGTGTGCTCCGACTGGCGGAGGCTTACGCCTATGCCGCTGATCCGCACCAGTCTCACGGCGGTTCGGCACACGTCAGCTCGAAGTAGATCCTGAACGACGGAAGCCCCTGACCTGGTGGTCGGGGGCTTCTGGCGTTAGAGACACTTCTCCCGCCATGGCCAATCTTGGAGTATCGAACCCCCTTCGTTCAAGCGGTTTCGGTCAGGAGGTCGCGTCCCTACCAAACGTAATGCTCTTGGCCTGCTCGTTGACGCGGTCGATCGCGCTCTGATGAAGCTTCCGCAAGTTGGCAGCGTCGACGCTGATCTCGCCCAACCACTGGTCGAGCTCGACGACGTTGTCCTTGAAGGATTCGACCGGCACCGAGATGGTGATCGAGCCGCTACCTTCCTCGAGGTCGAGCTCGAGGCCCCTCCTGTGTGCAGCTTCGACGTCGAATGGGTCGAGGTTGCGGCTGAGGTGGATGTCTACGTCCACCCAGGAAAGGCGTCCGATCTGAGGGCGGACGTTGGCGAAGCCGATGGTCTCGAGGTCAGTCATGGCAGGGGAGCCTACCGACGGCGGGGGTCAGCCTGTCGCCGATGTTTCCTCGTCTTCGTGGTTCTCGACCCGGATGTGGTCGGCGAGCAGCCCGATTGTAGACGGGTCCCACGTCTGCCGGCAGTCCATGCACGTCCCGGTGTGGTGGTCGAGGCGGATCCGCAGGCCACCCTTGACGCCGCACAGCGGGCAGGTGTTGTTGGGCCGCCAGGCGGGGGAGTCCCACCCGGTCAGCACGCGGGCGCGGACCCACCAGCCGCGGACGTCGGACTCGATGACTTGGTGGGTGTGATGGTCGGTCCCGGCTGCGAGGGCGCCGAGGTGGCGCAGTGCGGCGATGGTGTCGCGTTGGGTGTCGGGCCGGTCGCCGAGGCGGGTGAGCTAGGCGAAGACGCCGTGCTCGATGTCAGTAGCGGCGTCGATCGCGTCGAGGCGGGCCGACGGCTTGGAGGCGAACGACCGCTGTCCGCCCTCGGTCGATCCGCTGGCCTCGACGGTGGCCCAGAGCTGTTCGAGCAACGGGGGCGACGTGGTGCGATGCCGCTGGGTGACGAACGTGGTGCTGCCGTCGGGGTTGCGCTGCGAGGACAGGTAGGCCTCGCCGTGGCGGGTGGCGTCGCAGAGAGCTGAGACGTAGTCGATGAGGTCTGTAAGGGGGTCGACGGCCTCGCCGCGCGCCAACGATCTCGGAGGGGGCCTGGTGGGCGACAGGGTGCACAACGCGCATGGTTCGCGCGCGCGGAAGCTGCGGGGCCGCGGTGGTCGGCGTCCCGGTGTCACCGAGATGGCGGGAGACAAGGCCGGCCAAAGCGCGGCGTTGGGTGCAGGTCGGGCACGCGCACATGCTGCGGGGGAGGTCGGACCAGGAGCAGAGATCGTCGTTAGTCATGGTCAGTGTTCTCCTCGGATCAGGTGGGGGTCGCGTTCAAGATCGAGATCGGCGTGACTGGGCTGCTCGAGCATCAGCCAGCCAGGGGCGCATAGGCGCGGCTCGTCGCGGACGGCCTTCGTCTTGGCGCAGTTGGCGCCGTCGCAGTGGATCAGGTTGCTCATTGCGTAGTCTTCTTCGTGCTCTTGCCTGTGCGATGCTTCGTGTCCATGGGATGTGCATCGGATCCGTCATGGCAGGACTGGTTGATTGCCGCGCTCTCCGGCACGCTCGGGTCAGTGATCGCACTGGGCGGGCTGTTTGGCGTATACCGCCTCACGCAGAGATCGGAGCGCCAGCGCGCCTCAGAGATCCGTCGGTCTGAGTCAGTCGTAGGAGTGCTCAAGGCGTCGGCCGCGCTTGCACGCCCCCTCGCCAAGCCTGACCGAAACGCGTCACTGCAACGCGTGAAGGAGATCGACGCCCTCGCGGATGCGTTTATCCTGTTCGCAGCTCGCGAGATGCGCGAACACTTCAAGGTCGCAAGGTGGGCAATATCGGTTCGCGATTCGCTGGGTACAAGCGCCACAAACCTCGCGAACGAGAACGACCCAGACGCTCGAGAAGCCATCACAGATGCGACTTCGGCGCTGGCGGTTGACGCAACTGCAGCGCTCATCCTCTGGCTGAGCGATCCGAAGTTCGAGGCGTTCCAGACGCCAGAAGAAGTTAGCGCTGCCGACGTGTAGCTTGCGCTCACGAGGCCATCACCCCGACCGCGTCCGGGTTCGACGCGAGCACCGCGGTCAGGTCGCGCTTCACGATCGGCCGCGTGTTCTCCGCCCACGCCTCGACCACCACGGTCTGCACCCGGGAGTCGGCACCGAACTCGCCGGTCAGCGCGGCCAGTACCGCCTCGAGCATGCTGGCGAACGACCGCTGGATGACACCAGCGACCAGGCGGCCCTGGTCTTCCGCCGGGCGCATCATGTGCTCGGCGACACCGGACTTGGTGCACGAGTCAATGACGGCGATCAAATGCTTCCGCTCGTCGCGCAGCAGCTGGTACCAGATCGACGGCTTCGCCTCGTACGTCGCGCTGCGGTCCTCGCCGCCGATCTTGCGGCGGGTCTGGCCCCAGCCGAGCTCGTTGACCTTGAGGTCGCCGACCTGGGACTCGAAGAACGCGATCCACCCGTGTGTGCGGGCCAGCTCGGCGAGCAGGGACTCCGCGGGGCCCATCTCGATGGGCGTGCCGTACTTCGCGGCTTCCTGTTTCGCGATGGCGACCTGGGCGGACTTGTTGTGCGAGGGGGTCTTGCCGCCGTGGAGCTTGCAGCGGCCGTGGCCGGCGTGGCCTGTGCCCCAGCCGGCGGGCCGGCGGCACTTCCCGGGCTTGCCCTTAGAGAGCTTGCCGTTGCACTTGCCGGGCTCGTCAGGGAACAGCTGGTCGTCGTCAGGCATCGCTGACACCGCCTGCCTGACCTGCGGAGCCGGTACGGTCGTCGCACGAGAGCGCGCGGTGGGCGTCGCTGGGACGGAGGTCTGCGTGCTGTGGCTCTGGGTGCCTGCCGCGTTGCTGCTCTTCGTCATGGCTGGGGTTCAGTTCCATCGACTGGCGCGCGGACGCACACCTCGCAACGACCGCTTCATGATGGTGGCTGCTGTGCTCATGGCCATCATCACGGTGCTGCTCTACGGCGAGATACTCACCGCCTGACACACTCGGGTGCATGCTGCTAGTCGTGGTTGCCGTCGGGTCGCTGCTGTACGCGGTCGTCTTCGGTGCCGTGTGGTGGAGGGTCAAGGACTCGCCGGGCCGAGGCGCTGTCTTCTGGCGGACGTTCGTGGGCCAGACCTGGTTTTTCGCCGCGGCGATGTTCGTCGCGTGCATTGCGGGCTGGCTGTTCTGATTGGGCGTGCTCATGGTTGCCCGTCCTTCCCGGCGGTACGGGCTGGCGACGACGACGCCGTTCGCGGCGTGGCTGACCGGCGACGGGGCCCAGGCGCTGATCGCGGTCGAGCGGGCCCTGGACGCCGACCCCTGCTACCCGATGGCGCGCATCGTCCTCGACGTCCTCGAGCAGGGGGTGTCGCCCGTGCACTGGACCGGCTTCGGCGAGGGCGTCGGACGCGGGTCCGACGACAAGTAGCCGCTGTCGTCCGCGGCCCTCGGCGCGGTGGTCCCCGCAGCCCTAGGCTGTCGTCATGGGACAGGACGTCGACGCACGTGAGTTCAGTCGCGAGGACCGCACCCTCTATCGGGCCAAGGTCCGCAGGTGCCTCGACGTGTTCGCCCGCATGCTGGGCGAGCACGACTTCAGCGTCGGGCACCCGCAGGTCGGCATCGAGATCGAGTTCAACCTCGTGGACGGCCGCGGCGAGCCGGCGATGAAGAACGCCGAGGCGCTCGAGGCCATCGCCGATCCCGACTTCCAGACCGAGCTGGGGCTGTTCAACGTCGAGATCAACGTGCCGCCGTCGCGGATCGACGGCACGGGGCTCGAGACGCTGCAGGCGGCCCTGCGCGACGACCTCAACGCGGCGCAGCAGAAGGCCGCGGGCGTCGACGCGCACCTGCTCATGATCGGCATCCTGCCGACGCTCCAGGACGGGCACTTCAGCCGCGAGGCGATCTCGGCCAACCCGCGCTACCACCTGCTGTCCGAGCAGATCCTGGCCGCGCGCGGCGAGGACATCGAGATCCTGATCGACGGGGTCGACCGCCTCGACACGACGGCCGACACGATCATCCCCGAGGCGGCCTGCACCAGCACGCAGCTGCACCTTCAGGTCGAGCCGGAGGACTTCGCCACGACGTGGAACGCCGCGCAGGCCATCGCGGCCGTGCAGGTTGCCGTGGGCGCCAACTCCCCGTTCCTGCTCGGACGGCAGCTGTGGCACGAGACGCGCATCGCCCTGTTCGAGCAGGCCACCGACACCCGCAGCGAGGAGCTGAAGGCTCAGGGCGTCCGTCCGCGCGTGTTCTTCGGCGAGCGGTGGATCACGTCGGTGTTCGACCTGTTCGAGGAGAACAGCCGCTACTTCCCGGCCCTGCTGCCGATCGTCGACGACGAGGACCCCGTCGCCGAGCTCGAGGCGGGTCGCGTCCCCAACCTCGCCGAGCTGCGGCTCCACAACGGCACGGTCTACCGCTGGAACCGGCCGATCTACGACGTCGCCGACGGACGCCCGCACCTGCGCATCGAGAACCGCCTGCTGCCGGCCGGCCCGACGGTCGTCGACACGATGGCCAACGCGGCGCTGTTCTACGGGCTCGTCAAGGTGCTCGGCGCGAGCGAGCGGCCCGTGTGGTCGCAGCTGTCGTTCCGCGCGGCCGAGGACAACTTCCACCAGGCCGCCCGCGACGGCATCGACGCCGAGATCTACTGGCCCGGCGTGGGGCACGTCGCCGTCCGCGAGCTCGTGCTGCGTCAGCTGCTGCCGCTGGCCCACACGGGGCTGACCCAGCTCGGCGTGGACGACGACGTCCGCACGCACCTGCTGGGGGTCATCGAGCAGCGCTGCATCACGGGCCGCAACGGCGCCACGTGGCTGATCGAGGAGTTCGCCCACCACAGCGCGTCGGTGGACGGCCGCGCCGAGGCGATGCGCCTGACGACGGTGGAGTACGAGCGCCACATGCACGACGGTGCTCCGGTGCACGAGTGGCCGACCCGGTCCTGAGAGGACCCTGAGATGCCGGCCCTTGGCCGGGCGTGACACACTGGACGGAGAGGTTGACCACAGGCCTCTTTGTTGCGCCCTTCTACCGTTTGTGAGGTTGACGTGCCGGTGAATCCCGCTTCTTCATCACGACTCCGGGCCGTCACGAAGCTCCTCCCGGGCTCGTCCGACGACCATTCCTCAGAGAACCCTGAGAGCGATCAGGCCCCCGCCGAGAAGGCGCCGGCAGCCAAGAAGACCGCTGCCAAGAAGACCTCAGCGACACCCGTCCCAGCCCCTGCGAAAACAGAAACGACCGTGACGAAGACTTCAGCCACCACCGCCAAGAAGACTCCCGCCGTCAAGGCTCCCGCCAAGAAGGCGGCGGCGAAGAAGACCGCCGCCAAGAAGGCGGCGGCCCCCGAGGAGGAGGGCAGCGTGCCAGCTGCCGTCGACCTCGCGGACGCGCTCGAGACCCCGGCCGTCGGTGACGCCGCGGCGGTGGACGCGCAGGGCAAGAAGATCCTGCCCGACATCCCCGACGAGGAGTTCGAGAAGGACCTCGCGACCGATCCGACGCTGAAGGAGGACGAGAAGTCGTCCTACACGCTGTCGGCGGCCGACGAGTCCGACGAGCCCGTCCAGCAGGTCATGGTCGCGGGCGCGACGGCCGATCCGGTCAAGGACTACCTCAAGCAGATCGGCAAGGTCTCGCTGCTGACCGCCGGCCAGGAGGTCGAGCTGGCCAAGCGCATCGAGGCCGGTCTGTTCTCGGAGGAGAAGCTCGGCAAGGGCGGACGCATCTCGCCCAAGATGACCGAGGAGCTCGAGTGGATCGTCATCGACGGTCGCCGGGCCAAGAACCACCTGCTCGAGGCCAACCTGCGCCTCGTCGTCTCGCTGGCCAAGCGCTACACGGGTCGCGGCATGCTGTTCCTCGACCTGATCCAGGAGGGCAACCTCGGCCTGATCCGCGCGGTCGAGAAGTTCGACTACACCAAGGGCTTCAAGTTCTCGACCTACGCGACGTGGTGGATCCGCCAGGCGATCACCCGCGCGATGGCCGACCAGGCCCGCACGATCCGCATCCCGGTCCACATGGTCGAGGTCATCAACAAGCTCGCCCGCGTCCAGCGCCAGATGCTGCAGGACCTCGGCCGCGAGCCCACGCCCGAGGAGCTCGCGATCGAGCTCGACATGACGCCCGAGAAGGTCGTCGAGGTGCAGAAGTACGGCCGCGAGCCGATCAGCCTCCACACCCCCCTCGGCGAGGACGGCGACTCGGAGTTCGGCGACCTGATCGAGGACTCCGAGGCGATCGTCCCGGCCGACGCGGTGTCGTTCACGCTCCTGCAGGAGCAGCTGCACGCCGTGCTCGACACGCTGTCCGAGCGTGAGTCGGGCGTCGTGTCGATGCGCTTCGGCCTGACCGACGGTCAGCCCAAGACGCTCGACGAGATCGGCAAGGTCTACGGCGTGACGCGTGAGCGCATCCGTCAGATCGAGTCCAAGACCATGAGCAAGCTGCGTCACCCGTCGCGTTCGCAGGTCCTGCGCGACTACCTCGACTGACGGTCGCTCAAGGCGCGCACGGGCACCCTGGTCAGGGTGCCCGTGAGCCGCGTCCTATTGAGTTAGACTGTCGCGACCATCCACGAGCGTCTCGGAGAGCAAACCTGTGCACACATTCGGCGGATCACGGCGCGTAGCCCGCGCTCTCGGGGTGGCCCTCCTGGCGGGAAGCGTCGTGCTCGGCATGACGTCGATCGCCTCGAGCGCTGAGGACGTCCCCACCGACACCTCCGCGACCGAGACGACCCCGGCCAGCGGCGACGGCGTCACCGTCGGCACGCCGGCCGCGTCCGTCAAGGCCGCCGCCGCGCCGTGGGGTCCGGACTACCCGGTCACGCTGGAGTCCAACTTCTCCAGGCCGTACCGCGCCGTGACGAGCTCGCGCAACGGTGACTTCACCCTGCTCGACGACCTCGAGCGCATCATCCGCGGATCGTTCATCGACCCTCGCTCCGGCAAGTACCTGCCCAAGGCCACCCGCCGGGCCAACACGGTCTACCTGTCGATCTCGCAGATGCCCGAGTCCAAGCGCGTCGGACGCACCCTGATCCAGGCCGCCAAGGCCGGTGTCCGCGTGCGTGTCATCCACGGCCGCGCCACGCAGTCGTCGGCCTCGCGGGCTCTCCGCAAGGCGCTCAACAAGAGCAACCTGCGCGACTCGTCGTTCAAGATCTGCGCCAAGGGCAAGAGCCTCGCGTGCCTGTCGAGCCTCAACGGCGCGATCATGCACTCCAAGCTGCTGCTGGTCAACAACACCTTCACGCGCGACAACAAGCCCGCCAAGGGTGCGATCTGGTCGGGCTCGGCCAACCTGGGCGGCCGCAGCGCCGAGCAGACCTACAACAACGGTCTGACGATCTACAACGACACCAAGATGTGGCAGCAGACGTCGCAGCTCTGGAAGGACATGTGGGCCGAGCGCAACATCGGCAACGACTACCTGAACTACGTCCGGAAGAACTCGACCCGCTACGGCTACCCGACGGCGGACGCCCGGGCGGCGGGCTACACCGAGGGCTATGCCAAGTACGGCATGTTCTACTCCAACCTCGCCAACGCCACGATCTACGCCACGCCGATCCGCGCGACGCCGACCAACGGCAAGGACCCCGTCCTCAACCTGCTGAACCGGGTGCAGCCCGACAGCCAGTGCCGCATCCGCCTGCAGCACAACCGTTTCAAGTACCGCCGCATCGCGGTGGCCGAGAAGCTCGTCGAGCTGTCCAACGGCGGGTGCAAGATCAGCGCCGTGGCCTACGAGGACGACCTGAAGGTCAACCGCAAGCTGCACTGCCAGCAGCTGATCCGCATCTGCCGGCCCATCCTCGACGTCCTCAAGACGTCGAGCCAGCGCATCGACGTCGCGTGGGCCAAGCCGCACGACAAGACGATGCTCGTCGACGCCAAGCTCGGCCCCAACCGCCTCAACCCCGAGGAGGTCGCACCCGACGGCACGGGCAACTGGCCCGCCGGTGGCGTGCGGATGAAGATGGTCCAGGCCGGTTCGGCCTCGCTGACCGGCTCGAACCTCGTCGCGAGCGACGAGATCACGACCGAGACGACCGACCCGTCGATCTACGAGGACTACCTCGAGCACTGGAAGGCGATCCTCAAGTCGCACGAGTACAAGGCGTACGCCTACTAGGCACCCGCCACGGGACCACGAGAAGAGCCGGCCAGATCATCTGGCCGGCTCTTCTGGGTTCGGGGGTGGGGTGGGTCGTGCTGGCTGCTCAGACCTCGTCGGCCACCGGGGTGGTCGATCCGGAGAGGCGCTCGCTCTCGTCGTGGATGAGCGCGGACATCTCGCGCAGCTTCTCCTCGTGCTGGCGGGCGTGGTGAGCGCAGAACAGCAGCTCGCCACCTCCGCCGAGCGTCACGCGGACGTACGCCTGAGCGCCGCAGCGGTCGCAGCGGTCGAGGGAGCTCAGCTTGGGGGCTGTCAGTGTTGTCACGGTGACCTTCTCTCTGAGCCATCGGCGGGGGTGTACAGAAGTCAACATCCAACCACGGGGTCGTATTCCGTGTGGTCGTTCGTGACCTATGACATAGATACTCCCCGGCGGGTGCAAACCGGGGCAGGCGCGCGGGCTGCGGAGCGTGTCAGACGACGTCACGTCGGCCCCGCTGACTAGGCTGGGCACGGTCATCGTCTCGAGAAGGAACCCATCATCGACAGCACGTACGACGCCCGCAACCTCCTGGTCCTCGAAGGTCTCGAGGCCGTCCGCAAGCGTCCCGGCATGTACGTCGGCTCGACCGACACCAGGGGCCTCATGCACTGCCTCTGGGAGATCATCGACAACTCGGTCGACGAGGCGCTGGGCGGGCACGGCTCGCACATCCTGGTGGCACTGCACGCCGACGGCTCGGTCGAGGTGCACGACCAGGGGCGTGGCGTGCCGGTCGACGTCGAGAAGAAGACCGGGCTGACGGGCGTCGAGGTCGTCTACACCAAGCTGCACGCCGGCGGAAAGTTCGGCGGCGGCTCCTACGTCGCGACGGGCGGTCTGCACGGCGTCGGCGCCTCGGTCGTCAACGCGCTGTCGTCGCGGCTCGACGTCGAGGTCGACAAGGGCGGTGCCACCTGGGCGATGTCGTTCCGCCGCGGCGAGCCCGGCGTCTTCGACGGGGACGGACCCGACGCTCCGTTCACGCCGGGCAACGAGCTGCGCAAGGTCGGCAAGGTCGCCAAGGCCCGCACCGGCACCCGGGTGCGCTACTGGGCCGATCCGCAGATCTTCATCAAGGGCGCGAAGTTCGCCTACGACGAGCTGGTGTCACGGGCGCGGCAGACCTCGTTCCTGGTGCCGGGCCTCGAACTCGTCATTCGCGACGAGCGGGGCGACGAGCCCCACGAGGAGTCGTTCCGGCACGACGGCGGCATCGCCGAGTTCTGCGAGTTCCTGGCACCCGACGAGCCGGTCTCCGACGTGCTGCGGCTGCAGGGCGAGGACGTGTTCACCGAGACCGTCCCGCTGCTCGACGCCAAGGGCCAGATGACGCCCCAGGACATCGAGCGCACCCTGGGCGTCGACGTCGCGGTGCGATGGGGCACGGGGTACGACACGCACGTGAAGTCGTTCGTCAACATCATCGCGACGCCCAAGGGTGGCACGCACGTCAACGGCTTCGAGCGGGCCGTCACCAAGACGTTCAACGAGACGCTCAAGACCACGCGCCTGCTGAAGGCCGGCGACCCCGACGTCATCAAGGACGACGTCCTCGAGGGGGTCACGGCGGTCGTCACGGTGCGTCTGGCCGAGCCCCAGTTCGAGGGGCAGACCAAGGAGGTGCTGGGCACGCCCGCGGTGACCAAGATCGTCAACCAGGTCGTCGCGCGCGAGCTCAAGGCGTTCCTCAACGCCACGAAGGCCGCCGACAAGGCCCGCGCTCGCCTGGTGATGCAGAAGGTCGTCGACGCGTCGCGCACCCGCCTGGCCGCCCGCCAGCAGCGTGACACGCAGCGCCGCAAGAACGCCCTCGAGTCGAGCGCGCTGCCGGCCAAGCTGGCCGACTGCCGCAGCAACGACGTCGACCGGTCCGAGCTGTTCATCGTCGAGGGCGACTCGGCCCTCGGCACCGCCAAGTCGGCTCGCGACTCCGAGTTCCAGGCGCTGCTGCCGATCCGCGGCAAGATCCTGAACGTCCAGAAGGCCAGCATCGGAGACATGCTCAAGAACGCGGAGTGCTCCTCGATCATCCAGGTCGTCGGGGCGGGGTCGGGTCGCACGTTCGACGTCGACGCCGCCCGCTACGGCCGCATCATCTTCATGGCCGACGCCGACTCCGACGGCGCGCACATCCGCTGCCTGCTGGCGACGCTGTTCTTCCGCTACATGCGCGACCTCGTCGAGGCGGGCCGCGTGTACACCGCCGTGCCGCCCCTGCACCGCATCGAGCTCACCAACCCCAAGAAGGGGCAGGACAAGTACCTGTACACGTACTCCGACCCCGAGCTGCAACGCACGATGGCCGAGCTCAAGCGCAAGGGCGTGCGCTGGAAGGAGCCGGTCCAGCGCTACAAGGGCCTGGGCGAGATGGATGCCTCCCAGCTGGCCGAGACCACGATGGACCCGCGGCACCGCACGCTGCGACGGCTGACCGTCGACGACGCCGAGGCCGCGGGCGACGTGTTCGAGCTGCTGATGGGCAACGAGGTGCCGCCCCGCAAGGAGTTCATCGTGCAGGGCGCCTACGAGATCGACGCCGACATGATCGACGCGTGACGCTGACGTCGTCCTCCGACGTCGACGCCGGTCTCGGGCGCACCGTGCCGCTCTGCTCGCGGACCGTCGTTCGGTCACGCCGCACCTCGCCGAGAGCCACACCTCGTCCGCGCGCCACCCGCACGACGGCGACGTGACCCGTGCGTCATCGGTGCCGCACCTGCCCCGCGAGCTCGGCTAGCGGCTGCGGGGCGTGAGCAGGTCGTCCTGGTCGAGCAGTCGCTCGATGTAGGGCGTCATCGTCGTCATGTAGGTCTTGCTGATGTGGCTGCGGTCGCGGTACACGTTGACGCCGCCGATCACGGCGGGGCATGACGAGTCGGTGCAGTAGTAGCTGGTCAGGTCGAGCAGCGTGCTGCCCTCCACCTGCTCGGTGGCCTTGATCAGCGGGTCGTAGTTCGGGAACGCCTCGTCGCGCGGCAGCGCGCAGCTCGACGACGTGATCTCGCTCTGACGCGCCAGGCACTCGTTGGTGTTGGCCGGTTGGTAGGGGTTGTCGCGGACCGCGACGACGGGGATGCCGCGCCCGGTCATGGTGCGCCAGGTCTCGGCGAAGCCCGCGACCTGGTCGTCGGGCCCGGTGGCGGGGCGCGGGTGGGCCAGTGCACCCGTGACGATCACGTCGATGTCGTCGGCATTCGCGTCGAGCCAGGTCGCGACGCTGTCGCGCCACGTGTAGCAGTCGTCGGCGATCGCGCGGTCGTCGTTGGGGTGCGGGTTGGTCGACCACGTGCACCCGCCCTTGACCTGTGCGGCCAGGTAGATGCGCCCCTGCTCGGCCATCGTCACGAACGGCGGCAGGAGGGAGCGGGCGTGCGAGTCGCCGATGACCAGGACGTGCGGCAGCGACGCGTCGCCCTTGTCGCCGAACGTGCACGTGTCGGTGGCCCGGTCGGTCGACGCGCACCCCGGGTAGTTGGCGTCGTCGCGCTTGATCGCGGTGGTGTCGGGCACCAGGAGCCCGTCGAGTGCGGGGTTGTCGCAGGCGGGGCCGGGCGCCATCGACGCGGCACCGAAGCACCGGGGCGCGTCGGAGGCGACCTCGGCGGTCAGCTGCTCGGCCCGGTCGGCGGCGGCGTCGGCGCTGCGGATGCCGCCCAGGCAGGCGGCGGCGATCGCCGCCGCGCCCACCGCGGTGAACGCGAACGTGACGGTGCTGCGCTGGATGCCGAGACGTCGCCCGGTGCGCACCGGGTCCTCGACGAACCGCTTCGTCAGCGCCGCCGCGCCGAAGGTCGCGACCAGGATCGCGACGCGCGGCCAGAATCCCAGGTCGTGCCCGAGCACGACCGGCAGCAGGACGATCGGCGGCCAGTGCCACAGGTACAGGGGGTACGAGATGTCGCCGGTCCACTGCACGAAGCGGGTCTCGATCAGACGGCGAGGGGAGAACCGCGAGGCGGGCATCCCCACGACGATGACTGCGACGGTCGCGAGCACCGGCAGCAGCGCCGCGAGCCCCGGGAAGGGGGTCGAGCCCGTCAGGAACAGTCCGCAACCGAGCAGGACGAGCAGGCCGGCCCACGACACGAGGGCGGCGACCGGCGCGGGCAGCAGGGGGGCGGTCGAGGCCCGGCGTCCCTCCGACGCGCGCAGCGTCAGCAGGGCCAGCAGGGCGCCGGCGCCGAACTCCCAGGCGCGGGTGAAGGTCGAGAAGTAGGCGTAGGAGACGTTCTCGTACGTCAGCCACCACGAGTACGCGAAGCTGGCGACGGTCGCGACCGCGACCACGGCGGTGACGGTCGGCAGCTGGCGCAGGCGCAGCCGGGCGGCGAGCAGGACGGCCGCCAGCACCAGCAGCGGCCACGCGACGTAGAACTGCTCCTCGACCGAGAGGGTCCAGTAGTGCTGGGCGACGCTGGGCGCGTTCTCGGCGGCGAGGTAGTCGACCGCGTCGGCGGCGAGCCGCCAGTTCTGGACGTACAACGCGGACGACATGATCTCGCGGAAGTTCTGCGCCCAGTTGAGCTGCGGCACCCACACGAACACCGCGACCGCCGACGTCGCGAGCACCAGGTACGCCGCGGGCAGCAGGCGGCGGGCGCGGCGGGCCCAGAACCGTCCGAGGCGGACCCGACCCGTCGACGCGGCCTCGCGGGCCAGGTGCGACGTGATCAGGAAGCCCGAGATGACGAAGAAGACGTCGACGCCCATGAAGCCGCCGGGCAGGCGGCCGGGCCACAGGTGGTACAGGACGACCAGCAGCGCCGCGCCGGCGCGCAGTGCCTGGATCTCGGGCCGCAGCGGTCGCGGGGTGCGAGCCGGCGGCCCCGTGGTCGTCGCGGGTGACGTGGGGGTCACCGGCATCAGACGATGGGCTCGAGCAGTCCGCTGTCGACGTCGTACAGGAAGCCTCCGACCGACACCGCGTCACCGATCAGCGGGTGGGTCTTGACGCGGATCACGTCGGCCTCGATCGTGCGGCGCTGGTCGTCGATCGCGCCCAGCGTCATCCACTCGGCGTCGCGGCCCGCGCTCTCGGTGAGCCGCTGCTTGAGCTCGTCCTCGGACGACGACGCCATGGCGCAGCGGGTGTGCTCGACCACGAGCACGCGGTCGACGTTGAGCAGGTTGACGCCCAGCACCAGTGCGACGAGGGCCTGGTCGGTCACGCGGCCGCCGGGGTTGCGCAGGATCTTGGCGTCGCCGGCCTTCAGGCCGATCATGTTGAGCGGGTCGATGCGCGAGTCCATGCACGTGACCATCGCGACGCCCGCGCGGGCGATGCCGTCGAAGCCGGCGAGCGAGAACGAGTCGGAGAAGGACCGGTTGGCGGCGAGCAGGTCGTCGAAGTCAGCCATGGCACCAGCGTAACCAGCGGCGCCGCGTCGTCACGCCTCAGCCCGGGACGTGTCGTGCGTCGGTCGCAGCAGCACGAGGGCCAGCACCGCGGCGATGACGGCGCAGGCGGCCGCTCCGACGAACACGGCGTGGAGCTGCGCGATGCCGGCGTCGCGCACCGCGTCGCGGTAGGCCTGGCACAGGGTGCCGCCCGCCCCGCACAGCCGGTCGACCGACGGTATGCGGTCCGAGGCGTCGTAGAACGCGCGCAGGCCGATCGTCGTGAGGGCCGAGATGCCCAGCAGCATCCCGACCATGCGGGCCACGATCAGCAGGGCCGACGAGACGCCGTGGACGGCGTCGGCCGTGTGGGCCAGCAGGACCGCGTTGACGGGTGCGATGGCGAGCCCGAAGCCGAGGCCCGCGAGCACGAGCGACCAGGTCTCGACCTGGCTCGCGAGCGACGTGGCGTCCCACGTCGACATGTGCCAGAACGCGATGGCGCTGAGCACCATCGCGACCGCGGTCAGGACGTGCGCCGGCACCTTGCGCAGCAGCCACCCCCCGAGCAGGGCGCCGACCGGCAGCGCCACCAGGAAGCGCACCAGCACCAGCGCCGCGTCGAGCTGCGAGTCGCGGTACACCGTCAGGCGGGCGAAGAACGGGATGTCGACCAGGGCGGCGATCAGCGCGGCGCCGACGAAGAACGACACGACGATCGCCCCCCACGCCGGACGTGCCCGCAGGGCGCCGCGCGGCACGAGCGGACGAGCCGCGCGGCGCTGGCGCAGCACGAAGCCGGCTGCGGCCACGACCGCGACCGGGACGAGCCACGGGGCGTCGGGGGAGACCGCGCCGCTCTCGGGCTCGGCCGAGGCGAAGGTGAGGATCACGGCGCCGAGGGCGACCGTCAGCAGCGCGGCTCCCCACAAATCGGTCTCGCGGGCCAGGGCCGGCCAGGCACGCCAGTCGACCAGTGGACGGCGGGCCGTCGCGAGCCGCAGCACGAGCAGCACGACCAGGCCGAACGTGACGAGTGCGAGCGGCGTCAGCCACCGGGAGTCACCCGTGACCGGCAGGTAGGCGCGTCCGATCTCGACATCCTGGACGAGCCGGGTCGGCGCGGCCATGACGAGCGCGACGCCCGCGAGGGCCAGGACGGCGAGGGTCGCCCCGGGCCAGTCGAAGCGGCCCGTCGACGGGTCGGGACGGCCGGCGACGTCGATCGAGGAGGCGCGACGCAGCGGCAGGATCGCGGCGACCAGCACGAGGCCGATCGCGCAGTTGAGCCAGAAGATGGCCCGCCAGTCGCCCACCGCGAGGACGACCGCGCCGTAGAGGGGCCCCAGCACGCTGCCGAGCTCCTGCACCGCCCCGACCACGCCCAGCGGCATGCCGCGACGGTGCGGCGGCCAGAGGTCCGCGACGAGCGCCAGGGTGGGCGGGATGAGCCCGCCGCCGCCGATGCCCTGGATCAGCCGGCCCGCCACGACGGTCTCGAGGTCGTACGCCGCAGCCGTCACGAGCGAGCCGACCGCGAACACCACCAGCGAGCCGATCAGCACCGGCACGCGGCCGCGCAGGTCGGAGATGCGGCCGATCAGCGGCAGGATCGCGACGTAGCCGAGCAGGAAGCCCGAGACGATCGGGGCGGCCCGCTGCAGCTCCTCGGTGCCGAGGCCGACCGACGTCATCATCTCGGGCAGCGCCAGCACCACGACGTACGTGTCGGCGGCGGCGAACGAGATGGCGACGGCCGCGAGCGCCAGGAGCGTCCTGGACGCCGGCGTGACGGTGCGCCCGGACGTCGTCATGTCGCGGTCAGGGAGCGGTAATCGTCACGGGGGTGTCGGACGTCTCGAGCGACACGGTGTAGGTGACCTTGTCGCCGCCGGGGTAGAACGGTCCGCTGATCGTCGCGTCGCGCAGCTGGTCGTCGTCGTCGAGGCGGTACGTCACGGCGAAGTCCTGGTCGGCCGCGGCCGACGGGATGATCGTCGCGACGACGCTGCCGGGCAGGGTGCCCTTGATCGACGTCAGCACGTCCTGGCCGTCGCGGGACTGGCCGTCCTCGGCGAGGTCCTCGGTGCTCGTGAGGATCGAGGTGATGCCGCCGTCGACCTGCAGCAGCGCGGCCGGGTCGGGCGCCTTAAGGTCGGCCGGGTCGATCGGCGCGAAGTCGGGCGTGAAGCCGGTCTTGGCGTAGACCGTGCCACCCGTCGCGACGACGTCGGCGCCGAGGCTGGCGCCGCCCGTCACGACCGTGACCTTGCCCTCGAACGCGGGGGAGTGGTTGCCCTTGCCCGTGGCCGAGAGCAGGCCCGTGACGCCGTCGGGCACGCTCTTGGTCGACAGCGAGATGTCGATGGTCTCGGCGGTGTCGAGCGTCGTCTTGGCGTCGGCGAGGCGGGTCGCGAGGTCGCCGCCCCCGCCTCCGTCGGAGCCGTCCGAGGAGTCGGACGAGCCGGTGCAGCCGCTGAGCAGCAGACCGGCGGCGAGCAGGGCGGGGAGCAGGTGTCGGGTGCGCACGGGCTCAGTCTCCCACGACGTCGGCGGGTGCGGCGTCGACTCCGAGATGGGCCGACGGGGGGCCCGCGACGGCGGCGATCGGCTGGGCCACGGGGACGCCCGAGCCGTCGCGTCGGTCGCTGACGGCGGGCAGGTCGACCGCGGTGCCGCTGGTGGCCGACGCCATCGGGACCCCGTCGCCGACCCAGGCCAGCAGCAGGCCGTCCTCGCCCTTGAGCAGCCGCTGGCAGCGGACGCCGCCCGTGGCACGACCCTTGGGCGGGTAGATCGACATCGGGCTGACCTTGACGGCACCCGTCTGCGTGCCGGGCAGCGCGCTGCTGGAGCCCGCGACCGTCACGACGTGGGCGGCGTCGACGTCGGCGACGGCACCGAAGAACACGGCGGACTGGCCCGCCGCGAGCTTGATGCCCGCGACGCCGCCGCCGGAGCGGCCCTGGGGCCGCACGAGGGAGGCGGAGAAGTACAGCAGCTGGGCGTCGGACGTGACGAAGACGAGCTGCTCGTCGCCGGTGGCCAGGGGAACCGCGCCGACCAGCGCGTCGCCGTCGGCGAGCGAGATCAGCTCCCAGCGGTCGCGGCCGAGGTGATCGGGCCGCACCCGCTTGACGACGCCCTGCCGGGTGCCCAGCGCGATGCCGGGGCCGTCCTCGTCGAACGTCATGAGCGCCAGGGCGGGGGAGTCGAGCGGGACGATCTCGGTGATCGGCAGACCGCCCTGCAGGTGCGGCGAGTGGGCCCCCGGCGGCAGCGCGGGCAGCTCCAGCACGCTGATGCGGCGGACGCTGCCGTCGGCCGTCACGATGCCCACCTCGCCGCGGGCCGTGCTGCGGACCGCCGAGACGATCGTGTCGTGCTTGACGCGGCGGTCGACCGCGCCGATCGGCGAGTCGTCGGAGGTGCGGGCCAGCAGGCCCGTGGCCGACATCAGCACCCAGCACGGGTCGTCGGGCACCTCGAGGGGAGCTGCGGACGTCGCGGTCTGCCCCGACGACTCCAGCAGCACGGTGCGCCGCGGCGTGCCGAACGTCCGGGCCATCTCGCCGAGCTCGTCGCCGACGACCCCGCGCAGCACCTGCTCGTCGCCGAGGATCGCGTCGAGCTGCTCGATCGTCCGGCGCAGGTCCTCGGCCTCCTTCTCGATGTCGATGCGCGACAGCCGGGTCAGGCTGCCGAGGGTCCGGTTGAGGATGTAGTCGGACTGCGCCTCGCTGAGGTCGAACACCGACATCAGCCGCTCCTGCGCGGCGGCCCGGTCGTCGCTGCTGCGGATCAGCTGGATGACCTCGTCGATGTCGACCAGGGCGAGCAGCAGGCCGTCGAGCAGGTGCAGCCGGTCGGCGGCCTTGCCGCGACGGAACGCCGTGCGTCGACGGACCACCACGATGCGGTGCTCGAGGTAGACCTCGAGCATCTGCTTGAGGCCCAGGGTGCGGGGCTGGCCGTCGACCAGCGCGACGGCGTTGATGCCGAACGAGCTCTCCATCGGGGTGCTCTTGAACAGCTGCGCGAGGACGGTCTCGGGGATGAAGCCGTTCTTGACCTCGATGACCAGGTGCAGGCCCTTGTGGCGGTCGGTCAGGTTGGTGATGTCGGAGATGCCCTGCAGCTTCTTGGCCTGCACGAGCTTCTTGATCGCCTCGATGACCTTCTCGGGGCCGACGTTGTAGGGCAGCTCGGTGACGACGATGCCCTTCTTGCGGGGCGTCACGTTCTCGATGCGGGTCGAGGCGCGCATGCGGAACGAGCCGTTGCCGGTCGCGTACGCGTCGCGGATGCCGTCGAGGCCCACGATCTTGCCGCCGGTCGGCAGGTCGGGGCCCGGCACGAAGCGCATCAGGTCGTCGAGATCGGCCTTCGGGAACGCGATCAGGTGACGCAGGGCCTGCACGACCTCGACGAGGTTGTGCGGCGCGATGTTGGTCGCCATGCCGACCGCGATGCCGCTGGCCCCGTTGACCAGCAGGTTCGGCAGCGCCGCCGGCAGCACGACGGGCTCGAGCTCGCGACCGTCGTAGTTGGGCCGGAAGTCGACGGTGTCCTCGGTGATCGAGGCCGTCATCGCCTCGGCGGCGGCGTCCATGCGGATCTCGGTGTATCGCATCGCGGCGGGAGGGTCGTCCTGCGAGCCGAAGTTGCCGTGCCCGTCGGCCAGCGGCAGGCGCAGCGACCAGGGCTGGACGAGCCGCACGAGCGCGTCGTAGATCGAGCTGTCGCCGTGGGGGTGGAAGCGGCCCATGGTCTCGCCGACGGGGCGGGCGCTCTTGACGTGCCCGCGGTCGGACCGCAGCCCCATGTCGTCCATGGTGTGCAGGAGGCGGCGCTGGACGGGCTTGAGCCCGTCGCGGGCGTCGGGCAGGGCGCGCGAGTAGATGACGGAGTACGCGTACTCGAGGAAGCTCGATCGCATCTCGTCGCCGACGTCGGTGTCGAGGATGTGCTCCTCGAAGTCCTCCTCGGGTGCCGGCTTGCTGCTGCGGGCCATGCCGTCCTCTCCAGTCGTGCCAGGGGCGTGGGCGTGCGGGTGCCGCCGACCCATTTTGACGGGTCGGCGCGCGCCGGGCACCACCGCCACGCCGGGGCCGGACCCGATAGGTTGGGGACGTGACCAGTCAGGCGAGCTCGTTCGAGCACTGGGAGGCCGACGTCCTGCTCAAGGACGGCCGGGTCGCCCAGCTGCGGCCCATCCACGAGGACGACGCCGACCGGTTCATCGAGTTCTACGCCCGCGTCTCCGACGAGTCCAAGTACTTCCGCTTCTTCGCGCCGTACCCGACGCTGTCCGACCGCGACGTCAAGCGGTTCACGACGGTCGACCACGACCGTCGCGTCGCGTTCGTCGTGACGCTCCACGCCACGATCATCGGCGTCGGGCGCTACGACGCCGTCAGCGACGACGAGGCCGAGGTCGCCTTCCTCGTCGAGGACGCGCAGCAGGGGCGCGGGGTCGGCCAGCTGCTGCTCGAGCACCTCGCCCAGGCCGGGCGCGAGCGCGGCATCCGGCGTTTCGTCGCCGACGTCCTGCCGTCCAACGCCCGCATGCAGCAGGTGTTCCGCGAGATGGGCTACCAGATCGAGGGCGCGATCGAGGACGGCGTGCAGCGCCTGACGTTCCAGATCGAGTCGACCGACGTCGCGATCGGCGTGATGCAGGCCCGCGAGCAGCGTGCCGAGGCCGCCTCGATCGAGCGCATCTTCAAGGCCCGCAGCATCGCCGTGATCGGCGCGAGCCGGCGTCAGGACTCGATCGGCCAGGCCATGGTGCGCAACCTCGTGCTGGGCGACTTCGGCGGCAGCGTCTACGCCGTCAACTCCAACGCCGAGGCGGTCTCGGGGCTCCCGGCCTACAAACGGGTGCAGGACATCCCCGGCGAGGTCGACGTCGCGATCGTCGTCGTGCCGGCCGAGTCGGTCAACGACGTCGTGCTCGACTGCGCCGCCAAGGGCGTCCACGGTCTCGTCGTGATCTCGGCGGGCTTCGCCGAGGAGGGCCCCGAGGGGCGCCAGCGGCAGCGCGCACTGCTCGGGCTCAGCCGGTCGTACGGCCTGCGCCTCATCGGCCCCAACTGCCTCGGCATCATCAACACCGCGCCCGACCTGCAGCTCAACGCCTCGCTGTCGCCGAGCATGCCCCCGCAGGGTCGCGTCGGCTTCTTCTGCCAGTCCGGGGCGCTCGGCACCGCGATCCTCGAGTCGGTGTCGCGACGCGGGCTGGGCCTCTCGACGTTCGTGTCGGCCGGCAACCGCGCCGACGTGTCGGGCAACGACCTGCTGCAGTACTGGCAGGAGGACGACTCGACCGAGGTCATCCTGCTGTACCTGGAGTCGATCGGAAACCCCCGCAAGTTCTCGCGCATCGCGCGCCGCGTGTCCGCCACCAAGCCGATCGTCGCGGTCAAGTCGGGGCGCTCGACGCAGGGCGTCCCGGTCGGGCACACCGTCGCGCGCACCTCGGCGCCCCAGTCGGCGGTCGACGCGATGTTCCGCCAGGCCGGGGTGATCCAGGTCGACACCCTCGACGAGATGTTCGACGTCGCGCAGCTGCTGGCCCACCAGCCGCTGCCGCGCGGCAACCGCATCGCGATCGTCGGCAACTCCGACGCCGTGGCGCTGATCGTCGCCGACGCCGCGTCGGCCGCCGGCCTGCAGGTCACCGAGCCCGTCTCGCTCGGCGCCAACGCCAACGCCGACGACTTCGAGGAGGCCATCGAGGCCGCGATCGCGCGCCCCGACACCGATGCGCTCGTCGCGGTCTACATCCCGCCGCTCAACACGTCCGGCGAGGACGTCGCCAACGTGCTCGCCGCGATCGGCGAGCAGTCCGACAAGCCGATCGTCTCGACCTTCCTCGGCACCGAGGGCGTGCCGGTGCTGCTGCGGGTGCCCGACCTGCTCGGCGGCTCGGCCGGACGCGGCTCGGTGCCGTCGTACGCCGCCCCCGAGTCGGCCGTCCGCGCGCTGGCCCGCGTCGTCAACTACTCCGAGTGGGCCGCCCGCGACCACGGCGAGTTCCACCTCGCGCTCGACCACCGCACGGGCGACGCCCGCGCGCTGGTGCGCGACGTGCTGCGCCAGGCGCCGCGCGGCGCGATCCTGTCGACCGAGCAGGTGCACGCCCTGCTGGCCTGCTACGGCATCGACATCTGGACGTGGATCAACGTGCACGACCGCGACGAGGCGATCGCGGCCGGCGAGACCCTCGGCTGGGACGTCGTCCTGAAGGCCGGCAGCGAGCACCTGCGCAGCCGGCCCGACATCGCGCACATCTGGCGCGGCATCCAGAACGCCCAGGAGATGGGCGACGCGTGGGACCAGCTGACCGGCTGGACGGGCATGCGCAAGGACACCAAGTTCTTCGTGCAGCGCGTGGCCCCCGAGGGCGTCGCGGTATCGTTCAGCGTCAGCGAGGACCCGCTGTTCGGCCCGCTCGTCTCCTTCGGCCTCGCGGGCGCCCCGAGCGAGCTGCTCGACGACCGCGCCTACGGCATCCCGCCGCTGACCGACCTCGACGCCGAGGCCATGATCAAGAACCTGCGCTCGGCGCCGCTGCTCTACGGCTACCGCGGCTCCGAACGCGTCGACGTCGACGCGCTGCAGGACATCATCGTGCGCCTCGCGGCCATGAAGGACGACCTGCCCGAGATCGCCGAGCTCGACCTCGAGCCCGTCACGGTGCACGCCGACGGCTTCACGGTGCTGAGCGCCCGGGCCAAGGTCATCCCCTCGGCCGACCGTCGCGGCGAGTGGTACGTGCGCCGCCTCAGCCAGCCCGCGGCCACGGGGGATACGCTCGCGTGATGACTGCCGACCACACGGCCTCGCTGTTCGACGAGGTCTCCCGCAGCGGCTACTACCCCGAGATCGTGGCGGCGGGCCTCCGCGACGCGCTCGCCGACGAGGTCGTCGACGGGTACGTGCTGCACCACGAGCCCACGTTCGACCGCGACGAGATCCGCCGGCACATGACGGTGCTGGCCCTGACGCCCAGCCGCCTGATCCTCGTGCACACCGACGAGCACCCCGGCGACGACCTGCTGCCCAAGCCGTACACGTCGACGACGTCCGAGGCCGTCGCCCTCAGCCAGGTGCGGTCGGTCGTCGTGACGCGCATGGTCACCTCGACGTCGAAGAATCTCGAGGAGGCGCTCCTGACGATCGGCTGGGGAGCCGTGTCGCGCGTCGAGCTCGAGCCGGCCCGCTGCTCCGACCCCGAGTGCGAGGCCGACCACGGCTACTCGGGCAGCGTCACGGGCGACGACTTCTCGCTGCGCCTGGCGGCCGCGGGCGACGGCGGCACCGCGGTCGAGCGTCTGCTCGCGTTCGCCCGCACCCTGTCGGCGGCCACGAGCGGACGGATCGGGTGACGGGGCCCGGCCTCGCCGGACGCCGCACGATCGACCAGATCATGCCGTCGGTCGGCGCGGCCCTCGGAGCCACCGGCTTCGACAACACGCTGGGCCTGCCCGACGCGCCCCGCTACGTCGTGTTCCTGGTCGACGGGCTGGGGCTCGACCTGCTGCGCGAGCACGCCGACGCCGCACCGTTCCTGTCGTCGCTGCACAACGTCGACGACGTCGTGTGCGGCGTGCCGTCGACGACCGTCACGAGCCTGACCTCGCTCGGCACCGGCGTCCGCGGCGGACAGCACGGCGTCGTCGGCTACACGTCGCGCGTGCCCGAGACGGGCCGACGGCTCAACTCCCTCAAGTGGGACCAGCCGCTCGACCCCGCCGTCTGGCAACCGATCCCGACGGTCCTGCAGCGCCTGCAGCAGGCGGGCATCTCGGCATCGTCGGTCAACGACGCGAAGTTCGAGGGCACGGGGCTCACGGTCTGCAGCCAGCGCGGCGTGCCGTTCCACGGCATCAACTCGGTCTACGAGCGCCTCGACGTCGTCGTCGACGTCATCGAGTCGGCACCGCGCTCGGTCACGTACGCCTACGAGTCGCGCCTCGACCACACGGGCCACGGCAAGGGCTGCACGTCGCGCGAGTGGCGCGAGATGCTGACGACGATCGACACCGAGCTCGCCGAGCTGCGCGACGAGCTGCCGCGCGACACGGTGCTCGTCGTCACAGCCGACCACGGCATGATCGACCTGCCGTTCGAGAACCGCTTCGACGTCGACACCGAGCCGCGCCTGCTCGACGACGTCGACCTGCTGGCCGGCGAGGCGCGCTTCCGTCATCTCTACACCCGTCCCGGTGCCGCCGACGAGGTCGCCGACCGCTGGCGGACGATGCTGGGCGACCGGGTCGAGGTGCGCACGCGCGACGGCCTCGAGGACTGGTTCGGCCCGATCTCGCCGCGGGTCGGCGGACGCATCGGCGACGTCGTGGTGGCCTCGCTCGGTGACTTCGCGGTGTTCTCGTCGCGCGAGTTCGCGATCGAGCTGAAGATGACGGGCTTCCACGGCTCGATCACCGAGCCCGAGCTGCGCATCCCGGTGCTCGTCGGCTCCTGAGCGTGCATGCCCGCCGTCCGATCGGGTACTCCACGCCCATGACAACCATCGCGATCATCGGAGCAGGCAAGGGACTGGGCGCGGCTGTCGCCCGTCGATTCGGCGCAGAGGGATTCGCCGTCGGACTCATCTCACGACACCAGGGACGGCTCGACGCGCTCGCCGCCGAGCTGTCGGCCGAGGGCGTCCAGGCACAGGGCTTCGCGGCCGACGTCCGCGACCCGGCCTCGATCGCCGCGGCCCTCGAGCAGGTGACCGAGACGCTCGGCCCCATCGAGGTGCTGCAGTACAGCCCGCTGCCGCAGAAGGACTTCATGCGTCCCGTGCTCGAGACGACGCCCGCCGACCTGGTCGGGCCCATCGAGTTCTCGGTCTACGGTCCCGTCGCCGCGGTGCACCAGGTGCTGCCGGGCATGCGGTTCCTCGGCGAGGACAAGGGCACGATCCTGTTCGTGAACGGCGGCTCGGCGGTCAAGCCGGGGCGCAACGTCACGGGCACGTCGATCGCGTTCGCGGGGCAGGCCGCCTACGTCGAGCTGCTGCACGAGGTGCTGGCCGAGGAGGGCATCCACGTCTCGCAGCTCATCATCGGCGGGCAGATCATCGAGGGCGACGACGAGAAGGGCCCCGACGTCCTGGCCGAGCACCTGTGGAACCTGCACGACAAGCGCGACACCTTCCGCCAGCAGATCAGCGAGGACTGAGCGACGCCGCCGGGCCCGACGTCCTCGCCGACACGCCGGCCGCGTGTCTGCCGGGACGTCGGGCCCGGCGGGCACGCGTCAGTCGAAGGGGAGCAGCTCGGGCTCGGTCAGACGACCGGTCGCGCGGGCCCGGGCCACGGTGAGCGCGTGGCGGTGGTGCTGACGGCACAGCACCTCGTACGCGACCTCGGGCGGCTCGTCGACCGAGTCGGCCTCCTCGACGTCGCCGACCACGACGACCTCGCCCTCGGTCACCATGACGCCGTTCTCGGTGCGGGCGTTGTGCGTGGCGCGCTGGCCGCACCAGCACAGCGCCTGCACCTGCAGCACCTCGGTGCGGTCGGCCAGCTCGACCAGACGTGCGGCACCGGGGAACAGGCGGGTGCGGAAGTCGGTGAGGATGCCGAAGCAGAACACGTCGATGCGCAGCTCGTCGACGATCATCGCGAGCTGCTCCACCTGTGCGGGGGAGTAGAACTGGGCCTCGTCGCAGATCAGGTAGTCGACCTTGGTGCCCCGCGTGAGGGCGTCGACGACGTACGTCCAGAAGCTGAAGTCGTCGTCGACCTCGACCGCGCTGTGCGACAGGCCGAGGCGGCTGGTCAGCACTGCCGTGCCCGTGCGGTCGTTGCTGACGAAGATGATGCCGGCGCGACCGCGGGCGGCGTGGTTGTGGTTGGTCTGCAGCGCGAGGGTCGACTTGCCGGCGTCCATCGTGCCGGTCCAGAACATCAGCGCTGCCACGGAGATGATTCTGTCACTGACCACGCGCGAGCGGACGCCCGCCCGT
>NZ_LMET01000001.1:2658141-2658323 GCF_001426485.1 Aeromicrobium sp. Root472D3 | reverse complement strand
GGCGGATGGTGAAGTGGGCCGCCTCGCTTCGCTCACGCCGCTCGTTCCTCGCGGCTGGCGACCTGGGTNAGGGAGGCCGCTTGCGGCCGACCGTGAGGGAGCGCCAGCGACCGAGGCGGATGGTGAAGTGGGTCGCCTCGCTTCGCTCACGCCACTCGTTCCTCGCGGCTGGCGACCGGGGC
>NZ_LMET01000001.1:2308728-2658120 GCF_001426485.1 Aeromicrobium sp. Root472D3 | reverse complement strand
GGCGGATGGTGAAGTGGGCCGCCTCGCTTCGCTCACGCCGCTCGTTCCTCGCGGCTGGCGACCGGGGTCGGGCTCGTTCCTCGCGGCTGGCGACCGGGGTCGGGGTCGTCCCTCGCGGCTGGCGAGCGGGAACCGGCGGTCAGTCGTCCTTGCCGAACATGATCTCGTCCCAGCTGGGGACGCGACGACGTTCGTGACGCTTCTTGCGGGGGCCCATCGTGTCGGGAACCGCGACGTTCTGCTCGAGACCGTCCTCGAAGTCGTCCTCCTCGACCTGGGCCGCCGGTGCGTCCTCCGAGGCGGAGGCGTCGCCGAGGGCGAGCTGCTCCATCGCACGACGGTCGCGTGCCTCCTTGAGCGAGGAGACGCCCGTCAGGACCTCCTCCTCGACCGGCTCGATCGGGTCGGGGATCTCGACCTGCGACGCGACGGGCTCGACCTCGTCGACCACCGCGACCTCGTCGATCTCGGGCACGTCGTCGACCGGACGCTCCGAGGAGCGGACCGCGTCGGCGATCGCCATGTCGGTCGAGTCGGGCAGGGCGACGTCGCCGACCAGCTCGTGCGCGAACTCGTCGGCCGGCAGGACGTAGCGGCTCTTGACGTCGAACAGGAACGTCGCCGGGTGCGTGGCGTCGTCCGGCGTGACCAGCACGGTCCACCGGCCGTCCTCGCGTCGCCACGAGTCCCACTGCGCCGACTCGGGAACGCCCCCGGAGGCCGCGATGTTCTCGGCGACCAGGATGCCGAGCTGCACGCCGGCACCGCCGATGTGCTTGCGCCGGATCGCGGTCTTGCGGGCCTGCTCGCACATGAACTCGCGCTCGGCGAGCACGGGGCCCGCGAAGCCGGTGATCTGCTCGACCGGGACGCCGGCGGAGTCGGCGACCGCCTGGGGCGACTCGCCGCGCCGGATGCGGGACTGGATGTCGCGGGGGCTGAGTGAGCTGGGCATGCGGATCTCCATCTGGCCGGAGGTGCTCCCGCCACGGGCAGGCGTGCGGGACGGCGTGCCGATCAGGGAAGAGAGGCGGTGATCAGCGGGAATGCGGTACGTCGCGCCGGTCGTGACGTCACGTGCGACGAGGAACCGCTTGTCCTCGCTCAATCCCTCGAGACTGAGATCGCGCATGCCATCGCCTCCGACGTGTGGCGGTGCCGGGTGGGCGTTCACCTGGACCGTCCTCCCATCGTAGGCGGGCCGGCGGCCAGGTCTGGGCGGCGCGCCGACGCCCGCGACTCAGCGCCGGGGGAGGACACGGTCGAACTCGCTGTCGTGGTTGCCGAAGCGGTGGTTGGTGATCGAGATCGACTGCTCCTGCAGGAACGGCAGCGCCTCGACACGTCCGGACGGGGTCACGGCACCGGAGTAGATCGCGACGTCGGGGTCGCCGTCGACGGCCGACGCGACCGCGAGGGCGTCCTGGCCGATGAGACGCACCCGGGCCGGACGCTGCTCGGCCACGTGGGCGAGCCACTGCTCGCCGCTCTCGACGCGCGCCCCCGGCACGAGGCCGTCGGGCAGGGCGGTCGCGGTGCTGACCGTCACGTCGGAGCCGGTGCGGGCGGCCGCCAGGAGCACGCGGACGAGGTCGGGCCCGAGACCCTCGGCGCGGACCGTGACGGGCACCGGGACGTACCGGAACACGTTGCGCTCGACCTCGAGGCCCGAGACGTCCTTGACCGCGCCGAACTCGCGCGTCCACGCGACGTGGTCGGACTGCGCGGCAGCACGCAGGCGCCGGTTCTCGACGTCCGGCAGGTGGGCCGCGACGGCGTCGAGGAGGGCCTGCACGGGCGCGGCCAACGTCACCGCGGCGTCGTCGGTCGAGGGTCGCAGGGCGCGCGGACGCCACGTGCCGAGGTGCGTCAGGTAGTTCGGGCCGCCGGCCTTGGCGGTCGTGCCGACCGACGAGCGCTTCCAGCCGCCGAACGGCTGGCGCTGCACGATGGCGCCGGTGATGCCGCGGTTGACGTAGAGGTTGCCGGCCTCGACGGCGTCGATCCAGCGGTTGACCTCGTCGGCGTCGAGCGAGTGGATCCCGGCCGTCAGGCCGTAGTCGGTCGCGTTCTGCCAGGCGATCGCCTCGTCGAGGTCGGTGGCCTGCATGATGCCGAGGACGGGTCCGAAGTACTCGGTGGTGTGGAACGTGCTGCCGGGGCGCACACCGGTGCGGATGCCGGGAGTCCACACCCGGCCGTCGGTCCCGACCTGCCGGGGCTCGAGCAGCCAGGTCTCGCCCTCGCCGAGCTCGGTGAGCCCCTGCAGGAGCTTGCCCCGGGGAGGCTCGATGACGGGCCCCATCGACACCTCGGGGTCGTCGGGGTGGCCGACCTTGAGCGACGACACGGCGTCGACGAGCTGGCGGCGGAACCGCTCGGACGCGGCGACGGATCCGACGACGATCGCCAGGCTCGCGGCCGAGCACTTCTGGCCCGCGTGGCCGAAGGCGCTCTTGACGAGGTCGGCGACCGCGAGGTCGATGTCGGCGCTCGGAGTGATGACGATCGCGTTCTTGCCGCTGGTCTCGGCGAGCAGCGGCAGGTCGGGACGCCACGAGCGGAACAGGTCGGCCGTCTCCCAGCCGCCCGTCAGGATGACCCGGTCGACCGACGTGTGGGAGATCAGCGCCTTGCTGAGCGCTCCCTCGTCGATCGTGACGTACCGCAGGACGTCGCGCGGGACGCCGGCCTGCCACAGCGCCTCGACCATCACGGCGGCGCAGCGGCGGGTCTGCGGCGCGGCCTTGATCACGACGCCGCTGCCGACCGCGAGCGCCGCGAGGACCGAGCCGGCGGGGATCGCCACGGGGAAGTTCCACGGCGGGGCGACGACCGTCAGCCGGTCGGGCACGAACTCGGCACCGTCGACGGCGTCGAGCCTCCGGGCGGCCTCGGCGTAGTAGTTCGCGAAGTCGATCGACTCGCTGACCTCGACGTCGGCCTCGGCGACGGTCTTGCCGGCCTCGGCGGCCATGACCGACACGAGGTCGCCGCGCCGGGCGCCGAGCGCGCTGGCGGCCTGGTGGAGGATCCACGCGCGCACGTCGGAGCCGCGCGCATGCCACTGGGCGGCCGCGTCGCGGGTCTCGTGGATGATCGTCTCGAGCGAGGCCGGGCCCGGCACGGACCCGGTGCGGACCGTCTCGGCACCGACCTGCGTGTACGTCGAGCGGGCCAGCGCGAGACGCGCCCACTCGCGGTTCGCCTCGGTGGACGGATCGGTGTCGGGGGTGTTGGCGAACGTCCCGGTCGACGGGGTCGAGGCCTCGGTCGACCGGTCCTGGCGGCGGTGGGGCTGCGGCACGGAGGTGTCGAGGGCCTCGACCGAGGCCAGGAACCTCTGCGTCTCGCGATCGAGGAGCGTCGCGTCCGACGACAGCTCGAACGCCGCCGACATGAAGTTGTCGGTGCTGGCGTTTTCCTCGAGGCGGCGCACGAGGTACGAGATCGCGACGTCGAACTCGGCGGGGCTGACGACCGGCGTGTAGAGCAGCAGCTGGCCGATGTCGCCGCGCACCGCGTCGACCGGACCGGTGTCCATGCCCAGCAGCATCTCGAAGTCGACGGCGTCGCGGACGCCGCGGTCGCCCGCGAGCAACCAGGCGTACGCGACGTCGAACAGGTTCTGGCCGGCCACGCCGACGCGGACCGCGTCGACGCGCTCGGGCGTCAGCGACCACTGCAGGACGCGCTTGTAGTTGGTGTCGGTCTCCTGCTTGCTCGACCACGTCGCGAGCGGCCACCCGTGCACCGTGGCGTCGACGCGCTCCATCGCGAGGTTGGCGCCCTTGACGAGGCGCACCTTGATCGGCGCGCCCCCGGCCGCACGACGCTGCGCGGCCCAGGCCTGCAGCTCCTGCATCGCGCCGAGGGCGTCCGGGAGGTAGGCCTGCAGCACGATGCCGGCCTCGAGGTCGGGGAACGACTCGAGGATCGACGTGAAGACCGCGACCGTCAGGTCGAGGTCCTTGTACTCCTCCATGTCGAGGTTGATGAACGTCGGCTCGCCGGTGGCAGCCCGCTCGTAGAGCGGCGTCAGCTGCTGGACGACCCGGGCGACGGACTCGTCGAACGCCCACATCGAGAGCTGGCTGGCGACCGAGGAGACCTTGATCGAGACGTAGTCGACGTCGTCGCGCTCGAGCAGCTCGAGCGTGCCGTCGCGGCGACGGGCGGCCTCGCCGTCGCCCAGGACGGCCTCGCCCAGCAGGTTGAGGTTGAGCCGGTCGCCGCCGGCGCGCAGCTTCCTGATGGCCCGGCCGAGCTGCTGCGGGCGGGCGTCGACGACCAGGTGGCCGACCATGCGGCGCAGGGTGCGACGCGCGACGCCGACGACGAGGCCCGGCAGCAGGAGCGACACGAAGGCGCCGAGCTTCAGCAGGATCTTCTGCGTCGCGGGCAGGAACCCGGGCAGCTCACGGGCGAGGTGCCGCAGGTTGCGGGCCGCGACCCGGTGGTCGTCGGGTCGCACGACGCGGTCGACGAAGCCGATCGTGAACTGCAGGCCCTGCGGATCCTTCAGGAGCGTCGCGAGGCGGGCGGCGGCGGCCGTGGTGCGGCGGCCTCGGGGGCGGCGGGCATCGGTCCAGGTGCGGACCAGGTCGACGCTGCGTTCGGCCAGTGAGAGTTCGGTCATCGTGCCCCAACCTTAATGACTTTCCGCGGCCGCGTTCACCCCGTCGGACGACCGGCTCGCCGTGCCGGTGGTCCAGGCCACGACCGCGGCCGCGAGCCCGGCCGCCAGCGGCACCAGGAAGCCCGCCGACGCGCCGTGCGCGTCGATCACCGCGCCGACGGCGGCGGCGCCCGGGGCGATGCCGACCGACATGCCGGTCGTGGTCCACGTCAGGGCCTCGGTCAGCCGGGACGCCGGCACCTCCTGCTCGACGAGGTGGACGAGCGCGATGAGCGACGGGGAGATCATGAACCCGCCCACGAACATGCCGAGGGCCAGGAGCGGGATGCTCGTCAGCAGGGCCATCGGGGCGAACAGCACGCCCAGGACGAGGATCGACAGACGGAGCCGGCGGCGCGGGTCGGGCGCCTGCGGCAGTGCACCCACCGCGACGCCCGCGACGAGGCTGCCGGCGGCCCACACCGCGAGCACGGCCCCCGCGGCGCCCTTGCGGCCCTGCTCCTCGGTGAACGCCGCGATGATGACCTCGGCCGAGCCGAAGATGATGCCGAGACCCACCGACACCGCGACCAGCGGCCACAGGCCCAGCCAGTTGATCGCGGGCCCCGTGCGGGTGCGCCGTCGACCGGCCGGTGGAGCGGTCGACCGCTGGAGCGCCATGGCCCAGCTGCCCAGCAGCGCCGCCGCGGCGGCGCACGCGAGCCCCGCGTAGTCGGCGACCTGGAACGTCAGGAACGTCACGAGCACGGGGCCGACGATGAACACGACCTCGTCGCTGACGGCCTCGATCGAGAACGCCGTGTTGAGCTGCGTCCGGTCGTCGATCGCGTGCGTCCAGCGGGCCCGCACCATGCTGCCGGTCTGCGGCGTCGCGAGCCCCGCGAGGGCCGCGCACGCGTGCGGCCACGGTGCCGACCAGTCCGCCTCGATCGCGACCAGGAACGCGGTGATGCCGGCGGCGTAGGTCGCGCCGACGACCCACAGCACCGCCCCCTGGCCGAAGCGGTCGGCCAGCCGTCCCTGCCACGGCGCGAACGCCGCGGCCGACAGCACGTAGACCGCGGACATGACGCCCGCCTCGCGGAACGAGTCGGTGCGCTCGTTGACGAGCAGGACGATGCCGAGACCGGCCATCGACAGGGGGAGGCGCGACCACAGCGCCGTGAACGAGAACAGGGCCGCCCCGGGCAGGCCCAGCACGCCCTTGTACGTCGTCAGCATGGGTTCCTCTCGAGCCGCCCCGAGCACCCTATCCGGCCCGGTGCGAGGATGGACCCATGGATGTCCGCCCCTTTGACGCACTGCTGCTCGTCTCGTTCGGAGGGCCCGAGAAGCCCGACGACGTCGTCCCCTTCCTCGAGAACGTGACCGCCGGCCGCGGCATCCCGCGCGAGCGGCTCGTCGAGGTCGGCGAGCACTACTTCCAGTTCGGCGGACGCTCGCCGATCAACGACCTCAACCGTGAGCTGCTGGCCGCGCTGCGCAGCGACTTCGCCGCGAACGGCGTCGACCTGCCGATCTACTGGGGCAACCGCAACTGGGACCCGTACCTGCGCGACGCGGCCCAGCAGATGGCGGCCGACGGCGTGCAGCGTGCCGCCTGCTTCGTCACGAGCGCGTACTCGTCGTACTCGGGCTGCCGCCAGTACCGCGAGGACCTCTTCGACGCGACGACGGGCGTCGAGATCGGCCTGAGCCGCCTGCGTCACTACTTCAACCACCCGGGCTTCGTCGGCCCGTTCACCGAGGCGACCAGGGACGCTCTCGCCGACGCGCCCGCGGGCACGCACGTCGTGTTCGTGACGCACTCGATCCCGACGTCGATGAACGAGGCCAGCGGCGGGCCCGGACGTCAGGCGTACGTCCGCCAGCACGAGAGCGTCGCGGCGCTCGTGGCCGAGGGAGCGGGCGCCGGGGCGTTCTCGCTGGCGTACTGCTCGCGGTCCGGGTCGCCGCGCATCCCGTGGCTCGAGCCCGACGTCAACGACCACCTGACGGCCCTCAAGGAGTCCGGCGTCGAGTCGGTCGTCGTGGTGCCGATCGGCTTCGTGTCCGACCACATGGAGGTCATCTACGACCTCGACACCGAGGCCAGCCAGACCGCCGAGGAGCTGGGTCTCCGGTTCGTCCGCGCCGCGACGCCTGGCGCCCACCCCGACTTCGTCGCGATGGTGCGCGAGCTGCTGCTCGAGCGCGCCGCCGTCGAGCGGGGCGAGGACGTCGACCGTCCCGCGCTGGGCGAGCTGCCGCGCTCGCACGACCTGTGCCCGACCGACTGCTGCCTGAACCCGCGGTCGACGCTGCCGACCGTCGGATCGGCCACGACGCCGGCATCGGTCTCGTCGTCGATCCCGCTGTGAGCGCCGATCGCGAGGAGCTGCTGGCGCTCGCCCGTCGGGTCGGTCTGGAGGCGGCGGCGTACGTGCGGTCGGCCCGGCCCGCCGGACGGGTCGACGTCTCGTCGACCAAGTCGAGCGAGACCGACGTCGTCACCGCGATCGACGAGGCCTGCGAGCGGCTCATCCGCGAGCGCATCTTCGCCGCCCGTCCCGACGACGGGTTCGTCGGCGAGGAGGGCGACGACGTCGTCGGCGCGTCGGGGGTCGACTGGGTCGTCGACCCCATCGACGGCACCGTCAACTTCGTCTACGGCATCCCGACGTACGGCGTGTCGATCGCGGCCCGTCAGGACGGCGAGGTCGTCGTGGGGCACGTCGTCAACATCGCGTCGGGCGCCGAGTGGGGGGCCGTCGCCGGCGCGGGCTCGTGGCGCTACGACGGCGACGAGCGCCTGGTGCTGACCGCTCCGCCCGTGGCCCGGCTCGCGCACGCACTCGTCGCGACGGGCTTCAACTACGTGCCGGAGGTCCGGGCCAAGCAGGCCGCCGCGATGGCCGCGTTCATCCCGCAGGTGCGTGACATCCGTCGCATCGGGTCGGCCTCGCTCGACCTGTGCGGGCTGGCCGAGGGGCAGTTCGACGCCTACGTCGAGCAGGGCCTGAAGCCGTGGGACCTGGCGGCCGGGGGGCTCGTCGCCCGCGAGGCCGGACTCGTCCTCAGCGGGCTCGACGGCGAGCCCGACGAGCGGCTCGTGATGGCCGCCCACCCCTCCGTCGCGGAGGAATATTTCGAGCTCGTCCGTGCTTGTGGGTTCTGAGTGTGAACGCCACCGAACCGTGTGGCACAATCACGCCGGTTGTTCCGCACAAAGGGAGATTTGATGGCTACCGATTACGACGCACCGCGCAAGACAGAGGAAGAGCAGTCCGAGGACAGCATCGAGGAGCTCAAGGCGCGTCGGCACGAGAAGAACTCGGGCAAGGTCGACGAGGACGAGACCGAGGCCGCGGAGTCCTTCGAGCTGCCGGGGGCCGACCTCTCCCACGAGGAGCTCGCGGTCCAGGTGGTGCCGAAGCAGCTCGACGAGTTCACGTGCTCGTCATGCTTCCTGGTGCACCACCGCAGTCAGCTGGCGTCGGAGAAGAACGGCGTCCTCATCTGCCGCGACTGCGCCGACTGACCTTCCGGGTCGACCTGCCCCGTGACGGGGATGAGTGAGGAGCCGGTTCCGCGAGGACCGGCTCCTTTGTCGTTCCACCGGCCTGCCGGGCCTTGGTGTCGAGCGGCTTCATGCCGGGCGGCAGCTGACCGGTCGACCTGACCCAGTACGTCGCGGCGCCGCGACGGACGCCGACCCGCACGAGCTCGACGATCGAGCCGCCGACGACGGCCCAGGTGACGGCCTCGCGCGTCGTCACGTCGGGGTGCTGTCCGCTGGTCGGGGGCTTGCGTCCCGTGGCGAGGCGCCAGGCCACCGCGGAGGCGCGCGTCGCGAGCATCGCCGCGGCGACCGACGAGCCGCGGTCCATGACCTTCCACGTCGCGCGGCTGGGCGCCTTGGTGCGCGGGGTGCGGGCGGCCTCGGCGTTGAGGTCCTGGACCACGTGCCCGGACGTCGCCGAGCCCTTCTTCTTGCGCCTACTGGCCACGGGAGGCCTCTCCGTCGGTGTCGGGGGTCGCGGCCGAGGGCCGCGAGGGAGCCAACGCGGCTGCGAGGGCTTCGGGGTGGCGGCTCGAGACCAGCCAGTACGGGGTGGGGTCGGACGGGTCGTCGATCGTCACGACGACGCCGTGGTCGAGGTAGGGACGCGTCACCAGGTACGCACGGGCGTCGGCACCGGTGCCGAGCCGGGTGCGGTAGCCGGCCCGGTCAAGGGCCTGGACGTCGCCGACGTGACCGGCCTCGACGAACGCCTGACCGACCCGCAGGCCGTCGGCGTCCACGGACACCGTCATGGAGCCGTAGCGCCACACGATGAACCCGCCGGCCGCGACGAGCAGTGCCGTCACGACACCGGCGATGGCCCAGTTCGTCGCGATGAGGAACACCCAGCCCCAGGCGGCGGCGAACGCCAGGGCGGCGATCCACCAGGACACGGGGGCCGACAGGCGCTCTCGATAGGTCGTCACGGTTCAACCTTGCCTCATGCGGGTCCGGCGTGCGACGCAGGTAGGGTCGTCGCCATGCTCGACGTGACCGTGACACGGCTCGATCCGGACGTGCCGCTTCCCACTTACGCCCACCCGGGCGACGCCGGGGCCGACCTCGTCACGACGGTCGACGTGCGGCTGGCGCCGGGGGAGCGCGTGCTCGTGCCGACGGGCATCGCCCTGGCACTGCCCGAGGGGTTCGCGGCGTTCGTGCACCCGCGGTCGGGCCTGGCGCTGCGCCACGGGCTGTCGATCGTCAACACGCCCGGCACGATCGACGCCGGCTACCGCGGCGAGATCAAGGTGCTGCTGGTCAACCACGACGCCGCCGAGTCCGTCGCGCTCCGACGGGGCGACCGGGTCGCGCAGCTCGTCGTGCAGCGGGTCGAGCACGTCCGGTTCGTCGAGTCGAGGGTGCTCCCCACGTCGGAGCGCGGTTCGGGGGGCTACGGTTCAACAGGTGGCCACGCGGCCGCCGACGTCCACGAAGAGAGCAGCTGATGGCACGACGACGAGGCAAGCAGACCACCGACGACACCGCGGTCGTCGCACCCTCCGCGGTCGAGGGCGTGCGCCACGCCGGACCGTGGGACTCCTCCGAGCGGTCTCCGGCGGACGACCAGCAGTACATCGACCTGGGTCCGCTCAAGGTCCGCGTGCGGGTCGGTCTCGACGTCCAGCTGCCGACCGACGGCGAGGGCGGCGACATCGGCTCGGTCGTCCTGGTCACCGACGACGCCGCGATCGAGCTGCGGGCCTTCGCGGCCACGCGGTCGGGCGGCCTGTGGGACGAGGTGCGCGACGACCTGATCCTCGAGGTCGAGCGCCTCGGCGGCGAGTGCGAGCAGGTCGACGGGATCTTCGGTCCCGAGCTGCACGTGCGCGTGCCGGTCGACCTGCCCGACGGCGAGAAGGGCTTCCAGCCGAGCCGCATCGTCGGCATCGAGGGGCCGCGCTGGCTCCTGCGGGCGACGTTCCTCGGCGCGGCGGGTCTCGAGCCCTCCGACGAGGGCATCCTGATGGACGCGCTGCGCGACGTCATCGTCGACCGCGGCTCCGATCCGCGCATCCCGCGCGAGTCGCTGCTCCTGACGCTGCCCCCCAACGCGACGCCCGTCGAGCCCGGGGCCTAGGGCCCCGCGAGAGTAGGCTGGAACCATGGGACGCTTCAGCAGGACCCTCGAACGCCTGTCGACCGAGAACCAGGAGGCCGGCGAGCTCAAGAGCGAGGCCGAGCGGGCCGGGTGCCAGCTCATCTCCTCGCAGGCCGACCGCTGCATGGCCACGATCCACGGCGTGCTGCGCTCGGTGACCCTGCGGCCCGTCGACGGCGTCACGGCCCTCGAGGCCGAGCTGTACGACGGGTCCGACAGCGTGACCCTGGTGTGGCTCGGACGTCGCCGCATCGAGGGCATCACCGCCGGCCGCCAGCTCAAGGCCTTCGGCCGCATCGGCATGAGGGGCACGACGCGCATCATCTACAACCCGCGCTACGAGCTCGACGCGTGAGCCGGTGACCTCACCCCAGGCGACGGTCGAGCAGGTCGTCCGCGCCCAGCTGTCGAAGGCCCTCGGCGGACCGCGCGGGATCGTCGAGAGCGCCGTGCCGACGGCGCTGTTCACGGTGCTGTTCCTGGTCACCAAGGACATCCGGCTGTCGCTGGTCGTCAGCATCGGGGCGACGGCGGCGCTGCTGCTCGTCCGCGTGGTGCAGCGCTCGACGACGCAGTTCGTCCTCAACGCGCTGTTCGGCATCGGCATCGGCGCGTTCTTCGCGTACCGGGCGTCGCAGTCGGGTGGCTCCGAGGAGGACGTCGCGCGGGCGGTCTTCACCCCGGGCCTGATCTACAACGGGGTGTACGCCGTCGTGATCGTGCTGACGATCGTCATCGGCTGGCCCATCGTCGGCTTCATGGTGGGCTCGGTCATGGGAGACCCGACGGCCTGGCACTCCGACAAGGCCATGGTGCGGCTGTGCTCACAGCTGACGTGGGTGCTCGCGATCCCGTGCGTCATCCGGGTCGCGGTGCAGCTGCCGCTGTGGCTCGACCACCAGATCGGCCTGCTGGGCGCGTCCAAGATCGCGCTGGGCTGGCCGCTCCAGCTGGCGTCGTTCGCGGTCATGGGCTGGCTGCTGACCCGCAACCGCACCCCGATCGACCTCGACGAGAACTCCACCCCCGATCGCTGAACGGGGGGGACCTCCCGCTCGCGGGGAGAGGGTTGCAGCCCCTCGACGAGGGGGTTGTCGTCGTCGTGTCCGACAGCCTGTGACTGCCCGAGGGGCCGTCACCCACTCCTCGGCCGGGGTGCGCTGGGCGTCTAGTGCTTGGGGGAGAGGAGCTCGCCGAGGGTGTCCTCGGCGTCCTCGGGCGTCACGAACAGCAGCTCGTCGCCCGACTCGAGCGATCGGTCGGCGTCGGGCGTCTCGATCGAGCTGTCGCGCAGGATCGCGACCAGCACGACGTCGGCCGGCCACGGCACCTCGCTGACGCGCTTGCCGATGAACGGCGAGTCGGCCGGCATCGTGAGCTCGACCAGGTTGGCGTTGCTCTGCCGGAACGTGAACAGCCGCACCAGGTCACCGACCGTCACGGCCTCCTCGACCAGCGCCGACATCAGGCGCGGGGTCGAGACCGAGACGTCGACGCCCCACGACTCGCTGAACAACCACTCGTTGCTGGGGTGGTTGACCCGGCCGACCGTGCGCGGCACGGCGAACTCGGTCTTCGCGAGCAGCGAGATGACGAGGTTGGCCTTGTCGTCGCCGGTCGCCGAGATCACGACGTCGCACGACTCGAGCTGCGCCTCCTCGAGCGACGAGAGCTCGCACGCGTCGGCCAGCAGCCACTGCGCCTCGGGCACCATCTCGGCCCGGATGGACGCGGGGGACTTGTCGATCAGGAGGATCGAGTGCCCGTTCTGGATGAGCTCCTGGGCCACCGAGCGCCCGACGGCGCCCGCTCCGGCGATGACGACGCGCATCAGCTGTCCTCCGGTCCGGCGTCGAGGGCCGCGTGCGAGTCGTCGGCGGTCGACTCGAGCATGAACAGGCTCAGGTAGTCGCCCTCCTGGATGACGGTGTCGGGCGTCGCGATCAGGCCCGTGCCGAGTCGCGTCAGGTACGCGACGCGCACCTTGGCGGTGGCCTCGAGCTCGGCGATGCGGTGGCCGATCCAGCTGAACGGCGCGTAGACGAGGTCGAGCCGGACGTGACCGGACTGGTCGCGCCACGCGGGCTCCGAGCCGGCGGGGACGAGGCGGCGCAGCACCTGGTCGGCGGCCCAGGGGACCGTCGCGACCGTGGGGACGCCGAGACGCTCGTAGACCTCGGCGCGGCCCGGGTCGTAGATGCGGGCGACGACGTTCTCGATCTTGAACTGCTCACGCGCGACGCGCGCCGAGATGATGTTCGAGTTGTCACCGCTGGAGACCGCCGCGAACGCGTCGGCCCGCTCGATGCCGGCCTTGACCAGGACGTCGCGGTCGAAGCCCATGCCGGTGACCGTGATGCCGGTGAAAGCGGGGCCCAGACGGCGGAACGCGTCGGGGTTGCTGTCGATCACGGCGGTCGTGTGACCGCGGGCCTCGAGGTTGCGGGTCAGCGTCGAGCCGACGCGCCCGCAGCCCATGATGACGATGTGCACGGAGGCGACGCTACACCGACGGGAGCGCTCGTGCGGACGAGAGCCACCGACAGGTCTAGCATCGTCTCTCGTGGGAGTCACCGAGGTCGCCAAACGTGCACTGGTCGGGCGCAAGCTCCGCAGCGAACAGCTCGGTGAGACGCTCCTGCCGAAGCGCATCGCGCTGCCGGTGTTCGCGAGCGACGCGCTGTCGTCGGTGGCGTACGCACCCGACGAGATCTTCCTGACGCTGTCGATCGGCGGCCTGTCGGCCTACGCCTTCAACTGGAAGATCGGCATCGCCGTGACGCTGGTGCTGATCACGGTCGTGGCGTCGTACCGCCAGAACGTCCACGCCTACCCCAGCGGCGGCGGCGACTACGAGGTCGCGACCGTCAACCTGGGCCCGACCGCCGGCCTCACGGTCGGCAGCGCCCTGCTGGTCGACTACGTGCTGACCGTCGCGGTGTCGATCTCGTCGGGGGTGCAGAACGCCGCCTCGGCGCTGCCGTGGCTGGAGGGGCACGAGGCGACGGCCGCGTCCGCGCTGGTGGTCCTGCTGATGGCGATCAACCTGCGCGGCACCAAGGAGTCGGGCTCGGCGTTCGCGATCCCGACCTACCTGTTCATGGTCGCGATCTTGATGATGGGCCTGTGGGGCTACGCCCGCTACCTGTTCGGCGACCTGCCGACGGTGCCCAGCGCGCAGTTCGACATCGCTCCGGAGGGGCAGTTCGAGCAGGGCCTGACGGGCGTCGCGATGGTGTTCCTGCTGGCCCGCGCCTTCTCGTCGGGCTGCGCGGCCCTGACGGGCGTCGAGGCGATCAGCAACGGCGTGCCCGCGTTCAAGAAGCCCAAGAGCAAGAACGCCGCCACGACGCTGCTGCTGCTCGGCACCCTCGCAATCACGATGCTGATGAGCATCATCGTGCTGGCCGACCTGATGAAGCTGCGCTACGTCGAGAACCCTGCCGAGCAGCTGCTGCGCCCGAACGGGATGCCGGTCGGCGACTCTTACTCGCAGGACACCGTCATCGGTCAGCTCGCCAAGACGCTCTACAGCGACTTCACGCCGCTGTTCTACTTCACGATCGCGTGCACTGGCATCATCCTGGTGCTCGCCGCCAACACCGCGTTCAACGGCTTCCCGGTGCTGGGCTCGATCCTGGCCCGCGACGGCTTCCTGCCGCGCCAGCTCGACACGCGCGGCGACCGCCTGACGTTCAGCAACGGCATCATCGTGCTGGCGCTCGCGGCGATCGTCCTGATCCAGGCGTTCGACGCCGAGGTCACCAAGCTCATCCAGCTGTACATCGTCGGCGTGTTCGTCTCGTTCAACCTGAGCCAGCTCGGCATGATCAAGCACTGGAACCGCCACCTGCGCACCGAGACCGATCCCGCGGCCAGGTCGCGCATGAAGCGCTCGCGCATCGTCAACGCGATCGGCCTGGGCATGACCGCGACGGTCCTGGTCATCGTCCTGCTGACCAAGTTCCTCGCCGGCGCGTGGATCGCGATCGTCGCGATGGTCCTGGTGTTCCTGCTGATGCGCGGCATCGGGCGCCACTACGACCGGGTGTCCGACGAGCTCGCGATCGACGACACCGACGTGACGCTGCCATCGCGCGTCCACGCGATCGTGCTGGTCAGCAAGCTGCACAAGCCGACGATGCGGGCGCTCGCGTACGCCCGGGTGTCGCGCCCCAACTCGCTCGAGGCGCTGACGGTCGAGTTCGACCCGGCCGAGACGGCTGCGCTGATGAAGCAGTGGGAGGAGCTGGCGATCCCGATCCCGTTGAAGGTCGTCAACTCGCCCTACCGCGAGCTGCTGCGCCCCGTCATCCGCTACGTCAAGGAGCTGCGCAAGCAGGGCCCGCGCGACATCATCACGGTCTACATCCCCGAGTACGTCGTGGGCCGCTGGTGGGAGCAGCTGCTGCACAACCAGACCGCGCTGCGGCTCAAGGGGCGTCTGCTGTTCATGCCCGGCGTCATGGTCACGAGCGTGCCGTACCAGCTGAGCTCGGCCGGTCGCGCCAAGAAGAAGCTCGCCAAGCCGCGACCCGCCCCCGGCGACGTCCGCCGCGGGTTCCGCGACCGATGACGACGGCACCCCCGGTCGACGAGGCCGGCCCGGTCGTCGAGGTCGGTCCCGTCGCGCACGGCGGCCACTGCGTCGCGCGCCTCGACGGGCAGGTCGTCTTCGTGCGCCACGCCCTGCCGGGCGAGACGGTGCGCCTCGCGATCACCGAGCGGACGTCGAGCTTCCTGCGCGCCGACGCCGTCGAGGTGCTGCGGGCCGCCCCGGGCCGGGTCGAGGCGCCGTGCTCCTACGCGGGCCCCGGCGGGTGCGGGGGCTGCGACTTCCAGCACGTCGACCCCGCGGTGCAGCGCGGTCTGCTCGGCGACGTCGTGAGCGAGCAGCTGCGTCGGCTGGCGGGCATCGACCGCGCCGTCGAGGTCGAGGCGGTCACGCCCGACGCCCTCGGCTGGCGCACCCGCGTGCAGTTCGCGGTCGACCCCGACGGGCGTCCGGGTCTGCGCCGCCACCGCTCGCACGAGATCGTCCCGGTCGAGCGGTGCCTCATCGCCCACCCCGACCTGCCGCGGGTGACCGGGCGCACGTGGGACGACACCTCGGTCGAGGGCATCGTCTCGTCCACCGGCGACCGGCTCCTGGTGACCGACGCGAGCATCAGCGACGAGGTCGAGGCCGAGGTCGGCGGGGTCGTCGCGACCGACGGGACGGTCCGCGGCGGTCGCGGCGCCGTGACCGAGCAGGTCCGCGACGTCGACTTCCGCGTCTCGGGCTCGGGGTTCTGGCAGGTGCACCCGGCAGCCGCCGAGACGCTGGTCGCGGCGGTGCTCGAGGGAGCCGATGTCTCAGCCGGCGACACCGTGCTCGACCTGTACGCGGGCGTCGGCCTGTTCACGTCGTTCCTGGCCGACGGGGTGGGGGAGTCCGGCACGGTGCTCAGCGTCGAGTCCGACCCGGGAGGCTCGCGCGACGCCCGCCGCAACCTGCACGACGTGCCGCAGGTGACCCTGGTCGGCGAGACGGTCGAGCGGGCCCTGCGTCAGCGACTGCTGGGCGAGACCGCCGACGTCGTGGTGCTCGACCCGCCGCGCACGGGCGCGAAGAAGGCCGTGCAGGGCATCGTCGACCTGGCGCCGCGCCGCATCGTCTACGTCGCGTGCGATCCCGCCGCGCTGGCCCGCGACCTCGCGTCGTTCGCGGCGCGGGGCTACGAGCTGGCGGGTCTGCGCGCGTTCGCGCTGTTCCCGATGACGCACCACGTCGAGTGCGTGGCCGTCCTGGCCCCCACCGCCACGCGCTGAGCCCGCTGCCCGCACGGGGAGGAAGCGCTCAGCGGGGTGAGCGGCGGGCGACGAGGTAGCTGACGACCGAGCCGGTCAGCGCGAGCGAGACGAGCGCGCCGGTGCTGTTCGGGGCCACGAGCATCGGCACCACGCCGAGGAAGACGATGTCGAAGCCGCGCAGGGCGCTGCCGATGAGGCCGGTGGGGATCGCGCCGGTCGGTGACGCGATGAGCGGCATGGAGTAGTCGGGCGGCGGCGCGAGCATCCACCGGGCGATCGCCGCCAGTGCCGTGGCGCCCGTCGCGACGGAGACGAACAGCGTGTCGGCGACCGTCGGGTCGTCGAGCGACCGCCCGATCGCCGGCGCGGCGGCGAGCGACCACACGAGCAGCAGCCCGCCGGGGACGACGAGCGTCGCCGACCGCACCTCGGCCAGCGACATCGGGAAGCAGCGCACCAGGCCGGGGTTGCGGCCCGTCGTCCGCAGTGCCGAGAACGACCACAGCCCGCAGAGGAAGGCGGCCAGCGCGCTGGCGAGCACCGTGGTGTCGTCGAGGTCGAGGCGCAGCACGACGTAGGGGACGAGCAGCGCCGCGACGAGGGCCGCGAGCGCACCCGGGGCCCGCCGCAGCCGGACGACGTCGCGCCACACCAGCGCCCACAGGCCCTCGGGGCCGCCGCGCGACGGCCGCACCGTGGCCCGGTCGCGCCACCGCCGGGCGACCAGCACGTCGTACGCCAGCGACAGGTCGAGCCCGGCGAGAGCGCCCGACAGGCTCGCGAGCAGGGAGCCGCCGGGCACGAGCTGGGCGCGCAGCAGTCGCGGGACCCGTGCGGCCGCTCGGACGATCAGCGCCACGGCGGCCGCTCCTGCGACGCCGGCCGCGACCCAGCCGGCGGGACGCCCGAGCCACCCGGTGGTCGTGGACGGCTCGACGTCCAGCGCGACGAGCAGCATCCACACGGCGGTCGCGGTCGCCAGCAGCAGCGCGGCGATCCGGGTGGGCCGGCCGTCGCGGGCCTGCCAGATCGCGGCGCAGGCGGTGACCCCGGCCCCGACGAGCGCGGTGCCGGCCGACAGGACACCGATCTCGATGTACCCGAGCCCGGCCAGCAGCCCGGTGACCGCGACGACCGCCGCGCACGCGACGGCCGCGGCAGCGGCCGCCGCGACGAGCCGGCGGCGCAGCAACGGGCCTCGGTCGACGGGTGTCGTCAGCAGCCACGCGCCGGTGGCCGGCGTCACCATGACGGGACCGATCGCCTGTGCCGCCGCCAGGGTCGTGGCGACCATGCCGGCCACGGTGGCCCAGACGAGCGACGTGCGCGCGTCGTCGCACGTCGACGTGGTGCAGGCCGAGGCGATGCTCACCCGCGTCTGCACCATGGCGCTGATCGCCATCGCGCCGCCGAGCACGATCGTGAAGACCCACACGTACGCCTCGGAGGCCTGCTCGTAGAGCGTCGTGTCGGCGCGGTCGCGACGCCACGCCCGCATCTGCCGGCGCAGCGAGCGGGCGCCGGTCGCCTCGACGGTCGTCACAGGTCGCCGAGGTCGAGGATCCAGTCCGCGACGGCCTCGACGAGGCCGGCGTCGTGGCTGACGAGCAGGACGCCCAGTCCGTCGGCCTTCTCGGCGTTCAGCCGCTCGGCCAGCCACGCGAGGCCCGCGGCGTCGAGACGCTGCTCGGGCTCGTCGAGGATCAGCAGCCGCCGGGGGCGGACAAAGGCGCTGGCCAGTGCGAGCCGGCGTCGCTGCCCCGACGACAGCGTGCCCGGCAGCTGCGCGGCCTGGTGCTCGAGGCCGACGTCGGCCAGCACGGCGTCGACGACGGCGTCGGCACCGGCGACCCGGTGGGCGCGGGCGAGCAGGTTGAGGTGCTCGACGACGCTCAGGTCGGGGAAGAAGTCGAGATCGTCCATCACGACGGCGAGGTCGCGACGCGTCGCGGCCGACCGCTCGTCGAGCGGCTCGCCGTCGAGCTCGACCGTGCCGCTCGTGGCCTGGTCGGCCCCGGCGATGCAGCGCAGGGCCGTCGACTTGCCGGCGCCGTTGGGGCCCACGAGGGCCAGCGCCTCGCCGCTGCGCAGCTCGAGGTCGAGCCCCTCGAGGACGTGCAGCTCGCCGAAGCTGCGGTGCAGGTCGCTGACGCGCAGGAGCGGCGGTGTCGCCGGGGTCTTGGCCATGACGCCCACGGTAGTGCGGCCCGCGGAACCGGCGGCGGTCCGACGCGCACCACCGGTGCTTGTGCCCGACTGCCACGCACGACACAGTGTGGGCATGCGCTTCGCCGACCCGCAGGCCTGCCCGGACTGTCGTGGCGCGATCGCGGGGCAACCCGCCTGCCCGCACTGCGGGCTCGACCTCACGTCGGTCGAGGTGCGTCAGCTGTGGCAGGTGCTGCTGCAGGCCGACGACCTGCTCGGCCGTGCCGCCCGCCGTCCGCGCGCGGCCGCACCGGGTCGGGCCGCCGCGCACCCCGCGCCACCGGCACCCGCGCCGTCGACGCCCGCGCCGCCGGTGCCGTCCCCGTCCCCGCCGCCGCAGGCGCCTGCCGCTCCGGCCGCTCCGTCCCAGCCGCCGCCGCCGTTCGTGCCGGGCCCCGCGACACCCGTGTTCCCCGCGCCTCCGCCACCGCAGCCCGCCGCCGAGCCCGTCCCGGCCGCGCCGGGCGCCGGCCCGCAGCCCGCCCCCGACCCCGCCTGGCGCATGCGCCCGCCGGAGGCCGCGCCGACCGCGACCGATCGATCGTGGTCGGTCGGCACGATCCTGCTGGTGCTCGGAGCGTTCGGCCTGGTCGTGGCCGCGTCGATCTTCGTCACCCGGTCGTGGGAGGACATCGGCCTGGCCGGACGCACGCTGATCCTGCTGGCCGTCACGACCGTCTTCGGCGGGCTCGGCGTGTGGGTCACCCGCCGTCCCCTGCGGGCGTCGGCCGAGGCCGTGTGGTCGGTGTTCCTGGCCCTGCTGACGCTCGACTTCTTCGCGGCGCGGCACGAGGACCTCGTGGGCCTCGGCGCGCTCGAGGTCGCGGGCGGGTGGCTCGTCTGGGGTGTCGTCGCGCTGGCGCTGGCCGCGGGCATCTCGGCGTGGGCGCGCCCGCACGTCCGCGCCGACCTCGTGGTCCCGGCCGTCGCGGGCGGGATCGCGATCACGGTCGCCGGCGTCGGTGCCGGTGCGATCGGCGACGACTGGGACTTCGCGTGGCGGGCGCTGCTCGCGCTCGTGGTCGCCGGGGTGCTGGCGCTCGCGACCCGGCCGGTGGGCTCGGCGTCGATGACGTCGGTCGCCCGGGTCGTGGTGGCGGGCTTCTACGTCTTCGCCTACGGGGCGGCCGTCGTCGAGCTCCTGACCCATCCCGCGCTCGACGACGTCGCGCGGGGCGGCCACGGCGGGCCGCTGCTGCTCATGGTCGTCGCGTCGGTCGTCATCGCGTCGGTCGTGCCGGTCGTGCGCATCCCGGCGGTGGCACTGGCCGTGGTCGGTGCCTCGGCCCTGGTCGTCACGCCGGCGGTCGAGGCCGGCAGCCTCGAGGTCGCCTGGGCGGTCCTCTCGGTCCTCGCGGTGGTGCTGACGGCCGCCACGTCCAGGGGGTCCACCGACTGGATGCGCGGGGCCCGCGCCGGAGCGGTCCCCGCGGTGGCTGCGGTCGCGGTTGTCCAGCTCGTGCTGGTGGGCGAGGCGCTCGGCACGGCGGGCTCGATCCTGGACAACGTCTGGCGATCGAGCTGGAGCGCGCGTCTCGACGCCACCGTGGTCGACGACCACGCCGCGTGGGTCGTGCCGGTCGTGCTCGTCGGCCTGCTCGCCACGACGTGGTGGGTGACGGCATGGCCCGAGCTCGCGCCCGTCCGGGCGCGGCGGGGCGCCGTCCTGGGCTCGACGCTGGCACTCGGCTCGGTCACGTCGGTCGTCGCCCTGCGCCCCGCGGTGTGGGGGGTCGCGGCGGTGCTGCTGCTCCTGGCCGCCGCCGCGGCCTGGTCCCGGCTGCGCCCCGGCGCGGAGCCGCAGGGCCCGGCGTCGGTGCCGACCCCCGTCGCGCTGGCGCTCGTCCTGGCCGCCTCGGCCCTCGCCCTGGCGTCGCACGGTGTGTCCGCGGCGACCTGGCTCGTGGGTGGCGTGGTCCTCGGGGCCGTCGCGCTCGCGAGCCGCGACGTCGGGCTCGCCCGGGCGCACGCGGCGATCGGTACCGGCCTCCTCGTCGCCGGCGCCGCGGCGACGGTCGGGCTGCTCGACGTGGACGACTCCGTCGTGCCGCCCCTGGTCGCCGTCGTCGTGGCGCTGCTGCTGATGGCTGCCGCCCGCCTCGTCCGTCCCGACCACCCGGTCTCGCCGGCCGTCGAGATCGCGGCCGGGGTAGCGCTCGCCGGCGCCCTGCTGGTGCCCGCCGGATCGGGCGGCATCGCGGTGCGCTGGACGGTCGCCGGCGTCGGACTGATCGCCCTGGCGCTCGTCGCCGGCGGACGCCGCTGGCTGGTGTGGCCGGGCATGTCGGCCCTGGTGGTCGCGTACGTCGCCCTGATCGTCGACAGCGGCTTCTCGTTCGTCGAGGCGTACACGCTTCCCCTCGGCGCCGCGGCGCTCGCCGCGGGGGTCTGGGCCACGGCCCGACGCCCCGATGCGAGCACCTGGACGCTGCTCGGCCCCGGACTGGCCCTCGCCCTGCTGCCGAGCGTGCCGCAGTCGCTGGCCGATCCCACCGGGCTCCGCGCGCTGCTGCTCGGGCTCGGCGCTCTCGTCGTGCTCGCGGTCGCGGTCCGGCTGGGCTGGCAGGCCCCGTTCGTGGCCGGCACGTCGATCCTGCTGCTGATCGTGCTGTTCAACATCGGGCCGTACGCGAACGCCGCGCCGCGGGTCGTGCTCATCGCCGTCGTCAGCGCCGTCCTGCTGGGGATCGGCATCACCTGGGAGGACCGCGTGCGGGACGGGCGCAAGCTCGTGGCCTACGTGCGGTCGATGCGATAGGAGCACCATGACGACGAGCGGCACGTCCGGGACCACCACGGCCAGCACGGTCCGCCGGCTGCGGCGCGAGGCGCTGGGCCAGGACGCCCTGCTGTTCAGCGCCGCGTTCTCGGCGGGCGCGCTGCTCTACGTCGTCGCCGAGGTCGTGCAGCTCGCCGTCGACGACGGTGCGACGCGCGACCTCTGGTCGGTGACGCTGTCGGAGCACCTCGTCCTGGTCGGGCTCATCGTCGGCGAGCTGTTCGTCGTGGTCAACAACGGCCTGCGGCAGGGCCTCCGGGGCCACAGCATCGGCAAGCACCGGGTCGGGCTCGCGGTCGTCGACGTCCGGACCGGTGCCCCCACCGGCGCGCTGCGCGGCGTGCTGCGCGGTGTCGTGATGGCGGTGCTGCTCGACCTCGCCGCGGCCGCCGTCCCGGTCGGCCTGCCGACGGTGCTGCGCCGGCTGACGCCCGAGGCCTGGCACGTCGGGGGAGCGGCCTACCTCGCGCTGCTGGTGCTGCTGGTCCCCCTCCTGCTGTCGACCGACCGGGGGCTCGCCGACCGGCTGGTCGGCACGCGCGTCGTGCTGGGGGTGGGGGAGCGCGCCGTGACGTCCGAGCGACGCAGCCGGGTGCTGACCGTCATCGAGGTGCTGGGCGTCGTCGGCCTGCTGTCGGTCGCGCTGGCCTACATCGCGTTCTTCGCCCAGGTGCTCCGGTTCCCCGACCTGTTCTGACGGCGCGCGTCGCGTGCGGATCGTCTCGACATCATGTATCTTGATATCAAGATACATCGTGGTCCCGGGTTAGGTGAGCCTGACCGTGCGCCGTCGGGCGCCGCTGGGCAGGATGGAACAGACCTCTCGAAGGAGAATGACGATGGCCGTCGACAGCTTCAATTCCAAGGACTCCCTCTCAGTCGGGGACGCCTCGTACGACTACTACCGTCTGGGTGCGGTGACCGGTGAGGGGCTCGACGTCTCGACCCTCCCGTTCAGCCTCAAGGTGCTGCTCGAATCGCTCCTGCGCACCGAGGACGGTGCCGACATCACGCAGGCCGACATCGAGGCGCTCGCCGGCTGGGACGCCGACGCCGAGCCCTCCAAGGAGATCCAGTTCACGCCCGCCCGCGTGATCATGCAGGACTTCACCGGCGTGCCCTGCGTCGTCGACCTCGCCACGATGCGCGAGGCGATGGCCGACCTGGGCGGCGACGCCACCAAGATCAACCCCCTCGCGCCGGCCGAGATGGTCATCGACCACTCCGTCATCGCCGACGTCTTCGGCACGCCGGAGGCCTTCGAGCGCAACGTCGAGATCGAGTACGAGCGCAACCGCGAGCGCTACCAGTTCCTGCGCTGGGGACAGGGTGCGTTCGACGACTTCAAGGTCGTCCCGCCCGGAACCGGCATCGTGCACCAGGTCAACATCGAGAAGCTCGCCCGCGTCGTCTTCGACAAGACCCTCGCCGACGGAAGCACGCTGGTCTACCCCGACTCCTGCGTCGGCACCGACTCGCACACCACGATGGTCAACGGCCTGGGCGTCGTCGGCTGGGGCGTCGGCGGCATCGAGGCCGAGGCAGCGATGCTCGGCCAGCCCATCAGCATGCTGATCCCGCGCGTCGTCGGCTTCAAGCTGTCGGGCGAGCTGCCGGAGGGCGCCACCGCCACCGACCTCGTGCTCGTCATCACCGAGAAGCTGCGCCAGCACGGCGTCGTCGGCAAGTTCGTCGAGTTCTACGGCTCGGGCGTCGGCGCGGTGCCGCTGGCCAACCGCGCCACGATCGGCAACATGAGCCCCGAGTACGGCTCGACGATCGCGGTCTTCCCGATCGACGACGAGACCACCAAGTACATGCGCCTGACGGGTCGCGACGAGGAGCAGATCGCGCTCGTCGAGGCCTACGCGAAGGCCCAGGGCCTGTGGCACGACCCCGACCACGAGCCGCGCTTCTCGGAGTACCTCGAGCTCGACCTCGGCGACGTCGTCCCGTCGATCGCCGGCCCCAAGCGCCCGCAGGACCGCGTCTCGCTGACCGAGTCGGCGTCGTCGTTCCAGACGGCCCTGGCCGACTACGCGGGCTCGTCCGACGCGTCCGACGTCCAGTCGGTCACGCTCGAGGACGGCACGTCGTTCGACATCGACCACGGTGCCGTCACGATCGCCGCGATCACGTCGTGCACCAACACGTCCAACCCGTCGGTCATGATCGGCGCGGGCCTGCTGGCCAAGAAGGCCGTCGAGAAGGGCCTGCAGCGCAAGCCGTGGGTCAAGACGACGCTGGCACCGGGCTCGAAGGTCGTCACCGACTACTACGAGAAGTCGGGCCTCAACGTCTACCTCGACAAGCTCGGCTTCAACCTCGTCGGCTACGGCTGCACGACGTGCATCGGCAACTCCGGGCCGCTGATCCCCGAGGTCAGCAAGGCCGTCAACGACGGTGACCTCGCTGTCACCGCGGTGCTGTCGGGCAACCGCAACTTCGAGGGTCGCATCAACCCCGACATCAAGATGAACTACCTGGCGTCGCCCCCGCTGGTCATCGCGTACGCGCTGGCCGGCTCGATGGCCGTCGACCTGTTCAACGACGCGCTGGGCCAGGACGAGGACGGCAACGACGTCTTCATGAAGGACATCTGGCCCACGCCGCAGGAGATCGAGGACGTCATCGCGTCGTCGATCGACTCCGACACCTTCAGCCGCGAGTACGCCGACGTGTTCGCCGGTGACGAGCGCTGGCAGAACCTGCCGACGCCCGACGGCGACGTGTTCGAGTGGGACGCCGACTCGACGTACGTCCGCAAGGCGCCGTACTTCGACGGCATGAAGCTCGAGCCCGACGACGTCACCGAGGTGTCGGGCGCGCGGGTGCTGCTCAAGCTGGGCGACTCGGTCACGACCGACCACATCAGCCCCGCCGGTGCGATCAAGAAGGACAGCCCCGCCGGGAAGTACCTCTCCGAGCACGGCATCGAGGCCCGCGACTTCAACTCCTACGGATCGCGTCGCGGCAACCACGAGGTCATGATCCGCGGCACGTTCGCCAACATCCGCCTGCGCAACCAGATGGCGCCGGGCACCGAGGGCGGCTTCACGCGCAACCTGGTCGGCGACGGCGAGGTCACGAGCATCTTCGAGGCGTCCGAGGCCTACGCGGCCGCCGGCGTCCCGCTGGTCGTCCTGACGGGCAAGGAGTACGGCTCGGGCTCGTCGCGCGACTGGGCGGCCAAGGGCACCGCGCTGCTGGGCGTCAAGGTCGTCATCGCCGAGTCGTACGAGCGCATCCACCGCTCGAACCTGATCGGCATGGGCGTCCTGCCGCTGCAGTACCCCGCGGGCCAGACGGCCGAGTCGCTCGGCCTGACGGGCGAGGAGTCGTTCGACTTCACGGGCATCACCGAGCTCAACGAGGGCCGCACGCCCAAGACCGTCCACGTCGCGGCCACCGCGGCCGACGGATCGGTCGTCGAGTTCGACGCCGTCGTGCGCATCGACACGCCCGGCGAGGCGAACTACTACCGCAACGGCGGCATCATGCCGTACGTCCTGCGCAGCCTGCTCGACTGACGTCCGCTGCGCATCTGCGCAGGTCAGAGGGTACGAAGGGGTGTCGCCGAACCGGCGGCACCCCTTCGTCGTGCCCGTGACCGGACGAAATGTCGTCCGCCGCACCAATTTGTTGTCCGAGTTGCTGGACGTGACCCCCGCCACGCTATACGTTGTCCCAAACAACAAACGCGTTACGTGGGCGAAACATCCTCGGCCAGGACGCACAACGGAGGAAGTGGAGGCGGTCTGGTGAAGCGGACACGCAATCTCGTGCTGGCATCGGTCATGGGTTTGACTCTCGCGCTCAGCGCGTGCGGCAGCAGCGACAGCAGTGGTGGCAGCGACGGCGGCAGCACCGGCGGCGGCGACAGCGCGGCCAAGGGCAAGATCGGCGTCATCCTCCCGGACACCAAGTCGTCCGTGCGGTGGGAGAGCGCTGACAAGCCGGCGCTCGAGGCGGCCTTCAAGGCTGCCGACGTCGACTACGACGTCCAGAACGCCGAGGGCGACGCCGACAAGATGGCGACGATCGCCGACGGCATGATCACCGACGGCGTGACGGTCCTCGCGATCGTCAACCTCGACTCCGACTCGGGTGCGGCCATCGAGGCCAAGGCGGCCAAGCAGGGCGTCAAGACGATCGACTACGACCGTCTGACCCTCGGCGGCTCGGCCGACGTCTACATCTCGTACGACAACAGCAAGGTCGGCGCCCTGCAGGGCGAGGGCCTGCAGAAGTGCCTCGAGGCCGACGGCAAGACCGACGCCAACATCATCTACCTGAACGGCTCGCCGACCGACAACAACGCGACCCTGTTCTCCGAGGGTGCGCACAGCGTCCTCGACAAGGTGTCGACGTACAAGAACGCCGCCGAGCAGGCCGTCCCGGACTGGGACAACGACAAGGCCGTCACGATCTTCGAGCAGCTCTACACGAAGGTCAGCGGCAAGGTCGACGGCGTCTACGCGGCCAACGACGGCCTCGCGGGCGGCGTCATCTCGATCCTGAAGAAGAACGGCCAGAACGGCAAGGTGCCGGTCACCGGTCAGGACGCCTCGGTCGAGGGTCTGCAGAACATCCTCACGGGTGACCAGTGCATGACGATCCAGAAGTCGGCCACCGGCCAGGCCAAGGCACTCGCCGAGACGGCGATCGCCATGGTCAAGGGCGAGGACGTCAAGACCACGGGCACCGTCAAGGACGACACGGGCAGCCGTGACGTCCCGTCGATCCTGCTGGACCCGGTCGCGATCGACAAGACCAACGTCCAGGCCGTCGTCGACGCCGGAGACCTGAAGGCCTCCGACATCTGCACCGCCGACTTCGCGAAGCTCTGCGAGGAGAACGGCGTCAAGTAGCACCCAGGGGTGCGGTCCGCCGGTCACGCCGGCGGGCCGCACCCGCTGCTGCTCGCACCACCCCCGTCACATCTCGGAACCAGCACCTCGGAAGGCTCACCATGAGCGACACGACCCCACTCCTGCAGCTGCGCGGAGTCAACAAGAGCTTCGGCGTCGTCCACGTCCTGCACGACGTCGACCTCGCCATCTACCCCGGTCAGGTGACCGCCCTCGTCGGCGACAACGGCGCCGGCAAGTCGACGCTGGTCAAGGCCATCGCAGGCATCTACCCCGCCGACACCGGCGACTACCTCTTCGAGGGCGAGAAGGTCTCGGTCCACGGACCGAAGGACGCCGCGGCCCTCGGCATCGAGATCGTCTACCAGGACCTCGCCCTGTGCGACAACCTCGACATCGTCGAGAACATGTTCCTCGGTCGCGAGAGCAAGAACGGCATCGTCCTCGACGAGTCGACGATGGAGGCCAAGGCACGCGAGGCGCTCAAGTCGCTGTCGGTCCGCACCGTCAAGTCGGTGCGCCAGAGCGTGTCGAGCCTGTCGGGCGGCCAGCGCCAGACCGTGGCGATCGCCAAGTCGGTGCTGTGGAACTCCAAGGTCGTGCTGCTCGACGAGCCGACCGCTGCCCTCGGCGTGGCCCAGACCCGACAGGTGCTCGACCTCGTGCGCCGTCTGGCCGACTCCGGCGTCGGCGTGCTGCTGATCTCGCACAACCTCACGGACGTGTTCGAGGTCGCCGACCGCATCACCGCGCTGTACCTCGGCCGCGTCGCGGCCGACGTCGCGACGAAGGACGTCACCTCGCGCCAAGTGGTCGAGCTCATCACGACCGGCACATCATCCGACCTCGACGTGGCCCCGCGCCCGTCCACCACCGTCTGAACCGGGGGACACACCACTCATGGCTGACATCATCAGCGACGCGGAGCAGGCAGGCTTCGCCAACGACCTCACGCAGTCCAACACCCTCGGCGACTCCGTCAAGGCCTACGTGCAGCGCGTGCGCGGCGGCGACATGGGCGCCCTGCCGTCGATCGCCGGACTCGTGGTCCTGTTCATCGTCTTCGGCCTGGCCAACGACCGCTTCCTGTCGAACCTCAACATGGCCAACCTGGCCACGCAGGCCGGCTCGATCATCATCCTCGCGATGGCGCTCGTGCCGGTGCTGCTGCTCGGCGACATCGACCTGTCGGCCGGTGTGGCCGGCAGCACGGGTGCCGCCGTCATGGGCCTGCTGATCGTCGACCACGGCCAGGGATGGGCCGTCGCCGTCGTGGCCGGGCTGCTCACGGGCACCGTCATCGGCATCGTCACGGGCGTGCTCGTCGCGAAGCTCGGCATCCCGTCGTTCGTCGTGACCCTGGCGTTCTTCCTCGGCCTGCAGGGCGTCCTGCTCAAGCTGATCGGCGAGGGCGGGTCCGTCCGCATCGACCAGCCGGTCATCAGCGGGATCGCGAACACCAACATGAGCGTCCTGGCCGGCTGGATCGCGGCGGTCGTCATCATCGTCGTGTTCGCCGCGCTGCGTCTGCTGCAGCACCGCCGCAAGGTCGCGCAGAACCTGCAGCACCAGCCGCTGGCCGTCGTCATCGTGCAGATCGTCGCGATGGCCGTCGTGCTGCTGGGCATCACGCTGATCCTGAACCAGAACCGCAGCGTCAACCCGAACTTCCCGATCGAGGGCATCCCGTACGTCATCCCGCTGGTCGTCGTCCTGCTGATCGCCTGGACGTTCGCGCTCGGCCGCACCACCTGGGGACGCCACGTCTACGCCGTCGGCGGCAACGCCGAGGCGGCCCGTCGCGCCGGCATCAACGTCGACCGCATCCGCATCTCGGTGTTCATGATGTGCACGACCATGGCGGTCGTCAGCGGCATCGTCCTGGCCTCGTACGGCGGCAAGGTGTCGACGGCGTCCGGTGGCGGCAACACGCTGCTGTACGCGGTCGGTGCGGCCGTCATCGGTGGCACGAGCCTCTTCGGTGGCAAGGGCAAGGCGAGCAACGCCGTCGTCGGTGGCCTGGTCATCGCGACGATCGCCAACGGTCTCGGCCTGCTGGCCCAGGCCTCGTGGATCAACTACGTCGTGACCGGCGGCGTGCTGCTGCTCGCGGCCACCGTCGACGCGATCTCGCGCAGGCGGCGTTCCGCGACAGGCCTGTAACCATGGCCTCCGCGGGGCGCGCGGGAGTCGGCACCAACCAGGAGGACGTGCGTCGGCACAACCTGGGCACCGTCCTGGGGCACATCCACCGGGCGGGCCGGCTCTCGCGGGCCGAGCTGACGACGCGCATGGGCCTCAACCGCAGCACCATCGCGGGGCTCGTCGCCGAGCTGGAGTCGTTGGGACTGGCCGAGCAGGCCAAGCCCTCCGGCGCCCGGCTCGGCGCGGGCCGCCCGTCGGTCGACGTCAAGGCCCGCAACGGGGCGTACGTCCTGGCGGTCGACCTGCGGGTCGACGGCCTGACGGTCGCCCGCGTGGGTCTCGGCGGGGTCATCCAGTCCCGCGCGACCGGACCGGTGCCCGCGGGGCACGACCCGCACGCCGTTGCGGGCTCGGTCGTCGACCTGATGCGCCTGGTCGTCAAGGACGTCGAGCCCGACGCGGCGCTGGTCGGCGTCGGCGTCGGCGTGCCGGGGATCATCCGGGCCGACGACGGGCTGGTGCGCTTCGCGCCCAACCTCGACTGGCACGACGTGCCGTTCGCCGAGATCCTCGGCGTCCGGCTGGGCGCTCTCGGCGTCCCCGTGCTGGGCAACGATGCCGACCTCGGCGCGCTGGCCGAGCACCTGCGAGGGGCCGGCGTGGGCGTCGAGGACCTCGTCTACCTGTCGGGCGAGGTCGGCGTCGGTGCCGGTGTCATCGTCAACGGTCACAAGCTCGAGGGCGCCGGCGGCTACGCGGGCGAGATCGGCCACATGCCGTTCCAGCCCGACGGACGCCTGTGCCACTGCGGTGCGCGCGGGTGCTGGGAGACCGAGATCGGCGCCGACGCCATCGCCGCGGCGATCGGCTGCCCGCCCGAGCGGGTCGGCGCGCTGGGGGAGTTCCTCGAGGGCGTGCACGACGCGTCGCCCGAGCTGCGGCTCGTGGGATCGCACCTGGGACGGGGCATCGCGGGCATCGTCAACATGCTGAACCCGCGGGTCATCGTGCTGGGCGGCTACCTGCGCTCGTTGTTCCCGCTGGTGCACGAGGACGTGGAGGCGCAGCTGGCCGTCCACGCGCTGACGGCGCCGCGCGAGCTCGCACGCGTCACGCTGCCCGGCCTGAGCGGCGACTCGGTGCTGCACGGCGCGGCCGAGCTGGCCTTCGAGCCGCTGCTGGCCGATCCGGTCGAGCGGCTCGCGGCGTCGTGCCGCGACGCCGATGCGGCGCTGGCCAGCTGAGCGGTTCAGTAGGATCGTGTCGTGCAGCGCGATCTCTTCTCGGCAGCCGGCGGCCTGCGCCCGGGGCTCGACCAGGTGGACTGGGCGTCCACCCCGCTGGGCGCGGTCGACACCTGGAGCCCGACGTTGCGCGGCACCGTCGACCTGATGATGCACAGCAAGTTCCCGATGACGCTGCTGTGGGCACCGTCGTTCGTCGTGCTCTACAACGAGGCCTACGTCGAGCTCATCGGCGACAAGCACCCGGCCGCGATCGGCGCGCCCGCCGAGGTCGTGTTCGCCGAGGCGTGGCCGCAGATCGCGCCCATGATGCAGGGCGTCGCCGAGACGGGTGAGGCGCTCCTGGTCGAGCACGCCCTGGTGCCGCTCGAGCGCCACGGCTTCCTCGAGGACTGCTACTTCACGTTCTCGTACTCGGCGGTCCGCGGCTCCGACGGCACGATCGAGGGCGTCATCGACGTCGTGACCGAGACGACCCGCCAGGTGCAGGGGCAGCGACGCGTCGAGCTGCTCGCGCGGCTGTCCGAGGAGCTCGCCGACGTCGCGGACGCCGACGACGTCCGTGCCCGCGCGCTGCAGGTGCTGCGCGGCGGGTCCGACGAGCTCGAGGTCGTCGACATCCGCGAGGCCACCGTCGACGAGCACGGTCGCACGACCGGCCTGCCCGACGCCCCGGACGAGCCGCTCGACGGCGAGCACGTCGTCGTCCAGACCCTCGACGACGGTGCCCGGATCGCGTGGGCGGTGGCGGGCGCCACCCGGGCGGGCGTCGAGCCGTTCGTCCTGGTGCTGCGACTGGCGCCGCGGGTCAGGGTCGACCGCGACCTGCGCGACACGATCCGCCTGGCCGCCTCGATCGTCGGCAGGGCGTTGGGACGCGCCCGGACCGAGCAGGCCGAGCGGGCGCACCGCGAGCTCGAGGCCCAGCTGTCCGAGACGCTGCAGCGCAGCCTGCTGTCGCGCCCCGTGCAGCGCGACGACGTCCAGGTGGCCGTGCGCTACGTGCCGGCCTCGACCGAGGCGCAGGTCGGCGGCGACTGGTACGACGCCTTCGCGCTGCCGCACGGCGACCTCGCCGTCGTCATCGGCGACGTGACGGGTCACGACCGCGACGCGGCGGCGATGATGGCGCAGTTGCGCAACCTGACCCGCGGCGTCTCGATGACGGCGCGGCAGACGCCCGCCGAGGTGCTGTCGTCGCTCGAGGGCGCGGTGACGGGCCTGCAGCTCGACGTGCTCGCGACGGCGGTCGTCGCCCACCTCGCTGATGCCGCCGACGACGGTGCGATGACCTTCCGCTGGTCGAACGCGGGTCATCCGCCGCCCGTGCTGGTCTCGCCCGACGGCGTCGCGACGGTGCTGCACCGCAAGGCCGACGTCCTGCTGGGCCTGCTGGCCGCCGAGCGGGTCGACCACCACGTCGTGGCTCCCGTCGGCAGCACCGTGGTGCTCTACACCGACGGCCTGATCGAGCGGCGCGACCACGACCTCGACGACGGGTTCGCGTGGCTCGAGCAGGTGCTCGCCGACACGCAGCACCTCGACCTCGAGCAGGTCTGCGAGCTGCTGCTCGCGCAGATGCCCGGCACGGTCGACGACGACGTGGCGCTGCTGGTGCTGCGCACCGGACCGGTGCCGCGATGACGGTGTGGCTCTGCGAGGCCTGCGCCGTCGAGCGCGGACCCTCCGCCGACGCGCCCGGGCCCTGCCCGATCTGCGACGACGAGCGCCAGTACGTCCCCGCCGCGGGCCAGAGGTGGACGACCCTCGAGCGGCTGCGGTCGCAGGGTCGGTCGGTCGACGTCACCCGGGTGTCGGACCGATTCTGGTCGGTCGGCGCCGACGACGTGGGCATCGGCCAGCGGGCGTCGCTGGTCCGCACCGCTGCGGGCAACCTGCTGTTCGACCCGCCGGGCCTGATCGACGCGGCATCGGTCGACCGGGTCCGCGAGCTCGGCGGCGTCGCCGCGATCGTCGCCAGCCACCCGCACATGTACGGGGCGCAGTCGGCGTGGTCGGCGGCCTTCGACGACGCACCGATCTGGGTCGCGGACGCCGACGACCGGTGGGTCGGTCACCGGGTCCCGGCGATGCGCACGTGGACCGACGCGTTCGAGGTGCTCCCCGGCCTGCTGCTCGACCAGGTCGGCGGTCACTTCCCGGGCAGCACCGTCGCGCTCTGGGTCGACCCGCCCGAGACGGGACGCGGCCTGCTGCTGGCCGGCGACGCGATCTTCCCGGTCGCCGACGGGGGAGTGACGTTCCTGCGCAGCTACCCCAACCGCATCCCGCTGTCGGCCGCGGTCGTGCGCCGCATCGCCGCGCACGTCGGTCGGTGGGAGTACGACCACCTCTACAACAACGTCGGGGCCGGCATCGGTCCGGGTGCCGACGCGATCGTCCAGCGGTCCGCGCAGCGCTACGTCGAGTGGGTCAGCGGGGCGAACGACCACCTGACGTGAGACGCCCGTCGAGGCGTCGGGCGGGTCACAGCGTCAGGGAGCCGGAGAACACGTCGCTCAGCGCGTGCTCGGCCGCGCCGAGGGCCGCGGCGTGGATGCCGAGCGAGCTCAGGCGGATGTCGGGCAGGTGCAGGTCGGCGGTCGGCAGGCGCTCGGCCAGGACGGCCCGGGCTGCCGGCACGACGAACTCGCCGAGCGGGACGAAGTAGCCGCCCAGCACGATCGCGGTCGGGTCGAGGACGGCGGCGAGCGTCGCGAGGCCGCGCCCGAGATCGAGGCCCAGCACCTCCAGGGCCGCGCGCACCCGCTCGTCCGATGAGGCCCGCTCCGCGACGGCGGTCGCGGTGCGCAGGGGGGTCGACTGCTCGTCCATGCCGACCGCCGCGAGCATCGCGCGCAGGCCGACCGACGCCTCCCAGCACCCCAGGCGTCCGCAGCCGCACGGTGCCGCGGGGGCACCGATCGGCATGTGGCCGACCTCGCCCGCGAAGCCCGACCCGCCACGCACGATCGTCCCGCCGCGCACGATGCCGGCGCCGATGCCGATCGTGCCGGTCAGGTACAGCGAGTCGTCGACGTCGGTCGCGACGCCGTGCGACGCCTCGGCCAGGGCCGCGCAGTTGGCGTCGTTGTCGACGGTCGTGGGGCAGTCGCCCCCGAAGGCCTCCTCGAGCTCGTCGGCCAGTGCGCGACCGTCCCAGCCGAGGTTGGGTGCCCACGAGACGGTCCGGCTGTCGTGGGCCACGAGGCCGGGCACCGCGACGGTCGCGCTGACGACGGAGCGCCCCTCGGCCACCAGGGCCGACCGGACGTCGGTCGCGAGCCCGACGAGCTCGCGGGCGCTGGGCGGCTGCCCGGCCGTCGTGACGGGGCGGGTCTCGACGACCACGACCCGACCGGCCAGGTCGATCGCGACGGCCGCGACGTAGTCGACGTTGACCTCGAGCCCCAGCCCGATGACGGACTCGCCGGTCAGGGTGACGGGACGCCCCGGACGTCCGCGGCCGGACGGCCCCGAGGGCGACGCGGTGTCGCCCTCGGTGACCGCCCGACCGTTCTCGAGCTCGGCCACGATCGTCCCGACCGTGGCCTTGGCCAGCCCGGTGCGCCGGGCCAGCTCGGTGCGCGTGGCAGGACCGTCGGCACGCAGCGAGCGCAGGACGAGGCCGGTGTTCTGGCGTCGCACCTGCTCGGTGCCCGTGGGGGCCCCGGCGTGCCGGACGGTCTGGGCCACGCTCAGCGCACCCCGTACAGGTGCTCGAGGGCGAGCTGGTCGAGGTGCTCGAACGCGGCACCGCGGGCGGCGAGCTCGTCGGGGTCGGCCATCGTGGCCGTCTCGAGCTCGGCCCAGCCCTCGCCCTCGCCGAGCGTCGGGACGGACAGCTCGGGCAGCTTGGCGGCCTCGAGGGCGGCCTGCACCTCGGGGTCGGCGCGGAACGCCTGCACCTTGTCGCGCAGCACGAGGTAGTTCGTCATGCAGCCCGCCGCCGACGCCCAGACGCCGTTGTCGTCCTCGGTGCGGGGCGTCTTGAAGTCGAAGTGCACGGGGCCGTCGTAGCCGCCGGCCAGGATCGTGTCGACGACCCAGAAGGCGCCGCGCACGTTGCCCGCGCCGAAGCGGAAGTCCTGGTCGTAGCGGGGTCCGCTCTGGCCGTTGAGGTCGATGTGGAACAGCTTGCCCTGCCACAGCGCCTGCGCGTAGCCGTGCGCCGCGTTGAGGCCGGCCATCTCCTCGTGCCCGATCTCGGGGTTGACGCCCACGTTCTCGGAGCGGTCGAGCGTCTCGATGAACGCCAGCGCGTGACCGATCGTCGGCAGGAGGATGTCACCGCGGGGCTCGTTGGGCTTAGGCTCGATCGCGAACTTCATGTCGTAGCCCTTGTCGTGGACGAACTCGCCCAGGACGTTGAAGGCCTCGCGGTAGCGGTCGAGCGCCGCCGCGACGTCCTTGGCCGCACCCGACTCGGCGCCCTCGCGGCCGCCCCAGCACACGTAGACCTTGGCGCCGAGCTCGGCGGCCAGGTCGATGTTGCGCATGACCTTGCGGATCGCGAAGCGGCGGACGTCGCGGTCGTTCGACGTGAAGCCGCCGTCCTTGAAGACGGGGTGCGTGAACAGGTTCGTCGTGGCGGTCGTGACGACCAGGCCGGTGTCGTCGAGACCCTTCTTCCAGCGCTGGATGATGCCGTCGCGGGTCGCGTCGTCCGAGCCGAACGGGATCAGGTCGTCGTCGTGGAAGTTGACGCCGTAGGCGCCGATGCGGGCGAGGTTCTCGAGCGCGTAGACGGGGTCCATCGGGGCGCGGGTCGCGTCGCCGAACGGGTCACGTCCGCCGTAGGCGACGGTCCACAGACCGAAGGAGAACTTGTCGGACGGGGCGGGGGTGGGGATGGTCATGCTCTGCCAATCTGTTGTGGGTGCTGGATGTCGGGGGTGGGGGTGCTCAGTGCCACGCTGCGGTGCGGTCGCGCAGCTGCGCGTAGGCCTCGCGCACGGCGGGCGTCGCCTCGGCCTCGTACGTCTCCGAGGCCGGAGGCGTCCAGTCCGGGAGGGTGGACGATCCGGACAGCGCCCAGGCGGCCTGGCGGGCGGCGCCGAGCGCGACGTACTCGCCGGGGGCCGGGACGGTGACGGGGGCCCCGAGGACGGCCGGGGCGAGCGCGTGCACCGCGGGGTTGGCCGCGGCGCCGCCGACCATCAGGATGCGGCGGACCGGCTCGCCCGTCATCGACGTCACGAGGTCGACCGCGTCGGCGAGCGAGCACAGGAGCGCCTCGAAGGCCGCTCGCGCGACGTCCTCGCGGGTGGTCGCGGCCGTCAGGCCCGACCACGTGCCGGTGGCGTCGGGACGGTTGGGGGTGCGCTCGCCCGCGTAGTACGGCGAGATCGTCAGCCCGTGGGCGCCCGAGGGCGCGGCGAGCGCGAGGCGTCCGAGCTCGTGGTGGTCGACGCCGAGCAGCGCGCACTGCAGGTCGAGGATGCGCGCGGCGTTCATCGTGGTGCCCATGGGCAGGAAGTTGCCGGTCGCGTCCGCGAACCCGGTCACGGCGCCGGTGCCGTCGGAGACCCTCGTGGTGCTGATCGTCGAGGCGACGCCCGAGGTGCCGATCGAGACGACGACGTCGCCGGGGCCGAGGTCGAGCGCCAGCGCGGCGGCCATGTTGTCGCCGGTTCCCGCGCCGAGCACCAGGCCCGAGGCCGTGACGGCGGCGGTCTCGGCCGGGCCGACGATGCGGGGGAGGGCGACGGCGTGGCCGATCGCCGCCTCGGCGAGGTCGGGACGCCACGCGTCGTCCGCGGTCGAGAAGTAGCCCGTGCCCGACGCGTCGCCGCGGTCGGTGAACGCCTCGCCGCCCGTGACGTGGCGCGACACGTAGTCGTGGGGGAGCAGCACCTCGGCCGTGCGTCGGGCGGCGTCGGGCTGGTGGTCGCGCAGCCAGCGCAGCTTGGTCGACGTGAACGACGCGACCAGCACGCTGCCGACCGCCTCGGCGCACGCGTCGGGCCCGCCCAGCTCGTCGATCAGCGTCCGGGCCTGTGCCGCGGAGCGGGTGTCGTTCCAGAGGATCGCGTCGTGCACCGGCGTGCCGGAGGCGTCGAGCGCGACCATGCCGTGCTGCTGGCCGCCGACGGCGAGCGCGGACGCCCGGTCGAGCAGGCCGGCGGTCGCGGTGTCGAAGGCGTCGAGCCAGGCACGCGGGTCGACCGAGGTGCCGGGCGGGTGGGGTGCCGAGGCCTGCTCGACGACCCGTCCGCTCGAGGCGTCCACCAGGACGGCCTTGGTGGACTGGGTCGAGGAGTCGATGCCGAGCACCAGGTCGTCTGCCATGCGTCATGTTTAATACGACTCTTGAACTAAGTCAACACCCGACACGACGTCGTGCCGGTTGGCACGACGTGCTGGGGCACCGAGCGGCCGCGCGTCCGTAGGCTGAGGGCGTGACGATCCACTCCGACCACCCGTTCGTGCCGCCCGAGGGCGATCGCGACCCGCTGCGCCGCCTGCGGGGGCGCATGCCGTCGCCGGTCACGGTGTGGGCGACGGGCGAGGGACGCGGGCGGGCGGGCCTGACGATCTCGTCGCTGCTGGTCGCCGGGGGAGAGCCCGCCCGGGTGCTGGGTCTCGTCGACGCCGACTCCGACTTCTGGGACGCCGACCCGGCGACGTGGGTCGTCAACGTGCTGGGCGTCGAGCACCGCTTCCTCGCCGACGTCTTCGCCGGCACCGCCCCGGCACCCGGCGGTCCGTTCACGTCGGGCACGTGGACCGACAGCCGGTGGGGCCCCGTCCTCGACGGGTCGGCCGGCTGGATGGGCGTGCGGCTGGCCGACACCGAGCCCCGGCCCGTCGGCTGGGGGCTGCTGGTCGAGGCGGTCGTCGAGCACGTCGAGATCGGCGACGCCGACGCCATGATGCACGTGCGCGGACGCTATCGCGAGGTCGGTCCGGCGACCTAGGGTCGCAGCATGACCAAGCCGTCCGTCGACCCCGCCCGCTGGACCCCGCCCGCCCCCGCGCGGGCCGGACACCCCGTGGCACCGCCCGGCCTGCGCGTCGTCGAGACGTCCGGCCACGGCACCGAGGACGTCGCGGTGCTGGCGGACGGCACGGTCGTCACCGGCGTCGTCGACGGGCGCCTGCTCGCGATCGACCCGCTGACCGGCGACGAGACCGTCGTCGCCCGGACCGGCGGGCGGCCGCTCGGCATCGAGGTGCACCCCGACGGCGGGCTCGTGGTCTGCGACGCGCACCGCGGGCTGCTGCACGTCGACGAGGGGGTCGTCACGGTGCTCGCCGACGCGTTCGAGGGCGTGCCGTTCCGGTTCTGCAACAACGCCGCGGTGGGTCGCGACGGCACGATCTTCTTCACCGACAGCTCGACCAAGTTCGGCATCGACCACTGGCGCGGCGACCTGATCGAGCACCGTCCGACGGGGCGGCTGTTCCGCCGCGATCCCGACGGCACGCTCTCGCTGCTGCTCGACGACCTCGCCTTCGGCAACGGCGTCGCCCTCGCGGCCGACGAGTCGTTCGTCGTCGTCGCCGAGACCGGTGCGTACGCGCTCCGGCGCACCTGGCTGACGGGCGACCGCGCCGGGGTCACGGAGCCGTTCGGCACGGTGCTGCCGGGGTTCCCCGACAACATCTCGACCGGCACCGACGGCAACGTGTGGGTCGCGGTGGCGTCGCCGCGCGACGCGGCGCTCGACGTCCTCCTGCCGCGCCTGCCCCTGCTGCGACGGCTCGTGTGGTCGCTGCCCCCACGCCTCCAACCCCAGCCGAAGCGCCTGATCCGGGCCATGGCGTTCTCGCCCGACGGCGCGCTAGTGCACGACGTGGCCGGCGAGCACCCCGGCTTCGGGATGCCCACGGGGGTGCGGCAGTCCGGCGACGTCGTGTGGCTCGGCAGCCTCGAGTCGCCCACGATCGCCGTCTTCGACGTCCCCCGACCCGGCCCATCGGACGGCGCGCTCGGACGACCTCGATAGACTGACCCCTATGCCCGATCCGGGTGAGCCGCAGACGAGGAGGAGCCAGACGTGAGCATTCTCGCCAACCTGTCGGGACCCTCCGACCTCCGCGATCTGGACGACGCCGAGCTGACCGAGCTGGCCGCCGAGATCCGCGAGCTGCTGATCGTCTCGGTGGCCTCCAACGGCGGGCACCTGGGCCCCAACTTGGGCGTCGTCGAGCTCGGCATCGCGATCCACCGCGTCTTCGAGTCGCCGTCCGACCGCATCGTGTGGGACACCGGCCACCAGTCGTACGTCCACAAGATGCTGACGGGGCGCGCGGGCGAGTTCGAGACGCTGCGCCGCGAGGGCGGGCTGTCGGGCTACCCCAGTCGGTCGGAGTCCGAGCACGACTGGGTCGAGAACTCGCACGCCTCGACGAGCCTGTCGTACGCCGACGGCATGGCCAAGGCCAATCTGCTGCTCGGCAAGGACGACTACGTCGTGGCCGTCATCGGCGACGGCGCGCTCACCGGTGGCATGGCCTGGGAGGCGCTCAACAACATCGCCGCCGACAGCGACCGCCGGCTCATCGCGATCGTCAACGACAACGGCCGCTCGTACACCCCGACGGTCGGCGGCCTGGCGAACCGGCTCACCGAGATCCGCACGAACCCGCGCTACGAGCCGACGCTCAGCGCGATCAAGGACCGCCTGACCCGCACCCCCTTCGGCGGCGCACGCGCCTACGAGGCGCTGCACGCGATCAAGAAGGGCGTCAAGGACGCCCTGGCCCCGCAGGGCATGTTCGAGGACCTCGGCCTCAAGTACATCGGCCCCGTCGACGGCCACGACCGCGAGTCCGTCGAGCACGCGCTCGAGCGGGCCAAGACCTTCGGCGGGCCCGTGCTGGTGCACGTGCTGACGACCAAGGGCCACGGCTACGACATCGCCGTCGCCAACGAGAACGACCAGATGCACCAGGCCAACCCGTTCGACCGAGCGACCGGTGACGCGCTGAGCATCGCGCCGGCGGGCTGGACGTCGGTGTTCCGCGACGAGATCGTCCGCATCGCCGACGAGCGTCCCGACGTCGTCGGCATCACCGCCGCGATGCTCTACCCGGTGGGGCTCGACGCGTTCGCCGACAAGTTCCCCGACCGCGTGTTCGACGTCGGCATCGCCGAGCAGCACGCCGTCACGAGCGCCGCGGGCCTCGCGATGGGCGGGCTGCACCCCGTCGTCGCGGTCTACGCGACCTTCATCAACCGTGCCTTCGACCAGGTGCTGCTCGACGTCGCCCTGCACGGCTGCGGCGTCACCTTCGTGCTCGACCGCGCCGGGGTCACGGGCGACGACGGCGCCAGCCACAACGGCATGTGGGACATGTCGCTGCTGCAGATCGTCCCCGGCATCCGCATCGCGGCGCCCCGCGACGGCGCGCGCCTGCGCGAGCTGCTGCGCGAGGCCGTCGACGTCGACGACGCGCCCACGGTCGTCCGGTTCGCCAAGGGCGCGGTCTGCGACGACCTCGACGCCGTCGAGCGCGTGGGCGCCACCGACGTGCTGTCGCGCGACGAGACGTCCGACGTCCTCGTCGTGGCGGTCGGCGCGTTCGGCCACCTCGGCGTCGAGACCGCCGAGCTGCTGCGCGCGCAGGGTCTCGGCGTCACGGTCGTCGACCCGCGCTGGGTCAAGCCCGTCGACCCGGCCCTCGTCGCGATGGCCGCCGACCACCGCCTCGTCGTCACGATCGAGGACAACGGCCGGCACGGCGGCGTCGGCTCGGCGATCGCGCAGGCCGTCCGCGACGCGGGCGTCGACACGCCCGTGCAGGTGCACGGCGTCGAGCAGGAGTTCCTCGACCACGCCAAGCGCGACGTCATCCTCGGGCGCCTGGGCCTGACGGCCCGGTCGGTGGCCGACGACACCCTCGCGGTGCTGGCGCGGAATAGCGCGGACGGGTGAGTGGTTGACGATGGCGATGAAGAACTGGCGACCACGACGTCTGCGCGACGAGCCCACACCCGGTGACGGGTCCGGGCCGATCCTGATCCACGCCCTCGACGGCTTCCTCGGGGCCGGATCGGCGTCCCGGCTCGCGGCCCAGCAGCTGCTGACCGGCAACGGCGAGGTCGTGCACGAGTTCGACCTCGACGAGATGTTCGACTACCGCGCACGCCGCCCCACGATCGCGTTCCGCGAGAACCACTACGCCGACTACGACGACCCGACGCTGCAGGTCGTGCTCGAGCACGACGGCAACGGCGAGCCCTACCTGGTGATGGCCGGACCCGAGCCCGACTTCCTCTGGGAGCGGTTCGTGAGCGAGGTGCACGACGTCATCGAGGAGCACGACGTGTCCCTGACGCTGGGCCTCGGTGCCGTCCCGATGGGCGTCCCGCACACGCGCCCCGCGATGATCACGGCCCATGGCACACGTCCCGAGCTCGTCGACCGGCAGAACATGTGGTCGGCGCAGGTCACCGTGCCGTCGTCGGCGCAGTCGCTGCTCGAGTACCGTCTCGGCCAGTGGGGCCTCGACGCGGCCGGCTACGTCGTCCACGTGCCGCACTACCTCGCGCAGATCGACTACCCGCCCGCGGCGCTCGCGCTGATCGACGCCCTCGTCGACCGCACGGGCCTGGTCATCGACGCCGAGCGCCTGCGCGCCCGCCAGGGCGACGCCCTCAAGGAGATCGAGGACCAGATCGAGGAGCAGGGCGGGGCGAGCCTGCTGAGCGGCCTCGAGGAGCAGTACGACGCGTTCACCCGTGGTGCCGCGCAGTCGCTGCTGGCCAGCGACGAGGACCTGCCGAGCGGCGACGAGCTGGCCGACCAGTTCGAGCAGTTCCTGGCGCGCCAGCGCAAGGACGAGCAGAACTGACGCACGGGCCCCGCCGGGCCTCGCTCGCCGCACTCGCCCGGTCGGTGGTTCGGTAGGGTGCTTGCGTGCCTGCCTCAGTCGACGAAGTCATCGGTCTGCTCGATCTCGAACGCCTCGAGGAGGGCCTGTACCGCGGCTCACAGCCCGCCGCGTCGTCCCTCAAGCGGGTCTTCGGCGGACAGGTCGCGGCGCAGGCCCTGATGGCCGCCCAGCTGACGGTGCCCGACGACCGCTTCGTGCACTCCCTGCACCTCTACTTCATCCTGGGCGGTGACCCGAGCATCCCGATCGTCTACGACGTCGAGGACGTCCGCGACGGCCGCTCGTTCACGACGCGGCGGGTCGCGGCCCGCCAGCACGGCGAGATCATCTTCTACATGACCGCGTCGTTCCAGGTCGAGGAGGGCGGCTGGGACCACCAGGACCGCATGCCCCGGGTCCCGACGCCCGACGAGGCCACGCCGATGCTCGACATCGTCCAGATGCGCGGTCCCGAGGCCGTCGAGCACTGGGAGCGCGAGTGGGCGTCGTTCGACATGCGCTACATCGGCGACAACCGCGACCAGGACGATCCCCAGCGCGCGCTGACCCCGGCGGTGCAGCGGCTGTGGTTCCGCGCCAACGGCACGCTGCCGGACTCGCGCATCATCCACAACGCGGCGTTCACGTACATCAGCGACCTGAGCCTGCTGGGGGCGAGCCTCGTCCCGCACGGGCAGTTCATCGGCTCGGACCGCGTGCAGCCGGCCTCGCTCGACCACACGATCTGGTTCCACCGCCCCGTCCGCGCCGACGAGTGGCTGCTCTACGACCAGACGTCGCCGTCGGCGTCGGGTGCGCGCGGGCTCAGCACGGCCCACGTGTTCAGCCAGGACGGCACGCTCGTCGCGACGGTGGCCCAGGAGGGGCTCATCCGCCCCCTGACCAAGCGCTGAGGCACGACCTCGACGCCCCCGGACGTCCGGGGGCGCCGGGGCCTACGGCAGCGCGGTGACGCGTCCGACGAGGTGCGGGACGGGCTTGCGGGAGCCCTTCACGCCGAACGTCAGCACGTCGTCGTCGGACGACGACCCGAACACGACGGTCGTCGGCAGCAGGATCGGCTTGCGGAACTCGGCGACATTCGTGAACGCGTCGGGCAGCTTGTTCTGCACCGCCGAGAGGCTGCGCGCGAGCGTCCACATGCCGTGGGCGATGTTGCTCGGGAAGCCGAACGCCTTGGCGGTCAGCGGGTACAGGTGGATGGGGTTGCGGTCGCCCGAGATCGCGGCGTAGCGACGGCCGAGGTCGCCGGCGAGCTTCCAGTGCACGACGCCGTCGGGCACCTCGACGCCGGTCAGGGCGGCGGGGGACTGTTCGGGCGCGCCGCCCTTGTGCCGCGAGAACAGCGTCATCGTCTCGTCCCACACGACGTCGCCGGCGATCGTGACGGTCGTGACGATGTCGATCAGCGAGCCCTTGGGGTGCGGACGCAGGTCGTCTGCGCGCACCGACACGTCGAAGGCCTCGTCGACGCGGATCGGCCGGTGCTGCGCGATGGTGTTGCGCAGGTGCACCAGGCCCATCGGGGCGAACGGGAACGACGTGTCGGTCATCAGCGTCATGTGCAGCGCGAACGCGGCCATGTGCGGGTAGGTGGCCGGCAGGGTGTCGCTGCGAGGGAACCCGCAGACCTCGTTGTACGCGTCGAGGTGTCGCGGGTCGGTCACGACGCCGTGCCGTTCGAGGACGACGTCGGGCACCGAGCCCTTGGCGTGCCTGACGCCCGGCAGCCCGCCGATGACGGGGACGGCGGGCAGCGCCGCCTTGAGCATCAGGGGCAGCGTCGGAGGCGCCGACGTGAAGACGCGGGTCGTCACGTCAGGCGCCGATCAGGGCCTGGCCGCACACGCGCACGACGTTGCCCGAGATCGCCGACGAACCGGGGTGCGCGTACCACGCGATCGCCTCGGCGACGTCGATCGGCTGGCCGCCCTGCGACAGCGAGCTGAGCCGGCGGCCGGCCTCGCGGATGCCGAGCGGCATGGTCTTGACCATGTCGGTCTCGATGAAGCCCGGTGCGATCGCGTTGACCGTGATGCCGGCCTCGGCGACCCGCTTCGACAGGTCGTCGACGAAGCCGATCACGCCGGCCTTGGCGGTGCCGTAGCTCGTCTGGCCGTTGTTGCCCGCGATGCCGGCGATCGACGAGATGCCGATGACGCGTCCGCCGCGACGCAGCAGCGAGCGCTGCAGGAGCTCGGCGGTGATGCGCTGCGGGGCGCCGACGCTGATGTCGATCACGAGGTTCCAGTTCTCGGTCTTCATGTTCTTGAGGCGCTTGTCGCGGGTGATGCCGGCGTTGTGCACCACGATGTCGACGCCGCCGTGGGCGTCCTCGAGCGCGTCGGCGATGACCCGGGGGGCCTCGGGTGCCGTGATGTCCTCGGCGATCGACGTGCCGTTGAGCTCGGCCATGACGGCGTCGAGCTCGTCCTTGAGGCCGGGGACGTCGAGGCCGACGATCGCGGCGCCGTCGCGGTGCAGGGTGCGGGCCATCGCCGCACCGAGGCCGCGGGAGGCACCCGTGACGAGCGCGACCTTGCCGGCGAGCGGCTTGGCCGGGTCGGCGACGGTGTCGGGGGAGACCAGCTCGGTCAGGCCGAGACGGATGACCTGGCCCGACACGAACGCCGACTTGGGGGAGAGCAGGAACTCGAGCGTCGAGCCGAGCGCCTTCTCGCTGCCCTCGCCGACGTACACCAGGTTCGCCGTGCTGCCGTTGCCGCCGATCTCCTTGCCCGCCGAGCGGACGAAGCCCTCGAGGGCGCGCTGGGCGATCGCGGCGGTCTCGGTGCTCGCCTGGGCGGGCAGGGCGCCGATCACGACGAGACGCCCGGAGCTGGCGAGGCTGCGCAGCGCGGGCGTGAAGAACTGCTGCATGTCAGCCAGGCCGGCGGTGTCGGCGATGCCGGTGGCGTCGAAGACCAGGGCCTTGTACTTCTTGCCGTCGGCGCGGACGCCGACCGCCTCGATGCCGCTCGACTTGAGCGTCGCGTTGAGGGTCGTGCCGATCGTGCTCCTCGGCGCGGCGCCGATCAGGACGGTGCCCTTCACGAGGGGCGACCCCTCGGTCCACCGCTCCAGCACGGGCGGGTTGGGCAGACCCAGATTCGTGACGATGAACTTGCCGATCGGGTTGTGCGCGAGCGACTGGTAGCGATCAGTCATGAGTCGGGTGTGTCCTATCTCTCGGATACCATCGGTATCTGGAATGATGCTGAAACTGTAACGTCATGCTTCGACGTCAGTCCACACCTGTGGCTGCGGCGCGCATCACGTTCACCACCACTGTTCACGACGATCGAGGAGACCGCCATGGCGGACACGTCCCCCGCGAAGAAGTCCCCGGCCAAGAAGGCCCCCGCGCAGCAGACGGCTTCCGCCGGTTCCGCGACCCCGCAGCAGGTGCGGCGCGTCGCCGTCATCGGCGGGAACCGCATCCCGTTCGCGCGCTCCAACACCGTCTACACCCACGTCTCGAACCAGGAGATGCTGACCGCGGCGCTCGACGGGCTCGTCGACCGCTTCGGCCTCGAGGGCGAGCGGGTCGGCGAGTTCGCGGCCGGCGCCGTCCTCAAGCACAGCCGCGACTTCAACCTCGCCCGCGAGACCGTGCTGGGCTCGAAGCTCTCGCCCGACACCCCGGCCTTCGACGTCCAGCAGGCCTGCGACACCGGCATCCAGGCCGCGATCCTGGTCGCCAACAAGATCGCCCTGGGCAAGATCGACGCCGGCATCGCGGGCGGGTCCGACACGACGTCCGACGCCCCGCTGGCGATCGGCGACAAGCTGCGCAAGATCCTGCTCGAGGCCAACCGCGCCAAGGACAACAAGGGCCGCGTCAAGGCGCTCGCCAAGATCCGTCCGGCGTTCCTGGCGCCCGACCAGCCGCGCAACGCCGAGCCCCGCACCGGCCTGTCGATGGGCGACAGCCAGGCCATCACGACCAAGGAGTGGGGCATCACCCGCGAGGCGCAGGACGAGCTCGCCGTGACATCGCACCAGAACCTCGCGACGTCGTACGACGAGGGCTGGCAGGACGACCTCGTCACGCCGTTCCAGGGCGTCACGAAGGACAACAACCTGCGTCCCGACTCGAGCGTCGAGAAGCTCGCGAAGCTCAAGCCCGTGTTCGGCACGTCGTTCGGCGACGAGGCCACCATGACGGCCGCCAACTCCACGCCGCTGTCCGACGGCGCGTCGGTCGTCCTGCTGGCGTCCGAGGAGGAGGCCGAGAAGCGCGGGTGGACCCCCGAGGCGTACTTCGTCGACTACGAGACCGCAGCGGTCGACTACGTGTCGGGTGCCGAGGGCCTGCTGATGGCCCCGGTCTACGCCGTGCCGCGCATGCTCGCACGTCAGGGCCTGACGCTGCAGGACTTCGACTTCTACGAGATCCACGAGGCGTTCGCCGGTCAGGTGCTGACGACCCTCGCGGCGTGGGAGGACCCGACGTTCTGCAAGGACAAGCTCGGCCTCGACGTGCCGCTGGGCTCGATCGACCGCAGCAGGCTCAACGTCAAGGGCTCGTCGTTGGCCGCGGCGCACCCGTTCGCCGCGACCGGCGGACGCATCGTCGCGAACCTGGCCAAGCTGCTGCACGAGAAGGGCTCGGGCCGTGGCCTGATCTCGATCTGCGCCGCGGGCGGCCAGGGCGTCGTCGCGATCCTGGAGGCCTGACCCGCCACCCCGCCCGCCGGGCCCGACGTCTTCTCAGGGACGTCGGGCCCTGCGTCGTCCAGGGGGTTGCGCTGGAGCGCGCTCCAGCACCTAGCGTCGTGGGCATGACTTCTTCGCAGACGCCCATCGGCTCCGGCTTCGGGGCGCACACGACGGCCGACGAGGTGCTCGACGGCATCGACCTGACCGGCACGACGGCCCTCGTCACGGGCGGCTACTCCGGCATCGGTCTCGAGACCACCCGCGCGCTGGCGAAGGCGGGCGCCCGGGTCGTCGTCCCCGCCCGCCGACCGGACCAGGCCCGCGACCAGCTGGCGGGCATCGACCGCACCGAGGTCGACGAGCTCGACCTGGGCGACCTCGACAGCGTCGCCGCCTTCGCCGACCGGCTCGTCGGGTCCGGTCGCACGCTCGACGTGGTGATCGACAGCGCCGGCATCATGGCGACGCCCGAGACGCGTGGCGGCCCGGGCTGGGAGGCGCAGTTCGCGACCAACCACCTCGGCCACTTCGCGCTGGTCAACCGCCTGTGGCCCGTCATCGAGCCCGGCGGCGCCCGCGTCGTCTCGGTGTCGTCGACGGGCCACCTGCGCTCGGGCATCCGGTGGGACGACGTCGACTTCGAGGGCGGCGACTACGACAAGTGGGAGGCCTACGGCCAGGCCAAGACCGCCAACGCGCTGTTCGCCCTGCACCTCGACGCCCTCGGGCGCGACGTCGGCGTGCGCGCGTTCTCGCTGCACCCCGGCGGCATCCTGACGCCGCTCCAGCGGCACCTGCCGGTCGAGGAGCAGGTCGAGATGGGCTGGGTCAACCCCGACGGGACGCCGGTCGACCCGTCGATGTTCAAGACGCCCGAGCAGGGGGCCGCGACGCAGGTGTGGGCCGCCACGTCGTCTCGGCTCGACGGCATGGGCGGTGTGTACCTCGAGGACTGCGACGTCGCCGAGCCGCACGTCCCGGACGGTCCGCGGCGCGGTGTCGCCGCCCACGCGACCGATCCGGAGCAGGCCGCCCGCCTGTGGACGCTGTCGGCCCGGCGCACCGGGGTCGACGCCTTCGCGTGAGCGCCTAGCGGTCGGTGCCGCGAGCCATCGCGACGGCCGCGACGGCGACGAGCTGCTTGACCTCGTCGAACGGGACGGCGTCGACGGCCGGCAGCCCCGGGTTGTCCTCGCGCACCGACAGCTGGAGCGTCGCGAGGTTGAGCACGCCGAGGGCCTGCGTGTAGAAGATGTTGGCCAGCAGGTTGGGGTCGCGCACCGTGAACTGCCGCGTGGCCACGCCCGCGTCGAGGATCTCGACGACGTGGTTCAGGCAGGCGGCCATCGCGAGGCCCAGGTCGATCATGACCTTCTGGCTGACCTCCTCCATGAGCTCCTCGCCGCGGCGGCGCAGGAGGGCCTGTGCGCAGTCGACGAACGCCGGCAGTCGGGCGCCGAAGTCGAGGAAGCCGATCGTGATGGACCGCAGGCGGTCCTCGGGATCTCGCGACGGGTCGTCGGCGGCACCGAGCGTGCGGTCGAGCTCCTGGAGGTAGCCGACGAGGGTCTCGGCGAAGAGCTCCTCCTTGCCGGAGAAGTGGCGGTAGATGATGGCGCGGTTGATCCCGACGGCCCGTGCGATGTCCTCGATCTGGGCGTCTCTCACGCCTCGCTCGTCGAACAACGTCCGGGTCGCCTCGAGAATCTCCCTCTTGCGCTCTGCGCGGCGTTCCGAGACAGCCATGCGCACGAGTTTAGGGTGCGCTGTCGGTGGCTGGTCGTAGGCTCGGTGCATGAGGTCAGTTTCGGAGCTTAAGCGTCAGGTCGCGCCCATCGAGGTCGTCTCGGAGTACGTCCCCGCGGGTGACCAGCCGGCGGCGATCGCCGAGCTCGAGAAGCGCATCAAGGCCGGCAGCGTCGACAACGTCCTGCTGGGTGCGACCGGTACCGGAAAGACCGCCACGACGGCGTGGCTGGCCGAGCGTCTGCAGCGCCCCATGCTCGTCATGATGCCCAACAAGCTGCTGGCGGCGCAGTTCGCCAACGAGCTGCGCGAGCTGCTGCCGCACAACGCCGTCGAGTACTTCGTCTCGTACTACGACTACTACCAGCCCGAGGCGTACATCGCGCAGAGCGACACCTACATCGAGAAGGACTCCTCGATCAACGAGGAGGTCGAGCGGCTGCGCCACTCCGCCACGTGGTCGCTGCTGACGCGTCGCGACGTCATCGTCGTCGCGACGGTCTCGTGCATCTACGGCCTCGGCTCGGCGCAGGAGTACCTCGAGCGCATGATCGGCTTCAAGGTCGGCGAGGAGATGGCCCGCGACCAGCTGCTGCGCACCCTCGTCGAGGCCCAGTACGTCCGCAACGACGTCGCCTCGACCCGCGGCACGTTCCGCGTCAAGGGCGACACCGTCGAGATCTTCCCCGTCTACCAGGAGCACGCGGTCCGGGTCGAGTTCTTCGGCGACGAGATCGAGCGGCTCATGACGCTGCACCCGCTGACGGGCGAGGTGCTGAGCGACGACCAGGAGCTGTTCGTCGGCTCGGCGACGCACTACGCCGCCGGTCCCGCGACGATGCGCAAGGCGATCGAGACGATCAAGGTCGAGCTCGAGGAGCGCCTCGCCGAGCTCGAGGGCCAGAACAAGCTGCTCGAGGCGCAGCGCCTGCGCATGCGCACGACGTACGACATCGAGATGATGGAGCAGGTCGGCACGTGCGCCGGCATCGAGAACTACTCGCGCCACATGGACCAGCGCGGGCCCGGCACGCCGGGCCACTGCCTGCTCGACTACTTCCCCGACGACTTCGTCCTGGTCGTCGACGAGTCGCACGTCACGATCCCGCAGATCGGCGCGATGTACGAGGGCGACATGTCGCGCAAGCGGTCGCTCGTCGACCACGGCTTCCGCCTGCCCAGCGCGATGGACAACCGCCCGCTGAAGTGGCCCGAGTTCCTCGAGCGCATCGGCCAGACCGTCTACCTGTCCGCCACCCCCGGCAACTACGAGATGGAGAAGGTGCAGGGCGACGTCGTCGAGCAGATCATCCGACCGACCGGCCTGATCGACCCCGAGGTCGTCGTCAAGCCGACCAAGGGCCAGATCGACGACCTGATCACGCAGATCCGCACCCGCACCGACAAGAACGAGCGCGTGCTGGTCACGACCCTGACCAAGAAGATGTCGGAAGACCTCACCGACTACCTGCTCGAGGCCGGCATCCGCACGCGCTACCTGCACTCCGAGGTCGACACCCTGCGCCGCGTCGAGCTGCTGCGCGAGCTGCGCATGGGCGAGTACGACGTCCTGGTGGGCATCAACCTGCTGCGCGAGGGCCTCGACCTGCCGGAGGTGAGCCTCGTCGCGATCCTCGACGCCGACAAGGAGGGCTTCCTGCGGTCGGAGCGCTCGCTGATCCAGACGATCGGCCGCGCGGCGCGCAACGTCTCGGGCCAGGTCATCATGTACGCCGACCGCATCACGGACTCGATGGCCTACGCGATCGACGAGACCAACCGTCGCCGCGAGAAGCAGGTCGCCTACAACACGGCCAACGGCATCGACCCGACGCCGCTGCGACGCAAGATCGGCGACATCACCGACATGCTGGCACGCGAGGACGCCGACACGGCCTCGTTGCTGGCGGCCACGGGCGACAAGCGACGCAAGGGCGCGCCCGTGCCGCTGGGCCAGCACACGGCCGATCTGGCCAACCTCCCGTCGGGCGAGCTGGCGGCACTGATCGAGCAGCTCAGCGAGCAGATGCGGGCCGCCGCGGCCGAGCTGCAGTTCGAGGTCGCGGCGCGCCTGCGCGACGAGATCGGCGACCTGAAGAAGGAGCTGCGCGGCATGCTCGAGGCCGGCGTCTGACGGAGCACGGCGCCGGCGCCGCGACGCGGGCCGACGTCCGAGGGCGAGACGGCGCTCACATCGCCGTCGTGCGGCGGTCTCAGATGAGGCAGATCTGGCCTCTGCCTGCAAGAATGTGCCTCGGAGGGGAGTATTCCCCAACCGCAACGCCGTCATCACGGTGACTCCCTGCAGTCACCCGGTGTTGCGGGCCGCGCCAGCGGCGGAAGAGACCTCCGGCCTGCATGAGACCGGAGGACTCTCTTGAACGTATCCACCACCGAATGGGCGATCACGATCGGCGTGACGCTCGCGGTGCTGCTCTTCGACATCCTGATCGTCGCGCGTCGTCCGCACGAGCCGTCGATGAAGGAGTGCGCGACCTACCTGAGCGTGTACGTCGGACTCGCGATCGCCTTCGGCATCTGGGTCTCGATCTACCACAACGACTCGACGATCAAGGACGGCGACTTCGGTCTGCAGTTCTTCGCCGGCTGGCTGACCGAGTACAGCCTGTCGATCGACAACCTGTTCATCTTCATCATCATCATGGCCAGCTTCAAGGTGCCGCGGAAGTACCAGCAGGAAGCCCTGATGGTGGGCATCGTCATCGCCCTGATCTTCCGCGCGGTGTTCATCGCGCTGGGCGCGGTCGCGATCGAGCAGGTCTCGTGGATCTTCTACATCTTCGGTGCGTTCCTGCTCTACACGGGCTACAACCTGATGAAGGACACCGACCACGACGACGACGGCGAGAACGCGGTCGTCCGCATGGCGCGCAAGCGCTTCACGGTGTCGGAGCAGTGGGACGGCCTGAAGCTGTTCGTCCACGAGAACGGCAAGCGCGCCATCACGCCGATGTTCCTGGTCATCATCGCCCTCGGCACGACCGACCTGCTGTTCGCGCTCGACTCGATCCCCGCGATCTACGGCCTCACGAAGGAGCCGTACCTGGTCTTCACGGCCAACGTGTTCGCGCTGATGGGTCTGCGTCAGCTGTACTTCCTGCTGGGCGGTCTGCTCAAGAAGCTCATCTACCTGTCGCAGGGCCTCGCGATCCTGCTCGCGTTCATCGGCGTCAAGCTGATCCTGCACGCGCTGCACGAGAACGAGCTGCCGTTCATCAACGGTGGCGAGCACGTGCCGGTCTACGAGATCCCGACGCTGCTGAGCCTCGGCGTGATCGTCGGCATCCTCAGCATCACCGCGATCGTCAGCCTGACGGTGTCGAGCCGTCGCGAGAAGGCGGGCCTCAACCCCGACGGCACGCCCAAGGTCACGACGGGCGCTGCCGACGACGAGGTCTGATCCTCGTCGCCCGAGGCGAACGCACGAACGGCCGGTCCCCTCGCGGGGGCCGGCCGTTCGTCGTCGTGTCGGGGTCTACTCGACCTCGACGTCGTCGGTGAGCTCCCCGAGGTCGCCGGTGCCGGTGCCGGTGGCCCTGTTGACCAGCAGCGTGAGGGCCCACAGCGCCACACCGATCAGCATCAGGACGCCTGCGATCTCGTACACCGCGCCGTCGCGGTCGACCCACGGGCCGGCCAGGAAGAGGCACAGGACGGCCGCGACGGCCGGCAGGGGGCCGGGGGAGCGGAACGACGTCTTCGCGTCGGGGTCGCGGCGACGGCGCAGGACGACGCACGCGATGTTGACGACCGCGAACACGCACAGCAGCAGCAGCGACGTGACGTTCGACAGGTTGGCCACGACGTTGCTGTCGGGATCGCGCGTCACGTAGAAGATCAGGCCGAGCGCCATGAGCGTCGAGAACAGGATCGCGGCCCACGGCGTGCGACGCCCGGGCAGCACGGCTCCGAGCTGCTTGGGCAGCACGCGCTGGCGCGACATGCCGTACAGCAGGCGGCTGGCCATCAGCATGTTGATGAGCGCCGTGTTGGCGACCGCGAACACCGCGAGGAACGGGAACACCTTGTCGATCGGGAAGTCGGGTGCACCCTTCGAGACGACCTCGAGCAGCGCGCGCCCCTCGGAGTCGGCGATCGTCTTGAGCTCGGGTGCCGTCAGCACGCTGACGACCGAGACGGCGACGAACATGTACATGATGACCGCGATGCCGAGGCCCGTCAGCATCGTCCGGGGGAAGATCTTCTCGGGCTCCTCGACCTCCTCGACCATGTTGACGGCGTCCTCGAAGCCCACCATCGCGAAGAACGCGATCGACGTCGCCGCCGTGACGGCCAGGAACATGCCCCGGTCGCCGTAGTCGCTGAACTGCACGAGCTCGGACATGTCGGCGTCACCGCGGCCGATGACGTAGAAGCCGACGCCGATCACGATCGTCAGGGCCGCGACCTCGACGAGCGTCAGGACGACGTTGAACTTGACGCTCTCGCCGACGCCGCGCAGGTTGATCAGCGCCAGCAGGACCATGAAGCCCATCGCGATGGCCGTGATGGCACCGGGCGTCAGCGCGCTGTCGATCCAGCCGTTGATCTCCAGGCCGCCCGAGAAGTTGTCGGCGAGCGTCTTGGCGGACGTCGAGGCGCTCGTGATGCCCGAGCAGACCACGGCGAACGCGACCAGGAACGTGATGAAGTGCACACCGAACGCCTTGTGGGCGTAGAGGGCGGCACCCGCGGCCTGCGGGTACTTCGTGACCAGCTCGAGGTACGACAGCGCCGTCATCGTGGCGACGACGAACGCCAGGAGGAACGGCAGCCAGACGATGCCTCCCACCTGCCCCGCCATCTGCCCCGTGACGGCGTAGATCCCGGCTCCCAGGATGTCGCCGACGATGAACAGCAGGAGGAGCTTGGGCCCCATGACCCGTTTCAGCTCGGTCGGTCGCTCGGCATTCGCGGTGTCGGTCGTCATGCAGCCCCCATCGAAAGTGCGTGCCTGTGGGCATCGCTTTCGTGACACCCTCTACCGGCTGGCGCGAACCTGCAAGCGTGACGTGTAGTTTCTTCACGTGATCGACGTCAAGGGAAGAGTGCGCCGTTGGGTCGGTCGGATGCTCGTCAAACGCATCCAGAAGAACGGCATCGACCTCAGCGCGCTGTCGTTCATCCCCGATCAGACCAAGATCCCTCTGCAGCGCGACGGTATGGACGCCCTGCCCGAGATCGCGCGGTGGCGCGCGACCGAGCCGATGCACAAGCTCGAGCTGCCGTTCACGTTCACGGCCTACCTCGTGACGGGCCACGACGAGGCGCGCACGATCCTGACCGATCGCGACAGCTACAGCAACGACATCCGGCACCTGTTCCACGGTGACGGACCGGCGACGGCCGACGACATCGGCGGGCTCGGCTTCACCGACCCGCCGCTGCACACCCGCCTGCGCAAGATCGTCACGCCGGAGTTCACGATGCGCCGCCTCGCGCGTCTCGAGCCCATGATCAGCGACTTCGTCGACGCGCAGCTCGATGCGCTCGAGGCCGCCGGCCAGGGGGCCGACCTGTGCACCGCGGTCGCGTTCCCGATCCCGTTCCAGACCATCTGTGCGCTGCTGGGGCTCGACTACGCCGACAGCCAGGCCTTCGCCAAGCTCGGCAGCGACCGCTTCGACGCCACGAACGGCGGCGCGGCGGCCTTCGGCGCGGTGTCCGACCAGCGCAAGTTCCTGTTCGAGGCCGTGGCCCGTCAGCGCAAGGAGCCCGGCCCGGGCCTGCTCGGCCAGATCATCCGCGACGAGGGCGACACGATCAGCGACTTCGACCTCGCGGGCCTGGCCGACGGCATCTTCACGGGCGGCTTCGAGACCACGGCCGGCATGATCGCGCTCGGCACGATCGTCCTGCTGCGCGACCCGGCCTACGCCGAGCTCGTCCGCAGCGGCTCGCCCGAGGACGTCGACCGGGTCGTCGAGGAGCTGCTGCGCTACCTGTCGGTCGTCCAGGTCGCGTTCCCGCGCTTCGCCAAGCACGACATGGAGCTGTTCGGCCAGAAGATCAAGGCCGGCGACGTCATCCTCGCCTCGCTCAACGGCGCCAACCGCGACCCGGACGTCGCCGGCGACCGTCCCGACGAGTTCGATCCCGCGCGCGTCCCGTCGTCCGGGCACCTGGCGTTCGGGCACGGCATCCACCGCTGCATCGGTGCCGAGCTGGCCCGCATGGAGCTGCGGATCGCGCTGCCGAAGCTGTTCCAGCGCTTCCCGGACCTGGCGCTCGCCCGCCCGCAGGAGGAGCTGACGTTCCGCCAGCTGTCGTTCGTGTTCGGCGTCGACGAGCTCCCCGTCACCTTCTGACCGTGCCCGCCCCCCGGCCCGATGCCCGCACCGTCGAGCACATCGAGGCGTGGTTCGACGACCACGGCCTGCCGTACTTCACGGGCGACCGCGCCGACACCGTCGAGGGGTGGCTGTCGAGCAAGCGCATCGTCGCCGTCATCGTCCTGATCGTGGGTGTCTCGGTCGCGGCGGGTCTCCTGGTCGGCGCGGCCTGGGCCGACCGCGGCTCGCTCGGCACGGCCGTCGGCCTGCTGGTCTTCCTGGCGCTGCTGGGCCTGTTCGCGGGTCGTCTGCTGCGGATGGGCACGATGATGCGATGGGCCGTGCGGCGCACGTTCAGCTCGCTGGGGCTGATGTTCCCGCTGCTGACCCGCGCGCTGCCGCTGCTGCTGCTCGCCGTGACGTTCCTGTTCATCAACGCCGAGGTCTGGCAGGTCGCGGCGCTGATGCCACGCCACGTGCTGTGGATCGCGGTCGGCTTCTTCGCGGTCATCGCCGCGGTGTTCCTGCTCGTCCGGCTGCCGGAGGAGGTGCGCGAGGTCGAGCGCGAGGTCGTCGGGCCGCGCGTCGTCGAGTGCTGCGCGGGCACGCCGGCCGAGGAGGCGTCGCGCCTCGTGGCCGCGGTTCCGCCCGACCTGCCCCGGTTCGCGCGGGCCAACCTCGTCCTGGTGCTGCTATTCAACCAGGCGGTCCAGGTGCTGCTGCTGAGCCTCGGCCTGTTCGCGTTCTTCGTCGTGTTCGGCTCGCTGACGATCCCCGACTCGACGGTCGAGGCCTGGACGGGGGAGCCCGTCACCCGGCTGCCGTCGTCGCTCGGGCGGTTGATCCCCGTCACCAACGACCTGTGGCAGGTCTCGGTGTTCCTCTCGGCGTTCGCGGGCCTCTACTTCACGGTCTACGCCGTGACCGACGAGACCTACCGGTCGCAGTTCTTCGCCGGCGTCTCGACCGAGCTCGAGCAGGCCGTGGCCGTCAACGCGGTGTACGTGTCGCTGACCCGCGAGTCGTCCTAGACGGGGGTGCCGGGCGTCGCGTCGATCGGCTCGTCCGAGGCGCACTGCTCGAGGGTGATGACCTTGTTGCGGGCGAAGCTCTCCGAGCTGCGCGCGGCCTCGGGATAGTTCTCCGGGGCGAGGTTCGCGTAGTACTCGACGGCGTCGAGCAGGGCGTCGGCCTCCGGCTCCTCGTTGACCTTGGCGTAGACCTTCGCCGGCACCTTGGCCTTGGCGAAGTGCTCGACGGTCCCGGCGTAGTCCTCGCGGTTGAACTCGTCGATGCCGGCCCGCACCTCGGTGCAGGTGGCGTCCATCGCCTCGGCGGCCGAGAGCCGGGGCGTGCCGCCGTCGGACGAGTCGGACGAGCCGCTGCAGGCCGCCGGCGCGACGGCGAGCACGACGGCGAGCGCGACCGGGCCGATGAGCTTCATGCCACCACGGTAGGCGCTGGGCGTCGATCCGCTACTCGAGACGAGCGCCGGCGCGGTGGGGCAGAATGCGGGCATGAGACGTCTCGTCCTCGCCGCCGCAGCGGTGGCCGCGTGCGTCGGGGCGGGGGTGCAGATCGCCTCGGACGACGACGTGGCCGATGCCCGGCGGGTGGCCGAGGTGGTGCCGTTCCCGCGCACCACGACGCCGTTGCCCGTGCCCGAGGTCACGATCGAGCAGGGGCCGTGGCGGGACGAGCCGCCGTTCGCCTCCCCGTCGACCGCGCCCCGGCTGCCCGACGGGTTCACGGCTCGGTGCACCGGCAGCACCTCGCCGTGCGCCGTGACGGAGAGGTCGGGGGCGGACTAGAACACCTGTTCGAATCGACGTATCCTGCGGGGGTGAACCCCAACGGCTCGATCGACGGACGACCGCTCGCCGCCGCCGACCCGTACGCGATCGAGGTGCCGCAGCCCCCGCCGGTCTACCACGTCTGGGTCAACCTCTCGAACCTCACGACGCAGGTCGCGCAGGAGTACCCGGGGCTCGTCCTGGGCTGGCGGCGCACGTCCGACGGCTACGAGGCGCAGGTCGTCTACGTCGTCCCGAGCCGCACGCAGCGGCACAGCGACGCCTCGCAGATCGCGTGGCTGCCGGCCAGCAAGCTCAAGCCCCGGCAGTGACGTCCGCTCGTGCCGTCAGTCTGCGGTGCGCGTGGATCGCCTCGTGAGGTGTCGGCCCACGACCCCGGCCACGAGCATCGAGGCGCCCCAGACGAGCGCGGCGCCGACCAGCTGGGGCCGGCTCGCGACGATCAGGGTCGGCAGCGGCCCGCCGCTGGCGACGTAGCCGTAGCCGACGTCGAGACTCTCGACACCGCACGCCGTGATCAGCCACGCGCCGATCGCGACCATCGCGACCGCCATCGAGAGCACGGCCCTGACGGGCCGCAGGCGCTCGGCCTGCACCAGCGACCACAGCGACAGGGCGAGCACGGCGAGGACGGCGAGGACGATGGCGAGCAGCACGGCACCAGTGTGGCGCAGCGGGCGGTCATGTGGGGGCGTCCGGGGCGAGCCCGGCCAGCGAGCGCAGGGCGCGCAGGCCCTCGCGCGTGCCGGGCCAGTGCCGGTCGAGCGCCTGCGGCCCGGCCCGGCGCGTCACCGACCGCAGCACCAGGATCACGACCAGGACGTCGTCGACGTACCCCACGACGGGGATCACGTCCGGCACGAGGTCGATCGGCATCGCCAGGTACAGCCCCAGCAGGACGACGCGCAGCCGCACGCCGCGGGGGAGCGAGGCGTCCGACGCCAGCCGGCGCAGCAGACGCACGAGGTCGGGCATCAGGCGCAGCGCGTCGCGCAGCCGCACTGGGTCGTCGTGGCGTCGTCCGACCACGTAGAGCGTCGCGACCAGCACCGCCCACGTCACGGCGATGGCGGCCGCGAGGGCCGGCAGCACCTGCCACCACCCGCTCACGGGACCGCCGTCACCACCCGCGGGAGCGCCACTCCGCGAGGTGCGGACGCTCGACGCCGAGCGTCGTGTCGTGCCCGTGGCCCGGGTACACGCGGGTGTCGTCGGGGTAGGCGCCGAAGATCTTGGACTCGACCTCGTCGACCAGCGTCGCGAAGTCCTCGGGCGACCAGGTCTTGCCGACGCCGCCGGGGAACAGCGAGTCGCCCGTGAAGAGGTGCACGATGCCGTCGGGGTCGTCGTACGCGAGGGCGATCGAGCCGGGGGTGTGGCCGACGATCTCGACGACCTCGAGCTCGCACGACCCGACGCGCACCCGCGCGCCGGTCTGCACGCGGACGTCGACGGGCACGGGCAGCTCGTCGGCGTCGCGCTCGCCGGCGACGGTCTCGGCGCCGGTGCGCTCGACCACGGTCTCGAGGGCCTGCCAGTGGTCGCCGTGGCGGTGGGTCGTGACGACGCGGGCCAGGCCGTCGCCGCCGACCAGCTCGAGCAGACGGTCGGCCTCGTTGGCGGCGTCCACCAGCACCTGCTCGCCGGTCAGCGTGCACCGCAGCAGGTACGCGTTGTTGTTCATCTCGCCGACGGCGACCTTGGTGATCTGCAGGTCGCCCGCGGACTGCACGTCGGCGGGACCGCCGACCTCGACTTCTCCGGTGTAGGTCATGGGTCACAGCCTGCCAGAGCACGCGGCGCCGCGCCGCCGCCGCAACCGGGGGACGTGTGAGAAGCCCGACCCGCTCCGCGGAAAGAAACTGTCGGGGGCCGTCGTTACCATGACCGAGGGCAGAACTCTGCCCTGCATCCACAACTTTTCAGGGGAGCCAGTGACCGATCGCCTCGTCATCCGCGGCGCACGCGAGCACAACCTCAAGGACGTCTCGCTCGATCTTCCGCGCGACTCGCTGATCGTCTTCACGGGCCTGTCGGGCTCGGGCAAGTCGTCGCTCGCGTTCGACACGATCTTCGCCGAGGGCCAGCGCCGCTACGTCGAGTCGCTGTCGGCGTACGCGCGGCAGTTCCTCGGTCAGATGGACAAGCCCGACGTCGACTTCATCGAGGGCCTGTCACCGGCGGTCTCGATCGACCAGAAGTCCACGAGCCGCAACCCGCGCTCGACGGTCGGCACGATCACCGAGGTGTACGACTACCTGCGCCTGCTGTACGCCCGCGCCGGACGCGCCCACTGCCCGACGTGCGGCGAGCCGATCGCCCGCCAGACCCCGCAGCAGATCGTCGACCGCATCATGGCCGGCGACGAGGGCACGCGCTTCCAGGTGCTCGCGCCGGTCATCCGCGGCCGCAAGGGCGAGTACCTCGAGCTATTCCGCCAGCTGCAGACGCAGGGCTTCAGCCGCACCGTCGTCGACGGCGAGGTGCACATGCTGTCCGACGAGCCGCCCAAGCTCGCCAAGCAGAAGAAGCACACAATCGACGTCGTCGTCGACCGCCTGCAGGTCAAGGCCAGCTCGCAGCAGCGGCTCACCGAGTCGATCGAGACCGCGCTCAACCTCGCCGACGGCCTCGTGATCATCGACTACGTCGACCTCGACGAGGATGACGAGAACCGCACGCGTCGCTTCTCCGAGAAGCTCGCGTGCCCCAACGACCACCCGCTCGAGGTCGACGAGCTCGAGCCGCGCTCGTTCTCGTTCAACGCCCCCTTCGGCGCGTGCCCCGAGTGCCACGGCCTCGGCACGCGCATGGAGGTCGACCCCGAGCTCGTCGTCCCCGACGACGCGAAGTCGCTCAACGACGGCGCCGTCGTCCCGTGGGCGTCCGCGCACGTGGCCGACTACTACTCGCGCCTGGTCGGGGCGCTGGCCGACGAGCTCGGCTTCAGCGCCGACACCCCGTGGGGCGACCTGTCGCGCGAGGTGCAGGACGCGATCCTGCACGGCCACTCGACCAAGGTGCACGTCCGCTACAAGAACCGCTACGGGCGCGTCCGCTCGTACTACACCGAGTTCGAGGGCGCGATCACCTACATCGAGCGCCGTCACGCCGAGACCGAGTCCGAGACGAGCAAGGAGCGGCTCGAGGGCTTCATGCGCGAGGTCCCGTGCCGCGTCTGCAACGGCACCCGGCTGCGCCCCGTCATCCTCGCGGTGACCCTCAACTCCACCGAGCACGGCCCGAAGAACATCGCCGAGGTGTCGGCCATGTCGATCCGCGAGGCGAGCGACTACCTCGCGACCCTCGAGATGAGCGACCGCGAGCGGCAGATCGGCGAGCGGGTGCTCAAGGAGATCAACGAGCGCCTGCGGTTCCTGCTCGACGTCGGCCTGCACTACCTGGCGCTCGACCGCGCCGCCGGCTCCCTGTCCGGCGGCGAGGCGCAGCGCATCCGACTCGCGACGCAGATCGGCGCAGGTCTGGTCGGTGTGCTCTACGTCCTCGACGAGCCGTCGATCGGCCTGCACCAGCGCGACAACCAGCGCCTCATCGAGACCCTCGTGCGCCTGCGCGACCTCGGCAACACGCTGATCGTCGTCGAGCACGACGAGGACACGATCCGCGCCGCCGACTGGGCCGTCGACATCGGCCCCGGTGCCGGCGAGCACGGCGGGCAGGTCATCGTCTCGGGCCCCGTCGACGAGCTCTACGCCAGCGAGCAGTCGCTGACCGGCCAGTACCTGTCGGGCCGCAAGTCGATCCCCGTGCCCGAGAAGCGTCGCAAGAAGGTCAAGGGCCGCGAGCTCAAGGTGCTCGGCGCCAAGGAGAACAACCTGCGCGGCATCGACGTGGCCTTCCCGCTCGGCATGTTCGTCGCGGTCACGGGTGTCTCCGGCTCGGGCAAGTCGAGCCTGGTCAACGACATCCTCTACACGCAGCTGGCACGCTCGATCTACGGTGCGCGCACGATCCCCGGGCGCCACCGCACCATCACGGGTCTCGACGAGGTCGACAAGGTCATCCACGTCGACCAGTCGCCGATCGGCCGCACGCCGCGGTCCAACCCGGCGACGTACACGGGCGTCTTCGACCACGTGCGCAAGCTGTTCGCGCAGACGCCCGAGGCCAAGATGCGCGGCTACCTGCAGGGGCGCTTCTCGTTCAACGTCAAGGGCGGGCGCTGCGAGGCGTGCTCCGGCGACGGCACGATCAAGATCGAGATGAACTTCCTGCCCGACGTCTACGTGCCGTGCGAGGTCTGCCACGGCGCGCGCTACAACCGCGAGACGCTCGAGGTGCACTACAAGGGCAAGTCGATCGCCGACGTCCTCGACATGCCGATCGAGGAGGCCGTCGAGTTCTTCGAGGCCATCCCCGTGATCGCCCGCCACCTGCGCACCCTCGTCGAGGTCGGTCTGGGCTACGTCCGCCTGGGCCAGCCCGCCACGACGCTGTCGGGCGGCGAGTCGCAGCGCGTCAAGCTCTCGGCCGAGCTGCAGAAGCGGTCGACCGGACGCACCGTCTACGTGCTCGACGAGCCCACCACGGGCCTGCACTTCGAGGACATCCGCAAGCTGCTGCTCGTCCTGCAGCGCATCGTCGACACCGGCAACTCGGTCATCGTCATCGAGCACAACCTCGACGTCATCAAGACCGCCGACTGGGTCATCGACATGGGCCCCGAGGGCGGCAGCGGCGGCGGCATGCTCGTGGCGCAGGGCACGCCCGAGCAGGTCGCCGAGGTCGAGGCGAGCTACACCGGCTCGTTCCTCAAGCCGCTGCTCGCCGAGGCCCGGTCCGCGACGCCCGCGCTCGCAGGCTCGTAGGCCGGCTCGGTGGCAGATCCGACGACGTACCGTCCGGCTCCGGGGGAGATCCCCACGGAGCCGGGCGTCTACAAGTTCCGCGACGCCGAACGACGCGTGGTCTACGTCGGCAAGGCCAAGTCGCTGCGTCCCCGCCTCAGCTCGTACTTCCAGGACATCTCCAACCTGCACCCCCGCACGCAGCAGATGGTGCGCACCGCGAGCTCGGTGGAGTGGACGGTCGTCAGCACCGAGGTCGAGGCCCTGGCGCTGGAGTACTCCTGGATCAAGGAGTTCGACCCGCGCTTCAACGTCAAGTACCGCGACGACAAGTCGTACCCGTGGCTGGCCGTCACGGTCGGCGAGGAGTTCCCGCGGGTCACCGTCATGCGGGGGGCGCAGCGCAAGGGCGTCCGCTACTTCGGCCCCTACGGCCACGCGTGGGCCATCCGCGACACCGTCGACACGCTGCTGCGGGTGTTCCCGATGCGCTCGTGCTCGGCGGGGGTGTTCCGGCGGTCGAAGGCGATCGGCCGCCCGTGCCTGCTGGGCGACATCGGCAAGTGCGCCGCCCCGTGCGTCGGACGGGTCAGCCCCGACCAGCACCGTGCGATCGTCAACGACTTCCTGGCGTTCATGGGCGGCCAGACGTCCGGGTTCACCAAGCGCATCGAGACCAAGATGCTCGAGGCGTCCGGACGCGAGGAGTACGAGCTCGCGGCCAAGCTGCGCGACGACCTCGGCGCCCTGCGCCGGGTGCTCGAGAAGCAGACCGTCGTCCTCGGCGACGGCACCGACGCCGACGTCCTGGGCTTCGTCGACGACCCGCTCGAGATCGCGGTGCAGATCTTCTCCGTGCGCGGCGGACGCATCCGCGGCCAGCGCGGCTGGGTCGCTGAGAAGGCCGACGAGGCCGAGTTCCCCGAGCTCGTGCAGCGCGCCCTCATGACGCTCTACCAGGACGCCTCGGCGTCCGCCGTGCCGCGCGAGGTGCTGGTGCCGGCGATGCCGGCCGACTCGGCGACCGTCACGGCCCTGCTCAGCGAGCGGCGCGAGGGGCCCGTCACGATCCGCGTCCCGCAGCGCGGCGACAAGCGCGCCCTGATGCAGACCGTCGAGCAGAACGCCAAGCAGTCGCTCATGCGCCACAAGATGAAGCGGTCGTCCGACCTGACGGCCCGCAGCCTCGCGCTCGAGGAGATCCAGGCGGCGCTCGACCTGCAGACCGCTCCGCTGCGCATCGAGTGCTACGACATCTCCAACCTGGGTGCCACCGAGACCGTCGCGTCGATGGTCGTCTTCGAGGACGGGCTGCCCCGCAAGTCCGAGTACCGGCGGTTCACGATCCGCAACGAGGGGCAGAGCGACGTCGCCGCGATGCACGAGGTCATCACGCGTCGCTTCACCGCGCTGCTCAAGGCGCGCGAGGACAACGACGACGACGGGCCGGGCATCGACCCCGAGACCGGCAAGCCCAAGCGCTTCGCGTACACGCCGGCCCTGGTCGTCGTCGACGGCGGACCGCCGCAGGTCGCCGCGGCCCACGCCGCGATGCAGGCGCTCGACGTCACCGACGTGGCCCTGGTCGGCCTGGCCAAGCGCCTCGAGGAGGTGTGGCTGCCCGACGACGACGACCCGGTCATCCTGCCCCGCGACAGCGAAGGCCTGTACCTGCTGCAGAACCTGCGCGACGAGGCGCACCGCTTCGCGATCGCCCACCACCGCGGGCGTCGCAGCAAGTCGATGATCGAGAGCGTGCTCGATCCCGTGGCCGGTCTGGGCCCGACGCGGCGCAAGGCGCTGCTGAAGTCGTTCGGCTCGGTCAAGAAGCTGCGGGCGGCCAGCGCCGAGGAGATCGCCACGGTACCCGGCATCGGCGCGGCTACGGCACAATCCATCGTGGAGGCGCTCGCGACCGGCGACGCCGCACCGGCCGTCAACACCGCGACCGGCGAGATCTTGGAGGACTAGATGTCCCAGCTCAGGCAGTTCGTCATCGTGACGGGCATGACCGGTGCCGGACGCGGGACGGCCGCGAAGGTCCTCGAGAAGCTCGGCTACTACGTCATCGACAACATCCCGCCCGAGCTGCTGTCGGGGGCCGTCCAGACCATCAGCGCCTCCGACGACATCGACAAGCTCGCCGTCGTGGTCGACGCCCGGTCGCGCGAGTTCTTCGGGGGACTGGTCGAGGCGCTCGAGTCGCTGCGCGACGTCGGCGTGATGTCGCGCATCCTCTACCTCGAGGCGTCCGACGAGGTGCTGGTGCGCCGGCAGGAGGCGGCCCGCAGGCCGCACCCGCTCAGCCGCGAAGGACGCCTGATGGACGGCTTCGACCGCGAGCGCGAGCTCCTGCGCCGCATCCGCGGGCGCGCCGACATCGTCGTCGACACCACGACCCTCAACGTCCACCAGCTGGGCCAGCGCATCAACGCGGCCTTCGAGGACGCCGACTCGGGCCTGCGCGCGTCCGTCATGTCGTTCGGCTTCAAGTACGGCATCCCCATCGACGCCGACATGGTCGCCGACCTGCGGTTCCTGCCCAACCCGTTCTGGGTCGACGACCTGCGGCCCCTCAGCGGGCTCGACCAGCCCGTCAGCGAGTACGTGCTCGGTCAGCCGCGGGCCGAGGAGTTCCTCGAGCAGTACGAGAAGCTCGTCGCGCTGCTCACGGGCGGCTACCTCAACGAGGACAAGCACTTCCTGACGATCGCGATCGGCTGCACGGGCGGACGCCACCGCAGCGTCGCGATGTCCGAGGCGTTCGCCGACCGCCTGCGCGCCCGCGGCGTCCGCACCCTGGTCGTCCACCGCGACCTGGGGCGGGAGTGATCGCGCGCCCCGCCCGCCCCGAGAGGCCCGAACGCTTCGAGGGCGACCTGCGGGTCGTCTCGCTCGGGGGAGGGCACGGTCTCGCGGCGAGCCTGTCGGCGCTGCGCCGGCTGACGACCGAGCTGACCGGGGTCGTCACGGTCGCCGACAACGGCGGCTCGTCGGGACGTCTGCGCCAGGAGCTCGGCGGCCTGCCGCCCGGCGACCTGCGCATGGCGCTGGCGGCGCTGTGCGGCGACGACGAGTGGGGGCGCACGTGGGCCGGCATCCTGCAGCACCGCTTCTCCAGCGACGGCCCGCTCGACGGTCACGCGGTCGGCAACCTGCTGATCGCCGCGATCTGGGACCAGCTCGGCGACCAGGTCGCCGGGCTCGACCTGGTCGGCGACCTCCTCGGCGCGCAGGGACGCGTGCTGCCGATGGCCGACGTGCCGCTCGACATCGAGGCCGACGTGCACCTGCGGTCGGCGCCCGACCGGCTGACGGTCGTCCGCGGCCAGGTCGAGGTCGCGTCGACCGACGGCCAGGTCATCTCGGTGCGGCTCGACCCCAGCGACCCGCCGGCATGCCCCGAGGCCGTGCGGGCCGTCGAGGCGGCCGACTGGGTCGTCGTCGGCCCGGGGTCGTGGTTCACGAGCATCATGCCGACGCTGCTGGTGCCGGGGCTGCGCGACGTCCTCATCTCGACGCCGGCCAGGCGGGCGCTCGTGCTCAACCTGACCGAGCAGCACGGCGAGACCGAGGGGCTGAGCCCCACCGACCACCTCGACGTCCTGGCGGCCCACGCGCCCGAGCTGCGACTCGACGCCGTCATCGCCGACACGAGCCTGGTCGACGACCGCGGAACCCTCGAGGCGACGGCCCACGCACTCGGCGCGCGGCTGTTCGTCTCCGACCTGGCGACGGGCCCCGACTCCGACCAGCACGACCCCGCACGTCTTGCGGCCGCATTCGGCCACGTCATGCGACAGGCGTAGGGTGTCCACGATCCGTTCAGGCGGTCTCGGCACGACCGGACGCCTGACGACGACGACTCGGTAGGGGAACTTCTGCATGGCGATGACGGCCCAGGTCAAGGCGGAACTCGCGAGCACCACCATCACGAAGTCGTGCTGCCGCAAGGCCGAGGTGTCCTCGATCCTGCGCTTCTCGGGCGGCCTGCACATCGTGTCGGGACGCATCGTGGTCGAGGCCGAGCTCGACACCGGAGCGGCCGCGCGTCGCCTGCGCAAGGACATCGCCGAGATCTACGGCCACGACAGCGAGATCCTCGTGATGCAGAACGCCGGCATCCGCAAGGACACCCACTACGTCGTCCGGGTCTCGAAGGACGGCGAGGCCCTCGCCCGTCAGACCGGGCTGATCGACGGCAGCGGACGTCCCATCCGCGGTCTCCCGCCGCAGGTGGTCTCGGGCTCGTCGTGCGACGCCGTCGCGGCTTGGCGCGGATCGTTCCTGGCGCACGGCTCGCTGACCGAGCCCGGACGCTCGTCGGCCCTCGAGGTCAGCTGCCCGAGCCCCGAGGCCGCCCTCGCGCTCGTCGGCGCCGCACGGCGGGTCGGCATCAGCGCCAAGGCGCGTGAGGTGCGTGGCATCGACCGCGTCGTCATCCGTGACGGCGAGGCCATCGGTGCGCTCCTGACGCGCCTGGGTGCCCACGAGTCGCTCCTGGCGTGGGAGGAGCGCCGCATGCGCCGCGAGGTGCGCGCGACCGCCAACCGGCTCGCCAACTTCGACGATGCCAATCTGCGCCGCTCGGCCCGTGCCGCCGTCGCGGCCGGCGCCCGCGCCCAGCGTGCCCTGGAGATCCTCGGCGACGAGGTGCCCGACCACCTCAAGATGGCCGGCACGCTGCGCGTCGAGCACCGTCAGGCGAGCCTCGAGGAGCTCGGCCAGCTGCACGAGCCGGCCCTGACGAAGGACGCCATCGCGGGCCGCATCCGCCGTCTGCTGGCGATGGCCGACAAGCGCGCCGAGGACCTCGGCATCCCCGACACCGAGTCGACCCTGGGTGACGACGCCCTCGCCGACGACTGACCCCACCCGTTCGTTCGCCAGGGAGCGGAGCGACCGTGGCGGAGGTCGGCGATCGGGCTTGGGTGGGTTCCCCTCGCTTCGCTCACGGTCGGCCGCAGGCGGCCTCCCTGGGGAACGAGCGTCTCGTTCGGCCGCGGGCGGCCTCCCCGGGAACGAGCATCTCGTTCGGCCGCGGGCGGCCTCCCTGGGAACGAGCATCTCGTTCGCCAGGGAGCGGAGCGACCGTGAGGGAGCGCCAGCGACCGTGGCGGAGGTCGGCGATCGGGCTGGGGTGGGTTCCCCTCGCTTCGCTCACGGTCGGCCGCGGGCGGCCTCCCTGGGGAACGAGCGTCTCGTTCGCCAGGGAGCGGAGCGACCGTGAGGGAGCGCCAGCGACCGAGGCGGACGTCAGCGATCGGGCTTGGGTGGGTTCCCCTCGCTTCGCTCACGGTCGGCCGCGGGCGGCCTCCCTGGGGAACGAGGGTCTCGTTCGGCCGCGGGCGGCCTCCCTGGGGAACGAGCATCTCGTTCGGCCGCGGGCGGGCTCCCTGGGGAACGCGACACGCAGGTGACTCGCCGGTAGGGCCGGCACCTCGGTAGGGTGGGGACGTTACCCACCCGATCCAGCAGGAGATCAGTTTCCCGTGACCGTACGCGTAGGCATCAATGGATTTGGCCGCATCGGCCGCAACTTCTTCCGCGCGGCGCGTGCCGCCGGCGCTGACATCGAGATCGTCGCCGTCAACGACCTGACGGACAACAAGACGCTCGCCCACCTGCTCAAGTACGACTCGATCCTCGGCCGTCTCGACGCCGACGTCACGTACGACGACGCCAACATCTTCGTCGGCGACCAGAAGATCGCGGCCTTCGCCGAGCGCGACCCCGCCAAGCTCGACTGGGCCAGCGTCGGCGTCGACATCGTCATCGAGTCGACCGGCTTCTTCACCGACGCGACCAAGGCCAAGGCCCACGTCGACGGCGGCGCCAAGAAGGTCATCATCTCCGCGCCCGCCAAGAACGAGGACATCACGGTCGTGATGGGCGTCAACCACGAGCTCTACGACCCGGCCGCGCACACCGTGATCTCCAACGCGTCGTGCACGACGAACTGCCTCGCACCGATGGCCAAGGCGCTCAACGACGGCCTCGGCATCGAGAAGGGCCTGATGACGACGATCCACGCGTACACGCAGGACCAGAACCTGCAGGACGCCCCCCACAGCGACCTGCGGCGCGCGCGGGCCGCCAACCTCAGCATCATCCCGACGTCGACCGGCGCCGCCAAGGCCGTCAGCCTCGTGCTGCCCGAGCTCAAGGGCAAGCTCGACGGCTACGCGCTGCGCGTGCCCGTGCCCACCGGCTCGGCCACCGACCTGACGTTCACCGCCTCGCGCGAGACCACGGTCGAGGAGGTCAACGCGATCGTCAAGGCTGCGGCCGAGGGCGCCATGAAGGGCTTCCTGGTCTACACCGAGGACGAGATCGTCTCGGCCGACATCGTGACCGACCCGTCGTCGTGCATCTTCGACTCGGGCCTCACCAAGGTCATCGGCGACCAGGTCAAGGTCGTCGGCTGGTACGACAACGAGTGGGGCTACAGCAACCGCCTCGCCGACCTCGTCGTCCACGTCGGCTCGACGCTCTAAGCGCGTGCTCACGGTCTCGGACCTCGGCGACCTGCGCGGCAAGCGCGTTCTCGTCCGCAGCGATCTCAACGTGCCGCTCGACGGCAAGAAGATCGCGGACGACGGACGCGTGCGCGCCAGCGTGCCGACCATCAAGCGGCTCGCCGACGCGGGCGCTCGCGTGCTCGTGACGGCGCACCTCGGCCGTCCCGACGGCGTTCCCAACCCCGACTACTCGCTCGAGCCGGTCGCCGAGCGGCTGGGTGAGCTGCTCGGCTCGCCCGTGCTGTTCGCGGGCGACACGGTCGGCGCGCAGGCGCACCGCATCAGCGCCGCCCTGCAGGACGGCCAGGTCGCGGTGCTCGAGAACGTCCGGTTCAACGAGGGCGAGACCAGCAAGGACGACGCCGTGCGCGGTGCGTTCGCCGACGAGCTCGCGGCCCTGGCCGACGTGTTCGTCTCGGACGGCTTCGGCGTCGTCCACCGCAAGCAGGCCAGCGTCTACGACGTCGCGACGCGTCTGCCGGCAGCCGTCGGCGGGCTCGTCGAGGCCGAGGTCACGGTGCTCGAGCGCCTGACCGAGAGCCCCGAGCGTCCGTACACCGTCGTGCTCGGCGGGTCGAAGGTCTCCGACAAGCTGGGTGTCATCGACAACCTGCTGTCCAAGGCCGACAACCTGCTGATCGGCGGCGGCATGGTCTTCACGTTCCTCAAGGCCCAGGGCCACGAGGTCGGCAAGTCCCTGCTCGAGGACGACCAGCTCGACGTCGCCCGCGGCTACATCGAGCAGGCCGAGGCGCAGGGCGTCCGGCTGGTGCTGCCGACCGACATCGTCGTGGCACCGGCCTTCGCCGACGCCGATGCGACGACCGTCGCGGCCGACGCGATCCCGTCCGACCAGCTCGGGCTCGACATCGGCCCCGACTCGGCGGCGGCGTTCGCCGACGTGATCCGCGGCTCGAAGACGGTCTTCTGGAACGGCCCGATGGGCGTGTTCGAGATGGCGTCGTTCGCCGAGGGCACCCGCTCGGTCGCGCAGGCCCTGACCGAGGTCGACGGCCTGTCGGTCGTCGGCGGCGGTGACTCCGCCGCAGCCGTCCGGCAGCTGGGCTTCGACGACGCGCAGTTCGGTCACATCTCGACCGGTGGCGGCGCGAGCCTGGAGTACCTCGAGGGCAAGACGCTCCCGGGCCTGGACATCCTCGAAGAATCCACCGACAGGAACGCAGACGCATGAGCTCCGCACGCACGCCCCTGATGGCCGGCAACTGGAAGTCCAACCTCAACCACCAGGAAGCCGTCGTCCTCGTCCAGAAGCTCGCCTGGACGCTGCAGGACAAGAAGCACGACTTCGAGAAGGCCGAGGTCGTCGTCATCCCGCCGTTCACCGACATCCGCAGCGTGCAGACGCTCGTCGACGGTGACCACCTGGCGATCGGCTACGGCGCGCAGGACGTGTCCGAGCACGACGGCGGCGCCTACACGGGCGAGATCTCGGCGGCCATGCTGGCCAAGCTGGGCTGCTCGTACGTCGTCGTCGGTCACTCCGAGCGGCGCGAGCACCACGCCGAGAGCGACGCCGTCGTCAACGTCAAGGCCACCAAGGCGCTCGCGGCGGGCATCAGCCCGATCGTGTGCGTCGGCGAGGGCCTCGAGGTCCGCCAGGCCGGCGACCACGTCGCCCACACCCTCGAGCAGCTCGACGGCTCGCTGGCCGGTCTGACCGCCGACCAGCTCGCCGACGTCGTCATCGCCTACGAGCCCGTGTGGGCCATCGGCACCGGCGAGGTCGCGACGCCCGAGGACGCGCAGGAGGTGTGCGCCGCGATCCGCGGACGGGTCGAGGAGACCTGGTCGTCGGAGACGGCCGCTGCATTGCGTATCCTTTACGGCGGGTCGGTGAAAGCGGCGAACATCGCCGCCATCATGGCGAAGTCGGACGTCGACGGAGCCCTGGTCGGCGGAGCAAGCCTCCAGCCGGAGGAGTTCGCCGGGATCGCCCGCTTCTACGCCATGCCGGACCTGTCCGGCGCCTGACGAACGAAGGCATGTTGTGATTCTGATTTTCTCGGTCATCCTCGCGATCAGCAGTGTGCTGATGATCGTGCTGGTCCTGATGCACAAGGGACGCGGTGGCGGCCTCTCTGACATGTTCGGTGGCGGCGTGTCCAGCTCCCTCGGCGGCTCCTCGGTCGCCGAGCGCAACCTCGACCGCATCACGGTCGGTATCGCAGTCGTCTGGGTCGTGTGCATCGTGGCACTCGGCCTGCTCCTGAAGGTGAGTAACTAGTGGCAGCAGGTGCTATCCGGGGCAGCCGCATCGGCTCCGGTCCCATGGGTGAGGCCGAGCGTGGCGAGGCGGCTCCGCGCCAGTTCGTGACGTTCTTCTGCATCAACAACCACACGACCGAGCTGCAGTTCGCGATCGAGGCCGAGGTGCCGGAGTCGTGGGACTGCCCCCGGTGCGGCATGCCGGCGAGCGTCGACTCCGACAACCGTCCGACGGCCAAGAAGATCGAGCCGTACAAGACGCACCTCGCCTACGTGAAGGAGCGTCGCTCCGAGACCGAGGCCGACGAGATCCTCAAGGAAGCCGTCGAGGGCCTGCGCGCCAAGCGCAAGTCCGGCGAGATCATCTTCTAGCCCGCTCCTGCGACTCACCGCGTCCGCCCACGGCCATCGTGCCGTGGGCGGACGCGGTTCGTGCGGGTCCCGCGGCCGGCCCTAGGGCAGGCGGGACGCCGCGGCCTCGTCGAGCAGCCAGACGGTCTCGGCCGTGCCGCGGGCGGCGGACGCGGGGGAGTCGTCCAGCGTGCCGTCGCCCAGGGCACGCGCCACGGCCTCGGCCTTGCCGTCGCCCGACACCAGCAGCCAGACGCTGGCGGCGTGGTTCAGCGTCGCGAGCGTCAGCGAGAGCCGCTCGGGCGGCGGCTTGGGCGAGTTCTCGACGTCGACGACGCGGCGCTCGGTCTCGTGCAGCTGGGCGAACCCGGGGAACAGCGAGGCGATGTGACCGTCGGGTCCGACGCCGTGCAGCACCAGGTCGAACGGCTCGTCGGGCAGCACGGACGCGTGCGCGTCGGCGGCCGCCCCGATGCTGGGGAAGCCCTCGTCGGACGCCGGCATGGCGTGCAGCCGCTCGGCGGGCACCCCCACGCGCGTGAGGAACGCGTCGCGCGCCTGCTGGTCGTTGCGATCGGCGTGGCCGGCCGGCACGAAGCGCTCGTCGCCCCAGTAGACGTCGACCGAGGCCCAGTCGACGTCACCGGCCTCGATGCGCTCGTACGCCTTCACGGCGATCGTGCCACCCGTCAGGACGATCGACGGCGTGCGTCCGCTGCGCTGCACCTCGGCCAGCCGGTCGACGACCCGACGGGCGATCGCGTCGGCCAGCGCGTCGGCGTCGGGGAAGATCTCGGTGGTGCTCATGAGTCCCTCTCCAGCATGTGGGCGATGGTGTCCTCGTAGATGTCGTCGGCGTCGAGCCGGCGCAGGTCCTCGGCGAGCAGCTCGGCCAGCGTCCGGGCGCCCAGGGGCACCTCGCGCGGCGACGAGCCCGGCACGCTGAAGTGGCACGAGCCCGAGTCGATGCGCTCGATCACGACGTCGCCGGCCGAGGTGTTCAGCACGACCGACGCGATCTGCGCCGACTCGCTGCGCCGGGTCACGATGTCGATGCCGAGGCGGCTCTCGAGCCACGCGACCAGCAGCGTAGCGGCGGGATTGCCCGACCCGGCGACGACGGTTCCGCCCGTGACGGTGCCGGGCGACTGGTCGAGCGCCGCGGCGAGCAGCGCCCGCCACGGCGTCAGTCGCGTCCACGACAGGTCGGTGTCGCCGGGGGAGTAGGAGCGGGCGACGGCCTTGAGCGAGCGCACGGGCGACGACGTCGCCTCCGCGTCGGTGAGCCGACGCCGCGCCAGCTGACCGATCGCGTCCTTGGACGGATCGGTCGGCGGCTTGCCGGGCCACCAGACGACGACGGGGGAGTCGGGCAGCAGCAGCGGCAGGACGACCGACTCGGCGTGCCGGGTCAGCTCGCCCGAGATGCGCAGCAGGATCGACTCGCCGGACGAGCTCTCACCGACCCTGACCTTGGCGTTGAGCTGGGCGGCGCCGCGTCCGTCGCCGAGGATGACGCCGATGACGCGCGAGGGGTGCTCGCGCGACAGTGCCGTCGCGGTGCGCAGGGCCTCGCTGACGTTCTCGTCGTCGGTGACGACCAGCAGCGTCAGGACCATGTCCATCGCAGGGCTTCCCGCGGCGGAACGGGCTTTCACCAGGGCGCGCGCGATGCGCGACGAGTTGGTCTTCTCGAGTGCGATCTCCATGGCTACGGACGCCTCCAGGTGCGGCCGTCGCGGGCCATCATCTCGTCGGCGGACGCGGGGCCCCACGTGCCGGACGGGTAGGTGTCGATCGTGGGGCTGCGGCTCCAGTGCTCGATCACGGGATCGAGGATCTTCCAGGCCAGCTCGACCTCCTCGTGCTGCGGGAACAGCGGCGGATCGCCGAGCAGGACGTCGAGGATCAGGCGCTCGTACGCCTCGGGGCTGCTCTCGACGAAGGCGCCGCCGTAGGCGAAGTCCATGTTGACGTCGCGGATCTCCATCGTCGTGCCGGGCACCTTCGCGCCGAACCGCAGCGTGACGCCCTCGTCGGGCTGGATGCGCATGACGAGCGCGTTCTGGCCGAGCTCCTCGACGTCGTTCTTGCTGAACGGCTGGTGCGGCGCCCGCTTGAAGATCACGGCGACCTCCGTGACGCGGCGTCCGAGCCGCTTGCCGGTGCGCAGGTAGAACGGCACCCCGGCCCAGCGACGCGTCGACACGTCGACCCGGATCGCGGCGTAGGTCTCGGCCCGTGAGCCGTCGGGGACGCCGTCCTCCTCCAGGTAGCCGCGCACCTTCTCGCCGCCGGCCCAGCCGGCCAGGTACTGCGCCTGGGCGGTGTGCAGGTCCATGTCGGCGGCGGGACGCGCGTTGGCGAGGATCTTCTGCTTCTCGAGGCGCAGCGACGACGCGTTGAACGAGACGGGCTCCTCCATCGCGATCAGCGCCATGAGCTGCAGCAGGTGGTTCTGGATCACGTCGCGGGCGGCGCCGATGCCGTCGTAGTAGCCGGCGCGCGATCCGATCCCGATGTCCTCGGCCATCGTGATCTGCACGTGGTCGACGTAGTGGCTGTTCCAGATCGGCTCGAACATGCCGTTGGCGAAGCGGAACGCCAAGATGTTCTGCACCGTCTCCTTGCCGAGGTAGTGGTCGATGCGGAACACCGACTCGCTCGTGAACACGTCGGCGACGATGCGGTTGAGCTCCTCGGCCGAGGCGAGGTCGTGACCGAAGGGCTTCTCGATGACGACGCGTCGCCAGCCCTTCGACGACTCCGCGAGACCGTGCTTCTTGATCTGCGAGACGACGACGGGGAACAGGCCCGGTGGGATCGACAGGTAGAACGCGTGGTTGCCGCCCGTGCCCTGCTGCTCGTCGAGCTCGGCCATCGTGTCGGCCAGGCGCTCCCACGCCTCGTCGTCGTCGAACTCGCCCGGCACGAAGCGGATGCCGGCTGCGAGCTGCTTCCAGACCGTCTCGCTCCACGGGGTGCGGGCACCGTCCTTGGCGGCCTGCTTGATGACCTTGGAGAACGACTCCGTGCCGAAGTCCTGCCGGGCGAAGCCGACGAGCGCGAAGCCCGGCGGCAGCAGCCCGCGGTTGGCGAGGTCGTAGACCGCGGGGATCAGCTTCTTCTTGGCCAGGTCGCCCGTGACGCCGAACATGATGAGGCTGCAGGGTCCCGCGATGCGGGGGAGCCGCCGGTCGCGGGGGTCCCTCAGCGGGTTGACGACGTCAGCTGTCATGCGCGACCAGCTCACGGACGCGGGCCAGCCCCGCCTCGACGTCGGTCAGGTGCAGCCGCAGGACCGGGCGACCGTGGTCGCGCAGCACCGCGGCGTCACCGGCGGCCTGGGAGTCGATGAACGAGCCGAACGTGAAGTCGCGGCCGTCGATCGCCAGGTCGTCGAGCGGGGTGCCGGTGATCTGCAGGAACACGCCGTTCGGCGTCCCGCCCTTGTGGTACTGGCCCGTCGAGTGCAGGAACCGGGGCCCCCACCCGAACGTGACGGGACGGGCGAGGTTCTCGGCCAGCTCCTCGCGGACGTCGGCGAACCCGGCGTGCGCGAGCCGGTCGAGGTAGACCTGCACCGCGAGGTAGCCGTGCTCGACGTCGATCTGGTCGAGCAGCTGGTCGAGCGCCTCGGCCAGGGTCGACCCCGAGCCGTAGACGTCGATGCCGTCCTCGGTGAAGTCGGGCGTCGGCACGGAGCCGGCGCCGTCGAGCAGCTCGCGGGCCGCCTTCTTGGCGCTCTCGACGTCGGGCTGGTCGAACGGGTCGATGCCGATCGCGCGGCCGGCGACCGCGACGGCGATCTCCCACAGCAGCATCTGCGCGCCGAGGGGTCCGTCGACGACGGTGGAGTAGCCGGACAGGGCCGTCGGGACGGGGCTGTCGTCGACCTGCGGGTTGTCGCCGAACGCGGCGGACAGCGTCGCGTGCACGACGCTGCCGGCGAGCTCGGCGGCCCGCTCGAGGCCACCCACCTGCTGCTGGCCGATGACGGCCAGGACGGAGTCGGTCGTGGACGGGACGAAGTTGGGGGCGTCCTCGTCGGGCACGACGACGGGCAGGATGCCGCGCCCCTGCTTGCCGGTCGACTCGGCCACGAGCTGCTCGATCCAGTCGCCGATGCCGTTGCCGGAGCGATCGGCCAGCACGAGCTTGTCGACGCCGTGGTCGTTGGCGACGCCCAGCAGGACGCCGAGGCGCAGCGCCGGGTTGTCGACGTCGTCGGCGAACAGCACGGGAGCGGCCTCGCGGGCGGTCTCGAGCAGCTCACCGACGTCGGCGCCGGCCAGGCCGCTCGGGACCAGCCCGAACGCCGTCAGGGCGGAGTAGCGCCCGCCGACGTGGGGGTCGGCCCGGAAAACGCGGTAGCCCGCCTCGGTGGCCTGCTGGTCGAGCGGCGACCCGGGATCGGTCACGACGACGATGCGCTCGCGCGGGTCGATGCCGGCCTCGGTGAACGCGTGCTCGTAGGCACGCCGCTGGCTGTCGGTCTCGACGGTGCCACCGGACTTGCTCGACACGACCACGACCGTGCGGTCGAGCCGGTCGGCGAGGGCGGAGCGCACCATGTCGGGCTGCGACGAGTCGAGGACCGTCAGGTCGACGTCGGCGGTGTGGCAGATGACCTCGGGAGCCAGCGACGAGCCGCCCATGCCGCAGAGCACGACGTGGTCGAGCCCCTTGGTCGCGAGCTCGTCGCGCAGTGCCTCGATCTCGGCGACGAGGGGGCGGGACGTCTCGGCGAGGCTGGTCCAGCTGAGCCGGACAGCCGCCTCGGACTCGGCGTCGGGGCCCCACAGGGTGGGGTCCTGCGCACCGATCCGGGACGCGACGCGGTCGTCGACGGCGCTCTGCAGCGCCGCGTCGAGCTCGTCGACGGACGGGACCTTGAGCGCCACCTCGACGCTGTGCTGTCCGGCCACGGGATCAGGCCTTGTCGAGCTCGGCGGAGACCGTCTCGAGCAGCTCGCTCCACGAGGCGTCGAACTTCTCGAGCCCCTCGTCCTCGAGCTGCTTGACGACCTCGTCGTACGAGATGCCCTCGCGCTCGAGCGCCGCGATGGCGTCGCGCGACTCCTCGTAGGTGCCGTGCACGCGGTCGCCGAGGATATCACCGTGGTCGGCGACGGCCTCGAGGGTCTTCTCGGGCATCGTGTTGACGGTGTTGGGTGCGACGAGCTCGGTCACGTAGAGCGTGTCGGGCAGGTTCGGGTCCTTGACGCCGGTCGACGCCCAGAGCGGACGCTGCGCGTTGGCGCCCTTGGCCTCGAGCGCCGTGAAGCGGTCGGAGCCGAAGACGTCCTCGTAGGCCTCGTACGCCAGGCGGGCGTTCGCGAGCGCGGCGGTGCCCCGCAGCGCGTGGCCCTCGCCGAGACGCTTGTCGACCTCGGTGTCGACGCGGCTGACGAAGAACGACGCGACCGAGTGGATCTCGGACAGGTCGCGGCCGGCGGCGTCGGCCTGCTCCAGGCCCTCGATGTAGGCGTCCATGACACCGCGGTAGCGCTCGAGCGAGAAGATCAGCGTGACGTTGACGCTGATGCCCTCGGCGATGACGGCCGTGATGGCCGGCAGGCCCTCGAGGGTGGCGGGGATCTTGATCAGCAGGTTGGGCCGGCTGACGCGCTCCCACAGCCGGTGCGCGAGCTCGATCGTGCCCTCGGTGTCGCGGGCCTTGCCGGGGTCGACCTCGATCGACACGCGGCCGTCGGCGCCCCCGGACTTCTCGAACACGGGCAGCAGGATGTCGCAGCCGTTCTGGACGTCGGTGGTCGTCAGCTCGAAGACCGTCGTGTCGACGTCGGCGCCGGACGCCTTGAGCTCCTTGACCTGCGGCTCGTACTTCTCGCCCTTCGACAGCGCCGAGGCGAAGATCGAGGGGTTGGTCGTGACGCCGACGACGCCCTTGTCGGCGACGAGCTCGGCGAGGTTGCCGGACTCGATGCGCTCGCGGGACAGGTCGTCGAGCCAGATGGACACCCCGGCGTCAGCCAGGGCCTTGAGGCGATCGTTCATGAGTGCTCCTTGGTATGAGAGGTCATGCGGGACGGACGGGGCGTCAGTGCGACGCGGCGTCCGCGTTGTCACCCGGGCCGACAGGTCCTGACGGCCGGGAGTGGAACGGTGCGGTGGGCTCGCCCGACGCTGCGGCGATCGAGTCCTTGGCGGCTGCGACGACGGCCTCGGCGGTGATGCCGAACTTGTCGTACAGCGTCTGGTAGTCGGCCGAGGCGCCGTAGTGCTCGATGCTGACGGTGCGGCCGGCGTCGCCGACCACGTCGCGCCAGCCGAGCGAGATGCCGGCCTCGACCGAGACGCGGGCTCGCAGCGACGGCGGGATGACCTCGTCGCGGTACGCCGAGTCCTGCTGCTCGAACCACTCGCGGCTCGGCATCGACACGACGCGGGCGGAGATGCCCTCGGCCGCCAGCAGCTCACGGGCCTTGACCGCGATCTGCACCTCCGAGCCGGTGCCGAACAGGATGACGTCGGGCGTGCCGTCGGCGTCGAGCAGCGTGTACGCGCCCTTGGCCGTCAGCGACGCCTCGGCGTAGCCGTCGGTGCCGCGCGGGAACGTCGGCAGGTTCTGCCGGCTGAGCGCCAGCGCCGCGGGACGGTCGGTGGTGTTGAGGATCGCGCGCCACGCCTCGATGGTCTCGTTGGCGTCGGCCGGGCGGACGACGTCGAGGCCCGGGATGGCCCGCAGGGCCGCGAGGTGCTCGATCGGCTGGTGGGTCGGACCGTCCTCGCCGAGGCCGATCGAGTCGTGCGTCCAGACGTACGTGACCGGCAGCTCCTGCAGGGCCGCCAGGCGGACCGACGGGCGCATGTAGTCGCTGAACACGAGGAACGTGCCGCCGTAGGGCCGCGTGAGGCCGTGCTGGACGATGCCGTTCATGATCGCGCCCATGGCGTGCTCGCGGATGCCGAAGTGCAGCACCCGTCCGTACCAGTCGCCCTGGAACTTGGCCGACGACCGCTCGGGCGGCAGGAACGACGGCTCGCCCTTGGGCGTCGTGTTGTTGGAGCCGGCGAGGTCGGCCGAACCGCCCCACAGCTCGGGCAGGCCCGCGACGGCCGCGGACAGGAACTCGCCCGAGGCGACACGGGTCGCGACGCCCTTGGCGTCGGCCTCGTAGACCGGCAGGTCGGCGTCCCAGCCCTCGGGGAGCTCGCGGTTCTTGAGGCGCTCGAGCAGGGCCGCGCCCTCGGGGTTGGCCGACGTCCACGCCTCGAACGTCTTCTCCCACGACGCGCGCGCGGTGGCGGCGCGGTCACGGACGGCGTGCGTGTGCTCGATGACGTCGTCGTCGACCACGAACGTCTTCTCGGGGTCGAAGCCGAGCAGCTCCTTGGTCGCCTTGATCTCGTCGTCGCCGAGCGCCGATCCGTGCGATCCGCCGGTTCCCTGGGCGGTCGGGGTGGGCCACGCGATGATCGTGCGCAGCTGGATGAAGCTCGGACGGTCGGTGACGGCCTCGGCGGCCTGGTAGGCGTCCCAGAGGGCCTGGACGTCCTCGACGTACTCGGTGCCGCCGTTGGTCCAGTCGACGGTCTGGACGTGCCAGCCGTAGGCCGCGTAGCGCGCCGCGACGTCCTCGGTGAAGGCGATGTTGGTGTCGTCCTCGATCGAGATGCGGTTGTCGTCCCACAGCAGCGTCAGGTTGCCGAGCTGCTGCGTGCCGGCGAGCGAGGAGGCCTCGGCCGAGACGCCCTCCTGCAGGTCGCCATCGGACGCGATGACGTAGACGCGGTGGTCGAAGGGGCTCTCGCCGGCCGCGGCCGACGCGTCGAGCAGGCCCCGCTCGCGGCGGGCGGCCATCGCGAGACCGACGGCGTTGGCCACGCCCTGGCCCAGGGGACCGGTCGTCACCTCGACACCGGGGGTGTGGCGGTACTCGGGGTGACCTGGCGTCTGGCTGCCCCACGTGCGCAGGCTCTTGAGGTCGTCGAGCGTCATGGGGTAGCCGGCGAGGTACAGCTGGATGTACTGCGTCAGGCTCGAGTGCCCGCACGACAGCACGAACCGGTCACGGCCGGCCCAGTGCGGATCGGTGGGGTCGTGGCGCATCAGCTTCTGGTAGTGCAGGTAGGCCACGGGGGCCAGGCTGATCGCGGTGCCGGGGTGGCCGTTGCCGACCTTCTGCACGGCGTCGGCGGCCAGCAGACGAACGGTGTCCACGGCCTTCTTGTCGAGGTCTGTCCACTCCAGGGAGGGGGTTCCGGACGTCACAGCGGTGGCTCCTGATCGTCGTACGAGCGTAGGGGATGACTGGCGTCGAAGGCCGTCACGCCGAGCCTACTCGCGTCGCTTAGACTGATGCACGTGACCGCCATGGATGTGAACACCGCCAGCCAGAGCGACGTACCCACTTCCCCGTCGTTCACCGATGTCGTCAAGTCGTACGTCGCCCTGACCAAGCCCCGCATCATCGAGCTGCTGCTCCTGACGACGGTCCCGGTCATGTTCCTCGCGCAGCAGGGCGTGCCGCCGTTCTGGCTCGTCATCGCGACGTTCGTGGGTGGCGCGCTGTCGGCCGGCAGCGCCAACGCGCTCAACTGCGTCGTCGACGCCGACATCGACCAGCTGATGCGTCGCACCTCGCGCCGTCCGCTGGCCCGCCACCAGATCCCGACGCGCAACGCCCTGGTGTTCGGCCTGGTCCTGGGGGTCGTCTCGACCGCCGTTCTGGGCGTCTGGGTCAACTGGCTCTCGGCGGGTCTGGCCCTGGTCGCCAACGTCTTCTACGTCATCGGCTACACGATGATCCTCAAGCGCCGCACGACGCAGAACATCGTGTGGGGCGGGGCGGCCGGCTGCTTCCCGGCGATGATCGGCTGGACCGCCGTCACCGGCGAGCTGGCCATCGCGCCGTTCATCCTGTTCCTCGTCGTGTTCTTCTGGACGCCGCCGCACTTCTGGTCTCTCGCGATGCGCTACCGCGAGGACTACGCCGCAGCGAGCGTCCCGATGCTCCCGTCGGTCGTGGGCTCGGCCGAGGTCGCGCGCCAGATCGTCGCCTACACGTGGGTCATGGTCGGCACGTCGCTGCTGCTGTGGCCGCTGACGCCGACGGGCTGGTTCTACCCGGCCGTCGCGATCGTGCTGGGCATCGTGTTCCTCAGCGAGGCGTACGACCTGAAGTCGCGCGCGCAGGACACCGAGGAGCTCGCGGTGCTCAAGCCCATGCGCCTGTTCCACTACAGCAACGCCTACCTGGCCCTGCTGTTCGTGGCCGCCGCGGTCGACCCCTTCCTGCGCTGACCGCCGCCGCCGGCACGGCGGCGGGTCACGACGCCCGCAGGCGCTCCAGCAGCTCGTCCAGGGCCCGGGCGTTGCCGGCGAGGTGCCAGCGGTGGCCGCGGTGGTGGACGACCGCGGTGCGTCCGCCGGCCGCCTCGACCAGCGCCTGGCCGGGCAGCCAGTCCCACGGCTCGGTCGAGTGCTGGGCCCAGACGCCCACGCGCCCGGTCGCGACGTTCGACAGGTCCATCGAGCCCGAGCCGAGCACGCGGGGCGTCGCGACCCCGGCGACGAGGGCCTGCCACGTCTGCAGGACGTCGGGGTCGTTGAGCGTCGTGGGGTGGATGTAGGTCGCCATGCTGCACTCGGCGAGCGGGCGGTCGGCCAGTCGCGGCAGGGCGACGCCGTCGAGCGTCGTCGGCCGGCCGCGTCCGCCGACCCACGTCTCGCCGCTGCTGGGCTGGTGGACGGCGCCGAGCGCGGCACCGTCGTCGTCCTGCAGGGCCAGGGCGCTGCACCAGTAGGCGAGCCCCGACACGAAGTTGTAGGTGCCGTCGACGGGGTCGATGACCCAGCGACGTCCGCTCGTGCCGTCGTGCGCGGCTCCCTCCTCGCCGAGGATCCCGTCGTCGGGCCGGGCGCGTCGCAGCGTCTGCGTCACGAGCTCCTCGGCTGCACGGTCGGCGGCCGTGACGACGTCGGAGACCGACGTCTTGTGGTCGGTGCGCAGGCCCTCGGCCCGCATGCGGGCGGCGAGCGAGCCCGCCGCCGTCACCAGTCGGACGGCGAGGTCGGCGTCGGACAGGGTCGGGTCGATGTCCCAGGCGTCAGGCATGCGCGCCAGTCTAGGATCAGCCCCACCCGACCCCTCAGGAGCCACCATGCCCGTCGATCCCACCGGCGCCGACCTGAAGCGCTACCTCGCCGAGGACCCCGGCGGTCCGGTCGTGATGCTCAACCTGCTGCGTTTCGTCGACGGCGGCCGTCCCTCGTACGAGCAGTACGCGCGCGAGATCGAGCCGTTCCTCGCCCGCGTGGGCGCGCGGGTCGTCCACCTCGGCGACACCTCGACGGCGCTGGTCGCGCCCGACGGCTTCGAGTGGGACGCGGTGCTGCTGGTGGAGTACCCGGATCGCCGCGCCTTCAGCGCGATGGTGGCCGATCCCGAGTACCAGACCATCACGGCGCTGCGCACGTCCGCGCTGTCGGACGCCGTGCTCCAGGCGACGACCCCGTGGCCCGCCTGAGTCAGGCCGTGAGACGCCAGCCCGCGACGTCGATCAGGAAGAACGCGAGCACGAGCGCCCCGAGGTAGAACGTCGACACCGCGAGGGCCGCGCCGACGCGGGTGGGCACGGACGACGTCCGCGTCGCGCGGAACGCGACCGCCGTCGCCCAGCCCAGGGCGGCCTCGGCGGGGACGACGTAGATCGCGACCCCGCCCCAGCGCGTCGTGTCGCCGGTCGGCTCCCACAGCCCGAGCGTCGGGGCCGCGATCTCGGCGCCGAGGAACACGACGGCCGACAGCACCGCGGCGACGGCCGGGCGGCCCCCGGCCAGCGCGACGGCCACGAACAGCGGGGCGACCCACATGCCGGCCATCGCGAGCGGGATGACGTCGTCGACCCGCACGCCGCCGGTGTCGGGGAACCGCAGCGTGCCGACGAGCCCCGACAGCACCCAGTCGGGCAGCACCTGGAAGACCGACACGGGCACCAGGAACGCCGCGAGCGCGGCGAGGTCGGGACGCCCCGAGCGTCGGGCGGCGACCTGCAGCGCCGCGACGTAGGCCACGACCGTCGCGAGCACGCCCCATCCCTGGGCCGGGCGGTCGAGCGACAGCGACACCCCGCCGGCGACCAGCAGCCCGACGTGCACCAGCACGAGGGGGACCAGGTCGGTGCCGTGGTCGGAGGACGTGGAGGACTCGGTGACCGAGGTCGAGGACATCCGGTCACCGTAGGGTGACCCGGGTCTCAGGTCAACGGACGGCGGACGCCTCCGGCGCGCCCGGGCGCTGCCCGACCAGGACGCGTGCCGCGGCCACCTCGACGACCAGGCGCGTCGCGACGGCCACCAGCACCGCCGCACCGACCAGGTGCGTCGCGACCAGGACGATCGGCAGGTCGGTGAAGTACTGGACGAAGCCGAGCGTCCCCTGGGCGAGCTCGGCGACGAGCAGGCCGACGGCGAGTCGTGCGACCGGCGTGCCGCGCAGCATGACGCAGCAGCCGATCGTCAGCGCGACGAGCACGTAGACCGCGGCGGCGTGCACGTGGCTCATGACCTGGGGGTCGAGCATGTTGCGCGGCGCCTCGTCGTCGCCGGCGTGGGGTCCGCTGCCGGTCACGACGGTGCCGAGGTAGACCACGCCCCACAGCACGGCGTAGGTCGCGACGACGAGCCCCCGGGCGCGCGGTGACACGGCCTCGGGTGCCGTGCCGCGCACGCGCACCACCAGCAGGACGGACGCCGCGACCAGCAGGAGCGACAGCAGCAGGTGCAGCGACACGATCCACGGGTTGAGGTCGGTCAGCACCGTGATGCCGCCGATGACACCCTGGAACGGCACGCCCAGCGCGATGAGCCCGGCCAGCCGGCGCAGGCGTCGCGACGTCCCCGACCAGCGCCACACGGCCACGAACGTGGCCACGACGACCGCGATCAGGACGTACGTCAGCATGCGGTTGCCGAACTCGATGACGCCGTGGACGCCGAGCTCGCGGTGCGGCGTGAACGACTCGTCGGTGCACTTGGGCCACGTGGGGCAGCCGAGCCCCGACCCGGTCAGGCGCACGAGGCCGCCCGTCAGGATGATGACGGTGTTGGCGACGACCGCGGCCCACGCCCATCGCTCGACGGACGTGGTGGTGGGCTCGCGCAGCCCGAGCCACGATCGTCCGGCGGTGGTGGTCATTCCCATTTGAACGTCCTCGACACGAGAAGGCTGGCGCACACCGTCCAGATCAGCAGGACGACGGTGGCGAAGGCAGAGGGGCCGTTGCCGGCGAAGGAGTCGCGCAGGCCCTGTCCGAGCGCGCCGGAGGGCAGCAGCTCGAGGACGTGCCGCGCGGCCTCGGGGTAGCGGCTCAGCGGGACGAGCAGACCCCCGCCGACGAGCAGCAGCACGTAGACGAGGTTGGCCACGGCGAGCGTCGCCTCGGCGCGCAGCGTGCCGGCGATCAGCAGCCCGAGCGAGCCGAAGGCCGCGGTGCCGAGCACGATCAGCGCGAGCATCTGCAGGACGGCCGTGAACCCACCGTGCGGCTGCCAGCCGAGCGCGAGCCCGACGCACGACAGCACCGTGAGCTGGACGACCTCGATCGCCACGACGGCGCCGATCTTGCCGAACATCAGCCCCCAGCGGGGCAACGGGGACGCGCCGAGGCGCTTGATGATGCCGTAGCGGCGCTCGAAGCCCGTCGCGATCGCCAGCGACGTGAACGACGTCGACAGCACGGCGAGCGCGAGGATGCCCGGGGTGATGATGTCGATCGTGCGGCCGGGGCCGAGGTCGACGACCGCGGTCGCCTGCGAGCCGAGGACCAGCAGGACGAGCGGGATCACCATCGTGATCAGCACCTGCTCGGCGTTGCGGGTCTGCAGTCGCAGCTCCATGGCGGTCTGCGCGCGCAGCATCGCGGCCCTGGGGGCGGCGCCGGGGCGCGGTGACAGGTCGAGACGCGTGGGGGCGGGGCTCACCGCAGGGCCTTTCCGGTGAGCTCGAGGAACCGGTCCTCGAGGGTCTGGCGCTCGACGAGCAGCGACTCCGTCAGCACGCCCTGCGAGGCGCACCACGTCGCGAGCGTCGCGAGCAGCTGCGGGTCGACGGCGCCGGCGACGACGTAGGCACCCGGCGTCACCTCGTCGACCTTGGTGTCGTGGGGGAGCGCCCGCATGAGGTCGACGACGTCGAGCCCGGGGCTGGCCGTGAACCGGACCGTGTTCTCCGATCCCGACGCCGCGAGCATCTGGGGCGTCCCCGAGGCGATGACGCGTCCGCCGTCGACGATGTGCACCTGGTCGGACAGCGCCTCGGCCTCGTCCATGAAGTGCGTCGTGAGCACGATCGTGACGCCGCTGGAGCGCAGCTCGGCGATCAGCTCCCACGTCGAGCGGCGTGCTGCGGGGTCGAGGCCCGCGGTGGGCTCGTCGAGGAACAGCAGCTCGGGACGTCCGACGATCGCCATCGCGAGGCTCAGGCGCTGCTGCTGACCGCCCGACAGCCGGCGGTACGGCGTCGTGCCGTACGAGCCCATGTCGAGGCGCTCGATCAGCAGGTCGACGTCGAGCGGGTGGGCGTGCAGCGACGCGATGTGCTGCAGCATCTCGCGCGAGCGGGCACCCGACCACGCGCCGCCCGACTGCAGCATGACGCCGACCCGCGGACGCAGCAGGTGCGCGTCGGCGACGGGGTCGAGGCCCAGCACGCGGACGGAGCCGGCGTGGGGAGAGCGGAATCCCTCGCACGTCTCGATCGTCGTGGTCTTGCCCGCGCCGTTGGGTCCGAGGATCGAGGTGACGGTGTGCGGGGCGACCGTCAGGGTCAGTCCGTCGACGGCGGTGACGTCGCCGTAGCGCATCGCGAGGTCGCGGACGTCGACCGCGGGCACCTCGCCGACGACGGGCGTTCCGGACGGCTCTGACACCCCCACAGTGTAGGTGTCGCCCGGGGATCGAGGGGTCGGGGATCGAGGGGCCGGGGCACCGGCCGGTTCAGGGACCTTCGACCCCGGACACCCGCGCGGTCGGCGGCTAGCGTGGCGAGATGACCCACGATCCCGCGGTTCTGCATCCGGAGCACTACACGGTCGTGTTCGAGAACGACCGGGTGCGGGTGCTGGAGTACCTCGACCACCCCGGGGAGGGGACGTCGCCGCACGACCACCCCGACAGCGTCATGTGCACGCTGACGTCGTTCGACCGGCGCCTCGCGGCGGGGGAGCACCAGGTCGACGTCCACCTCGACAGCGGGTCCGTCCGGTGGCTCGACGCCCAGCGGCACGCGGGACTCAACATCGGCACGACCGACACGCACGCACTGTTCGTCGAGCTCAAGGAGCCCGCTCCGGCCGGTCGGCCACGCGGGTCGTCGCTCGGCCCGGTCGATCTCGGAGCAGGCGACGGAACCGGTGCGCCGCACTAGGCTCGACGCATGGACCTGCCCGTCATGCCCCCGGTCAAGCCGATGCTCGCCAAGTCCGTCAAGGGCGTGCCGGCCGCCGACTCGGTCGACGGGGGACTGTCGTACGAGCCCAAGTGGGACGGCTTCCGGTGCATCGTCTTCCGCGACGGCGACGAGATCGTCCTGGCGAGCCGGTCGACCAAGGAGCTGACCCGCTACTTCCCCGACGTCGTCGAGGCGGTGCGGGCCCACACGCCCGAGCGGTGCGTGCTGGACGGCGAGATCTTCCTCGCGATCGACGGGCGGCTCGAGTTCGACGCGCTGTCGCAGCGCATCCACCCCGCCGCGTCGCGGGTCGCGATGCTGGCCGAGCAGACGCCCGCCTCCTTCGTCGCGTTCGACCTGCTCGCGATCGGTGACGAGTCGCTGATGGACGAGCCGTTCTCGGTGCGCAGGTCGCGTCTCGAAGCGGCCCTGTCGACGTCGTCGCCGCCGATCCACCTGACGCGGACGACGACGGACGCCGACGTCGCGCAGGAGTGGTTCGGCATCTTCGAGGGGGCGGGACTCGACGGCGTCGTGGCCAAGGCGCTCGGCAAGCCGTACGCGCCCAACGGGCGGCAGATGCTGAAGATCAAGCACGCCCGCACGGCCGACGTCGTGGTCGCGGGCTACCGTCTGCACAAGACGTCGACCGACGAGCGTCCGCTGCTCGGTTCGCTGCTGCTGGGCCTCTACACCCCGGACGGCGCCCTGCAGCACGTCGGCGTGGCGGCGTCGTTCACCGACACCAACCGCGCCAAGCTCGTCGAGCTGCTGCAGCCCCTGGTGGTCGACACCTCCGACCACCCGTGGGGCCAGTGGCAGGACGCGGACGCGCAGGCGTCGTCGCGGCTGCCCGGCGGCCAGAGCCGCTGGAGCGGCACGAAGGACCTCTCGTTCGTGACGCTCGACCCGACACTCGTGGCCGAGGTCGGCTACGAGCACATGGAGGGCGACCGCTTCCGGCACATGGCCCAGTTCAAGCGCTGGCGGCCCGACCGCGAGCCGGAGTCGTGCACGTACGAGCAGCTCGAGGAGGTCGTGTCGTACGACCTGGGCGACGTCCTGCTCTGAGCGGGGACGGGGTGCCGATCAGGTGCCCAGGCGCTTGAGCCGCTCGACGAAGGCGTCGTCGGGCAGCGCCGCGGTGCCGCGCGAGAGCTCGTCCTTGAGACCCGCCGACAGCTCGCCGGCGCTCTTGACCTCGGCGTGCAGGCGCTCCATCGTCGCGTCGAGCTCGGTCGCGGTGTCGGCGGCGTCCTTGAGTCCGTCGAGCAGGGCCTGAGGGACGTCCTCGCGGTACTTGTAGTGGATCTTGTGCTCGAGGCTCGCCCAGAAGTCCATCGCGATGGTGCGCATCTGCACCTCGACGAGCACCGGCACCTCACCGTCGCTGAGGTAGACCGGCACCTCGATCAGGGCGTGCAGGCTGCGGTAGCCGTTGGGCTTGGGGGTCGTGATGTAGTCGCGCACCTCGACGATGACGACGTCCGACTGGCTCGTGAGCATGTCGAAGACGTGGTAGACGTCCGACACGAAGCTGCACGTCACGCGGACGCCGGCGATGTCGGTGATCTTCGCCGCGATCGACTCGAACGTCGACTCGCACTCCTTGCGGCCCATCTTCTCGAGGATGCTGTCGGGGTTCTTGAGCCGCGACGACACGTTCTCGATGGGGTTGGTCTCGTGGAGGTGCTCGAACTCCTCGCGCAGGATCGACAGCTTCGTGACGATCTCCTCCATGCCGAACTTGTAGCGCATCATGAAGCGCGTGAAGTCCTGGCGCAGCTGTTGGACGTCGTCGTGCGAGAAGTCGCCGTCGGGTCGGTCGATGAGACGACCGAGATCGATGCTCGCGGGCTTGTGGTCCACGGGCCCACTGTAGACAGTCGGCCTGTGACGGGCCGCCGGACGACCTGTGGACCTCGCGCGACGTGCCGAGCGGACGTCCGCGTCGTACCGTCGCTGCATGCACACCACCGTGACGACCGACGACGCCCAGCTCGCCGAGAAGATGCAGGCGGCCGACGCGTCGTTGCGCAAGAGCTTCGCGGCCCTGCCGGTCGACGACGTGGCCCGCGAGGTCGAGCGGTCGCTGACCGAGCTCGGCGTCGACCTGCCCGAGGCGACGGTGCGCGAGTACGCGCAGCACGTGTCGGACCGCGCCGACTACGAGCTCGTCCTGCCCTGAACCGTGCGGCGTCCTCCGGACGTCGTCACGGACGAGCCGACGCAGGTACCGATGTGATGACGTCCGAACCGCGTCAGCCCTTCTTGGCTTTGCTGGGCTGGACGCGCTTGGGCTCGCCCGGCATCTTCGGGTACTCCGGCGGGTAGGGCATCTCGGTCGGGTCGGCGGCCCACAGCTCGAGCAGCGGCTCGAGCGAGTGGTGGACGTCGTCGATCTCGGCCCAGGCGTCGCCGTCGGCGGCGAGCCTCGCCGGGACAGTGTGCAGCGTGAAGTCGCAGGGATCGGTGACGCCACGCAGCTCGTCCCACGTGACGGGCATCGACACCGTCGCGCCGGGCGCGGGCCGCAGGCTGTAGGCCGACGCGATCGTGCGGTCGCGGCAGTTCTGGTTGAAGTCGACGAAGACGTTGTCGCCGCGCTCCTCCTTCCACCACTTCGTGGTGACCCCCTCGGTGCGCCCCTCGAGCGCGCGGGCGAACGCGATCGCGGCATGGCGGACGTCCGTGAACGTCCACCGCGGCTCGATGCGTGCGTACACGTGGACGCCCCGCTTGCCGCTGGTCTTGGCGAACGCGCGGACGCCGAGCTCGGCGAACAGCTCGCGCGCCACGTCGGCGACGCGGACGGCGTCGGCGAACGTCGCGGACCCGAAGGGGTCGAGGTCGATGCGCAGCTCGTCCGGACGGTCGTTGTCGGCGCGGCGGGTCGGCCAGGGGTGGAACGTGATGGCGCCCATGTGGGCGGCCCACGCCGCGACGGCGACCTCGGTCACGCACAGCTCGTCGGCGGGACGTCCGGACGGGAACAGCACGCGCGTGCTCTCGACGTACGACGGCGCGCCCCGCATCATGCGCTTCTGGTAGAACGCGTCGCCGTGGCTGTCGGCACGCGTCGACATCTCCATGCCCTCGCGGACGCCCTTGGGCCACCGCTCGAGCGCGACGGGACGATTGCGCAGGGCCCGCAGCAGGCCGTCCTCGACCGCGACGTAGTACTGGGCGACCATCAGCTTGGTGACCTCGGGCGAGAGCTCGGTCTCCTCGTAGATGACCCGGGTCGGGCTCGACACCCGCACGGTCCGACCGCCTGCCTCGATCTCGACCGCATCGCTCGCCATGGCACGACTCTAGGCCGTCCGTGGCACTGTGGGAGTGATCCGACATCGGCGGTCGCGCCCGGATGTCGGCCCCGCTCACACCAAGGAGTTTCCGTGAAGGTTCTCATCGTCCTCACCTCGCACGACCAGCTGGGAGACACCGGCGACAAGACCGGCTTCTGGCTGGAGGAGCTGGCCGCCCCCTACTACGAGTTCGTGCGTGCCGGCGCCGACGTCACGCTCGCGTCGCCGAAGGGCGGCCAGCCGCCGCTCGATCCCAAGAGCAACGAGCCCGACGCGCAGACCGACGACACGCGTCGCTTCGAGTCCGACGCCGAGGCCACCGCCGCGCTGTCGTCGACGGTGCGTCTCGACAGCGTCGACCCGACCGCGTTCGACGCCGTCTTCTACGCCGGCGGCCACGGACCGCTGTGGGACCTCGCGGAGGACCCCACCTCGAAGGCCCTCATCGAGGGTGCGCTCGCCGCCGACAAGCCCGTCGCGCTCGTGTGCCACGCGCCCGGCGTGCTGCGCCACGTCACGACGCCCTCGGGTGCGCCACTGGTCGAGGGCAAGGACGTCACCGGGTTCACCAACTCCGAGGAGGCCGGTGTCGGCCTCACCGACGTCGTCCCGTTCCTGGTCGAGGACATGCTGAAGGAGAAGGGTGGCCGCTACACGCAGGGCGACGACTGGGGCCCCCACGTCGTCCGCGACGGTCTGCTCGTCACGGGCCAGAACCCCGCCTCGTCGGCACCGGCCGCCGCGGCGCTGATCGAGCTGCTCGCGAGCACGTCGGAGTGATGCGCCGCCGGTGACGTCGAGTCACCGGTCACCGACGACAGGCCCCGGCTGTGGACAGCCGGGGCCTGTTGCGCGTCGTCGTTGGGAGGATGGTCGGCATGGGCAGTAGGAGCAGGCAGCAGCGCGACGCGCGCCGACGGGCCACGGCGCGGTCCACGCGGGTCACCCCGCGGCAGGAGAGCGGCGACGCCGTCGAAGGTGGTCTCGCGCCGTCGGACGTCATCGAGCTGATCGACCTGGCGGCCCGCTACGCCGTCGACGCCCCCGGCTCGATCGGCCCGCACGTGCAGCTGCTCAACGAGCTGGCCGCGACGGCGACGGCACCGGACGTCGACCCGGCGGCGCTCGTCGTCGACGAGGTCCTGGCGCGCGTCACGACGGCCTTCGAGCACGGCTGGCAGCCGCTCGACCTCGTCCACGCGACAGGTCGGCAGACGTCCAGGCAGGGCGCCGCGTGGCTCGCGCACGCGGTGCAGGTCGAGGCGGAGCGGTCGCAGGCCCTCACCAGGGCCCCGCAGGCGTGGGCCGACCAGCTGCGCACGCTCTCGCACCGACACCGTCACCGGGGTGGCGTCGAGGGGTTGCTGCCACCCGGCGGCGCGGTGACGGCCGACGCGTGGATCGCGGCGCTCGTGGTGCTCGACCTCCTGCACCGCCTGCCACGCATCGAGCAGCTGGTCACCCCGCCGTCGCGGTGGGGAACGCAGTCGCCGCAGCGACCGAGGAGCCCCCGGGCCGGATCGGCGCCGTCCGACGCCGATCGCGCCAAGACGCTGGTCAAGATCCGTGCCCTGCTGGCCAAGGCCGAGTCGACCGAGTTCGCGGCCGAGGCCGAGGCGTTCACGGCCAAGGCGCAAGACCTCATGACCCGTCACTCGATCGACGAGGCCCTGCTGGCCGACGGCACGGGGGAGTCGTTCGACGTCCGCGGCCGGCGCGTCCTGATCGACCAGCCCTACGCGCTCGAGAAGGCGACGCTGCTGCACGTCGTCGCCGAGGCCAACCGGGTGCGCGCGATCTGGAACAGCTTCGCGTCCTCCGTGACGCTCGTGGGCGTCCCGACCGACGTCGACCAGACCGACATGCTGTTCACGTCCACGCTGGTGCAGGCCACGCGCGCCATGACGCAGGCCCACCTCTCGTCGGCGCCCTTCCGCCGCGCGTTCCTCCACGCCTTCGCGGTGCGCATCGGCGAGCGGCTGACGGCGTCGACCGACGAGGCCGTCGCGAGCTACGGCTCGGCGCTCGTGCCGGTGCTCGAGCGGCAGGAGGCCGCGATCGCCGAGGAGTACGACCGCCTGTTCCCGCACGTCACGACGGGGTCCCGGCGCCAGCGTCAGCTCGACGCGCGCGGCTGGGACGCCGGCACCCGCGCCGCCGATGCCGCCGTCCTGCCCGCGGGGCGGCTCGACGCATGAGGCCCAGGGCGCGAGTCGCACCTCACTAAGGCAGGCCTTCGTTGAACGGCCGGAATCATTAACGGCACACTGGTGTTGTGAAATACGTGCAGACAGTGGACAAGGTGTCGTCGGTCGACGACTCGCCCACGCGCACACGCGTCTCGCAGACGATCCTCGAGAACGGTCCCTCCACCGCCGCCGACCTCGCCGACCAGCTGGGCCTGACCTCCGCCGCGGTGCGTCGCCACCTCGACCAGCTCGTCGCCGACGGCGTCGTCGAGTCGCGCGACCAGCGCGTCACCGGCCAGCGCGGCCGCGGGCGTCCTGCCAAGGTCTTCGCGATCACCGACGCGGGCCGCGACGGCTTCGAGCACGCCTACGACGAGCTCGCCGCCGGTGCCCTGCGCTACCTCGCCGCGACGGGCGGGGACGAGGCCGTGATGGCCTTCGCCCGCCACCGCCTGGTCGACCTCGAGGACCGCTACCGCCCCCTGCTCGCGCTGGCCGAGCCCGCCCAGCGTCCCCGCGTGCTGGCCGACGCGCTGAGCCGCGATGGCTTCGCCGCCTCCGTCAGCACGACGCCCGCCGGCGCGCAGATCTGCCAGCACCACTGCCCGGTCGCCCACGTGGCCGAGGAGTTCCCCCAGATGTGCGAGGCCGAGGCGGAGATGTTCTCCCGGCTACTCGGCTCGCACGTGCAGCGCCTCGCCACGATCGCGCACGGCGACGGCGTCTGCACGACCCACCTGCCCACCACCCCCACGACCCCCACCACCGCAGAGAGGTTGCCCTCATGACGACCACGTCAGAGACGAATGCACCCACCGCAGTCCCGAACGCCATCGAAGAGGCCAATCCCGGCCTCAAGGACGTCGGCCGCTACGAGTTCGGCTGGTCCGACGGCAACGACGCCGGCGCCAACGTCCAGCGTGGCCTGAGCGAGGAGGTTGTCCGCAACATCTCGGCGCTGAAGAGCGAGCCCGAGTGGATGCTCGACCTGCGCCTCAAGGGCCTCAAGCTGTTCGGTCGCAAGCCCATGCCCACCTGGGGCTCCGACCTCGGCGGCATCGACTTCGACAACATCAAGTACTTCGTGCGCTCGACCGAGAAGCAGGCGGCCACGTGGGACGACCTGCCCGAGGACATCAAGAACACGTACGACCGGCTCGGCATCCCCGAGGCCGAGAAGCAGCGCCTCGTCTCCGGTGTCGCCGCGCAGTACGAGTCCGAGGTCGTCTACCACTCGATCCGTGAGGACCTCGAGGCCCAGGGCGTCCTGTTCCTCGACACCGACACGGCGCTCAAGGAGCACCCCGAGCTGTTCAAGGAGTACTTCGCGACGATCATCCCGGTCGGCGACAACAAGTTCTCCGCCCTCAACTCGGCCGTCTGGTCGGGCGGCTCGTTCATCTACGTGCCCAAGGGCGTCCACGTCGACATCCCGCTGCAGGCCTACTTCCGCATCAACACCGAGAACATGGGCCAGTTCGAGCGGACGCTGATCATCGCCGACGAGGACTCCTACGTCCACTACGTCGAGGGCTGCACCGCGCCGATCTACTCCAGCGACTCGCTGCACTCGGCCGTCGTCGAGATCGTCGTCAAGAAGGGCGCCCGCGTCCGCTACACGACGATCCAGAACTGGTCGAACAACGTGTACAACCTCGTCACCAAGCGCGCCGTCTGCGAAGAGGGCGCCACGATGGAGTGGGTCGACGGCAACATCGGCTCCAAGGTCACGATGAAGTACCCCGCGGTCTACCTCATGGGCGAGCACGCCCGTGGCGAGACGCTCTCGATCGCCTTCGCGGGCGAGGGACAGCACCAGGACGCCGGCGCCAAGATGGTCCACGCGGCCCCCAACACGTCGAGCTCGATCCTGAGCAAGTCGGTCGCCCGTGGCGGTGGACGCACGTCGTACCGCGGCCTGCTGCAGGTGCTCGAGGGCGCCGAGGGCTCGGCCAGCACCGTCAAGTGCGACGCCCTGCTCGTCGACCAGATCAGCCGCTCCGACACGTACCCGTACGTCGACGTCCGCGAGGACGACGTGACCCTGGGCCACGAGGCGACCGTCTCCAAGCTCAGCGACGACCAGCTCTTCTACTTCATGTCCCGCGGCATGGAGGAGGACGAGGCCATGGCGATGATCGTCCGTGGGTTCGTCGAGCCGATCGCGCGCGAGCTGCCGATGGAGTACGCCCTCGAGCTCAACCGCCTGATCGAGCTCCAGATGGAAGGAGCGGTCGGTTGACCCTCGCCGAAGCCCTCGAGCTGTCCCCGGTCGAGTCACACCTCCACCCGGAGGGCTCGTTCGACCTCGCCGACCACCCCGTCCCCACCGGGCTCGAGGAGATCTGGCGGTTCACCCCGCTCAAGCGTCTCCGCGACCTGCACCAGGACGCGCCGCTCGGCGGTGACGACCACACGATCGAGGTCGTCGCCGCTCCCGGCGTGACCGCGGTGTCGGTGCCCGCCGCCGAGTCGGCGCGTGGCGCGTCGGGCTACGTGCCCGTCGACCGCGTGTCGGCTCGTGCCTGGGCCGCCGCGACCACGGTCCTCGAGGTCACGATCCCGGCCGAGGCCGTGATCGACGAGCCCACGACCATCCGCGTCCACGGCGGCGGCATCGACAACGCCGGGGCGGGCCACCTGCTGGTGCGCGCCGGCCAGTTCTCCAAGGCCGTCGTGGTCGTCGACTACGACGGCTCGGCGACGTGGGCCGAGAACATCGAGGTCGTCGTCGAGGACGGTGCCCAGCTGACGTTCGTCACGATCCAGGACTGGAACGACGACAGCGTCCACGTGGTCACCCAGCACGCCACGGTCGGACGTGACGCCGAGCTGCGCCACGTCGCGATCTCGCTGGGCGGCGACGTCGTCCGCGCCAGCACGTCGGCCGACTACCGCGGCACGGGAGGCAGCGTCGAGATGCTCGGCGTCTACTTCGCCGACGCGGGCCAGCACATCGAGCACCGCCTGTTCGCCGACCACACCGCGCCGCGCACCAAGAGCAACGTCGAGTACAAGGGTGCGCTGCAGGGCCAGGACGCCCACACCGTGTGGATCGGCAACGTGCTGATCCGCAAGGAGGCCGAGGGCATCCTGACGTACGAGAGCAACGACAACCTCGTGCTGACCGACGGCGCCAAGGCCGACTCGGTGCCGAACCTCGAGATCGAGACCGGCGACATCGAGGGTGCCGGTCACGCGTCCACGACCGGACGCTTCGACGACCAGCACCTGTTCTACCTGCAGAGCCGCGGCATCCCCGAGGAGGAGGCGCGCCGACTCGTCGTGCACGGCTTCTTCAACGACATCATCCGCCGCATCGGCGTGCCCGCCCTCCAGGAGCGCCTCGTCGCCTCCATCGAGGACGAGCTCGCCGAGCACGTGGGACGCATCGACGCATGAGCTTCGTAGCAGCGGCGCAGCTCGCCGACGTCCCGGACGGGGGAGTGCTGGCCGTCGAGCTCGACGGCCAGGAGATCGCCCTCGTCCGCGACGGCGACGACGTCTACGCCGTCCGCGACGAGTGCTCGCACGCGTCGATCCCGCTGTCCGAGGGCGACGTCGAGGGGTGCGAGATCGAGTGCTGGCTGCACGGATCGCGCTTCGACGTCCGCACCGGCAAGCCGCTGAACCTGCCGGCCACCGACCCCGTACCGACCTATTCCACCCAGATCGAGGGAGACGCCGTCATGGTCGATCTCTCCACCCCCAGGAGCTGAACATGGCAACACTCGAGATCAAGGACCTGCACGTCACGGTCACCACCGAGGAGGGCGAGAAGGAGATCCTCAAGGGGGTCGACCTGACCGTCAGGACCGGTGAGGTCCACGCCATCATGGGGCCCAACGGCTCCGGCAAGTCGACGCTGGCCTACTCCATCGCCGGCCACCCGAAGTACAACATCACCGGCGGCACCGTCACGCTCGACGGCGTCGACATCCTGTCGATGTCGGTCGACGAGCGCGCCCGCGCGGGCCTGTTCCTCGCGATGCAGTACCCCGTCGAGGTGCCGGGCGTCTCGGTCGCGAACTTCCTGCGCACCGCCAAGACCGCGATCGACGGCGAGGCCCCCAAGCTGCGCACGTGGGTCAAGGACGTCAACGCGGCGCTCGAGCGCGTCACGCTCGACAAGGACTTCGCCCAGCGCAGCGTCAACGAGGGCTTCTCCGGTGGTGAGAAGAAGCGCCACGAGATCGCTCAGCTCGAGCTGCTCAACCCCAAGTTCGCGGTGCTCGACGAGACCGACTCCGGCCTCGACATCGACGCGCTGCGGGTCGTCTCCGACGGCGTCAACCGCTACAGCGACCAGGGTGACCGCGGCGTCCTGCTGATCACGCACTACACGCGCATCCTGCGCTACATCAAGCCCGACTACGTGCACGTGTTCGTCGCGGGCCGCGTCGCCGACCAGGGCGGACCGGAGCTCGCCGACGAGCTCGAGGCCAACGGCTACGACAAGTACGTCAAGGCCGCCGCCGAGGCCTCGGCGTGACCGTCGTCGAGGGGACCACGACCGACACCGCGTCGTTCGACGTGGCGAGGATCAGGGCGGACTTCCCGATCCTCGGGCGCGTCCTGCCCGGTGACCTGCCGCTGGTCTACCTCGACAGCGCCAACACGTCGCAGAAGCCGCAGCAGGTCATCGACGCGATCTCCGACCACTACCGGCTGCACAACGCCAACGTGGCCCGCGCGATGCACCACCTCGGTGCCGAGGCGAGCGCGGCGTTCGAGCTCGGACGCGACAAGGTCGCGGCCTTCATCAACGCGCCCAGCCGTGACGAGGTCGTCTACACCAAGAACGCCTCCGAGGCGCTCAACCTGGTGGCCCGGGTGCTCGGCGACGCCGGTCGGGTGGGCGAGGGCGACGAGGTCGTCATCACCGAGATGGAGCACCACTCCAACATCGTGCCGTGGCAGCAGCTGACGCAGCGCACGGGCGCGACGCTCCGCTGGTTCGGCGTCACCGACGAGGGTCGGCTCGACCTCAACGAGATCGACTCGCTGATCACCGAGCGCACCAAGGTCGTCTCGCTGACGTGGGTGTCGAACATGCTCGGCACGATCAACCCCGTCGACACCGTGATCGCCAAGGCGCGCAGCGTCGGGGCGCTCGTCGTGATCGACGCGTCGCAGGCCGTCCCGCAGATGCCCGTCGACGTCGCCGCCCTGGGAGCCGACTTCGTCGCCTTCACGGGCCACAAGCTCGTCGGGCCGACCGGCATCGGCGTCCTGTGGGGCCGGTACGACCTGCTCGCCGAGCTGCCGCCGTTCCTCGGCGGTGGCGAGATGATCGAGACCGTCACGATGCAGGGCTCGACGTACGCGCCCCCGCCGGCGCGGTTCGAGGCCGGCACGCCGCCGATCGCGCAGTCCGTCGGGCTGGGCGCGGCGGTCGACTACCTCAGCGGCATCGGCATGGAGAACGTCGCCGCCCACGAGCAGGCCATCACGGCCTACGCGCTGGGCGCCCTGCAGGAGATCGACGGCCTGACGGTCGTCGGTCCGAAGGAGGCCGTCGACCGCGGGGGAGCCGTGAGCTTCACGCTCGAGGGCGTCCACCCGCACGACGTCTCGCAGCTGCTCGACTCGCGCGGCATCGCCGTGCGCGCCGGTCACCACTGCGCCAAGCCGGCCCACCTGCGCTTCGGCGTGCAGTCGACGACGCGCGCGTCGTTCTACCTGTACACGACCGAGCAGGAGATCGACGCGCTCGTCGAGGGCCTGCACCACACCCAGAAGTACTTCGCATGAACGACCACGGCCCGGGGAGGACGGCATGAACACCGCAGCCATGGACTCGCTGTACCAGGAGATCATCCTCGACCACTACAAGCACCCGCACGGTGCCGGACTGCGTGAGCCGTTCGAGGCCGAGGTGCACCACGTCAACCCGACGTGCGGCGACGAGATCACGCTGCGCGTCCACCTCGACGGCGAGACCGTCGGCGACGTGTCGTACGACGCGCAGGGCTGCTCGATCAGCCAGGCGTCCGTGTCGGTGCTGAACGACCTGGTCGTCGGCAAGTCCGTCACCGAGGGCATGACGGTCCTCGACAGCTTCACCGAGCTCATGCAGGGCAAGGGCCAGGTCGAGCCCGACGAGGACGTCCTCGAGGACGGCATCGCCTTCGCCGGCGTCGCCCAGTTCCCCGCCCGCATCAAGTGCGCGCTGCTGGGCTGGATGGCCTGGAAGGACGCCGTCTCGCAGGCGCTCGTCACCTCCGCAGCACCTGACAACACCGCCACCTCAACCACGGGAGACCCCGCATGACCACCGATCACAGCGACCTGCCCGAGGTCAGCACGGCCCCGGCCGGCGCGACCACCAAGGAAGACGTCATCGAGGCGATGAAGGACGTCGTCGACCCCGAGCTCGGCATCAACGTCGTCGACCTCGGTCTCGTCTACGGCGCCGACGTCGACGAGCACAGCAACACCGTCCTGTCGATGACGCTGACGTCCGCGGCGTGCCCGCTGACCGACGTCATCGAGGACCAGACACGTGCGGCGCTCGACGGCATCGTCAACGACTTCCGCATCGAGTGGGTCTGGATGCCGCCGTGGGGCCCCGACAAGATCACCGACGACGGCCGCGAGATGCTGCGCGCCCTCGGCTTCAACATCGGCTGACCCCACAACGCTGAGGAGGGGGTCACGGCCCTTCGGCGAGAGACCTGTCGCCCCTTCACGGGGCGGCAGCGGCCTCGCGGAGGGCGGTGACCCCCTCGTCGGCGTCGCGGCTGTGGGATCGTCGTCGCATGAGTGCTGAGGTCGAGGTCCGCAGCACCGGGTCGCGGCGCGCGCTGGACGCGACGAGTGTCGTGCTGTGCGTCCTGGTCGACGCCGCCGTGGCCTTCGCGGTCTTCGAGTCGCCGTTCGGGACGATCTTCATCCTGGACGACGACCCGCCTGACGGTCACGTGCTGGCTCCCCTCCTCGCAGGCATGGTGATCGGTGCGCTGCAGCGGATCGCCGTCGGCACGCCCGCGACGGTCGTCGCCGCGATCGTTGCGGCATTGGGGGGAGTCGCGACTCTCTTCTTCGTGTTCCCGGCGGGTGTCGTGGCGATCGGGTGCGTGCTGGGTGCCGTCGCCGCGGCGGGGGTGCGGCGACGCACGCGCCGACGGTCGGTGCTCGCCGCGATCGTGCTGGTGGTCATCGGGACGATCGCCGCCGGCTACGGGCTGACCCGCCCGGAACCGGCCGACATGCCCCTGCTCGACGTCACCGCGGTGCCTGGCGCGCCGTCGCTCGTCGTCGATCCGCAGCGGCGCGCGTACGGACAGCAGCTGAGCGGCGTGCTCATCGATGTCGACGGATGCCTCGGGCTGGCGGTCAACAGCGTGGAGGGACGACGGTTCGTCGTCGCCTGGGAGCGGGGCACGTCCGTCTCCACGAGGCCCTTCGTCCTCGACCTCGCCGGCCGTTCGTACCGCCTGGGTGATCGTGTGACGCTGCCGGGAGCCGCCTACATCACCCTGTCGAAGGACCTCGCCGGCTACGCCCCCGACCTGCCGAGATCCTGCCGGGGGACGGACCTGGTCCTCGCGGGCTGACGTGCCTGTGATCAACGGCACCCGTCCTCTCGTCGCGGGGCGGCAACCCCCTCGTCGGCGGGGCCGTATGGTGGAGGGGTGAGCTTTTACCAGCGGGAATGACGTCGAGCCCCTCGCGGCTCCGTCGACCCCTCTCACACCCCCATATCGAAGGTCTTCCATGCTCACCGTCTCCAATGTGGAGCTGCGCTTCGGCGCGCGCGTCCTGATGTCCGATGTCTCGTTCCGTGTCGACAAGGGCGACAAGGTCGGTCTGGTCGGACGCAACGGCGCCGGCAAGACGACCCTGACGCGCATGCTGTCCGGTGACGGCCAGCCCGCCCAGGGCTCGATCACGTCGACCGGCAAGATCGGCTACCTGCCGCAGGACCCGAAGTCCGGCGACCTCGCCACGACCGCCCGCGACCGCATCCTGGGCGCCCGTGGCCTCGACGAGGCGCTCACTGCGATGCGCAAGGCCGAGCTCGACATGGGCTCGCCCGACCCCGAGATCGCCGAGAAGGCCATGAAGGCCTACACGCGCGCCGACACGGCGTTCAACGCCGGCGGCGGGTACGCCGCGGAGTCCGAGGCCGCGACGATCTCGCACGCCCTCGGGCTGCCCGACCGCGTGCTCGAGCAGCCGTTGTCGACCCTGTCGGGCGGACAGCGACGCCGCATCGAGCTCGCGCGCATCCTGTTCTCGGACGCCGACACCCTCCTGCTCGACGAGCCGACCAACCACCTCGACGCCGACTCGGTGACGTGGCTGCGCGGCTTCCTGAAGTCGTTCAGCGGCGGCATCGTGATCATCAGCCACGACGTCGACCTGATCGAGGAGACCGTCAACAAGGTCCTGTACCTCGACGCCAACCGCGGCACGATCGACATCTACAACATGGGCTGGGCGTCGTACGTCAAGCAGCGCGAGGCCGACGAGGCCCGCCGCAAGCGCGAGCGCGCCCTGGCCGTCAAGAAGGCCGACGCGCTGACGTCGCAGGCCAACAAGTTCCGCGCGAAGGCGTCGAAGGCGTCGACCGCCCAGCAGATGCTGCGGCGTGCCGAGCAGCTCGTCTCGGGCCTCGAGGGCGAGCGGGTGCAGGACAAGGTCGCGAACATCAAGTTCCCCAAGCCCGCGCCTTGCGGCAAGACGCCGCTGATGGCCGAGGGCCTCTCGAAGTCGTACGGCTCCCTCGAGATCTTCCTCGACGTCGACCTCGCGATCGACAAGGGCAGCCGCGTCGTGATCCTGGGCCTCAACGGCGCCGGCAAGACGACCCTGCTGCGCATGCTGGCCGGGACGCTGCGGCAGGACAGCGGCGAGGTCATCCCGGGCCACGGTCTGAAGATCGGCTACTTCGCCCAGGAGCACGAGACGCTCGACACCTCGCGCACCGTGCTCGAGAACATGCAGGCCCAGGCTCCGCAGCTGACCGACACCGAGGCGCGCAGCGTGCTCGGCTCGTTCCTGTTCAGCGGGGACGACACCTCGAAGCCGGCCGGGGTGCTCTCGGGCGGCGAGAAGACGCGTCTGGCCCTCGCGAGCCTCATCGTGTCGAGCGCCAACGTGCTGCTGCTCGACGAGCCCACCAACAACCTCGACCCGGCCTCACGCGAAGAGGTGCTGCGCGCGATCCGCAACTACGAGGGTGCGATCGTGCTGGTCTCGCACGACGAGGGCGCCGTGCGTGCGCTCGAGCCCGACCGAGTCCTGCTGCTGCCCGACGGCGACGAGGACCTGTGGTCGGAGGACTACCTCGACCTCGTGACCCTGGCCTGAGGGGGCCCTCGGTCGCGCGTCAGGCGTGGGTGGGGAAGTTCGACTGCCGCGTCTTCTTCTCGGGCTCGCCGGCGAAGCCGTCGACCCGCGTGGGGTTGCGCCGCTCCTTCGCCTCGGCCCGGGCGAACCAGAAGTATCCGACGACGGCCAGCAGCGCGAAGAACCACCACTGCAGGGCGTAGAAGAAGTGCGGGCCCTGGCCCAGCTCGGGCCTCGGCTCGGCCGCCAGACCCGCGGCCGGCTCGGGTGACTGCGACTGCAGGTTGACGTAGCCGTCGACCAGGTCGTACGGCATGACCTCGCCGAGCGCATCGCTCGAGATCGCGCGGATCTGGCCCTCCGACGGCTTCACCGCCGCACCGCCGGCGCCGTTGTTCTGCCGCAGCCAGCCCTCGATCGTGACCTCGCCGGTCGATGGGGCGGGCACCCGCGGACGCTTGACGGTGTTGGCGGTCTCGATCCACCCGCGGTCGACCAGCACCGCGTCGCCGGACGCCAGCACCAGGGGAGTGACGACGTCGACGCCGGGGGCGCCGTCACGGGTCGTGAACTTGACGGTCAGCTGCTGGTCGAGGTCGTAGGTCCCGGTCGCCGTCACACGCGTCCACTCGGTGGTGCCGTCGACCTCCTGGCCCGACGGCAGCGCCGTGGCGATGTCGACCGGATCGGTCGAGAAGTGCTTCGTGATGACGTCGTTGCGGTCGAGACGCAGCTCGAGCTTGTGCATCTGCCAGAACCCGAGCCGCGTGCAGAGGGCGGCGAGCACGACGACGAAGACCGCGAAGCCGATCCATCGCGCGCTCAGCATGAAGCGATACACACCTCGACGGTAGTTGTCGGCCCCAAGCCGGGCCGAGCCGGGTTGGGCGCAGACGCCTACGATGGAGGGATGGACCTCATCGATCGACATGGCCGCGTTGCCACGGATCTCCGGGTCTCCCTGACCGACCGGTGCAACCTGCGCTGCCAGTACTGCATGCCCGCCGAGGGGCTCGACTGGCTGCCGACCGACGCCACGCTGACCGACGACGAGCTCAACCGGCTGATCCGCATCGGCGTCGAGATGCTGGGCATTCGCGACGTCCGCTTCACGGGCGGCGAGCCGCTGCTGCGCCGCAGCCTGCCGTCCATCGTGGCGACGACGAAGGCGCTCCCGTCACGTCCCCGCACGGCCATGACGTCCAACGGGCTGGGTCTCAAGCACACCGCGCGGGCGCTGGCCGAGGCCGGCCTCGACCGCGTCAACATCAGCCTCGACACGACCGATCCGGCGACGTTCGAGAAGATCACCCGGCGCAACCGTCTGCACGACGTCCTGGACGGCCTGGCGGCCGCCCACGAGGCCGGTCTGCGGCCGGTGAAGGTCAACGCGGTGCTGCTGCGCGGCATCAACGACCACGAGGCCCCCGACCTGCTGCGCTGGTGCATGGAGCACGGGTACGAGTTGCGCTTCATCGAGCAGATGCCGCTCGACGCGCAGCACGGCTGGAACCGCGAGGCGATGGTCACCGCCGACGAGACGCTCGACCTGATCGGACGCCACTTCCGGCTCACGGGCCTCGACGGCCGGGGGTCGGCACCGGCCGAGAAGTTCCTGGTCGACGACGGGCCGCACACGGTCGGCATCATCGGCTCGGTCACCAAGCCGTTCTGCGGCGACTGCAACCGGGTGCGCCTGACGGCCGACGGCCAGATCATGAACTGCCTGTTCGCCCGCGAGGAGTCCGACCTGCGTGCCCCGATGCGCGCGGGGGCGTCGGACGCCGAGATCGCCGACCGGTGGATCGCGGCGATGGCGACCAAGCTGCCGGGCCACGGCATCGACGACCCGACGTTCCTGCAGTCCGACCGCCCGATGTCGGCGATCGGCGGCTAGCGGCCGACGCTCAGAGGGCGACCGTCTCGCGGTAGAAGTCGCGGGCGTCGAGGAACGTCCGCAGCGACGACTCGTGCTCGTCGCACGCCAGCCAGATCTTGCGGCGGTCGGGCGTGTGGATCTTGGGGTTGTTCCAGACGACCTGGTGCACGGCTCCGGCCGTGCAGCCCTTGGCCGAGCAGATCAGCTCGTCAGCCACGGTCGAGCGGCGTCGTGCGGGTCGTGGCGATCTGCTTGCCCGGCTCGGGACCGAACGGCGAGGGCCCGTCGCCCTTCTTGCGCACCCCGGCGTTGGCGAAGATGACCGCGGCGTACGGCAGGAAGACCGCTCCTACGAACATCAGCCAGCCCGCGACGGCGTACGGCATGGGCTGCATGACGAGCACGACGCCGCCCAGGAAGCACAGCGTGCGGATCAGCATCGAGACGGCGTAGCGCTTCTCTCGACGCATACGATCGTCCGTCTGCGACTCGGCCGCAGTCGTGATCGAGAAGACCTGCTGCTTGCGTGGTTCGCGGGACTCGGGCACCCTCCCAGCGTACGCCGGACGACCGAGCCTGCATGATGGGCACATGACTGACCGCACATACCGCATCACCGAGATCGTCGGCACCTCCCCGGAGGGTGTCACGCAGGCCGTCGACAACGGCATCAAGCGCGCCTCGCAGACGCTGCGCCACCTCGACTGGTTCGAGGTCACGGGCATCCGTGGTCAGATCACCGACTCCGAGGTCGGCCACTACCAGGTGACGATGAAGATCGGCTTCCGGCTCGAGGACGACGAGTGAGCTAGTCCGTCGACCCGAACCGGCGCAGCAGCGCCGCCGCGGCGGACAGGACGACCACGGCGCCGCCGTACACGTAGGTGGTCTCGGCGAGCCCGATGTGGGCCGACGCGACACCGGCGGCCACGGCGGGGATGCCGAATGCCAGGTAGCTCACGACGAAGACGGACGCGAACAGCTCACCGCGCTCGTGCGGGGCCGCCAACGGCGTGATGGACCGCATGATGCCGAGGAACGACGCCCCGAAGCCGATGCCCGCGACGACGGCGGCGGCGATGAAGGCCCAGTAGGAGCCGGCCGCGAGCGCCGCGAGCGTCAGGGCGGTGCCGACGGCCAGAGCCGTGGTGCCGGCGATCGTCAGCTCGCGCGAGGTGCGACGACGCGCGACGTAGCACGCGACCGACCCGGTGCCGGTCAGCACGGCGACGACCAGGCCCTGCTCGACGTGCAGCTCGGCGCCCAGCTCACGGCCTGCGAGCGGCGCCCCGAGCGACAGGTAGAGCCCGCTCGTGGCCCAGCCCGCGAGCAGCGCCGGCGCGCTGCGCAGGAACGGCGCCCGCGCGGCGGCGGGAACACCCGCGCGCGGCACGAACGAGGCCGCCAGGCCCTCGTGGCGCGGCGACGTCTCGGGCAGCAGCCACACCGCGGCGGCGATCACGACGTACGCGACGGTCAGGCCGCCGAACACGACCGCGAGCGCGGACGACGTCCGGTCGAGCAGGGCGCCGGCGGCCACGGCCCCGAGCGCGAGCCCCGCCAGGGGGCCGACGCTGTTGAGCGTCGCGGCCGACCCCGGACGCCGCGCCGGCTCGAGGTCGACCACGGCGGCCGACAGCGACGACATCAGCAGCCCGGCGGCGACGCCCTGCACGATGCGCGCCGCCACGAGAACCGTCACGGTGTCGGCGTGCCAGAACGCCACCATGCTGGCCGCCAGCACGATGAATCCCGCCGAGATGACGGGCCGTCGACCGAGGTGGTCCGACAGCGAGCCGGCCACGAGCAGGGTCATCAGCAGCGCGACGGCGTAGACGGCGAAGATCGTCGTCATGGTGGCGGCCGAGAAGCCGATCTCCTGCTGCAGGACGGGGTAGAACGGTGACGGGGCGCTCGCGGCGACCATCATGGCCACGACGGCGGCCACGGCCAGCGCGAAGCCGGGCGTGCGGACGCCCGTGGCGCGCCGGGTCGTCGGTGCGGTGGTGACGGTCATCGGGCCTCCGGGTCGTCTGGTCGAACCGACGGTTCGATCGAAGTGGAACAGTTACACCGTACGCCGATCCTTGGACAGTTCAAGTATTCTGGAACCATGACGGGCATCACGCGCCTCCCGCACCCCGAGCCGACCGACGTCGCGCTGACCGACGTCCTGTTCGCGCTGAGCGACCCGGCGCGGCTCGAGATCGTCCGCGAGCTCGCCGCGGGCCCCCTGACCATGGCCGAGTGCGGGGTGACCAACCCGGACCTGCCGAAGTCGACCAAGTCGCACCTCATGAAGGTGCTGCGCGAGGCGGGGATCGTGCGCAACGAGCCCGACGGACGCCGCCGGCTCGTCAGCCTGCGCAAGGACGAGCTCGACGCGGTCTTCCCGGGGCTGCTCGACTCGGTGCTGGCCGCGGACTAGTCGACGACGTCGGCGAGATCGGCCGCGTCGGCCGCCTCGACCTCTTCGCGGGTGATGCCGAGCAGGTAGACGATCGCGTCGAGGTAGGGCACGTTGACGGACGTCTGCGCCTGGTCGCGGACCAACGGCTTGGCGTTGAAGGCGATGCCGAGGCCCGAGGCCGCCAGCATGTCGAGGTCGTTGGCGCCGTCGCCGATCGCGACGGTGTTCCTGACCGGGATGCGGGCCTCGGCGGCGAAGCGGCGCAGCGCCTCGGCCTTGCCGGCCCGGTCGACGATCGGACCGGTGACCCGGCCGGTCAGCCGGCCGTCGACGACCTCGAGCTGGTTGGCCGCGTAGTAGTCGACCCCGAGCTCGGCGGCGATCTTCTCGATGATCTGCGTGAAGCCGCCGCTGACCAGCGCGAAGCGGTAGCCCAGGCGCTTGAGCGTGCGGATCATGGTGCGGGCGCCCTTGGCGTAGGCCAGCGAGTCGTACACCGCGTCGAGCGCGGACTCGTCGACGCCCTCGAGCAGGGCGACACGGGCCACGAGCGACTCGGCGAAGTCGAGCTCGCCGCGCATCGCGGCCTCCGTGACGCGGGCGACCTCGTCCTCGCAGCCCGCGTGGGCCGCGATCATCTCGATGACCTCGCCCTGGATGAGGGTCGAGTCGACGTCCATCACGACGAGGCGCTGGGCGTGGCGCAGGATGCCGTTCTCCTGCACCGCGACGTCGACGCCCTGCTCGTGCGCGATCGCGGCCAGGTCGGCCTGCAGCTGGTCGGGGTCGGCGCCGGAGACCTCCATGCGGATCGCGGTCACCGGGTAGCGCGCCATGCGGACGATGCGGTCGATGTTGCCGCCGTCGTCCTTGATGCCCTGGGCCAGGGCAGCCATCGCGGCGGGACGCAGGGGAGCGCCCAGCACGACGACCTGCGCACGCCCGACGCGGCGGGCCCGGTTGTCGCCCGTGCCGTGCTCGACGGCGACCTCGAGCCCGAAGTGCCCGCCGACGGCCCGGACCGTCCGCTCGAGCTCGTCGAGGTCGTCGGGGAGCGTCACGAGCGCGCTGAGGATCAGGCGCCCGCGCACGACGAGCTGCTCGACGTCGATGACCTCGACGCCGGTCGGCGCGAGATCGCCGAACAGGCGCGTGGTGACTCCGCTCTGGTCGGGGCCCGTGAGGGTCACCAGGACGGTCGGATCGGTGAAGTGCGACGTGGGCACGGGCTCGGTCATCGCACCCGAGGCTATCGCTGACGGCAGACACCGTCGCGATAGGTTGGCACCACCGACCATCACCACGCCACGACGTCGTGGTCACGACGTTCGCGCGACCACGACCAGGAGGCCGCATGCCCGCCGCTTTCGAGCTCTCGGACGTCAGGGTCGAGCGCCCGGGCAAGGTCCTGCTCGACGACATCAGCTGGACCGTCGACGAGAACGACCGGTGGGTCGTCCTCGGGCCCAACGGAGCGGGCAAGACGACGCTGCTGCAGATCATCGGTGCGTCGCTGCACCCCACGTCCGGCACCGTCGACATCCTCGACGAGCGCCTCGGTCAGGTCGCCGTCGCCGAGCTGCGCACGCGCATCGGCCACACCAGCACCAAGGTCGCCGACCGCATCCCGCCCACCGAGTCGGTGCGCGACGTCGTCCTGTCGGCCGCCTACGGCGTCACCGGCCGCTGGAACGAGGAGTACGACGAGCACGACCACGTCCGCGCCGACCAGATCATGGGGGAGTGGGGCATCGCCCCGCTGGCCGGACGCACGTTCGGCACGCTGTCGGAGGGCGAGCGTAAGCGGGTGCTGATCGCCCGGGCCCTGATGACCGACCCCGAGCTGCTGCTGCTCGACGAGCCGGGCGCCGGTCTCGACCTGGGCGCGCGCGAGGACCTGCTCTCGAGCCTCGAGACGCTCGCCGGCTCCGAGGGCTCGCCGGCCCTCGTCATGGTGTCGCACCACGTCGAGGAGATCCCGGTCGGCTTCACGCACGTGCTGCTGGTGCGCGAGGGACGGGTCGTGGCGCAGGGCCCGCTCGCCGAGACGCTGACCGCCGACAACCTCTCGACGACGTTCGGCCAGCGCATCCACCTCGACCGCGACGGTGGACGCTACGCCGCGCGACGGGCAGGATACGGACGCCGGGCCAACCGCACCGCGGCGACAGGGGAGGACACATGATCGACTGGATCCGTGACCACGCGTGGGCGACCTGGCTGGGGCTGGCCGTCGTCCTGGCCGTCGTCGAGATGCTGAGCCTCGACCTCGTCCTGCTGATGTTCGCCGTCGGCGCGCTCGCGGCGGCCGCGGCGGCGGGCCTCGGCGCCCCCATCTGGATCACGCTGCCGATCTTCGCGATCGTCTCGCTGCTCCTGCTGTTCCTCGTGCGACCGTCCGTCGTGGCCAAGCTGCACGCCGGCCCGACGCTGCAGACGGGCCACGTCAACCTCGTCGGTGCGACGGCCGTCGTGGTCGAGCCCGTCGACGGCCGCTCCGGACGCATCCAGCTGCGCGGCGAGCTGTGGTCGGCCCGCGCCGCCCACGACCTCGTCTTCGACACGGGCGACGACGTGCTCGTCACCCAGATCGACGGCGCGACCGCCGTCGTCACCTCAGCCACCGCAGCGCCGCCCCTCTCGAAGGAGTCCTGATGTCCGCAGCACTGATCGTGCTCGTCCTGCTCGCCGTCCTGGCGATCGTCATCGTCTCGATGACGGTCAAGATCGTCCCCCAGGCCCGGTCGGGCATCGTCGAGCGGTTCGGCAAGTACCGCACGACCCTGTCGGCCGGCCTCAACATCGTCATGCCGTTCATCGACAAGGTGCGCTACGTCATCGACCTGCGCGAGCAGGTCGTGTCGTTCCCGCCGCAGCCCGTCATCACCGAGGACAACCTGGTCGTCTCGATCGACACCGTCATCTACTTCCAGGTGACCGATCCGGTCGCCGCGACGTACGAGATCGCCAACTACATCCAGGCGATCGAGCAGCTCACGATGACGACGCTGCGCAACATCACGGGCGGCATGACGCTCGAGCACGCGCTGACGAGCCGCGACCAGATCAACTCGGGCCTGCGCGGCGAGCTCGACTCCGCGACCGGCAAGTGGGGCATCCGCGTCAACCGCGTCGAGCTCAAGGGCATCGACCCGCCGCCGTCGATCATCGACGCGATGGAGCAGCAGATGCGCGCCGAGCGCAACAAGCGTGCGGCGATCCTGACGGCCGAGGGCGAGCGCCAGTCGGCGATCCTGACGGCCGAGGGCCAGAAGCAGTCCGCGATCCTGACCGCCGAGGGTGAGCGCCAGGCGCAGATCCTGACGGCGCAGGCCGACCGTCAGGCGCAGATCCTGCGCGCGCAGGGCGAGGCGCAGGCCATCCAGACAGTCTTCCAGGCGATCCACGACGGCAACCCCGACCAGAAGCTGCTGTCGTACCAGTACCTGCAGATGCTGCCGAAGATCGCCGAGGGCGACAACGCCACGACGTGGATCATCCCGGCCGAGCTCACCAAGGCGCTCGGCACGCTCGGCGGAACCATCGGCTCGATCCCGATGGACGGCGGCGGCAGCAAGACGCGCGTCGACTACGACTCCGAGATCGAGGACGACTCGGTGCAGACCGAGGCGACCAGTGAGGCCGTCCAGGAGGCGCTCGACGCCGCGAAGGCGGCCGAGAACCCCGCGACGAGCGCTGCCGACGTGCCGCCGGCGCCGCCCGCCGCGCCCGAGCCGCCGGCGGCTCCCGAGCCGCCCCAGCCACAGGGGTAGAACCCTCAGCAGTACCCGAGAAGGCCCGTCGACAACCTGTCGCCGGGCCTTTTCCGTTGCCTGCGGCGAAGGTACGTCCTGCGTTCATTCGTCGTTCACCGCAGACGGTCCAGACCAGGGTCTCGGTGGCCTACGTTCCTCGCGACACCTTCGAACTCCGTCGCGAAATGAGCCCCGTCTGTGAGCACGACCCTGCGCTCCTCCCTGCCCGAGCTGGAGGAGGACGAGCCGCGCGATCTGTGGATCGACGAGTCCGGATCGGACCGTGCGTTCGTCCTCGGCTCGCGCGCGATCGCCGCGACCGTCCTGGCGATCACCGCCGGCATCGGCCTGTTCCTGGCCTTCTCGGCCATCCCGACGTTCGGCCGGTACGGCCTCGGCTTCCTGACCGAGACGCAGTGGCAGCCCGAGGCCGACATCCTGGGCATCGGTGCGGTGCTGGTGGGCACGTTCACGATCGCCGCGGTCGCGCTGACGTTCGCGTTCCCGCTGTCGGTGCTGACGGCGCTCTACATCGCCGAGTACGCCCCCGCGCGCATCAAGGCGACCCTGGTGTCGCTGGTCGACCTCATGGCCGCCGTGCCCAGCATCATCTACGGCCTCTGGGGCTTCACGCTGATCCAGCCGCACGCCAGCGCCTTCGCGCTGTGGCTGCACCAGCACCTCGGCTGGATCCCGTTCTTCCGCGTCGACGCCGACCCGAACGCCGCGGTGTGGGAGCAGACGCGCTACACGGCGTCGGCCTTCGTCGCGGGCATCGCGGTGGCGATGATGGTCGTCCCGATGGCGTGCGCCGTGATGCAGCAGGTGTTCTCGCAGGCGCCTCCCGGCGAGCGCGAGGCGGCCTTCGCGCTCGGCGCGACGCACTGGGGCGTCGTGCGCACCGTCGTGCTGCCGTTCGGCAAGGGCGGCATCATCGGCGGGACGATGCTGGGCCTCGGCCGGGCGCTCGGCGAGACCATCGCCGTCGTCCTGATCATCTCGCCGTCGTTCGACCTCAAGGTCAAGCCGCTCGAGGTCGGCACCAACTCGATCTCGGCGCTGATCGCCGGACGCTTCGGCGAGGCGACGTCGCTGCAGCTGCAGGCGCTGCTGACGGCCGGCTTCGTGCTGTTCCTCATCACGCTCGGCATCAACACCCTCGCCGCGATGGTCGTGGCCCGCAGCCGGTCCGGACAGGGAGCTGACGCCTGATGAGCATCGACCTCGACCCCCGCCCCTCCCTGGCGCCCGAGCCGGCGTCGCCGCCGGCGTCGCCGCTCGCCCGCACGTCGGTGCGCACCGAGCCGTCGTCGACCGACTCCGTCCCGATGCACGCCCGTCGCACCCTCAGCCGCTCGACGGCCGAGCAGCGCTTCGAGCTGGTCGGCTGCTGGGTCGCGGCCCTCGCGCTGTCGTGGCTGATCTGCGGCCGGCTCATGCCGTGGGACGGGCCGCTGGTGTTCGTCGCCGTCACGATCGTGCTGGGCATCGCTCTGCTGACCGTCATCACCGCGATCGACGCCGGCCGGCCCGAGGTCGTCGACCGGATCGTCACGACCGTCATCACGCTGGCCGCCGCCCTGGTCGGGCTGGCCCTGGTCTCGACCGTGCTGTTCATCTTCGCGAAGGGGTACAAGCCCCTGCTGCACCTGAACACCTTCTTCGACGACATGGCCGGAGTCGGGCCGCGCGACTCCCTCGACAGGGGCGGTGTCGCGCACGCGATCGTCGGCTCGCTGATCGAGGTCGGCATCGCGATCGTCGTCGCGATCCCGCTCGGCATCGGGACGGCGATCTACATGACGGAGATCGGCGGGAAGTTCGCCCGGGTGGTCCGCACGATCGTCGAGGCCATGACGGCCCTGCCGTCGATCGTGGCCGGCCTGTTCATCTACACGACGCTGATCGTCGGGCTGGGCGTCCCGCGCTCGGGCCTGGCCGCCGCGATGGCGCTCGGCGTCATGATGCTGCCGATCATCGCCCGCGCCTCCGACGTCGTCCTGCGGGTCGTGCCCGGCAACCTGCGCGAGGCGAGCCTCGCCCTGGGCGCCTCACGCTGGCGCACGGTGTGGCACATCGTGCTGCCGACCGCCCGGCCCGGCCTGGCCACCGCCGTGATCCTCGGCGTCGCCCGCGGCATCGGTGAGACGTCACCCGTCCTGCTGACGTCCGGCGCGGCCTCGTTCATGGTCACCAACCCCACCGACGGCGTCATGAACTCGCTGCCGCTGTTCATCTTCTCGACCGTCCGCAGCGGCGAGCCCATCTACATCGAGCGGGCCTACGGGGCCGCCGCGATCCTGCTCGCCATCGTCCTCGTCCTGTTCGTCACCGCTCGTCTGCTGGCCCGTCCCCGAAAGGGATCCCGTTGAACACCCACCTGAACGTCCTCTCGCGCCGTCCGTCGTCACGGCGCGCCAAGGCGGCACTCGCCGGCCTCGTGGCCGTGCTCTCGTCGTCCCTCATGATCGTGACGGCCAACCCGGCCCAGGCCGCCTACACCCAGATCGAGGGGTCGGGGTCGACGTGGTCGCAGGGCATCGTCGCCCAGTGGATCTCCGACGTCGACGCCAACGGCATGAAGATCACCTACAACGGTGCCGGCTCGTCGCAGGGCCGCAAGGACTTCGCGTCCAACGTCACGGACTTCGGCATCACCGAGATCCCGTACCAGGGCAAGGACGAGTTCGGGGCCGTCGACACGGCCGGCAACCGCGAGTTCGCCTACATGCCGATCGTCGCCGGCGGCACGGCGTTCACGTACCAGGTGCAGGTCGGCGGCAAGCCCGTCAAGGACCTGCGCCTGTCGGGCGACACGATCGCCAAGATCTTCACCAACAAGATCACCAACTGGAACGACCCGGCGATCACGAAGGACAACAACGGCCGCAAGCTGCCGAGCCTCACGATCGTCCCGGTCGTCCGCTCGGACGGATCGGGCACCACAGCTCAGTTCACGGCATGGCTCGACAAGCAGTTCCCGAGCATCTGGCAGCCCTACTTCGGCAAGACCGGCCTCACGTCGTACTACCCCAAGAAGTCGGGCAGCAAGATGATCGGCGCCGCCGGCTCCGACCAGGTCATGAACACGATCTCGAGCAAGCAGGGCAACGGGACGATCGGCTACGTCGAGTACTCGTACCCGGTCAACAAGAAGTACCCCGTCGTCAAGCTGCTCAACAAGGCGGGCTACTTCGTCGAGCCGACGCAGTACAACGTCGCGGTGGCGCTGACCAAGGCCAAGATCAACAACGACCCGAGCTCGCAGGCCTACCTGACGTCGATCCTCGACGGCGTCTACACCTCGACCGATCCGCGGGCGTACCCGCTGTCGTCGTACTCGTACATGCTGCTGCCGACCGGCGCGAAGGACCAGCGCATGACGACGTCGAAGCGCCAGACGCTGACGGACTTCATGTTCTACTCGCTGTGCCAGGGGCAGAGCAAGGCCGGGCCCTACGGCTACTCGCCGCTGCCCCTCAACCTGGTGCAGGCCGGTTTCGACCAGCTCAAGAAGCTGTCGACGGCCGATCCGGCGGTCGACGTCAAGGACCGCGACGTCACCAAGTGCAACAACCCGACCTTCGTCGCGGGTGACCTGTCGAAGAACAAGCTCGCGCAGATCGCCCCTCAGCCGCCGGCGTGCGACAAGGTCGGTGCCGGGCCGTGCGGCACGGCGACCGGCACGGCCCCGACGACGCCCGAGGCGGCGGCCAAGCCGGGTGCGGCGGCCTCGGCGGGCGGCACGCCGGTCGACGCGGCACCCGCTGCCGGTGACGCTCCGGCCGCGGTCGACCCCGAGACGGGCGTGGCCACCACGACGACCGACACCGCGACCACCGCGTCCGGCGAGACAGCCGTGGCGGTGCCGACCGAGCTGGTCGCCGGACGGGCCGGCGACACCAAGGTCTTCGGCGCCCTGGCGGCGCTCGAGCTCATCGCGATCATCCTCGCGCCCGGCGTGGGCGCGGTCTACTTCAAGCGTCGCGCGCGGCGCAAGCAGGGAGCCTGGTCATGACGACCCTCATCCGCCCCCGCGAGATCGTCTCGCTGGTCCTCGGTCTCGTGCTGGTCGTGGCGATGGTCGCCACCGGCGACGGCAGCGCCTCGGCCGACGGCACCGACGAGGTCGGCGCGTTCAGCCAGAGCAAGACCGTGACCCGGCAGCTCACGCAGGACGACGGAGCCGTCGAGACGATCGACTCGCGCGACGTCACGCTGAAGGTCGACCACACGCTCAACCTCCGCGGACGGGAGCGGGTCGCGATCTCGTGGACGGGGGCGCACCCCAGCGGCGGGCGCGCCTCCGACCCCTACGGCGAGAACGGGCTCAAGCAGGAGTACCCGATGGTCATCATGCAGTGCCGCGGTCGCGACGACCCGTCGCTGCCGAAGGCCCAGCAGCTCGACCCGACGACGTGCTGGACGTCGACGCGCCAGCAGCGGTCGCAGTCGATCGACGGGTCCGACGCGGTCTGGCGCCACGACCTGCACGCCACGGAGGAGGAGCGTGCCCTCAAGACGGGCCTCGACCCGATCCCCGAGGCATGCCAGGACGTGCCGTCCGACTCGACGCACCTGACGCCGTTCGTCGCCGCCAACGGCAAGGTCTACTCGGCCTGCAACTCCGAGACGATGCCACCGGAGGCCGCGGTGGGCGCTGCCTTCCCGCCCGCCGAGGTCGCGGCGTTCACCGACACCGACGGCAACGGCTCGGTCAACTACGAGGTGCGCTCCGCGACGGAGAACGAGTCGCTGGGCTGCACCACGGCGACGCCGTGCTCGATCGTGGCCGTCCCGATCATGGGCATCAGCTGCGTCGACGGCAACACGCAGTGCCAGGCGACGGGCCGGTTCCGCCCGGGTGCCAGCAACTTCGCATCCGAGGGCGTCGACGCCGCCGTGTCGCCCGTGTACTGGTGGAGCGCGTCGAACTGGCGCAATCGCATCACCGTCCCGATCACGTTCGGACTGCCGCCCGATGCGTGTGACGTGCTCGACAGCCGCGCACCGACCGCGTTCTATGGCTCGGAGCTGATGAGCCAGGCCTCGCTGCAGTGGGCTCCGGCGTACTGCCTCAACACGAAGCGCTTCAAGTTCCAGCACAACCGGATGGGCGACGAGCCGGCGTTCACGCTCGTCGAGAACGGCACGGCGCCCGCCGCCTTCGTGTCGGGCACGCGGGAGGCCGACGGCGACGAGCCGATCGGCTACGCCCCGACGGCCGTCACGGGGTTCGCGATCGCGTTCATCGTCGACGAGCCCGACAACAAGGGGGAGCGCTCGACGCTCAACCTCACGCCGCGGCTCCTCGCGAAGCTGCTGAGCCAGTCGTACGCCGGCTCGACACGGGGCCAGCAGCACCCGGGCATGGAGAAGAACCCGCTGTCGATGAACCAGGACCCCGAGTTCCAGCAGCTCAACCCCGGTCTCGACTCGATCGCGCGTGAGGCGGCGGCGACCGTCCTGTCGCTGTCGGAGTCGTCGGACGTCCTGACGAGCCTCACGTCGTACATCCGGGACGACCCCGACGCGAAGGCGTTCATGGCGGGCAAGGCCGACCCCTGGGGGATGGTCGTCAACCCGTCGTACAAGAACCTCAAGCTCCCGGTGTCGTCGGTCCCGCTGCTCGACACGTTCGTGCCGACCTCGCAGCAGGAGTGCCAGCAGCAGAACACGACGCCGTACCTGACGCAGATCGCGGCTCCGGTCACGAGCATCTCCAAGATCGCGCAGGCCGTCCTCGACGGCTGGCCGAACGTCCAGACGCGCGCCGAGCGCTCGTCGTCGAGCGATCCGTGCAAGTTCGGTCGCATCGACCGCCAGGGAGTGGGGTCCCGATTCATGCTCGGCATCGTGAGCCTCGGCGACGCGGAGCGGTACGGCCTGCGGACGGCGGCGCTGCGCACCGGATCGGGCGCCGCCCGTCAGTTCGTCGCCCCGTCCGACGCGAGCATCGCCGCGGCCGTGAAGGTCGCCAAGGCCGATGGCGTCCGCAAGGCGTTCGCGCTCTCGCAGGCGACGATCCGCAAGACCAAGGGTGCCTACCCGGGCGCCATGATCGTCTACACCGTCGCGAAGCTGAGAGGGCTCGACGCGGCAGACGCCAAGACCGTGGCCTCGTTCATCCGCATCGCGACGTCCGAGGGTCAGGTGCGCGGATCGGGCAACGGCCGTCTGCCGGACGGCTTCGTCCCCATCACCAAGAAGGGCGCCACGTCGGCCCTGTACGCGCAGGCCCAGAAGGTCGCGTCGCTGATCGAGGCCCAGAAGGAGCCGAAGGCCGCGCCGACGACGTCCACCCCGACGAAGGGCGCTCCGGCGGCAGGCGGCTCGGCTCCCGCCTCCGGGGCCGAGGTGCCCGATGCTCCCGATGCCGCGACCGCGACGCCGGCGGCCACGACGACGCCGACGACCGACGTCATCGCGACGGCGTCGAACAGCTCGCGCCCCGCGCAGTCGCTGCTGCCCGTGCTGGTGGCGCTGCTGCTCCTCGCCGGACTGGGCGGCCCCGGGACGCGTCTGGTCGCCGAGTGGAGGAGGCGCCGATGACCGCCGTGCTCGGCGGTCGCCGCCGGTTCTCGCGCCCTGCCCAGATGTGGCCACTGGTCAAGGAGGTGCCGCCGACCGCGGAGCCCGTCTCCGACACCGTGTCGATCGTCAGCACCTCGCTGACGGTGCTCGCCGTCGTCGTCGCCTGGTTCCTGGCTCAGCTCATGGTGCTCGGCGGGATCGAGCAGGGGCGTGCGCAGGACCGGTTGTACGACGAGTTCCGAGGCCAGCTCGCGGCCGCCACCGCGCCCACCGGCGGCATCATCGCGCCGGGTGCCCCGGTCGCCGTCATGAGTATCCCGTCGCTCGGCTGGGAGCAGGTCGTCACCGAGGGCACCTCGGCCGGCACGCTGCTCGACGGGCCGGGCCACCGCCGCGACACCGTCCTGCCCGGTCAGGCGGGCGTCTCGCTGGTCTACGGTCGATCGAGCACCTTCGGACGTCCGTTCGCGCCGATCCTGTCGGACGCCGAGGGAGCGACGATGACGGTCGTGACGGGCCAGGGGACCGCGACCTACACGCTCGGGTCGGTGCGCCGTGCCGGCGACGCGATGCCCGCGGCACCGAGCGGCACGTCGTCGCGCATCACGATGGTCACGTCCGACGGCTCGTCGGCCCTCACCCCGGGCGACGTCGTCTACGTCGACGCGACGTCGACGGGGGAGACGTTCACCGCCCCGCCGGGTCGGCTCAACGCGATCGCCCCCTCCGAGGTCGCCATGGCGGCCGATCGGAGCGTCATGCCGGCACTCGCCCTGAGCCTCGGGGCGTTGGCCCTCGCGACGGTCGGGGTGCTCGTCGCGAGACGCCGGTTCGGCGCCGCGAGGACGTGGCTGATCGGCGCCCCGATCGTCGTCGCGCTGGCCTGGACGAGTGCCGACCTGACGACGTATCTGCTGCCGAATCTGCTGTGATTGCAGGGAATCCAAGTGGCCCTGCAATGGACACCCGGCGTTCATCTCAAACGCCACGGAGGCTGCCGTCGCGCGTCTAGTTTTCTCGTGGGACAGCACCCCGGCTGCCCAGGACGTTCAAGAAAAGGACACACCGGAATGATTCGTCAGCGAGTCTCCCTGGCCGTGGTGGGCGCAGTCGTCGCCACCACCGGCCTGACCGCAGGACTGGCCACGTCGGCCAGCGCAGCTCCCACGATCTACGACCCCACCTTCACGCCCACGTCGGGCGATCTCGCGGGAGCCGGGTCCGACACGTCGGAGATCGTCCTCGACTACCTGACGAAGGGTCACAACGGCATCGACGGCTTCAACGCCGGCAAGTCCACCGGTCGTCTGGCGTCGTTCGCCGCCGGCACCGACCCGGCGACCGTCTCGCTGAAGGGCGGCGCGGCCATCACGCGTCCCAACGGCTCCGGTGCGGGCAAGACGCTCCTCTACGGTGCCAACAACAACGCCGACCTCGACTTCGCCCGGTCGTCGTCGACCCTGAGCGCCGCCGAGATCTCCGGCAACCTGCAGCAGGCGGCCTTCGCCGTCGACGGCCTGCGCCTGGCGGTCTCGTCGACCGGCACCAACGCCCCCGCGTCGATCTCGGCCGCCACGATGGTCAAGATCTACGACGGCTCGTACAAGAAGTGGAGCGACATCCCGGGCTACGCCGGCCCGGCGCCGTCCGCCGCGATCGTCCCGCTGATCCCTCAGTCGGGATCGGGCACGCGCTCGTTCTTCGTCGCGCAGCTCAAGGCCGCCAACGGCGGCAACGACGTGGCCCTGGGCAGTGCCGTCCAGAACACGCAGGAGCACAGCGACGTCGACGTCAAGGGCAACCCCAACGCGATCGCGCCGTTCTCGACCGCTCGCGCCAAGGGCTCGACCACGGTCACGACGCTCACGGCCGAGGGCTCGTTCGCGGCGCAGCGCGCGATCTACAACGTCGTGCGCCAGGCCGACCGCGCCGGCTCCAAGGGCACGCTGATCGCCTCGGCGTTCGGCTCCGACGGATTCCTGTGCAGCACCGCCGCGAAGCCGCTGATCGAGGCCGCGGGCTTCGACCAGCTCGCGACGTCCGCCAACGGCGGCGTCTGCGGCACCTTCGGCACCGCCGACGTCACGAACCTGAAAACCAACGCCGCGGCCAAGCAGAGCACCACGGTGCTGTCGGCCGTCGCGCAGAACGACAAGTCCGTCAAGCTGACGGCGTCGGTCTCGGCCTCCGGCGACCTGCCGGGCGGATCGGTGGTCTTCTCGGAGGTCGTCGGCGACACGACCAAGCAGGTCGGTGGCAAGACGACCGTCATCAGCGGCACCGCGACGATCACGCTGCCCGCCACGACGTCCGGCACGCACGTGTACTCGGCGGCCTTCACGCCGTCGTCGCCCGCGTCGTACGTCGCGTCGTCGTCCAACAAGGCTGAGGCCACGGTGCTGAAGACCTCGGCCGTCTCGGCCGGTGCGGTCAGCACGACCTTCGGCCAGGGCGCCAGCATCCCCGTGCGGGTCACGGCTGACGGCGCTGCCGCCGCCGGCGGAACCGTCACGGTCAACGCCGGCGGTGCGGTCTCGACCGTCGCCGTCTCCGGTGGCGCCGCCACGGTCGCCGTGCCCTCGACGCTGGCTGCCGGCTCGTACACGGTGACGGTCGCGTACAGCGGCGACAGCAGCACCTCGGCGTCGTCCACGGCGACGTCGCTGTCGGTCGCGAAGGCCTCGTCGGCCACGTCGCTGAAGCTCGCCAAGAAGGTCAAGGCGAGCAAGAAGGCCAAGGCCACGGTGACCGTCAAGGCCCCCGGCTCGGTCAGCGGCAAGGTCACGCTGAAGGTCGGCAGCAAGACCGTCGGCACCGGCACCGTCAAGAACGGCAAGGCCACGATCACGGTGAAGAAGCTCAAGAAGGGCTCCTACAAGGTCAAGGCGGTCTTCGCCGGCGGCTCGAACGTCAACGGCTCGACGTCGAAGACGCTGAAGCTGAAGGTCACGAAGTAGGCACCTTGCTCCACGCCGCAGCACCGCACCACGTCGCCGGCTCCGCGTCCTCTCGGACGCGGGGCCGGCTCCGCGCCTCCCGCACCATCCCTCCAGCACTGCCATCGCTCCGCACCACCCAGAAGGGCCACCACCATGACCGTGATCACTGACGAGGGCCACGCCCCGGAGGACCCCACCCAGATCGTCCCCGCCGTCGCGCCGACGGGCGGGCTCGCCGAGATCCGGGCCGACGGCGTCTCCGCCTGGTTCGGCACCCACAAGGTGCTCGACCGCGTCTCGCTGACGATGCCGGCCGGCAGGGTGACGTCGCTGATCGGACCGTCCGGCTGCGGCAAGTCGACGTTCCTGCGCATCCTCAACCGCATGCACGAGCTGATCCCGTCGGCCTCGCTCGCCGGCGAGGTGCTGCTCGACGGTCAGGACATCTACGACCCGTCGCGCAAGCTCACCGACGCCCGCCGCTCGATCGGCATGGTGTTCCAGAAGCCCAACCCGTTCCCGGCGATGTCGATCGAGGAGAACGTGCTGGCCGGCCTCAAGCTGACCGGTACCCGCATCGACAAGGACGCCCGCGAGGAGCTCGTCGAGTCGTGCCTGACCAAGGGCGGCCTCTGGAAGGAGGTCAAGGACCGTCTCGACGCCCCCGGCGGTGGCCTGTCGGGCGGCCAGCAGCAGCGTCTGTGCATCGCCCGGTCGCTCGCGATCAAGCCGCGCGTCCTGCTGATGGACGAGCCGTGCTCGGCCCTCGACCCGACGTCGACCCGCGTCATCGAGGAGACGATGCTCGAGCTCGCGCAGGAGGTCACGATCGTGATCGTCACGCACAACATGCAGCAGGCCGCGCGCGTGTCGTCGCAGTGCGCGTTCTTCCTGGCCGCCCAGGGCACGCCCGGCGTCATCGTCGAGCACGGCGACACCGAGGCGATGTTCGGCAGCCCGCAGGACCCGCGCACGTCCGACTACGTCAACGGCCGGTTTGGCTGAGCGAGGCACGAGGGCCGAGGATGGGGGCGTGGCTGATCAGGTGCGTCGCGGCTTCGGCGTCGGCGAGGCGCTGCTGATCGCCGTCGCCCTGTGCGTCATGGTCGCGGTCGGGATGGCAGCGGCGTCGGCCTTCACGGCCGAGCCGCCCGTCGACGCGGCCGGCGTCCCGGCGGCCGGCGTCCCGGCGGCCACCGACACGGCCACCGCAGCGGCCCAGCCGCTCCAGCCCGTCGTGCCCGAGGCCGCCGCGATCACTCCGCCGTCCAGCGGCTCGCAGGTCTCGGGCGACTGGGTGCGCGCGACGTCGCAGCGCACCGGCATCGGTGAGGTCGCGGTGCAGGCGTACGGCTCCGCGGCGCTTCGCCTGTCGTCGGAGCAGCCGGCCTGCCGGCTCGGCTGGACGACGCTGGCCGGCATCGGAGGGGTCGAGTCGCTGCACGGCACCGACGGCGGGGCCTACCTGCTGACCGACGGGCGCACGTCGCAGCCGATCGTCGGCCCGGCGCTCGACGGCACCGACGGCAACGCCGCGATCCGCGCCACCCCCGAGACGACCGAGTGGCACGGCGACCCCACGTGGGACCACGCGGTCGGGCCGATGCAGTTCATCCCGTCGACGTGGGAGCGCTGGGCGTCCGACGGCGACGGTGACGGGGTCACCGATCCGTCCGACATCTCCGACGCGGCGTACGCCGCCGGGCGCTACCTGTGCGCGTCCGGCGGCGACCTCACCACCGCCCGAGGCTGGACGGCGGCGATCTTCTCGTACAACCACTCCGACGACTACGTGCGCACCGTGCTGGCGTACGCCGACGCGTACGCCAGCTGACCGCCGACCGGGACGTCATCACGGTCGTGGGCGATCCGCCGCAACCGTGATGACGTCCGCGGGACGACGGTCAGTGGGCGTAGGTGCCGTGGACGATCGCGCGGCCCAACGTCTTGAACGCGAGGTTGAAGCTGACGACCGCGGGGGAGGCCGAGGCGTCGACGCCGAGCGTCTCCTCGCCGACCGCGTGGACGACGAAGTAGTAGCGGTGCACCTGGTCGCCCTGCGGGGGAGCGGCGCCCGTGAAGTCGAGCGATCCGCCGTCGTTGCGGACGTGGAAGGCCGCGCCGGGCAGCGAGTCGTCCGACGCACCCGCGCCCGTCGCCAGCTCGGTGACGTCGGCCGGGACGTCGACGGCCACCCAGTGCCAGAAGCCCGACGGCGTGGGGGCGTCGGGGTCGAAGCACGTCACGACGAACGACTTGGTGCCCTCGGGCGCACCGCTCCACGACAGCTGCGGCGAGGTGTTGCCGTGGTCGGCGACCTGGTCGTCCTTCAGCGGCTGGCCGTCGGTGACGTCATTGCTGGTGACGGTGAAGCTCGCCACGGAGGGCAGCAGCTCGTACGGATCGGGTGTGACGGGTCGGTCGAGGCTCATGACATCTACGCTAGCCCGGTGGCCCAGATCGTACGACTCGACGACCTCGACGACCCGCGGCTGCGCGACTACACCGATCTGCGCGACGTGCAGCTGCGCCTGCGCCTCGAGTCCGAGCGCGGGCTGTTCCTCGCCGAGGGCGAGAAGGTCGTGCGCCGCGCGGTCGAGTCGGGTCACCGCCCTCGCTCGTTCCTGATGTCACCGCGGTGGCTCGACGGGCTCGCCGACGTCCTCGACGCGTCCGACGCACCGTGCTTCGTGCTCGACGACGCCTCGATCGAGCGGCTGACGGGCTTCCACGTGCACCGCGGCTCGCTGGCGGCCCTCGAACGTCCCGACCTTCCGTCGCCCCGCGAGGTGCTCGACGCCGCCCGTCGCGTCGTGGTGGTCGAGGACCTGGCCGACCACACCAACGTCGGCGCGATCTTCCGCAGCGTCGCGGCGCTGGGTTTCGACGCCGTCCTGCTGTCGCCGCGCTGCGCCGACCCGCTGTACCGTCGCGCGATCAAGGTGTCGATGGGCTCGGTGTTCTGGTTGCCCTACGCGCGGGTCGACGACTGGTATTCCGCACCCGACCTGCTGCGCGAGGCGGGCTACACGACGTACGCGATGACCCTGGCCGACGACTCGGTCCCGATCGACGAGGTGCCCCGCGACGTCGAGCGACTCGCGGTGATCGTCGGCTCCGAGGGCCACGGGCTGTCGTCGCACTGGGAGGAGCAGGCCGACCACCGGGTCACGATCCCGATGGCGGCCGACATCGACTCGCTCAACGTCGCGTCGTCGGTCGCCGTGGCGTGCTGGGAGCTCAGGCGTCGCTGACGTCGCCGGGACCGTGGTGGGCCAGCGGGTGCTCGGTCAGCTGCGAGGCCTGCGCGAGGACGGCGTTGAGGTAGGCCGCCGTCTGGTCGCGGTCGGGCGCCGGCGGCACGGGGTGGGCGCACTCGTCGCGCTCGGCCAGCAGGCGCTCGAGCACGACGCGGTCGTCGCCGCCGACCCGCTCGGCCACGACCAGCAGCTCGATGAGCTCGGCGCCGTCGACACGGCGCATGAGCTCGTCGGCGCCGAGCCCGGCCCGTCGCCCGGACGTGCGCAGGATCGCGAAGTCGTCGTCGGCGAGGTGGGCGAACGCCAGCGCCGCGAGGCTGTTCCAGGCCGACACGATCGCGGGACGGGTCAGGTCGTGCTGCAGGCACACCCGCGCGGTCTCGAACTCGGCGATCGACGTCTGCAGCAGGCGGCTGATGTGGCTGACGACGGCGCGTCGCTGCCGCGCGGTCGCCGCGACGGGGGAGTCGGTGCCGTCGTCCGACAGCTCGCACAGCGCCGTGAACGTCGAGAGCACCGACGGGACGTCCTCGGGCCTGACGTCGCCGACCTGCGCGATGACCCGGGCGCGCGCGTCGTCGTCGGCGGCGTCGAGCAACGGTCCGTAGGCCGTGCGCAGGGCCTCGGCCAGCACGCTGGAGCGGTCGTCGGACTCGCGGTAGCCGACCCACACCGACGTCGGCACGCCGGCCGCGGTGACGAACTCGAGCGACTCGAGCAGCTCGCGGACGCAGTCGGCGTCGTCCTGGGGGATGCCGTTGGCGACGAGGTGCCGGGCCGTGACGGTCGAGGGCATCGTGCCCCGCTCGACGAGGCGCAGGACGCGCCGGACGTCACGGGCGTCGCGGACGTACGGCATGCCGGACATTGACGCTCCTCGATCTGGTCGGTGTGGACTCACGCTAGCGCCCGGACGGCTCATCCGGCGCGCAACGACACGGATCGGGAAGGGTGGGTGCGCGAGGCCTACTCGTCGTCCTCGTCGAGCAGGATCGTGACGGGCCAGTCGTCGGGGTAGCCGTCGGCCAGCTCGGCGTGCTGCTTGTAGAGCTTCTTGCGGGCCCGCTCGGGGACGCGGTCGCCGAAGACCGTGCCGTGCAGGTGGTCGGTCTCGTGCTGCAGGCAGCGGGCCAGCAGGCCGGTGCCCTCGAACGCGACCGGCTCGCCGTTCTCGTCGAGGCCCGTCACGCGGGCGACGTCGGGGCGCGCGCAGCCCGTGAAGGCTCCCGGGAGCGACAGGCAGCCCTCGTCGGCGTCCTCGAGGTTGCGGTCGCGGCCCTCGGGCAGCACGAGCACGGGGTTGCACACGACGCCCGTGACCTGCACGTCGTCGTCGTCGGGGCAGTCGAACACGAACACCTTCAGGTCGACGCCGACCTGGTTGGCGGCCAGCCCGACGCCGCGCGCGGCGTACATCGTGGCGACCATGTCGGCCACCAGCGTGCGCAGCTCGTCGTCGAACTGCGTGACGTCGGCGAGCTCGCGGTGCATGACGGGGGTGCCCCACCGGGTGATCGGCCGGACCGAGCCGCCGCCGGGCAGGGGGCGTGACTGGCTCGGGCTGGTCGAACGGGATGAATCGGCGCTGCTGGGCACGTTCCGGCGCTCCTCGTGATCGGGTCGTCCCAAGGCTATCGACGGCGTCCGCGGCGCGCGCCCCTGGTCCCCGCATGTGAGGTCGGATACGATGCGTGACCGAAGGCGTAACTCTCAGTTACATTTGGTCCGGGGCGTCACCACGTCGCACCGTCGTCGCAGCACCGCAGTCATCTAGGAGTCCTTGTGGCCACTCGTCGCGATCCCATGGGCATCGGCCTGGCGGTCCTCAACCGCATCGCCAGCTCGCCGACCATCGACAAGCTCAAACTTCGCAAGACCACCGAACGTGCCGTGTACGAGGGCGCCAAGGGTGGCTTCCGCGTGGCCGGCGCCACGACCCGCGCGTTCAAGCGCGTCAAGGGCGGCGGCAAGCCCGCCCGCCTCGCGCGCACGTCCGACAGCGGCGTGTTCGACCTCGAGCCGACCGAGGACCAGCAGATGATCGTCGGCGTCGTCAAGGAGTTCGCCGCCGAGGTGCTGCGTCCCGCCGCGGGCGACGCCGAGTCGTCCGACGACACCTCCAAGGAGGTGCTGGCCCAGACCAGCGAGTTCGGCCTGACGCTGCTCAACATCCCCGAGAGCCTGGGAGGCCTGTCCGAGGACCGCTCGGCCGTCACGGGCGTCCTGGTCGCCGAGGCGCTCGCCGAGGGCGACATGGGCCAGGCCGTCGCGTGCCTGGCTCCCGCCGCCGTCGCGACCGCGATCTCGCTGTGGGGCTCCGACGCCCAGCAGCAGACGTACCTGCCCGCCTTCTCCGGCGACGACGTGCCGGCGTCCGCGCTGGCCGTCGCCGAGCCGCGCGCGCTGTTCGACCCCTTCGACCTGCGGACCACCGCCGTCCGCGCCGAGGGAGGTGGGCTGACGATCAACGGCGTCAAGTCGGCCGTCGTGCGGGGCAGCGAGGCCGAGCTCTTCGTGGTCGCGGTCGACCTCGAGGGCAGCGGCCCGACCCTCGTGCTCGTCGAGTCGAGCACCCCGGGGGTCACCATCGAAGCCGATCCGAGCATGGGTCTGCGGGCGGCCGGTCTCAGCCGGCTCGTCCTGGACGACGTCCAGGTGCCCGCGGACGCCGTGCTCGGTGAGGGTGCCGCGGACGACTACCGCGAGTGCATCCGACTGTCGCGTCTGGCCTGGGCCGGTCTGGCCCTGGGCACGGGACGCGCCGTGCTCGACTACGTGTCGGAGTACGTCAAGACCCGCACGGCCTTCGGCGAGCCGATCGCCCACCGCCAGGCCGTCGCGTTCATGGTCGCCAACATCGCGATCGAGCTCGAGGGCATGCGGCTCGTGACGCTGAAGGCCGCCTCGCGGGCCGAGCAGGGCCTCGACTTCTCCCGTGAGGTGGCGCTCGCCCGGCGCCTGGCGTCGGAGTACGGCATGAAGATCGGCACCGACGGCGTCCAGCTGCTCGGTGGTCACGGCTTCGTCAAGGAGCACCCGGTGGAGCGGTGGTATCGCGACCTGCGAGCCGTCGGCCTGATGGAAGGAGCAGTCCTCGTCTGAGGGCGGACACACCATGATCAATCTCGAGACCCCCCGCAAGTTCCGCCCGTTCATCAAGCAGGCCCACCAGGTCGCCGACGAGTTCCTGCGCGCCAACTCGCGCAAGTACGACCTCGCCGAGCACGCTTACCCCAAGGAGCTCGACCTGCTGGCCTCGCTCGTCGACGGCATGGGCGACTCCGGCCAGGGACAGGGGGCCGGCGCGGCCGGCGTCCGCCGCGACGAGGACGACGGCGCCAAGGCCGGCAAGGTCAGGAACGGCACCAACATGTCGTCGGTGCTGTCGATCATCGAGATGTGCTGGGCCGACGTGGGCCTGCTGCTCTCGATGCCCCGCCAGGGCCTCGGCAACTCGGCGATCGCCTCGGTCGCCAACGACGAGCAGCTCGAGCGCTTCAAGGGCACGTGGGCCGCGATGGCCATCACCGAGCCGGGCACGGGCTCCGACTCGGCGAACATCGTCACGACGGCGGTCAAGGACGGCGACGCCTACGTCCTGAACGGCGAGAAGATCTACGTGACGTCCGGCGAGCGCGCCGACTCCGTCGTCGTGTGGGCGACGCTCGACAAGAAGCTCGGTCGTGCGGCGATCAAGTCGTTCCTGGTGCCCAAGAGCCTGCCGGGCATCCGGGTCGAGCGGCTCGAGCACAAGCTCGGCATCCGCGCGTCCGACACCGCGGTCATCGTCCTCGACAACTGCCGGGTGCCCGCCGAGAACCTGCTGGGCAACCCAGAGATCGACACCAAGCAGGGCTTCGCCGGTGCGATGGCGACCTTCGACAACACACGCCCGCTGGTGGCCGGCATGGCCGTCGGCTGCGCCCGCGCTGCGCTCGAGGACACCCGTGAGCTGCTCGAGGAGGCCGGGGTCGAGATCGACTACGACCGTCCCGCGCAGACCCAGTCGTACGCCGCCGCGACGTTCATCGCGATGGAGGCCGACTGGGAGGCAGCGCTGCTGCTGACGCTCGAGGCCGCCTGGCTGGCCGACAACCGCAAGCCCAACTCGATGGAGGCCTCGATGGCCAAGGCCAAGGCGGGGCGCGTCGGCAACGACATCACGCTGCGCTGCGTCGAGCTGGCGGGCACGCTGGGCTACAGCGAGAACGAGCTGATCGAGAAGTGGTCGCGCGACTCCAAGATCCTCGACATCTTCGAGGGCACGCAGCAGATCCAGCAGCTCATCGTGGCCCGTCGCCTGCTGAACCTCAGCTCGTCCGAGCTGCGCTAGGCCCGGCGAGCGAGACACGTTCTCTGCCGGGCATCCCCTCTCGCACGAGGGGGTGCCCGGCCGTTCTATAGGGTTCAGCCATGACGAATGAACTCCCCGCCGGCCTGGACGTCGACGTCGAGCTGACCCGCTTCGTCCGCCGTGTCCGCAAGCGCACGCTGCGACACCTCGTCGACATCCACCCCAAGCTCGACTACGGCAACTTCACGTTCCTGCTCGCGATCGTCGACGCGCCCGACGGCATCCGCGGGTCCGAGCTCGCGGAGGACCTCGGCGTGCACAAGTCGACCGCCAGCCGGTCGGTCGCGACGCTCGAGCGCCTCGGGCTGGTCTCGCGGGTCCCCGATCCCGACGACGGACGCGCCCAGCTGCTGGTCGCCGAGCCCGTCGCGGTCGAGCGGGTCGGCGCCTACCGGCGCATGAGCCACGAGCGGCTCGTGACGCTGATCGACGACTGGACGCCCGACGAGGTCGCCTCGTTCGCCCGCAGCCTGACCCGGCTCAACGACCGCGCCGAGCGCGACTTCTGAGCCGGCGACCGTGCGCATCCTCCACCTCGCCCTGCACGACGCCTGGGCCGACGCCCTCGAGGCGGGCGAGTACCGCGTGTCGACGCTGGGCCTCGACCTCGACGACGTCGGATTCATCCACTGCTCGCAGCCCGAACAGGTCGACGGCGTGCACGAGCGCTTCTACGGCGGTGTCACCGAGCCCGTCGTGCTGCTGACGATCGACACCGACCTGCTGACGTCCCCGTGGCAGCTCGACGACGTCCCGGGCCAGCCCCTGCCGTTCCCGCACGTGTACGGGCCCGTCAACCTCGACGCGGTCGTCTCGGCCGAGCCCTACGTCAGAGGCTCAGCATCGTCTTGACGGCCGTGCGCTCGTCCATCGCGCGGTAGCCGTCGGCGACCTGGTCGAGCGGCACCGTCAGGTCGAACACGTCGCCGGGCGTCACGGTGCCGTCGAGCACGTCGGGCAGCAGCTCCTCGATGTAGGCGCGGACGGGTGCCACGCCCCCGGCCAGGCCGATGTTGCGGCCGAACATCTGGGGGACGTTGAGCACGACGTCGTGCGGCACGCCGACGTAGCCGATGCGGCCACCGGGACGTGCCGAGAGCATCGCCTGCTTCATGCTGTCGGCGGTGCCGACGCACTCGAGCACGAAGTCGGCGCCGATGCCGTCGAGGATCTCGCGGACGGCGCCCGCGCCCTCCTTGCCGCGTTCGGCGACGATCTCGTCGGCCCCGAAGCCGCGGGCGAGCCGCTGGCGGTCCTCGTGGCGGGACATCGCGACGATGCGTCCGGCACCGAGCCGCTTGGCCGCCAGCACCGCGCTGAGGCCGACGGCACCGTCGCCGACGACCGCGACGGTGCTGCCCGCCGTGACGCCCGCCGAGACCGCTGCGTGGTGGCCCGTCGGGAAGACGTCCGACAGCGTCAGCAGCTGCGCGACCATCGCCTGGCTGGGCTGCGACGGGGTCGCGACGAGCGTCCCGTCGGCCCACGGCACGCGGACGATCTCGCCCTGACCGCCGTCGACGGCGTGGCCCTGCTTGTCGGTGGTGCCCCAGAAGCCGCCGTTGGTGCACGACGTGTGGACGCCCCGCTCGCACAGCAGGCACGTGTTGTCGGAGAACGTGAAGGGCGCGATGACGAAGTCGCCGGGTGTGACCGTCGAGACGGAGGCGCCGACCTGCTCGACGACGCCGACGAACTCGTGCCCGATGCGGGCGGGCTCGCCGACCGCGTTGATGCCGCGGTACGGCCAGAGGTCGGAGCCGCAGATGCACGAGGCGACGACCCGCACGACGGCATCGGTGTCGAGCTGCAGCTGGGGGGCCGCGACGTCGTCGAGGCGGATGTCGCGGGGGGCGTGGAGGACGGTGGCGCGCATGCGTCCAGTCTGTCAGGCCCGGGCTGCGACGGCGCGGTGGTGTGGAAGGATCGGGACCATGACTGACAAGCCTGAGATCGACTTCATCGAGGGGCCCGCGCCCACCGAGCTCACCATCACCGACCTGATCGTCGGCGACGGCCCCGAGGCCGTGCCCGGCGGACTCGTCGACGTCCACTACGTCGGTGTCGAGTTCGACACCGGCGAGCAGTTCGACGCCTCGTGGGACCGCGGCCAGTCCGCGAAGTTCCCGCTGCCGCAGCTCATCGCCGCTTGGCAGCAGGGCATCCCCGGCATGAAGGTCGGCGGACGCCGCCAGCTCGTGTGCCCGCCCGAGCTCGCGTACGGCCCCGCCGGCGGCGGACACCGCCTGTCGGGCAAGACCCTCGTCTTCGTGATCGACCTGCTCGGCGTCTGACCCCACGCCCTCGCGAGTGGCGCAGGACGGTGGCTTCCCGGTCCGGGAACCGACCGTCCTGCGCCACTCGTGCGTGTGCGACCTTCGGCCAGGTCGCGATAGACGCGTGGGGGATGTGCGGGCCGCCGGCACCTGATGGGCTGGGTGCATGACGGTCGCACTGCTCGGAACCCTCGTCGTCCTGGCCCTCGTCGACAGCACGAGCTTCGGGACGCTCCTGATCCCGATCTGGCTGATGCTGGCTCCCGGACGGCTCCGCCCCGGACGCATCATGGTGTTCCTGGCGACCGTCGCGGCCTTCTACCTCGTCCTGGGCCTGGCGCTGGTCGCCGGCGTCGCGAGGTTCTCCGACCAGGTCGCCGACGCGCTCGACGCGCGACCCGTGCAGGCCGCCCAGCTCGTCGTCGGCCTCGCGCTGCTGGCCGCGGGCGTGTGGACGGGGTCCCGCAGACAGCGCGAGCCGTCGGGACGCCTGGCGCAGTGGCGCGAGCGCGCGGTCGGCGACGAGGGCTCGACCCGCGGCCTGGTGGTGCTCGCCGTGACCGCGGCACTCGTCGAGGCGGCGTCGATGGTGCCCTACCTCGCCGCGATCGGCCTCGTGGGGACGGCCGACCTGTCATGGCCCGCGACCGCGGTGACGCTCGCGGCGTACTGCGTCGTGATGGTGCTGCCGGCGTCGCTGCTGCTGGCCGGACGCATGGCTGCGTCGCGCGTCGTCGAGCCGGTGCTGCGCAGGGTCGACGACTGGATGGGACGCAACGCGCAGGAGAACACGGCGTGGATCCTCGGCATCATCGGGTTCGTCGTCGCCTCGAACGCCGCCCAGGGGCTGGGTCTGGGCGTCTAGAGGTCGTCGACCAGGGCCGTGACGCGCTTGACCGACACCGGGAACGCGGTGCGCAGGTGCTGCGCCAGGAGGCCGATGCGCAGCTCCTCGAGCGCCCACCGCACGTGCTGCACGCGGGGGGTCAGCCGGGACCACGGCGAGAGCTCGGCCGTGCGGGCGTGGAACCGCGCCTCGAGGTCCTGCGCGGCGAGCAGGTCGTCGGTCAGGGGTGCCTCGAGGCGTCGTGCGGCAGCCTGCAGGTACAGCGGGAAGCGCCGCAACTGGTCGACCCCGGCATCGCGGATGAACCCCCGGTACACGAGCCACGACAGCTGCACGCGGACGTCCTCGCCGGCCTCGGTCGACGGCAGGGGAGTGACGTCGCCCAGCGCCCGCAGCGTCGCCAGGACGCTCTGGACCGCTCGCTCGGTCGCGTCGTACGCCTCGGCCCGGACGGCGTCGTGCAGCAGCGACCACGTGGCCTCGTCCCACACGGGCCCGCCGTGGCGGACGACGAGCGACTCGAGCGCCGCGAGCCAGCACTCCTCGATCACCGCGGCGGCGTCCTGGTGCGGGCCGGTCGAGAGCAGCAGCTTGGCGTGCAGGTCGAGCGACCGCCCCATCTGCGGCACCGGGGTGGCGAGGGTGAACGACAGCAGGCGCGCCTGCCCCTTGACCATCGCGACGTGCTGCTCGTCGGCCGAGTCGAGGATGCGCAGGCCCACCGACGTGCCCTCGTCGACCAGAGCGGGGTAGCCCGTGACCTGGCCGGCCGTGATGGACGGCTCGATCGTGCCGACGTCCCACGAGCGGATGCCGGAGCGTTCCTCGCGCCGGGCGACCTTCGTGAGGTCGGCCCGCAGGTGGCTCGCTAGCTCGCTCCGCAGGGCGGCGAGATCCTTGCCGCGGCCCAGCTCGGCGGTGCCGTCGACGACCCGGAACGTGACGCGGAGGTGCGACGGCAGGGCGTCGAAGTCGAAGTCGTCGGCCGACACCACGGTGCCGTTCAGCAGGCGCATCTGGCGGGCGAGCTCGTTGCTGAGGTCGGACGCACCGGGGTCCATCGCCTCGACCAGCCGCGGCGCGAACTGGCCGGCGGGCACGAACTCGCGGCGCAGGCTCTTAGGCATCGAGCGGATCAGCTCGGTGACGAGCTCGACGCGGTGGCCCGGCACGTGCCAGTCGAAGGCCCGGTCGTCGACCGTCATGAGCTGGTCGAGCGGCAGGTCGACCGTGACGCCGTCGTCGCTCATGCCGGGCTCGAACGCGTACGTCAGCGGGTACGACCGGCCGTCGGAGTGCCACTCGCGGGGGAACTCGTCGTCGGCGTCGTCGGGCCCGTGGGTCAGCATCGCGGGGTCGAACGTCAGGAGGTCGGGCTGCGCGTGCCGCGTCTTCTTCCACCACGTGTCGAAGTGCCGCGTCGAGACGACGTCGGCGGGCACGCGCTGGTCGTAGAAGGCGTAGAGGGTGTCGTCGTCGACCCGGAGGTCGCGGCGGCGCAGGCGTTCCTCGAGCTCCTCGACCCCCGCGATCATCCGCTGGTTGGCGGCGAAGAAGGCGTGGTTCGTGCGCCACTCGCCCTGCACCAGCGCGTGGCGGATGAACAGGTCGCGCGACGTGACGGGGTCGATGCGCCCGAACTGCACCAGGCGGTCGGCGACGAGCGGGATGCCGAACAGCAGCAGCTTCTCGCGGGCCATCACCGCTCCGCGGCGCGACGACCAGTGGGGCTCGCTGTAGCTGCGGTTGATGAGGTGCTCACCGGCCGCCTCGACCCACTCGGGCTGGATCTTCGCGGCGGTGCGGCCCCACAGGCGTCCGGTCTCGACGAGCTCGCCGACCATGACCATGCGCGGCGTCTTCTTGGCCAGGCCCGAGCCCGGGAAGATCATGAACTTGGCCTGCCGGGCACCGAGGTACTCGCGACCGTCGGCGTCCTTGAGGCCGATGTGCGACAGCAGCCCCGAGAGCAGCGCCTGGTGGATGCGGTCGGGGTCGGCGCCGGTCGCGCCGGGCTTGAGGCCGAGCTCCTTGGCGGTGCGGCGCAGCTGCGAGTGGACGTCCTGCCACTCGCGGATGCGCAGCCAGTGCAGGTACTCGTCGCGGCACAGCCGGCGGAACGCCGAGCTCGACAGCTCGTCGCGCATCTCGCGGACGTAGGTCCACAGCGTCAGGTACGACAGGAAGTCGGAGTCGGGCTCGCGGAACCGGCGGTGCTTCTCGTCGGCGGCCTGCTGGTGCTCGAGCGGACGCTCGCGCGGGTCCTGGATCGACATCGCCGCGACGATCACGAGGACGTCGCCGAGGCAGGCGAGCCGGTCGGCCGCGAGCAGCATCCGGGCCAGGCGGGGGTCGGTCGGCAGCGTCGACATGCGGCGGCCGATCTTCGTCAGGCGGGTGCCGCCACGGCCCTGCGTGTCGAGGGCGCCGAGCTCGTACAGCAGGTTGAGTCCGTCGCTGACGGCGCGCGAGTCGGGCGGGTCGAGGAACGGGAAGTCCTTGATCTCGCCGAGGTCGAGCGACGCCATCTGCAGCAGCACCGAGGCCAGGTTGGTGCGCTGGATCTCGGGGTCGGTGAACTCGGGTCGCCCGTCGTGGTCCTCCTCGGAGTACAGCCGGATGCAGATGCCGTCGGCGACGCGCCCGCACCGGCCGGCCCGCTGCGAGGCGCTGGCCTGCGAGATGGGCTCGATCGGCAGGCGCTGCACCTTCAGGCGCTGGCTGAACCGTGAGATGCGGGCGAAGCCGGGATCGATGACGTAGCGGATGCCCGGGACGGTCAGCGACGTCTCGGCGACGTTGGTCGCCAGGACGATGCGACGGCCCGGGTGACTGCTGAAGATCTTCTGCTGGTCGGCGGCCGCGAGGCGTCCGTACAGCGGCAGGATCTCGGTGCGGGGGTACTTGCGGCCGGCGAGGAACTCCGCGGCGTCGCGGATCTCGCGCTCGCCCGACATGAAGACGAGGATGTCGCCCTCGGTCGGCAGCTCGGCGACGGCCTGCGCCAGCGCCTCGAGCTCGTTGTCGGCGCCGGTCTCGGCCAGCGGACGGTAGCGGACCTCGACCGGGAACGTGCGTCCGCTGACCTCGATGATCGGGGCGTCGAACATCTCCGCGAAGCGCTCCACGTCGATCGTCGCCGACGTGATGACGACCTTGAGGTCGGGGCGGCGGGGGAGCAGCTGCTTGAGGTAGCCGAGCAGGAAGTCGATCGACAACGACCGCTCGTGCGCCTCGTCGATGATGATCGTGTCGTAGCGCGAGAGGCGACGGTCGCGCTGCAGCTCGGCCAGCAGCAGCCCGTCGGTGACGAGGCGGATCGCGGTCGACTCGCTGGTCTGGTCGTCGAAGCGGACGGCGTAGCCGACCTCGGCGCCCAGCTCGACCTCGCACTCGTCGGCGATGCGCTTGGCGACCGAGCGCGCCGCGATGCGGCGGGGCTGGGTGTGCGCGATCGAGCGGCGTCCGAGCTCGTACGCGATCTTGGGCAGCTGCGTCGTCTTGCCGGAACCGGTCTCGCCCGCGACGACGACGACCTGGTGGTCGCGCACGGCGGCGGCGATGTCGTCGTGCCGCTCGGTGATGGGCAGCGACGGCGGGTATTCGATCTTCACGTCAGGCCCAGACTATCGCCGAGCAGCAAGTAGCCGACGAAGGCCACGACGTCGAGGATCGTGTGGGCGATGACGAGCGGCATGACGCGTCCGGTGCGGTGGAACCAGTACCCGAACACGAGCCCCATCACGAAGTTGCCGAGGCCCGGCCCCACACCTTGGTAAAGGTGGTAGCTGCCGCGCAGGGCCGCGGCGGTCACGATCGTCGCCGCCACGCCCCAGCTCCTCTGGCGCAGGCGGGTCATGAGGTAGCCGATCACGACGACCTCCTCGAGGATCGCGTTCTGCAGCGCAGCGAGGATGAGCACCGGGACGGTCCACCAGTACGAGATGTCGGGGGCCGGGATGATCTGCGCCGTGATGCCCAGCAGGCGACCGATGCCGTAGAGGCCCAGCCCGGGCAGGCCGATGACGGCGGCGAGCCCCATGCCCCAGAGGGCGTCGAACCGCGCGTGGTGGCGGTCGAGACCGAGGCGTTCGGTGACCCGTTCCTTCACGGGGTCGAGCGAGAGCAGGTAGAGCGCGAGGGCGACCGGCACGAGGGCGAAGCCGATGCCCAGCACCTGGTAGACGAAGTCGAAGACCTCGCGGTCGTCGCGGGACGCGTTGAGCGTCGCGGTCTGGTCGCCCAGCCCGCCGGGGAGCGTCGCCTTGCGGATCAGGCTGACGAGGGCGTAGACGCCCGACGCGCCCAGCGACAGGCCGAGGACGATCCAGACCTCGACCGCGAGGTTCCGGCCGGCGGGGCGGCCCGTGTCGGGCGAGCTCACAGGTCGTTCGTGGCGAACGTGTCGCAGGCGTTGACGGTGCCGCTCTCGTAGCCGGTCTTGAACCACTTCTGGCGCGAGGCGCTGGAGCCGTGCGTCCACGTGTCCTGGTTGACGCTGCCGCCGCCGAGCTCCTCCTGGATGTGGTCGTCGCCGACCGCGGCGGCCGCCGACAGGGCCGAGTCGATGTCGTCCTGCGTCAGCGGCTGCAGCAGCGTGTTGCCGTCGGCGTCCTCGGTGGTCGACGCGTGGTTGGCCCACACGCCGGCCATGCAGTCGGCCATCAGCTCGATGCGGACGCCGCCGCTCTGCGGGCCGGTCTTGCCGTCCTGGCCCTTCGCGAGGATGCCGAGGATGTTCTCGACGTGGTGGCCGTACTCGTGCGCGACGACGTACTCCTGCGCCAGCGCGCCACCGTCGGCGCCGTACGTCGACTCGAGCTCGTCGAAGAAGCTCGCGTCGATGTAGACGCGCTCGTCACTGGGGCAGTAGAACGGGCCGGTCTGGTTGGACGCGGTGCCGCACGGCGACTGCGTGGCGCCGGAGTAGATGACGGTCTTGGCGGCGCGGTACTGACGGCTGACATCGGCCGGCAGTGCGTCGGTCCAGTAGTCCTGGACGCTGTTGACGGTGCCGATGATGCGGCAGGTCACGTCTCGGTTGGCGTCGGCGCCGGTCTGGCACTGGTCGAACGTCGTGGTCGACTGGTCGCCGCCGGTCTGCACCTGGCTGGTGTCGAAGGGGCTGCCGTTCGTGGCGCCGGTGATGACGGACGGGTCGACGCCGAGGAACACCGCGACCAGCGTGATGACGAGGCCGCCGATGCCGCCGCCGATCGCGAGCCCGCCGCGTGAGCCGCCGCCGGTGACCTGGCTCGTGTCCAGCTTGGCGCCGTCGTTGAAGCTCATGCCGCCACCTTGGTCGAAGTTGCCCGCTCACGCATGGCGGAGAGTCTACGCAGCGCGCACCCGTCCGACCGTGGATAGTTGCCGTGTGACCACGACAGACACCGCCCCCGGACTCTCCCTCCCCGAGGAGATGTCGGCCGGCGACGCCGCCCGTCTCAGGGGTCTGCGCCGCATGCGCGCGCTGGCCCTCTCGCTGCTGGTGCTCGCCGCCGTCGTGTACGTGCTGACGCGCGAGCACGACACGGGCTGGCTCGGCTACGTCAACGCCGGCAGCGAGGCGGCGATGGTCGGCGCGATCGCCGACTGGTTCGCCGTGACGGCGTTGTTCCGGCACCCGCTGGGGCTGCCGATCCCGCACACCGCGATCATCCCGAACCGCAAGGAGTCGTTGGGCGAGAGCCTGCAGGAGTTCGTCGCCGACAACTTCCTGAAGGAGGAGGTCATCCGCGAGCGCATCGGTTCAGCGGGCGTCAGCCGCAGGGCGGGTGAGTGGGTCATCGAGGGCCGGCACGCCGACCGCATCGTCCGCGAGGGCTCGCGCATCCTCGCCGACGCCCTGTCGCACGTGCGCGAGAGCGACGTCGCCGCGGTGATCCAGGAGGCGCTGATCCCGCGTCTCGAGGAGGAGGAGCTGAGCCCCGTCGTCGGTCAGCTGCTCGACGAGATCCTGCGCGACGGTGCGCACCACGGTCTCGTCGACCTGGCCGTGGACGAGCTGGCGCGCTGGCTCGACCACAACCACGACGAGGTCGCGGCGCTGATCGAGAACCGGGCTCCGTCGTGGACGCCGCAGTGGCTCGACAAGCGCGTCTCGACCTGGGTGCACGAGCAGGTCGTCGAGTTCGTGGCCGAGATCGGCCGGACGCCCGACCACAACGCGCGTCAGGCGCTCGACAGCTGGTTGCGTGAGCTCGCGCAGGACCTGCAGCACGACCCCGACACGATGGCGCGCTTCGAGCGGCTCAAGGTCCGGATGCTGACGCAGCCGCGCGTCAGCACGACGTCGATCCAGCTGTGGGACGCCCTGCGTCGCGCCGTCATCGGATCGCTGGGCGACGAGACGGGCCTGCTGCGCACCCGCGCCACGGAGGAGATCGAGCGCCTCGGGCACCGGCTCATCGACGACGAGCAGCTCAGCTCGCGGGTCGACACGACGATCTCGAACGTCGCGGCGTACGCCGTCAACAACTACGGCCACGAGGTCGCGACGATCATCTCGGCCACCGTGAACCGCTGGGACGGCAAGGAGACCGCCGACCGCATCGAGTTGCACGTCGGCCGCGACCTGCAGTTCATCCGCATCAACGGCACCGTGGTGGGCGGACTGGCCGGGCTGGTGATCCACGCGATCTCGACCGTGATCTGACACTCTGATTCACAACTCGAGAGTCGGTCCACAAGTGTGGACAACCTGTGGGTAACTTCCGGTGAACTGTGGGTGACGCGCATCACACTGTGGACATCCTGGACGGATGCCGCACTTCTGGAGTGGTACCCCGACATGGCAGGGTGAAACCATGACGACGGTTCCGACGCCCCTGTTCTCGATGGTCCGCTGGCGCGAGGGCTACAAGGCCGAGGAGGTCGACGTGTTCCTCGCCGAGGTCCAGCGCGCGCTCGCCGGGCGGCTGCCCGACCACGCTCTCGCCGAGCGCATCCGCAGCGCGGTGTTCACGCCCGTTCGGCTGCGTCCGGGCTACGACATGCAGCAGGTCGACGACCACCTCGACGAGCTGCACCTGCTGGCATCGCAGGGGCATCCGCGCACCTGAGCCCGCGCCTCGCTCGAACAGGGGACCGGGATTCGGTGGTCGGCAACCCCTTTGCTAGAGTTCAGTGCTGCACGGCGCTCACATCGAGCGCATGTCCGGGTGGCGGAATGGTAGACGCGCTAGCTTGAGGTGCTAGTGCCCGGTTACGGGCGTGGGGGTTCAAGTCCCCCCTCGGACACACACGGGGTCCTGACGAAACTCAGGGCCCCAGAGTGACGAAACCCTGTTCAGACCGCGGTCTGGACAGGGTTTCGTCGTATCTTGGCGCCGCCCGTTGGCCTAGAGCGTCCTGTTCTTGCGAATCCGGGCTCGAAGCGTGTGGCCGGACGCCGGTGGTGGGTCCGTCAGTGAGTTTTGTGAAACGCCTCTGGCCCGCCGGCACGGGGCCAGCGGGCTGCAAGGGGGGGTATGAAGTTGAGGTGCCTGCAGGTCTTACGCGGGCACGGGGGGCGGTACGCCTCCAACGACGTTCCCGCCCGCATCGAGTTCCTCGAACCCATGGTCAGTCAAGTCGACCAGCGTGAGTGGGTCCCTCGTGTCGCCGCACGCCTTGGCCCAACGCAGGAGAGTGGTCAGGTTGTAAGCCGCGACGACGAGGATGGCGTTGAAAGCTGTCTTGAGCAGTCCGACCTGTCGTGTCCAGCCGCGAGTGGACACGTTCTGCTCGGTCTTGATGAAGCCGAAGGTTCCCTCGGCGCGGGACCGGCGTCCGTAGTCGGCTTGCCAGGCCTTGCTGCCCCAGTAGTGCTTCTGGTTCAACTTCGGCGCAGCCGAGGGGTCGATGGTGATGGTCTCCTGCGCGCACGCGCGAGGCAGGTTCTCGAGGTCCTCAGGCTCGACGGTGGGCCGGTCGCCGGGAAGCATGGTGCTCAGCGGGCATCCCTCGCACAGCAGCTTGCCGGCGCGCGCGGGACACTTGAAGCGAGTCTTGCCGGATGACGTCGTGCCGTGCTTCTCGAACTTGTACTGGTCGCGCTCGGCGATCTCAGCGTTGAACCTGTTGAGGTCGGCGACCTGTCGGTCGCGGTCCGCATGCTCCTTTGACGTCGCGTTGCGTCGTAGCTTCAAGGGGCTGAAGGTCTCGGGGCGTGCAATGCGCTTCAGGCGGTTCGGCGTCGACGGGCAGTGCGCCCAGCCGTCGATCATCAGGTAGCCGTCTTTCACGTTCAGCTTGGCGCCATGGTCGTTCGGGTGAAGATCGAAGACCTGCTCGATGCAGAATTCACGAAGCTTGTCGGCCCACTTGGGGGCGACCGAGTAGCTGTAGGCGCGGTCGACCATGATTTCGTCGACACCGCCTGGCAGGCCATTGGCGTAGGCGAGTTCCGCGACTGTTTCTTCGATGCCCTTCTTGTTGGCGGGCAGCAGGAAGAACGTCTCGACCAGTGCAGGCTCCTCGACACCGCCGACTGTGCCGGTGCGAATTCCCATCGTGGCGTGGAAGCCGAAGACCTTCTTGGTGCGGTTGTCGTATGTCTTGGTGCGGGGACCCCATCGTGCGTCTGGGTCGGCGCAGCGGAGTCCGCGGACCTTGCCGCGCGCGGCGGAGTCCAGCGCGGTCGCGTCGATCGCCAGGCGCGTCCCTCGTCCGATGTGTGTCGTGGACGCCGCGAGGATCTTGCGCTGGAAGTCCGTGAGTGCAGCCTGCCGCTCGGCTCGTTCGGCTGGGGTCAAAGAGGTGACGTTATCGACGTCCATGCCGGCCTTTCGGCGCGCAGCTCGCTCCGTGGCCATGAGCACGGGTTTGACGGCGTCACTGGTCTCGTAGGTGTCGGTGATCGCGTTGTGGAGGTAACGCACCTGCCGCAGGGACAGGACGTGAGAGCCGGATCGGATGTTCAGCGTCTTCTGAAGGGTGCGCGACAGCCCGGTGGTCAGCAGGCGGTGCAGTTTCGTGTGGTGAACCTTGTTGAGGTCCTGCGAGACCAAGATGATGGCGGCGAGAAGCACATCGATCTCGAGGTCACGCGGTCGGCCGCCGACGCCGCTTCGGACCCGGGCCTCGACGTCGGCACCCACACCCGAGCGCCGAACGTACTGCATCGTCATCTCGAACCGCTTGGCCTCGACCCTCATCGGTTGCCTCCGGAAGGGTTCTTCAGCTCGGTCAGTGTTCGGGCTACGACAGTCGGGTCTTGGGGCGGGCAGTGCGGAAGCAGGTCGGTGATCGTCCGGGGCGTGGAGAAGCCAGCTGCCTTGAGAAGGTCGGCCAGCGAGATGTTCGAGCACATGGCGGCGACGAGCCACGTGTTGCGCAACCGCATGATGCTGATGGACGGAGCGGGGTCACCGGCGGTGACCGGCACCCGGTCGTCCGTCGGAACAATGTTCGTTCGGTCCTCGACGCGTCCGAGCAGCCGAGCCGACGGGCCTTGTCCGGCGGCGGCGTGGATCCGCAAGGCTGTGCGGATCAGGTCGGCGATGTCGTGACGAACCGGGACGGTGCGTGACCTGCGCCCGTTGATGACGGTGACGGTCAGCACGGGAACGCCGTCCACGTCGACGTCGCTGAAGGACGTTGCGGTGAGCGCACGCATGTCTCCGGCGTCCAGCCCGGCTCCAAGCGGCAGACCGACCAGCAGGCAGATCCTCTTGGTGGCTGCGTCGGTTGGCTGATTCTTGGCGAGCAGGATGAAGGTCCGGCATGTCTGGTTGTCGTAGGGGCCGACCACCGGAGGGCGAGAGATGCGCGCTGGGCGTCCGTCCGGGTGCAGCGAGTCGATGCAGCGACGCAGGGCCGATCGGGCGGTGCTCATCGAGCGTTCTGTCGAGCTGTGGGACGCGACGAACGCCTCGAGGACACCCTGCGCGAACAGTTCATCGCGCCGGATGCGCGGGCTGTTCGTGGCACGTCCCGGCCAGGAGGCGAACCAGGTGAGGAACACCGCGACGAAGGAGCACACCTTCTTGGCGTTGCGCGCCGATCCCGGCTCGTATGCCAGAACGAGGTCTGTCGCCAGCTGCTCGTTTTGTTCCCACACCGGACGGTTGGGAAGCCGCGGCAGGAAACCTTCGATGGCTGCAAGGATCACGGCATCGGGGGCGACAGGATCGGCCTCCGCCGCTTCGGCCCGTTGCTGCGCTGCCATCGCCTTGCGCGCCTGCGCCAAGGCCGCGGTGCGTGACAACGGCTTGACGGTCGAGGATGGATCTGTCTTCTTGCGTGAATCGGAGGTCACGGTTGCCTTCTCGCGTCGGTGGGTCACCTCGGCCAGCGACTGGAGAGTTGCTGGCGCCCACACGGTGCTGGGGTTCGCCGCTGCTGCAGTGGCGCTGACCTGCGGGTTTGCGCGAGCGAAGCTGTCGAACAGGGCCTTCGGAACCGTGCCGCGATCTGCGGAGATGACCGCAGCTAGAAGGGCTGCACCGATGGGCCGGTGGCCAGCGGCCTGGACTAGTGGGTTGACTCGCGTCAGTGCTGCGGGCGGGGACGGGTTGAGAAGCGGCACAACACCGATGGCGCGACCGACGGCGCGCAATGCGTGACGCTGGCGGCTCTTGCTGCCGATGCCCACGACGAAGTTCGTGTACGTCTCGACCGACTGCAACGACAGCAGCGCTGCGATGTCCAGGCGCGTGCCAACCTTCCAGCCCACTGGGCTGGCGAGGAAGCGGACCAGCGCGTTCAGATGACCAGTGGCGATCTGCGGCGACGACGGTCGTGCCGCCGTCACGGCGGCACGCACTTCGTCGCCGACTTCGAGCCACCAGAGTTCTGAGACCTTGCGCGGCGTGTAGTTGGCGATACGTGCCGCGACGGCGGCGTCGACATCGCGGAGCTGGGGTGGGCGGTTGTTGTGGTCCATACCTCTGGCAGTCCCGCCTGGATCTCAGGACGCAAGCGCGCACACACGCGCTGGTGGGGCATGTCGAGTGAAGTCGTTGCCTCATCGCGTCCCGGTGGCGTTCTCCATTGCGCCAACGGCGAGCGCCGGCACGGTGCTACCCGAGGGCTTCGGCCGCTCCGCGCACGACTGAGGACATCCAGGTCCAAGGCGGCGCCCACGCCCCCTGGAGGGCCACAAATGAAGACAAACGACTGGAGTCAGGGCGACCTCGCTGGGGTCGTCACGTTGAGCGACGCGAAGGCGCGTCGACGCAGGGACGTCCTGCTGATGATGCGGCGTCGGGTCGCGATCACGGCGGCCGAGCACCGGTCGCACTCGCTCGACGACGCGACCGCACTGTGGTCACTGCAGCTGGAGCTCGAACAGACGATCCAGGACGAGTTCCCGGACCTGCACGAGGAGCAGTTCGGACTCTGGGCGGTAGAGGAACTCTCCTACGAGCACCCGCCTGGAGTCCTGACTCCCGGGTGCAGCCTGTGCGAAGCCATCGCGTCCGAGGCGCAGATCAACTTGGAACTGCCACAGGCTGCCTAGGCCGAACGACCGAGGGTGGGGTGAGCGCAATGCTCACCCCACCTTTTCGCGCGCACTGCCTCCCCAGACCTTCGGTCTGTCCGTGGCGCAGGCCAGAAGTTGCTGTTGGCCTCTCCGCCCCTCTAGCCGCACCGATAGACCCGGGGCACCACGTGCGGCAGTAACCGTGGCCGCGAACGTCACGTTGGAGGCTTGAGGGCGTGGGTGCTGCTACCGGCGGGGCGACGTGGGCCAGGCCCACCACGACGCGCGGTGGGCCGGCCCGTGTTGCGGCTAGTCGGCGACGGCCGCCGTGGCGGCACCGTTCCTGCGTGCCAGTGCCGTCGCGACCGGGTAGCCGGTTGCCAGCCCGAGCACGATGCCGATCTGCATGAGGAACCAGAACGACCCCTCGGATGCCGGCGGCATGTACTCGTTGAAGTGCAGCAGCAGCATCCACCCGGCCATCCCGATGTCGAACGCCAGGACGGTGAGGACCGCTGCGCCTGCTGCGGCACCTATGCTCAGCCCCGTGGCGGCGGTTCGCTCGAACGCGAACAGCAGCACTATGGCCAGTGCGCCGATGACCAGGAGCATGACCCATAGGTCGATGCCGGCGATGGTCAGGCCGGAGGCCAGGACCAGGGGCACTCCGATGAGGTGTGCGACGGCGCTGGCCGCCCCACCGGGCAGGCTGACGGTCGCCACTGAGGCCGAGGACTCGTGAGCGGTGGAGGCTGGCGTTCGACCGGTCTTGGCGTAGAGCCACAGGGCTGCGGGCCCGAGGTAGAGGCCGGAGCAGATCCAGACGATCTCGGTGGAGATGGTGCGGTGTCGGCGGCCTCGACCGTAGATGTCGGCGGCGATGAGGGCTGCGCTGAGCACGGCGAGGGCGATGAAAACCCAGGCGATGGGGGTGACCCAGTCCGGGACGTTGTTGGTCATGTTCATGAAGGTTCCTTTTTGCGCGTTAGCGGAGTGAGGTGAAGGTTGGGTTGGGGGTTGGTCCGGCATTCGGGCCGGCGACTTGGGCGACTCTGTGCGCTGCGACTCGCTCGGCCGAGCCGGCCAGCTCGACTTGTCTGGTCCTGCCGTCGGCATGGGTGAACAGGTCGTCGCCGGTAGCTACCCGTAGGTCGGCGCCGGTCGGGACGGGGCCGCGCACACGAGTCGTGGCGGGCACGGGCCGCTGGTTCGGGCTCCTAGGACCTGAGCAGGTCCCGCATGGTGGCTATCTCGGCGGTCTGGTCCTTGCGGATCGTGCCGGCGAGCGCCTTCGCGTCGGTGTTCTTGCCGTCGCTCTGCTCAGCCTTGGCCATCTGGATCGCGCCCTCGTGGTGCGCGACCATCATGGTCAAGAACAGTCGGTCGAACTCCGCTCCGGAGGACGCCTTGAGCTCGGCCAGCTGGTTGTCGCTCATCATGCCCGGCATCGGGCTGGAGTTGCCGCTCGTGGTCGAGTGGTCCATGTCGCCCATGTCGTCGCCCTCGGCGGGGACGTCCTTGCCCCAGGTCTTCAACCACCCGGCCATGGTGTCGATCTCCGGGCCCTGGGCGGCCTGGATGTCCGCGGCGAGCTTCAGGACGGCGACGGTGTCGGTGCGGGTCTTGGCCAGCTCTGCCATCTGGGTGGCCTGACGGTGGTGCGGGATCATGTCCTGGGCGAACGAGATGTCCGCCTTGTTGTAGTCGGCACTGGCCGAGTTGTCACGGCTGGAACAGGCGGTCAGGGTTGCTGCCGCCACGGCGACGAGGGTCGCCACCTTCATTCGGGTACGCACGAGTTGTTCTCCTTGGGTCTGCTTGACAGGGGTCGCTTGAACGACGCACACCCCGCGAGGAGGTTGCGCCGGAGGCTGCCTGTCAGCAGCGGATGACGGTCGTGCGTTGTCGTGCCGTCATGGCCTCGAACGCATTGCGCAGCGTTCCCAGCCGTGCCGATGTCGGCGGCGGACGCTGCCACAGCACCCACCGGAACGCACCGCGGGGCCACCCGATGAGAGCGACGAAGGAGATCAGCAGCGCCAGGCACATCGCCACCAGGCCGCCGCAGTCGGACATGCCGCCCTCGGTCCCGGGACCCATCGGCATCGGGTCGCCGCCGTCCGGACTGGCGACCATGGCCGCCTGTGCGGTGTCAGCGTGGTGCGCCGACGTCGTCGACGAAGCCATCTGAGCGTGGGCGGTGTGCTGCCCGCCTGAGGCGGGCCCGAGCACAAGGGTGTGCATCAGGACGGTGCACAGGATCAGGGCAGGCGCCAGCAACGCCATCAGCCACCGGAGGCTGACGGACGCTTCAGCGCGTGCCGTTGGGTGCATCATCAACTTCATCCTACGGACGAGAACCGCAGTCAGCCGGATGGAACGTCAACCCGCCGCCGTGACTCCGCCGACACCCGGGCAGCATACCCCCTGGGGGTATCATGGGAGGTCGGAGAGCTCAGGAGGACGCGATGGAGCAGCACGACACGCACCACCACGACACGCACCACCACGACATGGGGCACGACGACCCCGGTGGCACCAACCACGGCGGTCACCAGGGTGGCGTGAACGCAATGGCGGTCAGCGCGACGCTGCACTGCCTGACCGGGTGTGCCATCGGCGAGATCCTCGGTCTCATAATCGGGACGGTCGCAGGTCTGTCCAACGGGGCCACCATCGTCATCTCGATCGTGCTGGCGTTCGTGTTCGGCTTTTCGCTGTCCTCGTTGCCGTTGTTGAAGGCCGGCTTGGGGGTGGGTGCTGCGCTGAGCGTGGTACTGGCCGCGGACACGTTGTCCATCGCGACGATGGAGGTCGTGGACAACCTGGTCATGGCTGTCATCCCCGGCGCCATGAACGCCGGGCTGGTGAACGTCCTGTTCTGGGTGGGGATGATGATCTCGCTGACGGTGGCGTTCTTCGCCGCCTACCCGGTCAACCGTTACCTGCTGCAGCGCGGCAAGGGTCACGCGCTGACGCACGAGTACCACCAGGCTGCACCCGCTACGACCGGCGTGAGGCGGTTCATCCCGTCCATCCCGACCAACGCGTTGGTCGCGGTCATCGTCGCGTTCGTGCTTGGTGGGCTTGTGGTGTCGGCCGCGGACGACCTCGGTAGCGGTGCCGATGCGACCGCTGGCACCCATCAGAGCTGACGCGTGTGCGGACGCGTCGATCGCAGATGGCGATTGGTCCAGCCGGCGCGGGTCTAGAGATGTGGCTGTTCGCCGCTGACCACGTGGTCGGCGTGGTTCATCCCCTCACGGACCAGCCGCTCGACGTGGCCTCCACGCAGCGAGTAGTGGGCCGTGCGGCCCTCGCGGACGACGTCGACGACCCCCGCGTGCCGCAGCTTCGCGAGGTGCTGGCTGACCGATGTACGTGAGGCGTTGACGGCCTCGACCAGCGCTGTGACGGTCTGAGGGCCCTCGGTCATCAGCCACAGCAGCTCGAGGCGAGTGGGCTCGCCGAGCATCGCGAAGATCTGCGCCCCGTGTCGCAGCCTTGCGGCGTCAGGTCGGACCGGGTGGTCCAGGCTGGCCGGGACCTGCGTCGTGGTGGTCATGGGCGGCTCCGTGACGTCGTGGCGGTGGCCGGCTCGCCTGCTGGCCAGGTCATGACAGCGACGGTAGTCGCTGCGACCGCAACGACTGTCAGGACGGCGGCCGACACGGGTAGTCCAGCCGCTTGGCCGACCCATCCGGCCACCGGATACGCCAGCAGGTAGCAGGCGTGTGACAGCGAGAAGTGCGCCGCGAAGGCTGCGGGACGCTCCGCCTCGGTCACGGCTGCGTTGATGACCTGCCCCGTTGGGGTCAGGACGGCGGACTCAGCCGCGCCGAGCGCGAACCACACGACCAGCAACGCAGGCCACGACGTCGACGAGGACGTCACCGCCACCGCAGCTGCCAGCGCAACCGTGACGGTCACCGTACCGGTCAGCATGACCTGCCGCTCGGTCCGGTGGCGCAGCACGCGCGGCAGGGACAGGGCCACGACCATCGACCCTGCCCCGAAGACCCCGAGCGCCACGGCAACGGAGTCACCGTCACGGCCGAGGGTCTCCCGAGCGACGACGACCGTGTTGACCAGCACCATCGCCGTGGCCCCGGCAGCCGCCAGGTCCAGTGCCAGCACAGCACGCAGCCGTCGACGGCGCACGAACAGGAGCACCCCAGCAGTGACACGCTCACGGAACGGCGCCGCCAGCTCGACGTCGACGACGTGCGCGCCCTGCCTCGACCACAGCACCAGCACCGCCGACCCGACGAAACCGGCAGCGGTCCCGACGAACAAGCCGTGGTACGACACGACCAGCAGTGCGCCCGCTGCCACCACCGGGCTCAGGACCGACTCGAGGTCGTACGCCAGCCGCGAGTTGGACAAGGCCCGCGTGTAGTCGTCCTTGCGCGGCAGGACCGTCGGCAACAGCGCCTGGTACGCCGGCGTGAACGTCGCCGAGGCCGCCTGCAGCAAGAAGATCAGCACGTAGACCTGCCACACCTGGTCGACCCAGGGCAGAGTCGCCGCGACCATCACGCGCACGACGTCCGCTCCCACCATGACCGTTCTGGGCCGAAGGCCCGCAGTCAGCGCCGACACAGCTGGCGCCAACGCGACGTAGGCGACCATCTTGATCGTCAGCGCCGTCGCGACGACAGCCCCGGCCGAGCCCGGCGCGACGTCGTACGCCAGCAGGCTCAGGGCCACCGTCAGTAACCCCGTGCCCAACAGCGCCACGACCTGCGCTCCGAACAGGCTCCGGTAGGCGCGACCCTGCAGCGTCGAAAGTTCTGATGACATACGACCATCATACGTGCACATCTGCGCACATACGCACATGTGTCCTGGTCTGGCGGGCCTGGACCTAGTTGCTACCCAGCGTGGAGCCGGCCTATCATCGTCACATGACGATGACAGTGGGACTGGTCGATCCCGAAGTGGAAGAACCGCTGACTGCGGCCGCGTGCCTGTTCCACGGGTTCAGCGACCGCTCGCGCCTGGTGATCTTGCAGCACCTGCTGCTGGGTGAGCACCGGGTCGTCGAGCTGACTGAGCACCTCGGGTTGGCTCAGTCGACCGTCTCCAAGCACCTGGCGTGCTTGAAGGACTGCGGTCTGGTCACCTCCCGACCGCAAGGCCGGGCGTCGGTGTTCAGCGTCACCCACCCCGAAGCGACCACGCAGCTACTGGCAGCAGCCGAGACGTTGCTGGACCTGACCGGGTTCGCCGTCACCCTGTGCCCCAACCACGGAGTGAGCGCATGAACGACCTCGACCTGGCAACCAAGCAGCGCCTCGGACGTCGCGCGAAGATGCTCGCCGGCCTGTCGGTGACGTACAACGTCGTCGAGGCCGTCATCGCCATCACTGCTGGCATCGTGGCCGGGTCCGTGGCGCTGGTCGGGTTCGGCCTGGACTCGGTCGTCGAGGTCTCCAGCGGCCTGATCATCCTGTGGCAGTTCTCCCACCGCATCCCTGAGTCCCGCGAGCAGCAAGCGCTGCGACTGCTGGCGTTCTCGTTCTTCGCCCTGGCCGCCTACGTCGGGTTCGAGTCCGTGCGAAGCCTGCTGACCGGCGCCGAGTCCGACCCGTCGACCGTCGGCATCGTCCTGGCCGCGGTGTCGCTGGTCGTGATGCCGTTCATCTCCTACGCGCAGCGCCGCACCGGCAAGGCTCTCGGCTCGAACGCGGTCTACGCAGACGGCACCCAGACGCTGCTGTGCACTTACCTGTCGGCGGTGCTGCTGGTCGGCCTGGTCCTCAATGCCACGTTGGGTTGGTCGTGGGCTGATCCCATCGCCGGGCTCATCATCGCCGCCGTCGCCGTTCGCGAGGGGCTCGAAGCATGGCGCGGTGAGGGGTGCTGCTCACCCATCAGCCGCAACGGTGACGACTCCGCCGGGTGCGGCTGCACCGATTGCCAGGACGACTGCTGCGCACCGGCCGGCGAGTTGCAGGTCATTCAGCTCGGCACGGACAGGGGCCTTTGATGGGGGCCGGACACAGCCACGGCCCGCCGGCTGGTCATGCCGGCGCCAAGTACCGCGGCAAGCTGGCCATCGCGTTTGGCCTCATCGCGACGTTCTTCGTCGTCGAGCTGGTCTACGGCCTGCTCGCGGACTCGCTGGCGCTGATCTCTGATGCCGGCCACATGGCAGCCGACGTCGTCGCCTTGGGCGCTGCGCTGGCCGCGACCAAGATCGCGACCCGCAAGGACACGACCGGCCGCCGCTCGTTCGGGTCCTACCGTGCCGAGGTCTTCGCGTCAGGCCTGACGGTCCTGCTGATGCTGGGAGTGTCGGCCTACGTGGTCATCGAGGCCATCAGCCGCATCGGCAGCGACCCTGACGTCTCCTCGGGGCCCATGGTCGTGGTCGGCGGGCTCGGCCTGGTCGTCAACGTCGTCGTGATGCTGCTGCTGCGTGCCGGCTCCAAGGAGAGCCTGAACGTCAAGGGCGCCTACTTCGAGGTCGTCGCTGACACCGCCGGGTCCGTCGGTGTTGTCGCCGCCGGCATCCTCATCGCGACCACCGGGCAGGCATGGTGGGACACAGCTGTTGCCGTGGCCATCGGCGCGTTCGTCGCCGTCCGTGCCGTCATCCTCGGCCGGCAGGTCCTGGCCGTCCTGGGCCAACATGTCCCAGAGGGGATGGCCATCGACGCAGTCGCCGACGACCTGGCCGACATCCCCGGAGTCACCGACGTCCACGACCTGCACATCTGGGTCCTGACGTCAGGCATGAACGTGGCCACCGCCCACCTCGTCGCCGACGACACCGATGAGTTCCCCCGCATCCTCGAACACGCCCGCACGACCTTGAGGACCACCTACGCCATCGAGCACGCCACCCTCCAGGTCGAACGCACCGCAGCCCGCGAGTGCCACGAGATCGACTGGTGACCCACACCCAGGAACGAGACGACCGATGAAGACCATGACCAGACAGACCAAGATCGCGGTCCTGTTCGGACTGGTGGCCGTAGCCCTGTTCGGTGGTGCATTCGTCTACCAGAACCTCGCAGCCACCGAACCTGCCGACGCTGCCGAGCGTGAGAACATCACCGTCCGCGCGGACAGCCACCGCCTCGACACCGCCGACGACGGCAAGGTCACCCTCGTGGAGTTCCTGGACTTCGAGTGCGAGGCCTGCCGTGCCGCGTACCCGTTCGTCGAGCAGCTCCGCGAAAAGTACGACGGTCAGGTCACGTTCGTCCTGCGCTACTTCCCGATCCCGAGTCACACCAACGCGAAGAACGCCGCCTACGCGGTGGAGTCCGCCGCCCGTCAGGGCAAGCTCGAGGACATGTACAAGCGGATGTACGACACCCAGGCCGAGTGGGGAGAGTCCCAAGACTCCAAGGACGACCTGTTCCGCAGCTACGCCCAGGAGCTCGGCCTCGACATGGCCCAGTACGACGCCGACGTCGCCAGCCCCGACGTCGCAGCACGCGTCGCCAAGGACGTGGCCGACGGGCAGCGGCTCGGCGTCACCGGCACCCCCTCGTTCTTCCTCAACGGCAACCACCTGACCCCTTCCACCACCGACGAGTTCATCGACGCCATCGACAACGCCCTCTCGAAGTAGGACGCGAACGAGCCTTCTTCAAGGCTGCGTCCCCTCCTCGCAGCACCGTTCTGCTCAAGACGTGAGGTGCGTCAACTGCTGCCCCCTGGATCCGCGAGCGGTACGGGAGCACACTGGAGGCATGAGCGTCTTGCCTCGCAGGAGTGCCGCAGAGCAGGCCAAGAACATGGCCCTAGGGGAGGCGCTCGCACGAGCGGTCGAAGAAGCCCACCTCGGTGACATCCTCGCTACCAGGGGCATCACGACCGTCGTGTTGGACGAGGACGGACGCATGGTCGAGTACCGGCCCGACGGCACCACCACCGTCCTGAGTTGAGCCCGGACACCACGGCCTGTCGGTGGCTGGAGCCACGATGGGACGGTGACCGACCCGATCGAGAAGTGGCGCCAAGCGTCGCGCGACATGCAAGCGCGCCTGCTTGAGTCCGGGGTGCTGGATCTTGAAGCGCTCCGGTCCCAGCGACGCGACCCCAACACCGCAGCCACCGCAGACTGGGCGCGAACGCAGGGGAGCGCAGTCCTTGTCCTCGCCGACGCCGGCGGCCCCGTCTACCCGACGTTCCAGTTCACCGACACCGGCGACCTGCGGCCCGAGCTGGCCACGCACGTGGCAGTCCTGCAGGATGCCGGGCTGTCGCCATGGATGACCTGGGCATGGCTGACTGAGCCTGTCGCCCTGCTGTCCGGCGACATCCCGGAGCAGATCATGGTCACCAACCCGCGCCGCGTCGGGCGTGCTGTTCAGCGGTACGCCGACAGGTACCGCGTCCGAGGCTGACCAGCGTCCCGCCTCCGCAGGGATGGCTACTTCGGTGTGATGTTGACGTCGCACATCTGGTCACCGTGCTGGAGACCGACCATCCCGTTCATCACCTTGGTGGGGACCTTCTCCGAGAACGGGACACGGACCTCCTCGCCCGGACCCACTGTGACGGTCTTGGTCGCCGTGTAGGCCTCCAGCCCGACCGGGAACCACTGGGCCGAGACGTCGACTTCACCCGCGGCGGTGCCGGAGTTCGAGACGTTCCCGGTCGCGACCAACGAGTAGGTGGACGGCTCGATGACCAGCGGGAACTCGTTCTCGCACGACGACGTCATCTCTAGGACGGCCTCGTCCGGGGGCGCCGGCGTCGCAGTGTCAGGGGTCGCCGTAGCCGCCGCGAGCGGTGCGGGAGCTGAGTCCGACTGTGAGTTCGTGCCGCACGCGGCGAGCATCATCGCGACGACCGCGCAGATCGCAGTACCCAGCGGGTTCTTGCCTGTCACCGGCAGCATCCCTTCGTAGATGATGGCGCCCGGACAGGACTGTACGGGGCCACCTGCCCCCGCGAGAGCTGTTCTGGCTCAGTCCACCTGGAAGTGCGCCAGTCCTTGCGTGCGCTGGACCGCGTCCTGGTACCGCCGGACTGCCCAGGCCGAGAACTCCAAACCTGACAGGGCGCTGGTAAGGCTCGAGCCTCTGGGGTCGTGCGAGCGGGTCCGCAGTGTCAGCAGGTCATGTCCGAGGGGAGCGTCCGGGTCCTCGACTGCGAGGTCGAGGTCGTTGCGCACGGCTTCTACCTCCTGCTCGACCCGTCGAATGTGCTTCTGTGCTGTTCGTAGCTCGTGCAGCAGCTGCTTGCGTAAGAGCCCCAGCAGGGACTGGTACGTCGGCAGACAGTCCGCGCGTAGGTACACGTGGCCGGCTCGACCACGCTCGACGCCGTGGACGAGCAGTTTGTCCTCGATCAGCATCTTCAGCGCGTCCACGTCCACACCCGTCTGGCGGTGGACCTCGGACAATTTCAACAGCACCGGTGCGGCTTCGCCGCCGCCATCGGCTGGTGCGGTCTCGGGGGAGGGAACCGGCTGCTCTGTCATCCCCGCATGGTGCCACGTGGCAGGTGGCCGAAGTGCTGATACGGCCAGTACTCGGGTGCTGCCGACGCCAACGCCACGGGGTGGCCGGGCGGGGTGCCGACGGTGGCCGGCCGGTGCACGCGATCAGCTTCTAGTTCGCCTGCAACGCAGGCACGCTCAGCCGGGTTGTCAGTGTCTCGCCCTAGGCTGCTGGTCATGAGCTCGAAGTTGGCCACCTGTGCGTTCTCTCCTCGGCGCAAGGGCGAGTGACGTGTCGTCCGAGGTGCTGGAACTCCAGCTGGACTTGACCGTGTTTGGGGACGCTGAGGTCATCGAGGCCCGCCTACCTAGGTCCGCCGTCGGGCACTTGAGCGTGGGGGACGTCGTCATGGTCGTAGATGACTCCGTCGAGCAGCGCCCCTACAAGGTGGCCCAACTTGGCAATGACGGCCGGGACGTGCGCCTACTGGCCGTTGACCCCAGCTCGGCCGCCGCCGACCACCCGGCAGGTACGGTCGGCGCGGACCGGGCCTAGAACTTCGCGCCCCGGCGTTCGCGCACCGCGGGTTCCGGGCATGCGAGGGGTCAGCCGAACAGTCGCTTGAACAGTGATGGCTTCTTCAGCGCCCTATTCATGTTCCTCAACCCCGGCGCGCGGGCGTTCTTCCGGGACTGGGAGACCGTCGCCAACGACACCGTCGCCATCTTGCGAGCCGAGACCGGACGGGACCCGCACGACCGCGACCTGTCAGACCTCGTCGGCCAGCTCTCCACCCGCAGCGACGACTTCCGCACCCGCTGGGCCGCCCACGACGTCCGCATCCATGCCACTGGCGTCAAGCACTTCCACCACTCCGCGGTGGGAGACCTCGACCTGCCGTACGAGAGCCTCCCGATCGAGCCGGGCTCCACGACCAACCTGGTCGCGTACACAGCCGAACCGGACTCCGCCGCCAGCGAAGCTCTCAGCCTCCTGGCCATCTGGGCGGCAAGCCAGAAGGGCACGACCGCCACATCGGCAGCCCATGTTGCTCAACCAGACCAGCCCCGAGGCTAGGTCCGCATCGCCAGCACGGCCGCCCTGTCACCTACATCAAGCGCGGTCCGGTTCTTGCGGTGTACCCGGACTTGGCCGGCCTCGGAAGATGTCGCGCAACCGCAAGGACCGAACTGTGTGGTGGTACAGACGCTGACCGAGTAGCGCAGGGCAGGCGGTGCCCAGGTGGTCTGCGCAGGCCCTGATCGCCGCATCATGGCCCGATCGGATGAGTCGCATAGCCCGATGTGACAGGGATTCTGAAACCTCGGACGGGTAGCCGGACGCCGCGTTACGCTGTCGCGGCTGCGAACCCAGCACCCGTCACAACGAACCCGGAGAAGTTTCTTGAAGACCCTTGCCCGCATCACCGCCCTCGCGGCATCCGTCGTCCTCGTCGCAGGTGTGGCGCCGGCCAACGCCGCCCCGGCCGACAACGTCAGCATTCAGAAGATCGCCAAGGTCAAGCTGAAGAACAAGACGAAGGCCAAGGTCGCCCCGAAGGTCAAGATTGGCCCTGCCGTCCAGCTCGTCTCTAAGACGCTGACGGTGAAGAAGGGCAGCAAGACCGTTGCGAAGAACAAGAACGCCGTCTCGCTGAAGGCAGGCAGCTACCGGGTCACCACGACGGTCAAGTACAAGGTCCTGCAGTCCAGCACGACCCTCGTCTCGGACGGGACGACGGCCATCCCCATGTCGTGCGTCGTGACCGGCACCGAGCTGAACAACGTCGAGGGCTACGACGTCACCCTCATGTTCCTCGACTGCACCGGCGCATTCGACGGCATCTACAAGGCGCGCATGGCGTACGTGAACGACCCGTTCCTGCGCTCGCTCGTCGGGGACAACATCTGGGGCGACTCGTTCCTTGAGCACCCCAACTCGGTGCCCCCCGTCACGGGGACCCGGTTCGCCGCGACCGTCAAGCCTGTCGACGTAGTCCTGTACAAGACCACGCAGACTCTGTCCGTCGTCAAGTCCAAGAAGGCTTCGCAGTCTCTGAAGGTCGTTCGCTGACGAGTGCGCGCGACCTGCACCGGCTCGCCGGTCACAGACCGATCGTCACGTCGGCATCTTGTGGCCGGCGCGCCTTGGTAGGCGGCTAGTCCGCCACGACGGCGTCTAGCGGGATAGGTCTTAGCAGTCGAAGACGCCCGACGACGAAGACCGCAAGAGACTTCATGGACGTGAACGTATGAGTGAGATGGCAGCTTCGCGGGGCGCGCGGCCATGGCTCGGTAGAGTCGCCAGATGACCGGCGATGTTGTCATCCTGGGGGCGGGGTTCTCAAGGGCTGTGTCGAGCGCGATGCCGATGACTGCGGAGCTGGGTCAGGAGGTGCTGAACCTACTGAGTGCTCGGGGAGCTACCGGCCTCGAGCGTCTCGAGTTTGACGGCTCGCAGCTTGAACGGTGGCTGTCCCGGCTCGCGGAACCTCAACCTGACCTGAGCGCGGCGAAGAACGCAGCCAACCAGTCGTTGTTCTTGATGGCGACGGAGGCGGTGCGCGATGTCATCGTTGCGCGACAGCAGGTGGCGCACGCTGACGAGATGCCGTGGTGGCTGAGGCGCCTGTTGGGGGTCTTCCACTTCCAGAAGACCACAGTGGCCACGTTCAACTACGACACCCTTGTTGAGACAGCGGTCGGCATGGCAGGCCTGTTCGACGGAGAGAGCCGGCTGGTCACAGGAGCCGAGAGCATCCGGCACATGCCGCCCCTGCGAGAGCGTCCTGCCGAGGGGATGCAGTGGGGCACCCAGAGGTCCGACACGTTCCGGTACCTGAAGCTGCACGGTTCTGTGGACACGTTCTGGATACCCGGCGATGTCTCCGGAGCAAGCATCGGCCGGTGGTACATGCCTGGTAGATGGGGTGAGCCGCAAGTACCGGATGACGAGGACCGCCGCCAAGTCCTGCCCGGCACGGAGGCGTACATCGTTCCGCCGGCGGCAGCCAAGTCGTCGTTCTACGCCAACCCGCTGGCCCGCGAGTTGTGGCGTACGACGGCTCAAGCGCTTGCCGAGGCTGACCGCGTGACTGTTGTCGGGTACTCGCTCCCGCTGACGGACCTTGTCACGAGCGGGATGCTTGCCGACACGATCGTGAACTCGACGTGCGAGGTGGTGGTCGTAGACCCGGTCCCTGATGTAGTAGGAGGCAGGCTCGTCGAACTAGGTGCAGACCTTGGGCGCATACAGCACGTCGGCGGTGACGACTGCGTCATGCGGTGGGCCGAGCAGCTCGACGAAGACATGACGGTCGAGCTGCCCGCGGACCTCGATGGTGACGTGCGGCTTACCGTTGGTTGGGGAACCACCCCGTGGGCTGCCGTGACCTCGGCTGTCGCCAGGGATGGGGACGGGCTCGCTCGCGTCCAGGTCGCAGACGCAGCGAGTGTTCCGTGGGGCTCAGCGACGGTCCCAGTGCGCGAACTCCTCGGACCGATGGGGCGTCCGGATCGCATAGAGGTCGAGTACGCCACCGGTCGCAGGTCCCGAGTCGCGCACGCTGTGCGGTGGTCTGAAGATGGCAGCGGTCGGTACCTGGTGCTTACGCCGTCTGCCAGAGAGGCGCAGTGAGGTCGGCGAGTCGTTGGCCTCGGCACCTTCGCGCACAACGCGAGGAAGCGCGCGTCGGTCTGAGCATCTCGTCACGTCGTAGCTCAACGCCAACGCGTTCGCCGAGCCCAAGAGCTGCTCGAGAAGACCAACCTGACCGGTGCGGTCGCAGCGACCGCCGGCTTCGAGTCGGCCTCCACCTCGCGTGCCCAGCTCCGCCGCCGACCCGGCACGAGCCTCCGGGCTTACCGCGCGACGTCCACACCCACTCCGCAGGGCCAGACGGACCTCCACTGAGCCAGTAACCAGATCCGCCGGTCTTGCACCGGGTCTGATCAGCCGAGTCGCTGCGGTGTCTGTCGCCAGCCGGGACCAACCCAGGTAAGTGGCGGGAAGTGGGAGCGAAGACCACACGGGTCCCGCAGGTAGCCGGAGCTAGTAGGTAGCTGCTTTGAGGGCGGCTTCGAGGTCCTCCCACCTGGGAATCTCGAGGCATCTCGGCGCAGGCTCGTCGCTGCATCGTTCCGATGGGTAGCCGGCAAGGCCGCAGATCTCGTCGACCTCGGAGTCCTGCAGGTCTCTGGTCGACGTTCTGCTCACGTGCTGTGTACCGCCTTCTGCATGTCCGCACGAGAAGCCGAAGGTGACCACGCGAAAGCGTGAGGCCGGGGCTCACCTCGCTGAGGAACACGAGCTGCTCATGGGTGATCGGCCACACCGCACTAACGACCATCACCTCTACCTGCCGTTTACCGATGACCGCGGGTGCTGGCTCGGCGATGATGACGGGGTCACTGAACCTGACTTGGCGCCGAATCGTTCGGAACTGGTCCGTGTACCAGCCTGGCACGTATCGGCTGCCGACCTGGATCTTGTGCGAACGGGCGTAGACTAGGGCCGTCATGAGGCCGAATTCGACCTTGTCGCCAACCCGCGCCTTGTTCAGCCGGGCAAAGAATCGTGTTTTGGCGCGCGCGGTTCCTTCAATGACGAGGATCTGGGTGTAGGTAGGAACGGTGTTCATCGGGCTTCTCCTGCAGGTTTGGCGAAGACGACGGCAGCGGGGAATTGCGCTACGTTGTCTACCTTCTTGGCTGTCGACCTGGACGGTCCTGTGTAGGACAGGCACGTCAACCGTGCGCACAGTCGCCGCGCCGGCTGTCCTCTCCGTGCGGTATCCGTTCCCTCTCGCTGTCGTGCGTGCGATCTGGGGCACCACGAGGCGTGGGGAGTCTGACGCCTTCGGCGACGTCAACAGGAAGGAAGCTCGGCCTGGCGGCAGGAACTCGAACAGAGTGGGGCGTGCCCCTACAGGACGACGGGCTTGCGGGCTAGCTGTGTTGTTCGGACACGTTGTTGTCACGGAAGACCGTCCAAGCCTCTTGCGCTCTCTGGCACGACGACCTTCACCGCGTGGCAGCTCGCAACGACACCCAGCCAAGAATGCGAGCGCCGGCGTACCGCATGGGTGGAAGCGGACGCCGCGTGGGTTTGCAAACCAAGAAGCGGTCGCCGCAGTCAGTCCTTCCAGAACATGCGCAGTCCCGGGCCCGGGCACAAGGTGCGTGTCCGGACCCGGAACACCTTCTACCGGCCATGCGTCCCAGCGACTCAAGGTCCTTCGCCTGACGTTCAGCTCTTCCGTAGGGTTCTGCGAAGGATCTTGCCGGAAGCCGACTTTGGCACGGCGTCGATGAAGCTGACGGCTCTTACCTTCTTGTAGGGGGCCACCCGCTCCTGGACGTACGAAAGGACTGTGTCTTCGTCAATGATCGCTCCCGGTGCGACGACCACGTAAGCGTGTGGCGCCTCGTCCCCGTCGCCGATCGGGTCGCCGACCACGGCAACGTCAGCTATGTCCGGGTGTTCGAGCAGCAGGCCCTCGATCTCGGCGGGCGCCACTTGGTAGCCCTTGTACTTGATGAGTTCCTTGAGACGATCGACGATCGTCACGGCGCCTTGTGAGTCGACGACCGCGATGTCGCCGGTGTGCAGGTAGCCCTCGGCATCCAAGGTTGTGGCCGTCGCGGTCGGGTTGTCGAGGTACCCAAGCATGACGTTCGGTCCCTTGCACCAGAGCTCTCCGCGTTCGCTGACGCCCGACTGGGGGAGCCCGCGTTCCTGGCCTGTCTCGGGGTCGACCAGCTTGCAGGTCATGTTGGCGACGGTGAGGCCGACCGACGCGGGCGCGATGTTGTCGACCGAGAGCGGGGCGATGTGGCTGACCGGGCTCATCTCGGTCATGCCGTAGGCCTGGCGGACCGCGCATCCGAGACGCGTAGCCACGGCCCCAGCGAGGGTCGCGTCCAGCGGTGCGGCTCCCGACAGCACGAGTCGGACCGATGACAGATCGCGACCGTCGAGGGATGGCGACTTGCCGATCGCGACCATGACGGGTGGAGCGACAGGCAAATGTGTGAGTCGTTCGCGCTCGATGACGTCCAGAAGCGTGTCGAGGTCGAACGAGCGCATCGTCACGATGGTTGCCCGCCGGCGGAGCGATAGGTTCACCACCACCGTCATCCCGTAGATGTGGGCGAACGGAAGCAGGCCCAGCACAGCGGAATGGTGATCAATGCCGAGCGGTTCGTCCAGCTGGCACAGGTTCGCGACGAGGTTGCGATGGGTCAGCGAGACTCCCTTCGGCAGGGCTGTGGTGCCTGACGAGAACGGGAGCGTCGCCACTTGGGTGACCGGCGCGACGACGCGGTCGACAAACGGCGTGGCTGTCTCTGGGGACAGGTCCACCGAGTCGAGGTCGCGGGCCGCCCCAGCGTCAAGTCCTGCCTGTTCGGCTCCAGCGCGCGCCGCCTCGAGCACGACGGGATCCGCATAGATCTTCATGGCCTTCGAGGCCGTTAGCTGCTTCGCGACCTCGGATGCGTTGGCGAGCGTCGTCACCGGTGTGACGACGACGCCCGCCTTGAGCGCCCCGAGGTACGCCACGACCCATCGGGCGGAGTTCGGTCCCATCAGTGCGACCGTCTCTCCATTGTCAGTATCCGCGGCGATGGCCGCCGCGAAGTGGTCGACGGCGGACGACAGCTCGCCGTAGGTCAGGGTGACTCCGGCGTGCAGGTCGACGACTGCCCGACGGTGTGCGTCGTCCTCGCTGAGCTCGCCCAGCAGGTAGGTGACGATGCTGATGTCGGGGATGTCGACCGGCGGGAACGGGCTGGTGAACGGCACGGTCAGCTGGTTGCGTAGTCGGCGATGTTCGTCTCGAACCCGGCTTCGGATCCGAGGATCAGGATCTCACCGTGCTCGATGTCCTCCTGCCACACCAGTGACGCGTTGGAGGTGTGCAGCGGGTGGTCCTGGACCGTCAGGACGCGGGCGCCCTCGTCGCTGATGAAGTGCTGGTGCGCGGCCCAACCCGGAGCCGAGAGCATGAGGTCGCCGGCCGCCCACTCGTAGCGCTGGCCCTCGACGACACTCGCCCCGCTGCCACCGAAGTGGTAGTTGATGGCCGAGCTCATGTGCCGGTGGTTGCCGCCGATGAACTCGCCACCCACCGCGGTGATGGTGGCGAAGAACGAGGGGGTCGTGCCGTTCAACCGGCCGGTCGCGGGGTTGTAGAGCACGACTAGAGGACGGCCGGTGTACCCGGTGGTCAGTCCCAGCACGCCGCTGAGGTGCTGGCTTACCTCGGCCCACGCGAAGTGGAGCGGCTTGTCCTCGACGAAGTCCGGGTCGACGAGGTGCTCGTAAGGGAGCAGCTGCTCGTCGCCGGTCAGCGGGATCGCGGGTGCGAGGTCCTTGGCCCGACGACCGTGGTCGATGACTCCGGCCTCGATGGCGGCGGCTTCGCTGCCTCGGTCCTCGTAGAACGCCGAGATCGACTCGAGCAGCGCGGCGTTCGAGTAGCGCAGGTAGCGGAACGGCTCGGTGCCGGTGTTAGTGAAGCGCTCAAGGCGCATGGTCGGCTTGGTCCAGACGTCCTGAAGGGAAATCTGCATGGTGCGGTCGCCCACCTCCACCTGGCCGGTGCCGCCGATGCCCATGGCGAGCCCGGTGGTGTTGTCGCGGGTCAGCTCCGTCGACTCGCCTGGGAGGACGACGCCCACGACGACCTGCGTGGCAGGAGCGAGCCCGCGGACTCCGGCCGGTGCCTGCGGGTGGACGATGAACGCTTCGCGTCGACCGTGGTCGTCCTGGTCACCGTCCTCGAGTGCCGACAGCTGCGCCTCGATCTCGGCGGCCGAGATCTTCATGGGACTCCACAGTTCGCGCGGCTTCCGCTCGATCTCACGGCTGTCTTGAAAGATGTTCTGGGCGTTCATATAGGCGCTCCTTGCGAGGCTGCGTCGCTGCAGGGCAGCGAACGGTCTGGTGTCTCACGTCACACTAGGAACGGCGAAGCATAATTGCTAAGACCAAAAGGTCGATCGGGTCATAACCAAATGTCGATGCGCCGATGGGTAGCCCCCTCACTCCGTCGAGGCGAGCGCCTCGCGGATCGCGTCGACAGCGTCGCGCTGCAGCGGTGAGTGGAGTCGGTCGCGTCGGTGGAGCAGGACGATGCGCTCGGTCAGCTTCAGCTCGGGCACCTCGACCTCGTGAAGTCGCGCGTCGCTGCCGACCGAGTACGCGGGAGCGATGATCGCCCAGTCGTTGGCGGCGGCGGCTCGGATCATGGCCTCGGAGTGCCCGAGGCGCAGCGTGAAGCGCGGCTCCTCGAGTCCCGCTGCGCGCAGCTGCTCGACGAGGTTCCGCTGGTACACGACGTCCTTGGGTGCTCCCACGAACGGGAGGGCCATCGCGTCGGTCGGCGACAGCGTCGTGCCCGGGGCGATCAGGGCGGCGGTCGTGAAAATGCCCAACCGTGTCACGGCCAACAGCTCTGACGTCATGGACTCGGGGATGTCACGTCCGTCCCAGTTCAGGACGCCGAAGTCGAACTCACCGGTCTCGACGCCGTGGACCACCTCGTCCGGTCGCGCCACCGCGACGGTGATGTCGGCGTTTGGTCGTTCATGTCCGAGCTGTGCGGCCACCGGAGGGATGAGGTAGGTGCCGACGGCCATGCTCGACGCGATGATGACGCGGCCTGTCTCGCCTGACGCAAGGTCGCCGACGTCTCGCCGGATCTGGGCAGCGCCGGCGAGCACCTCCTTGGCCCACGCGGCTGTCCGCTCACCGGTCTCGGTCAGCACGAGGCGGTTGCCCTTGCGGACGAACAGGGGCGCACCTACCCACGACTCGAGGGCGCGCAGCTGGGCCGAGACGGCGGGCTGCGCAATCATCAGCACCTCGGCGGCTCGCGTGACGCTCCGCTCCTCGACGACGAGCCTGAACACCTCCAGGCGTCGGAAGGACAGTTGGGCCTCCATGGCTTCTCCATAACGTTCGAGGTATGCGCTCATCGACATGTTGGTCTTTGTGTTATGACGACGCGGGCATCAGTGTAAGTCACGTCACAACACTCGATACCGGCGTCGCCCCGAGGGGCGCGACGCGGGTTCCGTCCCAGGAAGGTCACCCGTGGCGACCACTACACGTCCCAACATCCATACCTCGGTGCTCGAGGGCAGCGACGTCGTCGCGGCTGTCGACCAAGGTCGTGCGACCGACGCGGTGCGCGCAGTTCTGCGCGCGGCGGCTCGCGGGGAGGCTCGACCCATCGCCAAGTCGATGGCGGCTTGGGATGACCGGTCCACCGCCCACACCCTCGGCGCGGTTGACGAGAGCCGGGGGCTCGTGGCCTTCAAGAGCTGGGTCAACACGCCTGCGGGGGCAAGCGCGTTGCTATCGCTGTTCGACGCTCGGACGGGAGCGGTCCTGGCCGTGATGGATGCTGGGCAGCTGGGCGCCTTCCGCACGGCCGCGACCGCCGCGGTCGCCACTGACCTACTAGCTGCGCCAGAAGCGAACGTGCTCACAGTCCTTGGCAGCGGGCGTCAGGCGTTCCAGCAGGCGACGGCCGTCTCGCTGGTTCGGCCGCTTGAGGCGATTCGCGTGTGGAGCCGGACTCCGGCGAACCGACAGGCGTTCGCCGTGACCCTAGAGCGCGAGCTGGGGCTGCGGGTCGACCAGTTCGATGACGCGAGGGACGCCGTGGACGGCTCGCCCATCGTCACGGCCGTCACGCGCGCCGCTGACCCCTTCCTCGCGCGGGAGTGGTTGGCACCCGGGGCCCACGTGAACGCGGTGGGAGCCATCCTGCCGAGCGCCGCAGAGCTGCTTCCGGGCGTGGTCGAGGCAGGAAGCCTGGTCGTCGTCGACGATCTGGAGAACGCGCGTCGGGCGAGCAAGGAGCTCAAGGACGCGCTCGGCGACGACCTGGCCGGGACCGTCGAGCTCGGGCGGTTGCTGGAGGACGGCGTCGGTCGTCCCGATCAGCCAGCGCTGACGGTGTTCAAGGGCATGGGTTCGGGACTGTGTGACCTCGCGGTCGCTGCGCTCGTCCTCGATCGTCAGGAGGTCGGAGCATGAGGTTCCGCAACACGCCCGAGCTCATCTCGGGCTCCATCGTCCCGCTCATCACCCCGTTCACCGACGACGGCGAGCTCGACGAGAAGAGCATCACCTCGCTCGTCGAGTGGCAGCTCGCCGCCGGTACCCACGGCGTCTCGATCGGAGGCTCCACGGGCGAACCGAGCGCTCAAACCATCGACGAACGGGCTCGTGCGATACACACCGTGGCCGAGGCCGTCGGTGACCGCGTCCCGTTCATCGCGGGCACCGGCTCGGCAAAGCTCGACGAGACGATCCGCCTGACGGGCGAGGCCGTCGACGCGGGCGCGGACGCCGCACTGGTCATCACCCCGTACTACGCCCGACCCACCCAGGACGCGCTGTACACCTGGTACTCCACCGTGGCGCGTGAGTACCCAGACCTCCCGATCATCGCCTACAACGTCCCGTCCCGGACGGCGGTGGAGCTTGCTCCCAAGACCGTCGCGCGGCTCTACCGCGACGTCCCGAACGTCGTCGGCATCAAAGAGACGACCAAGGACTTCGAGCACTTCTCCCGCGTCATCGAGGCGGCCGACGAGGACCTGCTCGTCTGGTCCGGGATCGAGCTGCTATGCCTTCCTCTGCTCGCGCTCGGCGGCATCGGCTACATCAGTGCCACCGCGAACGTGGCGCCAGCAGCCTGCGCCCGCATGTACGACCTGTGGCTCGCCGGCGACCACGAAGGAGCCCGTCGCATCCACTACGCCCTCCACCCCGTCGTCGACGCCCTATTCGTCGAGACGAACCCCACCACGTTGAAGTGGATCCTCCAGAAAGAGGGACGGATCGCGTCCGCCCACGTGCGCCCGCCGCTCGCCGAGACCACACCGTCCGGGGTCGAGCGGGTCCGTGCACTGCTGGCCGAGGCCGCCGACCTGATCGACGCAGAGCGAGCGGTCCGATGAGGCTGGCTACGGTCGAACTCGACGGAGAGACCCGGGTCGTCGCGTCAATCGACGGTCACACCGTGCACGACGTGTCGGACACCGCCGGTCGGTCCGGCCTGGTTGGTCTCCTTCCGAGCGACGCCCAACAGCGGCTTGCGGACGAGCTGGAGCAGCACCCGGTAGTGAGTCTCACTGAGGCGACATGGCTACCGCCTGTGCCGCGGCCCGAGCACGTCGTCTGCGTCGGCCACAACTTCAACTCGCACGCAGCCGAGGTCGGTGCCAAGCCGACCGAGCATCCCACCCTGTTTACGCGTTTCGCGTCGTCGTTCGTGGGACACGAGGTGCCGCTCGTAGCGCCGTTCGTGTCGGACACGCTCGACTGGGAGGGCGAAGTTGCCGTGGTCATCGGTGACGGCGGTCGACACATCAGCCGCGCCGACGCGATGAGTCACGTCGCCGGCTTCAGCGTGATGGGCGAGAACAGTGTGCGCGAGTTCCAGCTCCACAGCCCGCAAGCCACAGCCGGCAAGAACTTCGACGGCTCCGGCTCCTGGGGGCCGTGGATCGTCACCACCGACGAGGTCCCTGACCCCGCTGCCCTGGAGATCGTGACCCGGCTCGAGGGCGTCGAGGTTCAACGAGGGTCGCTGGCCAACCTGACCTTCGACGTCTCGGCCGTCATCGCTTACGTCAGCGCCTTCGTCACCCTGGTGCCGGGCGACGTCGTCGCGCTCGGCACGCCCCCGGGCATCGGCCACCGCCAGGATCCGCCGCGCTACCTGCAGCCGGGGGAGAGGCTGGAAGTGTCAATCCCCGGGTTGCTCGAGCTGAGGAACGTCGTGCGCGCCGAGGTCGCAGCGCCATGACCGGCTGAGCACGCCGTCCAGCAGCACCACCCGTTCCCGTCTAGACCCCATCAGGTGCGACTCGGCGCACCGCAACACGAAAAGAGGAGCCTCACCGTGCCGTCTGAAACCGAGCCGCCAATCGACCCCGACCTCCCCGTCATCGACACCCACCACCACCTGTTCGACCACCCGAACAACATCGTCCGCATGGTCATGCGCCGCGAGCGGTTCCTCATCGACGAGTACACAGACTTCGTGTCCGACGGGCATAACGTCATCGCGACGATCGCCATGGAGTCGCAGGCGATGTACCGCACCGACGTTCCCGAGCACCTCCAAACCGTCGGCGAGCTCGAGTTCTTCGGCGGTCAGGCGGCGATGGGCGCCACGGGCAAGTACCGCGGCATCCGTGTCGCGACCGCGTTTGTCGGGCGGGCCGACCTGCGCCACCCTGACGTCCGCGAGACCCTCGAAGCGTCGGTCGCGGAGGCGCCGCACCGGCTGAGGGGGGTGCGACAGGAAGCTCTGTGGGACGAGGACGAGTCGATCGTCGGAGCGGTCTTCGACCACGGTCCGGGCATGTACCTCGGCGAGAACTTCCGGCGCGGCTTCGCCCACCTGGCACCGCTCGGGCTGAGCTTCGACGCGTTCGTACTCTCTCCCCAGCTGACCGACATCCTCGCGCTCGCCCGGGACTTCCCGGAGACGTCGATCGTCGTCGACCACCTCGGTCACCCCGTCGGCATTGGACGTCACACGGGCAAGCTGGAGGAGGAGTTTGACCAGTGGAGGGCGGACATGGCCGCCATTGCCGCGTGCGAAAACGTCACGGTCAAGATGGGTGGACTCGGATCGTTCCTGTCCGGCTCACCCACGTTCCTTGCCGACCCGCCGGCGAGCTCCGAGACCCTCGCGGCGGAGTGGCGTCCCTACGTCGAGACGTCCGTCGAGCTGTTCGGTGCCGATCGCATGATGTTCGAGAGCAACCTCCCGACCGACGGCTCCGGCCCGTTCGGGCACGTCTGCAACGCCTACCAGCGCATCACGGCGGGCTGCTCGCAGTCCGAGCGCGAGGCGATCTTCGCAGGGACGGCCAAGCGCGTCTACCGACTCGAGGGACTTCTCGGCTGAGGGTTCATCGCTGGCTCGCGGCCAGCTGATGCTGAGGCCCTCAGGCTGGAGAAACTCCACGAGCTCCAGTCGTGCGCTCTCACGGCCCAGCCCCCTGCTCTTCACCCCGCCGAACGGAGCAGACGGGTCCGACACGACAGCTCGGTTGATACCGACCATGCCGACCTCGAACGACTCAGCGAGCCACACGGCGTCCTGCAGATCTGCTGCGTAGACGTACGCCACGAGTCCGGCGTCGCTCGCGTTGACCAGCTCGTGCAGCTGCGCGTAGTCGTGCCCCGTGACGATAGGCGTCACGGGGCCGAAGATCTCTTCGCCCGGGATGCGCGCGTGCGGGCGGACGTCGCGCAGGACGGTCGATGCCGAGAAGTAACTTCGCCAGCTCCGGAATCCTGGCCCGGTGGGCCAGCGTCGCGCCGTCCTCGAGTTCCTGGGCGACGAGCCGCTCGACCTTGTCGACGGCCTCGGCTGAGGTCAGCGGTCCGATGTCGGCGCCGTCGACGGCGGCCCCGAGACTCAGCGAGTCGACCGCCCGGGTGAAGCGATCCACGACCTCGTCGACAACGTCGGCGTGCACGTAGGAGCGATTCCTTCAGAGCGGTAGGGCACAGGCGGCGGCCTCGAGTGCAGCGTCGGCCTCGGCGACACCACAGTCAGAGACTTCGGCGAGCACCGTTCGTGTCGAGTGGGCGTCCACCGCGGACGTGCCGGGAGCGGTCTGCCACCGACTTCCGATGTAGGCGGCGCGATCCGCTGAACAGGGCCACGTCGATGGTCATGTCGACTCACCGTTACCGGCCGCATCGAGCACCGCCAATCTGAGTTCGCGACTGGACCCATAGCGAGAAGCGGTCCGAGCGACATCACCTTTCCATGATGGGCAGATCAGTTGACTTGTCTTGGCGTTATAGGGCACGGACGCCATAACGTGATTGACGCCACAGTGATCCGGCTCGGCCGGTCCGCGATGGTGCACCACCAGTATTTCCCGACAGCTGAGAGCGAGCCCCTGATGTCCGCCGACACCCTCGACTTCCCGATCGACCTGACCGACCCCGAGTTCCTCGCTGGCGACCGGACCGCGGCCTACGAACGTCTTCGTTCCGAAGTTGTGTTTCCGCTCCAGCTCGGCCCGGGGGACCCCGCTTGGGTCGTCAGTCGCTACCAAGACGTTCGCGCCGTCCTCCGTTTGCCCGAGGGCCGTGTCCAGCCGGTCGGGACCGAGGCGCCGCCGTGGTTCGACGGTGTGGCACGACAGCGACTGCGCGCCAACCTCGTGCAGATCGACGACCCTGACCACGCGCGGCTGCGGAACGTCGTCGGGCCCATGTTCATCCCGCGTCGTGTCGAGCAGTTTCGTGAGTTCGCGACCGAGTCGGTGGCTCGGGCCATGGCCAACGTGGCGGCCAAGAACGGCGAGGTCGACGCGGTCCAAGATCTCGGCGTCGACATCCCGCGAGGCGTCATCTGTCGCTTCCTCGGCATCCCCGAGGAGGACTGGCAGCACCTGACGGAGAACCAGCACGCCTTCCTGCTCATCTTCGCGCCGAAGCCGCTCGGCGACGACGAACGGGCTGGGCTCGAGAACATCACACAGTTCTACCTCGACTACTTCGACACGTTCGTCGCGAGCAAGTCGCGCGAGGAGCACAGCCCGTTCGTGCAGCTGCTCCTCGAGGCAGAAGATCGCGGGGACTTGAGCCACATCGAGGTCCTGTCACTCATGCACACGATCCTTGACGCGGGCTACGAGACGACCCGCACGTCGATCTCCAACCTGGTCGAGGTGCTGTGCCAGGAGCCCGATCTGCTCTCGGTCCTCCACAACGAGCCAGAGTTGATCCCCGGGGCGGTCGAGGAGCTCCTGCGTTACCGGACGCCTCTTCACGTGCGCGAGCGCTACCTTGTTGACGACTTCGAGCTGTCCGACGGCAAGGTCCTCGCATCGGGCACGCGCGTCATCGTGATGGTGGCCGGCGCCAACCGTGACCCCGAGCAGTTTCCGGACCCCGACCGGCTCGACCTTCGGCGGGAGAACGCGTCCGGTCACGTCGCCTTCGGCGGCGGCATGCACCATTGCCTCGGTGCGCCGATCGCGCGCATTCAGCTCCAGGAGACGCTGCGCGGACTCGTGGCGCAGTTCGGATCAGTCGACCTGCGCGAGGACGGCCACCGCTTCCCGGACCTCATCTTCCCGGCCCTGCTGAGCCTGCCGGTCACCTTCCACCCGCGGAGCAGCCAGGGATGAGCACGGCGACAGCCCGAGCCACGAACACCGATCTCGCCCTTCGAGTGAGCCGCAAGGTGCCGCTCTCGACCGACGTGGTCGAGATCGTCCTGACCGGCGACGCGCCGCTGCCCAGCTGGTCGGCCGGCGCTCATCTCGAGGTGCAGTGCGGTGACGTGCGGCGGCAGTACTCCCTGTGCGGGGACCCCTTGGCACGAGACGAGTACCGGATCGCCGTGCTGCGCGAGCAGGAGAGCCGAGGAGGTTCGTCGTTCCTGCACGACGTCCTCGACAGCGACGACACCCTGCCGGTGTCGGCACCTCGCAACTCCTTTGAGCTGGAGCTGAGCCCGTGCTACGTGTTCGTCGCAGGGGGCATCGGGGTCACGCCGATCGTCACGATGGTGCGCGAGGCCGAACGCCGGGGCGCGGACTGGGAGCTGCACTACGGAGGTCGCAACCGTGCCACGATGGCCTACCTCGATCAGTTGGAGAGTCTCGGCGCGCGAGTCCACGTCTACCCCGAGGACGAGATCGGTCTGCTGCCGCTGGACACTCTCATCGGCGCCGCACGGGACGACACGCTGATCTACTGCTGCGGTCCCACCCCGCTGCTGGACGCAGTCGAGCGTGCTTCCGTCGGCTGGCCCGCGGGCGCCCTGCACATCGAGCACTTCAAGCCCCTCGAGCTGGATGCCGGCATTGAGCAGCCGGTCGAGGTGACGCTCGACCGCAGCGGTCTGACGGTTCAGGTGCCGAGCGACCGAACCCTCCTCGAGGCCTTGAACGAGGCTGGCGCGAACCTCGGCTCCTCGTGCGAGGTCGGTACCTGCGGGACATGCGAGGTCACGGTCCTCAGTGGGATCCCGGACCACCGCGACTCCGTTCTCACCCCCGAGGAGCGGGCGGAGAACGCGTACATGTTGCCGTGCGTCTCGCGCGCCCTGACCGAACGGCTCGTGCTTGACCTCTGACCGACTACCGGTGCCATCGCATCGTCCCGGCGACTCTCTGGTGCCGAAGATGGCGAAGATTGCGGCAACCTAGGTCAGTCGTCGATGACGATCGCGGCGTGCTTAGCGAGGAAATGCTTACCCGACAGACCCATCAACGGGTGACAGGGTCCTGCATGTTGTTGTTCTGTTCCGTGCTCGCGACGCGGGGCTGGGAGGGGCTGCTGGTACCTGTCACCTGGGGCGACCAGATCACCGACGCGATCACCGACGCTGAGTACGAAGGACGCTGAGCCCTGCCGGTCATCGCGCAGGACATCTCAAAGTTGGTTCACGTGCTCTTCGGCGTTGCTCCTCAAGGGCGTGCGTGAAGGGAGAGTCGATGGCGAGACCGGACCCTCGAAGTCCGAACGGTGCCGGATGTCAACAACGTCCCCGAACAGCACAGCTAGCAGCGACGGCCCGTTCGCTATCGGGCGCCACCATGAGCCTATTTCTGGCGCCGACGAGCCGCCGACGCTGCCGCGCCCTATGCCGAACCGGTAGTCCACTCATCGGCGCTCTGACGGCAGTTGATGTTCGCCTTCACGGCGTGTCGGTACAGACGTCCAGGTTCACGACGGGACCATGGTGCCTAACCGCAGATCGAAAGGGCCGCCGTGACCATCGACGTGATGCTGAACGGCGAGACTGTGTCTCTGGACCGCGACGTGTTCGCTTCGCTGTTCGAGAACTCGGTTGCCGCCGATCGGGCCCCGGTTCGGACGGCTCTCCAGCGGAACCACATCTCGTTCCGAGACCTCATCGAGATGGCGACAGTCGCCGAGATCCCGTACCCGCTGTTCTTCGCACCGGCAGACGTCGTCCTGGAACAAATCCGTCTGAAGAACGAGAAGTTGATGGCTGGGTTCACGAAGCCATCCTTCTCGATGAACTCACGCAACATCGTGCGGCTGGCGGACGTGGAGCTGATCGTCAAGGACCTCCTGCGCAAGCAGATGATCCTGCGCGCCGACACGACCCTGACACGGAACACGGTCGTCAGCTGCCTCGGCAAGCCCGGGACGTCGGTGCAGGAGGACGCCAACACCCTTCGGCGCCAGCTGGGGTTCACGAACGACGATCTCAAGGCCGCCAGGTCTAAGGAGGCCGCCCTGGAATTGCTCATCAGCGCGCTGGAGGCAAGGCAGATCCTCGTAGGCAGGAGCGTGAAGAACCACATGCCGCAGCAGATGCCGAGACGGGCACGCTTCAGCGGGATGACGATCAAGGACGCACGGGTCCCGTACATCTTCCTGGCCAGCGGAGACGAAGGCGAACGCCTCGAACCGAGCGGTCGCAAGGTCTTCACACTGGTGCTGCTGACGGTCATGGTCGCGCGCGGAACCTTCGCTCCGGTGACCTATGACGGTCACACCAAGGACGAGACCGCGCCTCGCGAGTTCGACATCGCCGGCGAGGTCCTTCTCCCGTCGTCAGAGATCAGGACTCTTGACCTCGAGTCGCTGGCAGCGGTCAAAGACGCCGCCAATCTTTACAAGGTCACGCCGAGTGCTCTGGCGATGAGAGCGCGGCGCCTAAACCTGTTGCCGCAGGACACCTTCCGCGAACACATGGACCAGCTTGCTGACGAGTACGCGCGTCGCGTCGATCCCCCAAGACGCAACGCTAAGCCCGTCAATGCCCTGCGCAAGTACAACGGGACGGAGTGCTCGCGCCGGATGCTGGGGCTCCTGGACGCCGGCGAGATAGGCCGACGCGACTTCTGCAGGGTCATGTTCTCCAACAAGCTGAAGCCCGCTCAGATCGATGACTTCAGGGCGGCTGTGCGATGAGTACCGAGCGGTTCATGGTGGACAACAACGCACTCACGTTCCTCGGTGAACGCCGCCGCAGAAGCACGACGTTCAGGGAGAGATGGACCAGGAGGCGTTGACCTTGCTGCCCGATCGTTGGTCCATCGTGACCCTGGACAAGGCAGTGCTGGCTACCGCCGCAGCTTTCGGAGTGCACACAACGACCCCGACCGAGCTCGCGCACTTGATCGANTCTTCGCGGCATCACGGCCAAACAAGCGAATGGACTGGAACGACGGGATCTAGGGCCGAAAATGTGTGATCATTTCGCTGACATCGTGTGAAGCCCTCGAGTGCCGGCATTTTTTGCCCTCCCGTTCCAGGGCGTTTGAGTTTCGTCACCACCCCACACACAGTCGGCAGAGCATCCCTCCTCTCTTCAGAGGAGGGATGTTCTGCGTCCACGGGACGTGTGCCGGGCTGTTGACACAAGCCCGTCCAGGTGGCGTTGCACGGTCACGAGAACTGCTGCCGTGCCGCGCGGTACCGACGGGTGTCGCGGATCCACATCAGTACCGACCCCGCTCCGACTGCCAGCGCGAGCACGGCGATGGCCACGTCCGACGCGCCGTCCTGGCTGACGAGGCCGACCACGCCGACGGAGAAGGTCGTCAGCAGCGTCGCGACGAGGTGGAACACAGGCGGCTTTCGAGGTCGTTCGGACGCTTTCGACACGAGTCGAGGATCGCACGCCCGCGCGGTCTCTCGTGATGAGCCGATCGGCCGACAGGCACCGGTCTCAGTCGTGCAGCGCGGCCTCCGCCTGCTTGTTCTCGATGACGCGGAGCCCGAGCCGCGCCACCACGTATCCGATCGCGGAGCCGACGGCGGCGAGCCCAGCATCCAGGGCCTGGGAGGAGTCGCCGGTGATCGAGAAGCAGACAGCGGCCACGACGCCGGCCACGGCGGCGAACGGTATGACTCGGACGTACGTCCGGAGCCAGTAGTGCAGCATCCGAGAAGAGTAGTCAAGGCTCGGTCGCGCGGGCAGCGGGCCGGGTGCTCGTGCCACCACGTGCGCGGACCATCGCGCCGTCTAGGGTCGATCCATGGTTCTCGTGGGGCGGGGTTCGGTGCGAGCCTCGCTGCCTGCGCTCATCGCCTTCCCGCTGGTCGCGGCGGTCGTCAGCGTCGTCGGGGTGGGTGCTCTGTCGATCACCGACCCGGGCGTCAGGGATGACGTCAGCGGCCTCGTCTTCGTGGTGCTGATCGGAATCTTCTGCGGTCTCGGTGCCAGCGTGTACCTCCTCGTCTGGGTGACCGTGTTCGTCGGCCGCGTTCGGTACTACGTGGACGGGACGGCGGTCGTCGTCCGGCGCGGCAAGCGCACCATCGCGACGAAGGACATGAGCGCGGCTCGCCAGATCAGGATCGACGGGTGGGTCGACACCAGACGCTGCTTCTACGCCGTGGGGCCTCGATGGACGTCGAGCAGTGGGCTGCCGCACGTCTACGTCGAGGAGGCGTCGACCGGCCGCTTCACGACGGAGTACGAGCTGCCGGACGTCTTCATCTGGGGTCGGGACGGGGCCGCTCGGTTCCATCAGGCCCTCTTCTACGAGCTGACCCGATCGGGGATCCATCCGGAGGTCTTCGTCGCCGGCGGCGGACAGGGAGAGCGGGGCACGTGGCCGGTGCCCGACCTCGACTGGGGCTGAGGACGGCGAGTGAGCCGGTCCGCCTGCGCGACGGCACCGCCGGTGCCTCGCACGGGCGGCGTCAAGGCTTCGTTCAGATCGCGTCAAGCCCGTTCCCCGTGGCGCCGGACGGTCCTACGGTCGAGAGGTCAGCACGTCGCCTCACGAAGGAGCACCACCCGCATGAGCACCCTGGTCGTCCCGGTCCGTCACTCGCCGTTCGGCACCCTCACCCCCATGACGGCCCGCCTGCGCAACGGGACGCGCGTCGGGATCGCCTACACCTCGATCGCGGCGCTCGAGGCGGTCCAGCCGAACCGGCAGTGGATCCGGCTGAGCGAGGCTGCCCTGAACGCCCTGCTGTCGCCGCTGGGCATCAGGACCGTCCAGGTCGACCCGCAGCTGCTCGTCGCCGACCTGTGCAGCACGGCACCCGACCGGCCGATCTGCGCGTGAGCGTCACAGCCACCGCCGCCGCTTGAAGACGACGTAGAGCAGCACGCTCGTCAGTGCCATCTCGACGATTGCGAGCGGGTAGCCGAAGCGCCAGTGCAGCTCGGGCATGACGTCGAAGTTCATCCCGTAGATCGTCCCCACGATCGACGGCGCGAAGAGGATCGCGGCCCACCCCGAGATCTTCTTGACCTCCTCGCTCTGGGCCAGGCTGGTCTCCGCCAGGTGCCGCATCTCGTCGTTCTGCTGCTGGTTGATGAGGGTGCTGCGCAGCGTGAGCGCATTCTGCACGATCGCGCGGAAGGAGTCGGCACGCTCCGCGATCCGGGCGCTGTGACCTCGCACCAACCTCAGCCGGTGCTGCAGGTCGTGCGGCACGCCGTACCGGTCGAAGCCGTCCTCCAACGACGTGATCAGGTGCAGCAGCGAGTGGGTGGCGCGCTGGAACTCGATCACCTCGCGGGCGAGCTCATAGATCCGCCGCGAGACGGTTGCCTCGCCACGGAACAGCTCGTCCTCGATCTCGTCGATGTCGTTCTCGAGCCCGGCGATGACCGGCACGTACTCGTCGACGACCTGGTCGATGATCGCGTAGAGCACCGACTCGGGCCCCGCCGCGAGCACGTCGGGCTCCCGCTCCAGGTGCCGACGGACCCGCGCCAGGTCGGGTGACTCGGCGTGGCGGACGGTGACCACGAAGTCCGGACCGACGAACACGTGGAGCTCTCCGAACTCCACCTTCTCGCTCGCCTCGACGTACCGGGCCGGGCGCAGCACCGCGAACAGGGCGCTGCCGTACCGCTCGAGCTTGGGACGCTGGTGGGCGGCGATCGCGTCGTCGACGGCCGACGGGTGCAGCCCGAACTCGGCGGCGACCGCGCAGATCTCGCCCACGTCGGGGCGGTAGAGCCCGATCCACGCCATGCCGTCCTGCTCGCGCAGCAGCTCGAAGGTGTCGTCGAGCGTCTCGGGGTCGGCGACACGACGGCCGTCGACGTAGATGGCGTTGTCGACGAGGCTCATCCGGGGTTGAACCGGTGGCCGAGACCGGCCTCGGTCACGAAGAGGCGTGGCCCGCCGGAGTCGGCCTCCAGCTTGCGCCGGATGCTGGCCAGGTGGACGCGCAGGTAGTTCGTCTCCTGCTCGTAGCCCGGCCCCCACACCTCGTGCAGCAGGTCTGCCTGGCGCACCAGACGCCCGCGGTTGCGCACGAGCACGGAGACGATCTTCCACTCGGTGGGCGTGAGGTGGATGATCACCCCGTCACGGGTGGCCTTGGAGTCGGCCGTGTCGATCAGCAGGCCGCCGACCTGCACGACCGGCTCGGTCGCACCGCTGACACCTCGCCGCGTCGCGGCGCGCACCCGGGCCAGCAGCTCCTCCATGCTGAACGGCTTGGACACGTAGTCGTCCGCCCCGAGGTCGAGGGCCTCGACCGTGTCGTCCGCCTCGGACCGCGCCGAGACGACGATGACGGGCACCTGGCTGAACGAGCGCACCTGGCGCAGGACGGCGATGCCGTCGACGTCGGGCAGGCCGAGGTCGAGCAGGATCACGTCGGGCATCCGCTCGTGGACGATCTGCAGCGCCGACCGCCCGTCGGTGGCGATCTCGACGTCGTACCCGCGAGCCCGCAGGTTGATGCCGAGGGTCCGCAGGATGGCCGGGTCGTCGTCGACCGTGAGGACGNGTCCTCGGCGGTGAGGGTGCCGCTCATGGCCTCCGCGAGGCCCTGGGCGACCGCCAGCCCGAGCCCGACGCCGTCGCCGGCAGGGACGTCGCCGAGTCGCTGGAACGGTGCGAACAGGCGGGCGTGGCTCTCCTCGGCGATCCCCGGACCGCTGTCGGCGATGCGCAGGACGACACCTCCGGGCGTGGGGGAGCCGTCCACGGTGATCGGCGCGGGCGACGGCGAGTACTTGACCGCGTTCTCGCAGACGTTCGCGACGACCCGCTCGAGCAGGCCCGGGTCCGCCAGTGCGACGAGGGAGTCGTCGAGGGTCACGGTGATGCGGCCGCCGTCGGGGACCGTCTCCAGCGCCTGCCGCACGGCGTCGGCGAGGTCGACCTCGACGAGCGCCGGCGTGACGGCGCCGGTCTGGATCCGGCTCATGTCGAGCAGGTTGGCCACGAGGGCGTTGAGCCGGTCGGCGGACTCCTCGATGGTCTCGAGCAGCTCGGCCTCGTCGTCGGGCGACCACCGGATGTCGGTGTTGCGCAGGCTGCCGGCCGCTGCCTTGACGGCCGCCAGGGGTGAGCGCAGGTCGTGGGACACCGCCGCCAGCAGTGCGGTGCGGGTCCTGTTGCCGACGGCGAGCTGGGCGCGATCGGCCTCGGCGCGCTGGGCGCGCGTCCGCTCGGCCAGGACGGCGGCATGCGCGGCGTACGCCTTGAGCAGCCGCCGGTCGGACGCGTCGAGCTTGCGGCCGCACAGGGCGAGGGTCGTGTCCTCGTCGATCGAGACCGTCACGTCGGCCGCGTCGATCGACGACGGCGGACGTCCCGAGACGGCGATGGCCTCGTGGCGTCCGTCGACGGCGGTGAAGACCGCCGCACCGCGGGCCCCGAACAGCTCGCAGGCGCTGGCCAGCAGGGCCTCGACGTCGTCGCCGGCGTGCAGCAGGCTGTGGGACAGCACCGTGAGGGCATCGGACTCCGCACGGGCCTTCCGTGCCAGGACGGTGCTCCGCGCCGCACGGTCGACGACCGAGGCGACCGCGATGCCCACGACGAGGAACAGACCGATCGCGAAGGCGTTCTCGGGGTCGGCGATCGTCAGGGACCGCAGGGGTGGCGTGAACACCAGGTTCAGCAGGATGCTGCTGAGGACGGCGGAGATGATCGCCGGGATGATCCCGCCGACCAGGGCCGTGGCGACGACGACGGCCATCAGCACCATCGCCTCGGTCGGCAGCCCGTGCAGGGAGTCGGTCAGCACGAGCAGCTCGCTGGCCAGCAAGGGAGCGAGCACACCGAAGGCGTAGCCCAGGACCAGGCGACGTCGGGACAGGTTGCTGGCGGCCCGCACGGTGGGGTTCTTGCGGCGGGCGTAGTCGTGGGTCACGACGTGGGCGTCGATGTCGCCCGAGGCCGCGATCACCATCTCGCCGACGCCCGGCCGCAGCAGCGTCGACAGCCGACCTCGCCGGCTGGCGCCGATGATGACCTGGCTGGCGTTCTCGGCACGGGCGAAGTCGAGGATCGCGGTGGCCGTGTCGTCGCCGACGACGGTGTGCAGCGTGCCGCCGAGGTCCTCCGTGGTCCTGCGGAGCTTGAGGAGCTGGTCGGGGGTCACGCCGGAGAGCCCGTCCCGCCGCGCGACGTACAGGGCCATCCACTCGCCCCCGGCGCCCCGCGAGGCGATCCGCGCCGCGCGACGGAGCAGGGCGGCCGACTCGGGCCCGCCGGTCAGGGCGACGACGATGCGCTCGCGGGTCGCCCACGTGGAGTCGATGTCGTGCTGGTGGCGGTACTGGTCGAGCCCCTCGTCGACGCGGTCGGCGAGCCACAGCAGCGCGAGCTCGCGCAGCGCCGCGAGGTTGCCCTCGCGGAAGTACTGCGCCAGGGCGGCGTCGACCTTGTCGTGGCTGTAGATGTTGCCGTGCGCCATCCGTCGCCGGAGCGACTGGGGACTCATGTCCACCAGCTCGATCGCATCGGCCTGCCGGACGACGCGATCGGGCACGGTCTCGCGCTGACGCTGGCCCGTGATCGCCTCGACGACGTCGTTCAACGACTCCAGGTGCTGGATGTTGACGGTCGTGATGACGTGGATCCCGGCGGCGAGGAGCGACTCGACGTCCTCCCACCTCTTCTCGTGCGACGAGCCGCCGATGTTGCTGTGGGCGAGCTCGTCGACCAGCACGACCTCCGGTCGACGCCGGAGGACGGCGTCGAGATCCATCTCGAGGTAGGTGGTGCCGCGGTAGTCCATCGACCGCCGGGGCACCACCTCGAGACCCGAGAGCGCTCTCGTCGTGTGCTCGCGACCGTGCGTCTCGACGACGGCCACGACGACGTCGGTGCCGCGGGCGACGCGTCGCTGGGCCTCGTCGAGCATCGCGTACGTCTTGCCGACTCCCGGCGCGGCGCCGAGGTAGACCCGGAGCTTGCCTCGGGAGCCCACCGTCAGCCCGCCGCCTGCGCGGCCGCCGCCCGGACCGCCACGTTCAGCCGCAGGACGTTGACGCCGGGCTCACCGAGGAAGCCCAGCGAGCGGCCCTCCGTGAACCGTGAGACCAGGGCCCTGACGTCCGCCTCGGGCAGGCCGTTCGCGTCGGCGACGCGGGCCACCTGGATCCGCGCGTAGTCCACCGAGATCTGCGGGTCGAGGCCCGACCCCGACGCGGTGAGGGCGTCCGGCGGGACGTCGGCCGGGTCGACCGACTCGGCCTCGGCGACGGCGGCGCGACGCTCCTCGATGGCGGCGAGGAGGTCCGGGTTCGACGGCCCCAGGTTGGTCGGTGCCGACGCCAGCGTGTCGTAGTCGTTGGCCGACGGGCGGGAGTGGAACCACTCGTCGCCCTCGAAGTCCTGGCCGATCAGGCCGGATCCGACGACCGTGCCGTCGACCTTCACGAGCTGGCCGTCGGCCTGGCCCGGTACGGCCCTGCCGACGCCCCACACGGCGACCGGGTAGGCGATGCCGAGGATGACGATGAGGACGAGGAGCATGCGGAGGCCTGCGAGTGACTGCCGACCGAGGTCCTTGGTCATGCCGAAGAGATTCATGCTGCTTACCCGATTCCTGGGATGGTGGAGACGATGAGGTCGATGAGCTTGATGCCGATGAACGGTGCGACGACGCCACCGAGACCGAACACGAGGATGTTGCGGCGCAGCACGTCCGATGCCGAGGCGGGACGGAACTTGACGCCGCGCAGCGCCAGCGGGATCAGCGCGACGATGACCAGGGCGTTGAAGATGACCGCCGAGAGGATCGCCGACTGCGGCGTGGCCAGGCCCATGACGTTGAGCGTGTCGAGCGACGGGTAGGCGACCAGGAACATCGCCGGGATGATCGCGAAGTACTTCGCGACGTCGTTGGCGATCGAGAACGTCGTCAGCGCCCCACGCGTGATGAGCAGCTGCTTGCCGATCTCGACGATGTCGATGAGCTTGGTCGGGTCGGAGTCGAGGTCGACCATGTTGCCGGCCTCCTTGGCCGCCGACGTGCCGGTGTTCATCGCGACGCCGACGTCCGCCGCGGCGAGGGCGGGCGCGTCGTTGGTGCCGTCGCCCGTCATGGCGACGAGACGTCCGCCGGCCTGCTCCTTGCGGATCAGGTCCATCTTGTCCTCCGGCGTGGCCTCGGCGAGGAAGTCGTCGACGCCGGCCTCGGCGGCGATCGACCTGGCCGTCAGGGCGTTGTCGCCCGTCACCATGACGGTGCGGATGCCCATGGCACGCAGCTGCGCGAACCGCTCGACCATGCCCTCCTTGACGACGTCCTTGAGGTGGATGACGCCCAGCACCGTGCCGGTGCCGCCGGTCTTCGACGCGACGACCAGCGGGGTGCCGCCGTCGTTCGAGATCGACTCGATCGTGTCGGTCAGCTCGGTCGGCATCGTGCCGCCGACCCACCCGTGGATCGCCGATCCCGCGCCCTTGCGGATCTGGGTGCCGTCGGCGAGGTCGACGCCCGACATGCGGGTCTGGGCGGTGAACTCGACGAACTGGGCGCCACCGGGCAGGTCCCGGTCGTCCGCGCCCTCCGCGAGGGCGAGCGCCACGATCGAACGGCCCTCGGGGGTCTGGTCGGCCAGGCTCGAGAGCCGGACCACGTCGCGGAGCTCGTCCTGGGTGACGTCGCCGACGGGCACGAACCGCGACGCCTGCCGGTTGCCGTACGTGATGGTGCCGGTCTTGTCGAGCAGCAGGGTGCTGACGTCGCCGGCCGCCTCGACCGCACGTCCGGACATCGCGAGCACGTTGACCCGGACGAGCCGGTCCATGCCGGCGATGCCGATCGCGCTGAGCAGCGCGCCGATCGTGGTCGGGATCAGGCAGACCAGCAGGGCGATCAGGACCGTGAGGTCCTGCGGCGCCCCGGCGTAGTCGGCCATCGGCGACAGGGTCGCCACGGCGAGCACGAACACCAGGGTCAGGCTGACCAGCAGGATCGACAGGGCGATCTCGTTGGGCGTCTTGCGCCGCGACGTGCCCTCGACCAGCGCGATCATCTTGTCGAGGAACGTCTCGCCGGGAGCCGACGTGATCTTGACGGTGATCTCGTCCGAGAGCACCTTCGTGCCGCCGGTGACGGCGCTGCGGTCGCCGCCGGCCTCGCGGATGACGGGCGCTGACTCGCCGGTGATCGCGGACTCGTCGACCGACGCGACGCCCACGACGACGTCGCCGTCGCCCGGGATCACCTCGCCCGCGGCCACGAGCACCAGGTCGCCGATCGCGAGCTGCGTGCCGGGCACGGTCGTCACGCTGCCGTCCGCGGCCAGGACGCGGGCGACGGTGTCGGTGCGGGCCGCCCGCAGCGACGCGGCCTGCGCCTTGCCGCGACCCTCGGCGACGGCCTCGGCGAGGTTGCCGAAGACGACCGTGAGCCACAGCCAGACGGCCAGGGCGATCGTGAAGACGCTGGGGTCGGTGAAGACCGCGACGGTCGTCGCGACGGACCCGAGCCAGACGATGAACATCACCGGGCTGCGCCACAGGTGGCGCGGGTCGAGCTTGCGCAGCGCTGCCGGCAGCTGGGCCAGCATCTGCGTGAAGAGGAGTTGGAGCGTCATGACAGGGCCTCCGCGATGGGACCGAGGGCGAGTGCCGGGAAGAACGTCAGGCCCGTGATGAGCAGGATGACGCCGACGAGCAGGCCCCCGAAGAGGGGTGTGTTGGTGGGGAGGGTGCCGGCCGTCTCGGGGACCTTGGCCTGTTTGGCCAGGGAGCCCGCGAGCAGCAGGACGAGCACGATCGGGATGAAGCGACCGAGCAGCATCGCCAGGCCGATCGTGATCTGGAAGAAGGTCGACGTCACGGTGATGCCGCCGAACGCGCTGCCGTTGTTGTTGGCGCCGGAGGTGTAGGCGTAGACGACCTCGGTGAAGCCGTGCCCACCCGGGTTGCCCATGGCACCGGGCGTGCTGTTCAGCGCGATGGCGGTGCCGACGCCGACCAGGACGAGCGTGGGGGTCGCCAGCGTGTAGAGCGCGACGAACGTCATCTCCTTGGCGGCGATCTTCTTGCCCAGCAGCTCGGGGGTGCGGCCCACCATCAGGCCGGCCACGAAGACGGCCAGGACGGCCATGACCAAGATGCCGTAGATGCCGGCTCCGACACCGCCGGGAGCGATCTCGCCGAGCATCATGTTGACGAGGGTGACGCCGCCGCCGGTCGGGGTCAGCGAGTCGTGCGAGGCGTTGACGGCACCGGTCGAGGTGCCGGTCGTCGCGACCGCGAACAGCGACGAGGCCCACTCGCCGAAGCGCGTCTCCTTGCCCTCCATCGCGGCGCCCGCCGCAGCGGCGGACTGCGAGTGGCCGCCCACCTCGGCCCAGGTCGCGACGGCGGTCATGACGGAGAAGATCAGGCCCATCGCGCCGAGGATCACCAGACCCTGGCGGCGGTTGCCGAGCATCGTGCCCAGGGTGCGGGTGAGCGCCACCGGGATCAGCAGGATCAAGAAGATCTGCAGCAGGTTCGTGAAGCCGTTGGGGTTCTCGAACGGGTGCGCGGAGTTGGCGTTGAAGAAGCCACCACCGTTGGTGCCGAGCTCCTTGATCGCCTCCTGGCTCGCCACCGGACCACCGGTGACGACCTGGCTGTGGCCCGCCAGCGTCGTGATCGTGCTGTCGGCGAAGTTCTGGACGACGCCGTTGAGCAGCAGGACCACGGCCCCGACGAACGCGATGGGCAGCAGGATGCGGATCGTGCTGCGGGTCAGGTCGACCCAGAAGTTGCCGAGCTCGCCGCTGCGCACCCGGACGAAGCCGCGGATCAGCGCGACGGCGACGGCGATGCCCACCGCGGCGGACAGGAAGTTCTGCACCGCCAGGCCCGCCATCTGCGCGGCGAAGCCCAGCGTGGACTCGCCGCCGTACGACTGCCAGTTGGTGTTGGCGACGAACGAGATCGACGTGTTGAACGCCATCCACCCGGGCATCCCGGGCAGGTCGCGGTCGAACGGCAGGTGCGACTGGCCGACCAGGATCCCGTACAGCACGACGAGGCTGACGACGGAGAACCCGAGGACGCTCAGGATGTAGGCGCGGGGGCTCTGCTCGGCGTCGGCGTTGACGCCGCCGAGCCGGTAGATGCCCTTCTCGACGCGAGAATGACGGGGGGTCGTGAAGACCCGGGCCATGTAGTCACCGAGGGGCACGTACACGAGGGCGAGGACGCCCACGAGCGTGACGATCGTGAGGAGGCCGCTCAAGGTGTCGGACACTAGAAACGCTCCGGGAAGATCAGGGCCGCCAGCAGGTACGCCACGAGCGCGGCGACGAGGGCGATCAGCAAACCGCTTTCAATACTCATGAGCGTCAGTGAACCCGTCGTTCTCGCCCGATCGACCGGTCTTGACAGGTTCTTGGCAGGTCTTGACGCGTTCTTGACGGCAGGCCGCCCGTGGTCGTCGACGTTCTCGTCGGACCGCGCCAAGGTCTCGTCAAGATCGCGTCAAGCCCCTTCTGGTCGGCGGACGCCGTGCCTACCGTGAGGTCATGTCCTCCAGCTCGACGTCCTCGACGCCCCATCGCTCGGAAGGCTCCCCGCCGTCCCGGGCGGCCGTGGTGCACACGCTGCCTGCCACGAGCCGCCCGGGCGGGCGCTGCGGTGCTCTCGCCGTCGAGGTGCTCGCACCATGAGGTCGTTGCTCGGCCTCGTGACGGGATCCGAGGACGGTGACGCCGCGCCCCGCGGTCCGGCTCTTCCGTCCCGGCAGTCGATGGCCGGAGTCGTCCCCGTGGACGCGGTCGACGAGCGGGCCCGTGAGGCGCTCGGCACGGCCCTGTCGATGGCGCCGAGACGCGTCGTGGCGGTCCACGTCTGCCGGACGCCGGAGTCGGCCCGCGCGTTCACGCGGTCGTGGGAGGAGTGGGAGCCCGGCGTGCCCTTGGTGCTGCTCGACCCCGTCCGAACCGACGGTGACGAGGTCGCGGACTCGGTCGCCGACTACGTCGGCCGCCGCCACACGGCGCACCAGACCCTGGTCGTGCTGACCGAACGTCCGGCGTCGTCGCGATCGTCCCGCCGGCCGACCTCGGGTGCCGAGGCCCTCGAGGCGGCGCTCCTGCCGCTGCCCCACGTCGTCGTGTGTCGCCACCGAACCGCGTCGAGCCCTGCCGCACCGTCCCCGCGCCCGACGGTCGTGCCCGACCTGCCGTGACGGACGTGCGAGGCGTGCGCCACTGAGGCGTCAAGGGGGCGTCAAGATGCCGGCCTGACGAGCCACGGACACCTAGGTTGGGCAGGTGACCTCACCACGCCCGCAGAAGAAGGACGTCCTGCGCCTCGCCGTCGTCGTCGGTGCCCTCGGCGTCGTCTTCGGCGACATCGGCACGAGCCCGATCTACACGATCCAGACCGTCTTCAACCCCGACGACCCGCACCCGGTACCGGTCAGCGACGGCAACGTGCTCGGGGTGGTCTCCCTGATCCTGTGGTCGGTCACCGCGATCGTCACGATCACCTACGTGCTGCTCGCGATGCGCATCGACCACGACGGCGAGGGCGGCATCATGGCGCTCATCTCGCTGCTGCGCCGCTGGGCCGGCCACCGCAGGGCCGGGGCGACCGTGGCGCTCGCCGGCCTCGGCCTGTTCGGCGCCGCGCTCTTCCTCGGCGACAGCATGATCACCCCGGCGATCTCGGTGCTGTCCGCGGTCGAGGGGTTCAAGACGATCGAGCCGGGCTTCGAGCCGTGGATCGTCCCCGTCACGGCGGTCATCATCGTGACCCTGTTCTCGGTGCAGAAGCGGGGGACGGCCGCCGTCGGCCGGTTCTTCGGACCCGTCATGATCACGTGGTTCGTGACGATCGGCGCGTGCGGCGCGTGGGGCGTCACGAAGGACGCCGCGATCCTGAAGGCCGTGTCGCCCACCTACGCGATCGAGTTCCTGGCCGGCAACTTCGAGTACGCGTTCTTCGCGATGGCCGCCATCGTCCTGGCCGTCACCGGTGCCGAGGCGCTCTACGCCGACATGGGCCACTTCGGTCGCAGGCCCATCTCGGTCGGCTGGATCTTCCTGGTCTTCCCGGCCTGCGCCCTGAGCTATCTCGGCCAGGGTGCGCTGATCCTCGAGGACAGCGACAACATCAGCGCGCCGTTCTTCCTCCTGGCACCCGAGTGGGCGCGGATCCCGCTGATCGTGCTGGCGTGCGCCGCGACCGTCATCGCCTCGCAGGCCGTCATCACGGGAGCGTTCTCGGTCGCGTCGCAGGCGGCCCAGCTCGGCTACCTGCCGCGCCTGCGCATCCTGCACACGTCGAGCTCGGCACGTGGCCAGATCTACGTCCCGTGGGTGAACTGGCTGCTGCTGGTGTCGGTGCTGACGCTTGTGTTCGCGTTCCGCACGTCCGCGGCACTGGCCTTCGCCTTCGGCATGGCCGTGACGGGCACGATCACGATCACGACGATCCTGTTCTTCTACGTCGCCCACCGGCGGTGGGCCAAGCCCGTCTGGCTGCTGGCCCTCGCGGCGGTGCCGCTGCTCGCGCTCGACCTGCTGTTCATCGGCGCCAACCTGACCAAGCTCGTGCACGGCGCGTGGCTGCCCCTGGCGATCGCCGTCACCTTCTTCACGATCATGATCACCTGGCAGCGCGGTCGGCAGGTCGTGACCACGACGCGCGAGGACATGGAGGGGCCGCTGCAGTCCTTCGTCGACGACCTGGACGCCGGGGAGGACGCCCCCGCCGTCGTGCCGGGCACCGCGATCTTCCTCAACCGCGGGACGACCACGCCGCTCGCGCTCCGTGCGAACGTCGAGCGCAACCACGTCCGGCACGAGCACGTCGTGATCGTGACCGTCGAGGTCGAGACGGTTCCCCGGGTCGCGGACGACGACCGGGTCACAATCGACGCCCTGGGCCGCCCGGAGGACGGCATCACGCAGGTCGTCGTCCGCTTCGGCTACGCCGAGACCGCCGACGTCCCGGCCGCCCTCGCCCTGCTGACGTCCGAGCAGACCGAGGGCCAGCTCGACCTCGACGGTGCGACGTACTTCCTGTCGCGCATCGAGCTGCACGCCGGTCCGGAGCCCACGATGGCCCCGTGGCGCAAGCGGCTGTTCATCGCGACCTCGCACGTCACCGCCGACGCCGCCGACGCCTTCCACCTCCCGCGCGACCGCGTCGTGCTGCTGGGGTCGCACGTCGAGGTGTGAGCGCGTGAGGACCGCGTCAAGATCGTGCCAGGGTCTCGTGAAGGCACTGGTGCGGCCGGCCGGCCGGGGCGAGCATCACGGGGTGACCATCGTGCGGACCGACCCCGACCACCACCTCGACACGACGCGCGACGCTCTGCGGCGCACCGCCGACGCGTGGGAGCACGCGTTGACCGCGGCGATCGACCACGACGTCCGCGAGGCGCGACTCGTGATGCGGGGTGCCCCGTCGCGGCGGTCGGTGCTGCGCTGCGCGCACCAGCAGCTCCAGTGGGCGGAGTCGCCGCACCGCCGCGACGCACCACGGCGCGCCACCCCGCTCGACGTCGTGTCGGACCTGGTGCGCATGAACCGACAGCTGAGCCAGCTGTCGCAGTCGATCATCGCCGCCCCCGAGGTCGCCGGCCTCGACGCGCGGGAACGAGCGGCGGTCGACGTCGCGCGACGCATCGGCGCGCAGCGGCTCCAGGTCTTCGCGGGGTCGATGCCACGTCCGAGGATCGACCGTGAGTACGTCGCGGCGGGCCACGACCTGCTCGATGCGCTGGCCGACCTGGCCGAGTCGAGACCATCGCGCGGGTCCACGTCGGACGCCTGCCTCGGGTTGGTGGTGACGCTCGTCGAGACCTCACGCCACGCCACGCGCGTCGCGTGACCAGGCCTCCGCAGGGCGTGGGGCGACCGGAGAGGTCGACTAGGGTCTCGGGCATGGGGATGGCAGAGAAGATCGTCCACCGCGCGCAGTCGCTGGTGGAGCCCGGAGAGATCGTCCAGGGGGCGTTCGCCGGCCAACCGACCATCACGAACCGCATCGGCCAGGGCGGCTACCGCATCGTCGTCGCCACCGACCGGCGCTTCCTGGTGTTCCGGTCCGGCACCTTCTCGCAGACCGTCATCAAGGACCTGGTCGAGGAGTCGCCCCGCGACCAGCGGCTCGGCGAGCCCGGCGGAATCTTCCACGACGTCGCCGTCGGCTCACTGACCATGAAGGTCAACTTCCGCTACTTCGCGCAGGTCAGGGCGATCGACCTGGCGCTGGACCCCTCCGGTTCCTAGACGACCGACCGCCCCGCGTCGGCCGTGACGGCGGACGCGGGGCGATCGACGGAGATGGCGGGCGGTGGCGGTGTGCGCGTCCCCGGCCGCCCGAACCACGGTGACCCGTGGCCGATGTCCTGTCGACCGGTCCGCCCCGTTCATCTCTCGGTCAAGGTTCTCGTGCGGCGGCCGGGCGCATCAGGGTCGGACGTCTGCACGTCGCGGGACCGACGTCACCGTCACGACGGTGCAGGCCTCCTCCCGGCCGCGCCGCCCGAGGAGTGGTCGGCGAGGAACACCCTCAGGGCTTCGTCCGTCGTCGCGCACGGCCGCAGGAAGCTGCGCTGGAGCACCTCCGCGAGGTCGTCCAACGCGGCCCCGAGCACGGCACCGCCGTGGCGGACCTCGACGACCGGCGAGGTCCGTGCGGCCTCGACGAGGCGTGACGCCACGGGGATCGCCTCCGCGAGGCTGCCCACGTCCTCGGGCTCGCGGAAGTAGTACGTCTCGGGGTAGTCGTGCAGGTCGACCCGCACACGGGTGACCGACGCCGCCAGGTCGGTCAGGAGCGAGTGGACGACCGTGCGGTCGAGCGAGCCGAGCAGGTCGACCGTCCCGGCCTCCTGAAGGTGGACGAGCCGCAGCGCGAGCTCGCGGCGGCGTGCCAGCGTCGGGAACACCTGGAGCACCCACGACACCGCGACGGTCAGGAGCGCGAACCCGAACAGGGCCTCGAGGGGATTGACCAGGCGCAGCCAGGCCGAGGTCGGGAAGACGTCCCCGAGGCCCAGCGTCGAGATGGTCACGAGGGAGACGTAGACCGCGTCGAGGGCGCCGGGGCCGCTGCCGTGCTCGGTGGCGTGGCTGAACCCGTCGTCCATGTGGGGCCAGTAGACGGCGGCCCACCCGAGCACGGCCAGGACGCCCCAGATCATGACGACCGCCAGCATCGCGAGGGGACCGGAGAGGCGGTTCCTGGACGACAGCGTCCACGTCAGGCGCAGCATCGTCCGGCTGAGACGTCCCAGGGCCCCGGGATTGGCGAGCGTGTGGAACATGTCCGTCAGCACGAAGAGGACGACCGTCACGCCGGCGACGGTCACGATCCATCCCGTCACGGGCGTGGCACGCCGGGTGACCCGCCGGTCATGGCACCAGGCCGGCCGCGACCGGCGCGGACCGTTCGTCGCCACCCTGGTCGAGCCGGAACGGCGGGTAGACGTCCGTCATGAGAGCCGCGTACGCCGCGACCCGCAGCACCCACCGCTGGAGGCCGATGACGAGGTCGAACACGGCCTGGGGATAGCGCCCGGTCACCAGCAGCACCACGCCGGCGACGAGCACCAGCAGGCCGATCAGGCCGCTGCCGAAGATCCACGGGGCCGGGTCCTGGCTGCCGAGGTACGCGCCGCCTCCGACGAAGAACGCGACGACGAGGTAGTGCGGCAGGGCCAGCAACCAGGTCTTGACCAGCACGAGGCCCTGCGACAGGTGCTCGGGGTACGGCACCTCGAGGTGCGCCGGGTAGTCCGCGACGTCGGCCAGGGTGAAGGGCGGGTACCGGTCCGTGCCGAGGCCCCCGTAGGCGTAGTAGCTCACCCGCCACGACCAGCGGAGCACACCGACGTTGACGTCGAAGATGCCGCGCGGGTAACGACCCGTGAAGAGGATGCCGACGAAGGCGACGACGCTCAGGACGACGAACGACAGCCACAGGACGACCAGGACGAGGTAGTGGGGGATCGCGAGGATCCACTTGATGAGCCACAGCCACCGGCTGACGTCCGGGTCGAGCTGCGCGGTCACACGGACGGGGTACGGCGTCGGAGTCATGGAGCACCTCTCGGATCGATGCTCCCCATGCTTCGCGGGGGAGGTCGGGGCCGGCAGGGACGGACGTCCTCGACACGGCTGACCCAGGACCGTGGTCGGTGGGGCGGCCGGTGCGTGAGGCTCGGGTCGTCCACGGCACACGGCGACCACGGCACACGACAGAGGGTCCAGGCATGGCGATCACGAACGACATCACGGTCCACGGCGGCATCCTCGTGGCGCACGACGGGTCCGGCTCGGCCGACCTCGCCCTGCGCACGGCGGTCCACCTGGCCGCCGCCCTCGACGGACGCATCGAGGTCGTCCGAGCGTGGACCGTGTCGAGTGCGCCGCGTCCGGCCCGGCAGACCGTCGGCTACGTCCCGCCGCTGGAGGACTTCGAGGCCTCGACCATGGCAGGTCTGCTCGCGGACACGGCAAGCATCCGGCACGACCATCCCGCCGTGGCGATCTCGTGCTCGGTCGTGCACGGCAACGCCGCCGAGAAGATCGTCGAGGCCTCGGCGGGCGCCGATCTCCTCGTGGTGGGCAGCAGGGGGCTGGGCGGGTTCCTCGGCCTGCTGGTCGGCTCGGTGACCGACCAGGTCGTGCACCACGCCCGGTGCCGGGTGCTGGTGGACCGCGGACCTGCCCTGGGCGAGCGCGACGCGCCGAGTGCGCACCGCGAGCAGATGGAGGGCGCCCTGATCAGCGAGCTGGGGCTCGGCGACGACGCGTGAGCACGGCGCCGGTCACGGCCGGCACCTCACCGCAGCGGTTCCCACCAGGCGAGCGCTGCTGCCACCAGGCAGTCGACGCCCGTGGTGAGCGTGGGCTGGATCGTCGGCGCGTAGGCCGGCGAGTGGTTCGACGGCAGGGACGCCGCCCGGCGTCGCACGTCGTCGGGGTCGGACGACCCGGCGAAGGTGGCAGGGTCCGCCCCGCCCAACAGCCAGTAGACGCACGGGGCGCCGGCGGCCTCGGCGAGCACACCGACGTCCTCGCTCCCGGTCACGACGCCCGGGTCGATCACGTGGCCCGGGCCGACGACCGACTCCAAGGCGGGTAGCGTCCGCTCCACGGCCGCCGGGTCGTTGACGACGGCGGGCGCCGACTCGATCGTCTCGACGACGGCGTGCGCCCCCTCTCCCGACGCGGCTGCCTCGGACGCGACGATGCGGGCGATCGCGCCGAGCACGGTGGCGCGGACCGCGGGGTCGTAGGTCCGCACGTTGAGCAGCAGCTCGGCCCGTTCGGGGATGACGTTCGCCGTCGTCCCGGCGGCCACGGCGCCCACGGTCAGGACCGCGGTGTCGGGTGCGGCGATCTCGCGCGACACGACGGTCTGCAGCCGCATCACGGTGGCGGCGGCCATGACGACCGGGTCGATCGTCGCCTCGGGTCGGGAGCCGTGGCCGCCCCGGCCGATCAACGTCACCCGCAGGCTGTCGGTGGCGGCGAACGCCGGACCGCTGCGGAGGCCCACGACGCCGGCCGGGAGCGGCGCCACGTGCTGTCCGAGGACGACGTCGGGCGTCGGCACCCGCTCGTACAGGCCGGACGCGACCATCGCGGTGGCGCCGCGGGCGACCTCCTCGGCCGGCTGGAACAGCACCACCAGCGTGCCGGTCCACGACGTCGCCGCCAGGACGGCCGCCGCGCCCATCAGGCAGGTGACGTGCATGTCGTGCCCGCAGGCGTGCATCACCGGGACGTCGTCGCCGTCCGGGCCCCGCGCCCGCCGGTCGCTCGCGTACGACAGGCCGGTCGACTCCTCGACCGGCAGCGCGTCCATGTCGGCCCTGAGCAGGACCACGGGGCCCGGGCCTCGGCGGAGCACGCCGACGACTCCCGTGACCGCGACGCCCGTCTCGACCTCGTAGCCGAGGGTGCGCAGCCACGCTGCGGCCACACCGGCCGTCCTCTTCTCCGCGAACGACAGCTCCGGGTGGGCGTGGAGGTCCCGGTAGACGTCCTCGAGCCGCTTCGTCAGCGAGGCGTCGGCACCCATGGACGTCACCTCATCACGTAGACGTAGACGTGGACCAGCGGCCACGATGCCCGGCGAAGGAGGTCGGCACGGGTCTCGGGTCCCGTGCCGACCACCGACGGTGACGGTGCCGACGATCGGGTGCTGAGACACCGTGGCGCCGGGCGCCGTGGGCACGAACCTACGACCGCCGCGTCCGGGACAGCAGGGCCCAAGGTCCTCGCATCCCGTGGCTTTCGGGCGTGCAGCGGCTGACCGCCTCCGCCGACAGTTGACGCAGGTGCAGGAGGTGATGGCGATGGCCGGGTTTCCCGTGGTGCTGGGCGCCAAGCAGGGGCAGCAGCCCGAGGTCGCGGCGTTCGCCGTGGCGGAGGCCGCCCGACGACGGACGGGGCTGCGCGTCGTGCACGCCTGCGACGACGCGGCGGTGTCGCTGTCGGTGTTCGACGACCTCACGCAGGTCGTGGCGGGACACGGTCACGGAGTCGACGTCCACTTCCTCGTCGTCGGCGGCGATCCGGTCGAGGCCCTCCTGCAGGAGGCCCATCGGGCCGCCGCCATCGTCGTCGGGGCCGACCACGGCCCGTGGGTCGCACGCCTGCTGGGCGCGGAGATCTCCCAGACCGTCGCGACGCTCGCCGACGCGCCCGTGATCGTGGTGCCGCCGGTCCTGCCCGGCACCCGGTCGCGTCGCGGCATCGTGGCGGCGCTCGACGTCGGCGGCGAGGTCGACGCAGAGCTGGCCTTCGCGTTCCAGTCCGCCGACCGTCAGCACGAGCCCCTGCGCGTGGTCCACGTGGCCGGCGCGACCAGCGACTACCCACGGCGCAGGAACCGCTGGTACCGGATCGAGGACACGATCGACCAGTGGCGGGCCCGCTACCCCGGGGTGGACGTGCAGACGGTCGTCGAGCCCGGGCACCCGGTGGAAACCTGCGTGCTCGCCAGCGCTCAGGCGTCGCTGCTGGTGGTGGGACAACCGGCCAGCGAGCACCCGCGTCTCGCGTCCCGGGCGGTCGTCGCGCGGCTGCTGCGCCGCTCGAACGCTCCCGTGGCCGTGGTGCCGGTCGGCCACGACCGCACGCGGACGTCCGCGTGAGGCCCGACGGCGCGGGAACGCCGCCCGTCGTGGTGGCGGTGGCCGAGCTGCAGGAGCGGGTGCTCGAGGAGGCGATCGCCGAGGCCCGGAGGGTCGACGCCCCCTTGCACGTCGTCACCTGCTGGGACCAGGCCGATCCCGGGTCCGGGACGGACGACGGCGGCCTGCCCCCGGACGGACCCGGCCCGTCGTTCATGGAGCGACTGGCCGGCGGCACCGTCGACCAGGTGCGGGAGTTCACGTCAGCGGCGGCACCGGAGCTCGACGTGACGTACTCCGTGGAACGGGGAGCGGCCTTCGACGTCCTGCGCGACGAGGCCGACGACGCGCGCGAGGTGGTCGTCGGGGCCGACGGAGACCTTCCCCGGTACCTGTGGGTCTTCCGCGGCGCCGTCGCCCGCCGGCTCGTGGTCGCGTCCGCCGAGCCGACGATCGTCGTGCCCGACCGACCCGTCAACGAGACCGGCGACATCGTCCTGCTGATGCCGTCGTGGTCGGTCGACGCGCTGACGTTCGCGCTCGAGGCGGCCGAGAGCCGCGGCTGCGGACTGCGCGTCCTGCACGAGTCCGACGGACCGGGGTCGCGGCGGGACGAACGCTGGCGTGAGAGCTGCTACGCGCTCGACCTCATCCGCAGCCTGTACCCCGACGTCGCCGTCGTGGTGACGGCCACGGCGCCCGGGAGTCTCGTCGATGCCGCGGTGGACGCCGCTCCGGGCACGGGCATGGTCGTCGTCGGGTCGGTGCCGCGACCGCACCTGCCGTGGTTCCTGGACAGGTCGCTCGCGGGGCGGCTCGCGACGAGCACCTCCGTGCCGCTCGCGGTCGTCCCCGCCCGGCGCGGCTGGCTGACGGGGATGAGGCACTGAGCTGTCGCGCCACCTTCACCCGGCTCAGCGTGCGCTGACCGTGATGCGGTTCTCGACGTGGTCCACATGCGGCGAGGACCACGCGGCCTTGGCCGCCGACCGCTTCTCCGACCACGACGCGACGTGACCCGTCAGGGTGATGCGGGAGCCGTGGACCTTCACGTGCACGTGGCTGGCATCGACCGAGGCGTCGCGCACGATCGCTCTCCGGACGGCCGCCTCGGTCTCGACCGCGTCGGCCTGCGGGCGCGGGGTGAGCGAGATGCGGTTGCGGACGTCGCGCACACCGTCGAGGTGCTCGACCGCGCGGTGCGCCGCCTGCCTTTGGTAGTCCCACAGGACCTCGCCGGTCAGCGTCACCACGTGGTCGTCGACCGTGACCTTGACCGACTGGTCGGGCACGTCGTTGTTCCAGGCGATGAGTGCGCTGGCCGCCATCGCGACGTCGGTGTCGGTGCGGGGGTCGTCGAGGTGGTGCACCACCAGGTCGTTGGCCAGCGACGTGACGCCCTTGATCCTCATCGCGGTGCGAGCCGCCAGCCGCTTCTGCCACGGGGACGACACCTGGCCCGACAGGGTGACCGTGCTGCCGATGACCGAGACGCCCACCAGGGCGGAGTCGATCTCGGGCGCCCACTCGAGCGCCTCCTCGACCTGGTGCTGGAGGTCGTGCTCGTGGGTCGTCGTGGTCTTCACTGTCGGTGCCTCTCCAGGGGAGCGATGGGACGGCGGCGGGATCGGGCCGATCGGGTGGGCGGTCGTGGACGCGGGCGGACGAAGCTGACCGCGTCCGCCTCGAGCCACGGCAGGAGCGCGGAGAGCGGGCTGGGATGCCAGTGATCGTCAGGGTCGTCCATGGTCTCGTCCTCACGGTGCGTTCGACCCCAGCCTCGTCGACGCCCGACGTCCGTGCCCCGGTCGAAGGTCCCCCCGTCACGGGACGAGCAGCACTGGGTCCGTCGCCGGGCTCGCGGAGCTCACTGCGCACGCGGGCGCAACACACAGGTGACCCGCCCTCGGACACTGCTGACCGAGGGCGAGTCCTGTGCGGGACGCGCGTCCCTTCAGGGGGGCCGGCAGGTGAGTGCGCGGTGATTCAGGTCCGTCGTCGTCGCGCTTCGATCATGGGCCCGCGCGGTGAGCGGCTCCAGCGACCGATGACCCGGATCTGGGGGACCTTGGCCCCTGACACGCTCCGCCGCGAGGCCCTGACCCGCCCGCGGGCCCATGGTCCTGCTGGTCAGGACTCCCGACCGTGCCGCCGGGCCCGCGTGAGGCGGACCGTGGGAGCACCCGCCACCACTGGGAGGAACCATGAGCACCACCGACAACCCCGTCGTCATCGGCGTCGTCGACAAGCAACCCACGGCACTGCTCGTCGCGGTCGCGGAGGCCCGGCTGCGGGGAGTCCCGCTCCGGGTCGTCCACTCGACGTGGGTGGCCACGCAGGCCGGCGACGTCTACAGGGGGCTCGACGCCTCCGAGGCCGTGCGCGCGGCAGGTCGCGAGCTGCTGGACGACGCCAGACGGCTCGTCGAGCACGAGGCGCCCGACCTCGTCGCCGACTACGAGCTGACGAGCACACCCGCCGAGATGGTGCTGCAGGAAGCCGCCTCGGACGCCGCGGTGATCGTCGTCGGCTCGGACGACGTGCCGTGGTACGACCGGATCCTCCGGACGAGGATCGCCGGACACCTCGCGATGCACGCGCCATGCCCGGTCGTCGTCGTCCCGGAGCTGTCGTACCCGGGTCGGCACGACGGGGACGTCGTCGTGACGATCGACGGCGACACCGCGGCGGAGGGCCCCCTCGGGTTCGCCTTCGACGAGGCGTCGCGCCGTGAGGCGTCGCTGCACGTGCTGCACGTGACCCGAGTCGGGGCCCCGGTCGAACGGGCCGGTCGTGAGCGCGACGACGTCGAGAGGGCCCTCGCGGACTGGCGGGAGCGGTTCCCCGACGTGCTGGTCCTCGCGACCTTCCGTCATGACGAGGTCGAGGACGCGATCCTGCGGGCCACGGAGCAGTCGGCCCTGGTGGTCATGGGCCGCCCGCACCGGCACGCCGTCCCCTTCGCGGCGTCGCGGTCCGCGGCGGCGAGGGTCCTGCGCCACGCCCACTGCCCGGTCGCGGTCGTGCCCCCGCGATGACCATCACGACGACGATCACGGCCCGCGGCGGCATCCTGGTGGCGCACGACGGCTCGCCCGGCTCGGACGGCGCCCTGCGCACGGCGATCAGGTGCGCACCCGCGTTCGGGAACCACGTCGAGGTGGTCCGTGCCTGGACCCTCGCGACGGCGCCGGCCGTCGCGTTCCTCGCCCCGGGTCGCGCCCCGTCGTACGAGGACTTCGAGCAGGCGGTGCTGGCGGCGCTCGAGCACGACGTCGCGTCACTGCGACGGGAGGAGCCCGAGATCGCGATCGGCGTCACGGTCGTCCACGGGAACGCCGCCGAGAAGCTCGTGGACGCCTCGCACCACGTCGACATGATCGTCGTGGCCGACCGGGGGCACGGCGGCTTCGTCGGCCTGCTGCTGGGATCGGTCACCGATCAGGTCGTGCACCACTCGGCGTGCCGGGTGCTCGTCGAGCGCGAGCATGACGACCCTGCGAGCTCGTCGTGAGGTCGTTGGTCGTGGCGGCGGCGAGCAGGCACGGGTCGACCGCCGAGATCGCCGACCGCCTCGCCGCCGACCTCGCGGGAACGCTCGGCGACCCGTGGACCGTGACCCGCGTCGGGCTGACGGACCCGCGGCGGCTGATCGAGGCCGATGCGGTGGTCCTCGGCAGCGCCGTCTACTACGGCCGCTGGATGCGATCGGCCACGCACGCCCTGGACCACCTGCGCGAGGAGCCGCCCGACCACCTCTGGATCTTCAGCACCGGCCCCGTGTCCGACTCCGAGGACGAGAACGCCCGCACGATCTCCGCCGACGCCATGGCGGACCTCGGCGAGGAGGACGAGGTCGACGAGCACCGGGTCTTCGGCGGCAGGCTCGACGACGCACAGCTCTCGTTCGTCGAGCGCGTCGTGGTCAGGGCCGTCGGTGCGACGCCCGGCGACCACCGCCGCTGGGACGACGTCGACGCCTGGGCCCGTCAGATCGCCGACGAGCTCCAGCGGGCGTGACGCGCCCCTCGACGGGTCACATGGACCCCGTGTCGAGGTAGCGCTGGTGCCAGCTCAGCGCCTCGCCGAGCAGGTGCGGTGTGTGCCGCTGGTCAGGACGGGCCGACCACGCCCGCGCGCAGTAGTCGTGGAGACGATCGCGGAACCGCGGATCGGCGCACCGGTCGATCACGACGGCCGACCGTGCGGTGGGGGAGAGGCCGCGCAGGTCGGCCAGCCCGTGCTCGGTCACGATGACCTGGACGTCGTGCTCGGTGTGGTCGACGTGGCTGACCATCGGGACGATCGTCGAGATGGTCCCGTTCTTGGCGGTCGACGGGCTGAGGAAGAAGTTAAGGAACGAGTTGCGGGTGAAGTCGCCGCTGCCCCCGATGCCGTTCATGACGGCGCTGCCCATGACGTGCGTCGAGTTGACGTTGCCGTAGACGTCGGCCTCGATCATGCCGTTCATCGCGATGACGCCGAGGCGCCGCACCAGCTCGGGGTGGTTGGAGATCTCCTCGCTGCGCAGGACGATCTTGCCCTTGTACGCGTCGATGTTGTCCATGAAGTGCCGGGCGCCCCGGTCGGACAGCCCGAAGGACGTCGCGGAGGCCGCCGCCAGGGTGCCGCTGTCGAGCAGGTCGAGCATCGCGTCCTGGATGACCTCGGTGAACGCGGTGAGCCCGGTGAACTCGCTCCCGTCGAGCCCGGCCAGCACCGCGTTGGCGACGTTGCCGACGCCTGACTGCAGGGGCAGCAGCCCGGGGGGCATCCGGCCGGCCGCGACCTCGTGCCGGACGAAGTCGAGCACGTGGTCGGCGATGGCCTCGGAGGTCGTGTCGGGTGCGGAGAAGGCGGAGTTGCGATCGGGGTGATGGGTCTCGACGACCGCCACGACCTTCGCGGGGTCGACCCGCAGGTACGGCTCACCGATCCGCTCCATCGGCTCGGTGAGCTGGATCGGCCGGCGGTGGGGCGGCAGGGCCGTGCCGTAGTAGATGTCGTGGAACCCCTCGAGCTCGCGGGGCTGCCAGCTGTTGACCTCGAGGATCACCCGGTCCGCCTGGTCGAGCCACGTCTTGTTGTTGCCCACCGACGTGCTGGGGATCAGGAGACCGTCGGGCAGGGCCGCCGTGACCTCGACGACGGCGACGTCGAGCTGGCCGTAGAAGCCGAACCACATGCGCTGCGCGGAGTGGCTGAGGTGCTCGTCGAGGTAGGCGACCTCGCCGGCGTTGATGAGTCGGCGCAGCGTCGGGTCGGAGTTGTACGGCAGCCGCGACGAGATGCCGTGGGCGCGCGCGAGCCGGCCGTCGGCGTCCGGGGCGGTCGACGCCCCCGTCCACAGGTTGATCGCGAAGTCGTCGCCGCGCTCGTGGGCGGCCTCCATGCGCAGGGCCAGGGCCTCGGGCACCGCCTTGGGGTAGCCGGCCCCCGTGAACCCGCTGAAGCCGACGTTGTCGCCCGGCCGGATCAGCGCCGAGGCCGAGTCGGCCGTGGTGATCCGTGAGCTCAGCAGCGGGCAGGAGACGCGTGACATCGACAGCTTCCGGTAGGGGGCGAGTCGATGCTGCCACAGCCCGTCGGTCGACCTACGGGTGGACGTTGATCTTGTTGTGCACGGCCGACGTGTGCGGCGACGACCAGGCGGCCCGGGCGGCGTCGTTCTTCTCGGTCCACGTGCTCACGGTGCCCGTGAGGGTCACCTCCGAGCCGACCGCGGTCACCGAGATGGCGTTGGCGTCCAGCAGGGCGTGACGCACGAGGGCGTCCTTGATGAGCCGCGCGGTGTCGGTGGCCGAGGCCCGCGCCGTCAGCGTGATGCGGTTGTCGATCTGGTGCACGCCGGCGAGGGCGCGGACGAGCCGCTCGACCGAGGTGCGCTGGTAGTTCCACTCCACCTCGCCGGTCAGCACGACCACGTGGTCGTGCACCTCGACCTGGACCACGTCGCGTGGCAGGTCGGCCGACCAGTCGATCACGTGCTTGACCGCCGCGGCGATCTCGGCGTCGGTGCGCTCGAGGTGGTCACCGCCGCGGATCGTCAGGTCGTTGACGACGACCGTGACGCCCGTGACGCGCAGGGCCGCGTTCTTGGCCTCGACGCGCTCGGTGTAGCTGTCGACCTCCCCGGAGAGCGTGACGACGCCGTCGTGCACCGAGACGCCGACGTCGGCGTCGTTGACCTGGGGTGCCCAGGCCAGCTCCTCCGAGACGTCTTCCTGGACGAGGTGGTCGTGGTGTGCGGTGGTGGTGGTGGTCATGATCCGACCATCGCGTGACGGGCCGTCGGCGGGCAGGGCCTCCCGTCCCGAGCCGGAGGGTCCTCCGGCGGTTGGCGCGCCCCCGCGGCCGGTCGACGATGGAGGCACCGCTTCCAGGAGGTCACATGGCGCAGGCAGGGTTCGGCCGTCCGGTCACGGTCGGCGTCGCCGACGGTCAACGCGGTGCGATGGGGTTCGCGGCGGAGGAGGCCGGTCTCGCCGGGTGCGACCTGAGGATCGTGCACGTGTACGCCGTTCCGCCGAGCCCACCGCGGTCGATGAGCGCGGCCTACGGCTACGACATCGACGCCTCCTTCGAGGGCTCCGCGCGCGACGTGCTGGCCGCAGCGGTCGACATCGCGTCGGCGGGACACGCCCACCTGACGATCCACCCCGTGCTCGAGCGCGGCACCCCGTCGACCGTCCTGGAGGCGATGGCGGCGACCTCACGCCTGCTCGTCCTCGGTCAGGACGAGGGCGTGCCGTGGTACGCGCGGCTCTTCCGGAGCCGCGTCGCGCGAGCCATGGCGCACAGGGCGTCGTGCCCGGTCGTCGTGGTGCCCGACGACTGGCGGGCGAGGGGCGCGCCGAGAGGTGTCACGCTGCTGCTCGACAGCCGGACGGTGGCCCACGGCCCGCTCCGCTACGCGTTCGAGCAGGCGGCACGCCACAGCGACGTCCTCCACATCATCCACGTGCAGGAGTCGGACGATCCCCACGACGGCGGCATCCCGTGGCACGACATGCACCGGTTGATCCAGTCGTGGCGGGCGACGTACCCACACGTCTGGGTCGAGACGAGGGTCGTGGCCGGAGCGGCGGACCTCGCGACGGTCGAGTCGTTCGAGCGCACCGGCATCCTGGTCCTCGGGAGGCCGCACGACGACCACCTCGCGGCGCAGCTGCACGACTCGCTGGCCCGCGCGGTCATCGTGCGCGCCAGCTGCCCGGTGGCCGTCGTCCCGCCCGACCACGACGCCTGACGGACCCCTGGCGCAGATAGCGGGACCTTGTGCCCTGACCGTGGGCCAGCACCCGCTCATACTGGAGCGTTGGCATGAGGTGTCGACGAGGAGATCTGGGTGACGATACGTGTGTTCCTGCTCGACGACCACGAGATGGTCCGCATGGGCCTCCGCAAGCTGCTGGAGAGCGGGGGCGACATCGAGGTCGTCGGGGAGGCGGGCACGGCCGCGGCGGCGACTGCCCGCATACCGGCGTTGCGCCCGGACGTGGCGATCCTCGACGCCCGCCTGCCCGACGGCAGCGGCATCGAGGTGTGCCGGCAGATCCGGTCCGCGGAACCGTCGGTCAAGGCCATCATCCTGACGTCGTTCGACGACGACGAGGCGCTGTTCGCGGCCATCATGGCCGGGGCCGCTGGGTACATCCTCAAGCAGGTGACGAGCCAGGACCTGCTGAGCGGCGTCCGGCACGTGGCCGGCGGCGGGTCCCTGCTCGACCCGAGCGTCACGGCCAAGGTGATGGAGCGACTGCGCGACGGTGGACCGGAGGAGCCGCAGGAGCTCAAGAGCCTCAGTGCCCAGGAGCGGCGGATCCTGGAGCTGGTGGCCGAGGGCCTGACCAACAAGCAGATCGGCGATCGCCTGTTCCTGGCCGAGAAGACGGTCAAGAACTACATGTCGAACGTGCTCGCGAAGCTCGGCCTGGTCAGCCGCACCCAGGCCGCCGTCTTCGCGACGCGCCTGATGAGCCCGTGACCTGAGGGACCAACGGCCTCACGTCCGAGGCGGTTCGGCGGTGCCGTGGCGGTCGCGGTCACGGAAGTGTCCGGCCTGAGAGCTGGGTCGTCCGACCTCGGCCGCCCAGCATCGACGCAAGAGGTGTCATGACGACCGTTCGCGACGCACGACCCGGCACCCGGTCGATCGTGGTCGGGGTCGTCGACGACAGGTGCTCCGGCTCGTTGGCCTACGCGCTGGAGGTGGCCCTCGAGGAGTCGGCGACGGTCCGTGTCGTCCGGGTGTCGACGGACCACCGTGAGGACCGCACCGAGCTGGGGCTGCCGGTGGTCACCGAGGAGCTCGACGGCGACCCCGTCGACGTCCTGGCGCGCGAGGGCCGCGGGGTCGACCTGCTGGTCGTCGAGACGCCGCGTGACCCCGTGGCGGCACTGCTCGACCCGTTCCTGGTCCGCCTGCGCCGGCGCAGCGAGACGCTGCTGGTCGAGGTCGACCGCCACGGCGAGGTCGTCCGCGCCTCCGGCCCCGAGGGGTGGGCCTACTCGGCGGAGGCTGATCCGACGGTCTCGACGCCGACCGCGGTTCCCTCCGCGGGTGGGGTGATCTGCGTGGGCGTCGACGGCTCGCCGGCGAGCACGGCCGCCGTCGGGTGGGCGGTCGCCATGGCCGCGCAGACAGCCTGCACGCTCCGGCTCGTCGGGGTGTACGGCACGTCCGGGGCAGCCGTCGCCCGGACACGTCAGGACGCGGTGGACGCCGTCGCGACCGTCGCGTCCCGGCTGCCGACCCCGGCCCCCCAGTCGGTCGTGGTGCAGGGTGAGGCGGCCGACCGGCTGCTCGACGCCTCGCGGGACGCCGTGCTGCTGGTCGTCGGCCGGCACGGCACGAGCGGACTGATCCACAGCGCGCTGGGCGGGGTCGGCGAGACCTGCGCGAGGCTCGCCCGCTGCCCCGTCGTCATCGTCCCGGCGCCGGCGCGCTGAGCGTCCCCGCGAGGGCACCGGATCGAGCCCCGATCGACCGCGGCCCCTCGACGTCCTGTGCGCCACGGGTTCCCGGCACAGCGGCCCCGGTCTGGCCGCGAACGGTGCCGTCAGCGGTCGTGCATCATCCAGGTGCCGGTGCGACCCGACAGGTGGTCGTCCATCCAGTCGACCATGTCGGTGCACCACCGCTGGTCGTCGCGGTCCGCGGCTCCTCCCGACGACATCCAGTCGCGGCACGCCGATCCCACGTCCGAGAGCCGTACCGAGGCAGGGTCCTGCGACGGGACGTCGGCGTGACCGATGACGAGGACGGTGGCCAGCGACCCGACCCCGATCCCGACCAGCCCGGAGGCGACCGCCCACCGTCGGACGCGCCGGGGGAGCGCCGCGGTGTCGTCGGAGGTCGAGGTGGTCGTCATGTCGTCGACCGTGCGCGGTGCTGGGGTCGCACGGGGGACAGGGCGGCGGCCAGGGCCGCCACGACGGCGGCCCGCCGGACGTGAGGACGACGTGGGGCCCGGGGTGCCCGGGGTGCCCGACGGGCGGTTCGTGTCATGGCGCCTCCTGTGAGCTCGACCCGACCGGGTCGGGGGTGACGTCCACGATGCGCCGGGTCACCGGTCGTCCCCACGGTCCCAGGACACCACCGCGGGGGCCGGACGTCCCGTCGGCCAGGGGCGCTGGACCGGGACCACGTGCCCTGTCCGGGCAGCCGGGACCGGCACAGGCTGGAGGCGGTGACCGCCCGTGCGACCACCTCCGCCCCGTCGCCCACCAGATCGGACCACCCGTCATGAAGGCAGCAGTCGTCACCGCGTTCGGCCAGCCCCTCCAGGTCATGGAGCTCCCCGTCCCCGAGCCCGCCGCAGGCCAGGTGCTCGTCCGGATGGAGGCCTGCGGCCTGTGCCACACCGACATCCACGCAGCGCACGGCGACTGGCCCGTCAAGCCGACCCTGCCGAGGACACCCGGGCACGAGGGCATCGGCATCGTGGAGAAGCTGGGTCCCGGAGTCACGGACCACGGCCTGGGTGACCGCGTCTCGATCGCCTGGCTCTGAGGCGCCTGCGGCACCTGCCGCTACTGCCTCGACGGCCGCGAGACGCTCTGCCAGGACCAGGTCAACAGCGGCTACTCCACCGACGGGGCCTTCGCCGAGTACGCCGTCGTGACGGCGGCTTTCGCGGTCGCCGTCCCGCCCGGGGTCGAGCCCGTCGACGCGGCGCCGCTGACCTGCGCGGGTCTCACGGCGTACAAGGCCGTCAAGGTCGCGCACGTGCAGCCGGGCGAGAACGTCGCCGTCTTCGGCATCGGGGGGCTGGGACACCTGGCGGTGCAGTACGCCCACATCGTCGGGGGCACCGTGATCGGCATCGACGTCGAGCCCGAGAAGCTGACCCTGGCCGTCGAGCTCGGGGCCCACCACACCGTCGACGCCCGCGCGACCGACCCGGTCGAGGCCATCCGGCGGCTGGGGGGCGCCGACGTCGCCCTGGCCTTCGCGGTCTCGCCGCGCTCGTTCGAGCAGGCCTTCGCGTCCCTGCGCCCGGGCGGCCGGCTGGTGTGCGTCGCGATGCCCGCCGACGGCGACCTGAGCATCCCGATCTTCGACACCGTCATCAAGGGCATCAGCATCATCGGGTCGATCGTCGGCACCCGCGGCGACCTCGCCGAGGTCTTCGAGCTGCACCGGCTGGGCCGCACCAGGGTCGTGGCGGAGGGGCGCAAGCTCGACGACGTCAACGCGGCGATCGCCGACGTGCTCTCGGGCTCGGTCCCGGCGCGTCTCGTGTTCGAGTTCTGACGCCCGCGCGGCCGGTGGGACGATCGTCCCGCGGGACGAGGCCATCGGCCGGTGGGCGCCGGGGTCGGCGGGAGCGAGAGTGGCAGGACCACCTCACCCAGGAGACGCCATGCACACGAATCACTTCCCGGTCCTGGTCGGCGTCGCCGACAAGCAGCCCGCCGCGGTCGCGTACGCCGTCGCCGAGGCCGTGCGGCTCCGCAGACCGCTCAGGGTCGTCCACTGCTGGGCCCTGCCCAGCCCGGCGTCGGCCTTCTACGTGGGGTCCGAGACGCTCGGTGCCATGCGGGTCGAGGGCCAGGAGGTGCTCGACGCCGCCGCGGCGGTCGTGGCGGACTCCGGCGTCGACCTGGAGGTCGAGTACGTCATGACCGACGGGTCGCCCGTCGACGTCCTGTCCGAGGCAGCCACCCGGGCGGCGGCGCTGGTGCTCGGATCGGACGACGTGCCGTGGTTCGACCGGTTCCTCGGAGGAGAGATGTCCGGCCACCTCGCACGCACCGCGGCGTGCCCCGTGGTCGTCGTCCCCGAGCGCAACGTCCCGGGAACCGGGACGGGCGGGGTGGTCGTCACGGTCGACGGCGACACGTCGGCGGCGGGCCCGTTGCGCTACGCCTTCGAGCAGGCCGACGCCCGTCAGGAGGCGCTGCACGTGCTGCACGCCGCTCCCGAGGCGACGCTGCGCGAGGACTTCCAGAACCACCACGCCAACGTCGCCGAGATCGTCGCGGGGTGGAAGGAGCAGTACCCCGACGTGTCGGTGTTCCGGTCGACGACCGACGGGGCGCCGGTCGACGAGTGCATCCAGGCGACCGCAGAGGCGTCGCTGGTCGTCATCGGACGTCATCACGGCCACTCGACCCCCTTCGCGAAGGCGCGACCCATCGCCCTGACGGTGCTGCGCAAGGCCCAGTGCCCCGTCGCGGTCGTCCCGCTGGACTATGCCCGCCCCTGATCGACACGTCGGGCCGGTCGTCGTCGGCGTCGTCGACGACCGGCCCTCCGTCGTCCTGTACGGGCTGGACGAGGCGGCACGGCTCGGCGCACCCGTCCGCCTCGTGCACTGCTACGCCGCACTGGCCGGTGACCTGTACTTCGGCCCCGACCCCGACGAGACGGTGCGCGCCGCGGCCACCGAGGTGCTGGCGCGCGCCCGAGAGGTCGTCGACGAGTCCGGTCACGAGCTGCACGTCGAGTACGTCCTGGTGCGGGGGGAGCCCGGCCCCTGCCTGGTGCAGGAGGCGATGACGGCACAGGTCGTGGTCGTCGGTGCCGCCGACGGGGTGGGTTGGCTGGAGTGGATGGTCGGGGGCGACCTCTCGGGTCACCTGGCCCTGAGGGCCGCGTGCCCCGTCGTGGTGGTCCCGAGCGCGGAGCGCCCCGAGGCGCCGAGTGGCGGGGTCGTGCTGGCGTCGGACGGTGACGCGTCCACGGCGGGGCCCTTGCGGTACGGCCTCGAGCAGGCCGGTCTTCGCGGTGAGAGCCTGCACGTCCTCCACGCCGCGGGGGAGACGACCTCGCAGCGACCGGGCGCGGTCCCGTCGGACGCCCCGGCCGCGGCGGTGGACGTCGAGCCGTCCCACCTGCGCGTCGACGAGGTCGACGCGTGCCTCGAGGCGACCGGGAACGCCTCGTTGCTGGTCGTCCGTCGGCCCCACGGGCACGGGCTCGCCTTCGCGCTCACCCGCCCCGTGGCCGTGCTCGTGCTGCCTGCGGCGCGCTGTCCCGTGGCGATCGTGCCCGACGACTACGGCTCGGCCCCGGCGCACTGACGACCGCGGCCGGTCAGCGGGTCACCGGGTCACCGGGTCAGCGAGGCTGCCGGTCGCGGTCGCGGTGGGCGCCCGGCGCGGTGGCCCGTCGGTGGAGCTCGGTCGTCATGACGTGGATCGCCCGGGTGAGCTCGGTGTTGGTCTGCAGCTCGAGCTCCTGCTGGACGAAGTCGTGGTCGGCCTTGGCCAGCTGGAACGCCGCCTGCCGGTTCTGCCCGATCAGCACGAACGTCGACAGGAAGATGGCCTCGAGCGAGACGATGAGCGTCAGGGTGGGCCACGGCGTCGACTCCACCACCAGCATCCACAGGAGGAACACGGCCGCGTGCAGGTACACGAAGCGCATCGACCCGGCGAACGACGTGATGGCGTCGGCGACCCGTACCTGGAGGTCGTGCCGGCGCAGGTCGTGGAAGGCCGTCACGACCGGGTGGGTCGACCGTCCGTCCGCCGGGCCCTGGTGCGAGCCGGCGGTCATCGGTGCGCCCGCAGGTGGACCAGCAGCTTGTGGGCCGCGTCGACGAGGGGGAGGGTGACGACCGCGACGAGGCAGAACAGCCACCCGGTGGCCGACGGCCACGCGCCGCCGAGCAGCTCGGAGAGCCACGGCACGCCGAGGAAGACCACGAGCAGCACGGCCTCGACCGCGACCGCGCCGACGACCCACGGGTTCCGTCGGGGATCGACGGTCCAGGCCGGTCGGGTCTCGCTGCGGCAGACGAAGGCGTTGGCCATCTGGGCGGCGGCGATCACGGCGAAGGCCGAACCGGACGCCACGGCCAGCAGGTGGTCCGAGGCGTCCGCGCCGTAGGTCCACCCGCCCGCCGTCATGACGGCGAGGAAGGCGCCCATCGACAGGGCGGCCTCGGCGGGGCCGAGGACCAGCAGCGCCCGGCGCAGCAGCGCGCCGTCGACGACGTCCGTCGTGCGGGGCGGTCCGCTCATCGTGCGCGCGTTCGACGGCTCGGCGCCGAGGGCCAGCGCCGGGAGCATGTCGGTGCCGATGTCGAGCGCCAGCACCTGCAGCACCCCGATGGCCAAGGGGATCTCGCTGCCCGTCATGGCCCAGGCGACGAAGGGCACGAGCTCGGCCACGTTGTCGGTCAGGTGGAACGTCAGGAAGCGCCGGATGTTGGCGAAGGTCCCGCGGCCCAGCTCGACGGCCCGGGGGATCGTGGCGAAGTTGTCGTCGAGCAGCACCAGGTCGGCCGACTCGCGGGCGACGTCGCTGCCCGACCGACCCATCGCGACCCCCACGTCGGCCTCGCGCAGCGCGGCGGCGTCGTTGACCCCGTCACCGGTCATGGCCACGACGTGCCCCCGGGAGCGGAGCGCACGGGCGATCCGCAGCTTGTCGGCGGGCGTGACGCGGGCGACGACCGCGCCGTCGGCCCGGTCGAGCAGCTCGGCGACGTCCTCGTCGCCGGCGGGCAGGTCCTTGCCCTCCACGACGGTGCCCTTCGGCCCCAGGAGACCGATCTCGGTCGCGATCGCGGCACCGGTCGCCGCGCTGTCGCCGGTCACCATGGCGAGGCGGATGCCGGCCCGGTGGCACGTGGCGATGGCGTCGGCCACGTCGGCGCGCGGCGGGTCGCGGATGCCGATCAGCGCGAGGAGCTCGAGGTCGGCGTCGATCGCGGCGGTCAGGCCGGCCTCGGTCGACTCCTCGACGGGGGTGCGGGCCCGCGCGACGGCCACGACCCGTCGCCCGCGCGCCGACATGTCGGCGAGTGCACCGAGCGCCCGGGGCACGTCGAGCCCGCCGCAGCGCGCGACGATCGTCTCGGGGGCGCCCATGACGACGCCCCGGTCGTCGAGGACGGCAGCACTGAACATCCGCTCGGACGTGAAGGGGAGTCGGACCCGCGGTGGCGGGCGGGTCGCGACAGACTCGCCCATGCGCTGCGAGAAGGCGTCCAGCGAGGCGTCCATCGGGTCTCCCTCCGCCGCCCAGGCACCGTCGCGCAGGACCGCACGTCCGACGACGCAGGCGACGGCGGACCGTCCGGCGGCGGCCGCCAGCACGCGGGCCCGCGCGTTCCCGGTCGACGCGCCGGCCGGGTCGTAGCCCGTGCCGGTGACGGCGACGACCCCCTCTGTCGTCCACACCTCGACGACGGACATCTCGTTGCGGGTGAGGGTGCCGGTCTTGTCGGTGCAGATGAACGTCGTGGCGCCGAGCGTCTCGACCGCCTCGAGGCGGCGCACCAGGGCGTGCTCGGCCGCCATCCGCTCCGCTCCGCGGGCGAGCGAGAGGGTCACGGTCGGCAGCAGGCCCTCCGGCACCAGCGCGACCATCACGCCCACCCCGAACAGCAGCGCCTGGGTCACGGTCGAGCCGAGCACGAGCGACGCCGACGACAGCACGACGCCGACCGTCACGGCGATCGCGGCGACGACCAGCACGAGCCGGTGCAGCTGGCGCGCGAGGGGGCTCGGCGGTCGCTCGGCGGTCGCGGTGAGAGCGGCGATGCCGGCCAGCTCCGTCGACGTCCCGACCGCGCACACGGTGCCCTGGGCGTCCCCTTGGACGACGAACGTGCCGGCGCGCACGGTGTCGCCCGGCGCCCGCTCGACCGGGAGGCTCTCGCCGGTCAGCATCGACTCGTCGACCGACAGTCCCGACGACTGCACGACGGTGAGGTCGGCGCCGATCCTGTCGCCCGCGGCGAGGACGACGACGTCGTCCAGCACCAGGTCGGACACGTCGACGTCGGTCGTGCCGCCGTTGCGACGCACCCGCGCGCGGGCCGGCATCATCGACCCCAGCCTCTCGGCGGCCGCGTCGGCCCGGTACTCCTGCGCGAAGGCGAAGGCGCCGTTCAGCACCACGATGACCGCGATCGCCACGCTCAGCGGCACCATCCCGGCCAGCAGTGCGAGGGCGGCCGCGACCCAGAGCATGCCGGCGAAGAAGTGCGTCATCTGGGCGAGGAGGAGGCGCCACGCGGGCGTCCGCCGCGGGGGCGGCAGCAGGTTGCGTCCGTCGCGCTCGCGGCGCACCAGGACCTCGGCGTCGGTCAGGCCGTCCCGGGGCGCGGTGGAGGTGGTCACGCCCCGACTGTGGAGGGCCCGGGGGCAGGTGGACACCGCCGGTGGTCCCACATGTCACGGACCTCTGGCGCCGCACGCACTCGGGACGACTCGCGACGCGTGCGGGGACGTTGTGCCCTGCGTCGAGCGCCCGGCAGCCACGACGGTGGGGTCACCATCACCGAGCTCCGGGAGATCGACCATGTCCACGTCCACTCGCGAGACCCCCACCGTCCCGACGAAGCCGAAGAGGCACGGCTTCCGGTTCCCGAGCGCGTTCACCGTCCTGTTCGGGGTGACGGTCGCGGTGTGGCTGCTCGCCTTCATCGTGCCGACCGGTGCGTACGAGCTCGACGGAGACGGGGCCCCGATCCCCGGCAGCTACGCCGGCGTCGACGCCGGCCTCAGCTTCGGTGACCGCCTGATGCAGCTGTTCATGGCGCCCATCAACGGCCTGTACGGGGTCAAGGCCGGCGAGGGCGGCTTCATCGGACCCTACGAGTCCGGCGAGCTGTTCGGCGCGGTCGGCGTGTTCATGTTCGTCCTGGCCATCGGCATCTTCATCACGATGTCGATGAGGACCGGCGCGATCGACGCCGGCATCGCGCGCGTCGCCCGACGCTTCCAGTCGCACGGCGTCATCGTGATCGCGCTCCTGATGGTGCTGTTCTCCCTCGGGGGCACCACCGAGGGGATGGCCGAGGAGACCTTGGGGTTCTACGCCCTGGTCATCCCGCTGGCGCTGTCGCTGGGGTACGACCGCATGGTCGCCGTCGCGACGATCCTGGTCGGAGCCGGCATCGGCGTGCTGGCCTCCACCGTGAACCCGTTCGCCACGGGCGTCGCGTCCGAGGCCGCCGGCGTGTCGATCGGCAACGGCATCGGGTTCCGGCTCCTGATGTACGTGGTCCTCGTGCCCGTCGGCGTCCTGTTCGTGCTGCGGTACGCCAAGAGGGTCAAGGCCGATCCGTCGAGGTCGAGGGTCACCGCCCGCGAGGGCGATGCCGAGCTCATCGCCCTGGGGGTGGGCGAGGCGCCCGCACTGACCGGTCAGCAGAAGAGCGTCCTGGCCGTCGTCGGGACGACCTTCGCGTTCATGATCTTCGCGATCGTCCCGTGGGCCCAGGTCATCGGCGGCCCCGACGCCACGAGCTACGGCTGGCAGCTCGACTGGTACTTCCCCGAGCTCGCCGCGCTGTTCGTCGTGATGTCGATCCTCGTCGGACTGATCGGCGGGCTCGGCGAGAAGGGCCTGACCGACACCCTGGTGCGCGGCGCCGGCGACTTCATCGGCGTCGGCCTGATCATCGTGCTGGCCCGCGGGATCACCGTCATCATGAGCAACTCGCAGATCACCGACACGGTCCTGCACTCGATGGAGGACGTCGTCAACGGGTCGTCGGCAGGGGTGTTCGGGGCGACGATGTTCCTGATCAACATCCCGTTGGCGTTCCTGGTGCCCTCGACCTCGGGTCATGCCGCCCTCGCGATGCCGATCCTCGCGCCGCTGGGCGACTTCGCCGGCGTCCCCCGCTCGATGGTCATCACGGCGTTCCAGTCGGCGTCCGGCGTCGTCAACCTGATCACCCCCACGTCGGCCGTCGTGATGGGCGGTCTGGCGCTCGCCAAGGTGCGCTACGACGAGTACCTCCGCTTCGTGTGGCCGCTGCTGCTGGGCCTCGTGGTGCTGTGCACGGCGTTCGTCGCGATCGGCTCGGCGCTGTGACGAGGTGGACCTCCGGCACGCACCCAGGGCGGAAGGTCCCGCCCGGGCCGGTCTCCCGGCGGTGCCGCCGCGGGCGTCGACCGGCGACGGTGGGGACAGGGCATCCGTCCCGCGCGGACCACCGTGCACCCACGCTGCACCACACAGGAGAACTGCCATGACGTTCCACGTTGATTCAGAGGTCGGCGAGCTGCGCGAGGTCATCGTGCACCGACCGGGCAGCGAGCTGTCCCGGCTGACCCCCGCCAACGTCGACTCCCTGCTGTTCGACGACGTCATGTGGGCCGAGCGGGCGCGCGAGGAGCACGACGCCTTCGTCGCACAGCTGCGCGGACGCGGCACCACGGTGCACCACTTCGCCGAGCTGCTCGCCACCGCGATCGACGAGCCCGGGGCCCGTGAGTTCCTGCAGGACCAGCTCACGACGGCCACGCGGTTCGGACCGGCCCTCGACGCCCCGCTCGACGGGCTCGTCCACCAGACCCCGGCCGACGAGCTGGCCGACCTGATGATCGGCGGTGTCCTCAAGCGCGAGCTCGCCTCCCGACTGAAGGTCTCCAGCCTCCTCATGGAGTACCTGGACGACGAGGACTTCCTGCTGACCCCGCTGCCGAACCACCTCTTCCAGCGCGACAACTCCGCGTGGATGTACGGCGGCGTGTCGGTCAACCCGATGTCGAAGCCCGCCCGCAAGCGGGAGACCATCAACTCCCAGGTCGTGTACAACTTCCACCCGATGTTCACGGGTGCCGAGTTCACGTTCCTCTACGGCAACGACGCACTCGACCACGAGCCCGCCACGATCGAGGGCGGCGACATCACCGTCATCGGCAACGGCGCCGTCATGATCGGCATGGGGGAGCGCACCAGCCCGCAGGGTGTCGAGATGCTCGCCCGCCGGCTGTTCGAGACCGGGACCGCCACCAAGGTCATCGTCGTCGAGCTGCCCAAGTCGAGGGCCTTCATGCACCTCGACACGGCCATGACGATGATCGACCGGGACGCCTTCTGCGTCTACCCCTACCTGCCGGACGACCCGCGGTCGTTCACCCTGACCCCCGAGGGGGCCGACGGCTCGTACCGGGTCGCCGAGAACGCCGAGCTCTTCGAGACGGTCGCCGAGGCGATCGAGGTCGACAAGCTGCGGGTGCTGCGCGTCCCGACCACGCGGATGGGCGCGGCCCGCGAGCAGTGGGACGACGGCAACAACTTCCTCGCGGTCTCGCCCGGCGTGATCATGGGGTACGAACGCAACACCACGACCAACGCGTACCTCGCCGAGAACGGCATCCAGGTCATCCCGGTGGTCGGGTCCGAGCTCGGGCGGGGCCGTGGCGGACCCCGTTGCATGACGTGCCCGATCGTCCGGGACGGGGTCTCGGCATGACATCCCTCGACCGCACGCTCAGCGACCCCGTCGCGACCAACCACCTGGGCCTGCTCGGGCACAGCTTCACCAAGGAGCTCGACGTCACGGTCGAGCAGTGGCACGGCCTCCTCGAGCTGGCCAAGGAGCTCAAGGCCGAGCGCGCCTCGGGCCGGCGGGAGTACCAGCGTCTGCAGGACAAGAACCTCGCGCTGATCTTCGCGAAGTCGTCGACCCGCACCCGGTGCGCCTTCGAGGTCGCCGCGCACGAGCAGGGCGCCCACGTGACGTACCTCGACCCGTCCGGGTCGCAGATGGGGCACAAGGAGTCCGTGAAGGACACCGGCCGGGTCCTCGGCCGGATGTTCGACGGGATCGAGTACCGCGGCTTCTCGCAGGCCGGCGTCGAGGAGCTCGCCGCGTCCAGCGGCGTGCCGGTGTGGAACGGCCTCACCGACGAGTGGCACCCGACCCAGTCGCTGTGCGACATGCTCACGATGATCGAGCACAGCGACAAGCCGGCCGGCGAGATCTCGTTCGCGTACTGCGGCGACGCCCACAACAACACCGCGAACTCGTTGCTGGTGGCCGGGGCGATGATGGGCATGGACGTCCGCATGGTGTCGCCGATGGAGCTGCAGAACCACGAGTCCGTCGTCACCACCGCGAAGGACATCGCGACGCGCACCGGAGCACGGATCCTCCCGACGACCGACGTCAGCGACGGGGTCACGGGGGTCGACTTCGTCTACACCGACGTGTGGCTGTCGATGGGCGAGCCCGAAGCTGCCTGGGACGAGCGCATCGCCCTGCTGTCGGCCTACCAGGTCAACGCCGAGATGATCGCGCTGACCGGCAACCCAGACGTGAAGTTCATGCACTGCCTGCCGGCGTTCCACGACCGTCGGACCGAGGTCGGGGACCACATCTACCAGCGCACCGGACTGACGTGCCTCGAGGTCACCGACGACGTCTTCGAGTCGGAGCGGTCGATCGTCTTCGACCAGGCCGAGAACCGGATGCACACGATCAAGGCCGTCCTCGTGGCCACGCTCGAGACCCGCTGACGTGCTCGTCGTCGTCGCCCTCGGGGGCAATGCGATCCTGCGCCGGGGGGAGCCCATGACGGTGGCGAGCCAGCGCGCGTCGATCGCCGAGGCGTGCGTCCCGCTGGCGCACGTCGCCCGTCAGCACGACCTCGTCGTCTCGCACGGCAACGGCCCGCAGGTCGGCCTGCTGGCGCTGCAGGCCGCGTCGTACGACGAGGTCAGCGAGTACCCGTTCGACGTCCTGGGGGCGCAGACCGAGGGGATGCTCGGGTACCTGATCGAGCAGGAGCTCGGCAACCGGCTCGGCGACGAGCGGGTCGTCGCGACCCTGGTCACCCGGACGCTCGTGGACGCCGACGACCCTGCCTTCGGCGACCCGACCAAGCTCGTCGGCCCGGTGTACACGACCGCGCAGGCCCACGAGCTCGCGGCGACCCACGGGTGGCAGGTCAGGGCCGACGGCGACGCGATGCGCCGCGTGGTGCCGTCGCCCACCCCGCTCCGGATCCTGGAGACCGAGGCGGTCCAGTGGATCCTCGACCGTCACGGTGTCGTGATCTGCGCGGGCGGCGGGGGAGTGCCGACGGCCCGCGACCGGGCCACGGGCACCCTCGTGGGGGTCGAGGCGGTCATCGACAAGGACCTCGCCAGCGCCGTCCTCGCCCGCGACCTCGGCGCCCGGTTGCTGGTGATCGCGACGGACGTCGCCGGGGTCTTCACCGACTGGGGCGGACCGGACCAGCGGCTCGTGGCCCGCGCCCACCCCGACGCGCTCGATCCGGCCGACTTCCCGGCCGGGTCGATGGGCCCCAAGGTGCGGGCCGCGGGCCAGTTCGCCCGCGAGACGGGTCTGTCGGCCGTGATCGGGTCGCTGACCGACATCGACAAGATGTTCGCGGGCACGGCCGGGACCGTCGTCACGACCGACGCGACCGGCATCGAGTTCCGTCCGTGACGGCGGTCGACGGCCGGCACCCGACCTGGCACGACCTCGAGGTCGACGAGACCCTCGAGGCGCTGTCGGCGGGGCGCGACGGCCTGAGCAGCGAGGAGGCCGCCCGGCGAGCCCGCGTCTACGGTCCGAACACCCTCGCGCACCAGGACGGGCCGGCGTGGTGGCAGGTCGTCCTGCGGCAGCTCGCGAGCCCGCTGATCTACGCGCTGATCGCCTCGGCCGGCGTCGCCCTCGCATTCGGCGAGGTCGTCAACGGCGCCGTCGTCCTGGCCGTCGTCGTGCTGAACTCGGCGATCGGGTTCGTCCAGGAGTTCCGCGCCGGGCGGGCCATCAGCGCACTCGCGGAGATGGTCGAGGCGCCGGCCAGCACCCTGCGCGACGGTGACTGGACGGCCGTGGCGTCCGAACAGCTGGTACCGGGCGACATCGTCGAGATGTCGTCCGGCGACCAGGTCGTGGCCGACCTGCGGCTCGTCGACGACCACGGTCTGCGGGCCGACGAGTCGGCGCTGACCGGCGAGTCCGTCCCGGTCGACAAGTCGAGCCGCAGCGTCGCACCCGGCGCGGTGCTCGCCGAGCGGTCGTCGGTGCTGCACGCCGGCACCATCGTCAGCAGCGGCACGGGCCGCGGCCTCGTCGTCGAGACCGGCGACAGCACCGAGCTGGGCCGCATCTCCGGGCTGGTGACGAGGACCGAGGCGACCACGACGCCCCTGACCCGGTCGATCGCCCGGATGGGATCGCGCGTCACCCTCACCATCGCCGGCGTCACGGTCGTCCTGCTCGCGGTCGCGCTGCTGAGGGGCTACTCGCCGGCCGACGCCGCGCTCGCGGCGATCACGCTCGCCGTGGCCGCCGTCCCCGAGGGGCTGCCCGCGATCGTCACGATCGCCCTGGCGATCGGCGTCCGGCGCATGGCCGCGCGCCGTGCCATCGTCCGCGAGCTGCCGGCGGTCGAGACGCTCGGGGCCACCAGCGTCGTGTGCACCGACAAGACGGGCACGTTGACGCGCAACGAGATGGTGGTCCGCCGGGCCTGGACGCCCGACACCGAGGTGGCGTTCGAGGGAGAGGGCTACGCAGCCGAGGGGCGGGTCGTGCGGGACGGGGAACCGGTGGCGGACCTGCCGGCCTCGGTGCGCGACCTCCTCGTGGCGGCGGTGCTGGCGAACGAGAGCCGTCTGGTGGGCGAGGGTCCGCACCGCCGCGTCGACGGCGACCCGACCGACGGGGCCCTCCTCGCGGCGGCCGACCGGGCCGGACTGTCGCGCGCCGACCTGGCCCGCCGGCGGAGGGTCGACCTCCTGCCGTTCGACGCCGACCGGCGCTACATGGCGAGCGTGGTCGAGACGCCCGACGACGTCCCCGAGCCGATGACGTACGTCAAGGGTGCACCGGAGGTGATCCTGGGGCACGTCGCCGAGGCCGTGGCCGTCCCGGCTCGCGAGGCGGTCGACCGGCTCGCGGGACAGGGCATGCGGGTGCTGGCGTTCGCGCGGTGCTGCGGCGAGGTCACCGACGTGGCGTCGTGGCCGCCCACCCTCGAGCTCCTCGGGCTCGTCGCGATGATCGACCCGCCCCGTGCCGGCGTGGCCCAGAGCGTCGCGGAGTGCCACGCGGCGGGGATCGACGTCACGATGATCACGGGTGACCACCCCGCCACCGCGGCGGCCATCGGGCGCGAGCTCGGCATCGTCGGCGACCTGCCGGTGCTCACGGGTGCCGAGATCGACGAGCTGGACGACGCCCAGCTGCTCGAGCGCGTCGGACGCACCAGGGTCTTCGCGCGCGTGGCACCGGAGCACAAGCTGCGTCTGGTCACGGCGCTCCAGACGGGTGGCGCGATCGTCGCCATGACGGGGGACGGGGTCAACGACGCCCCCGCGCTGCGGCAGGCGGACGTCGGGGTCGCGATGGGCCTCGCCGGCACCGCTGCGGCCAAGGAGGCCGCCGACATCGTGCTCGGCGACGACGACTTCGGCACGATGCGCACCGCGATCGCCGAGGGCCGGCGGGTCTACGACAACCTCGTCAAGGCCCTCGCCTTCGCCCTCCCCACGAATGTCGGCGAGGGACTGGTGATCGTGGTGGCGGTGCTGGCCTTTCCCGTCGTCGGCGGTCAGCCCGTGCTGCCGGTCGAGCCGGTGCAGATCCTGTGGATCAACCTGATCGCGACGGTCTCGCTCGCCCTGCCGCTGGCGTTCGAGGCCCCGGAGGCCGCGATCATGTCGCACCGGCCGCGCGATCCGCGCGAACCGCTGCTGTCGCGATTCGTGCTGGTGCGCACGGCCTACGTCGGGGTGCTGATGTGCGCGGTCGCGGTCGGGGTCTTCCTGGTGTCGCTCGACGTGACGGGCCAGCCCCTGTCGGGCGACCGGACGCCCGGCGACGGCGCACTCGCCGAGGCGCAGACCCTCGCCGTCACGACGCTGATGTTCTTCCAGGCGTTCTACCTGCTGACGTGCCGCACGCTGAAGGAGCCGGTCCGCACGATCGGTCTGTTCTCCAACCGCTACGTGTTCGTCGGCATCGCCGCCGTCGTGGCCCTGCAGGCGGCGTTCGTCCACGTGCCCTTCATGCAGGACGTGTTCGGGTCGAGCGGCCTGGGCGCCCTGCAGTGGGTCGCTGCCGCGGCGGCCGGCTTCGTGGTCGTCCCGGTCGTCGTGGTCGAGAAGACGTGGCGCCGGGGCCGCGCCCGCCGCGTGGTCGGCGCGTGAGCGCGGCGCGGCCCGCGACCGTCGTGCTGGCCGACGGCAGGCACGCGGTGGTGCGGACGCTGGTGGCGTCCGACCGCGCCGCGCTGGAGCAGCTCTTCGCCCGCACCAGCGAGCAGAACCTCTACACGCGGTTCTTCGGCCTGGGCGCGAGCACCGTGCCGCGGCACCTCGACCACCTGTTCTCGGGATCGCCGTCCGTGACGGCCTACGTGCTGACCCGCGACGACCGGGTGCTCGGCGTCGCGGACGTCGAACGGCTCGACCCGTCGTCGGCCGAGGTCGCCTTCCTGGTGGCGGACGACGCGCACGGCTGCGGCGTCGCGACGCTGCTGCTCGAGCGGGCCGCCGCGGACGCCCGGGCCGCCGGCGTCGCGTGGTTCGTGGCGGACGTCCTGGCCACGAACCACCCCATGCTGCAGGTGTTCGAGGACGCCGGCTTCGCGGTGCACGTCCGGCGCGACGGCACCGAGGTGTCCGTCCGGATGAGCACCGCGCTCGACACGGGGGCGCGCGACGCATCGGTCGAGCACGCAGCCGCGTCGGAGGCCGCACGTCGCGCGCGAGACCTCGAGGGGCTCAGCTGACGGCGGTGCCGAACAGCCGCCCGATCAGGTAGGTCAGCATCAGGCCGGCCGCCCCACCGGCCACGACGCGCGTGACGGCGCGGCGGATGCTGCTGTGACCGAGGCGCGCGCTGAGCGTCCCCGCCACCGCCAGGGCGATCAGGACGATCAGCACGGTCGCGACGACGCGGACGCCGGCCGGAGCGAGCAGGATCGCCGCCAGGGGGAGCAGGGCACCGAGCGTGAACGCGACGGCGGACGCGGCCGAGGCGTGCCACGGGTTGGTGAGCCCGTCGGGGTCGATGTGCAGCTCGGCGTCGGCGTGGGCCGCGAGGGCGTCGTGCTCGGTCAGCTCCTCGGCCACGAGCCTGGCCGTGGCCGTGGACAGGCCCTTGCGCCGGTAGATCGCCGCGAGCTCGTCGAGCTCCTGGTCCGGCAGCTCGACGAGCTCGCGGCGCTCGAGCGCGAGCTGCGACCTCTCGCTGTCGCGCTGGCTGCTGACGGAGATGTACTCGCCGAGCGCCATCGACACGGCGCCGGCGACCAGCCCGGCCAGTCCGGCGGTGAAGATCGCGCCACGCGACGACGTCGCGCCGGCGACGCCGACGACGAGACCCGCCGTCGACACGATGCCGTCGTTGGCGCCGAGGACGCCGGCACGCAGCCAGTTGAGCCGCACGGCCATGCCGCCGTCGTGCGCCTCGTCCTCGTGGGCGGCCGGGACCTCCTGGCCCTCGGGGCCGCTCACGGACGGGCCGAGGAGCTCATGTCGGTGTCGTCCCAGGCAGCCTTGGCCCCGCTGTGCCCGATGCGGGCCACCTGCACGGACGCCCCGACGGCGGCGACGATCGCCAGCACCGAGACAGCGACCGTGACGGCCCGGGTCACGGAGTGGCCCCGGGTGCTGCGCCAGTGGAGCGCGTAGCCGACCGCCGACAGCACGAACAGCGCGATCATCCACGGGAGCAGCCCCTCGGCGATCTGCGTGTGCTTCTCCAGCAGGGCCGACCGCTCGACGTGCTTCTCGAGCGTCTCGCCGGTCGACGTGCTCAGGGGGACGAGGACCAGGCCGACCAGGCTGAGGCCGACCGGGAGCGGCCCGGCCCACGCGCGGAATCGCGGCCACACGGCGCCGAGGATCACGGTCAGGACCGCCAGCGGGATGATCACGACCGTCGCGTGGACGATCAGCGGGTGCAGCGGGAGGCCGTAGAAGTCGTTCGGCATGGGCGTCCTTCGGGAGGTGGGAGCGGGGGAGGTGGTGGCGCAGCGCGTGCGTGACGGCAGCCACCTGGAGAGTCTCGGTCTCGTCGCCTCATGGCCGGGTCATGCCCGCGTCAAATCCTGGTCAAATCGGGACGACGACCCGATCGTGTCGGCGCGGCGCCGCGACCACCAGTGCCAGACGTCCCCGCGACGGCGGCGCCCCCTCGACTCGACGTGTGCGTGAACGTGCACATATTGTGTCGGCATGTCCACTGCCTCGTCCGCGCTGCGCTCCGCGCCCTACCGCCGTCTCCTCGGTGCCCAGGTCGTGGCGCTGCTCGGGACGGGTCTGCTGACGGTCGCCTTGAGCCTGCTGGCGTACGACATCGCCCCGGGGTCGGCCGGAGCCGTGGTCGCGACGGCGCTGATGGTCAAGATGGTGGCGTACGTGGGCGTCGCCCCGGCCATGGCCGCGATCGTGGCCGGGCTCGCGCCACGTGTCGTCCTGGTCGGCTCGGACGTCGTGCGGGTCCTGGTGGCCGCGACGCTGCCCTGGGTCGACCAGGTGTGGCAGGTGTACGTGCTGATCTTCGTGCTGCAGGCCGCCTCGGCGACGTTCACGCCGACCTACCAGGCGTTGCTGCCGACGGTCCTGCCGCGCAAGGACGACTACACGCGGGCGCTGTCGTTCTCGCGGCTCGCCTACGACCTCGAGGCCGTGCTGAGCCCGCTCGTGGCCGCCATCGCGCTGCTGGTCGTCTCGTACCACGGCCTGTTCGTCGGCACCGCGATCGGCTTCGTGGGCTCGGCGCTGCTGGTGCTGGGCTCGCGGCAGGGCGGGGGAGCGGTACCCGTGGAGGGGTCCGAGCCGTTCCGTCGCCGGCTGACGGCGGGCGTGCGCCTGTTCGCGGGCCGACCCCGGTTGCGTGCGGTCGTCGCCCTCGACCTGGCCGCGGCGGGTGCGACCGCCACGGTGCTCGTGAACACCGTCGTCGTGACGCGCGGGACGCTGGGCGGCGGCGCCGACTCGGTGGCCGTCGCGTTCGGCGTGTTCGGTGCCGGATCGATGGTCGTGGCGCTCGCGCTGCCGCGGGTGCTGCGCCGCCGCTCGGAGCGGCAGGTCATGCTGGGCGGCGCGATCGCCGTCACCGCCGCCCTGGGCGCGGCGGTGCTCGTGACGTCCTCGCCGACCTGGCCGACGCTGCTGGTCGTCTGGTTCGTCCTGGGCGCGGCAGGCTCGGCGGTGCTGACGCCGACGGGTCAGGTCATCACGTCCGCCGCCTCGGACGCCGAGCGGCCGGCGGCGTTCGCGGCCCACTTCTCGCTGTCGCACGCCTGCTACCTGTTCGCCTACCCCGTGGCCGGATGGGTCGGTCGCGCCGCCGGGGTCCCCGCCGCGACGGCGGCGCTCGCCGTGGTGGCCGCGCTGGCCGCTACCGTCGCTGCCATGACCTGGTCATCGCCCGAACCGTCCGAGGACGCCAGTCTCGACCACCCCGCGCGCCCCGACGCCACGCGACTGGCGCACGGCTCGGAGATCTTCGCGATGCTCGGCGAGCCGACCCGCCTCGAGCTGCTGTGGCTGATGACGGAGGGGCCGCAGACCGTCACGGCCCTCGTCGAGGCCGTCGACGCGTCCCGCACGTCGGTCAGCCAGCACCTGGCCAAGCTGCGCCGGGCCGGCGTCGTCGACGTCCTGCGCGAGGGGCGGACGGCCCTGTACTCGCTGCGTGGCGGGCACGTCGAGCGACTCGTCCGCGAGGGACTGAACCACGCCGACCACGTCGTCAGCGGCGAGCGTCCCCACGCCTGACCGGCCGCGGGCGCAGGCCGGCCGGCCGCACCTGTGCGGTCCGACCGTCCTGCGCCACCCGGTGATCACGGGTGGAGCAGCACCTTGGTCCAGCCGTCCTCGCGCTTGTCGAAGTGGTCGTACCCGTCGGCGGCCTCGCCGAGCGAGAGCTCGTGCGACACGATCCAGCCCGGCGTCGCGCGCCCGGCGACGATCAGGTCGCGCAGCTCACGGTTGTAGCGCTTGACCGGCGCCTGGCCCGTGCCCATGCTCTGGCCCTTCGTGAAGAAGGTGCCGTAGTCGAAGCCGATGCGACCCTCCTTGGCGCCCTCGTCGGCGGCGTCCGGGTCCTCCGGCACGTACACGCCCACGACGCCGATGCCGCCGGTCGTGCGGACGGTCTTGACCAGGTTGTCCAGCACGAGCTCGGGGTGCTCGTCGCCCTGGTGGTCGTGCGCCTGGTAGCCCACGGCCTCGACGCCACGGTCGGTGCCGGCGCCGTGCGTCGCCTCGATGATCTGGTCGGCCGGGTCACCGGCGCTGAAGTCGATCGGCGTCGCGCCGATCTGCTCGGCGAGCCTCAGCCGGTCGGCCTGCTGGTCGACGACGAACACCTGGCTGGCGCCCTTGATCATCGCGGCGTGCGCGGCCATCAGTCCGACGGGCCCACCGCCGAACACCGCGACGGTCTCGCCGGCCTTCATGCCCGACAGCTCGACGCCGTGCCACCCGGTCGGGAACACGTCCGACAGCATCGTGAAGTCGTTCTCGTGCTCGGTGCCCTGCGGCAGCGCGAGCAGGTTGAAGTCGGCGAGCGGGACGCGCAGGTACTCGGCCTGCCCGCCGCGGTAGGGGCCCATGTTGGCGTAGCCGTAGGCCGCACCGTCCATGCCCTCGATCGGGTTCATGCGGGTGCAGAACGAGCTCCAGCCCGTCTGGCAGTTCTTGCAGGTGCCGCAGCCGATGTTGAACGGCACGGACACCCGGTCACCGGCCTTGAAGCGGCCGACCGCGCTGCCGACCTCCTCGATGACACCGGTGTTCTCGTGCCCGAGCACCGTGCCCTCCTCGACCGCCGTGCGGCCCTCGTACATGTGCAGGTCTGACCCGCAGATGTTGGTCGTCGTGATGCGGATGATCGCATCGGTCGGGTCCTCGATCGTCGCGTCGTCGACGTCCTCGACACGGACGTCGTGCGGTCCGCGGTACACCAGCGCCTTCATGGCTGCTCCTTTGATCGTCTCTCGCCCCTGGACCACGGAGGAGTACCCAGCCCCGGCGGACGCACACGACCCCGGACGTCCGGAACCTCGGGAGCACGGTCCGTGCCGGCGGCCCGGGGGACCACGACGACGGGCGCCTCGGCATGCACCAGGCAGTGGCGGACGGTCGGTCCGTCGCGGCGCGACGCGCCCAGCACCACGAGCTCGGCTCCTCGCGAGGCCTTCACCAGGGCCCTGCCCGGCTCGTCGTCGTCGACCTGGCGCAGGACGAGGGCCGGGTGTCGGTGCCGGAGCCGGACCGTCACGATGACGTCCTCCAGCAGCTCGATCGCCTGCCCGCGCGTCGCGCAGAGCGTCGTGAGGGAACCGTCGTGGTGGACGGCCAGGGGCCAGCACGTCACGGCGAGGACGTGGGTCTCCCGCAGGTGCGCCTCGCGCAGGGCCAGCTCGAGGGCGTCGGCCGACGACTCGCTGCCGTCGACGCCCACCACGACGCGTGCCAGTGCCGTCATCGGTCGCCTCCGTGGTCGTCGGCCCCTGCCCCGAGCGTGGGCGAGGGAGTGGCCGTGGAGGAGGGTCGGTCTCCCCGTCGGCAAGGGACCTTCGACCCTTCTGCACCGGCCGGAGGGACCTCAGGATGAACGCTCTGCCGGCGTCGACCCCCGCGACGCCGTCCAAGGAGGATCGATGACGGTACGCGTGTTCCTTCTCGACGACCACGAGGTCGTGCGGGCCGGGTTGAAGCACCTGCTCGAGAGCAGCGGGGACATCGAGGTGGTCGGCGACGTCGGCACCGCGGCCGCGGCACTGGCGCGGGTCCCCGCGCTGAGACCCGACGTCGCGATCCTCGACGCGCGCCTGCCGGACGGGAGCGGCATCGAGGTGTGCCGGCAGATCCGCTCGACCCACCCCGCCACCAAGGCGATCATCCTGACGTCGTTCGACGACGACGAGGCCCTGTTCGCGTCGATCATGGCCGGAGCGGCCGGGTACGTCCTCAAGCAGGTCACGGGGCAGGACCTCGTCGCCGCCGTCCGCCACGTGGCCGCGGGCGGATCCCTGCTCGATCCGAGCGTGACGGCCAAGGTCATGGAGAGGCTCCGCGAGGGCGAGCCGGGCGAGCCGGACGAGCTGCGGTCTCTGACGGCCCAGGAGCGGAGGATCCTCGAGCTGGTCGCCGAGGGCCTGACCAACCGGCAGATCGGCGACCGTCTGTTCCTGGCGGAGAAGACGGTCAAGAACTACATGTCGAACGTGCTGGCCAAGCTGGGCCTGGAGCGTCGCACCCAAGCGGCCGTGCTCGCCAGTCGTCTGCTGGACAGCCCCTGAGGCCCGTCACACGGGCACGGACCACGAGACCCGCGTGCCGCCGGATGCGGCCGGCAGGGCCTCGAACGTGCCGCCCCGCGCCGCCGCGCGGTCGCGCAGGTTCGCGAGCCCGCTGAGCGCGTCGACGTCGCCGATGCCGATCCCGTCGTCGACGACCTCGATCGTGACCTGCCCGGCCACCGCCGAGACCGTGATGTCGACGCGTGTCGCCCTGGCGTGACGCACCGTGTTGGCGAGCGCCTCGGTCAGCGCTGCCGACACGTCGTCGGTCAGTCCCGCGTCGGCGAGCAGGTCGACGGGGCCGAGGAACGTGACGCGCGGGCGGTGAGGCAGCTGCCCGTCGGAGCGGTCGACGATCTCGAGGATCCGTGCGCGCAGGCTCGACGACGTCGTGTCCGGGTCGCGGCGGATCGCGAAGATGCTCTGCCGGATCTGCGTGATCGCGGCATCGATCTCGCCGATCTGGGCCATGATCTTCGCGGCGGTCTCGGGATCGGCGCCCACGGCCGTGGCCTGCAGGTTGAGGCCCGTGGCGAAGAGTCTCTGGATGACGTGGTCGTGCAGGTCGCGGGCGATGCGCGACCGGTCCTCGAGCAGGGCCATGCGGCGGCGGGTCACCCTCACCTCGGTGCGGTCGAGCGCGAGGCTGACGTGGCCCGCGAACGACACGCCCATGTCGACGTCCCGAGGCGCGAACGGCGGGCGGTCCTGGGCGCGCGCCACGCAGAGGATGCCGATGGTCCGGGCGCCGGTGGTGAACGGGATGATCATGGCGTTGCCCAGCATCGACTGCTCCTCGAAGCCGTGGGACGCGTGGTCGGCCAGGGACGTGATGATCGCCGCCTCGCCGGTCCGCAGCGGCTCGGCGGCGACGGTGTCGCCGACCGGGAACGACATCTTCACGAGCGAGTCGGCCCCCAGGCCGACGGCGCGGTCGACGACGATCGTGCCCTCGTCGTCGGCAGGAACCAGGGCCACGCTCACCAGGTCGGCCTGGGCGAGGTGACGCAGGCGCTCGACCAGCACGTCGAGCTCGTCCCCCTCGTCGGCGGACATCAGGCGGCGTGAGACCTCGACGAGCGCGGTCGACCAGCGCGCGCGGTACTCCGAGTCCTCGAACAGCCGCGCGTTCTCGATCGCGATGCCGGCGGTGCCCGCGAGGGCCTGGGCGAGCTCCTCGTCGTCGGCGGAGAAGCGGCCGTTGCGGCTGTCGGTCAGGTAGAGGTTGCCGAAGACGCGGTCGCGGACGCGGATGGGCACGCCGATGAAGCTCTCCATCGGCGGGTGGTGTGCGGGGAAGCCGCTCGACCGGTCGTCGGCCGCGATGGACGCGAGGCGGACCGGGCGCGGGTCGTCGATCAGCGCCCCGAGGAGTCCGCGCCCCTCGGGCAGGTGGGCGATCTGCGAGACGGTCTCGTCGTCCATCCCGACGTGGATGAACTGCTCGAGCCGCCGCTCGTCGCCGATCACCCCCATGGCGCCGTACCGCGCCTGGATCAGCTCGAGGCCGATCTCGACGATGCGGCGCAGCACGGTGGGCAGGTCGAGGTTGCTCGTCAGGTCGTTGTTGACCCTGATCAGGTCGCGCATGCGGGCCTGCGAGCCCATCAGCGTCTCGGCGCGCTCGACGAAGTGACGCAGGAGCGCCTCGAACTCGAGGGTCGGCCCGCCCATCTCGGACTGGTCATGGCTCATGTCGCTCCCAGGGGTCCGAAGGTGCTGTCGAGCGTCAGACTACGCGCGGCCGAGGGCCAGCCGGCCATCTCGAGGGGGTCGTCTGCGGACCTTCGTCCCTCGAGCCGTGGTCGCGAGTCCGTGGAGGCCGGCGACGGTCCGGACGGATGCTGGACCGTGAGCATCCAGGAGGGCACATGAGCACCAGGCCGAGACCCGTCGTCGTCGCGATCGCCGACAAGCAGCCCAGCGCCGTCGCGTTCGCCGCCGACGAGGCCCGCTCGACCGGGGCGGGGCTGCGGGTCGTGCACGCGGTGGGCACCGGTGCGCAGTCCGCCGAGTTCTACCTCGGCGCCGAGAGGGCGATGCTCGACCGGGAGGTCGCCGCGGGCAGGGAGGTGCTGGCGGACGCGCGTCGCGCGCTCGACCAGACCCACCCCGGGCTCGACACCGAGTTCGTCCTGACCGAGCAGGCGCCCATCGACGCGCTCGACCGCGAGGCGCGCGGGGCGCGCCTCGTGGTGGTCGGCGCCGACGACGTGCCGTGGTACGAGCGGATCCTGCGCACCAGGGTCGCGGGGCGGTTGGCGATGCGTGCGCCGTGCCCCGTCGTGGTCGTGCCGGAGCTCGAGTTCCCCACCGGGCCGGACGGCGAGGTCGTCGTCGCGCTCGACGGGGAGACGTCGGCGGCCGGCCCCCTGCGGCTGGCGTTCGAGGAGGCCGGCGCGCGCGACTGCCTGCTCCACGTGCTGCACGCGACGCCGCCCGGGACGCTCGCCAGCGACGCCGAGGCCGCGCGCGCCGATGTCTCCGCGGCGGTCGCGGCGTGGCGGACGAGACGCCCCGACGTGATGGTGCTCGAGGGCGCGGTGCACGACGACCCCGCGACCGCGGTGGCTCGCGCGACCCGCGCGGCCGAGCTCGTCGTCGTGGGTCGTCCTCACCACACGCTGCGCCTCGGGGTGTCCCGGCCGCTGGCCTCGCGGGTGCTGGCCGTCGCCCAGTGCCCCGTGGCGGTCGTCCCGGCCGACTACGACGGCCGGTGACCGGCCGTGCGTGAGGAGCAGGCGTGCCCCGTCGTCGTGCGGCGCGTGCTGGTGGCTGCCGCGAGCTGCTCCGGGGGCACCGCCGGCGACATCGCGGACCGGGTCGCCGATCACCTCCACGTCCTGCTCCCCGGGACCGAGCGGGTCGAGCGGGTCGGGCTCGCCGACCTCCGCGTGCTCGACGGCGCCGATGCCGTCGTCCTCGGCAGCACCGTGCTCGACGGTCACTGGATGCGTCCGGCCGCGAAGGCACTGGAGTACGTGCGCCAGGACCCGCCCGCCCGGTTGTGGCTGTTCAGCACCGGGCCGGTGTCGGAGGTCGAGTGCGAGAACGAGCAGGTCGTCTCGGCCGATGCGATGGCCCGTCGCGGCGAGGCCTGCGGCCACATGGTCTTCGGCGGCGCGCTCGGGCAGCCGCGGCGGTCGGTCGCCGGGCGGCTCGTCGCCACGGTCGCGCGGGCGGTGTCGGGCGACCGTCGCGACTGGCGGGTCGTCGACGCCTGGACCGAGCACATCGCCCGCGAGCTGGTCGTCAGTGACCTGAGACGCGGCGTCCGGCGATCGAGTCGATCTCGACCCTGACGACCATCGGGCGGACCCCGCCGGCCCACGGGCGGAGGCGGCCGTGCCCGAGCACGAGGTTGATCGTGGCGCGGTCCTCGACCTGCGAGGCGGTGCCCTTGACCGTGACGTTCCACCCGTCCCGGTAGGTGTCGTCGTGGTGGTCGACCCCGAAGGCGACCCGGGTGCGGCGCGCCAGCTGGGCGAGGAACCCGTCGGGGAGCGTGCGGAAGTAGACGACACCGCCGATCAGGGCGAAGTTCACCGGCACGAGCTCGACGCCGTCCGGTCCGACGAACGCGACGCGGCCGACGGTCGTGGTGGTCAGCAGCTCGAGGCACTCCTGGTGCGCGATCTCGCGGATCGTGGTGCGGTGCTCGTGGTCGTGGGTGGGCATGGTGCGCCTCTCGGTGGAGCGGCTGACGGGACGCGTGCCCGTGCGGGTCCGCAGCACCATGGTCGCCGCCCACGCCGGGGGGCCACACGGCCGTTGAGCCCTCGTCAGCGGGACGAAGGTCCACCGGTGCGGGCGGCGAGCGCGTCGAACGTCCACGGCACGACCACGACGGGCGAGATCGCGAGGTCGAGGCAGTGCATCAGGATCCTGCGGGAGTGGTGCTGCACCGTCGGCGTGCCGGCCGTGGACCCCAGCACGAGCAGGTCGGCGTCGGCGGAGGCCTCCACCAGGGCGGCCGACGCGGGCGCGTGGAGGACCTGGCCGACGACGGGGACGGTGTCGGGGTGGCGCCGGCGCACGGTCTCCACGACGACGTCGAGGAGGTCGGCGGCCTGGGCGTGCGTGTTGCACAGCAGCACCTCGCCGTCGTCGTGCCGCGCCTCGGGCGGCCAGCACACCAGGGCGCGGACGTGGGTGCCGCGCAGCTCGGCCTCGTGCAGGGCGAGCTCGAGCGCGGCTGTCGACGCGTACCCGCCGTCGATGCTGACGACGATCGAGGACGTCCTCCTCGCCATGCGTGTCTCCGTTCGTGCCCCGATCTGCCCCAGCGTCGGCGGCCGGCGGGCACCCCGGGAGGGAAGGCCCGCCCTCGGGGTCGGGACGTTGGACTCTGGGCAGGCGTCGGCGGGTGCCGAAGGTCCCCGGTGCCCGGGCCCTTGGCTCGTGCCCGCATCGGCGGGCATCGCCGACGCTGGCGAGGACGAAGGAGGTGGGCGCGATGGACGGGCTCCCCGTGGTGCTGGGTGTCAGGTACGGACAACACCTGCAGGTGGCCGCGTTCGCTGCCGAGGAGGCCGCGCGACGACGCAGCGCACTGAGGGTCGTGCACGTGACGGACGATCCTGTGACGTCGCCGCCGCTGTTCGACGACGTCACCGCCGTCGCCGCTCCGCACCGCGGCCTGGTCGTCGAGCACGCGACGGTCAGGGGCGACGCGACGCAGGTGCTGCTGGACGAGTCGCGGCTGGCGTCCGTCGTGGTGGCGCTGGACGCCGGCCACCAGGTCGACGGTCAGCTGGCCTTCGCGATGCACGCCGCCGTCCTGCGCGCAGAGCCCCTGCACGTCGTGCACGCGGCCGGAGTCGGCGGCGACCACGCCACGAGCTCGCAGCGGGGCTACCTGCTCGAGCAGGCCGTCGACCGGTGGCGGTGCCGGTTCCCCCATGTCACGGTGCACACCGACGTCGAGCCGGACCACCCGGTGCACGCCTGCCTGGCCGCGAGCGTCCACGCGTCGGTGCTGGTCGTGGGACAGCCGCTCGCCGACCATCACCGGCCGGCGTCGCGGGCGGTGGTCTCGCGGCTCCTGCGACGTTCGGCCGCGCCGGTGGCCGTGGTGCCTCGCGCCCACGACCGGGCGGGGCAGCCGGCATGACCGGTCGACGAGCTGCCGGCCGGCCCGTCGTGGTGCGCGCCGAGCGCGACGGTCGGCCCGACCGCGACGACCACGTCGTGGCGGTCGTCGGACCGGAGGGCACGAGGGGCTCGCAGGACGCCGTGGTGCGCCGGGCGATCGAGGAGGCTGCCCGGCGCACGGGCGAGCTGGTCGTCGTCCAGCTGCTGGCGGGCTCCTCGGAGCTGCGTCGCACGGTCGCGTCGTCGGCGCTCTGGCGCGACGTCGTGTGGTGGAGTCGCGACCTGGACGGCATCGTCGCCTCGGTGCGGGTCGTGCCGGACGACGAGGTCGGCGAGATCGCGACGGCCATGGGCCGCGCCGCCTGCGTCGTCATCGCCGCCGAGCTCGTGGAGACGCACCGTCACCTGCTGCCGCTGGCGCGTCGCGCGGTGGGTACCACGACCCCGCGGCACCCGTGGCCGGTGGTCGCGGTGGTGCCCTCGCAGCACTCGCGCTGAGGCCTTCACCTCCGGCCCCTGCAACCGCGGGGATTTTGCACGAATGCGTGACACGCATCACAGTCCTGAGCGGCGATCTTCCGCGGAGGGTGTGACCCACCTCACCGGCACGGAGCGCGCCCCTCCACGCTCAGCCGGCCTCGACGTGTCAGCGGCGCTTTCACGATTCTTTTACGCTCTCACCACACACCACGTGGAGGGAGACCACCGTGAAGTTCCGTCACGCCGTCCGACTGTCGGCCGCAGCGACGCTGATCGTCGGCGCGGGGGTGCTGGCGACGGCACCGGCCGACGCGGCCAGGCCCTCGGCCTACACCCGCGCCCTGCTGGCCGACCGCCCGACGGCACTCGTCGCCGGCGACCGCGACCTGGTCACCGGCAGGCGGTCGGGCACGCTGCACGGCGACGCCCGTCTGACGCGGATGCGCAACGGCGACCGTGCCGTCGTGCTCGACGGTGCGGGGGACCACGTGTCGTTCAGGTCGTCGCGCAGGTTCAGCATCGCCACGAAGGGCGTGCTGACGGTCGACTACCTGATCCGGCCCGACACGCTCCAGTTCGCGGACGACGAGGGCAGCGGCTACGTCTACGTGCTCGGGAAGGGCAGTCCCGGACAGCACGAGTGGTACGCCCGCATGTACTCCCGGCGCAACGACGAGAACCGGCCCAACCGGCTCAGCGGGTACGCGTTCAACGCCCGCGGCGGACTCGGCGCGGGCTCCTACGTCCAGACCAAGGTCGTCCCGCGACGGTGGATCCACATGACGCTGGTGTTCAACGCCCGCGCGACGTCGTCGCGGTACCCGTCCGGCTACGTCAAGATCTACCGCAACGGCGTCCTGCGCGACACCGACTCGCTCGCCGACTACCGCATCAGGCCGACCCGCGGGTCGGCGCCGCTGCGCATCGGCACGGGGTACCTCCAGAGCTACTTCAAGGGTGCCGTCGGCCCGGTAGCGTTCTACGACAGGGAGCTCCCGGCTGCGCGCATCAGGGCCCACGAGCGCGCCCGCTGACCCCGCGCTCCCGGCCCGATCGGAGGGCCGCGCCGCTTTGACGATTGTTTTCTGACGCCGTGCCTTACTGGTGCCCATCACCGTCAGGTCGTCGAAGGGAAGCGGCAATGGATCGCATCAGGGACACCCACGGAGCCGGGACCGAGCGGGGCGTCGTCCGTCGTGGACGTGGATCGGCGGTGCCGTCGTGACGGTCTACTCCGCCCACCAGCCCGACCTGCTCCCGTACTCGGGCTTCTGGCACAAGATGGCCAAGGCCGATCTGTTCGACCTCAAGATCTGGGACCAGTACGTGCACAAGGGCTACCAGCGCCGCGTGACGATGCGGGGCGGCTGGGTCACGGTCCCGCTCGTCAAGGGCCCCGTGACCGACCCGATCAACGTCAAGCGACTGGCGGCCGGCGCGACGGGTCACCTCGCGGACGAGATCGTCAAGCGCTACACGCACGGCGCCCGGAAGCCGGCGTTCTGGGACGTCCACGGCCCGCGCATCTGCGACGAGATCCTGTCGATTCGCACCGACGTCCTGTGGGAGCTCAACTTCCGCCTGATCCTGCTGGTCCGCGACCTGCTCGGCATCGAGACCCCGCTGACCTTCAGCCGTCCGGCCGGCGAGAACGAGCGCGGGTCGGCCGGGATCATCTCGGTGATCAGGGCGTTCGACGGGCCGATGGAGTACCTCTCGGGGACCGGGGCCCGGACGTACATGGGCGACTGCGCCGAGTTCGTCGAGGCGGGCATCCCCGTCGTGTGGTCGAGGCACCGGCCCGTGACGGGTGACTCGATCCTGACGGTCCTGTTCGACCACGAGGACCCGCTGTCGGTCGTCCTGACCGAGGACGAGCCGCACGAGCACCGCGGCGAGCGCGTCGGAGTGCGCGACGCCGTCCTGGCGGGCCGGTCATGAGCCGCGTGATCGTGGTGGGGCTCGGGTACGTGGGCCTCCCGCTGGCGCTGCGGGCGGCCGAGGTCGGCCACGAGGTCGTCGGCATCGACCTCGACCCCCGCAAGATCGAGCTCCTGTGCGCAGGGGTCACGTACATCGAGGACGCGACGGACCACCGCATCCGGTCCGCGACCGCGTCCGGACGCTTCACGGCCCGCCTGGGCTGGGACCCGGACGGGGCCGACGAGCACGTCGAGGTGCCGTTCGACGTCGCGGTCATCGCGGTCCCGACACCGCTGACGCAGCACGTCCCCGACCTGTCGTACGTCGCGTCCGCCGGCCGGATGATCGGCCGGATGCTCCGCCGGGACGCCGCCGTCGTGCTGGAGTCGACGACGTACCCGGGCACCACCGAGGGCCTGCTGGCCGAGGTGCTCACGGAGTCGTCCGGTCTGCGTCCGGGCGTCGACTTCCACCTGGGCTTCTCGCCCGAGAGGATCGACCCCGGCAGCCCGCAGCACACGCTCGAGAACACCCCCAAGCTCGTGTCCGCCACGACGCCCGAGGGCCTGCTGGTCATCGACCGCTTCTACGGCACGATCGTCGAGCGGACCGTCCCGGTCTCGAGCCCGCGCATCGCCGAGATGGCCAAGGTCTTCGAGAACACGCAGGCCTACGTCAACATCGGGCTGGTCAACGAGCTGTCCGAGATCTGCCACGACATGGGCATCGACATCCACGAGATGCTCGACGCGGCGATGACCAAGGGCCACTCGATGGCGTACTGGGTGCCGGGGCCGGGCGTCGGAGGGCACTGCCTGCCGATCGACCCCATGTACCTGGCCTGGCAGACCCGCACGGCGCTCGGCCGACGGTTCCGCTTCGCCGAGCTGGCCGACGACATCAACACGAGCCGCCCCGACTACGTCGTCAGGCGTGCGTCGCAGGTGCTGCGCGACCGACCGGGAGGGCTGCGGGGGGCGAGCGTGCTGGTGCTGGGGCTCGCCTACAAGCCGGGCGTCGGAGACCTGCGGGAGTCTCCCGCCGTCGACGTCGTCGAGGCGCTGCTGCGCGAGCGGGCGGCGGTGACGACGTGCGACCCGCACGTGCAGGGGTGGACGCGGACCTCCACGCTCGAGCTCGAGGAGCTCCCCGGCGCGGTCGAGTCGTTCGACCTGGTCGTCATCGCGACGCACCACGCCGAGTTCGACTACGAGAAGATCGCGCTCAAGGCCCGGCTCGTCCTCGACTGCCGGCACGCGATGGAGCCGTCTCCGCACGTGGTCGCGTTGTGAGGCTCGGCGCCCTGGTCGTGCTCGCGTTCGTCGTCGCGACGGCGCTGCCGGCGGGCGCCGCCACGACCGTGACGGCGCCGACCGTCGTGTCGATCACGTTCGACGGCACCTTCGCGTCGCAGGAGCAGGCCGCACAGCTCCTCTCGGCTCATCGCGTGACCGGGACGTTCTACGTCAACTCGGGCTACATCGAGTCGCCCGCGCACCTCAGCCTGGCGGCGCTGCGCGGCATCGCGCGCTCGGGCAACGAGATCGGCGGTGCCTCGCTGTACGGCAACGACCTCTCGCGCGTGGGCGAGCGTCAGGCGCGGGCCCAGATCTGCGACGACCGCACCACCCTGGCCCAGCTGGGCTTCCAGGTCACGAGCTTCGCCTACCCGTACGGCGCCGGGACGGCGCGCGTCAAGGCCGCGGCCCAGGACTGCGGCTACAACAGCGCGCGGGAGTACGCCGGCCTGTTCAGGTCCGAGACGGACTGCTCGTCGTGCCCCGCGGCGGAGACGCTCCCGCCGACGGACGACTTCCGCATCCGCACCAGCACCCTCGCCACCGCACCCGAGCTCGAGGAGCAGGTCGCCCGGGTCGAGGCGACGGGGGGCGGGTGGCTCCCGCTGACCTTCACGCGCGTCTGCCACTGCTCCGAGGCCGGGACCACCGCGATCACGCCCGAGGACCTCGACGCCTTCGTGACGTGGCTCGGCACCCGTCCCGCGACGACGACCGTCAGGACCGTCGACGAGGTCATGGGCGGGCCGCTGAAGCCGGTCCACGGCACGCCCCTGGAGCGTCTGGTGCCCGATCCGTCCGCCGCGATCAGCACGCCGCCGCTGTCGAAGGCACCGGCCTGGACGCTGTTCGGCATCGGGGTGGGGCAGGCGCAGATCCTGCTGCTGTGCGTCGTCGTCACGATGACGATCGTCGTGACGTTCCGGCTCGCGTCGAGGGGGAGCCGTCATGCCCACTGAGCGCCTGGTCGACCGGAGCCGTCCGCTGCGCGGGGCACGCCGTGCTCTCGCGCTCGTCCCGGTGCTCCTGTTCACGGCCTACGTCGTGTGGTCGCACGTGCAGTGGGGCTTCTCGTCCGACACGGTGTTCCTGTCGACGTTCTTCGGCCTCATGGCGCTGCTGATCGTCTACTTCATGGTCTCGGGCATCTACTGGAAGAGCTTCACGCACCTGCCACCGGCCGCGGGCCGCGTGCTCGCGATCATCCCGACGTACAACGAGGAGTCGCACCTGCTGCACGACGTCGTGCGGTCGATGCTGCGGCAGAGCATCCTGCCCGATGCGATCCACGTCGTCGACGACGGCTCGGTCGTGCCGCTCGAGACGTTCGACGACCCGCTCGTGACGTGGCACCGCACGCCGAACGCCGGCAAGCGGCACGCCCAGGCCCACGTGCTGCACCTGTTCGCGCCTGAGGAGTTCGACTACATCTTCACGGTCGACTCCGACTCGGTGCTGGACGACGACGCGCTCGAGCACATGCTGCGGTCGATGCGCGACGAGCGGGTGCAGGCCGCCACCGGGATGATCCTGGTGCGCAACTGGCGCACCAACTTCCTGTCCCGGCTCACCGACATCAACGTCGTGACGTCGTGCCTGCTCTACCGCATGGCCCGCTCGTGGATGGGCATCGTGAGCCCGACGTCCGGTGCGCTCGCGATCTACCGGTCGGCGGTGGTCTACGACAACCTCGACGACTACCTGACGTCCGGGACCGCGGGCGACGACCGTCGCCTGTCGTTCTACGCGCTGCTGCGCGGCGACGTCGTCGGTGTCACCGAGGCGATCGCGAGCACGCAGCTGCCCACGACGTGGGCCGGGGCGTTCCACCAGCGGCTCAGGTGGTCGAAGTCGGCGTGGCTCGGGGTCGGCTTCGTGCTGACCAACCTGCGCCCGCTCGTGATCCTGTTCTACGTCATGCCGCTGGCGTTCTGCCTCGCGTGGCCGTTCATCGTGGCGGCGCTGCTCACGCTGGCCGTCCGCTACGACAACCCGGTGTTCTACCACGGCCTCGCCTGGTGGGTCATCTGCTCGGTGACGCAGTCGGCCATCTACGCGATCTACCGACCCGGCTTCACCACCAAGGACCGGTGGGTGCAGTTCGCCCTGTCGCCGGTCTACCCGCTGCTGGGCCTGGTCATCCTGCGCCCGGCGGCCTACTGGGCGCTGACCAAGCTGCGCTCGACCTCGTGGCACACCCGGGAGCCCTCCGCACCCGACGCGCCGCGTCCCGACGAGGCGGTCGCGGATCCTCCCGTCGCCCTCACCCCCGGAAAGTAGGAACGGACCATGAGACGTCTCCGCATCGCCCTCGGCGCCCTCGTGCTGGCCGCGTGCGCGCTCAGCGCCGCCCCGGCCGCCCAGGCGGCCGGCGAGACCGTCACGATCGGCGGGCAGTCGCACGCCCTGAGCGGCACCGACGTGCGCCGGTCGTCCGGCTACCTCGTGCGGTACACGCCGGCCTTCGGGGCGCGCACCGGCACCAACGCGTACGGCTTCGAGGCCGCCGTCGTCAACGGCGTCGTGACGACCGTCGCCGACGGCGTCGGCAACATGGCGATCCCCGCGAACGGCTACGTGCTGTCGGGCCACGGCGAGTCGCGGACGTGGTTGCGCGCCCGGGCGACCGTCGGCACGGCCGTGACGGTCGGCACGGGGACGCCGACGGGCACGACCCTGCTGCCCGACACGGGCGTGCGCACGCTGCGCCAGTTCACGATCACCAACGCCGGGGGCGTCAAGCTGCTCAAGTTCCCGGCCGTCACGGCCAACATCGGCAAGGGACCGCTGGAGATCACGGGCGACCGGTCGTCGTCGACGTCGACCGACTGGGTCGGCCGTCAGGTCGTGCACCGCACCGACGGCAGCACCACGACGCTCCCGCCGACCGGAGCGACGTTCTACTACGCGGGTGACGGGCACAGCCACTGGCACATCCGCGACTTCGACTCGTACGACCTGTTCAACGCGACCGGGACCCGCCTGCGGCAGGGCGAGAAGCACGGGTTCTGCTTCGAGGACAACACGACGTACCGCGACTGGCCGGGCAGCCCCAAGCACCCCGACGTCCCGCTGGCGCCCGTCTACACGCACGAGGGGTCGTGCGGGGAGGGGCTCCCCGCCGCGACGCACATCGTGCACGGGCTCTCGGCGGGGTGGGGCGACACCTACCCGAGCTCGCTGCCCGACCAGGGCATCGACGTCACCGGGATCCCCGACGGGACCTACCTGGTGCGGGTCACGGCCGACTGGCAGAACTTCTGGCAGGAGAGCAACGAGACCAACAACTCGGCCTCGGCGCAGATCCGCATCGCGGGCAACGCGGTCACCCTGCTCTCCGCGACCGACGGTCTCTGAGACGGTGCCGGGTGCCCGATACGCGCCTGGGACGCGCGGGACGGATCGTGATCGGCCTGTGCGTCGCTGTCACCGCCCTGGTGGTGGTGGGCGACTCCCGACGCCCCGCGTGGACCGAGCCGACCGCCCGCCTGGTCAACCAGGTCACGGCTGAGCAGGCGCGGGCCACCCGCGACGAGTTCGGCATCGACCACCTGAGGCCCACGCGGCCCGACGGGACGTACTGGGTGTCGCGCTGGGACGCGCCCCGGGCGTTCGACGGGGTCGACCCGCGCGACCCGTGGTTCGACGCCGCGCACGGCGAGGGCAGCTACGAGGCCGGGGACGGGCAGCTGCTGGTCAGCGGACAGACGCCGCGCATGTACGTCCACGACCCGCACCTGCGCCGGCAGTGGCGCGACGTCGAGATCACGATGTACGTCAAGCGGATCGACGACCAGGGCATCGCCTACTCGGGGTTCACCGCGGTCGCCCGCGCCAACCACCTGACGACCGAGGACGGCTCGGCCGACCGCTGCGACACCCGCGGGTACGGCGCCCGGCTCCGCTTCGACGGGCACGCGGACTTCGAGAAGGAGACGGCGCACCCGGAGAACCAGGCGATCGCCAACCGTGAGATCTTCGCCGGCGGCATGCCGAGCAACACGTGGCTCGGGGTCAAGTACGTCGTGTTCGACCGCCCCGACGGGGTGCACCTGCAGCTGTGGCTCGATCGTGCCGACGGACGCGGCGGTGGCGACTGGCGGCTGATCGACTCGGTGACCGACGACGGGCACCTGTTCGGCGACGTGCCGTGCGCCACCGGCATCGACCCGTCGATGGAGCTCAGGGGTGGCTCGTCCCGGCCCGGCTCGGAGTCCGGCCGGCCCAACGTGAGCGTCTACTTCCGCGGCGACGGGATCGGGGACGGCGGGCTGGCCTACAAGTGGGGGTCGGTGCGGGAGATCGTGCCGTGAGGACGCTTCCGGTCGGCCAGGCCCTCGTGCGGGCCGGGGTCATCACGCTCGAGCAGGCGGCGGACGCGGCGGCCGCGCAGCGGGCCGTCGGCGGCCAGATCGGCCAGCACCTGATCCTGGCGGGGGCGGTCACGCGGCGCGACATGTACGCGGCGCTCGCGACGCAGTGGCGTGCCCCGATCATCGACCTGCTGGCCGATCCGCCCGACCCGGCCCTCGTGACCGGCGAGCCCCACGAGGTCGTCGCCCGCGGGTGGGTGCCCTGCAGCCTCGAGGACGACGTCGCGGTCGTCGCGACCTCGGTGCCGCCGACGGGCGAGCGTCTGCTGAACATGCGCCAGGCCACCGGCGCCACGACGATCGTGCTGCGCACGGCGACGGACTGGGACGTGTTCCAGTGCGTGGCCGACGTCCGGCGGAGGCAGCTGCTCGACGCGCCCGAGCCGCCCGTCGACCTCGTCGGCGCGCCGCGACCGTCGGGCGCGGACCGCCTCGTCCGACGGCTGGTCGTCCCGGCCCTGCTGGTGGTCGTCGTCGCCACGGGCCTCGTCCGGGCTCCGTGGTGGACCCTCGCCGGCCTTCTGGTCGTGGTCGAGGTGCTGCTGGTCGCGGGCACGCTGCTGCGGCTCGCCCTGGGTTGGAGGACCGCGAGGGCCCGGGCGTCACGCGCCACGGGTGACGACGGCGCCACGAGGCGCCGACGCGACGGCGACCTGCCCGTCTACTCGGTGCTGGTGCCGTGCCGCGCGGCCACCGCGGGTCTGCTGACGCTCGTCGACGACCTCGACGCCCAGGACTACCCCCTGTCCAAGCTCGAGGTCCTGCTCCTGGTCGCCGAGGACGCCCCGGACGTCCTCGCGGCGCTCAAGTCGAGCCGTCCGCCGGCCTACATGACGATCCTGCGGGTGCCGGCAGGTCCTGCCTCGTCCGACGCCTTCGCCTGCAACTACGGGCTGGCGTTCGCGCGGGGCGCGTTCGTGGTGGCCTACCGGTCGGGTGACAGCCCGGACGGCGGGCAGCTCGCCGCAGCCGTCGACGCGTTCATGACGAGCCGTCGTCGCGGGGGACCGGGGGAGTCGCGCGACCGCGTGGCGTGCGTCCAGACGACGACCGTCCACGACGCACCGACCACCTTGGCGGGCCGCGTCAGCGCGCTCGAGCGCGCCGCATGGTTCGGTGACGTGCTCCCGACCGCCGACGCCTGGGGCATCCCGACGCCGCTCGGCCGTTCCTCGGAGCACTTCGACACCCACGAGCTGCGCGCCGTGGGTGCGTGGGACCCCGACGACCGGTCCGCCGGCGCCGATCTCGCGACCCGGCTCCGAGCGGCCCGGCGACGGGTCGCGACGATCCCGTCGACGACCACGACACGGCCACCGGCCGATCTGTCGGAGTGGGCCGACGAGCGCACCCGCTGGATCACGGGCTGCCTGCTGACGACGTGGGCGGGCCTGCGCGGGTCCGGCGACGCGCGCCGCGTCCCGGCCGGGCTGGCCGGATCCGCGATGCTCGTCACGAGCCCCCTGGGCTTCACGGCGCTGCCGCTCGCGCTGACGTCCGTCGCCCTCCTCGCGCTGCTCGACCGGTCGCCGGGGCTCGCGGTGCCGCCGGGCCTGCCGGCGGTGCTGGCGGTCTGGCCCTTCGTCGCCTTCGTCGTGATGGCGCTGGTCTCGGGTCGCGCCGCCGCACGCACCTACGGCTGGTCGGCTGCCGCCGGGGCGGCCGTGGCCCCCGTGTCGTGGCTGCTGCAGATCTGGCCGACGGCACGGGCCGCCGTCCGTCTCGCGGCGAGGCCGGTGCACGACTGAGGCGGCCTCAGTCGGTCGCCCTCCGTCCCCGGCGCAGCTGGCGCCGGTCGGCGCCCCCGCGGTCACCCGCGCGCCGTCCCAGCACCGGTCCGGCGTGGTCGACCGGGGTGGTCCCGGTCCACAGGCCCCGCAGGCGGGTGCGGTCGGCCGGGCGCAGCCACGACACGACACCGCTGCGCGTCCGGGGATCGCGGAACCGGAAGCGTGACGCGTCGGGCGTCACGTCCAGCACCCCGAGGTCGACGAGCCGCTCGAGCGCGGCGAGCGTCGACCGGGTGGCGGCGTCGACGCGACGGTCGTGGCCCATGGCCCGGACGACCTCCTCGACGCCGACGGGTCCCGCGGCCATCGACAGCAGCTCGCAGACCTGCAGCTCGTGGTCGGAGAGCTGGTCGATGACGAGACCGAACGCGACCGCGCCGGACGCCGACTGCTCACCGACCGCCGAGTCGTCCCACAGGTCGAGCCCCGCCTCGGTGGCCACCACGCGACCGTTCGCGAGCCAGGCGTGCAGGGTCGAGACGACGGTGCCCGCCAGGCACCCGGACTCGCGGGTCAGCTCCCCGAGGAGCGCGGGGGTCGGTGAGCCCCGCAGCACGCGCGTGGCCAGCGCCTCGACGTCGTGACAGCCGAGCGGTGGACACCGGACCGTGCGGACCGTCCGGCCCGTGGCCTCGGCGGCCGCGGTCACCTGGTCGACGACCGCGGGTGTCGTCAGCACGACGATCGTGCCGGGCAGCACCGCGTCCCGCGACGACAGCCGTTGCTTGACGACCGTGCCGGCATCGGCGCCCCGTCCGTCGAACGGTCCCCACACGTCGAGGTTGCCCGTCGAGGCGCGGGCCGTCTCCAGCGCGGCGTCGACCAGGGCGTGCCGCCCGGAGCCGGTCTCCCCGACGACGCAGACGATCCCGCCGCCGGGCGTCCGGTGGGTCTCCTCGAGCTGCTCGACGACGGCCGCGACGTCGGCGGCCCGTCCGACGAACGGCACGCGCGCCGGGACCGGAGGTGATCCGTTCAGGACCGCGAGGTGCAGCGCCCGCGTCTGCTCCGACGGGTCGGCACCCAGCTCGTCGGCCAGCGACGCGCGGCACCGCTCGAACTGTCGCAGCGCCTGCTCGGTGCGACCGAGGCCCGCGAAGGCACTCATCAGCGTGCGGTGGGCCCGCTCCGACGACGGATCGGTGTCGAGCGCGGTCGTCGCGAGGTCGATCGCGTCGCGCAGCCAGAACAGCGAGAGCGCGCTCTCCGCGGCGTCGCAGAGCAGCTGCTGGCGCCGCACCGCCAGGGCCGTGCGCGCCTCCGACGCCCACGGCTGGTCGTCGAGGTGGGCGTGGAAGTCGCCGACGTAGAGGGCCTCGGCGCGCAGGCAGCCGCGGACGACCCCGGCCGCGTCACCGGTGCGCCACGCGCGGGCCCCGAGGTCGGCGATCGTCAGCAGCTCGAGCGCGTCGACCCAGCAGTCGACCAGCGTCAGGGCACCGAGGTGCGTGCGGACGCAGTTGCTGCCGATCGTCGTGCGGATCGCCGAGGTGGCGGTCCGCAGGCTCGCGCGTCCCGCCGACGCCGACGACCGCGGCCACAGCCGCTCCACGAGCGTCTCGGAGCGCACCGGCTGGCCTGCGGCGAGCGCCAGCATGCGCAGCAGGTCGGTCGTCTTGGCGGCGGTCCACGCCTGCGGCGCGACGACGGAGCCGTCGCTGCGCCGGACGCGCAGACGACCGAGCAGGCGGATCTCGATGCGGGTCACGACGGTGCCTCCCTCGGGCGGGGTGAGCACACGGTAGATCCCGCCACAGCGCCCCCACAGGGACCGAAGCCCTTGTTTTGACGATTGTTTTCCACGCCCGTGGCGTAATGGCGATGGACGCGGCCACAGCGTCGCGACCGCCGTCCCGTACGTCGAGGAGCGCCATGACAGATCACGCACACGACCGACGCGCAGGCAGCCGCCGGGTCGACCGCCTCGTGGTGGCGCCCCACGCCGACGACGAGTCGTTCGGCTGCGGGGGAGTGCTCGCGAAGTATCCCGAGCACTCCGCCGTCGTCGTGGTGGCCGCGGCCGACGAGGACCGCCGGCTCGAGTGCAAGCGCGCCCAGGAGGTGCTCGGGTACCGCGAGACGCACTTCCTCGACCTCGTCGACGGGGCCGTGGGCACCGACATGCACCGTCTGGTCGGGCTGCTCGACGACGTGCTCAACATCAGCCGCCCGCTCGAGCTGTACCTGCCCTACCCGTCGATGCACCAGGACCACGTCGCGACCTACGAGGCGGGCATGCGCGCCGCACGGCTCTCGATGACGCCGGGACACTGGTTCCCGCCGACCGTCCTGGTCTACGACGTCGCGGCCTACGACGTCGACCTCTACCCCACCAACCTGCAGTGGAACGTCTTCGAGCCGTTGGCCGAGGACGCGATCGACCTCAAGGTCGAGGCCGTGCGGTCGTACATGTCGCAGCAGGTGGCCGGTCCGCACCCCGCCAACGGCATCAAGCAGACGGCCCACGCCATCGGGTCGGCGCGCCAGCTGCACTGGGCCGAGCAGTTCGCCCTCGTGCGCACCGTCCGCGGGCCGGACGTGGCCGTGCGGCAGCACCGGTCCGACGGCAGCGTGCTGCGACGCGGCGCGGTCCGATGATCGTCGCGAGCCGTCCGGCCGACCTGCTGCCGTGCTCCACGTTCTGGCACGAGATGGCGACGTCGGACCTGTTCGAGCTGGAGGTCGACGGCCGCTTCAGGCCCGGCGGCCACCACTGCCGGGTCGCGATGCGCGGCACGTGGGCGGTCGTGCCGGTGCTGGTGTGCGGGCCGGGCGCGACGCTCGACGACGTCATGATCGATCCGGTCGAGGCACCGCGGGCGCTGGCGGAGATCGTGCGCCGTCGGTACCGCAGCGCGCCGCGCTGGAGGACCATGGGTCCGCTCGTGACCGACGTCATCGACTCGATCGCGACCGATCGGCTGTGGGAGCTCAACGTGGGCCTCGTGGCGGGGGTGCGGGAGCTGCTGGGCATCTCGACGCCCGTCCGCGTCGCCCGGCGCGGCGAACGGCGTCCGCACCGCATCGGCGACGCCCTGCCGGTCCCGTCGCGCCATCGCGTGTTCACGGAAGACTCCGTCCTGACGCTGCTCATGGACCACGACGACCCGATGGACCTCGTGCTGGCCGAGCACGAGCTGTACGAGGAGATCCGGGCATGACGACGGCGGACGCCGGACGCGACCGGCTGCTCGTCGTCGGGCTCGGCCACGTCGGGCTGACCCTGGCCGTCCGGGCCGCCGAGGTCGGCGTGCAGGTGCTGGGGGTCGACTCCGACATGACCAAGATCGAGCTCGTGATGGCGGGGTGCTCCGACGTCGAGGACGTGTCGGACGAGCAGGTCGAGGCCTGCCTGCGCAACGGCTCGCTCGCCGTCCGGCTCGTGGACCGGAGCTCGGGCGTGCTGCCACGGTTCGACGTCGCCGTGATGGCGGCGCCGTCGCCCCTCAACGACGGTGCGCCGGACCTGTCGCACATCGTGGCCGCGGCGCGCGTGGTCGGGGCGAGCCTCGAGCGGGGCGGGCTCGTGATCCTGGAGTCGACGAGCTTCCCCGGGACGACCGAGCGCGTCGTGGCCGGTGTCATCGAGGAGGAGTCGGGCTTCAGACCGGGTACGGACTACGACCTCGGCTGCTCGCCCGAGCGGCTCGACCCGGGCAACCGGGTGCACACCTTCGAGACGACGCCGAAGATCGTGTCCGGCACGGACGCCCGGGCCCTGGCACGCGTGACGGCGTTCTACGACCGGCTCGTCGATCGCACGGTCGCGGTGTCGAGCCCGTCGGTGGCCGAGTTCACCAAGGTGTTCGAGAACGTCTTCAGCCAGGTCAACATCGCCCTCGTCAACGAGATGGCGATGGTCGCGCACGAGCTGGGCGTCGACATCTGGGAGGTCGTCGCAGCCGCCGAGACCAAGCCGCACGGCTTCCTGAAGCACCTGCCGGGCCCGGGCGTGGGTGGTGACTGCATCCCGGTCGACCCGGTCTACCTCTCGTGGCTCGTGCGGGCCGAGCTCGGCACCCCGTTGCGGCTGAGCGAGCTGGCGCAGGAGATCAACGACGGCATGCCGTCGTACGTCGCCGGCCGAGCCGCCGACCTGCTCGGCGGAACCCTCGCGGGATCGCGCGTGCTCGTCCTCGGCGTGACGTACAAGGCCGGCACCGCCGACCTGCGGAAGTCACCCGCGATCGTGGTCGTCGAGCGGCTGCGGGCCGCCGGAGCCGTCGTGTCGGTCAGCGACCCCCACGCCCACGGCTGGACCATGACGCCCCTGCTGACCCCGGAGCAGGCGTACGAGGCGCTCGGCGACGTCGACCTGGTGATCCTCGTGACCGACCACCCGGAGTTCGACTACGGGCGGATCGCCACCGAGGCACCGTCGGTCCTGGACTGCCGGCACGCCATGGTGCCGTCGGAGACCGTCGCGAGCCTGTGATGAGCACCTGGCGACCGCCGCTGGCGTCGGTGCTCGTCGCGCTGGCGACGATCCTGGCGCCCGTCGCCGCCGGAGCCGCGCCGGCGCCGCACCCCGACCGCGAGCAGACCGTCGTGACGCTGATGTTCGACGACGGGTGGCGGGGGCAGTCGGCGGCCGGGGACCTGCTGGCGGCGCACGGGATGCGCGCGACCTTCTTCGTCAACAGCGGCATGTGGACGTACCCCGACTACCTGAGCCGTCGCCAGGTCGCCCGGCTCGTGCGCCAGGGGCACGAGATCGGCGGACACACCCTGACGCACGCGCGACTCGCCACGGCCGGGAGGGAGGTCCGACGCCGTGAGGTGTGCCAGGACCGTGCCGACCTGCTCGCCCTCGGGACGACGGTCACGAGCTTCGCCTACCCGTACGGCTACCGCGACACCGACCTGCAGGGCGTCGTGGCCGGTTGCGGGTACACCAGCGCCCGCGCCGGCGACGGTCTCGCCGACCGTCCGCCGCAGGACCCCCTGTGCGACTGCGTGGCGCGCCTGCCCTTCGACCGGGACCGGTGGGCGGTGCCGGTCAAGCCGACGGGGGAGGCGCCCCTCGACGCCCGGACGCTCGAGCGCTGGGTGCGGCAGGCCGAGAGCGTCGGCGGGTGGGTGCCGATCGTCCTGGGCCGCGTCTGCGACGGCTGCGGGCCGGGATCGATCTCGCAGCAGGACCTGACGTCGTTCGTCGCCTGGCTGGCCCGACGGCCGGCGTCGACGCGCGTCGAGACCTTCGCCGCGGTCGTCGGTGCGTCGTCCAGCTCCTCGACGCGCGACGACGTCTCGCACGACCTGCCCCCGGCCCAGCAGCAGCCCCCGCGGGAGCCGCGCGCCGACGTGACGAGTCCGTCGGTCCCCGCGCGCGCCGACTACGCCGTGTCCGTGGGCGGTCTGGGCATCGGCCAGGCGCAGATCGTCGGGGCCTTCGTGGTGGCGTCGATGGTCGCCAGCCTCGGGTTCCGCGTGGTCTCGCGACGCCGCCGGACGCATCTCGTCCGTCACACGGCCTGACACCGCTCACCACGTGACGGACGTCACGCGCTCTCGTGCGGTCGTGCCGCGCGGGCCGTGAGCCGACTCACGTCGCGACCCGTGCCGCGAGTCGGCCGTGCAGTCGTCTCCGGCTGGGACGGGCGGCATCCGGCTCCTAGGCTTCCCTGTTCATGTCACCTCGTGGAAAGGGAGCCACATCGTGAGAACCCATCGCACCATCAGCACCATCGCCGGAGCCGCCGCCGCGGCGGCAGCCGTCACCGGCCTCGTCGCCTCGTCGGGCCAGGCGGCGCAGGCAGCCGACACCTCGGCGTACTCGGCGGCCGTCGCGGCCGACGACCCCACCGCGGTCCTCAGCGGCACGCGCGACCTCGTGTCCGGGAGCACGACGGGGACGCTCAAGGGCGACGCTGCGACGACGACACTGCCCAACGGCGACACCGGGGTCGTCCTGGACGGGAAGGGCGACCATGTCTCGTTCCCGTCCAGCCCGAAGTACAGCATCGCGACGACGGGGGTGCTGACGGTCGAGTACCTGATGCGACCCGACACCTTGCAGTTCGCCGACGAGGAGGGCAGCGGCTATGTGTACGTCCTCGGAAAGGGAGATCCGAACCGGCACGAGTGGTACGGCCGGATGTACTCCAGGAGCAACGACGAGAACCGGCCCAACCGCATCAGTGCCTACGCGTTCAACCCGAAGGGCGGCCTCGGCGCCGGCTCGTACTCGCAGGAGTCCGTCACGACCGGGCGCTGGATCCACGTCACGGTGGTCTTCAACTCCACGGCCAGGTCGTCGGCGTACCCCTCGGGCTACGTCAAGCTGTACCGCGACGGAAAGCTGAAGGACACCGACTCGCTGGCCGACTACGGCATCAAGCCCGTCGCCGGCAGCGCCCCGCTGCGCCTCGGCACGGGCTACCTCGCGAGCTACTTCAAGGGCGCGATCGGACCGGTCGCCTTCTACGACCGCGAGCTCTCCGCCACGCGCGTCGCGGCGCACCAGGCGGCGCGCTGACACGCAGCGGCTGAGCACCGCCCCGCAGGTCCGCGCCGACCAGAGGACAAGGTCCCTGGCGGCGCGGACCTGCGGGCGTGTGTCGTGCCACGCCGGTCGCGCACCGTGGGGGCACAGGGGAGGAGCTCCATGGGCACAGCCGCGACCGCGCAGCCGGACACCCTGCCGTGGCGCTTCCGCCACCCCGCCGTCGTGCCCGTGTCGCTCGCGCTGATGGGGCTGCTGCTGCTCCTCGTCGTCGGGTACCGCGCCGACCGGCGCTCCACCGACCAGGTCATGACGGCGGCGCAGGAGCGCGTGAGGTCGAACCGTGACGCCGCGGTCCGTGCACTGGTGCGCCAGACCGACGACTACCTGCGCGCCGTGGAGGCGCTCGCCGAGGCCCCGCCCGTCGGCGACTACCTGACGACACGGGGAACGGCGGCTCCGCGACGCGTCGTCGACGACCTGGCGAGCCTGGCCAGGAGCCAGGACTCGCCGGCGGTGTTCCTCACCGACGCCTCGGGATCGACGCGTGCGTCCTACCCGGAGCAGCCCGAGCTGGTCGGGCGGAACTTCGCCTTCCGCGACTGGTACCAAGGGGCGTCGAGCTCGGGACGACCGTACGTGTCGGAGGGGTTCAGGTCGGCAGCGGTGGGACGACCGTACGTCGTCGCCGTGGCGGCCCCGGTGAGCCGAGGGGGCCGTCGTGTCGGCTACGTCGCCTTCCTGTGGGAGCTGGAGTCGGTGCGGCTGATCAGCGAGGGCGCGAAGGCCGACGACGGCATCTCGATCGTCGTGACCGACCAGCGGGGCCAGGCCCTGGTCGGCTCGCTGGCGGTTGATCCGCGAGGGCAGGGCACACCCGGCGAGATCTCGCCGGAGACCGCTGCGGCCCTTGAGGGTCGGTCGTCCAGCGCGACGACCGACGAGGCGCTGGTCGAGACCGGGCCTGTGGCACCCATCGGCTGGACCGTGACCGCGTCCCTCCCGAAGGACGAGGCGGCGCGCCCTGCCGCCGCCTTCCGACGGACGCTGGAGCGGGCGCTCGCCGTGGCCGTGCTGCTGGTGCTCGTCGCGACGGCGCTGATGTACTCCACGGCGCGCCGCCGTGCGCGGGAGGCCGCCGCAGCGGCCGACGAGCGTCGGCTCCTGCTCGACAGCGAGGAGCGGTTCCGCCGCGTCTTCGACGAGGGCCTGACCGGCAAGTTCATCGTGTCGTCGTCGGGCGAGATCCTGCGGGCCAACGCGACGATGGGGACGCTGCTGGGCAGGCCCCCCGAGCGGCTGGTCAACACCTCGATCCTCGACTGGTTCGTCGACGCCGACGACCGGGCGACGGTCTCCGGGATCCTGGCGGGTCGCACCGATCGTGCCCGCACCGAGATGCGGATGCACTCCGGTGACGACACGGCACCGCTGTGGGGCCTCGTCGCGATGGCATGGATCGAGGAGCAGGCAGGCTCACGGGTCGTGCTGGTGCAGGTCGAGGACGTGACGGGGCGTCGCGAGGCCGAGCAGCAGCTCACGATGATGGCCCTGCACGACGAGCTCACCGGGCTGCCGAACCGCCGCCTCCTGCTGGAGCGCTGCGAGCACGCGGTCGAGCTCGCCCGGTCGGGGCGTACGGACGACACCTGGGTCTCGGTGCTGTTCATCGACCTCGACGGCTTCAAGACCGTCAACGACCGCGCGGGTCATGACGCGGGGGACCAGGTGCTCATCGGCGTCGCCCGCGACCTGCGGGAGGTGCTGCGACCGACCGACACGCTCGCGCGGATCGGTGGCGACGAGTTCGTCGTGCTGCTCGAGACCGACGACGGCCAGGAGGACCTCTTCCGCCTGGCGCAGCGGCTCGTCGACGCCGTCCGTCGCACCGTGCCCGACGACGAGCTCGGCATCGTGGTGTCCGCGAGCGTCGGGATCGCCCGGCTCGACGTGCTGGCCGAGCCCGACGTGCGTCCCGACCAGCTCATCGACCGCGCCGACGCCGCGATGTACCGCGCCAAGCAGCGCGGCAAGGATCGTCACGACATCTTCGACGAGCACCTGCACGACATCACCGAGGCGCGTCGGTCGCTGGAGCAGGCCGTGCGCGAGGGCCTCCACGACGACCGGATCGCGCTGGTCTTCCAACCGGTCGTGGACGTCGACACGGGGGTCGTGTGCGGTGCCGAGGCGCTGCTGAGGCTGCTCGACGCGTCGGGGTCGCCGCTGCCGACGCTGCCGGCCGTCGTGGCGGCCGAGTCGGCCGGCCTCGCCGAGGTGCTGAGCGACCGGGTGCTGGACCTGGCCCTCGCCACGGCCCACGGGTGGCCCGAGACGATGTCGGTCGCCGTCAACGTGAGTGCCCGCGAGCTGGCGAGCCGTGGCCTGCGGGGCCGGGTCGTGGCGGCGCTCGCCGAGCACGGGGTCGCGTCCTCACGGCTCGTGATCGAGGTGACCGAGACGTCGATCCTCAACGCGGGCCGGTCGGTGCTCGAGGAGCTCGAGCTCCTGCGCCAGGCGGGCGTCCGCATCGCGATCGACGACTTCGGCACGGCGTACGCGACGCTCAAGAGCCTCACGACCCTGCCGGTCGACATCCTGAAGGTCGACGCATCGTTCACGGCGGGGCTCCCCGACCAGCGCGCGCACTCGGCCGTCGTCCACGGGGTCGCGTCGATGGCCGCCGAGCTCGGCATCCCCTGCATCGTCGAGGGGGTCGAGACCGAGCGGCAGCTCGACGCGATCCGCGGCCTCGGCCTGCAGGCGCAGGGCTGGTGGTGGGGCCTTCCCCGCGGCCCCGAGACCGTTCCCGCCATCGCCGACCGACCGGCCGACGACACCCACGAAGGAGCAAAGCGATGAGAGATCGACCCGTCGTCATCGGCATGAGGAGACCGCACCCGACAGCAATGCGCATCGCGATGCGCGAGGCCGTCGCCGGGCGCACGTTCGTGCAGGTGGTGCACTGCTGCGCCGCCTCGGACGCCGATCGGGGCCGGCTCGTGCTCGAGAGCATGCGCCCGCACGCGTCGCTGCCGGAGCGTCGCACCCCGCCGGTCGGATTCCGGTTGACGACGGCCGGCGTCGTCGACGCGCTCGAACGGGCGTCCCGGGCGTCGCGGCTGCTGGTCGTGGGGTGCGCCGACGCGACGTGGTTCACGCAGCTGCGCGGCAGCGACGTGGTCGCCCGGCTGGCCCGCCACGCCGACAGCCCCGTGATGGTCGTCCCGCACGACGAGAGGGAGCCGGGGCGCCCCGGCCGCGTGGTCCTGGGCGGCGGACGCGCCGCCGTCGGCGCGGCAACGGTCCGGTTCGCCCTCGAGCAGGCGCGTGACCGGGCGACGGTGGTCGTGGTCGGCCGGGAGGCGGCCGACGGGGCCACGGCTCCGGTCCTGGCCGAGCTGGCCGGGGAGTTCCCCGACGTCGCGATCGACGTGCACGACCGTCCCGGTCCGCGGGTGGTGGCGGGGGACCTCGTCGTGTTGGAGCGCCCCGAGGACCGCTCCGTGCCCTTCGCGTGGTCGCTCGACCCCCTCGTCGCGACGACCGTCACGACGGCGGTCGAGCGGCGCTGCGCGATCGGCATCGTGCCGGGCGACGGACGATGAGGGTCCTGTCGGGCGTGCTCGCGACGACGCTGCTCGCGATCGGCGCCCCGGGGTCGGCATCCGCCGGCGCGCTGGGCATCACGCTCGACCAGCTGCGTCCGTCGTCCGTCCGGTTGACGGTGGTGTGTCCGGTCGACCCGCCGACGACCGTCCTGGTCTTCTCGGCGGCGTCGAGCCCGCAGCTCATCGGCAGCCGGGCCATCACGTGCCGCGGCGGAGGGAGGTCGCAGCACGTCGTGGTGCGGCTCTCGCCGCGGCTGACGGCGGGATCGCTCGTCGACCTGTCGGTGACGGTGTCGGGCGACAGCGGCGAGATCAACGCCTGGTTCGACGGCGCGCGGGTCGAGCCGTGCGGCCGACGCGTCAGCCCTGCGGCAGCTCGCGGTACTGGCTGACCGTGTGCCCGGCGTCCTGGCGCAGCACGATCTCGCCGCGCTCGCCGCACGCCGTGCACCAGTGCGGCAGCACGATCAGGTGACGTCGGCCGGGCTGGGTGCCGTCGCCGATCGTGGCGGTGACGACCGACAGGCCCTCGCCGCCCTCGGCGTGCAGCGGGATGACGTCACCGGCGGGGTCGATCAGCGAGACCTCGTCGAAGTGCAGCCCGCTGTCCGACTGGCAGCGCGGGCACCGGACGGCCCGCTCGCCGGTGAGCGAGATCGTGAGCTCCTGCTGGTCCGGCATGGGTGCCTCCTGGTGCAGTGGTGCGGGTGTGACATCGATGAACGTCGATCAACCCTATAGGTCCGTCAGTACCAGTCCGAGACCGGGAAGGGAAGGGACCAACGTCAGCCCTTGCCTTTGTCCTTGCCGCCGCCCTTGCCCTTCGCCGCGCCCTTGCCCTGCCTCGGGGCCTTGCCCTGCCTCGGGGCCTTCGGCTTCGCGGCACCCTTCGACGTCGGGGCACTCCTGCCCGACGTCGAAGGGGTGCCGGTGCCGGTGCTCACGGCAGTGCCGCCGGACGACGACGGGGCCTGGGTGGCCGGCGCCGACGGCGAGGCGGCGGCGGGGGCGGGGGCGACCGCGACGTCGAGCGTGACCGTCGTCCCCAGCGGCACCTGGCCGGTGCGGTCGACGCCGATGACGAGGCCGGCGGTGCCGGCGCTCGGCACGTCGCGTCGCTGCACGACCAGCCCGAGACGTTCCAGCAGTGCGGTGGCCTCGTCGGCGGGCGTACCGATCAGGCGGTCGGCCGACACGTCGGCGGTGCTCGTCGCGACGGCCTGCTCGACCGGCGTCACGTCCGTCGCGGGAGGCGACGCGTCGTCGCCGGTGAGCCGGCCGACGCCGAGCAGCAGAGCTGCTGCGACGACGAGAGCGGCGCCCGCGTACAGCGCGACGGGACGTCGCCTCCGCGCGCGGCCCGACGACGGCGTCGGCATCGCCGCCGTCGCCGTCGCCGGCGCCGTCGGCACGTCGACGACGGACGCGCCCCCGATCGCCGCAGCCTCGCGAGCGACCTCTCCGGCGTCGGCCGGGCGGTCGACCGGGTTCTTCTCGGCGAGCCGGCGCACGAGCTCGCGGACCCGCGGCGGGACCGACGCGTCGAGCGGTGGCAGCTCGTCCTGCAGGTGGGCCAGCGCGGTCGCGACGTGGTGGTCGCGGCGGAACGGCGAGACGCCCGTCAGGCACTGGTGGGTGACGACGCCCAGGGCGTACAGGTCGGACCGGGGAGTCGCCGACCGACCCGACGCCTGCTCGGGGCTGAGGTAGTCGGCGGTGCCGATGAGTGCCCCGGTGTCGGTCAACGGGTCGCTCGTGGCCGAGCTGGCGATGCCGAAGTCGACCAGGACGGCTCGTCCGGCGGGGGTCAGCATGATGTTGGCCGGCTTGAGGTCGCGGTGCACGACCCCGACCGCGTGGGCGGCGGCGAGCGCGTCGGCGACCTGCTGGACGATCGACATCACCTCGTCGACCGGCAGGCGCCCTCGGTCGCGGATCACCTGCGAGAGGCTCCGGCCGTCGACGAACTCCATGACGATGAACGCCATGCCACCGTGCGTCGTGCTCCTGTCGTCGTAGTCGTAGACCTGCGCGACGCCGGGGTGGTGGACGGTGCTGGCCAGCCGGGCCTCGCTGCGCATGCGCGCGCGGGCGACCTCGTCGGCGAGGGCTCCGCCACGCAGCGCCTTGACGGCGACGACCCGCCCTAGGCGGGTGTCGGTGGCGCGGTACACGGCGCCCATGCCGCCGGCTCCCACGACGTCGCCGAGCTCGTAGCGTCCGTTCAGCTTCTCGGTCATGCGTCCTTCGTCCGGCGGGGTTCGACGTGCGACACCCCGCCCGCCGCAGGTGCGGCGAGCGGGGTGCCCGGGTGCGGCGTGCGGATCAGGCGCGCGAGCCGCGACGGTTGAAGATCGACCATCCGCCGGGGCCGACGGCCAGGCCGACGACGATCAGGATGATGCCGAACAGGATGCTGCCGTTGATCAGCGTGATGATGCCGTAGATGACGAGTGCGACGGCGATGATCCAGAGCAGAAAGCCCATGGTGGTTCCTTTCGTAGGTGGACGGCGCGGAGTGCGCCGACCGGTGGTGTGCAGAGCTCAGCGCGGCGGCAGGTCGTCTCGACGGACCGCGCGCGAGCGCTGTCCGTTCGCGACGAGGCTCAGGACGATGCCGAGGGCACCGGCCGCCATGCAGATGTAGCCGACGACGACCAGGTCGACGCCGGAGATGCGGTCCTGCACGGCGAACGAGAGGATGGCGCCGAGGGCGATGAGTGCTATCGATCCACCGAAGTACATGGGAGGCCCTTCCGTTCTGCGATGCGGCCGTCTGATGACGACATCGGACGACGTGCCCCGTACCAGCGGGTTCAAACCGATCGATCGACGAACATCTATGCCAAAGGTGACAGCGCGTGTTGCCCGGGTCGGGCAGGATGGACGACATGGTGTCTCCACCGCCGCTCGCCGAGTCGACGACGGACGTCTGCACGCCCGTGCGGAGAGACCCGATGCCCGCGGCCCAGGCCGCGCTGCTGGCCGCGCGCCTGAAGGCGATCGCCGAGCCCACCCGCTTGCGTCTGCTCTCGCTGGTCGCCGCCCACGATGGCCAGGAGGCGTGCGTCTGCGACCTGACCGGGCCCGTCGACCTCTCGCAGCCGACCGTCTCCCACCACCTCAAGATCCTGGTCGCGGCGGGCCTGCTGACCCGCACCAAGCGCGGCTCGTGGGCGTTCTACGCGCTGGTCCCCGGCGCCCTCGAGGGCCTCGCCGACGTCCTGCGGTCGTCGGTGGCCGGCTCGCCGTCCTAGGCGGCCATCACTCAGCGGCGGTACACCTCGTCCTGGGTGTGCAGCAGGTCGTCGGTGTCGTCGAGCACCGTGTCGACCCAGTCGTCCGGGTCGGGTCCGAGCGGGGTGGCCTGCCGCGCGACCGCGACGACGCCGCCGATCGGGTCGATCCCGTCGGCGTCGGCCAGGCTCCTCCAGCCGTCGGCGTGGGCCAGCTGGTACAGCGCGCGGCCGAGGTGGGTCACGTCGGCCGACGCCTCGTCGTCGGTGTCGCCGGGATGCACGCGCAGGTAGGCGGCCCGTCCGGCGGCCATGACGGCGTCGGCGTCCACGACCTCGTAGTCGTGACGCTGCACGACCGAGACGACCGCGACCGGCTCTTCAGGCTCGTCCTCGTCCTCGTCGTCGTCGTCGTTGTCGACGGCGACGAACTGCTCGAGCACCAGCAGGGGGAAGCCGTAGCCCGTGTGCTCGGCCTGCGCCGTCCCGTAGGCCACGAGCGCCGCCAGCAGCTCCTCGCTGGCCCTGAAGACGGCCTCGTCGTCCCCGGCGGCCGCGATCGACGCCCGGGCGTGCTCACCGATGGCGTCCTGCAGGGACTCCGCCGCGGTGGTCAGGCGCGCGGCGCCCTCGGGCGTCCAGGTCGTGGTGTCGTCGTCCATGACGTCACCCTACGGACGGGCGTATCGTCGACGCATGACGGACTCCCTGTGGTCGTGGCGCTCGTCGCGGTCGATCCTGTCGATCGGCTCGCGGCACTCGATCCTCAGCATCGGGTCGCAGGGATCGTTCCTGTCGATCGGGTCGGTCGGCTCGTTCTGCTCCGTGGGGTCGGCGTTCTCGGCCGTGTCGGCGCTGTCGGCGCTCTCGTTCGGGTCGCGCTCCAGCGTCGGCAGCTACCGGTCGAGGTCGGGGCGCTGGACGGCGAGCTCGTCCAGCGCCATCGCGAACAGCTCGTCGACGCCGACGCCTGACGCGGCCGCCATGACGGCGACGACGCTCGAGGGGGAGTAGGAGCAGTAGAGGCTGGCCTCGAGGAACCACGGCTCGCCGTCGGGATCGATCCTCACGTCGATCAGGCTGTAGTGGCGGCACCCGAGGGCCACGTGGCACCGGCGGGCCATGTCCCACACCTTCTGGGTGACGGGGTCGTCGGTCGGCACGATCCAGGCACGTGTCCGCTCCTTCGCCACGAGGTACAGCTCGCCGTCGCCCGTGCGGTCGAGCTTGTCGGCCGGGGTGCGGACGTCGGCGACGGCGTACTCCTCGAGCGGCAGGCACACGAGCTCGCCGTCGCGCTCGATGACGCCGCACCGCACCTCGCGGCCCAGCGGCACGAACGTCTCGACCAGGGCGGCGTCGGAGTGCTCGAGTGCGCCCTCGACGGCGGCGTCGAGGTCGGACGGGTCGCGCACGAGGCTCACCCCGGCCGAGTTGTCGGCGTCGACGGGCTTGACCACGACCGGGACGTCGACGTCGACCGTCTCGCCCCGGCGCACGACGACACCGTGCGGCACGGCGACGCCCGCTGCCGCGACGACCGCCCGCGCGCGGGCCTTGTCGGCCGTCATGGCCATCACGTCGGCGCGGTTGCCGACGAACGGGATGCCGATGAGGTCGAACAGGCTGCGGTACGTCGTCATGCCGGGCAGGCAGAACATCTCCGGCACCATGACGTCGACGTCGCCCGACGTCAGCACCTCGACGGCCTCGGACAGCGACAGCTGCGGCGCGGCCGCCACGTCCGTGGGGTCGAGGCCCGACGGGAAGCACCACGCCCCGCCGGGCGACACCCACGCGATCATCGGTCGGCAGGCGTCGTCGCCGGCCAGCACGTCGAGGAATCCCTGCGCGTACACGCGCGAGAGGTCCCCGTGGAAGTCGTCGACGGGCGACCCCGCCAGGACGAGGACGGACAGGGCCATCAGTCGCCACCCTCCTCGACGAGCTTGCCGATGTTGAAGTCGATGCGCGACCACCCGCGCCCGCTCAGCAGGTTGTCGATCAGCAGCGACGGGATCTGCAGGTGGTGCACGAGCAGGTAGGGCAGCGGGTCCCACCCGGTCAGGATCGCGTCCTTGCCGGCCCCGATCGTCCGCAGCCGTGCCGCGCGACGCGGTTCCGTCAGCAGGCGCCAGGCCTCGTGGTACGTCCAGTACGTCGGTCGCGACGACCGCCGCGGCTCGATCACGGGGTGCCCGTCGTCGAGGTAGGCCGCGGCGACCGCCGGGTGGTCGTGGAACATCGTGATGGCCGAGTGCGTGCGCGGGTTGCACTCGATCGCGTACACCTCGCCGTCGCGGTCGGACTCGATGAAGTCGAACGACAGCTGACCCGTGACGCCGAGGTCCTCCACGAACGTCGTGACCCACTCGCGGATGGCGGGCTTGTCGACCATCTCGTAGTTGACCTGGAACGCCGACGACTCGCAGCAGCCGTAGACCTGCAGGTGGCCGTCGCGCACCGTCCCGTGGGTGCAGTACTCGCGGCCGCGCACGAACTCCTGCAGGATCCAAGGATCGTCCGGCGTGATGCCGAGGCCCCGCGCGAACTCGGCGTTGCGCTGCGGGGTCTCGCGGCTCAGCCGGGTCAGGTCCATGCGTCCGACGGGGTTGTAGGCGATCCGCTTGAGGATGTACTCGCGTCCGGGAGGGAAGTCGAACTCCTCGACCTGCCGGGCGTCGGTGACGCGGCGCCAGTCGGGCACGCGCAGGCCGAGCGACGCGGCGTGCTGCGAGAACGTCGACTTGTCGTCGAGCATCCGCACGGTGTCGCCGTCGCCGTGCAGCACCTCGCAGTGCTCGTCCAGCACGGCTCGTGCGTCGGCGTCGTGGATGCTCGCCGCGGGGCTGGCGACCGGGACGACGACGTCGACGCCCTCGCGTCGCACGACGTCGAGCAGGGCCTGCGCGTACCTGGGCGCGGTGGGCTCCGGCACGACGTGGAAGGCGTCGACGGCGCGCGAGAACCGGTGCCCCGTCCAGCGGTACCGCGCCGACTCCACCAGGACGACGCGGTGCCCGGCCAGGTGGAACGACCGTGCCAGCTGCAGCGACTTGGTCATCTTGCCGCCGGTCAGCAGCACCGTGCGCGGTGACGACGCCTGCGCCGTCGTCGGGCGCCGCCCGTTCGTCACCACGGCCGCGGCGGCCACCGCGAGGTCGAGCGGCAGGGTCACGGCGAGCCCACCGAGGACGGCGGAGGTCCGCAGGATCGCGCGCGCCATCAGACCCTGCGGATCAGGGTCACGCCGTCGCGCAGGGGGACGAGCACCTGCTCGACCCGCGGGTCGTCGGCGACGAGCTGGTTGAACCGCGCCACGGCGGCGCCGTTGGCCGTCGGGTCGTCGGCCCACGGCTGGCCCTGCAGCAGGGTGTTGTCGACCGCGACGACCGCGCCGGGCGCCAACAGGTCGGAGTCGAGCAGTCGCCGGTAGTACTCGGCGTAGCCGGTCTTGTCGGCGTCGACGAACACCAGGTCGAAGGGGCCCTCGAGACGGTCGAGCGTCTCGACCGCCGAGCCGACCTCGATCGTCACGGCCGCGCCGGCGGGGGAGAGGTCGAGCCACTCGCGGGCCAGGCCCGCGACGTAGGGGTCGACCTCGCACGCCACGACCTCGCCGCCCTCCGGCAGCGCCTCGGCGATCGCGAGGGCCGAGTAGCCCGTGAACATGCCGATCTCGAGCACGCGGCGCGCCCGCAGCATCCGCACGAGGAACGCCAGGAAGCGACCCTCGACGTGCCCCGACAGCATCTCCTGCTCGAGCGGGCCCGATCCCGACACGACCTCGCGCGACGCCCACGGGGCCTCACGCGTGCGGCGCGCGAGCTCGGCCAGGTCGGCCGACTCCGGCGACGTGCACCGGTCGAGGTACGGGTCGAGGCCGCCCGCGAGGTCGCGGGCGCGTCGCAGCCGCGCGACGACGTCGGCCGGCACCCCGTCCCCGAGCCGGTCCGCGATCTCGTCGAGCTCGCGGGCGAGGATCGTGGTCGGGGTGACGGGACGCGGCGCCGGTGGGACGGCCTCGGTCACTGCTCGGCCGTGAACATGTCGATGCCGGCGCCCTCGCGGTCGAAGCCGAGGCAGACCTTCTTGTGCAGCGTCAGCGCGTCGGTGAGCTCGCTGACGTCGAGGTCGTTGAGGAAGTGGCACTGGCCGATCGGGTCGGGCACGGCGGCGCGCAGGAGCCCGTCGCGCGTCTTGAGGATCGACGCCGTGGCCTCCTCGAGCAGCTCCGCGGTCAGGTGGGGGCTGTCGAGCGCGAGACCCAGGGCGCTCATGACGCCGAGCACGCGGTCGCGGTCGGCGGTCGACAGCAGCCCGCGCTGCTCGGCCACCGTCGTCGACAGCGCCATGTCGATGTTGATCGCGTGACCGTGGAAGAACGGCGCCGGTGGCGACAGCTCGAGCGTGGGGCTCCACGTGTGGCCGAACGCGATGACCCGGTCGAGGTCGAGCTCGTGCAGGTTCGGCGTCTCGAGCTCGAGCATCGTCGCGATCGCCGAGTACGTCAGGCGGTGCGCGACCTCGCGGAGCTCCTGCGTGCCGTCCAGGTGGCCGAAGCGCGTCCGCAGCAGCTCGGGACCGTGCTGCTCGAGCATCTCGAAGATCTCGAGGTTGCCGACGACGGCGATCTTGATGAGCTCGGCCATGCCGTTGCGCACCTGGTCCTCGGGCAGCGTCGCCAGGAACGAGAAGTCGAGCAGGACGGTCGACGACGCGTGGTACGCGCCGAGCCGGTTCTTGTTCTTGCCGTGGTTGACCGCGACCTTGATCGACACGCTGGCGTCGATCAGGCCGATCAGCGTCGTCGGGATGCGGATGTACGGCGTGCTGCGGCGGTAGCTCGCGCACGCGAATCCCGCGACGTCGGTCGTCAGACCGCCGCCGACGACGAGGACGGGCTCGGTGCGCACGAGGCCGAAGCGCTCGAACTCGCCGACGATGTACTCGAACGTCTCGAGCGACTTGGCTGTCTCGCGGATCTGCACCGGCACGAGGGTCAGTGCGATGTCGTGGTGGGCGAAGTACGCCTCGATCCGGTCGCCGTACAGCGACAGCACCGACTCGTCGACGACCATCAGGGTGCGGCCGTACGGGCGGTAGGCGTCGGCGAGCTGGAGGTTCTCGACGTCGAACACGCCGTCGACGTAGACCAGGTCGTACTCGATGCGTTCGTACCCCTCGACGCTGAACGAGCGGTCGTCGGCGGTGACGCGGGCTTGCATGGAGCTCATGGATGTCCTTCGGGAGTCAGGCGGCGATCAGGCCGCGGACGTGGGTCGGGTCGAGCTGGGTGACGGTCTCGGCGGCCGTGCCGAAGTCCCCGTCCGCGGTGTTCTCGTTCGGGAAGGCGACGCACGTGACCGACGCCGCCGCGGCCGCGCGCACGCCGCCCTCGTTGTCCTCGATCGCGACGCACGAGCCCGGCTCCTCGCCGAGGCTCTCGAGCGCGTGGCGGTACGCAGCCGGGTCGGGCTTGCCGGCGTCGACGGACGAGGCGTCGACGATGACGTCGAACGAGTCGGCCGTCAGCGCGGGCGACAGCGCGGCCAGCAGGGCGTCGATGTTCTCGCGCGAGGTGGTCGTGACGAAGCCGACCTTCACGTCGTCGGCCCGGGCGGCCTCGATGGTCTCGACGACCCCCGGACGGGCCGAGACGCCCGACCCGGCCAGCAGGTCCTGGAAGATCTGCGACTTCGTGGCGTGCACGGCGGCGGCGTCGACCTCGACGCCCTGCGAGCGCGCGTACTCCGCGATGCGGTCGGCACCGCCGTTCGAGCCGAGCATCGAGACGTAGTCGTCGCGGCTCCAGCTCCAGTCGAGGTCGTGGGCGCTGAACGCCTCGTTGAACGAGCGGCGCTGCAGCTCGGAGGTGTCGGCGAGCGTGCTGATGGAACCGAACAGGATGGCGGACATGAAGGGCCTTTCGGGCGACGTTCCGGGTCTAGTTGAACTCACCGTACGGTAGCGAACAGAAAGTGCAATAGGAGAACGCAGCGCGATCTAGTACCTTCACTCGGACGAGATCTCCGGGAGGTGGCCAGCGTGGTGCAGAAGTCGCAGCGACGCGGCGACGCCGACGACGTCCGGGTGGCCCGTACCCGCCATGACGTCGCTCACACGGCCCTGAAGGTCCTGACGCGCGAGGGGTGGGAGGCGCTGTCGCACGCGCACGTCGCCGCCTCGGCCGGCTACTCGCGCACGACCCTCTACACGCACTGGCCGCAGAAGATCGACCTCGTGGTGCTGGCGCTCGACGCCGTCCGCGACATGCCGCACGACGAGCGCACCGGCGACGTCGAGACCGACCTCGTCGCGGAGCTGACGACGTTCCGTCGCGGCATCGTCGAGCTCCGGCTCGACAAGGTGCTGATGGCGCTGGCGCAGTGGGGCGCGACGGTCGACGAGGTCGCCGCGATCCGCGACCGGGTCGTGGAGGACGGCGAGAGCGTCGTGCGCGAGGTGCTGGCCGACGTCGCGGAGGGCGCCGAGCTCGAGGCCGCCGTCGCGATGCTGTCAGGAGCCGTCGTGTGCCCCGTGCTGATGCACGACACGCTGCCGTCCGACGACCTGATCCGGCACGCGGTGCGGATCGTCCTGCGAGGCCTGGGTCAGACCGTCAGCACGAGCCCGGCCGCGAACACCAGGTAGAAGCCACCCGCGTAGAGCAGCTTCGTCGCGGTGAACGAGCGGTGGCGCACGGCCCACAGCAGGTAGGCCACCGACGCGAGCGTCGCGAAGCCCGCGAGCATCAGCGGGGTGTCGAACTTCCACGTCGTGAATCCGATGCCGATCGCGGACGGCACGGTGGCCTGGATCATCATCGAGCCGGAGATGTTGGCGAGCGCGAGGTTGGCCTTGCCCTGACGCACCCAGATGATCGCGTTCATGATCTCGGGCAGCTCGGTCGCGATCGGCGAGAGCAGCAGCGCGACGACGACGGCCGGCAGCCCGAGGGCCGGTCCGGCCCACTCGAGCTGCTCGACGAAGACCTGCGAGGCCGCGAAGATCACGACGAGCGAGCCGACGGTCTGCAGCACGACCGGCAGGGTGCCGGGCTTGGCGGCCCTGGGGCGCAGCTTCAGCGGCTCGAGGTCGTCGGCCGACGCGGCATCGCCGTCATCGGTCATCTCCTTGTAGAAGTAGACGCCGTACGCCACGAGGAACAGCAGGCCGAGCCACGGCTTGATCGCGAAGGCGACCAGACCCAGGGCGACCTTGACCGCGAAGATGCACAGGAACCAGACCTGGTCGCGGGCGAGACGCTCGGTGTCGATGCCCTCGTCGTCGCGCAGATCGGTGCCCGGAGCGTCCTGCCGGCCGGCCAGCGCCATGGCGCGCTTCCTGCGGAAGCGCAGGAACAGCATGCCGCCCGTGACGGCGTACGCGATGGTGCCGACGACCAGCGGTCCGCCCATCGCCGCGCCCACCGCGATGTCGTTGCCGTTCTCCTCGCTGCCGAACAGCACCGCCATCAGCGTCACGACCGACTCGGGCAGCGCCGTTCCGGCCGCTGCCAGGATCGTGCCGACCGCCATGCCGCCGACCTTCAGGCGGACGCCGAGCCACTCGATCGCGTTGACGAACCACTCGCACGACAGGTAGATCGCGACGGCGCAGACGACCAGCAGGAGCACGTGAATCATGTCGACGACGCTAGGGTCGCGCGCGGCGCCCGCAAACGTCGTCGTCCCAACTGCAGAGTTCGGAGTTCCGAACTCTGCCCGCGCGAGCGGCTAGGCGGGCGTCCCGACGTGCTGGCACGCGGCGTAGTGGCAGCCCGTCGACGTCGCGTCGACGCCCGGGGGAGCGTCGGCGACCCACAGCGCCGCGACGGCCTGCACGCCGAGGTCGAGGGGCGTCGCCTTGTCGGTGGACGCGATCGAGACCTCCGTGGCACCCCCGAACGGCTTGAGCCCCGTGACCGTGAGCCCGACGTCGAGCACCACACCGTGATCGGCGAACCAGCGCAGCAGCTCGGGGTCCTCGTCGTCGATGCGCGCGACGACGCCGCTCGCGCCCTCGTCGAGCTCGCCGAGCGGGCGCGCCGCCGGCAGGTGCAGGACGCCCGCGGCGGTCGGGATCGCGTCGCCGTGCGGATCGCGCCACGGGTGACCGAGACGGCGGTCCATGCGGTCGAGCATCAGGTCGGAGATCGCGTGCTCCAGCACCTCGGCCTCGTCGTGCACCTCGTCCCAGCCGTAGTCGAGGGCCGTCACGAGGTACGTCTCGACGAGGCGGTGGCGGCGCACCATCTGCAGGGCCCGCGCGAGGCCGGCGGGCGTCAGGTCGACGTTGCCGTAGCGTTCGTGCTCGACCAGGCCGTCGTCGGTGAGGCGGCGCACCATCTCCGAGACCGACGACGTCGACGCCCGCAGGCGGGCCGCGATGTCGCCGACGGTGCGCGCGGAGGCGTCCCACTCGCCCACCGAGAAGATCGCCTTCAGGCAGTCCTCGACCGCAACCACATTGCGTCTGTTGGCCACCCCGAGAGGATACCGGCACGGGGATCGTGCCCCTCGATGGGAGACTCACGCCATGGAAACCGTGCGTGCGTTCGTCTACTACCGCGAGAACTACCTCATGGGTGTCGCCCGCCCCGGGGCACTGTCGTCCGACGGCAGCCACCTCACCCTCCAGTCGAACGACCTGCAGGTCGTCTGGCAGGCGCCGGTGGGCGACGTCCGGGTCAAGAAGGGCATGGGCATCCTGACCGTCAGCATCAAGGGCGAGAAGGCGTCGATCCTCACGGCGGTCGGCGGCAGGACGTCACCCCGGCCGTCCGACGAGCTCACGGCGCTGCTCGAGTCGGGTCATGGGATCGCCGACGCTCCGTCGGTCAGGGACGCGCAGTACGTCTCGTGGCGGGGGATGCCGAGCGTCGGGGCCTACGCCCAGGGGCAGAAGGCGCTGCGCGAGCTCTTCGCGTCGCTCGGCGTCCTGGACTGAAACCCGCGGGTGGAGCGTCCTCCAGCGTTGCGTGCCGGAGTAGCGTCGAGACGTGACCTCTCCCACCGAGACCTCCTCCACCGTCAACGTCCCGGCCCCCTGCACGGTCGGCGAGCTGCGCGCGTCCGGACACGTGCAGAAGACCCTGCGGGTCGAGCTGCGCGACAACCTGCTCGCGGCGCTCCGCGAGGGGCGCGACCCGTGGCCCGGGCTGCACGGCTTCGAGTCCACCGTGATCCCGCAGCTCGAGCGAGCCCTCATCGCGGGACACGACATCGTCCTGCTGGGCGAGCGCGGCCAGGGCAAGACGCGCCTGCTGCGCACCATGGTCGGCCTGCTCGACGAGTGGTCGCCCGTCATCGACGGCTCCGAGCTCGGTGAGCACCCCTTCGAGCCCATCACGGTCGGCAGCCGGCGGCGTGCCGCCGAGCTCGGCGACGACCTGCCCGTCGCGTGGCGCACGCGCGACGAGCGCTACGCCGAGAAGCTCGCGACGCCCGACACGTCCGTCGCCGACCTGATCGGCGACGTCGACCCCATGAAGGTCGCCGAGGGTCGCAGCCTGGGCGACCCCGAGACGATCCACTTCGGGCTCATCCCGCGCAGCCACCGCGGCATCGTCGCGATCAACGAGCTGCCCGACCTGGCCGAGCGCATCCAGGTCGCGATGCTCAACGTCATGGAGGAGCGCGACATCCAGATCCGCGGCTACGTGCTGCGGCTCCCGCTCGACGTCCTGGTCGTCGCGAGCGCGAACCCCGAGGACTACACCAACCGCGGTCGCATCATCACTCCGCTGAAGGACCGCTTCGGCGCCGAGATCCGCACGCACTACCCGACCGAGCTGGTCGACGAGGTCGCCGTCATCCGGCAGGAGGCCGACCTGGTCGCCGAGGTGCCCGATCACCTCATCGAGATCCTGGCCCGCTTCACCCGTGCGCTGCGCGAGTCGTCCGCGGTCGACCAGCGCAGCGGCGTGAGCGCCCGGTTCGCGATCGCGGGCGCCGAGACGATCGCCGCCGCGGCGATCCACCGCGCGACGCGCCAGGGCGAGGACGAGGCCGTCGCCCGTCCGGTCGACCTCGAGACCGCGGTCGACGTGCTGGGCGGCAAGATCGAGTTCGAGTCGGGCGAGGAGGGACGCGAGGACGAGATCCTCGACCACCTGCTGCGCACCGCGACGGCCCAGACCGTCCGCGAGCACTTCCGCGGCGTCGACCTCTCGCTGCTGGTCGAGGCGATCGAGACCGGCGCGATGGTGACGACGGGCGAGCAGGTCACGGCCCGCGACTTCCTCACCGGGCTGCCGGTCCTGGGGGAGTCCGAGCTGTACGACGAGGTCTGCGACCGTCTCGGCGCGACCAACGACGGCCAGCGCGCCGGCGCGATCGAGCTGGCGCTCGAGGGCCTGTACCTGTCGCGCCGGATCAGCAAGGACAGCGGCGGCGGCGACACGATCTATGGCTAGGGCCAACCGGCGCCTCACCCGGGCGTCCCGCTACGGCCGGTACGTCGACGGTCCCGATCCGCTGGCACCGCCGGTCGACCTGTCCGAGGCCCTCGACCAGATCGGCGAGGACGTCATGGCGGGCTACTCGCCCGAGCGGGCGATGCGCGAGTTCCTGCGACGCGGCGGACGCGACCAGGCCGGTCTGGACGACCTCGCGCGCCGGGTGCAGGACAAGCGCCGCGAGCTCGCCCAGAAGCACAACCTCGACGGCACGCTGCAGGAGATCAAGGAGCTGCTCGACCGCGCGGTGCTCACCGAGCGCAAGCAGCTGGCCCGCGACGTCGACCTGGACGACGCCGACCGCACGCTGGCCGAGATGCAGCTCGACCACCTGCCGGCGTCCCCGGCGGCTGCCGTCAGCGAGCTCAACGGCTACCGGTGGCAGAGCAGCGAGGCGCGCGAGGACTTCGAGAAGATCAAGGACCTGCTGGGTCGCGAGATGCTCGACCAGCGCTTCGCCGGCATGAAGAACGCCCTCGAGAACGCGACCGACGACGACCGCGCCGCGATCAACGAGATGCTCGACGACCTCAACCGGCTGCTCGAGTCGCACCGGTCCGGGGAGGGCACCCAGGAGCAGTTCGACGAGTTCATGGCCCAGCACGGCGAGTTCTTCCCGGAGGACCCCCAGACGATCGACGAGCTGCTCGACGCCCTCGCCCAGCGGTCGGCCGCGGCGCAGCGCATGCGCAACTCGATGACCGCCGAGCAGCGGGCCGAGCTCGACGGCCTCGCGCAGCAGGCCTTCGGGTCGCCCGAGCTGATGCAGTCGCTGGCGCAGCTCGACGGCAACCTGCAGGCGATGCGTCCCGGCGAGGACTGGGGCGGCTCCGAGCGCATGGACGGCCAGGAGGGGCTGGGCCTCGGCGACGGCACCGGTGTCTTCCAGGACATCGCCGACCTCGACGAGCTCGCCGAGCAGCTCGCGCAGTCGTACGACGGCTCGCGCATGGACGACCTCGACCTCGACAAGCTCTCGCGCCAGCTCGGCGACGAGGCCGCCGTCGACGCCCGCACCCTGCAGCAGCTCGAGAAGGCGCTGCGCGACTCCGGCACGCTCAAGCGCGGCTCCGACGGTCAGCTCAAGCTGACGCCCAAGGCCATGCGCCAGCTCGGCAAGGCGCTGCTGCGCGACGTCGCCGACAAGATGTCGGGACGCCAGGGGGCCCGCGACGTCCGCCAGTCGGGAGCCGCCGGCGAGCGCTCGGGGGCCACGCGCGAGTGGGCGTTCGGCGACACCGAGCCGTGGGACGTCACGCGCACCGTCACGAACGCCCTGACCCGCACCGCCGGCGAGGGCGGGGCGACCGGCGGCGGCGTGCGCATCGAGATCGGCGACGTCGAGGTGCAGGAGACCGAGGCGCGCACCCAGGCGTGCGTCGCGCTGCTGGTCGACACGTCGTTCTCGATGGCGATGGACGGCCGCTGGGTGCCGATGAAGCGCACCGCGCTGGCGCTGCACACCCTGATCAAGAGCCGCTTCCGCGGCGACGACCTGCAGCTCATCGCGTTCGGCCGGCACGCCGAGGTCATGGACATCGAGCAGCTCACGGGGCTCGACGCGATGTACGCCAAGGGCACCAACCTGCACCACGCCCTGCTCTTGGCGAACCGACACTTCCGCAAGCACCCGAACGCCCAGCCGGTGCTGCTGATCGTGACGGACGGCGAGCCGACGTCGCACCTCGAGAGCAGCGGCGAGGTCTACTTCGAGTACCCGCCGCACCCGCTGACGGTCGCGTACGCCGTCCGCGAGCTCGACAACGCGACGCGCCTGGGCGCCCAGACGACGTTCTTCCGCCTCGGGGAGGACCCGGGCCTGGCCCGGTTCGTCCAGCAGATGGCGACGCGGGCCGGCGGCACGGTCGTGGCACCCGAGCTCGACGACCTGGGCGCCGCCGTCGTCGGCTCGTACCTGGGCTCGCGAGGACCGCGCGGCGGGTCGGGCGGCTTCGGCGACGTGCTCGGCGGCGGCCGGGGCTTCTGGGCCGGCTGAGCCGGACGGCCGTCAGGCCTCGCCGTCGATCAGGAAGGTGTCGCCCGACCGGACGAGCTGCAGGGTGACCGAGTCGGTGCGGCTCTCGCCCTCACGCTCGTACGAGTACGTGTACGAGACGCGCAGGTCGGCCGCGTCGGCGTCGACCTGCTGGACGTCGAGGTCGGAGACGCCGTCCCAGAAGCCCTTGTAGCCGTCGAGCCCGTCGCTCTCGGCCTGGAACTTCGGCGTGAGCATCGTGAAGCCCGTGTCGGGGTCGCTGCTGGCGGTCTGCAGGTAGTCGGTGACGAAGCCCTCGAGCGCCGCGTCGTCCGCCTCGGCGGGATCGACCGAGGGTGACGGCGACGGCGACGGCGACGCGGTGGCGGCGGGCTCGCTCGTCGAGGTGGGCGGACCGGCCACGGGACCACCGTCGTCGTCTCCGCCGAGGTTCAGCACGAACACGAGGGCGGCGACGGCGGCCAGCCCCGCCAGGACGATCAGGGCCGTCCGGGAGCGGTCGGCACGGCTGGCGGGCTCTCCGGCGGTGGCGGCGGGCGCGGCCGGCGCAGGGACGTCCGACGCGGCGTGGGCCGGTTCGGTCGCCTCGGCCACGGGCGGAGCGAGGGGACGGAAGGCCGTGGTGGCGGTCGGCTCGGCGGGCTCGGTCGTGTCCGCGAAGGCGGCGAAGCCCTGCGTCGCCTCGAGGTTGCGGGGCACGTCGTGCACCGAGCGGGTCGCGGCCCGCTCCTCGATCCACGCCATGGTCGGCCGGGCGTCCGGATCGCGCTGCATCATCGAGGTGACGAGCGTCGCGAGCTCGTCGTCGGAGTCGAGGCGCGGCGGCTCCTCGTTGACGATGCGGTACATCGCTCCGAGCACGTTGTCGCCGACGGCGTACGGCGGCTGCCCGTTCAGTGCGTGGAACAGGGTCGCGCCGAGCGACCAGACGTCGCTGGCGCCGGTCGCGGGGCGTCCGCTGGCGACCTCGGGCGAGAGGTAGGCGGGCGATCCCGTGACCATGCCGGTCTGGGTGAGGGAGGCGTCGGCCTGCGCGCGGGCGACCCCGAAGTCGGAGAGCTTCGCGACGCCGGCCTGCGTCAGCAGGATGTTGGACGGCTTGACGTCGCGGTGCACGATGCCGTGGGCGTGCGCGGCGGCCAGCGCCAGCGCCACCTGCTCGGCGATCGGCGTCAGCTCGTCGGGCGACAGGTGGCCCCGTTCGGTGATCAGGTCGGCCAGCGTCGGACCGTCGACGTGCTCCATGACGAGCCACTGGTAGCCGTCCTCGTCGACGAGGTCGAACACCGCCACGACGTTCTGGTGGTTGATGCGGGCGGCGAGGTGCGCCTCGCGCTCGGCACGCTCGAGGTCGGGCGTCGCTCCGCCGGCGGACATGCCGATCTGCTTGACGGCGACGTCACGACCGAGCACGGTGTCGTGGGCGAGCCACACGGCCCCCATGCCACCCCGGCCGATCTCGTGGCCGAGCTCGTACCTGCCGCCGATCATGCTGCTCCCGTCCACCCGAAGAATCGCCCCGGTTGTCCAAGATAGGGGGTCGCCCGGCGCGGCGCCTCATCGTGCGGCGTCCGTCACCAGGTGTCGACGGCCGCCCCGCTGCCGACCAGGCGTCCGTCGCGGGCGGCGGCCGAGACCAGACGGGCGAGGAGCCCGCGTGTCTCGGCGGGGTCGACGACGTCGTCGATCTCGAAGTGCCGGGCGACGTTGAGCGCGCCCGCCTGCGCCTGGGCGTGTGCCGTCAGCTCGCGCACCTGCTGCTCGCGCTCGTCGGGATCCTCGATCGCCGCGAGCTCGTCGCGCATCGCGAGGCGAACGGCTCCCTCGAGCCCCATCGCCCCGAGGTGGGCACCGGGCCAGCCGACCGTCATGAGGGGCTCGTGGGTGCTGCCTCCGAGCATCGCCTGCGCGCCGAGGCCGTAGGCGCGGCGCAGGACGACGCCGATCAGCGGCACGCCGAGCCGCGCTCCGGCCACGAGCAGCCGCGAGGTGTGACGGACGAGACCGGTCTGCTCGGCGTCGGGCCCGACCATCATGCCGGGGGTGTCGACCAGCGAGACGACGGGGAAGCCGTGCGCGTCGCACAGCTGCAGGAAGCGGGCGGCCTTGTCGCCGGCGTCGGCGGTGATGGCACCGGCGGTGTGGCGCGTGTCGTTGGCGACGAGACCGATCGTGCGGCCCTCGAGGCGTCCGAGGGCCGTGACGAGCTCGGGCGCGAACGTCGGACGCAGCACCGTGACCGAGTCGTCGTCGCAGATCGTCTCGATGACGGGGGTGACGTCGTACGACGTGCGCTCGCCCTCGGGCACGGCCTCGCGCAGCCACGACTGGTCGGACGCGGTCCAGTCGTCGACCGGGCCGAGGAAGTAGCCGAGCAGGTGACGGGCCTCGGAGACCAGCTCGTCCGCGTCGACCAGGACGTCGATGACGCCGTTGGCGGTCATGACGTCGACGGGCCCGACGTCGGCGGCGGCGACGTCGCCGAGCCCGCCGCCCGCGATCATGGCCGGACCGCCCATGCCGAGCGACGCCCGGGGTGTGGCGACGATCAGGTCGGCGCAGCCCGCGATGACCGCGTTGCCGGCGAAGCAGCTGCCGTCGACGACCGCGATGCGCGGCACCCGGCCGGACAGGCGCGCCCACGCCGCGAACGTCGTGACGTCGAGGGCCGAGACCAAGGGGATGTCGGTGTCGCCCGGGCGTCCGCCGCCGCCCGATGCGAAGAACACCGTGGGCAGCGCGAGCTGGTCGACGACGTCGATCAGCCGGTCGGTCTTGCGGTGGCCCCGCATGCCCTGCGTGCCGGCCATGACGAGGTAGTCGTACGACATGACGGCGCACGCGTGGCCGTCGATCGTCGCGATGCCACCGACGATGCCGTCGGCGACGGTGCGGTCGAGCAGGTCGTCGACGCTGCGCCGCCCGGCCTGGGCGGCGGTGACGTAGCGGCCGTACTCGACGAAGCTGCCGGGATCGACGAGGTCGGCGACGTTCTCGCGGGCGGTGCGTCCGCCCCGGGCGTGGAGGCGCTCGACGGCGTCGGGCCGTGCGGAGTCCTCGGTGAGGGCACGGCGGGCCAGCAGGTCGAGCAGCTCGGGTCGGATCGTCACTGTCGCACGCTAACAGCCACGGGGGAGTGACGATCGGGAGAACGGAGCGTGTCGTTCCTTGACTCATTCAAGTTTGGCCGTAGGCTGGGGTCATGCCCACCGCATCGGAGATCGAGCAGCTCATCCGAGCGTCCGACCTCCGCGTCACCCGCCCCCGCGTGGCGGTGCTGTCGGCCATCCACCAGCACCCGCACGCCGACACCGACACCCTGATCGGCGCCGTGCGCGCCGACGTGGGCGACGTGTCGCACCAGGCCGTCTACGACGTCCTGCGGGCCCTGACGGGTGCCGGGCTCGTGCGGCGCATCCAGCCGTCCGGCTCGGTCTCGCGCTACGAGGCGCGGGTCGGCGACAACCACCACCACGTGGTGTGCCGCTCGTGCGGGTCGATCGCCGACGTCGACTGCGCGCACGGGGCCGCGCCGTGCCTGGTGGCGTCCGACGACCACGGCTACGCGATCGACGAGGCCGAGGTCATCTACTGGGGCACGTGCCCCGCGTGCGCCGCCTCGCGCACCCCCTGACTTTCACAGATCCCACCCTCCGTCCGGAAGGAACGACATGACCGAGAACAACCCGCACCACAACGCCGTCGTCGGCGACATGGACGACGAGAGCAACGAGGGCGTCGCGAAGTGCCCCGTGATGGGCGGCGAGCGCTCGCACCCGACCGCCGGCTCGGCCAACCAGGAGTGGTGGCCCAACCAGCTCAACCTGAAGATCCTGCGCAAGCACCCCGCCGTGGCCAACCCGCTGGGCGAGGAGTTCGACTACACCGAGGCGTTCAACAGCCTCGACCTGGCCGCCGTGAAGGCCGACCTCGCCGAGCTCATGACCGACTCGCAGGACTGGTGGCCCGCCGACTTCGGCCACTACGGCGGCTTCTTCATCCGCATGGCGTGGCACAGCGCCGGCACGTACCGCACGTTCGACGGGCGGGGCGGCGCGGGAGCCGGCATGCAGCGCTTCGCGCCGCTGAACAGCTGGCCCGACAACGGCAACCTCGACAAGGCCCGCCGCCTCCTGTGGCCCATCAAGAGGAAGTACGGCGCCGCGATCTCGTGGGCCGACCTCATCATCCTGACCGGCAACGTGGCCCTCGAGACGATGGGCTTCAAGACCTTCGGCTTCGCCGGCGGACGTCCCGACGTGTGGGAGCCCGACGAGGACGTCTACTGGGGCCCCGAGAGCGAGTGGCTCGGTGGTGAGCGCGGCGGCGAGCTGCGCTACACCGGCGACCGCGAGCTCGAGAACCCGCTGGCAGCCGTCCAGATGGGCCTGATCTACGTCAACCCCGAGGGCCCGGAGGGTCAGCCCGACCCGCTCGGCTCGGCGCGCGACATCCGCGAGACCTTCGGCCGCATGGCCATGAACGACGAGGAGACCGTCGCGCTGATCGCCGGCGGTCACACGTTCGGCAAGACGCACGGCGCGGGCGACCCCGACCAGTTCGTCGGCCCCGAGCCCGAGGGCGCCCCGATCGAGGAGCAGGGCCTCGGCTGGAAGCAGTCGCTCGGCGACGGCAAGGGCGACAACGTCATCACCAGCGGCCTCGAGGTCACGTGGACGTACCACCCGGCTCGCTGGGATAACGAGTACTTCCACATCCTGTTCGGCTACGAGTGGGAGCTGTTCCAGAGCCCGGCCGGCGCCAACCAGTGGCGTCCGAAGGACAACGCCGGTGCCGACATGGTGCCGCTGGCGCACGACGACACGCAGCGCCGTGAGCCCCGCATGCTGACGTCCGACCTGGCCCTGCGGTTCGACCCCATCTACGAGCCGATCGCGCGCCGCTTCAAGGACGACCAGGACGCCTTCGCCGACGCGTTCGCGCGCGCCTGGTTCAAGCTGACGCACCGCGACATGGGCCCGATCCAGCGCTACCTCGGCCCCGAGGTGCCGCAGGAGGAGCTGATCTGGCAGGACCCGCTGCCCGTCGCGCCCGCCGAGGTCGTCGACGCGGACGACGTCGCGACGCTGAAGCAGCAGATCCTCGACACGGGCCTGACCGTCTCGCAGCTCGTCTCGACCGCGTGGGCGTCGGCGTCGACGTTCCGCAGCAGCGACAAGCGCGGCGGCGCCAACGGTGCCCGCATCCGTCTCGAGCCGCAGAGCGGCTGGGAGGTCAACAACCCCGACCAGCTCGCGACCGTCCTGCGGACCCTCGAGGGCGTCCAGTCGGCGTTCAACGCCGAGGGCACGAAGGTCTCGCTGGCCGACGTCATCGTCCTCGGTGGTGTCGCGGGTGTCGAGCAGGCGGCCAGGGCTGCCGGCCACGACGTCACGGTGCCGTTCACGCCGGGCCGCACCGACGCCTCGCAGGAGCAGACGGACATCGAGTCGTTCGCGGCTCTCGAGCCGGTGGCCGACGGGTTCCGCAACTACCTCGGCAAGGGCAACCGTCTGCCGGCGGAGTTCTCGCTGATCGACCGCGCGAACCTGATCGGTCTGAGCGCGCCCGAGCTGACCGTCCTGATCGGCGGCCTGCGCGTCCTCGGCACGAACTACGACGGTTCGTCGCACGGCGTGCTCACCGACGCGCCCGGCACGCTGACGAACGACTTCTTCGCCAACCTGCTCGACCTGGGCACGCAGTGGACGGCGACGTCGGACGCCTCGGACGTCTTCGAGGCGCGTGACGGCAGCGGCACCGTCCGCTGGACCGGGACGCGCAACGACCTGGTGTTCGGCTCGAACTCCGAGCTGCGCGCCATCGCCGAGGTCTACGCCAGCGACGACGCGAAGGACAAGTTCGTGAAGGACTTCGTCGCGGCGTTCGACAAGGTCATGAACCTGGATCGTTACGACCTGGTCTGACCCACCCCCTGACCAGGGCCCCCGCCGGTGTTGCTGCCGGCGGGGGCCCTGCCGTTCCCGCGGAGCGGAGCGGGGCGAGGCGGAGCGGTGGCGGCGCCACGTATGGGGCGCGCTGACACGTGGCTGCGCCACCGCGTGGTCGTGGGCTGCTACGAGCCGGGGCCCGCGGTCTCGCCGAACCGGCCGTCGCCGCGGTGCTTGGCCCCCTCGCGGTCCCCGCGCCGCACGGCCCGGCCCTCCGCGTGCCGCATGACCTGCACCTGCTCGTCGCGGGAGAGCTCGTCGAAGCTGGGTCCCGTGCGACCGACCCGGCGGTGCCGACGCAGGACGAGCCCGGCGACGACGACGACCAGTGCTGCCACGATGATGACGAACCACATGACGACCTCCTGACGGTGGACCAGGCTGTCAGTGTAAGCCTGTCACTCCGCTGACGAGCCGAGGATCGTTCCGTGGCAGCGTCGCGGTGCCGGCGCACGCCTTGTCACGGCCGGTTACCGTCGACACCGATGCCACGAACTCACCCAGTCCAGCCCCGGTCGTCGGGAGCCGGCAAGCGACGGGCGCAGAAGCCCGCCCCATCGGTGGTGCGACTCGTCAGGCGCAGTCCAGGACGTGGCGTGCTCGCCCGGCTCCGGATCTCCCCGGCGATGATCGGCGTGGTCGCGATGACGGCTGCCGGTGTGGGGACGTTCGCGACGTCCGGAGCCAGTGCCGCCGACGCCGAGCTGACCAGCCTGACGGACTCCTCGCCCGCCTCGTTCGTGATGACCGCGGCGCAGGTCGGTGCGGCCGACGGCAAGGTCGACGTCAGTCGCGGCTTCGACCGTCCCCGGCTGGCGCAGCAGGCCGCCCAGCAGGCGTCGCAACGGGCCCAGGCGCTCGAGGAGCTCGATCGCGACATCACCGCGACGGCCGAGGAGGCCGAGCGCGCGGAAGCCGACCGGGTCGAGCAGGAGGAGAAGCTGCGAAAGCAGTGGGTGCTCCCGGTCGTCGGCTACACGCTCACCGCCCGGTTCGGCCAGCAGAGCAACCTGTGGTCGAGCGGCGCGCACACCGGGCTCGACTTCGCCGGACCGTCGGGCAGCGAGATCGTGTCGGTGGCCGCCGGCACCGTCACGTCGGCCGGGTACGACGGCTCCTACGGCAACCGCACCGTCGTCACGCTCGACGACGGCACGATGATCTCGTACTCGCACCAGAGCCGCTTCGTCGTGGCGGCCGGCGACCAGGTCACGCCCGGCCAGGTGATCGGCTACACCGGCTCGACCGGCAACGTCACGGGCCCGCACCTGCACCTCGAGGTCGAGCTGCCCGGCGCGGGGTTGACCGACCCCGAGCCGGTGCTGCGCGAGCACGGCATCACGCCCTGACGTCGCCCAGCTGCTGGTCGATGGGGACGGTCCCGGCCACCGTGACGTCGCCGGTGTGAGCCGTGGTGACGGTCTCGATCAGCACGATCTCGACCTCCTCCTCGGCGATCGGGTTGTGCCGCACGCCGCGCGGCACGACGTGGAACTGGCCCGGCTCGAGGACCACCTCGACGTCGCCCTCGAGCTGGATGCGGAGCCGGCCGGAGACCACGAGGAACATCTCGTCCTCGTCGTCGTGCGCGTGCCACACCAGCTCGCCCAGCAGCTTCGCGACCTTGACGTACTGGTCGTTGACCCGCCCGACCACGCGCGGCGTCCAGTGCTTCTCGACTTTCCGGAGCTCGGCGGCGACGTCGATGCCGGACAGGGGGCTCATCGAGTGCCTCGCGGTGCGGTGATCACCGTGTCATGGTGTCACCCGCGCCCGGACCTCGAGCACGAGTGCAGCGAATGCCGCGCGGCGTGCTCCGTACTCCTCTACGCTGGGCCGACTTCACACCTCGACCCATCGGAGCTGCGATGCCTGCCGTGCACCGGCCGTCCGTCTGGATGATCGCCTGTCTGGCCGCGGCGCTGTGGAGCGTCGTGCTCGCACCGTCGGCGGCCCACGCGGGGGTCAGGACCGAAGGGTTCCCCTGCACGATCGTCGGCACCAACGGCAGCGACGTGCTGAGGGGGACGCCCAAGCGCGACGTCATCTGCGGTCGGGGCGGGAACGACGTCATCCGGGGCGGGGGCGGCCACGACCGGATCGACGGCGGGACCGGCAAGGATCGCATCGACGGGGGAGCGGGACGCGACTTCATCGTCGGCGGACCCGGGAACGACGTGCTCCACGGCAACGCCGACGCCGATATCGTCAAGGGCGGTGACGGCAACGACCGCATCGAGGGCGGCGCAGGCAACGACCAGATGCTGGCCGGGCGGGGCAACGACCGGTTGAAGGGTGGCTCGGGGACCGACTCGCTGGTGGGCAACGCCGGGACGGACCGACTCGACGGTGGCACCGGAGCGGACAAGATCTCCGGCGACGGCGGTGACGACGTCATCGACGGCCAGAACGGCGACGACACGCTCGCCGGCGGTGACGGCGACGACCTCGTGATCGGGCTCAGCGGCGACGACTACCTCAGCGGCGGGCGGGGCACCGACCACGTGGACGGCGGTTCCGGCTTCAACCTGTGCGACGTCCCGGACGCCGGCGACCGACAGCTGCGGTGCGCCACCGACACCGCGCCCCCGGTGGTCGGCGCGGTGGTCCCGTCACCCGCGGTCGTCGACGTCAGCGCGGGAGCCCAGCGCGTGCGCGTCTCGGTCCGGGTCACGGACGACACGGGCGTGACGTCGGTCCAGATCGGCACGGGCAGCTCGTTCATGCAGTCGGGCACCACGAGGGACGGCATGTGGACGGGATACGTCGACGTACCCCGGTTCAGCCAGCCCGGCCCGCGATCGCTGTTCGTCTACGTGCGCGACCGCGTCGGCCGGTCGTCCTTCGTCGAGCGCGACGGCGTCTTCACGGTGGTCAACAGCCGCGTCGACCAGGCGATGCCCGTCGTCACGGCGCTGAGCCTGAGCACCACGTCGGTAGACGTCCGCTCGTCGGCGCAACCGGTCACCGCGACGGTCGACGTCTCGGACGACCTCGCCGGCGCGAAGGACGTGCGCATGTGCCTCATGGAGCGCGACGCGGAGAGCGACGGCTACTACGTCGCGACCGTGTGCGCGTACATGGCACAGGTCTCGGGCGGGCCCCAGAGCTCGACCTGGCGGGGCACCGCCTCGGTGCCGCAGGGATCGGTCGGAGGCACCTGGAACGTCCAGATCCTCGTCGACGACGCAGCCGGGATCCGGCCGACCGACGTGTGGAACGGCCCTGATGCTCATCGGCAGCGCGATGCCGACGACCCCACGCAACACCTCATCCCCGGCGGTGCAGGTGCCTTCTCGGTGCTCGGTGTCGCGCGAGCCTCTGACCCGCCGGCGCTGACGTCCGTGACCCTCAGCCCCGCGACGGTCGACACCTCGCGCGGCGCGGTTCGCGTCACGGCCACCATGACGGGCACGGACGACGAGGGCATCACCAGCACCCGGCTGAACATCGGCGGGCAGGTCAGCCCGACCGGCATCAGCGGGTACATCGACATCGCCAACGTCACCAACTTCACGCTGATCAGCGGCACGCCCCGAGACGGCACCTGGCAGACCACGTTCGTGGTGCCCGGGGGGACACCGGACGGCACGTACTCGATCCAGGCCGGGTTCTCCGACGCACGTCGCTCGACGAGCTGGGCTTCTCCCGGTTCGAGCGGGGGTTCGAACGGGAGTCTCGATCGCACCCCGTTGCCGTCGACGACGCACTTCGTCGTCGCGAACTCGCCGTGACGGGGCGATCGTGCGGGTTGTTCACAGCCTTCTTCTCGCTACGGTCGAGTGTCGGTGGTGGCGTCCAGGTTTGAGGTATGGTCTCGTCGATTGCAGCTCCGATCGACGTCCTGGGTGACGTCGCTCGGGAGCAGGCGCGGGCTGAGGCGCGGTCGGTGGTGGCGATGCTGGAGTTCCGTGACGCCGAGATGGCGCGGACCGAGTCGCTGGAGTCGCCGATGCGGCGGCTGGTCGAGCGCGGCGCGATCGCGCTGGCCATCGGTGAGGCGATGGGATTGTCGGAGGGGCAGGTGGTGCAGCGTGAGGCCGACCTGCTGGTCGCGTGGTGCACCGACTCCGGCGCCACCGAGGCCGCGATCGACGCGAACATCGGCGTCACGATCGGCGCGGACGTCCTGGCCGGCGCGAACCCCGGCTTCGCCGAGTCCACCGACGGCACCTGGGGCGTTCCCGCCCAGTGGATCGCCGACATCGTCGGTTCTGGGAGCACGTTCTGGCACCGCATCATCACCGACACGATCGGCGCGGACGTCCTGGCCCACGAATACCTCAGCAGATTTGCCCCCGACATCCTCGACGTCGCCCTCAGATTCCTCTACGGACCTGCCAACGGGTGCCGTACCCCGAAGGCCCCACCAAGGGAGACAACCTCGGACCGTTGTGCAGAAGGCACCACACCTGCAAGGGGCACGGCATCCTGCACCGGACCACCAGACCCGAACCGGTGAACCCGGCCGCCTGACCACGCCTCAGTGGGGCTCGTCGGGCAGGAAGAGCACGCGCCGGAGGGCACGTGGCATGGTCCAGTTGGCACGGCCGAGGACGCCGACCAGTGCCGGCGCCAGCAGGCCGCGGACGATGAGTGCATCGATCGCGATGCCGAGCGCCAACGCCGTGGCCAGCACCTTGACCTCGACGGTCGGGACGGTCGAGAGGGCGATGAACGCGAAGAACAGGATCAGCGCGGCGGAGGTGACGAGGCGTCCGGTGTTGGCGATGCCCTCGACGACGGCACGGTCGGTCGCGGTGCGTGCGTCGATCACCTCCTCGGCATCCGGTGCCATGAGGCGGTCGTACTCCTCGCGCATCCGTGACAGGAGGAACACCTCGTAGTCCATCGACAGGCCGAACAGGAACGCGAAGGCCGCGATGGGCACCCAGATCGTGATGACGCCGGACGCCGACTGGTTGAACAACAGCTCCGACCCGAAGCCGTCCTGCCAGATCAGCACCGTCACGCCGTAGGCCGCGGCCAGCGACAGCACGTTGAGCGCGAGCGCCTTGATCGGCAACCACAGCGATCGCAGGGCGCGTGCCAGCAGCAGGAACGTCACGATCGCGACCCCCAGCACGACCCAGACGACGTCGCCGTAGACGGCGGTGACGAAGTCGGCGTCCTCCGCGGGCGTGCCGCCCACGCGGGCGCCCGTGTCGTCGGCGACGTCGCGGACCCGGTCGAGCGTCGCGCGCCCGGCGTCGCTGGACGGATCGGCGGTCGTCCAGACCTGCAGGAGCGCCTGCCCGTCGACGGTCCAGCCGTCCGACGTCGGAGCAGTCGCAGCCGCGACGCCGTCCACGCGCTGGAGCCGGTCGAGGACGGCGGGGGCGTCGGCGTCCTCGACGAGCACCTCGGTCGGACGCACCACGCCGTCCGGCAGTCCGGCCGACACCGCTGACGTCAGCGCCGACGACGCAGGGGTCGAGGACGACACGCCGCTGACCTGCGGCGTCCCGAGCGTCAGGTTCAGCGCCGGGGCGGCCAGGGCCAGCAGGACGGCGACCGAGCCGACGACCGTGAGCCAACGGTGGCGCAGCACGCCGGTCGTGATGCGTGCCCACAGCCTGCTGCGCGTGACGGCGGGCTTGCGCCGCGGCCAGTTGAGCCTCGGACCGATCGCGCTCAGCAGCGCCGGCACGAGCGTCAGCGAGATCGCGACGCTGAACAGCGGGATCAGCAGCCCGCCCAGACCGATGCTGCGCAGGAACGGGATCGGGACGAGCACGAGAGCAGCCAGCGACACGGCGACCGTCACGCCGCTGAACAGCACCGAGTGACCCGCGGTCGCCATCGCCGTGCGCACGGCGTCGTCGTTGTCGAGGCCCTTGGCGCGCTCCTCCCGCCAGCGCGTGACGACCAGCAACGAGTAGTCGATCGCCACACCGAGACCGATCAGCGCGATGAGGTACTCGACCACGGCCGACACGTCGGTCACGTAGGTCAGCCCGAACAGCGCCAGGAACGTGCCGAGGATCGAGAACGCCGCCACGAGCAGCGGCAGCCCGGCGAGCAGCGACCCGAACACGAGGGCCAGGACGACCAAGGCACCGATGCCGCCCAGCAGGATCTCGAAGAGGATGCTGCGGTCTCCGCCGCCGCCCTCCTCGAGGACGCTGAACCCCGTCAGGGTGACCTCGACGCCGTCGGACGACGCACCTTGGGCGATCTTCTCGAGGGCTGGTGCCGCCTCCAGGTACGGATCGGCACCGGGGACGACCGGGGGATAGGCCACCGCCACCGCCTCGTCCCCGCTCACGGCCAGCACGTCGGCGCCGTCGTCGCCCGGCGCGACGGTGCGGGTGCCGGGCACGGCGTCACGGGCGGCGTCCGCCACCGCGCCGGCCCGCTCGGCGGCACCGTCGCCCTTCACGACGAGCAGCAGCGGATCATTCAGCCCGCCGTTGCCGAACTGCTCGATGATCTGCTCGTTGGTCTCGTACGCCGCCTGGCCCGGCAGGGCGAAGTCGAACGAGAGCCGGTCGACCGTCGTGGGGGCGGTGACGGCACCCGCCACCGCGACGAGCAACCACGTCAGTGCGACGACGATCCGGTGCTTCAGGACCAGGGTGGTGAGAGCGCGCATGCGACGATGTCCGTCCGTGGGTATAAGGAACCTGATGGCTATCAGGGACCTTACACTCGACTCATGATCGAGGCACGTGATGGCTGGAGCGGCGGAGACCCCGATGCCTTCACGGCTCTCACCCTGGTGCGGGTCTCCCACGCGATGAGTCGCGTCTTCGCCGCCACGCTGGCCCCCCACGACCTCGCGCCGTCGCACTTCAGCGTCCTGCTCCACCTCGTGGAGCAGCCGGGTCTCAGCCAGGCCGCGCTGGCCCGCGAGGTGCTCGCCACGCCCCAGTCGGTGGGGGAGATGCTCCGGACGATGGAGGAGCGCGGACTCATCGAGCGCACCCCGCCCCCGGGCCCGGGCCTGCCGATCGCGGTGCACGCCTCGCCCGCGGGACGCGCTCTGCTCGACCGGGTCACGCCCGACGTCCGCGCCGCCTTCACCCCGGCAGCGATGGGCATCGACGATGCGACGTCCGAGCAGATGAACGTCGACCTGCACGCCATCCTCGCCGTCTTCACGAGCTGACGAGGGGACCGATGACACGCGGACGGTCACTGCGCCGGTGGCTTGCTGCCGACAGGGCGCGAGCCCGACGTCTTCGGCAGGAGCGGACGTTCAGGAACAGCGCGATCTGGGGCATCGTCGCGATCACGCTCGGCGTGGGGTGGTCGACGATGTGCCTCGCACTGGGCGTGGTCGACCCGTTCCAGCTCGGTCTGGCCGCCCTCCTGGTCTGCCGAGGTGTGCCTCTCGTGCTGGCCGGCGTGGGGCGCTGGCGCGCCGGTGGCGAGTTCAACCTCCCCGGTCGGGCCGGCCCTCTGCTGATCTCGCCCCCGCCCGAGCGGCGGGGCGACTGAGCTAGCGCCGGAACGTCACGTGGGTCGTGCCGCTCTCGGCGATCTCGGTCGTGACCCGGTGCGTGAGGTCGAGGCCGCCCAGCCCGCCCCACACCCGGACACCTCGCCCGAGGACGATCGGGGCGATCGCGAGGTGCACGTCGTCGACGAGGCCCGCCTGCAGGAAGTCGCGCGCGGTGCCGACGCCGCCGCCGATGCGGACGTCCTGGCCGTCCGCCGCCGCGACGGCCTCGGCGAGCACCTCGTCGACGAGCGCGTCGCGGAAGTGGAAGGTCGTCCCACCCAAGGTCAACGACGGACGGGGCGCCGTGTGGGTGAGGACGAACACCGGCATGCCGAACGGGGGCTCGTCACCCCACCAGCCCTGCCAGGCCGGGTCGTCGGGATGGGCGTGGAGGCCGAACATGCCGGCGCCGAGGATCTCGGCGCCGACGCCCTCGAAGTACGCGGCGGCGTAGGCGTCGTCGACACCCGTGGTGCCGGCGCCGGTGGTGTCGCCGAACACCCGCTGCTGCATCGTGCGGGTGGCGGTGTAGGCGTCCATGAGTCGGCCCCAGTCCTCGCCCATCGGGTTCTCGGCACTCTGACCACCCGAGGCGTACCCGTCCAGCGAGATGTTCAGGTCGACGCGCACACGGGTCATGTCAGCTTCCTTCGATGGGGGGAGTGGGGACGAACTCGGCCGGCGGTCGACCGTTCTGCAACCAGTCGAGCAGATCGAGGAACGCGCGCTCCGCCGCGCGCTTGGGCATCGGCTCGAGGCGGAGGACGGGGTCGGCGTCGACGAGCCACCGGCTGCGGTACACGGTGTGGTGGAGCACCCATCCGACGATGCTGACGACGCCCGGGAGGGCGCTGAACCAGTGGACGACCTCGACACCCTTCGTCAGGTCACGGAGCTCGCTGCCGCGGGGGCGCAGGGTGACCCACACCGCTGCGTCGTCGACGACGACCCGGCGGTTGAAGTAGTCCTGTTCCTGGCGCACGGACCAAGACTGCCAGAGTCAGACGTCGTCCTCGTGGTGCGTGATGGCCCGGTTCAGCACGTCCGCGCTCCGCTGGGCGAACGATCGCCGCGCGCTCGGGGCGACCGCGTCGATCGTCCGGGTCACCCGGTCGAAGCCCGACGGGTCGTCCAGGTCGATGTCGACCGACACGACGGCCGGGTCACGCGAGAGCGACATCCGCACCACCTCGGGCAGCAGGATCACCGCCGCCGCGACGGCCTCGGCGCTCGCCCGGCTCTCGAACTCGTAGATCACGGTGGCGCTCACTGCTGCATCGCGGACTCTCTTCGCTTCTCGTGGGGTGACGAGTCGCGGGGTCCGGGCGACGTTCAGGGTTCCAGCATGTCACCCGGCACCACATCCGCTCGAGCCGCGTGGCGTCTCCTCGACGCGAGGTGCGCGATGACCGCCGCGACGACGCCCGCGCCGACCGGGATCGCGAGGGCGACGCGCAGGTCGGTCGCGTCGGACAGCGCCCCGACGCACGGTGACGTGACGAGGAACCCGAGCCGCATCAGCCAGCCGAGCATCGCGACTCCCGTGCCCGGTGACAGGCCCGGCACCCGGTCGGCTGCGGCGAAGGCCGCGGGAACGAGCGTCGCGCTGCCGAAGCCGGCCAGGGCGAACCCGACGAGAGCGACCGCCGCCGTGGGGCTGGTGGCCGCGACGACCATGCCGAGGCCGATCAGGACACCGCCGGCGCGAGCGACGCCCTCGCGTCCCCACCGGTCGGTCATCCGGTCGCCCAGCAGGCGGCCGACGAACTGGGCACCGATCATCACGGAGACGGCCAGACCGGCGACGGCCACCGGAGCGGTCGTCTCGTCCCGCATGAACAGCACGGACCAGTTGTTGGCGATGTCCTCGATCAGCGTGCCGCAGATCGCGAGCAGCACCAGCGGCGCGAGCAGGCGCCACGCTCGCGGCGAGCCCGCCTCGGCCGCTGCCGTCGCAGCTGGCGCGTCGACGACGGGCTGGGCGGCGGCCCCGGACGTCACGAGGCGACTCGCGACCAGCGCGGCGATGCTCCACACCGTCCCGTTGACGACCATCTGTACCCCGATGCCGACGTCGAGAGCCGCCGACACCGCGCCGATCACGCCTCCGGTCGCCGCGCCGAGGCTCCACACCGCGTGCAGCGAGTTGATGATCGACCGTCCGTACGACTTCTCGACCGCGATGCCGGCGACGTTCTGCGCCGCGTCGACGATCGCGTCGGTCAGGCCGGCGGCGAAGAGCGCGGCGGCGAACACCCACGCGCTGGGGCTCCCGCCCGCGACCGCCATCGTCGTCGCCAGGACGATCGAGCCCACCCACGTCACCCGGGTGGCGCCCCACCGCCGGATCATCGGAGCGGCAGCGGCCGCGGCGCAGATCGCACCGGCCGCGAACGCCACGACCGTCAGCCCGAACTGCGTGTCGCTCAGGCCGAAGTGCGCCTTGATCTCGGGATACCGCGGCAGCAGCGCGCTGAACAGGACGCCGTTGGTGAAGAACATCAGGGAGGCGCCCAGACGGCCGCGTCGATCGGCCGAGGACGGTGCGGAGGTGGATGTCACGGCACGACCGTAGGTGATTGGATGATCACGTGCAGCGATCACTTCGACACAAGGCGATCATCCACGCGATCAGCGGTCGCCGTGAGGTGCTGGTGGCCGATCTCGTCGAGCTGACGGGCGCCTCGGCCGTCACGATCCGCCGCGACCTCGCCGAGCTCGCGTCGCACGGCGCGCTGAGCCGGACGCACGGCGGGGCGCGCCAGGCCTTCAAGCGCGGCAGCCCCCTGCCGTTCTCGTCCCGCCTCGACAGCGACCTCGACGCCAAGCTCGCGCTGGCCGAGGTCGCCGCCGGCCTCGTCGCCGACCACGAGTCGGTCATCGTCGACAACGGCACGACGTGCCTCGAGGTCGCCCGGTGCCTGGCGGGACGTCCGGTCACCGCGCTCGCCCTGTCGTTGCACGCCGCGGCCGCCCTCGCGTCACGACCCGGCGCCTACGTCACGGTGCCGGGCGGCCCGGTCGAGACCGACAACCTCGCCATGACGGTCGCGGGCCTCGAGGCCGTCCGCGACGTGCGGGCCGACGTCGCGGTGATCGGTGCGTGCTCGGCCTCGTCGACGCACGGGCTGACGTCGACGACGTTCGAGGACGCCGCGCTCAAGCGGGCGGTCATCGCGGCGTCGAGCCGGACGGTCCTGGTCGCGGGCGCCGAGAAGCTGAGTCGCTCGTCGACGTTCCGGTTCGCCGGCCCCGAGGACCTGACGCACCTCGTCACCACGAAGGACGCACCGGACGACCTGGTGGCGATGTTCCGCGACCTCGGTGTCGTCGTCCACCTCTGCTGAGCCCCTAGGGTGGGGGCATGGACGACGAGACCCTCCTGCGCCGCGTCATCGACCTGGCCGCCGGCGCGCGCCGCGACGGCGAGGCGCCGTTCGCGTCGCTCCTGGCCGCACCCGACGGCTCGGTGCTGGCCGAGGACCGCAACACCGCGCGGTCGACGGGTGACGAGACGGCGCACCCCGAGCTCAAGCTCGCGATGTGGGCCGCCCGCGAGCTGACCCCGGTCGAGGCGGCCGAGGTCACGATGTTCACGAGCTGCCAGCCGTGCGCGATGTGCACGGGCGTGATCGACCGCGTCGGTCTGCGGCGCGTCGTGTTCGCGCTGTCGTCGGAGCAGCTGGGGGCGATCGCGCCCCAGCCGGTCCGTCGTCCGGTCCCGCTCGACGGGCCGTACCTGCACGACGAGATCCGCGCGGCGATCGGTAACCACTACACGGCGTCGTGACCGTCAGCCGATGTGCAGCTCGGTGATCCGGTCGTCGTCGAGGGTGAACCGGTAGCGCACGTCGGCGACGCCGCCGGGGAAGTCGCCCACCAGGCGGATCGCGACGACCCAGTGCTCGTGGTCCGGGCGATCGGTGCCCGTCTCCTCGGACGTGTAGGTGTACTCGCTGCCGGCGTCGCCCAGGAAGCGCAGGATCGCGTCGGTGCCGCGGAACGTCTCGCCCTGGTCTGTCACCACGGCATCGGGGGAGAAGCAGCGGATGGCGGCCGGCGCGTCGTCGGCCCCGTGGGCGTCCAGGAAGGTGCGGATCGGGTGGGGCACGGAGATCGAATGCTCGGAGGAGGTCATGCCCCCAGCGTGGGCCCTCTCCCCGGGGGAGGGTGAAGACTGGACGCATGATGGCGATCGGCGAGTTCTCGCGCTTCACGCACCTCAGCGTCCGCACCCTGCGCCGCTACCACGACGCCGAGCTGCTCGTCCCCGCCTCCGTCGACCCCCTGACGGGGTACCGGTCGTACGACGTCGACCAGATCCCGACGGCCCAGGTCATCCACCGACTGCGCCAGCTCGACGTGCCGCTGGCGGACGTCCGGCACATCATCGCCTCGCCGGACCCGGAGGCGCGCGCCGCACGGGTGGCCGGCCACCTCGGACGGCTCGAGGCCGAGCTCGACCGGACGCGGGCGGCGGTGTCGTCGCTGCGTCGCCTGCTCGAGCCCGAGATCGCGCCGCTGCACGTCGACCTGCGGGGCGTGCCCGCCACGACCGTCGCGGCGATCGAGGACGACGTCGCCCTCGACGACGTCATCGCCTGGTACGCCGGGGCGATGGACGAGCTGGACGCGGCGGTGGGCGACCGGACGGGACCGCCCGGAGGGCTCTACGAGGATGCGTTGTTCGCACAGGGGCGCGGGCGCGTGCTCGTCCACCGTCCGTCGCCCGACCCGCCGACCGCGGGGCGCGTGCGCCCGACCGTCCTGCCGACCGTCGAGCTGGCGGTCGCGACGCACGTCGGGGACCACGACGACATCGACGTCACGTACGGCGAGCTGGGCGCGTGGGTCGTCGCCAACGCCCTCGCGGTGTCCGGCCCCGTGCGCGAGACGTACCTGGTCGGGCCCCGCGACACGACCGACGCGTCCGCCTGGCGCACCGAGATCGGCTGGCCGGTGTTCAGGCTGGGCGGCTGAACGAGGGAGACCTCGTCGGCCCGTCCGACGCACCCTTGCGCAGCATCGGCAGGATCCGCGGCGGCACCAGCTCCGACAGCACGATGACGCTCGTCGACCGCGCCACCGACCCGGATCGGCTGATGTGCAGCAGCGTGTCCTTCAGGTCCTCGTGCGAGGTCGCCGCGATCTTGCAGACCACGTCGGCGCTGCCGCTCGTGATGTACGCCTCCAGCACGTTAGGCAACGAGTCGAGCTCCACCGTGACGGCGTCCAGCGCGCCCTGCACGATCTCGAGCGTCACGAACGCCAGCACCGGGTTGCCCGCCGCCACCAGGTCGACGTCCGGACCGTAGCCCGTGACGACCCCGGTCGCCTCGAGCTTGGCCAAACGGGCCTGCACGGTCGCCCGGGCGACCTTCGTGAGCCGCGAGAGCTCCAGGTCACCGATGCGCGGGTTCGCCGTCATGGTCTCCACGAGAGCGACATCGAGCTGGTCCATCAGATCTCCAACCATGCATCGTGGATAGTTTGGAGGTCCCATGATGCTCTCGACGGGCACCTTTGACCACCCCGGGAGGGGTCGGTTGTCCAGGACCGCGGCGTGGGGTGTGCTGGGTCACATGACGATCGATCTGACGGATGCCGAACGCCTTGCCGACCTCGACCTCGCCCAGCTCCAGCAGCTGGTCGGACTCGTGGAGCACGATCCCGCGACCGACCCCTTCCCGGTCACCGGGTGGGACGCCGTGGTGTGGGCCGTCGGCAACGCGACCCAGTCGGCGCACTTCTTCGCCTCGGCCTTCGGGATGGACCTCGTCGCGTACTCCGGGCCCGCGACCGGCAACCGCGACCACCACGCGTACGTCCTCGAGAGCGGTGCCGTCCGCTTCGTGCTGACGGGTGGCGTCGACCCCGCCAGCCCCGTGCTCGACCACCACCGCACCCACGGCGACGGGATCACCGACATCGCGCTCGAGGTGCCCGACGTCGACACCTGCATCGACCACGCCCGCGCCCAGGGAGCGACGATCCTCGTCGAGCCGCACGACGTCACCGACGAGCACGGCACCGTCCGCACCGCGGCGATCGCGGCGTACGGCGACACCCGGCACACCCTCGTCGACCGCAGCGGCTACACCGGCCCGTACCTGCCGGGATACGTCGCGCGCACGTCGTCGCTGCAGCGCGCCGCCGACGCCCCCAAGCGCATCTTCCAGGCCCTCGACCACGTCGTCGGCAACGTCGAGATGGGCCACATGGACGAGTGGGTCGACTTCTACAACCGCATCATGGGCTTCACCAACATGGCCGAGTTCGTCGGCGACGACATCGCCACCGAGTACTCGGCGCTCATGAGCAAGGTCGTCGCGAGCGGCAACCACCGCGTCAAGTTCCCGCTCAACGAGCCCGCGCTCGGCAAGAAGAAGTCGCAGATCGACGAGTACCTCGAGTTCTACCAGGGCCCGGGCGCCCAGCACCTGGCCCTGGCGACGAGCGACATCCTCGACACCGTCGACCGTCTGCGCGCCGCCGGCATCGAGTTCCTCGACACCCCCGACTCGTACTACACCGACCCGGCGCTGCGCGAGCGCATCGGCGAGGTGCGGGTGCCGATCGAGCAGCTGCAGCAGCGCGGCATCCTGGTCGACCGCGACGAGGACGGCTACCTGCTGCAGATCTTCACCAAGCCGATCGGCGACCGTCCCACGGTGTTCTTCGAGATCATCGAGCGGCACGGGTCGCTGGGCTTCGGCAAGGGCAACTTCCAGGCGCTGTTCGAGGCGATCGAGCGCGAGCAGGCGCTGCGCGGGAACTTCTGACGGTGGCGCACTACCGGCACGCCGGCAGCATCCCGCCGAAGCGTCACACCCAGCACCGCAGCCCCGACGGCGCCCTGTACCGCGAGGAGCTGATGGGGGAGGAGGGCTTCTCGTCCGACTCGTCGCTGCTGTACCACCGCGGGGTGCCGTCGGCGATCGTCGACGCCCGCACGTGGGAGCTGCCCGACCAGTCGACGACCCCCAACCAACCGTTGCTCGCACGGCACCTCAGGCTGCACGACCTGTTCGCCTCCGGTGACGGGGTCGACGTCGTCACCGGCCGGCGGCTGGTGCTGGGGAACGCCGACGTACGCATCTCGTACGTCGTCGCCTCCGCCGTGTCGCCGCTGTACCGCAACGCCACGGGCGACGAGTGCGTGTTCGTCGAGTCCGGCACCGGCACGCTCGAGACGGTGTTCGGGCACCTGCGGTTCGGGCCCGGCGACTACCTGGTCGTGCCCCGGGCCACGACCCACCGGTGGGTGCCGGACGGCCCGGTGCGGGCCTACTGCATCGAGGCCAACAGCCACATCGCGCCGCCCAGGCGCTACCTGTCGCGGTACGGTCAGCTGCTCGAGCACGCCCCGTACTGCGAGCGCGACCTGCGCGGTCCGACCGAGCCGGAGGTGCGCGACGAGACGGACGTCGAGGTGTTCATCAAGCACCGCGGCTCCGGCCCGGGCGGGCTCGCGGGCACCGTGCACGTCGTCCCGCAGCACCCCTTCGACGTCGTCGGGTGGGACGGCTGCCTCTACCCGTACGCCTTCGACGTCGCCGACTTCGAGCCCATCACGGGTCGCGTGCACCAGCCGCCGCCGGTGCACCAGGTGTTCGAGGGCGGCAACTTCGTGATCTGCAACTTCGTGCCCCGCAAGGTCGACTACCACCCGCTCGCCGTGCCGGTGCCGTACTACCACTCCAACGTCGACTCCGACGAGGTCATGTTCTACGTCGACGGCGACTACGAGGCGCGCAAGGGATCGGGCATCGGCAGGGGCTCGGTGTCGCTGCACCCCGGCGGCCACTCGCACGGGCCCCAGCCGTCGTCGATCGAGGCGAGCCTCGGCGCGGAGTCGTTCGACGAGCTGGCCGTCATGGTCGACACGTTCCGGCCGCTGGAGCTCGGCGAGGCCGGCACGGCGTGCGACGACGGCGCCTACGCCTGGTCGTGGAACCGGTGAGCACCGACTTCGGTCGCACGACGCTGCCGTACTGCTCGTTCGTGGGTCCGGGCGAGAAGCGCCCGCGCGTCGGCGTCGGCGTCGGCACGGACGTCCTCGACCTGACGGCCGCGGCGGCCCACGCGGTGCCCGAGCGGGCGTCGCTGTTCGCCGACGGCACGCTCGACCCGCTGCTGGGCGCGGGCTCCGCCGCCTGGGCGGAGGTGCGGTCGGCACTGCTCGGCTTCGTCGACGTACCCGCGGCCGGACGGTTCCTCGTCCCTGCCGTCGACGTCGAGCTGGTGCTGCCGTTCTCGGTCGCCGACTTCGTCGACTTCTACGCGTCCGAGCACCACGCCACCAACGTCGGGCGCATCCTCCGTCCCGGCGGGGAGGCGCTGTCGCCGGCGTGGAAGCACCTGCCGATCGGCTACCACGGGCGGGCCGGGACGGTCGTGGTGTCGGGCACGCCCGTGCGGCGTCCGGCGGGCCTGCGCAGGGCCGGCGACGCCGTGACGTTCGGGCCCACCGCCAAGCTCGATCTCGAGGCCGAGATCGGCTTCGTGGTCGGCGCGCCGTCGCGACACGGCGGACCGGTCATGGTCGACGACGTCGAGCGGCACGTGTTCGGCATCTGCGTGGTCAACGACTGGTCGGCCCGCGACGTCCAGGCCTTCGAGTACGTGCCCCTCGGCCCGTTCCTCGGCAAGTCGTTCGCGACGTCGGTGTCGCCGTGGATCGTGCCGCTGGCGGCGCTCGACGACGCCCGCACCGCCCCACCCGAGCAGGTGCCGGTGCCGGCCGACTACCTGCGCGCCGACGACGCGTGGACGCTCGACCTCGAGCTGTCGGTCAGCATCGACGGCACGGTCGTGTCGCGGCCGCCGTTCGCGTCGACGTACTGGACGCCCGCGCAGATGCTGGCCCACCTGACGGTCAACGGCGCGTCGCTGCGCACGGGCGACCTGTTCGCGTCGGGCACCGTCAGCGGTCCCGCCCACGACCAGTGGGGCTCGCTGCTCGAGCTGCACCACGACTCGACGTACCTCGCGGACGGCGACACCGTCACGATCTCGGCGGTCGCCCGCCTCGCGGACGGTCGCGAGCTGCAGGTCGGCGAGGTCACCGGCACCATCATCCCCTGAGGAGCGCGCATGTTCGAAGAAGGCCAGTACTTCGCCCCCGTCGTCGACGCGGGCGACGGCAGCCTGACGGTCCAGCTCGGCGAGGGGCACCCCGGGATGGACGACCCCGTGTACCGCCGGCGCCGGGACGTCATCGCGACGACCGCCGACCGGTGGACGCCGGGGGAGCCGGCCCCCGTCGTCGACTACACCGACGACGAGCACGAGGTGTGGCGCGTCGTGTGCGACGACCTGCGCGACAAGCACGAGACGTACGCGTGCCGCGAGTTCCTCGACGGCAAGGAGGCGCTGGGGCTGCCGACCGACCGGGTGCCGCAGCTCGAGGAGCTCTCGGACGGCATCGAGCCGCTCACGGGGTTCCGCTACCGGCCCGCGGCGGGGCTCGTGCCGCTGCGCGAGTTCTACGGGGCCCTGGCCGACCACTCGTTCTGGGCGACGCAGTACGTGCGCCACCACTCGGTGCCGCTCTACACGCCGGAGCCCGACGTGCTGCACGAGGTCGTCGGCCACGGCAACACGCTCGCCGACCCGCGCTTCACCGAGCTGTACGAGGCGGCCGGCGCGGCGTCACGACGGGTCGAGAGCGCCGAGGCGCTCGAGTTCGTCAGCCGGGTCTTCTGGTTCACCCTCGAGTTCGGCGTCGTGCACGAGGCGGACGGGCTGAAGGCGTTCGGTGCGGGCATCCTGTCGAGCCCCGGCGAGATCGAGGAGTTCCGCTCCATGACGATCCTGCCGCTCGACGTCGCCGCGATGGGCACGCAGGACTACGACATCACCCACTACCAGGAGGTGCTGTTCGCGGCCCGCTCGTTCGCCGAGGTTCAGGACGTCGTCGGCGGCTTCTGGGACTCCTGCGACGACGACTCGATCGCCCGCCTGAGGTAGGGCGCCGTGACGCTGGCGGGGTCGTCGAGCAGGTCCTTCGGGGTCGCGGTCGCGACGACCGTGCCGCCCTTGTCGCCACCGCCCGGTCCCATCTCGACGACCCAGTCGGCCGCCGCGATGACCTGCATGTCGTGCTCGACCGCGATGACGGTGTCGCCGGCGTCGACCAGGCGCCCGAGCACGCGCACGAGGTCGCGGACGTTGACGGGGTGCAGGCCGCCCGTGGGCTCGTCGAGCACCACGACGCTGTTGTCGCGGCTGGGCCGCTGCAGCTCGGTCGCGAGCTTGATGCGCTGGGCCTCGCCGCCTGACAGCTCGGTGGCCGGCTGCCCCAAGGTCAGGTAGCCCAGGCCGACGTCGAGCAACGTCGTCAACGACCGCAGCACGGCGGGCACGTCGGCGAAGAACTCGACGGCCTCGACGGCGGTCATCGCGAGCACCTGGCCGATGTCGCGCCCGTTGTACGTGACCTCGAGGGTCTCGGGGTTGTAGCGCGAGCCGTGGCACGTCGGGCACGACGAATAGCTCGTCGGCAGGAACACCAGCTCGATCGCGATGAAGCCCTCTCCGTCGCACGTGGGGCAGCGCCCCTCGGCGACGTTGAACGAGAAGCGCCCGGCGGTCCAGCCGCGCTCCTTCGCCTCGGGCGTCGCGGCGAACAGCCGCCGCACGGTGTCGAACAGGCCCGTGTAGGTCGCGAGGTTCGATCGGGGCGAGCGGCCGATGGGACGCTGGTCGATCACCGTGATGCGCCGTTCGCCGTCGTCCAGGCGCTCGGTGACGGCCGTCAGCAGCGACGACTTGCCGGAGCCCGAGACGCCCGTGATGGCGGTCATGACGCCCATCGGCAGCCGGATGTCGACGTCGTCGACGTTGTGGCGGCTCAGGTGCTCCATGGTCGTCCAGCTCGCGGGCTCGCGCGCCGCCAGCTCGGGCCGGGGCGTCCGGTCGAACATGAACTCGGCCGTCGCGGAGTCCTCGACGTCGGCCAGGCCCTCGGGCGGTCCGCTGTAGACGACGTGCCCCCCCAGCACGCCCGCGCTCGGGCCGACGTCGACGACCCAGTCGGCCGCCCGGGCGATCGACAGGTCGTGCTCGACGACGAACAGCGAGTTGCCGGCCGCCACGAGCTGCCGCAGCGCGTCGTAGAGGGCCTCGGAGTCGGCGGGGTGCAGTCCGGCCGACGGCTCGTCGAGCACGTACAGGACGCCGAACAGCCCCGACCGCAGCTGGCCCGCGAGGCGCACGCGCTGCAGCTCGCCGGGGGAGAGGGCCGTGCTCGAGCGGTCCATCGACAGGTACCCGAGGCCCAGGGCGATGATCGCCTCGACGCGCTCGCCGAAGTCCTTGACGAGCGAGCGCGCAGCCGACGAGGCCGCCGCGCCGTGGCGGTCGGTGCCGAGCGCCTGCTGCGCGAGTCCCTCGTCGAGCAGGGCGCAGACCGACGACAGGGGCATCGCGGCCAGCTCGGCGATGTCGACGCCGGCGAACGTCACGGCGAGGGCCGCCGGCCGCAGCCGCTTGCCGTGGCACGTGGGGCACGGGCCCTCGGCGCGGAACGCCTCGAGCTTCTCGCGCTGGGTGTCCGACTGCGTCTTGGCGAGGTTGCGCATCAGGAACTTCTCGGCCGACGACCAGTGGCCGTGGTACTGGCTCGCCTCGCCCTGCTTGTTGCCCTGCAGCAGCATGCGGGGCTCCTCGTCGGTGAACAGCAGCCAGTCGCGGTCCTCCTGCGGCAGCGTGTGCCACGGGACGTGGATGTCGATGCCGAGCTTGGTCACCATGCGGCGCACGTTGAGGCCGACCCAGGCGCGGTTGGCCCACACCCCGATCGCGCCCTCGTCGATCGACAGGGTGGGGTCGGGGACGAGCAGCGCCTCGGTCGTGCTGCGCGACACCCCCGTGCCGGCGCAGGCCGGGCACGCGCCGACCGCCGTGTTGGGCGAGAACGCCGACGCCGGCAGGTGCTCGGCCCCGTCGGGGTAGGTGCCGGCGCGGCTGTACAGCAGGCGCAGGACGTCCGACAGCGAGCTCAGGGTGCCGAGCGACGACCGGCTGCTGCTGGCGCCGCGCGCCTGCTGCAACGCGACGGCGGGCGGCATGCCGTCGATCAGGTCGACGTCGGGCGCACCGACCTGTGACAGCAGGCGGCGCGCGTAGGGGGCAACCGACTCGAAGTAGCGCTTCTGCGACTCGGCGAACACCGTGCCGAACGCCAGCGACGACTTGCCCGACCCCGAGACGCCGGTGAACACGACGAAGCAGTCGCGGGGCAGGTCGACGTCGACGTCCTGCAGGTTGTGCTCACGGGCGCCGCGGACGCGGATGGATCCAGATGACTGCATTAGGACGACGTTAGTCGCCCGGAGCCGTCCCCGCCTCATCGCTGGCCGCACGCGCCGAGGCGTTGATGCGCTCCATGAGCGACGCCATGGCCGCCAGCTCCTCGTCGTCGTGCTCGTCGAGGACGCCGCGCATGTGCTTGGCGAGCAGGCCGAACATCGACGAACCCACCGCCAGGGCCTGGTCGGTGATCTCGACCTTGACCGAGCGGCGGTCGCTCTCGACGCGCTCGCGGCGCACGTGGCCCGCCCGCTCGAGGCGGTCGATCATGGCGCTGGTGGCCGAGGGGCTCAGGTTCAGGCCCTCCGCGATGTCCTTCGGGGTCGCGCCGCCGCGGTCCATCACGAGGCCGATCGCCGACAGGTCGGTGCGGTGCATCGCGTGCACGTGGCTCATCCGCAGGACGTAGCGCTCGATCTCGAGGTTGAACAGACGCAGCTCGCGGACCAGGTCGGTCGCACCGCTCGAGCCCATGGGGCGGGGAGCGGTGCTCGGCCGATTAGACGTGGTCATGCGTCCATCGTACTATTTCACTCGTGGAATCATTCGATCATGGAACTAAGTCGTTCCGACCCGCCCGCCGCGCCGCGATCCTGACGGTCCTGGTCTTCGTCGTCCTGACCGGCCTCGTCTTCGCCTTCGCCCCCGAGGCGCGCGAGGCCGACGAGGCGTCCGGCGCCCTGCCCGACTCCGCCGAGTCGACGACGGTCTCGGCGATCCAGCGCACGCTGCCGTCGAGCGGCGTCTCGCCGGCGATCGTCGTGGTGAGCCGCGACGGCGGGGCGCTGGGGGACGACGGCCGTGCCGCCGTGACCGAGCTGGCCGGCGACCTCGGACGGTTCGGGATCGGCGGCGCCGACCTGACGCCGACGTTCTCGGACGACGGCGACGTCGGCCTGGTCGCGGTGCCGCTCGAGGCGTCGACCGGATCGGCGAGCGTCGAGGACATCCGCGACGCCGTGTCGTCGCTGCCGGACGGGCTGACGGCCCAGGTGACGGGTGGGCCGGCCTTCCAGGCCGACATCGAGAACGCCTTCGCCGGTGCCGACGTGCGCCTGCTGGTCGCCACCGCGCTGATCGTCGCGGTGCTGCTGCTCGTGACCTACCGCAGTCCGTGGCTGTGGCTCGTGCCACTGGTCGTCGTGGCGGTGGGCGACCGCGTCGCCTCGCTCGCCGTCGCCACCGCGACACAGCTGTTCGGCTACGACGTGGACGGCTCGACGACCGGCATCACCTCCGTGCTGGTGTTCGGTGCGGGCACGAACTACGCCCTGCTGCTGATCGCGCGCTACCGGGAGGAGCTGCGACGCCACGAGGACCGGTTCGTCGCGATGCGCGCGGCGTGGCGCCAGGCCGCTCCCGCGATCCTGGCGAGCTCGGGCACCGTGACGCTGGCGCTGCTGACCCTGTCGTTCGCCGACACGCCCAGCAACCGCGCGCTCGGGTGGTCCGCCGCGATCGGCATCGTCGTGGCCGTCGTGTTCGGGCTCGTCGCCCTGCCGGCCGCGATGGTGCTGTTCGGCCGCGGGCTGTTCTGGCCCTTCGTCCCGCGTCTGGGCCAGGACGACCCCGCCCGCACGGGCGTGTGGTCGCGCGTCGGCCGCGCCGTCGTGCGCCGCCCCCGGGTGTTCGTCGCCGGATCGGTCGCGCTGCTCCTGCTGCTGTCGCTGGGGGCCGTCGGCCTGCAGGTCGGACTGACGCAGAACGACCGCTTCCGGGTGACGCCCGAGTCGGTCGTGGGGCAGGAGACGCTGGCCGAGGCGTTCCCCGCGGGCTTCGCCGAGCCGACCGTCGTGCTGACCCGGCCCGGCGACGTCGCCGACGTCGCGCAGCGGGTCGACGGCGTCGAGGGCGTCTCGTCCGTCAGGGCCGGCGCGACGTCGTACGAGTGGGCGTCGCTCGACGTCGTGCTCGACAGCGACCGCGGCTCGGACCGCTCCGCCGACACCGTCGACCGGCTGCGCGCGGCGCTCGGCGAGGACGCGCTGGTCGGTGGCCCCGACGCGCAGGACATCGACGCCGCCGCGGCGGCGTCGCACGACCGGCTGCTGATCATCCCGCTGGTCCTCGCGATCGTCATGGTGATCCTGCTGGTGCTGCTGCGATCGGTCGTCGCGGCCGTGGTGCTGGCCCTGACGGTCGTCGCGACGTACGTCACGGCCGTGGGGGCGGGGTGGTTCGTGTTCACGCACCTGTTCGACTTCCCGGCGCTCGACCTGCCGGTGCCGCTGTTCGCCTTCATCTTCCTCGTCGCGCTGGGGGTCGACTACAACATCTTCCTGACGACACGGGCGCGTGAGGAGGCGGCACGTCTCCCGGTCGCCGGGGCCATGACCAACGCCCTGGCCGTCACCGGCGGCGTCATCACCAGCGCCGGCGTGGTGCTCGCGGCGGTCTTCGCGGTACTGGGCGTGCTGCCCGTCGTGGCGCTGACGCAGATCGGCGTCATCGTCGGCATCGGCGTCCTGCTCGACACCCTCGTGGTGCGCAGCCTGCTCGTGCCGGCGCTCGCGACGATGCTCGGCGAGCGGTTCTGGTGGCCGAGCCACCCGCGGCGATTGGACGACCACGCGGAGGGTACGACGCCGTCATGAGTGACTACGAGAGCGAACAGATCGAGGCCATCCAGAACGTCGTCGACCGCGTGGCGGCCTACCAGGACGGTGCGACCGAGGTCGTCGTCGTCGAGGAGCTCCGCAAGGGCTTCGACGAGATCGCGGTCGAGGTGCAGCCCGACGACGTGACGAAGATCGCCGACGCGATCGAGTCCGAGGACGGCGACGTCTCGGTGCAGGAGCTGCTGGGCTAGCGGGGCCGGTCGACCGCCCTGACCTCCGGGGGAAGACCCCACTCGTTGCTCCCGAGCCGCGAGACCGGCTGGAGCCGGGTGAACTCAGGGTGGTCGCCGTCCATCGCCTCGGCGTCGACCGTCACGGCGACGACGTCGCCCAGCACGAGCACGGAGTCGCCGAGCTCGATCGTCGAGTGCAGACGGCACTCCAACGAGGCCGGCGAGCTGACGACGCGCAGCGGCGCGACGTGGTCGCTCGGCTCCATCTCGATGCCGAGCTCGGACGCCTCGTCGACCTGCGGGTCGAAGCTCGCGCTCGTCGCGTTGACGCGGTCGAGGTCGGGCAGCGACGCGAGGTTGACCACGAACTCGCCCGTCGCGAGGACGTTGGCCAGCGTGTCCTTGTGACCGACCGACGTCCACGACACGATCGGGGGGTTGGCGCACGCGACGCTGAAGAACGAGTGCGGTGCGAGGTTGCCGACACCGTCGGCCGACAGCGTCGAGATCCACGCGATCGGCCGCGGCACGACCAGCGAGTTGAGCAGGGGGTAGGCCCCGGCATCGGGGACGTCGGTCCGGATCACGCGTCTCATGCGTCCATCCTCGCCCGTCCGGGCCGGTGCCGCCACGCGTCGGTCGACCACAGCGCCCACGCGATCAGCAGCGGCTGGAACGGCAGGCGCAGCCAGCGCGACAGGTCGGAGTCGAGCCCGAACGCGTCGGTGTGCGTCACGAGCTGGTTGACGTTGCCGGGGAAGACCGCGACGAAGAACGCCGCCACGACCCAGCCGACCACGACCCGCTGCCGGTGCAGCAGCACGAGCGCCGCGCCGAGGGCGATCTCGACGACGCCGGAGGCCACGACCACGAGGTCGACGTCGAGCGGGAGCCACTCGGGAACCTGCGCGCGGAAGGTCTCGCGGGCCCAGAAGAGGTGGCTCAGGCCGGCGAGGACGAGGAACGTGCCGAGCAGCAGGCGGGCGAGCGGGCGGACGGTCATGTGACGAGTGTCGCAGCCACCGTGCAACCCATTGTGTCGGTGCGGAATAGCAGGATGGGTCCTGACGCTGATGATCTCGGCGGCGCCTGCCTCTCACCCCACCCACACCCCGTGAGGACCCCATGTCCACAGCACCGTCCACCGCACCCGATCCGAAGCGCTGGCTCGCGCTCGGCGTGATCGCCGTCGCCCAGCTCATGATCGTCCTCGACGCCTCCATCGTGAACATCGCCCTGCCGTCGGCGCAGAAGGACCTCGGCATCAGCGACGCCGACCGCCAGTGGGTCGTCACGGCCTACACGCTGGCCTTCGGCGGCCTGCTCCTGCTCGGCGGCCGCATCGCCGACTTCGTCGGGCGCAAGCGCGTCTTCGTCATCGGCTTGATCGGCTTCGCGGCCGCGTCGGCCCTCGGCGGCCTGGCCTCGACGGCCGTCCTGCTCTACGCGGCCCGCGGCCTGCAGGGCGTCTTCGCGGCCCTGCTGGCCCCGGCGGCGCTGTCGCTGATCTCGGTGACCTTCACCGAGGGCAAGGAGCGCGCCACGGCCTTCGGCGTGTTCGGCGCGATCTCGGGCGGTGGCGCGGCGATCGGCCTGCTGCTGGGCGGTGTGCTGACCGAGTACGCGTCGTGGCGCTGGTGCCTGGGCGTCAACGTCCCCATCGCGCTCGTCGCGGCCTGGGCCGCCACCCGCGTGGTGCGCGAGAGCAAGGCCGAGGGCAACACCAAGTACGACATCCCCGGTGCCGTGCTCGTGACGCTCGGTCTCGTGTCGCTGGTCTACGGCTTCACCGAGGCGGCCAAGGAGAAGGATCCCGGTCAGAGCACCGAGGTGCTCGGCTGGACCGCGCCCACGACGCTGTCGTTCCTGGGGGCCGCGGTCGTGCTGCTCGTCGCGTTCGTGCTGTGGGAGCGTCGTTCGGCGCACCCCCTGCTGCCGCTGCGCGTGGCGCTCGACCGCAACCGCGGTGGCTCCTACCTCGTGTTCCTGTTCATCGGCGCGGGCCTGTTCGCGATGTTCCTGTTCCTCACGTTCTACTTCCAGGCGACCCTCGGCTACAGCCCGCTCCGGTCGGGCTTCGCCTTCCTGCCGTTCAGCCTCGGCATCATCGGCGGCGCCGGCGTCATCTCGCAGCTGCTGCCGCGCTTCGGCCCCAAGCCGATCATGGTGCCGGGCCTGGTCAGCGCCTCGATCGGCATGCTGCTGCTGACGCAGATCACGGCCGACACGTCGTACTGGACCCACGTCCTGCCGCCGCTGCTGCTCATGAGCATCGGCATGGCCGCGGTGTTCATCCCGGCGTCGAGCACCGCCCTGGTCGGCGTCGGCTCGCACGACGCGGGCGTGGCCAGCGCGCTGCTCAACACCTCGCAGCAGGTCGGCGGGTCGCTCGGCACCGCGCTGCTCAACACGCTGTACGCGGGCGCCGTCACGAGCTACCTCGCCGACAACGTCGGCTCGGGCTCGCAGCGCCAGGTCGCCTCCGACGCGCTGCTCAGCGGCTACCACACGGCGTTCTTCTGGGGCGCCATGATGCTGGTGCTGGCGCTCATCACCGCCGTCACGCTGATCAACGCCAAGAAGGACGACATCCCGGCCGAGGGAGCCGTCGGCGTCGCCTAGCCGATCCGCACGGTGCACACCAGGCCCAGGTGGTCCGAGCTGTCGGGCTCGGACACCTGGACCCGGCCGTCCAGGGCCGTGACCCGGGGGCCCAGGTAGATCGCGTCCAGGTGCCGCCCCCGCCGGGGGACCGGCCGGCCGATCGCGTGGTGCACGTCGTGGTCGACGTTCTCGACCTCGACGGCCGAGCGCCAGTCGGTGTAGCCGGCGGCCTGCAGGATCCCGCGGGGCGTGTCCGGGCGCACCGCGATGTTGTTGATGTCACCGGCCAGGACGTCGACGTCCAGCTCGCGGCACAGCTCGGCCAGCCGGGTGCCCTGGATCCGGCGCGAGGCCTCGGCCTTCTCGGCCGTCGTGTTGACCGACGACGACAGGTGCGTCGTGGCGCCGGTCCACTCGACCCCGCTGGCCACGTGCTCGTAGCGGACGACCGTGACATACCGCTCCTGACGCGTCGCGGTGCCGAGCGCGAGCTCGTGCGACTCCACGACCCGGTGCACGCCAGGATCGCTGTAGGCGTCGTTGTGGCCCCGCGACCGCACGACGTCCCAGCCCGGCAGGATCGCGGCGAGGCTGCGCCGCTCGGGCGGGCGGTTGACCTCGACCAGGAAGTAGACGCTCGCGTCCATGCCGCCCGGGCCGTTCATCTCGCGCTCGAGCATCGCGGCGCGTCCGGCCCACCGGTGCCGGACCGGCGTCCAGTTGGAGCCGAGCACGTTCTTGAGGCCGAGGCGGAAGGTCGCCGTCATCAGGCGAGGCTATCGGAGACCTTGTAGCGTCGAGGCGTGTCTGTCTTGCGCGCGCTCATCGACAAGGTCCCTCGCGACCACCTCCAGTCCGACGCCGCCTTCCACCGGCGTCGCCGCGTCGTCGCCGGCGTGAGCCTCGCGGGCGCCGCGCTGCTCGGCAAGTCGTTGTCGACCGAGCCCGACTCCACCGAGTTCTACGGCCTGACGCTCGGCGTCGCGGCGACGTGGACGGCCGGTGCGCTGGCGTCCGGCCCGCTGCACCTGGGGTGGGAGCAGACGCACGACGCGGGGCTGCGGCGTCCCGTCATCACCCCCGTCGTCCTCGGCGTGGGCGCCTTCGGAGCGTTCTACGGGGCGGCGCTGGTCGCCCGGCGCATCCCGTTCCTCGAGCGCGCGCTCAGCGACGTGCTGGCCTTCGCCGACCAGGGGTCCGCGCCGCTCGTGACGCTCACGACGTTCGCCAACGGTGCTGCCGAGGAGGTGTTCTTCCGCGGAGCGCTGTACGCCGCGGTCGGCACCGAGAACCCCGTCCTGAAGTCGACCGCGGTGTACGCCCTGGCGACGACCTCGACCCGCAACCCGGCCCTCGTGCTGGCCAGCGGTGTCATGGGGACGCTCTTCGGCCTCCAGCGCCGTGCCTCCGGAGGCATCCAGGCCCCGCTCCTGACGCACCTGACCTGGTCGGGTCTCATGCTGCGCTTCATGCCGCCGCTGTTCCGCAAGCCGGGAGCCGACGAGGTGCAGACCTCGGTCTAGGGGCACAATGTCACGGTGCCGTGGCCGTCGTGGGAGCAAGCTGCCGTCGCCACGGTCCTGAGCCTGGTCGCGTGGCTCGTGCTGGCCCGCGTGCCGCGGTCGCGCGTCGGCGACGCCCTGCTGCCCGCGTTCCGCGAGTTCGCGCTCGTCGCCGGCCTGTACGCCGTGTGGCGCCTGGCCCGCATGCTGCCGATCACGCACGAGGCGGGCGCGCTCGACCGTGCCCGCGACATCGACCGGTTCCAGCGGGCCCTGCACCTGCCGACCGAGATCTCCGTCCAGCACGTCGTCGTCGCGCACGACTGGCTGGCCCGGTTCGTCAACGGCTACTACGCGATCGTCCACGTCCCGGCACTGATCGCCTTCATGGTCTGGGCGTTCGTGCGCCACCGCGACCGGTACCCGCACTGGCGCAACGGGCTGGTCGCCGTCACGGCGGGGTGCCTGGTCATCCGGTTCCTGCGCGTGGCACCGCCGCGCTTCGTCGACGAGCTGGGATTCGTCGACTTGTCGACACGGTACGGTCTGGGCGTCTACGGCGACGTCGGCACCGGGGTGTCCGACCAGTTCGCCGCGATGCCGTCGATCCACGTCGGCTGGGCCGCCGTCGTGGCCCTCGGCACGTTCGCGATGAGCCGCAGTCGCGTGCGGTGGGTCGTCCTGATGCACCTGCCCGTCACGGTCTTCGTCGTCGCGGCCACGGGTCACCACTGGTGGCTGGACGGCGTCGTCGCGCTGCTGCTCCTCGTCGCCGGGCTTAGGCTCGACGCATGGACACGACGGTCACGCGCTGGGACAGACGCACCACGATCGCGGTCCTCGCGCCGCCGATCCTCATCGGCCTCATCGGGCTGACCCACCCCGCCCACCTGACGCAGGACGCATCCGCGCGGTGGCGCGACCTGCACATCGTGCTCCTGCCGCTGTTCCCGCTGCTGGCCGTCGGCCCCTGGCTCGTGGCCCGCTCGATCGAGCCCGTCTACGGGCGGATCACGCTGGTGCTGGGCTATGTGTTCGCGTGCTTCTACAGCGCCCTCGACATCCTCGCCGGCATCGCGGCGGGCGCCCTCAAGTACGACCGCCAGGGTGGGCTCGGCACGGTGTTCGGCTACGCCAGCGACCTCGGCCAGATCGGGTCCATCGCGTTCATCGGGGCCACCGCGGCGGCCGCGGGGTGCCTGCTGCGGGTCGCCGGCCCGTGGGTCCTGCCCGGAGCCGCGGTGGCGCTGGTCGGCGCCTACGGCTTCATGCAGAACCACGTCTACCCGCCCTGGGGCGTCCTGTCGATGCTGGCGATCGCCGTCGGGTGGGCGTGGATGCTCAGGGCATCAGGTCGCGTCCCTGGTGCACGCGCACCCAGTCGATCTTGAAGCTGAACTCCGACCGGGTGTGCTCGGGATCGGCCCAGCCCCAGTACTTCGAGCCGACCTGCATGTTGAGACGGATGTGGAACGTGTCGGCGAACGTCGGGCCGCGGAAGTAGCCCAGCGTCTTCGGGTCGTCGAACAGCACCGTCGCGACGGTGCGGCCGTCGTAGGTGTAGCGCAGGCACGACGGCGACCAGTTGACGCCGTAGGTGTGCCAGCCCTGCCAGATCTTGTCGGTGCCGACGTCCGCCCGGCCCTGGGTCTTCTGCTTGACGGGGTCGCTGGTCGAGCCCTGCGCGGTGTCGGCCCAGCTGTTCCACTCGTACGAGCTGGAGGGGTCGAACGACCGGATGGTCGGCGCCCCGTACGACTCCATCGGATCGATCTCGCCGGGCTGGTGGTCGGCGCGCAGCCAGAACGCCGGCCAGATGCCGCGCGACATCGTCGAGGCGCTCGGCACCCACGCGCGCACCTCGAAGCTGCCGTAGCGCTGGCTGAAGCGGTCGATCGAGTCGACGTACCCGGTCGAGTAGTCGCGCGTCGCGTTCTCGGCCCCGTAGAGGGCCTTGGTGTTGGTGCGCCACTGGTCCTGGGGCAGCCGGCGCCCCGTGATGTCGAGGTACCCGTCGTGCACCGACACGGCGTCCCGGGTGATCCACGCCTTGTCGTGGTTCAGGAACGTGTCGTCGCGCACCCGCCAGCTCGCCGGGTCGATCGCGGTGCCGTCGAAGTCGTCGGTGAAGGTCCGCACGCCCTGCGCGGGGTCGGAGTAGTCGATCGCCTCGCACGACGCCGCCGTCGCGGGGGGAGCGGGGCTCGCGGGGGCGGGACGCGAGGCGGCGGGGACCGTCTTCTCGACGGTGACGTCCGCGATGCGCGCGAGATGGCGTCCCGAGACGCGCGACGCCCGGGTCGACAGCTGCACGCGGCTGCCGGCGCGCGTCGTGCGCAACGACACCGTGAGGCGTCGCCAGCTGCGCGACGCCGCCGTGACGCTCGTCGAGCGGCTCGCCACGACCCGTCCGGCGCTGATCTCCCTGATCGTGAGGGTCATGCGGCGTCCGGGCTGCGACGACCGCACGCGAGCCGTCGCGCGGACCAGCGTGCCCGCCCGGTCGACCACGTCGGTCGACACCGGGGAGCGGGCCGACAGGTTCGTGCGTCCCGACCGGCGGGTCGGCGCGATCTGCAACGCCCGCGTCGAGCCGATCCTCACGGTGCGCAGGCGCGTGTGGGCGGACGGCGTCCACTGCGAGGCCTGCGAGGCGATCGCGACCCGCTCGGTCGTGACCCGCTCGTCGGCGACGGCCGGTGCGTGCAGCGCGGCCGCCGCCGCGGCGACGGCGACGATGCCCGCGACGGTCGCGCGGCGGCTCCTGCTCCCCATGGGGAGACCGTAAGCCCTGCGGGGGTCAGCCGACCCGAGAAGTCATCGGAAAGTCAAGACCTCGGACGGTCCCGACTTGATTCACACCGGTAGCAACCGCGTGATGAAGCGCGTCAGCTGGTCGACGTTGCTGCACTGGTGCATCTCGACGACGTCCGCGTACTGCGGGGCCACGGAGTCGCCGAGCCCCCAGCGCATCACGGCCTCGGGGTTGAGCCAGAACGTGCGGCGGGCCCGCTGGCTGATGTCGTGCAGCGCGCCCAGGTTGGGATCCTGGTTGTTGTTGCGCGCGTCGCCGAGGATCAGCACCGCGGTGCGCGGGCCGATCGCGTCGAGGTACTCGGCGTGGAAGTCGCCCAACGCCTCGCCGTAGTCGCTGCTGGTGTGCCACTTCGTGATGCGCGCCTCGGCCTGGATGCGGGCCGACAGGTCGTCGGAGCCCTCCTTGACGAGATCGGTGACCTCGTCCATCGCGTTCACGAAGGCGAAGACCCGCACCTTGCTGAACTGGCCGCTGAGCGCCTGGACGAGGTGCATCGTGAAGCCGCTGAAGCCCGCGACCGATCCCGAGACGTCGCACAGCAGCACGAGCTCGGGCCTGGACGGGTGCGGCTTGGCGTAGGCGGGATGCATCGGCACGCCACCGGTCGACATCGAGCGTCGCAGCGTGCGGCGGATGTCGATGCGGCCGCGGTTGTTCTTGCGCCGGCGAGCCGCCAGCCGCGTCGCGAGCTTGCGCGAGAGCGGCTGCACCGATCGCGCCAGCTCCTCGAGCTGCTGGCGGTTCGCGCTCAGGAAGTCGACGCGGTCGGTGCCGGACCGCACGGCGTGCCGCGTCACGACGTCGCGCCCCCGCACCTCGGCGGTGCGACGCCGGGCCTCGCTGGCGACCATCTCGCGGAACCGCTCGATGTTCTGGCGCACCTCGTCGCGCTCGAGGCGCTCGGTGAAGTCGGGGGAGCCGCCGCTCCCACCACCCGTGCCCTGCCCCTGACCCTGCCCCTGACCGCCGCCCTGCCCGCGCATCTCCAGCGCCTGCGTCAGCAGCGTCTGGGGGCGCAGCCGCTCGAGGGTCTGGTAGGCCGAGAAGCCCTGGCTCTGCGTGTCGGGCGTGCCGACGCGACCCAGCAGGTCGATCGCGATCTCGGCGACCTGCTCGAGGGTCCGCAGGTCGTTCTCGGCCAGGGCCATCGCCAGCAGGTCGCGCAGGTCGTCGAGATCAAAGTCGTCGTCGACGTCCATCGCGGCCTGCGGCGCACCCACCCCGGCCGGGAAGTAGATGTCGAACGCCATGTCGAAGACCTCGCGCTGGCCGCCACGACGGATCAGCGCGGCCGCGAGCCCCTCGCGCAGCTGCGCACGGTCGTCGAGCCCCAGCACCTCGACGACGGCCGCGGCGTCGACGGTCTCGCTGGTGCCGGCCGAGATGCCCTTGCTGCGCAGGGCCGCGACGAGCTCGACGAGCCGGCCGGCGAGATCCTGCGACGGGCTCACGGCGAGAGGACCTCGTCGAGGTCGAGACGGGCGCGGGCCTTCTCGAGGTCGTCCTGGTGCTTCAGGATCACGCCGAGGCTGTCGCGGACGACCTCGTCGTCGAGGATGTCGGCGCCCAGCGCGACGAGGGTGCGAGCCCAGTCGATCGTCTCCGAGACCGACGGCGCCTTGCGCAGCGGCATCGCGCGCAACGCGTTCACGACCCGCACGAGCGACTCGCCCAGCGTCCGGTCGAGCCCCGGCACCGTGAGGCGGACGATCTCCTCCTCGAGGTCGGCGTCGGGGAAGTCGACGTGCAGGAACAGGCAGCGCCTCCGACAGCTCGCGCGTCGCGTTCGACGTCAGCACGACGAACGGCCGGTGCCGGGCCGTGATCGTGCCGAGCTCGGGCACCGTGACCTGGAACTCGCCCAGCACCTCGAGCAGCAGGCCCTCGATCTCGACGTCGGCCTTGTCGGTCTCGTCGACCAGGAGGACCGTCGGGTCGTCGCTGCGGATCGCCGCCAGCAACGGGCGGGCCAGCAGGAACTCCTCGGAGAAGATGTCGTTGCGCGCCTCGTCCCACGTCTCGCCCTGGCCGGCCGTGATGCGCAGCAGCTGCTTGGCGTGATTCCACTCGTACAGCGCCCGCGCCTCGTCGACGCCCTCGTAGCACTGCAGCCGGATGAGCTCGGCGCCGCAGCTCGCGGCGACGGCGTTGGCCAGCGCGGTCTTGCCGACGCCCGCCGGTCCCTCGACCAGCAGGGGCTTGCCGAGCTCGCTGGCGAGGAACACGGTCGTCGCGATGGCGTCCGACGCGAGGTAGCCGGCGGACGCCAGCCTGGCCTTGACATCGGCGATCGACTCGAACGGCATGGTGGGCATGCCTACGATGATGCCGTGGCCCTGATCGAGATCGTCCGCGAGGTACCCCTGACCCCCTCCGATGCCTGGAGGCGCGTCACGACGTGGGAGCGGCACGGCGAGTTCGTCCCGCTGACCCGCATCACCACGACCGCCGACGGCTTCGACGCCTTCACGGGCATCGGACCGGTCGGCTTCCACGACCCGATGGAGGTCGTGGAGTGGCGCGAGCCCTCGTTCTGCCGCCTCGAGAAGCGCGGCCACATCGTCACCGGCTGGGCCGAGCTGTCGGTCGAGCCCGTCGGCGACACGGGGGTCAGCCGGGTCACGTGGCGCGAGGACATCCACGTCGTCGGCATGCCCCGGTTCATGGACGGCGTCACGCGCGCGTCGAGCCGTGCCCTGTTCTCGCGCGTGATCGACGGGCTGCTGTCATGACCTACACGCCGGAGACCGAGGCCCTCGAGATCTGCCGCGACCTGATCCGGATCGACACCAGCAACTTCGGTGACGACTCCGGGCCGGGGGAGCGCAAGGCCGCCGAGTACGTCGCGGCGTCGCTCGCCGAGGTCGGCATCGAGTCCGAGATCATCGAGTCCGAGAGCGGACGCGCGAGCGTCGTGGCCCGGTGGGGCGACCAGGACTCGTCGCGCGACGGCCTGCTGATCCACGGCCACCTCGACGTCGTCCCGGCGCAGGCCGCCGACTGGAGCGTCGACCCGTTCGCCGCCGAGGTCGTCGACGGCTACCTGTTCGGACGCGGAGCGGTCGACATGAAGGACTTCGACGCGATGCTGCTGTCGGTCGTCCGGGCCCGCCAGCGCGCCGGGGCGATCCCCGACCGTCCGATCCTGCTGGTCTTCACGGCCGACGAGGAGGCCGGGGGCGTCCTCGGGGCCCACTGGCTCGTCGAGCACCGCCCCGAGCTGTTCGAGGGCTGCACCGAGGCGATCGGCGAGGTCGGGGGGTTCTCGACCGAGGTCGGCGGCCAGCGCCTGTACCTGATCGAGTCGGGCGAGAAGGGCATCGCGTGGATGCGCCTGCGGGCCCGCGGCACGGCCGGCCACGGCTCGATGCGCAACGACGACAACGCGCTGATGCACCTGTCGCGCGGTCTGCTGGCCCTCGGCGAGCACGAGTGGCCCGCCGAGCCCGGCCCCTCGATGCAGCAGCTGCTCGTCAAGGTGCGCGAGCTGACCGGCAGCGACGGGACGCCCGACGAGCTGCTCGAGCACTTCGGCCCGGCCGTCCGCATGATCGGGGCCGGCATGCGCAACACGACCAACGCGACGATGCTGCAGGCCGGCTACAAGCACAACGTCGTGCCCGGCGAGGCCGTCGCGTACGTCGACGGCCGCTTCCTGCCGGGCCACGACGACACCTTCACCCCCGCGGTGCAGGACGTCGTCGGCACCGGCATCGCCGTCGAGCAGTACATCGGCCAGCCCGCGCTCGAGTACGCCTTCGAGGGAGATCTCGTCGACGCCATGACGGTCGCGCTGCACTCGCAGGACCCGGGTGCGCACGTCGCGCCGTTCGTCATGTCGGGCGGCACCGACGCCAAGGCGTGGGAGAAGCTCGGCATCACGTCGTTCGGCTTCGTGCCGCTGCGTCTGCCCGCCGACCTCGACTTCACGGCGCTGTTCCACGGCGTCGACGAGCGGGTGCCGGTCGAGTCGCTCGAGTTCGGCGCCCGGGTCTTCGACCACTTCCTCGGGCTGGCGTAGCCCCTACAGGGTGCTGCGCATGCGGATGATCTTGCGGCGCAGCGTGACGGTGCGCTGACCCGACCCGTCCTTGCGGAGACGGTCGAGCTCCCAGCCCTGGTACTCCGCGGCGTCGGTCAGCATGCGGCACACGGCCGACCGCGACTTCGTCCGGTCGATCGTGAGGTTCCAGAACTCGTACTCGATCATCGACCCGCCCTTCATCGTGCCGCCTGCGACACGTCGTCCAGCGCCAGCAGGATCTCGGGGGGCAGCTCGAGCTGCTCGGCCGCCAGGTTCTCCTGCAGCTGGACCGTCGTGCGCGCACCGACGATCGCGGCCGACAGCCGCGGCCGCGCCAGCAGCCAGGCCAGCGCGACGTGCGCGATCGACACGTGCAGACCCTCGGAGGCCCGGGCCAGCGCCTCGACGACGCCCGACTTGGCCGGCGTCAGGTAGGCGCCCACGAACTCGTCCCACCCCGGCGTCGCACCGCGCGAGTCGGACGGGACGCCGCCGCGGTACTTGCCGGTCAGCACGCCCCGGCCGAGCGGCGACCAGGCCAGCAGCCCCATGCCGAGGTGCGCGGCCGCCGGGACGACCTCGTCCTCGGGATCGCGGTTGACCAGCGAGTACTCGACCTGCGTGCTGACCAGCGGGATGCCCTCGGGACGTCCCGCGAGCCACGTGTGGGCGATCCCGGTCTGCCAGCCCGTGAAGTTGGAGACGCCGACGTAGCGGGTGCGGCCCGTGCGCACGGCGTGCTCGAGGGCGCCGAGCGTCTCCTCCAGCGGCACCTCGAGGTCGGGCGTGTGGATCTGCCACAGGTCGAGGTGATCGGTCTGCAGCTGGCGCAGCGACGCGTCGAGCTGGTCGAGCAGGGTGCGGCGCGAGCCGTCCTTGACGACCTGGCCGCCGCGACGGGCGAAGCCGGCCTTGCCCGCGAGCACGATGTCGTCGCGCACGCCGGCCTTGGCCACCAGGGAGCCCAGCAGCTCCTCGCACGCGCCGTCGCCGTAGATCGGGGCGGTGTCGACCAGCGTGCCGCCGGCGTCGAGGAAGGTCGTGAGCTGGTCGCCGGCCTCGTACGAGTCGACCGTCGCCCCCCACGTCATGGTGCCCAGACCGATCCGGGACACCTCGAGCCCGGAGTGACCGACGCGACGACGCTGCATGCCGCAAAGATAGTCGGCGGCGTGAAGGCGTGGCGGTAGGCTCGCTCGGTGGACTTCTTCCGTGCCGTCGTGCTGGGCGTGCTGCAGGGCCTGACCGAGTTCCTCCCGATCTCGAGCAGCGCCCACCTGGCGATCTTCCCCAAGTTCTTCGGCTGGGACGATCCCGGCGCCGCCTACACCGCGGTCATCCAGATCGGCACCGAGCTCGCGGTGCTGCTGTACTTCTGGCGCGACATCTGGACGATCGGCAGCGGGTGGGTGCGCGGCGTGGTCTCGCGCGAGGCGCGGCAGGCCCCCGAGTGGCGCATGGGGTGGTTCGTCATCATCGGCTCGGTGCCGATCGTGGTGCTCGGGCTGCTGCTGCAGGACGCGATCGACCGCGAGTTCCGCAACCTGTGGGTCATCGGCACGACGCTGATCGTGCTGGGCATCGTGCTCGGCATCGCCGAGCGGGTCGGCCGCAAGACCAGCCCCATCGACGACCTGACGATGAAGCACGCGATCCTGCTGGGCCTGGCGCAGGCCGGGGCGCTCGTGCCCGGCGTGTCACGGTCGGGCGCGACGATCAGCATGGGCCTGCTGCTGGGCTACGAGCGGGCCGCCGCGACGCGCTACGCGTTCCTGCTGGCGATCCCCGCGGTCGTGGGGGCCGGCGTCTTCAAGCTCAAGGACATCGGCGGCGACAACACGTACGGCACCGGCCCCACGATCGTCGGCACCGTCGTGTCGTTCGTCGTGGGCCTGGCCGTCATCCACTGGCTGCTGAAGTACGTCAGCACGCACTCGTACACGCCGTTCGTCGTCTACCGCGTCGGGCTGGGCGCCCTCGTGCTGGTGCTGGTCGGCACGGGCGTCATCGCCGCCGGCACCACGGTGGGCTGAGCGGGGCCCCGCCCCCGTAGGGTGTCGGTCATGTCCTCCTTCGACCGTGTGACCGAGACCTGGGGCGATCTGAAGTACATGAACCTCGCCCGCGCCAAGTACCTGCGCGACCTGATCGTCCGCGAGGACCTCAGCGAGCTGCTCGAGCTGGGCTTCTACAAGGGCAAGAGCAGCGCCTACATGGGGGCGGTGCTCGAGGACCTCGGCCGCGGCCACCTGACGACGATGGACCGCAACAGCGCCCGCGGTCACGAGCCCGAGATCACCGAGGTGCTGCAGACCGTCGACCTGGCCCACCGGGTCACGCCGATCTTCGCCCACCGCTCGTTCACGTGGGAGCTCGGCAAGATGGTCGAGCAGAGCCCCCGGCCGCAGTTCGACTTCTGCTACCTCGACGGCGGCCACACGTGGGACGTCACGGGCTTCGGCTTCCTGCTCGTCGACATGATGATGAAGCCCGGCGGCATCATCCTGCTCGACGACCTCGACTGGTCGATCGCCGGCTCGCCGCAGGCCCGCACCCCCGAGGGGGCCAGGACGTACGAGGCGTACTCCGACGACGAGAAGGCCGCCCAGGGCGTGCGCATGACGTTCGAGCACATCGCCGACCACCTCGGCTACGACGTCGAGGAGGTGCCCAGGTTCCAGTGGGGCATCGCCCGCAAGCGCGTCCCCAAGAAGGGCTTGTTCGCCCGCCGGTAGGTGGCCCGGGCTACAGCCAGCCCGACCGCTTGAACCGCAGGTAGATGTAGCCGCACAGCCCGGCGATGACGGCCAGGCACAGCGGGTAGCCGAACGTCCACGACAGCTCGGGCATGTGCTCGAAGTTCATGCCGTAGATGCCGGCGATCGCGGTCGGCACGGCGAAGATCGTGGCGCCGGCGGTCAGCTTGCGCATGTCCTCGTTCTGCTGGACGCTCAGCTGCGCCAGGTGCGCCTGCAGCGCGTTGTCGAGCAGGTGGTCGATCGAGTCGATCGCCTCGGCCGCCCGGCTCAGGTGGTCGGCGATATCGCGGAAGTACGGCCGCGCGTCCTCCGAGGCGTCGCCGAGCGCGAAGCGGTGCAGCGGCTCGCGCAGGGGCAGCACGGCCCGTCTGAACTCGAGCGTCTCGCGCTTGAGGCGGTAGATGCGGGTCGAGTCGTTCGAGCGCTGCGCCGAGAACACCGACGTCTCGACCTCCTGCACGTCGGTCTCGAGCTCGGCGGCGACGTCCTCGTAGTGGTCGACGATGCTGTCGAGGACGGCGTACAGCGCCGCGGTCGGGCCGTGCGACAGCGGCTCGATCATCTTCTCGGCGGCGCGGCGGGCGTTCGTGAGCGTCGGCCCGCCGTGGCGCACCGTCAGCAAGTAGTTGGCGCCGAGGAAGATGTTGACCTCGTGCGTCGTGATGTCGTCGTCGCTGTACGACACCGTGCGGATCGAGATGAACGTGTGGTCGGCGTACCGCTCGACCTTCGGGCGCTGGTGCGCCTCGAGCGCGTCCTCGACGGCCAGGGGGTGCAGCCCCAGCGAGTCGGCGACGCGGTGCATCTCGTCGGCGGTCGGGTTGCCGATGCCGATCCACAGGAAGTCGTCCTCACCGAGACGCCCCAGGGCCGCGTCGAGCGACTCCGAGTCGTGGCCGGTGGTCTCGCGGACCCCATCGGTGTAGACGGCGCAGTCGATGATCACGTCGTCATTGTCCACCGCTAGGCTCGTGGCATGCGCAGCTGGTCGAGTCCTGAGGTCCCGTCGCTCAGTGATCTCGGGCTGGGGGAGGGGCCGGCGCTGTCGGTCCACGACACGTCGTCGGGCGCCGCCCGCGCCGTCGACCCCGCCGACACGGCGCGCCTGTACGTCTGCGGCATCACGCCGTACGACGCGACGCACATGGGCCACGCGGCCACCTACCTCACGTTCGACCTGATGCAGCGCGTCTGGCGCGACCGCGGGCTCGACGTCACGTACACGCAGAACGTCACCGACGTCGACGACCCGCTGCTCGAGCGCGCCACCGCGACGGGCGTCGACTGGGTCGAGCTCGCCGAGCGCGAGACCCAGCTGTTCCGCGAGGACATGACGGCCCTGCGGGTCATCCCGCCGGCCCACTACGTCGGCGCCGTCGAGTCGATCGACCTCGTCGTCGACCTCGTCGGTCGTCTGCGCGAGGCGGGCGCGGTCTACGCCGTCGACGACGACCTCTACTTCGACGTGCACGCCGACCCCGGCTTCGGACTGGTCTCGGGCTTCGACGAGCAGACCATGCTGCGCATCTTCCCCGAGCGCGGGGGAGACCCCGACCGTCCGGGCAAGAAGCACCCGCTCGACTGCCTGCTGTGGCAGGCCGAGCGTCCCGGCGAGCCGGCGTGGGACACCGCGCTGGGTCGCGGTCGTCCCGGCTGGCACATCGAGTGCGCCGCGATCGCGCTGCACCACCTCGGCACGGCGTTCGACGTCCAGGGCGGCGGCTCCGACCTGGTCTTCCCGCACCACGAGATGTCGGCCTCCGAGGCCACGGTCGCGACGCACGAGCCCTTCGCGGGCGCCTACGTGCACGCCGGCATGGTCGGCTACGAGGGCGAGAAGATGTCCAAGTCCAAGGGCAACCTCGTGCTGGTCTCGAGGCTGCGCGCCGCGGGCCACGACCCCATGGCCGTCCGCCTGGCGCTCCTGGCGCACCACTACCGCTCCGACTGGGAGTGGTTCGCCGACGAGATCGACCGTGCCGAGGCGCGCTTGGCGCGGTGGCGCTCCGCCGTCGCGCGCACCGTGGCGCCGTCCGGCGACGCGCTGGTCGCTCGCATCCGTGCCGCCCTGGCCGACGACCTCGACGCGCCGACCGCCCTGGCTGCGGTCGACGCGTGGGCGTCCGACGACGCCGGCGAGGACCCGCAGGCGGGCCGCACCGCGCGCAGCGCGATCGACGCCCTGCTCGGCGTCCTGCTCTAGAAGCCCGGGCGGTTCCGGTTGTCCGGCTTGGGCTGCGTGCGCTGACGTCCCAGCTCGCCGCCGATCCGGCCGCCGTAGGGGCGTCCGTGGTCGGCGAACTCGTCGCGGACGTACGACAGACGCCACGGTCCGAGCTGGATGCGCGATCCCGTGCGCAGGGTCTGCCGTGGCAGCTGCAGGCCTCCGACGGTGCTGAGCACCCGCGCGCTGCGGGCGACAAGCTCGTACTCGTCGTCGGCGGTGCGCACGATCTCGGCCTGGACGTCGTCGACGCCCTCGAGGCGCAGCCCCGAGCCCTCGGCGCTGCCGATCACGACCCCGTCCAGCGGCAGCTCGAAGACCCCGACCCGGCGCTCGGCACCCGGTACCGACGTGTCGGACAGGTAGAGCCGGGGGTGACCCCGGCCACCGACGGGGTCGTGCGTCGTCGTGACGACCCGCGGCATCGGGCGCAGGGGGACCGGCGGCCACGGCGTGCCGGGCGGCAGACCGCTGCTCGTCAGGTCCACGGCACCCGGTGCGGACGGCCGGCGTGCCACGACGGCGCGCAGCACGCGTGACCAGCTGCCCAGCCGCATGTGGCGCGAGCGGGTGACCAGCCGCTGCAGGGCGGGGGCCGAGACGGCTCCCAGCGTCACGATCGACCCGTCGGGCCCGACGACCTCGACCGCGAGGCCGAGCCGGGCGAGCTCGGCGGCCACACCGCGCACGGCGTCTCGCGAGGGCTGCCCCGCGACCGACATGATGTCATCGCTCGTGATCACGACGTGGTTGCCCGACGCCGTGACGGTGCCGTGCAGGCTCCCGCCGGGTCGGCCGCCCTCGCCCGGCACCTCGATGTCGAACGTCAGGTCGGCCTCGAGGTGCAGCACGGCGGTCATCGTCAGGACCGGTGCTCGTCGGCGCCCGCGAGCTCGTCGTCGCTCGTGGTGATGCGCAGCGTGCCGTTGAGCTTCCACGTCGCGCGCGGTGCCTCGGCGCCGGTGTCGCGCGGCACCTCGACGGCCATGTCGATGAACTCGTAGTTCACCGCGGCGCCCTTCCCGGTCAGGTAGCTCCACATCTCCTGGCCGAGATCGGCCCAGTTGGTGACGGGCTGGACGGTGGGCGGCGTCTGGTTCTCTGATGAAGTGGTCATGGTTCGAGAGTCCCACCGTTCACCCGTCGCGCAAGTTGTGAACGTGTTCAATCTCAGGAGCGACTACTCGCCGTCGACGTTGCGGCGGCGCAGGTAGCGCTCGAACTCCTTGGCGATCGCGTCGCCGCTCGCCTCGGGCAGCTCGCTGGTGTCGCGCTCGTTCTCGAGCGCCTCGACGTACTCGGCGATCTCGTCGTCCTGCGAGGTCAGCTCCTCGGCACCCCGCTGCCAGGCCTCGGCCATCTCGGCCAGCACGCCCTGCGGCAGGGGCATGCCGACGGCGTCCTCGAGGGCGCCCAGCAGCGCCAGCGTCGCCTTGGGGCACGGCGGCTCGGCGAGGTAGTGCGGCACCGCGGCCCACAGCGAGGCCGAGGCGATGCCCTCGTCCGACGCTATCTCGTTGAGCACCGACGTGATGCCCACGGGCCCGTTGTAGGTCGACGGCATCAGCGACATGCGCTCCATCAGCGCCGAGTCGGACGTCGACCCGCTGACGGGCACGGGTCGCGTGTGCGGCGAGTCGGCCAGCAGCGCGCCGAGCGTGACGAGCTCGGTGACGCCGGCCAGCTTGGCCACGCCGATCACGGTCGAGCAGAACGCCTTCCAGCGGAAGTTCGGCTCGGGCGCGCGCAGCAGCAGCACGTCGCGGTCGAGGCGTGGCGGTCGCGCGTGGTAGATCTGCGGAGCCGGCCACGTGATCCGGCGCTCGCCCTCGTCGGTCGTGTGGACCTGCGGCCGGTGCACCTGGAAGTCGTAGAACTCCTCGGGGTCGAGCTCGATCAGCAGCTCGGCGTCCCACTCCTCGATCAGGTGGTCGACCGTGCCGGAGGCCGCGTCGGCGGCGTCGTTCCACCCCTCGAACGCGGCCACCATCCACGGGTCGCGCAGGGGACGGATGTCGGGAGTCGAGGTCACGCGTCCAGCCTATCCCCGGCCTCGGGGACGTCCTGACGCTCGACCATGACCTGCGAGATGCGGCGTCCGTCGAGCTCGGCGACCGACAGCGTCGCGTCACCGACCTCGATCGTGTCGCCCACCTCGGGCATGCGGCCGAGCTGGTCGATGATGAAGCCCGCGACGGTCTCGTAGGAGCCGTCGGTCAGCTCGATCCCGGTCACCTCGGAGAAGTCCTCGATGTTGAGGCCGCCGTCGAACAGGCCGTCGCGGCGCACGTCGTGGGCCTCCTCGGTCTCGCCGGGCAGGTCGTACTCGTCGCGGATCTCGCCGACGAGCTCCTCGACGAGGTCCTCGAGCGTCACGATGCCGTCGGTGCCGCCGTACTCGTCGATCACCAGAGCGATGTGGACGCCGTCGTGACGCATCTGCGCCATCGCGGGCAGGATGCGGTTGGTGCCCGGCAGGACGGGGATGTCACGGGCCAGCGAGCCGACCGTCGCGGTGGGGTCGACGTCGGCCTGCAGCAGGTCGCGCACGTGCACGAACCCCAGCACGTCGTCGACCGACGTGCCCGTGACGGGGTAGCGCGAGTGCGGCATGTCGCGCACGGTCGACGCGGCCTCGGCGAGACGGGTCGAGGCCGAGAGGAAGTCGACGCTGTGCCGGGGCTGCATGACCTCCTTGACGGTGCGCTGGGTCGCCGAGAACACGTCCTGCACGATGCGGCGCTCGTCGATGTCGAATCCCTCGTGCCCGCCGACCAGGTCGCGCAGCTCGTCCTCGCTCATCTCCTCGTTCGTCGCGTTCGGGTCACCGCCCAGCAGGCGGACGACCGCGTTGGTCGACAGCGACAGGAACCAGATCACGGGGCGCATCAGCGTCGCGAAGCGCGACAGCGGGGGAGCGACGGCCGTCGCCAGCCCGGCCGACTTCTGCAGCGCGAAGCGTTTCGGGACGAGCTCGCCCAGCACGAGCGACAGGTACGCGATCACGAGCGTCATGACCACCAGCGCGACGTTGTCGGCAGCGCCCTCGGGCATGCCGAGCCCCGTGAACACGGGAGCGACGTCGGGCGCCAGGGTCGAGGCGCCGTAAGCGGCCGACAGGAACCCGGCGACCGTGACGCCGATCTGCACGGCCGCCAGGAACCGGTTGGGGTCGCGGGCGAGCGAGGCCACCTTGGCACCGCGACCGCCCTGCTGCTCGAGCCGGTCGAGCTGGCTCGGACGCAGCGACACCAGTGCCATCTCGGTGGCGGCGAACACGCCGCCCACCAGGACGAACACCAGCACCAGGCCGAAGTTGAGGAGCGTCTGCTGATCCATCAGCGCTCACCGGTACGGGGTCTTCGGGGCCTCTTCACACGACGAGTCTAGTGGCGACAGGCTATTCGTTCTCGGTGCGGTAGCCCAGGTTGGGCGACAGCCACTTCTCGGCCTCGTCGAGGGTCCACCCCTTGCGCTGCGCGTAGTCCTCGACCTGGTCGCGTCCGACCCGCCCCAGCACGAAGTACTGCGAGTCGGGGTGCGAGAAGTACAGGCCGCTGACCGATGCGCCGGGCCACATCGCCATGCTCTCGGTCAGCTCGATGCCGGTGTTGGCCTCGACGTCGAGCAGCTCCCAGATCGTCTGCTTCTCGGTGTGCTCGGGGCACGCCGGGTAGCCGGGGGCCGGACGGATGCCGGCGTACTTCTCGCCGATCAGGTCGGCGTTGCTGAGCGACTCGTTCGGCACGTACGCCCAGAACTCCTTGCGGACCCGCTCGTGCATGCGCTCGGCGAACGCCTCGGCCAGGCGGTCGGCCAGCGACTCCAGCAGGATCGCGTTGTAGTCGTCGAGGTCCTTCTTGAACTCGGCGATCTTCTCGCCGATGTGCACCCCCGCGGTGACCGCGAAGGCGCCGACGTAGTCGCGCAGCCCCGTCTCCTTGGGCGCCACGAAGTCGGCGAGCGACTTGCGGGCAGACCCCTCACGTCCCTCGCCCTGCTGGCGCAGCTGGTGCAGGGTCGTCAGGACCGTCGAGCGCGACTCGTCGGTGTAGAGCTCGATGTCGTCGCCGGGCACCTGGCTCGCGGGGAACAGGCCGAACACGCCGTTCGCGCGGATCCACTTCTCCTCGACCAGCCGGTCGAGCATGGCCTGCGCGTCGTCGTACAGCTTGCGGGCGGTCTCGCCCGTCGCGGGGTTGTTCAGGATGTCGGGGAAGCGACCCTTCATCTCCCAGGCGTTGAAGAACGGCTGCCAGTCGATGTAGTCGCGCAGCTCCTCGAGCGAGTAGTCCGTGAACGTCTTGACGAACTGCGACGCCGCACCGTGGCGGTGGTCGCACCCCGGGCCCGTGCACACGTCGCGCGCCTGCTGCGCGAGCATCCGCGGACGCGGCGGCTGGTAGTCGCTCCAGTCGATCGGCGTGGCCTTCGCGCGGGCCGCGGCGATCGACAGCAGCGAACGCGTGTCCTGGCGGGCCGCGTGCCGCTCGCGCAGCGTCTCGTACTCGGCGTTCGTGTCGGCCAGCAGCTTCGGGCGCTGCTCGTCCGACAGCAGGGCCGCCACGACCGGCACCGACCGCGAGGCGTCCTTCACCCAGATGACGGGACCGTGGTACTTCTGCGCGACCTTGACGGCGGTGTGCGCGCGCGACGTCGTCGCCCCGCCGATCATCAGCGGGATGTCGAAGCCCTGGCGCTCCATCTCGGCGGCGAAGTTGACCATCTCGTCGAGCGAGGGCGTGATGAGGCCCGACAGGCCGATGACGTCGGCGCCCTCCTCCTTGGCGGCATCGAGGATCTTCTGCGCGGGCACCATGACGCCCAGGTCGACGACGTCGTAGTTGTTGCACTGCAGGACGACGCCGACGATGTTCTTGCCGATGTCGTGCACGTCGCCCTTGACCGTCGCCATGACGACCTTGCCGATGCTGCGCTCGACGTCGCCGGGCTGCTTCTCGGCCTCGATGAACGGGATCAGGTACGCGACGGCACGCTTCATGACGCGCGCCGACTTCACGACCTGCGGCAGGAACATCTTGCCCTCGCCGAACAGGTCGCCCACGACGTTCATGCCCGCCATGAGGGGCCCCTCGATGACCTCGATCGGACGTCCGCCGCGGGCGCTGATCTCGGCCCGCAGCTCCTCGGTGTCGGACTCGGCGAACTCGTCGATGCCCTTGACGAGCGCGTGGGTGATGCGCGCGCCGACCGGCAGCGAGCGCCACTCCTCGGTCGCGACCTCCTTGACCGAGCCGTCGCCGGCGAAGTCGTTGGCGATCTCGAGCAGGCGCTCGGTGCTGTCGGGACGACGGTTGAGGATGACGTCCTCGATGCGCTCGCGCAGCAGCTCGGGCACCTCGTCGTAGACCTCGAGGGCTCCGGCGTTGACGATTCCCATGTCCATGCCCGCGTTGATCGCGTGGTACAGGAACACGGCGTGGATCGCCTCGCGCACGGGGTTGTTGCCGCGGAACGAGAACGAGACGTTCGAGACACCGCCCGAGACGAGCGCACCGGGCAGGTTCTGCTTGATCCAGCGGGTCGCCTCGATGAAGTCGACGCCGTAGTTGGCGTGCTCCTCGATGCCCGTCGCGACCGCGAAGACGTTGGGGTCGAAGATGATGTCCTCGGCCGGGAAGCCGACCTGGTCGACCAGGATGCGGTACGCCCGCTCGCAGATCTGCTGTCGACGCTCGAGGTTGTCGGCCTGGCCGTCCTCGTCGAAGGCCATCACGACGACGGCGGCCCCGTACTTGCGGCACAGCTCGGCCTCGCGGACGAACTTCTCCTCGCCCTCCTTCATCGAGATCGAGTTGACGATCGCCTTGCCCTGGACGCACTTGAGACCGGCCTCGATGACCTCCCACTTGGAGGAGTCGATCATGGTCGGCACGCGGCAGATGTCGGGCTCGGTGGCGACGAGCTTCATGAAGCGCTCCATCGCCTCGACGCCGTCGATCATGCCCTCGTCCATGTTGACGTCGATGACCTGGGCGCCGGCCTCGACCTGCTGGCGGGCGACCGCCAGGGCCGTCGTGTAGTCGCCGGCCTTAATGAGGTTGCGGAAGCGCGCCGACCCCGTGATGTTGGTGCGCTCGCCGACGTTGACGAACAGCGTGTCGTCGACGACCGTGACGGGCTCGAGACCCGACAGCCGCAGGGCGGGCGACGCCTCGGGGACGTCGCGGGGCGCCCGGCCCTCGACGTCGCGCGCGATCGAGGCGATGTGCGCCGGCGTCGTGCCGCAGCAGCCACCGACCATGTTGACGAAGCCGGCCTCGGCGAACTCGCTGACGATCGCGGACGTCTGGTCGGGCTCCTCGTCGTACTCGCCGAAGGCGTTGGGCAGGCCCGCGTTGGGGTAGCACGACACGAACGTGTCGGCGACGCGCGCCATCTCGGCGATGTAGGGGCGCATCTCCTTGGCGCCCAGGGCGCAGTTCAGGCCGACCAGCAGCGGCTTGGCGTGCCGCACCGAGTGCCAGAACGCCTCGGTGACCTGGCCCGACAGGGTGCGACCCGAGGCGTCCGTGATGGTGCCCGAGATGACGATGGGCCAGCGCTGGCCGAGGTCCTCGAACACCGACTCGACCGCGAAGATCGCGGCCTTGGCGTTCAGCGTGTCGAAGATCGTCTCGATGAAGATGACGTCGGAGCCGCCCTCGAGCAGGCCCCTGGTCGCCTCGCGGTACGCCTCGACGAGCTCGTCGTACGTGACGTTGCGCGCGCCGGGGTCGTTGACGTCGGGCGAGATCGACGCGGTGCGGCTGGTGGGGCCGAGCGTGCCGGCGACGTAGCGCGGACGGCCCGTGGCCTCGGCGACCGCGTCGCACTCGCGACGGGCCAGCCGGGCGGACTCGAAGTTCAGCTCGTACGCGAGCTCCTCCATGCCGTAGTCGCTCAACGAGATCGTCGTCGCGTTGAACGTGTTGGTCTCGATCATGTCGGCGCCGGCCTCGAGGTACTCGCGGTGGATGCCGGCGATGATCTCGGGCTGCGTCAGCGTCAGGAGGTCGTTGTTGCCCTGGACGTCCGACGGCCAGTCCTTGAACCGCTCGCCGCGGTAGCCGGCCTCGTCGGGCCGGTCGCGCTGGATCGCGGTTCCCATCGCGCCGTCGAGCACCATGATGCGGCTGCGCAGCAGCTCGGTCAGCTCGGCGGTGGCGTCGGGACGGAGGGTGGTGTCAGGCACAAGCATTCCTCGAGGGACGAATCGGTAAGGAGTGCTGGGGAACGCCGGCCGGCGGCGGGCTCGCCTGGGCTTTCGTGGGTTCCCGAACTGGTACGACCATTCTCTCACGGGGCACCAGCCGCCGTGGGACCTCGGCCACGGCATGGACAACGCGGTGACGACTGGCGCGTTACGGTCGACTACGGTTCTGGGCGTGACGTCGTATGCCGCCGTGCTCTGGGACCTCGACGGCACGATCGTCGACACCGAACCCCTGTGGATGGCCGCCGAGCACCGGCTCGCCGCCGCGCACGGCAAGGTCTGGACCGACGAGGACGCCCTGCAGCTCGTCGGCAACTCCCTGATGGCGTCGGGGGAGTACATCCGCGAGCGCCTCGAGCTCGCGATGACCGCCGAGCAGATCGTGGACCACCTGGTCGCCTCGCTGGCGGGATCGTTGCGCGAGCACGTCGAGTGGCGGCCCGGGGCCCGTGAGCTCATCGCGGCCCTCGACGACCTCGGGGTGCCCCAGGCGCTCGTCACGATGTCGTACACCGCGATCGCCGAGCCGATCGCCGCTGTCCTGCCGTTCGGGGCCGTCGTGACCGGCGACGCCGTGTCGCGGCCCAAGCCGCACCCCGATCCCTACCTGCTCGCCGCCGAGCGGCTCGGCGTCGACGCGTCGCAGTGCCTGGCCATCGAGGACTCCCGCACCGGCGCGGCCTCGGCCAACGCCGCGGGCTGCCACGTGCTGGTCGTCCCGCACTTCGTCGAGGTGCCGGAGCAGGAGCGTCGCGTGCTCGTCCCGACCCTCGCCGGCCTCCGCCCCGCCGACCTGGACGCCCTCTTCGCCTGACCCCGTCCCCCAGGGAGGAGCTCTGCGACGACCGTGAGCGGAGCGAGGGGGACTGACCTCAGCGGTCGAAGAGGCCTCCGAGGAAGCCCTTCCTGCGCTTCCACCCGTGCTGCGCGAGGAAGCCCAGCAGCGGCTCCTTGATGCGGCTGGTCTCGAAGGCGTAGACCAGCGGTGCCACGGTCAGCGGCTCGTCGTCCTTCTTGGTGACGCCGCCGAACGAGAAGTTGAACTGCTTGCTCGTGCTCGTGCCCCGGAAGAACCGCTTCTCGCCACCGAGCCTCAGGGTGTCGCCGTCGACGTCGGCCGAGCCGGTCGTCGACGTGCGGTGCTCGGTGACGTCGTAGGTGCCCGTCCCGGCGTCGAGCTCGACGACGATCCGGTAGTCCTCGTCGACGTGCTCGACCTCGAGCGCCGCGGGATACAGCGTCGTCGCCTTGACGATGTCCCACCGGCCGACGATCTGCTCGCCCTCGACCGCGAAGACGAACGGCTCCTGCGGGTCGTCGAGGGCGGGGACGGCTGCCAGCAGGTCGGGGATCGCGGTGGTCATGACGGCGAGGCTATCTGCAGCAGGGGCAGCTCGGGCGGCGTTCCGCCCCACGCGGGGCACAGGGCCTGGTGCGCGCAGAAGCGGCACAGGCCGCTCTTGCGCGGCGGGAAGTCACGCAGCTCGATCGCCCGCTCGATCGCCGACCACAGCGCCAGCAGCTTGGCCTCGGTGTGCACGAGGTCGGACTCGGTGGGCTCGTACCGCAGGAACTGGCCGTCGCCGAAGTACATGAGCTGCAGCAGGGACGGGACGACCCCGCGGGTGCGCCAGATGACGAGCGCGTAGAAGCGCATCTGGAAGATGGCCTTGCCCTCGAAGGCCGGGTTCGGGGACGCCCCCGACTTGTAGTCCACCACCCGGATGCGTCCGTCGGGGGCCACGTCGATGCGGTCGACGATGCCGCCGAACGACAGCCCCGGCTCCGGCTCGTACGAGACGCGCTGCTCGCGGGCGGCGGGCTCGAGGTAGCGCGGGTCCTCCATCGTGAAGTACGTCGTCAGCAGGTCGATCGCCGAGGCGAGCCACGCGGTCTCCTCGGCGGCCTGCTCGGCGGTGAACAGCTCGGCCGTGCGGGGATCGGACTGGCGCAGCTGCTCCCACTCGCTCGGCAGCAGGTCGACGGCCCGCTCGAGGGTGCGGACGGGCGCCGGCTCGGCGAACAGGTCCTCCAGCACGGCATGGACGAGGGTGCCCCGCACCATGGCGGGGCTCGCGGGCTCGGGCAGGCGGTCGATCGTCCGGAACCGGTAGAGCAGCGGACAGTTCTGGAAGTCGCCCGCGCGACTGGGGGACAGCGACCGGCGGTACGTCGGGGCTTCGGTCGAGTCGGTCATGCGACGACTCTAGTTGCGGCGGCGGACAGCCTCCGTCAGGAGTACGGACCGGTGAACGGCGCCGGCGCGTCCGGGTCGTCCGGTGCGCTGTCGAGGTTCGGATCGGTCGTCTTGTGCTTGTGGTCGTCGTCGGGGTCCTTGGCGACCCGGGGGTCCTCGGACGGCATCTCGCTCATGCCGGCCAGTCTGCCCCGCATCCGCGTCCGGGGCGACCCGATAGGTTGGCGCGGTGAGCAGCTCCCAGCGCCCCGGCACGTGGCGGATCGGTCGGGTCGTCGGGGTCGACGTCCTGATCAAGCCGTCGCTGCTGCTGATGGGCGTCGCGCTCGTGCTCCTGTTCGCCCCCCGGTGGGAGGACCGCTCCGACGCCAGCCCCTACCTGCTGGCGACCGTGTTCGTCGTGTCGCTGTACGTCTCGGTGCTGGTGCACGAGATCGCTCACGTGCTCGCCGCCCGGGCGTACCGGATGCGCGTCGACTCGGTGACCCTGCACCTGCTGGGCGGCGAGACCGTCATCGAGGGCGAGAGCCGCACCCCCGTCCAGGAGCTCGTGACCTCGATCGTCGGCCCGCTGGCGTCGCTCGCGATCGCCCTCGGCGCCTTCGCGGCGGTCGACGCGATGGGCTACGGCACGACGTCCGACGTCGTGTGGTCGATCGCGTGGGTCAACCTGCTCGTGGCCGGCTTCAACATGCTCCCCGGCCTGCCGCTCGACGGTGGTCGCGTGTTCCGCGCGATCGTCTGGCAGGTCACGGGCCGCGAGGAGACCGGCGTGCGCATCGCGGCGTGGATCGGGCGCGGCACGGCGGTCGTCGTCGTGGCGGTCTCCCTGCTGTTCCGCGGCGACTCCCGCGACACCGTCATCAACCTGCTGATCGCCCTGCTCGTCGCGTGGTTCCTCTGGGAGGGCGCGACCGAGGCCCTGCGCACCGCGGGGCGCGCGGCCCGCATCGACCTGCTGGTGGCCCGTGAGATCGGGTTCGCCGGCGCCGTCCCGCCACCGGGAGCGCCGACCCTGTCGGCCGACCTGCGTGGCGCCGACCTCCTCCGGGCCATGGCGGCGCACCCGGCGGAGGCGTACGCCCTCGTGGAGCCCGACGGCTTCACGTTCGGCGTGCTCACGTCCCGCGCCGTCGACGAGACCTACCGAGCGAGCCGCCGATGACCTCCTACACCCGCAGTGGACCCCTCGTCGAGGGCGAGTGGGTCCGCCTGACCGATCCCAAGGGGCGCCGCCACAACGTGCAGCTCGTGCCCGGCAAGGAGTTCTCGACCAAGAAGGGCCAGCTGCGTCACGACGACATGCTGGGCCAGCCCGAGGGGATCGTCATCCACTCCTCGATGGACCACCCGTACCAGGTGTTCCGGCCCCTGCTGTTCGAGTACGTCGTGTCGATGCCGCGCGGCGCCGCGATCATCTACCCCAAGGACGCCGCGCAGATCATCGTGCAGGCCGACGTCTACCCCGGGGCGCGGGTCGTCGAGGCCGGCGCCGGGTCGGGCGCGCTGACGTCGTACCTGCTGCGCGCGATCGGCCCGACCGGCACGCTCGGCTCGTACGAGGTGCGCGAGGAGTTCGCCGACAACGTCCTGCGCAACGTCCACGAGGTGTCCGGCACCGACCTGCCCGGCTGGACGCTGACGGTCGGCGACGTCCGCTCGTGTGTCACCGAGACCGAGATCGACCGCCTGATCCTCGACATGGTCGATCCGTGGAGCTGCATCCCGCTGGCCGCCGAGCGGCTGACGCCCGGCGGCATCGTGTGCGCCTACGTCGCGACCACGACGCAGCTGTCGCGCTTCGTCGAGACGGTCCGCGAGCACGGCGGCTTCACGGAGCCGCGCGCGTGGGAGACCCTCGAGCGCGAGTGGCACCTCGAGGGCCTGGCGGTGCGCCCCCAGCACTCGATGAACGGGCACACCGCGTTCCTCGTCACGGCGCGGCGCATGGCGCCCGGCCACCACTCGATGGGCACGTCGCGCCGTCCGGCCCCCGGTGCGTACGGTCCCGACTACACGGGTCCACGCCCGTTCGGGCACGAGGCCTCCTGACGATCGGTCGGGTAGGGTCGTGGCTACGAGCAGGAGGTGGCTGATGAGCGGCAACGAGCCCACGGGCATGAGTGGTCAGACCAGCGGATCGGACCAGGAGATCGCCTACTTGCGCGCGGAGGTGGAGCACCTGCGGCGCCGGCTCGGCACCGAGCGGTCGGGCGATGCGCGCCTCGACGAGCTCGAGGCCAGGCTCTCGGCCACGAGCAGCCAGAACGAGCGGCTCACCTCGACGCTGCGCGAGGCGCGCGACCAGATCGTGACGCTCAAGGAGGAGGTCGACCGTCTGGCGCAGCCGCCGACGGGCTTCGGAACGTTCCTGCAGCGCAACGACGACGACACCGTCGACGTCTTCACCGGCGGACGCAAGCTGCGCGTCAACGTCAGCCCCGCGGTCGACAAGGACACCCTGCGTCGCGGCCAGGAGGTCATCCTCAACGAGGCGATGAACGTCGTCCTCGCGCTCGAGTTCGAGCAGACCGGCGAGGTCGTCTCGCTCAAGGAGATCCTGGCCGACGGCGAGCGCGCCCTCGTGATGGGCAACGCCGACGAGGAGCGCGTCGTCCGGCTGGCCGAGCCCCTGATCGGGCTCAAGATCCGCCCCGGCGACTCCCTGCTGCTCGACGGCCGGTCGGGCTACGTCTACGAGCGCGTCCCGAAGTCCGAGGTCGAGGAGCTCGTCCTCGAGGAGGTCCCCGACATCGACTACGAGTCGATCGGCGGCCTGCGCCAGCAGATCGAGTCGATCCGCGACGCCGTCGAGCTGCCCTACCTGCACCCCGAGATCTTCATCGAGCACGAGCTCAAGCCGCCCAAGGGCGTGCTGCTGTACGGCCCTCCCGGCTGCGGCAAGACCATGATCGCCAAGGCCGTCGCGGCATCGCTGGCCAAGAAGGTCTCCGAGCGCACCGGCGAGGAGGGGCGCTCGTTCTTCCTCAACATCAAGGGCCCCGAGCTGCTCAACAAGTACGTCGGCGAGACCGAGCGGCACATCCGCCTGGTGTTCCAGCGCGCCCGCGAGAAGGCCAGCGAGGGCACCCCCGTCATCGTGTTCTTCGACGAGATGGACTCGCTGTTCCGCACCCGCGGGTCGGGCGTGTCGTCCGACGTCGAGAACACCATCGTCCCGCAGCTGCTGAGCGAGATCGACGGCGTCGAGGGGCTCGAGAACGTCCTGGTCATCGGTGCCTCCAACCGCGAGGACATGATCGACCCCGCGATCCTGCGGCCCGGCCGCCTCGACGTCAAGATCAAGATCGAGCGCCCCGACGCCGAGTCGGCGCGCGACATCTTCAGCAAGTACCTGACGGCCAACCTGCCGCTGCACCCCGACGACCTGGGGGAGTGGGACGGCGACCGGCAGGCGTGCGTCAGCGGCATGATCCAGCGCACGGTCGAGCGGATGTACACCGAGTCCGAGGACAACCAGTTCCTCGAGGTCACGTACGCCAACGGCGACAAGGAGGTCCTGTACTTCAAGGACTTCAACTCCGGCGCGATGATCCAGAACATCGTCGACCGGGCCAAGAAGATGGCGATCAAGGACCTCCTCGAGCACCAGCAGCGCGGTCTGCGCATCCAGCACATGCTGCAGGCGTGCCTCGACGAGTTCAAGGAGAACGAGGACCTCCCCAACACGACCAACCCCGACGACTGGGCGCGGATCTCGGGCAAGAAGGGCGAGCGCATCGTGTTCATCCGCACCCTCATCTCGGGCAAGAGCGGCAACGAGCCGGGCCGCTCGATCGACACCGTCGCCAACACCGGGCAGTACCTGTGACGAGCGCGGCCCTGTAGATGCACACCGTCGACCTGCGGGTCGTCTCGTACGGCTCGGACGACGCCCAGCTGCTGACGGCCGAGGTGCAGGCCGAGTACGGACGCCGGTACGGCGGTGACGGCGACGTCTCGCCGATCGACGTCCACCAGTTCGACGCACCCGACGGCCACTTCGTGATGGCGTACGTCGGCGACGAGCCGGCCGCGATGGGCGGGTGGCGCCGCGGCGGGCCCGAGGGCGCGACCGACGGCGAGATCAAGCGGATGTACGTCCGTCCGGCGTTCGCCCGCCGCGGCCTGGCCCGTGCCGTGCTGGCCGAGCTCGAGCGGACGGCCCGGTCCGCCGGGATCACCCGGCTGGTGCTCGAGACCGGCACGGCGCAGCCCGAGGCCATCGCGCTCTACACGTCGTCCGGCTACGGGCCCGTCCCCGCGTTCGGCTTCTACGCGGGGTACGACGACAGCGTCCACCTGGGCAAGCCGCTCCTGCCGTGAGCTCCGCGGTCAGGACGTACCGCTACCTGCGGCTCGCGATGGTCGTGCTCGTCGTGATGCTCCTGGCCTCGGTGGTGCGGGAGCGGCTCGCGTCCGGCACGGGCTGCTTCGAGGCGTCGGTCAGCGCCTACGTCCACACCCCGGCGCAGGGCGTCTTCGTCGCGAGCCTCGTCGCGCTCGGCGTCTGCATGATCGTGATCAAGGGCTCCAGCGACGCCGAGGACGTCGTGCTCAACGTCGGCGGGTGCCTGGCGGTCGTCGTGGGTCTCGTGCCGACGCCCGACCCGGCGACCTGCACGGCGACGCCGATCCCGATGCAGCTCGTGCCCGAGCAGGTCGCCAACAACGTCGGCGCGGCGCTGGTGGCCGGAGCGGTCGGCCTGGCCGTGACGGTCGCGGTCGCCCTGCGCCAGGGTGACCTGCGCCGGGCCGACCTCATGACCCGGCGCAACCTCGCCGGCATCGCGGTCTCGACGGTGCTGCTCGTCGTCGGCCTCGTGTGGTTCGTCGCCCGTCGCGACGGTTTCGTCGCCCACGCACACGCCGTCGCCGCGATCGGCCTGTTCGCGTGCATCGTCGGCGTGGTCGGTCTCAACGCCCGCGACTGCCACCGGCGCGGCGCCCCGGCCCGGCGCTACCTCGTGATCCTCGTGCTGATGGTCGTCCTCGGCGGCGCGCTGCTGGCCTCGCAGTGGTTCGGCGTCGCGCTGTGGCTGCTCCTCGCGGAGGCCACCGCGATCGGCCTGTTCGCGGTGTTCTGGCTGCTGCAGACCGACGAGCTGTGGCACGTCGGGACCAGGGCCGTAGGGTCGGACGCATGACAGTCCGCCGCGTGCAGGGCAGCGAGGTCGAGTACGGCATCGCCGTGCAGGGACAGCCCAACGCCAATCCGATGGTGGCCTCGACCCACGTCGTCAACTCCTACGCCGCGGCCCACGGGCTGACCCGGCGCGCCCGGTGGGACTTCGAGGAGGAGAGCCCCCTGCGCGACGCGAGGGGCTTCGACCTCAGCCGCGAGGTGGCCGACCCGAGCCAGCTGACCGACGAGGACATGGGCCTGGCCAACATCATCCTCACCAACGGCGCGCGCCTCTACGTCGACCACGCGCACCCCGAGTACTCCAGCCCCGAGGTCACGAACCCGCTCGACGTCGTGCTCTGGGAGAAGGCCGGCGAGAACGTCATGCGCCTCGGCGCCGAGCTCGCGGCGCAGATCCCCGGCACGCAGCCGATCGTGCTCTACAAGAACAACGTCGACAACAAGGGCGCGTCGTACGGCGCCCACGAGAACTACCTCATGCGGCGCGACGTGCCGTTCGACCAGATCGTCGAGCACCTGACGCCGTTCTTCGCGACCCGTCAGGTGTTCACGGGCGCCGGGCGGGTCGGCCAGCAGCAGGACGGCAGCGTCCACGCCTTCCAGATCAGCCAGCGGGCCGACTACTTCGAGGTCGGGGTGGGGCTCGAGACGACCCTCAAGCGTCCGATCATCAACACCCGCGACGAGCCGCACGCCGACCCCAAGAAGTACCGGCGCCTGCACGTCATCATCGGCGACGCGAACTGCTCCGAGACCGCGATCTACCTCAAGCACGGCACGACGTCGCTGGTGCTGGCGATGATCGAGGCCGGCTTCCTGACCCGCAGCCTGGCGCTGGTCGCCCCGGTGCGGGCCGTCCACGACATCTCGCACGACCCCTCGCTGACGCATCGCGTCGAGCTGGCCGACGGGCGGCGCCTGACGGCGCTCGAGGTGCAGGGGGAGTACCTGGGGCTCGCGAAGGCCTTCGTCGCGCAGCACGGGTCCGACGAGCAGACCGACGACGTCATCGCCCGGTGGGAGAGCGTGCTCGAGCGCCTGGCACGCGACCCGATGGAGTGCGTCCGCGAGCTCGACTGGGTCGCCAAGCTCGCACTGCTGGAGCGGTACCGCGAGCGCGACTCGCTCGGCTGGGACCACGCCAAGCTGCACCTCGTCGACCTGCAGTACCACGACGTCCGCCTGCACAAGGGGCTCTACCACCAGCTCGTGCGCACGGGGCGGATGGACCGGCTGTTCACCGACGAGCAGGTCGCGGCCGCCGTGACCGACCCGCCGCGCGACACCCGTGCCTACTTCCGCGGCATGTGCCTGGCCCGGTTCAGCCCCGACATCGCCGCGGCGTCGTGGGACTCGGTCATCTTCGACCTGCCCGGGCGCGACTCGCTGCAGCGCATCCCCACGATGGAGCCGCTGCGCGGCACCGCCGAGCACGTCGGCGCCCTGTTCGAGACCAGCACGACCGCCGAGCAGCTGTTCACCGCGATCACTGGCCGCTAAGGGCTAGGGTTGGGTCATGTCCGAGCAGCAGCACAAGAGCACCCGCAAGCCCGCCGAGGCCGACGAGGCACAGGCCGACGCGACCGAGGTCGACGTCGAGGCCAAGGCCAAGCTCGACGACGACGTCGACTCGATCCTCGACGAGATCGACGACGTCCTCGAGGAGAACGCCGAGGAGTTCGTCCGCAGCTTCGTGCAGAAGGGCGGGCAGTGATGCTCCCGGAGGGCACCCGCCTGACCGGATCGTCGTCCTTCGCCGACTACCTCGCCACGGCGGCGCCCGAGCTGATGCCCGGTGCCGCCTCGCGCGCCGGGGGAGCGCACGGCGACCTGGCCCCGCACGCGACGACGATCGTCTCGGCGACGTTCGACGGCGGCGTCATCATGGCCGGCGACCGCCGCGCCACGATGGGCAACGTCATCGCCCAGCGCGACATCGAGAAGGTCTTCCCGGCCGACGAGTACTCGTGCATCGGCATCGCCGGCAGCGCGGGCCTCGCGATCGAGATGGTGCGCCTGTTCCAGGTCGAGCTCGAGCACTACGAGAAGATCGAGGGCACGGTCCTGTCGGCCGACGGCAAGGCCAACCGCCTCGCGGCACTGATCCGCGGCAACCTCGGCCTCGCGATGCAGGGCCTCGCGGTCGTCCCGCTGTTCGCGAGCTTCGACCTCGAGACGCAGCAGGGACGCATCTTCTCGTACGACGTCACGGGCGGCCGCTACGAGGAGCACAGCGGCTTCCACACCGTCGGCTCGGGATCGGTCTTCGCGCGCGGCTCGCTCAAGAAGCTCTACAGCCGGGGCCTCACCGAGGGCGACTGCGTCACCGCGGCGATCCAGGCGCTGTACGACGCCGCCGACGACGACTCCGCGACCGGCGGGCCCGACCTGACCCGCCGCATCTTCCCGGTCGTGTCGGTCGTGACGGCCGACGGCTACCGCCGGCTCGCCGACGACGAGGTCGGCGCGATCGCCGACGACGTCATCGGCGGACGCCTCGAGCGTCCCGACGGCCCGTCGGCCCCCCTGAGCTGAGAGAGAGTCACGCATGAGCCAGCAGTTCTACGTCTCGCCCGAGCAGCTGATGAAGGACCGGGCCGACTTCGCCCGCAAGGGCATCACGCGGGGGCGCAGCGTCGCGGTCGTCCACTACGCCGACGGCATCCTGTTCGTCGCCGAGAACCCGTCGCGGGCGCTGCACAAGATCAGCGAGATCTACGACCGCATCGGCTTCGCGGCCGTCGGCCGGTACAACGAGTTCGAGAACCTGCGCATCGCGGGCGTGCGCCTGGCCGACATGCGCGGCTACGCGTACGACCGGCGCGACGTCACGGCGCGCGGCCTGGCCAACGCCTACGCGCAGACGCTCGGCACGATCTTCTCGTCGGGTGGCGAGAAGCCGTACGAGGTCGAGATCTTCGTCGGCGAGCTCGGCGACGACGCCTCGCACGACCAGGTGTACCGCCTGATGTACGACGGCTCGGTCTCCGACGTGCGGGGCTTCGGCGTGATGGGCGGCCAGAGCGAGCAGGTCGAGGCCTACCTCGGGGAGCACTACACCCCGGGTCTCGACCTGGCGGCCGCCGTCAGGGTCGCGGTCACGGCCCTGGGCCAGGACGTCGAGCCCGCCCGCACCGTCGAGGCGTCGGCCCTCGAGGTCGCGACGCTGTCGCGCGCCCGTCCGCAGCCCCGCAAGTTCAAGCGGATGAGCGACGCCGACGTGGCAGCCGCGCTCAGCCAGTAGGGCGTGCCCCGGCCGGTGCCCCTGCCGCGGCGCGCCTTCACCCGATGACGTTCGCGCGCCGCACCGCGGGTTTGTCCGTGCGCGACTAGGCTGACGTGCATGGACCGACGGATCTTCGGCATCGAGAACGAGTACGGCGTCACCTGCTCGTTCAAGGGTCAGCGTCGTCTGTCGCCCGACGAGGTCGCCCGGTACCTGTTCCGCCGCGTCGTCTCGTGGGGCCGCAGCAGCAACGTGTTCCTGCGCAACGGGGCGCGGCTGTACCTCGACGTCGGCAGCCACCCCGAGTACGCGACGCCCGAGTGCGACGACCTCGTCGACCTCGTGACGCACGACCGCGCCGGCGAGCGGATCCTCGAGGGCCTGATGATCGACGCCCAGAAGCGGCTGGCCGACGACGGCGTCGAGGGCGACATCTACCTGTTCAAGAACAACACCGACTCGGCCGGCAACTCCTACGGGTGCCACGAGAACTACCTCGTCAGCCGCCAGGGGGAGTTCAGCAAGCTCGCCGACGTGCTGATCCCGTTCCTCGTGACCCGCCAGATCATCTGCGGCGCGGGCAAGATCCAGCAGACGCCGCGCGGCCCGGTCTTCAGCGTCAGTCAGCGGGCCGAGCACATCTGGGAGGGCGTCTCGAGCGCCACGACGCGCTCCCGCCCAATCATCAACACCCGCGACGAGCCCCACGCCGACGCCGAGCGGTTCCGCCGCCTGCACGTCATCGTGGGCGACTCCAACATGAGCGAGACCACGACGCTGCTCAAGGTCGCCACGACCGACCTGGTGCTGCGCATGATCGAGGCCGGCGTGCCCATGCGCGACCTGACGCTCGACAACCCCATCCGGGCGATCCGCGAGATCTCGCACGACATGACCGGACGTCGCACGGTGCAGCTGGCCAACGGCCGCGAGCTGTCGGCCCTGGAGATCCAGGCCGAGTACTTCGGCAAGGCCGCCGAGTTCGTCGACAAGAACGGGCTGCACACCCCCACGATCACACGGGCGCTCGACCTGTGGGAGCGCACGCTGAAGGCCGTCGAGTCCGACGACCTGTCGCTCGTCGAGCGCGAGATCGACTGGGTCATCAAGTACAAGCTGCTCGACCGCTACCGCAGCAGGAATGACCTGAGCTGGAGCGATCCGCGCATCGCGCAGCTCGACCTGGCGTACCACGACATCCGGCGCGACCGCGGCATCTTCTACCTGCTCGAGAACAAGGGCGCCGTCGCCCGGGTCACCAACGACCTCGACGTCTTCACGGCCAAGTCGATCCCGCCACAGACCACCCGGGCCCGTCTGCGCGGCGACTTCATCAAGAGGGCGCAGGAGCGCCGCCGTGACTTCACGGTCGACTGGGTGCACCTCAAGCTCAACGACCAGGCCCAGCGCACCGTGCTGTGCAAGGACCCGTTCAGGTCGCAGGACGAGCGCGTCCAGCGGCTCATCGACGGCATGTGAGCACGACCTCTTGGGCGGTGTCGATACGCTGATCGGCGTTCTGTGCCCTCCACCCCGAAGGTCGTACACGTGCGTCGCATCCTGCTCGTCTCCGCCGCTGCCGTCCTGTTCCTGTCCGGATGTGGCAGCAGCGACACCGGCACCTCGTCCGGCAACCTCGACGAGGTCAAGGTCTCCAAGGGCGCCAGCCCCGACGTGACCGTCGCGAAGGACTTCTCGGTCGACAAGACCGAGTCCAAGGTCCTGACGAAGGGCACGGGCGAGACGGTCGTGGCCGGCGACTCGGTCAAGGTCAACTACGTCGCGGTCAACGGGCGCACCGGCAAGCAGTTCGACAGCTCGTTCAAGACCGGCACCCCCTACACCGTCAACCTGACGCAGGACAAGATCCTGCCCGGCTTCATCAAGGGCCTCGAGGACCGCACCGTCGGCAGCCGCGTCCTGGTCGCGATGTCGCCGCAGGACGGTTTCGGCCAGGCGCAGGCCCAGCTCGACGTCAAGAAGGACGACACCCTGGTGTTCCTGTTCGACATCGTCTCGAAGGTGCCGACGTCGGTCGTGGGCGAGGCCCGCTCGACGCCCAAGAACTACCCCAAGCTCGAGGTCGACGACAAGAACATCCCGACCGCGTTCGTCAAGAAGAGCACGACCGACGCCAAGAAGGACGCCGTCGAGAGCTCGTTCACCGTCATCCAGGGGACCGGGGCCGAGGTCACCGCCGACCAGACGATCAGCGTCCAGTACTTCGGCCAGATCTACCCCGGAGGCACGACGTTCGACGAGTCGTACTCCAAGGAGGTCTTCACGCAGCCGCTGACGAGCCTCTACAAGTGCTGGCAGGACGAGCTGGTCGGCAAGAAGCTCGGCAGCCGCGTCATCATCGTGTGCCCGGCGGACGTCGGCCAGGGCGCGGACGCCGAGCCGGAGGGCAGCCCGATCAAGAAGGGCGACACGCTGCTGTTCTCGGTCGACTTGCTCGACGCTTCCTGACATCCTCCTCCTATGGCCGAGCGCAAGACCGAGAGGTTGATGAACCTCATCTTCGCGTTGCTGGTCAGTCGCCAGTACCTGACGAAGGACCAGATCCGCGAGTCCATCGCCGACTACCGCGAGTCGACGCCGCAGGCGTTCGACCGCAAGTTCGAGCGCGACAAGGAGGAGCTGCGCGAGCTCGGCATCACGGTCGAGATGGGGCAGAACGACAAGTACTTCAACGACGAGCCGGGCTACCGCATCCGTCGTGACGAGGCCGAGCTGCCCGACCTCGAGCTGACCCGCGAGGAGGCCGCCGTGATCGGCCTGGCCACGCAGGTGTGGGAGCACGCGGGCCTGGCGAGCGAGTCGACCACCGCCCTGGTCAAGCTCAAGGCGATCGGTGTCGACGTCGACACGAGCGTGCTGCGCATGGCCGAGCCCCGCCTGTCGACCGACGAGCCGTCGTTCGACGCGATGTGGGACGCCGTCACCCGGCGCGTCCCGATCGCGTTCGCGTACGCGCGTCCCGGGCGCGAGCCGATGCTGAGGCACCTGCAGCCGTGGGGCATCATCTCGTGGCACGACCGCTGGTACGTCGGCGGCTTCGACCTCGACCGCGGCGAGTCGCGGATCTTCCGCCTGTCACGCGTCATCGGCGAGGTCACGACCGAGGGCGCCCCCGGCTCCTACGAGATCCCCGAGGGCACCGTCATGAAGGACGTCGCCCGCGAGCTGTTCCCGCCCGAGCCCGAGGAGGCCGCCGTGCTGCGCATCCGCCGCGACCGCGGGCAGTCCCTGCGCCGGCTCGCCGAGAAGGTCACCCCGCTGGGCGACGACCTCGACGAGGTCGAGATCCGCTACTCGTCGCGCTGGGAGCTGGCGTCCGAGGTCGCGTCGTACGGTCCCGACGTCGTGGTGGTCTCGCCCCCCGACGTCCGCGCGGCCGTCGTGCAGCGCCTGACGGCCGCCGTCACGGGCTCCCTCGAGGTCGGCGCATGAGCCGGTCGCGCCAGCAGGTCGTGCGCATGCTGGCGCTCGTCCCGTACCTGCAGGGCAACGACGGGGTGCCGGTCAACGAGGTGGCCGCCGAGTTCGGCGTGAGCCCCAAGACGATCCGCGACGACCTCAAGCTGCTGATGTACACCGGCACGGGGGAGTACGCCGGCGAGCTGATCGACTTCGACCTGACGGCGCTCGAGCGCGACGGCGTCGTGCACATCCGCGACGCCGAGTTCATGACCCGGCCGCTGCGCATCAGCACCCGCGAGGGCGCTGCCCTGATCGTCGCGCTGCGGACGCTGCGCGCGTCCGCCAGCGGTCTCGAGCTGACCGTCATCGACAGCGCGCTGGCCAAGCTCGAGAGCGCCGTCGGCGACACCGCGTCGACATCGGTCGACGTCGTGCTCGACGACGTCGACCCCACGATCCACGGCGCGGTCGTCGAGGCGCTGACGGGCGGCAAGCGGCTCGCCCTGACGTACGCGACGGTCTCGCGCGACGAGCAGACCGATCGCGACGTCGACCCGCGCCGCCTGTTCACCGAGCAGGGCAAGCTGTACCTCGAGGCGTGGTGCCTCAAGGCCGAGGACCTGCGCTTCTTCCGGCTCGACCGCATCGTCGCGGCCGACGTGCTCGCGATCGACGCCGAGCCGCACGACGCGACACCACGTGACCTGTCCGAGGGATTCTTCACGGTCGGCGAGCAGACGCCGTTCGCGGTCGTCGACCTGCACCCGCGGGCGCACTGGCTGACCGAGTACTACCAGGTGGACCTGGTGTCGCAGGGCGAGGACGGCGTCTGGCGCGCCAAGCTCTACGGCGCCGACTGGTCGTGGCTGCGACGCCTCGTGCTGCGCAACGCGGGGTCGGTCACCGTCATCGAGCCCGCCGCGCTGCGCGAGCGGGTGGTTGACGACGCCCGGCTGGCCCTCGAGGCGTACGATGAAGCCGTCGTCCATAAGGAGTCATGATGTTCCGTCAGATCGGTCCCACCGAGATCCTGATCATCCTGGGAGTCGTCCTCCTGCTGTTCGGGGGCAAGAAGCTCCCCGAGCTGGCCCGCGGATCGGGCAAGGCCCTGCGCATCTTCAAGTCCGAGGTCAAGGCCATGAACGACGACGACGACGAGGCCAAGCCCGTCAAGCCCGCGTCGCTGCAGACCGTCGAGGCCGCCGAGCTGGACGAGAAGCGCGAACAGGCCTGACGCTTGGCGCTGACACGCGGCGGGCCGACCCCGTCGCCGGGCGGCTCGATGCCGCTCATGGACCACCTGCGTGAGCTGCGCACGCGACTGACCAGGGCCGTTCTCGCGATCGCGATCGGCACGATCCTCGGCTTCGTGTTCTACGAGCCGATCCTGAACTTCCTCACGCAGCCGTACGAGGACATGCGTCCGTTGCTGACGGCCGAGGGCATCGACACCGAGCTGGTCATCACGGGCATCGGCGGCGCCTTCCAGTTCCAGCTCAAGATCTCGCTGGTGTTCGGCCTGCTGGCGTCGAGCCCCTTCTGGCTGTGGCAGCTGTGGGCGTTCGTGCTGCCCGCGATGCACCGCAACGAGAAGCGCTGGGCGCTGCTGCTCGCCGGCACCGGCGCACCGCTGTTCGTCGGCGGTGCGGCGCTGGCGTACGTCGTCCTGCCCAAGGCCATGGAGGTGCTGATCGGCTTCGTGCCCGACGGCTTCGGCTCGCTCGTCACGGGAGCCGAGTACTTCGACTTCATCGTCAAGATGCTGCTGGTGTTCGGCGTCGCGGCCGAGATCCCGCTGGTCGTGGTCGTGCTCAACCGCATCGGCGCCGTGAGCGCGAAGCAGCTCGCCAACGCCCGCCCCTGGACGATCATCGGCATCTTCGTCTTCGCGGCGGTCGCGACGCCCACGACCGATCCCCTGACGATGCTGTTCCTGGCCGCGCCGATGGTCGTGCTCTACCTGGTCTCCGAGCTCATTGCGAAGCTGACGGACCGCAGGCGCGCCCGGCTCATCGGCACCGAGGTGGACGACGACGAGGCCGCGCCGATCGGCGGACCCTCCGAGCTCGACGGCCCGTCCGACCTGCGCGACTGACGATGCACCTCGCGCTCGTGGTGAACCCGGCCTCGGGGCGCCACCGCGCCGCGTCGATCGCCGAGCGCGCGGCCGTGCGCCTGCGCGCCGCCGGCCACACGGCGCACCTGGTCGAGGGCGCCGACGGTGCGTCGTCGCGGCGCCTCGCGGCCGAGGCCGTGGCGACCGGTGCGGACGCGCTCGTCGTGGTCGGCGGCGACGGCGCGCTGCACGGCGCGCTCGACCTCGTCGCCGGCGGCGAGGTGCTGTTCGGGCTGCTCCCGGCCGGCACCGGCAACGACACCGCGCGCTCGCTCGGCATCCCCACCCACGACGTCGACGCCGCGATCGACGTGCTGCTGGCAGGACACGTCCGCACCGTCGACCTGGCCCGCACGGGCGACTCCCACGTCGCGACCGTCATCGCGTCCGGCTTCGACTCCAAGGTCAACGAGCGGGCCAACGCGATGCGGTGGCCGCGGGGGAACATGCGCTACAACCTGGCGATCCTCGCCGAGCTGCGCTCCTTCGAGCCGCTCCCGTTCACCCTGACGCTCGACGGCACGCCGGTCGAGCGCGAGGCCATGCTCGTCGCGGTCGGCAACGGGCCGTCCTTCGGCGGGGGACTGCGCATCTGCGAGGGCGCCGTGATCGACGACGGCCTGCTCGACGTCGTGGTCATCAACCCCGTCAGCAAGGCCACGCTGCTGCGGGTCTTCCCGCAGCTGTACCGCGGCACGCACGTCGACCTGCCCGAGTTCGAGCGGCACCTCGTGACCGAGGTGACGCTCTCGTCGCCCGGCATCGTGGCGTACGGCGACGGCGAGCGGCTCGGCGCGCTGCCGCTGACCGCCACGGTGCGGCCGGGCGCGTTGCGCGTCCTGGCCCCACCCGCCCCCACGTAGGCTGGAGCCATGAGCAGCCCGGCGGAGAAGTACGCACAGTCCCGCACGAGCAGGCAGTACCCGCGGCTCGCGGAGTTCCGCGGCCTGTACGACTTCGGGCTCGACGGGTTCCAGGTCGAGGCGTGCAAGGTCGTCGAGGACGGTCACGGCGTGCTCGTCGCAGCGCCCACCGGCTCGGGCAAGACGCTCGTCGGCGAGTTCGCCGTCCATCTGGCGCTGCAGACGGGGCGCAAGTGCTTCTACACGACCCCCATCAAGGCCCTGTCGAACCAGAAGTTCTCCGACCTCGTCGAGCGCTACGGCGCCGACAACGTGGGCCTGCTGACGGGCGACAACACGATCAACGGCGAGGCGCCGATCGTCGTCATGACGACCGAGGTGCTGCGCAACATGCTCTACGCGGGCTCGCGGACGCTCGACACCCTCGGCTACGTCGTGATGGACGAGGTGCACTACCTCGCCGACCGCACCCGTGGTGCCGTGTGGGAGGAGGTCATCATCCACCTCGCCGAGTCGGTGGCGGTCATCGCGCTGTCGGCGACCGTGTCCAACGCCGAGGAGTTCGGTGACTGGCTCACCGCGGTGCGGGGCGACACCGTGACGATCGTCGAGGAACGCCGGCCGATCCCGCTGCACCAGCACGTCCTGGTGGGCCGGAAGATGTTCCCGCTGTTCGAGCCCAGCCCCGACGACCGGGGCGTCGAGGTCAACAAGGCCCTCGAGCGGCTCGCCCGCGAGGACTGGCAGCTCACCCGGTCGATGCGCGGCCACCGCCCCAAGGGCGGCAAGCGACCCCGCAGCCGCAACCGGACACCCAGCCGGGTCGACGTCGTCGAGCGGCTCGACGCCGAGGGCCTGCTGCCGGCCATCACGTTCGTCTTCAGCCGGGCCGGCTGCGCCGCGGCGGTGCAGCAGTGCCTCGACGCCCGCATCACGCTGACGACCCCCGAGGAGCAGGCCGAGATCACGGCGTTCGTCGACGCGGCGTGCGCGCACCTGCCCGAGGCCGATCTGCACGTCCTGGGCTACTACGAGTTCCGCGACGGCCTCGCGCGCGGCATCGCGGCCCATCACGCGGGCATGCTGCCGACGTTCAAGGAGTGCGTCGAGGACCTCTTCAGCGCGGGCTTCGTCAAGGTCATCTTCGCGACCGAGACCCTCGCGCTGGGCATCAACATGCCGGCGCGGTCCGTCGTGATCGAGAAGCTCTCCAAGTGGAACGGCGAGACGCACGCCAACATCACGCCGGGGGAGTACACGCAGCTGACGGGGCGCGCGGGCCGCCGCGGCATCGACGTCGAGGGGCACGGCGTGGTCCTGTGGCAGCCCGGCCTCGACCCCAAGCAGGTCGCCGGCCTGGCCAGCACGCGCACCTACCCGCTCAACTCGTCGTTCCACCCGTCGTACAACATGGCGGTCAACCTCGTCGGCCAGGTCGGGCGCGGCGTGGCCCGCGAGCTCCTCGAGCAGTCGTTCGCCCAGTTCCAGGCCGATCGCGCGGTCGTCGGGCTGGCACGGCAGATCCGCAAGGCCGACGACGCCCTCGACGGCTACCGCGACAACATCCACTGCGACCGGGGCGACTTCATGGAGTACGCGTCGCTGCGGCGCGAGCTGACCGACATCGAGGCGTCCGGGTCCAAGGCCCGCCGCCAGGCCGAGCGCGCCGAGATCGCCGAGTCGCTGACGCGGCTGCGACCGGGCGACGTCATCCACGTGCCGGTCGGCAAGTTCGCCGGCATCGCGGTGGTGCTCGACCCGGGCCGGGCCACCGACGGCGACGGTCCGCGACCCATGGTGCTGACCGCGAGCCGCCATGCGCGCCGGCTCGCGATGATCGACTTCACGGCTCCCGTCACCGCGCTGACCACGATGCGCATCCCCAAGTCGTTCAACGCGCGCAACCCGCAGGCGCGGCGCGACCTCGCCGCAGCACTGCGCAGCCGCGCCGACGGTGTCGCGTGGGGCCAGGAGAAGCAGCGGCGCGACCACTCCTCGCGCGAGGACCCGCGCATCGGCGCGATCCGCGAGAAGCTGCGCGACCACCCGTGCCACCAGTGCCCCGACCGCGAGAAGCACGCGCGCTGGGCCGAGCGCTACCTCAAGCTCGAGCGCGACACGAAGAACCAGCGCGGACGCATCGAGCAGCGCACCAACACCGTGGCCCGCCAGTTCGACCGCGTGTGCGAGGTGCTCGACGTGCTGGGCTACCTCGACGGCGACGAGGTCACCGCCGACGGCAAGAAGCTCACGCGGCTCTACAGCGACCTCGACCTGCTCGTGAGCGAGTGCCTGCGCCAGCAGGCGTGGGACGGCCTCGACGCGGCCGAGCTGGCGTCCGTCGTGAGCGGCCTGACCTACCAGTCACGCAGCTCCGACGAGCTGCCCGCCCCGCGCTTCCCGTCGCAGGCCGTCCGCGAGACGGCGGCGACCATGTCCCAGCTGTGCGCCGACCTGCAGCAGCTCGAGCGCGAGCACCGGGTCAAGTTCCTGCACCAGCCCGACTTCGGCTTCGCGCAGGCGGTCTGGCAGTGGTGCAACGACGCGAGCCTCGACGACGTCCTCGGCGAGATGGAGCTCGCAGCCGGCGACTTCGTGCGGGCCATGAAGCAGCTCATCGACGTCGTGGCGCAGATCGCCGACGCGGCTGGGCCGGGGCCCCTGCGCTCCACGGCCCGCGAGTCGCTCGACCTGCTGCGCCACGGCGTCGTCAGCTACACCAGCATCAGCGCGTGACGGCCTCGAGGGCGCGCTCCGTCACGCCACCGAGGCCCCAGGTCTCGCCGAAGGCCTCGAACTTCTCGCGGTCGGGCGTCGCCGACAGGTCGGGCACGTCGCAGACGTCGGTGCGCACCGCCACGACCTCGCGTGCAGCGCGGATGTAGTCGACCGAGTCGAGCAGCGACCGTCGCACCTTCGGCGTGATGGAGGACGAGGGGTCGCCCGCTGCCGTCAGGATCCCGTCGAGGTCGCCGAACCGGTCGAGCAGCACCGCGGCCGTCTTGTCGCCGATCCCGGCCACACCGGGCAGGCCGTCGGACGGGTCGCCGCGCATGACCGCGAAGTCGACGTAGTCGGCCGCACCGATCGAGTACCTCGCCCGGAGCCAGGCCTCGTCGACGACGTCGTGCTTCGACACGCCCTTCGCGACGTACAGCACCCGGACGTCGCGGTCGTCGTCGACGACCTGGAAGAGGTCGCGGTCGCCCGTGACGACGTCGACGGGTCCGTCCCACCGTGCCGCGAGCGTGCCGATGACGTCGTCGGCCTCGTGGTCGGCGGCGCCGACGACGGGGATGCCGAGCAGCCCGAACGCCTCGGAGATCAGCGGCACCTGGGGCCCTAGGAGGCCGTCGGTCGTGTCGGCCTCGCCGCCGTCGTCGCCCAGGCGCTGCGTCTTGTAGGTGTCGATCAGGTCGACCCGCCACTGCGGACGCCAGTCGTCGTCCCAGCACGCCACGACGGCACCGGGCTCGTACTGCGTCGTGAGGCTCGACGTGAAGTCGAGGATGCCGCGCAGGGCGTTGACCGCGGTGCCGTCGGGCGCCGTCAGCGTCTTCGGGATGCCGAAGAAGGCTCGGAAGTACAGGCTCGCGCTGTCGAGCAGGAGGAGGCGGTCACGGGACGTGGGCATGCCCCGAGCCTAGACGTCACCGCGTCACCGCGTCAGCGCGTGGCCCGTGCTGGTGGGCGCCGACAGCTTCTTCGCCGCGCCCGCCGACGTCCGACGGGCCTGGTCGCCGTACAGCCCCTTCTTCGACAGCACCAGCGTCGCGACGGCGTGGGCCGCCGCGTCGCCGAGCTGGTCGATCGACGTCGTGCTGAGGTTGGTGATGTCGTCGCACGCCTGGTGGTAGCAGGAGTCGTACGCCTCGCCGGCGGTGCCGCCGAACAGCGCCGCCTCCTCGGCGGTCTTGACGCCCTCCGCACCGCTGAACAGGCCGCCGGCGGGGATGCCGACCTCGATGAACGGCCCGTAGTCGGATCGGCCGTCGAACGCCGTGGGCGCCGTCGCGAGCCTCTTGGCACCGAAGTAGTCGGTGAAGACCTTCTCGATCTCGGCCGATCCGGCCGGTCCGGCGTTGCCGTCGGACGAGCCGTCGCCGTCGTAGACGAACCGCGCGAAGTTGGGCGAGCCGATCATGTCGAAGTTCAGGTTGGCGTAGATCTTCGCGCGCTGGGCGTCCGAGAGGGCCTCGACGTAGTGGTACGCGCCCAGCAGCCCTTTCTCCTCGGCGCCCCAGAACGCGAAGCGCACCGGACGCTGCGCCTTCTTGGCCAGACCGGTCTTGGCGAGCTGCTTGGCGATCTCGAGCGTGCCGGCTGTCCCCGTGCCGTTGTCGTTGATGCCGGGGCCCTCGGCGACGCTGTCGAGGTGCGCTCCGACCACGACGACCTGGTCAGGGTTCTTCGTGCGGCCCGGCAGGTCGGCGATGATGTTGCTGGTCTGCCGCTGCAGGTCGACCTCGGTCCTCGCGGTGACCCGGACCGTCGCGCCGGCCGTCTCGGCCAGGGCCTTGCCGTCGGCGTACGACACACCGGCCACGGGGATGCCCGCGGGCGCGCCGAGCGTGCCGGTCAGCAGCTCCTGCCGTCCGTCCTGGCCCTCGTTGAAGATGATCACGGCGTCGTAGCCGGCCGCCTCGGCGTTCGCGGCCTTGAGGCCGAAGTCGCACGTGCCGCGCTGCACCAGCGCGACGGCGGGCGCGGACCCGGCGGCCGGGAAGTCGTCCGCGGAGCACCCGGACGTCGTGCTGCCGGCGTCGCCCGGCGGGATCGCGACGGCGATCGGGGTGACGGCGCCCGTGACGTCGCCCGAACCGGAGTAGTCGAAGGCCGCGGTCTCGATCGTCCGGGCCGCGGGTGCCGTCTGCGTCAGCGTGGCGGGCTCGAGGTCGCGGCTGAACGGGAACGTGAACGTCTGCCGGGTGACCTTGTACCCGGCCTTCTCGAGCTCCGCGGCGACGTAGTCGGCCGATGCGTCGTAGCCCGGCAGCCCCGATGCACGGTTGCCGCCGTTGCGGTCGGCGACGACCTGCAGCTGACGCAGCGTCTTCAGCTGGCCGTTGACCGTGACGGCCTTGGTCAGCCGCGTGGTGTCGACGTGTGACGAACCGGCCACCGCGGGTGCGGCGGCGAGAAGGCTGCTCGTCAGGACGACGGCGGCGGTGGTGGACAGCGCTCTGCGCATGGGTGGACCCCCCGATCCTCGATGTGTCCCCACACGGTAGGTCAGCGAGTCGCGCCTGCCTACCCCTCGTCGAGCTCTCGCCGCTGCTGGCGCGCGCGATAGGCCTGCCGCTGCTCCTCGGCCCGGGCTCGCAGCGCGCGCTGGTACGCGGCCTCGCGCTCGGGATCGGGGTCGACGTGGCGCACGGGTCGCTCACGGTCGTGCACGGCCGGGACGGACGATCCGCGGTTGCCCTTGTACGGCAGGTCGGCGGGAGCCTGCGGACGTCCGGCGACCAGCCAGGCCAGCGAGCCGACGGCCGGCAGGAACACCACGAGCACGAGCCAGAAGGTCTTGGACAGGTTGCGGCACGCGCCCTCGTCGGTCGTGATGACGTCGATGAGGCAGAAGATCCACAGCGCGAGGACCATCAGGCTCAGCAACCCGTTCATGTACAGCACGTCGTGGCTCCCTGTTCGTCGGACGTCACGACATCCTGTCAGCCGCGGGGGGTCGCGTGCAGCCGAACGCCGACGATGATCCCACGGGTATCGTCGTGGCGTGAGCACATGGCGCAAGGCACAGCAACTGGCGGCTTCGCAGGGCATCGACGCCCTGCTCGTGACCCCGGGGGCCGATCTGCGGTACCTCACCGGCTACGTCGCGCTCCCGCTCGAGCGACTGACGTGCCTGGTCCTGCCCGCCGCCGGCCCGCCGACGCTCGTCGTGCCGGCCCTCGAGCGCCAGGCCGCGGTCGCATCGGGCGTCGACGTCGAGATCGCCACGTGGGACGAGCGCGACGACCCGTTCGCGCTGGTCGCGAGCCTGGTCGGCGACGCGACGACGATCGGCCTCGACGACCACATGTGGGCGTCGCGCGTCTTCGCGCTCGGCGAGGCCATCCCGACGGCCGACCAGGTGCTGGCCGGCTCCCTCGTGCAGCAGCTGCGCATCCGCAAGGACGCCGACGAGGTCGAGGCGCTGCGTCAGGCGGGGCTCGCGATCGACCGCGTGCACGGACGCGTCCACGAGTGGCTGCGCCCCGGGCGCACCGAGCGCGAGGTCGGAGCCGACATCGCGCGCGCGATCATCGACGAGGGCCACGAGACCGTCGACTTCGTGATCGTCGGATCGGGCCCCAACGGCGCCTCGCCGCACCACGAGCTGTCCGACCGGGTCATCGAGGCCGGCGACCCCGTCGTCGTCGACATCGGCGGCACGATGCCGTCGGGCTACTGCTCGGACTCGACCCGCAACTACCTGGCCGGCGGCACCGTCGACCCCCTGTACGCCGAGGCGTACGCGGTGCTCGAGGCCGCCCAGCGCGCGCAGCTCGACCACGCGCGCCCGGGTGTCACGGCCGAGTCGGTCGACGCGATCGGCCGGCAGATCATCGCCGACGCCGGGTTCGGCGACCTGTTCATCCACCGCACGGGTCACGGGATCGGCCAGGAGACGCACGAGGAGCCCTACATCATCGAGGGCAACGACCTGGTGCTCGAGGAGGGCATGGCCTTCTCGATCGAGCCGGGCATCTACCACGAGGGACGGTTCGGGGCCCGCATCGAGGACATCGTCGTGTGCTCGGCCGACGGCCTCGAGGTGCTCAACAACACCCCGCGCGGACTCGTCTCCCTGTGACCTGGAAGGTCGCCTGGCCGGCCGCGGCCGTCCTCGGGGCCCTGTGCTCGCTCGACTTCGAGCCCGTCGGGCTGCCGTTCGCGATGATCGCGGGCGTGGCCGGCCTGATCTGGCTCGCGCGTCGTCTGTCGCACGCGCGCAAGCGCACCGTGGCCGTCACGGGCCTGCTGTTCGGGCTGGGCTTCATGGCGCCGCTGATCTGGTGGATGAACGCCGTCAGCGCGGGCGCGTACGTCGCGCTCGTCATCGCCCAGGCGCTGTTCTTCATCCCGATCATGCTGGCGCTGCGCGCCGCGACGCGCCTGCGGGCGTGGCCGCTGTGGGGTGCGGGCGTGTGGGTCCTGGGGGAGTGGGCGCGGGGCCGGTTCCCCTTCACGGGCTTCCCGTGGGGACGGCTCGCCCACACCTCGATCGACACGCCGTTCGCCTCCTACGCGCGCCTCGTGGCGATGCCCGGCACCAGCGCCGTGCTGTTCGTCGCGGCGGCGCTCGTGCTGGTCGTGGTGACGGGGCCGGGCCGCCGGGCCCGCATCGGCGCCGCCGCCGGCGTCGTGGCGGTCGTGGGGGTCGGGGCGCTGCTGCCCACCGGCATCGCGGGCGCCGACGGCACCCGCCAGGTCGCGCTCGTGCAGGGCGACGTGCCAGGGGTCTTCCTGACGTGGCCGCGCGGCGAGATCTTCGACCTGCACGTCGCCGAGACGTCCCGGCTGGTCGAGAAGATCCGCGCCGGCGACGTGCCGCAGCCCGACATGGTGCTGTGGCCCGAGAACGCCACCGACATCGACCCGTACCACGACGCCCTCGTGCGGCAGCAGATCGAGGACCTCTCGGCGCTGCTGAAGGCGCCGATCCTCGTCGGCGGCATCTTCGACGGCCCGACGGTCGAGACGGCGCGCAACTCCGGCGTCGTGTGGACCGCCGAGGGGCCCGGAGACCGTTACGACAAGCTCAAGCCCGTGCCGTTCGGTGAGTACGTGCCGTTCCGCAAGCAGGCCGGGTTCGTCGTCAACCGGCTCGCGCGCGACATCCCCCGCGACATGCTGGCCGGCGACCAGCCGGGCGCCATGACGATCGGCGACACCCGCATCGGCGACACGATCTGCTACGACATCGCCTACGACGGCGTCACGCGCCGCGCCGTCGACGGGGGAGCGCAGCTCATGGTCGTCCAGACCAGCAACGCCGCGTTCACCGGCACGTCGCAGCCCGAGCAGCAGTGGGACATCTCGCGCCTGCGGGCGATCGAGACGGGCCGCTGGGTCGTCGTCCCGTCGACCAACGGCATCTCGGGCGTCGTCGACCCGACGGGGCGCAGCGTCGAGCGTGCGCCGCTGCACGAGCCCGCCACGATCAGCGCCGAGGTCACCCTCGCATCGGGGCGCACGCCCGCGCTGGTCATCGGCCGCTACCTCGAGTGGTTGCTGGTCGCGACGGGTCTGGGAGCATGGTTCCTCGGCACCCGCCCGCGCCAGCAGAACGGAACCCCATGACAGCGCTCGTCATCATCCCGACGTACGACGAGGCCGCCAACCTCGCCTGGATCGTGGAGCGCGTCCTCTCGGCCCAGCCGCAGCTGCACGTCCTCGTCGCCGACGACGGGTCGCCCGACGGCACGGGCGACATCGCCGACGCGCTGGCAGCCGCCGACGAGCGGGTGCACGTGCTGCACCGGGTGTCGAAACAGGGTCTCGGCTCGGCGTACCGGGCCGGTTTCGCCTGGGGCCTCGAGCGTGGCTACGACACGCTGCTCGAGATGGACGCCGACGGCTCGCACCGTCCCGAGGACCTCGCCCAGATCCTCGCCGCCAGCGCGACGGGCGCCGATCTCGTGCTGGGGTCGCGGTGGGTCCCCGGCGGCGGCGTCGTCAACTGGCCGTGGCACCGGCGTCTCATCTCCCGTGGGGGCACGCTGTACGCGCGCCTGCTGCTCGGCCTCGACGTCAAGGACGCGACGGGCGGCTTCCGCGCGTTCCGCCGCGAGACGCTCGAGCGCCTGCCGCTCGAGCAGGTCGCCTCGCAGGGCTACTGCTTCCAGATCGACATGACCCGCCGGGTCGCGGCCGCCGGCATGGACGTCGTCGAGGTGCCCATCACGTTCGTCGAGCGCGAGCGGGGCGAGTCCAAGATGAGCGGCGCGATCGTCCGCGAGGCCCTGTGGCGCGTGACGGTGTGGGGCGCCGCGCGGCTGGTGCCCCGGCGACTGCGAAAGGGACCCCAGCCGGAGCCGGAGTCCCTTGCGTCGCGCCCTGGTGCGTGACCTAGGCGGTCTTCTTCTTCGCCGCCGACTTCTTCGCCGGGCGGTGCAGGTGCGGCGGACCGATCTCGCCGCCGCGGAGCAGCTCGAGCCGCTCCGTCAGGATCTCTTCCAGCTCGTCGACCGAGCGACGCTCGAGCAGCATGTCCCAGTGGGTGCGGACGGGCTTCTCGGCCTTGCCCTCGGGCTTGACACCGTCGGCGAGCTGTCCGATCGCGCCCGTCTTCGGGTCCTCCCACTCGAACGGGATCTCGGCCTCGTCGGCCATGACCACCGTGAAGGTGTGCCCGTCGGCGCAGACGTACTCGACCTGCTGCCGGGGAGCCATCTCGACCCCGCGCTCGTCCTCGAAGCTCTGAGTTCCGAGTCGAGCTCCTCGCAGTGCACGTTCAGCCATGTGCGTCCCCTTTCGTGTGCCTTACCTCTATCAACGTAGGGGACACACATGAGATTCCCCTGAACGGGAATCTCTTCGGAGCCGGGTCAGGCGTCCGCCCGGTCGCGGGTCAGCGCGGGCACCCTCAGCAGGGCCAGCAGGCCGACGAGCAGCACCAGCATGATGCCGACGATGCCCCAGCGGTCGTCGCCGAAGACGAAGGCGAACAGCCCGAACAGCGTCGGCGCCAGGAACGACGCCGCGCGGCCCGTCATGGCGTAGAGGCCGAAGTGCTGGCCCTCCTTGCCCGGGGGCGTCAGGCGCACGAGGTAGGTGCGCGACGCCGACTGCGCGGGGCCGACGAACAGGCACAGCACCAGCCCGAAGACCCAGAAGCCCGCCATGCCCTGCACGAACAGCAGCACCACGCCGGCCACCAGCATCGCGACCAGCGAGAACACGATGACGCGCCGCGGGCCGAGGCGGTCGTCGAGCCGTCCGGCCACGAGGGCGCCCGCCGCGGCCGCGACGTTGGCGGCGATGCCGAACGGGATCACGGTGTCGTCGGTGAAGCCGTAGACGCTCACGGCGATGACGGCCCCGAACGTGAAGACGCCGGCGAGCCCGTCGCGGAACAGGGCGCTGGCGATCAGGAACTGCAGGGTGTGGCGGTCCTCGCGCCACATCGTGCGGATCTCGGCGAACAGCACGCGGTACGACTCGCGGAAGCCGACGTCGGGCACGGGGCTCTCCCCGTGGAGAAGAGCAGTGGGCGGCAGCTCGGGCACCATCAGCAGGACGGGGATCGAGAACGCCAGGAACCACACCGCCGCGACGACCGCGACCCAGCGGATGTTGAGCCCGTTGTCGGTCGAGACGCCGAGCAGGCCACCGTCGCCGGAGATCAGCCCGACGTAGACGATGATGAGCAGCACGATGCCGCCGAGGTAGCCGAACGCCCAGCCGACGCCCGACACGCGTCCGACCGTCGCGGGCGTCGAGACCTGGCGCAGCATCGCGAAGTACGGCACCTGCGCGAGCTCGAACAGCACCGTGCCGACCGCGATCAGCACGAGCCCGAGCCACAGGAAGTCGGGGCTGTCCTCGACCAGGAACATCAGGGCCGTGACCACGACGACCGACGTCGTGAGCAGCGCGAGCGACCGCTTGCGGTGGCCCGACGCGTCCGAGCGCTGCCCCATGACGGGCGCCAGCACCGCGATCACGAGGCTCGCGGCCCCGACGGCCCAGCCCAGCCACGAGCTGGCCGACACCGGGCCCGAGAGGTCCTCGCCGACGGCGTCGGTCAGGTACACCGAGAAGACGAACGTCACGATGACGGCGTTGAAGGCGGCCGACCCCCAGTCCCACAGGCTCCACGCGATGACCGGACCACGGCGGGTGGCGTCGGCGACGGCGCGGGCGGGCGCGGGGGAGGAGGGGGTCATCGTGGGTCCTTCCAGACGCCTCGGGCGGTGAGGACGTCCTTGAGGACGTCGGTGCGGTCGGTCACGAGCCCGTCGACGCCGAGGTCGAGCAGCGCGTGCATCTCGTCGGGCTCGTCGATCGTCCAGACGTGCACCTGCAGGCCGAGGGCGTGGGACTTGCGCACGAATCCGTCGGTCACGACCCGCAGACGACCGCGACGCGCGGGCACCTGCAGGCACACCGGTGCGAGGCGCAGGCGCCGCAGGACGACCGTCGGCAGCAGCTTGACGAGGGCGGCCTCGAGGCTCGACGCGGACGTCGCGACGTCCGGCAGCAGCCGACGGACCCGGCGCAGCCGGCGGTGCGAGAACGACGCCAGCAGGGTCCGGTCGACGACCCCCAGCCCGGTCAGCAGGTCGACGGCCGGTCCGACGACGTCGTCGGACTTCAGGTCGATGTTGAGCCGGGCGTCGGGGAACGTGGCNCGAACGGCTCGCGACCGTCGAGCCGCAGCAGGTCGAGCGCCTCGGCGGTCAGGCCCGCGACGGTGTCGGCGCTGCCGGTCAGCCGGTCGAGCGCCGCGTCGTGGATCGCGTACACGACCCCGTCCGACGACGCCCGCACGTCTGTCTCGAAGTACCGGAAGCCCAGCGCGTGCGCGTGCGAGAACGCCGCGAGCGAGTTCTCGACGCCGACGTTGCCGGGGACGCCCGAGCCGCCGCGGTGGGCGAGGGCCAGGGGCGGCAGATCGAGGTAGCCGGACACGCCCCCACGCTAAGCCCTCGCGGGTGCAGCCCGGCTCAGATGTCGCGGAAGGTCTCGATCTGCGCACCGAGGGCGTTGAGGCGCTCGGCGAGATCCTCGTAGCCGCGGTTGATGACGTACACGCTGCGCAGCACCGAGGTGCCCTTCGCGGCCAGCATCGCCAGCAGGATCACCACGGCGGGACGCAGTGCGGGCGGGCACACGAGCTCGGTGCCGCTCCAGTGCGTCGGCCCCTCGATCAGGACGCGGTGCGGGTCGAGCAGCTTGACCTGCGCACCGAGCTTGTTGAGCTCGGTCAGGTAGATCGCGCGGTTCTCGTAGACCCAGTCGTGCAGCATCGTCTGGCCCTCGGCCGTCGCGGCGATGACCGCGAAGAACGGCAGGTTGTCGATGTTGAGGCCCGGGAACGGCATGGGGTGGATCTTGTCGATCGGCGCGTGCAGCGACGACTCGTGCGTCGTGATGTCGACCAGCCGCGTCTCGCCGTTCTCGGCGGGGTACTCGTCGCTGCGGTCGTACTGGAAGCCCATCTCCTCGAGCAGCGCGAGCTCGATCTCCATGAACTCGATCGGCACGCGGCGCACCGTGATGCTCGACCGCGTGACGATCGCCGCCGCGATCAGGCTCATGGCCTCGATCGGGTCCTCGCTCGGGGCGTACTCGACGTCGCAGTTGATGACGGGCTTGCCCGTGACGCGCAGCGTCGTCGTGCCGATGCCCTCGATGCCCACGCCGAGCTTGACGAGGAAGAAGCACAGGTCCTGCACCATGTAGTTCGGGCTGGCGTTGCGGATGACCGTGACGCCGTCGTACCGGGCCGCCGCGAGCAGCGCGTTCTCGGTGACGGTGTCGCCGCGCTCGGTCAGCACGATGGGCCGCTCGGGGCCCACGCCCTCGGCGGCGGTCGCGTGGTAGCTGCCCTCGGTCGCGACGACCTTGAGGCCGAACGGCCGAAGGGCCGTCATGTGCGGCTCGACGGTGCGGGTGCCGAGGTCGCAGCCGCCGGCGTAGGGCAGCTCGAAGTCGTCGTAGCGGTGCATCAACGGGCCGAGGAACATGATGATGCTGCGGGTGCGGCGGGCCGCGTCGGCGTCCATCGCCGCCAGGTCGAGCGTCGCGGGCACGACGAGCTCGAGGTCGTTCTCGTCGTTGAGCCACGTGGCCTTGACGCCGATCGAGGTCAGCACCTCGAGGAGACGGTTGACCTCCTCGATGCGCGCGACCTTGCGCAGCACCGTCGTGCCGGCGTTGAGCAGCGAGGCGCACAGCAGGGCGACCCCCGCGTTCTTGCTCGACTTGACGTCGATCGAGCCCGACAGCTTGGTGCCGCCGGCCACGCGCAGGTGGCTGGGGCCGGACGTGCCGACGCTGACGAGCTCGGAGTCGAGCGCGCTGCCGATGCGGGCGAGCATGTCGAGGGTCAGGTTCTGCTGGCCCTTCTCGATGCGGTTGATCGCGCTCTGGCTGGTGCGCAGCTCGGAGGCGAGCTCGGCCTGCGTCAGGCCGCTGTGCTGGCGGGCGTCCCTGATGAGGGCTCCGATGCGGGAAAGGTAGTCGTCACGAACGCTCATGCCGACCACGTTATCTCAGTTGTGAGATAACTCAAACGTCCCGGTCTGGTCCACGAGGCGGCAGTCGTCGACGCCCGCGTGGCCCGACACCTGGCCCCAGTACGTGCCGTAGGCGAGATCGGAGATCGTGCGGTCGTGCACCGGGAACAGGGTCGCGGGGGCGACGCGCTGGGCGAAGTCGACGGTCTCGCTGGTCTTGGCCCACGGCGCGGCGAGGGGGAGTGCCAGCACGTCGACGCCGTCCGGCGCGTGCTCGTAGCTGTCACCGGGGTGGAACAGGGTCGGCTCGCCCGGGGCGCTGACCAGCACGCCGACGTTCGCGATGCGGGGGAGCGTGGGGAGGATCACGGCGTGCTGCGCGCCGACACCGCGCACCGACGCCGCGCCGATCGCGGTCTCGAGCCCCTCGGCGTTCCGGATCCACTCGCCGACCGAGACCGACGCCGCGGTCTCCGGGTCGCAGACGAGGACGGCGTCGGGGTTGCCGGCGAGCAGGGGCGGCAGGCGCTCCTGGTCGAGGTGGTCGGGGTGCTGGTGCGTCACGACGATCGCGTCGAGGCCCGTCAGGGCGAACGTCTCGTCGACGCTGAACGTGCCCGGGTCGACCAGGATGCGGGCGCCGGCCACCTCGACGAGGACGGCGGCATGTCCGAAGCGGGTGATCTGCATGCGTCCCATCGTGCACCCCTCGCCGCACCGGGCCAACCGGCGGCCCGTCGGCTCCGAACTGGTGGCATGGCCCTGAACCACGACGCGTACGCCCTGATGTCCGGACTCCTCGCACCCCTGACGGTCCGGTACGGACGGTCGTTGCGCTTCGCGGGCCAGGACCTGCCCCGTCCGACGAGACGGTCCGTGCCGACGCGTCACGGCCGGGTCAGGGTCGAGGTCTACCGGCCGCCCGGCGTGACGGCACCGCCCGTGCACGTCCACTTCCACGGCGGCGCGTTCATGATGCGGTTCCCGCGGATGGACGACTTCTACTGCCGCTTCCTGGTCGCCGAGGCCGGCGTCGCGGTCGTCAACGTCGACTACCTGGTGGCGCCGCGCGTGCGGTACCCCGTCGCGCACGAGCAGGCCCACGACGTCGTCGCGTGGCTCGCCGGGCACGCAGGGGAGTGGGACCTGGACGAGAAGAGCATCTCGGTCGGCGGCTTCAGCGGAGGCGGAGGCCTCGCGGCGTCCGCGTGCCTGCAGGCCCGCGACCTCGGCACCGCGTCGCCCCGCCTGCAGCTGCTCGCGGTCCCGTCGCTCGAGGTCGCCGGCGACGTGCACGACAAGCACGCGACCATCCCGCACCCCATGATCGGGCCGGGCCTGTTGACGACCGTGCGGGCGACGTACTTCAAGGACGTCTCCCGGCGGGCCGAGCCGTACGCGTCGCCCCTGCTCGCCGACACCGTGGCGGGTCTGCCTCCCACCGTCGTCGTCACGGCCGAGCACGACCTGCTGAGGGCCGAGGGCGACGCCTACGCGCAGCGGCTCGCCCAGGAGGGCCTGCTGTTCGAGCACCGCGTCGTACCGGGTCGCGACCACTACTTCCTCGACGGCGACGACCCCGAGCAGGCGCGACGGGAGCTGGACCACCTCGCGGCCCTGGTGCGGGCGGCGCACCTGCCTACCATCGACCCATGACCGATCAGCAGGCCGAGCCGCGCGAGATGTCGGGACCGGCGCGGGCGGGCGCCCTCGCCGTCGGGTTCGTGGCGCTGCTCTACGTCGTCGAGCTGGTCGACGTCGTCGTGCCGGGAACCCTCGACGGCAACGGCGTCAGGCCCCGCAGCGTCGACGGGCTGGAGGGCGTCGCCCTCGGGCCTCTGCTGCACGGGGGATGGGCGCACCTGCTCGGCAACACCGTGCCCCTGCTGGTGCTCGGGTTCCTGGTCGGGCTGTCGGGCCTGCGCACGTGGGCGCAGGTCACCGCGATCGTGTGGATCGTCGGGGGAGCAGCGGTGTGGCTCGTCGGGGACCCCGGCACGGTGCACCTCGGCGCGTCCGGTCTGGTGTTCGGCTGGCTGTCGTACCTCGTCGTCAGGGGGGTCTTCAGCCGTCACGTCGGTCAGATCGCGCTGGGCGTGGTGGTGTTCCTGGTGTACGGCGGGCTCCTGTGGGGCGTGCTGCCGGGACGGCCCGGCATCTCGTGGGAGGGCCACCTGTTCGGCGCCGCGGCCGGCGCGCTCGCCGCGTGGCTCGTGACGCCTCGCCGCGTCGGGGACTAGTGCCGGTCCTCCAGACCGATCGCCCGGCGCAGCTTGCGGGCCGAGTCGTCGAGGCCGGGATCGTCCTGAGCGCGCGACAGCATCAGGTCGGAGAGGGCCTCGGCGATGACGTTGAGCTTCTCCTGCGCGGCCTCCTCGGCCCGCCGGCTGGCGTTCTCGAGCAGCACCAGCAGCAGCAGCGAGATGACCGACGCGACCGTGTGGATCGCGACCTGCCACGACTTCAGGTCGGGCCACAGCGGCACGCTGACGAACCACGCGACCACGATGCCGGCGCAGACGACGAAGAACGGCGCCCTGCTGACGCGCTGGTAGGCGGCCTCGACGAACCGGTCGAAGGCGGAACGGTCATCGGCGGTCGTCGGCTCGGCGGCGTGCTGGCTCATGGCCAGACGCTAGCGCCCGCCAGTGTCATCCGCCGAGCAGCGCTGGACGTGCGCCGACCGCCCGGTCGACCTACAGTCGAACCATGACTGAATCGAACATGCATTCGACGCCCGACGACCAGCCGACCGCCGCGCCGACCGACCAGCCCGAGGGCGAGGTGCTGGGGGCCGACGCCGCCAACACGACCGAGAAGGATCCGAACGACTGGGTCACCGGCGACGAGCCGATGACCGGCGCCCAGCGCAGCTACCTCGACACCCTGGCGCGCGACGCCGGCGAGACGCTGACGGCCGATCTCACCAAGGCCGAGGCGTCCGAGCACATCGACCGGCTGCAGGAGAAGACGGGCCGCGGAACCGAGTCCTGAGACCCGCTCCTCAGCCTCGTCCCGTTTGTCCGATAATGCACATTATGTCAACTAGCGGGGGTTCTGGGGCGGGGGCAGGGCCTCGAAGGCCGGGCGCGCGAACCAGTACCCCTGGAACAGCCGGATGCCCGCTCCCCTGAGCGTCAGGTACTCCGCCTCGGTCTCGATGCCCTCGGCCAGCACGGTGATGCCGAGGGCATCGGCCATGTGGACGACGCCGGCGACGACGGCCTGCCGCGCCGGATCGGTGTCGACGCCGCGGATGACCAGCATGTCGATCTTGATCAGGTCGGGCTGGAAGTCCACCAGCAGGCTCAGGCCCGCGTGACCCGCGCCGAAGTCGTCGATCGCCGTGGTGAACCCCCGCTTGCGGTACTCCGCGATGATGCCGGTCAGGTGCTCGGTGTCGGCGACCTGCTCGTCCTCGGTGAACTCGAACATGATCGACGTCAGCGGGAAGCCGTGGCGGTCGGCGGCCCGCAGCGTCGCCCGCAGGCACGCCGACGGCTCGTACACGGCGTTGGGCATGAAGTTGATCGACAGCTTCAGCTGCTCCGGATCGGGGAAGAGACGGGACGCCAGCTCGATCGCCGTCACGCGGCAGTCCTGGTCGAACCGGTACCGCTGGTCGGGTCGGACCTGCGCCAGCACCTCGGCGGCCCCTTCGCCACCGACTCCCCTGACCAGCGCCTCGTAGCCCCACACCCGCTCGTCGACCGCGTCGTAGATGGGCTGGAAGGCCATGCTGACGTCGAGGTCGAGAGCCGACGCCGGGGAGCAGCCGTCACATGACATGGAGTTCCCGTCCTGAGGAGAGGTCCGAGTTTATGCGACGGGTTGTGACGACTTCCCGCTGGTGCCGAAGTCGACGTCTGCCGTGTCGACGACGGCGGCGGTGCGACCGGGTGCACCCTGGTGACTCCAGTACAGGTTGGTGTGTGCGACGACCTCCGCCGGACCGGGCGCTCCCCAGGCGCTGAGGTCGTCGGTCGTGTGGGCGTCGCCGACCAGCGTGACGTCGTAGCCGCGGGTGAACGCGCCGTGGACCGTGGACCGGATGCACGCGTCGGTCTGCGCACCCGCGACCACCAGCGAGCCGACCCGCCGGGCCGCCAGGACCTGCTCGAGGTCGGTGCCCTCGAAGGAGCCGCCGTACTGCTTGTGCACGACGGGCTCGGACTCGCGCTGCGTCAGCTCGGGCACGTACCGCCACGCCTCGCTCCCCTGCACCAGGTCGTCGTCGTGGTGCTGCACCCACACGACCGGCACGTCGTTCGAGCGCGCCCGGTCGACCAGCGACGCGATGCGGCCGACCACCCCGTCGCGGTCGTGGGCCCGCGCGACGACGTCGTTCTGCACGTCGACGACCAGGGCGGTGTGCGGACGATCTGACCAGCTGCTCATGGGATCTCCTTCGTCGGGCCCTCATCCGTGACGCTCCGAACGCTAGTGCTCTCCCCTGACACATCACCGGGCGCTTCGTAGACTGGAGCGACGGCCGAGGAGGTGCCGCGATGAGTGCCAGCGATCGCAAGAGGTTCGAGTACCGGCAGCGGCTGGCGGCCGAGGCCGCCGCGGCGCAGCAGGGACACGACGACGACGAAGAGGCCCCCGACGAGGCCGCCGCCCGCGCGCACCGCATGCAGCACCAGGCCCAGTGGGTCGACATGCAGATCCAGCAGGCCATCCGCCGCGGCGACTTCGACGACCTGCCCGGCGCGGGCAAGCCGATCGCGGGCATCGATCGGCCCCACGACCCCGACTGGTGGCTCAAGCGGCTGATCGAGCGCGAGCGCATCACGGGCGTCCTGCCACCTGCCCTGGCCCTGCGCACGGAGCACGCCGAGATCGCCACGACGCTCGACCGCATCACGACCCCCGACGGCGTGCGCACCGCCGTCGCCGACTTCAACGCCCGCGTGGTCGAGGCACGCCGCCAGCTGCAGGGCGGTCCCCCGGTCGTCACCCCGCTGCTCGACGCCGACGACGAGGTCGACGCCTGGCACGAGCGCCGCACCCGCCGGGTCGCCGAGCAGAAGGCGCGCCTGGCCGAGATCCGCGCCGCGGAGGCCGCTGCCGCTCCCCCGCCCCGGTGGCGGCGATGGCGACGGCGGGGTCGTCCGTCCCGGTGAGTGCTCCCGAGTCGACCCGCGAGGTGTCGTCCGACACGGACGTCAATGTCGCCTTGACGCTTGCGCTGCTGCGCCGCGGTTCGGCCGATCCGACGTTCCGGCGCATCGGCTCGCGCATCTGGCGCACCAGCCGCATGCCCACGGGTCCCGTCACCTACGCGATCGAGCAGCTCGGTCCGCGTCGCGTCAGGGCCACGGCGTGGGGCCCCGGACGGACCGAGCTGCTCGACGGGCTCGAGCGCCTCGTCGGCATGACCGACGACCCCTCGGGCTTCGTGCCGTCGCACCCCGTCCTGGCCGACGGTGCGCGCCGGTTCCCCGGGCTCCGCGTGCCGCGCACGGGACGGGTCATGGAGGCGCTCATCCCGGCCATCATCGAGCAGAAGGTGCTCGGCATCGACGCCTTCGCCGCGCAGCGGCGACTGCTGCACCGGTTCGGCGAGGCTCCTCCGGGGCCCGCCCCAGACGGCCTGCGGGTGCCGCCCACCGCCGAGCAGTGGGCCGCCGTCCCGTCGTGGGAGTGGCACCTCGCCGGCGTCGACCCCAGCCGGGCCCGCGCGGCCCAGGCGGCCGCCCGGCTCGGACCGCAGCTCGAGCGGCTCGCCGAGCGCCACCCCGACGACCACGCCGCCGTGCACCGCGGGCTCCGCAGCATCCCCGGCATCGGCGTGTGGACGGCGGCCGAGGTCGGCAGTCGCGCCCTCGGCGACGCGGACGCCGTGCCGTTCGGCGACTACCACGTCGCGAAGGACGTGGGGGTGGCCCTGCTCGGGCGGCGCATCGACGACGTCGAGCTCGCCGAGGTGCTCGAGCCGTGGCGGGGGCACCGCTTCAGGGTCGTCCGGCTCGTCGGCCTGAGCCCCTTGGTCGGCACCGACCGGCGTGGTCCGCGGATGGCCCGGGTCGACCACCGGCGCATCTGATCGGGAAGAATCCGTGGGCACCCGCGCGTTGACCTCGTCATGACGACGACCGTGCAGACCCACCCGGACCAGCCGATCGACCGCGCGACCCGCGATGCCATGGCCGCGGTCTACCTGGCGGCCTACGGCGACCCGGACCTGCCCGAGAGCCGTCTCGACGCCGACGACTTCGCCGACGTCACCCTCACGCGTCACGCGGGCCGCGCCGGCTTCAAGCTCGTGCTGTCCACGACCGACGGGCAGGTGTCGGGCTACGGGTACGGCTTCACGGGGCGGCGCGGGCAGTTCTGGAGCGACTGGCTCGCCACGACGGTCCCCTCCGACATCGTCGAGACGTGGGTCGGCGACCACTTCGAGCTCGTCGACATGGTCGTCGACCCCGCGTTCCGGGGTCAGGGGGTCGCGGGCCTGCTGCACGACGAGCTCGTGGCGGGGCTGCCCCACGAGCGGGCCCTGCTGGCCACCGTCCCCGGCGACCGCGCCGCGCCGCGGCTCTACGAGGGACGCGGCTGGCAGGTCGTCGCCGCCGACATCGACGGCGACAAGGCGCTGTACGGGCTCGACCTGCGCCGCCCCGCGTGACGCGGGGCCCCTACGCTGTCCCGGTGTCGTCGCGCCTCGCTCCCGCCCCTTGGTTCCGCGTCGCCGCGGCGATGTTCGCGGTGGGCTGGGGCGCCAACCAGTTCGCGGCGATGCTGCTGGTCTACCGCGACGAGGACGGCTTCTCGGGCGAGGCCGTCACGGGCCTGTTCGGCGCCTACGCGATCGGCCTGATCCCGGCGCTGCTGATCGTCGGCCCGATCTCCGACCGCATCGGGCGACGGCGCGTCATGCGTCCCGTGCTGGTCCTGTCGGTCGCCGCGACGATCGTGCTGATCGTCGGCGGTCACAGCCTCGCGGTCCTGCTGCTCGGACGCCTCATGGCCGGCGTCGCGTCGGGGGCCGCCTTCGCCCCGGGCTCGGCCTGGATCAAGGAGCTGTCGGCCGACCGCCCCGGCGGCACGGGTGCCCGGCGGGCCGCGCTGGCGCTGTCGGCCGGGTTCGGGTCGGGCCCCCTGGTCGCGGGTGTCGTCGCGCAGTGGCTGCCCGTGCCGACCCTGCTGCCCTACCTCCCCCACCTGGTGCTGATGGTCGTCGTCGTGGCGATCGCCTGGCACGCTCCCGAGCCCCCGGCACGCCCCGTCGACCACTCCCGTCAGGGACGCGAGGTGGCGTCCGTGCTGCGGAGCCGTCCGTTCCTGCTCGGCATCCTGTTCACGGCCCCCTGGGTCTTCGGAGCGGCCTCCACGAGCTTCGCGACGGTCCCGACGTTCGTCGAGATCGGTGTCGCCCCGATCGCCGTGACCGGCGCGCTGTGCGGCCTCACGCTGTGGACCGGCGTGCTGGTGCAGCCCTTCGGCAAGCGGCTCGGCGACCCGCGACGCATCATCGCGACGGGCCTGCTCGCCGCTGCGCTGGGCCTCGCGGTCGGCGTCGTGATCGCCCGCACCGGGCAGGAGCTGCTGCTCCCCGTCGCCGCACTGCTGCTGGGCACGGCCTACGGGCTCGTGCTGGTGGGCGGCCTCACGACGATCGAGCAGGTCGCCCACCGCGACGACCTGGCGTCGCTCAACGCGGTGTTCTACAGCCTGACGTACCTGGGCTTCGCCGCCCCCCTGCTGAGCACGCTCGCGCTGCGGTCCGTCTCCCCCACCGGCCTGATGGTGATCGGTGCCGCGGTCGCGCTCGTGACGATCCCCGTGGCGCTGGCGGCCCGGGTCACTCGAACGGCGTAGGGTCCCCCGCACCGACGCGGATCACCTCGGCCGAGCCGTCGGAGAAGTCGATGACGGTCGTCGGCTCGGGAACGACGTCCTCGCCGGACTCGATGACGGCCTCGATGCGCCCGTCGAGCTCCTCGGAGATCTCCCACGCCGTCGTCATGGCCTCGGAGCTGCCGGGCATGATCAGGGTCGTCGACAGGATCGGCTCGCCCAGCGTCTCGAGCAGCGCCGCGACGACCTTGCTTTCGGGGATGCGCACGCCGACGGTCTTCTTCTTCTCGTGCAGCAGACGTCGCGGCACCTCGCGGGTCGCGGGCAGGATGAACGTGTACGGCCCGGGCGTCGCGTTCTTGACGGCGCGGAAGATCGCGTTGTCGACGTGCACGAACTGCCCGAGCTGCGAGAAGTCCTTGCACACGAGCGTGAAGTGGTGCTTGGCGTCGAGCGCACGGATCGCGCGGATGCGGTCGAGGGCGTCCTTGTTGCCGATCTGCGCGCCGAGCGCGTACCCCGAGTCGGTCGGGTAGGCGATGAGACCGCCGTCGGCGATGATCGCGGTCGCCTGGTCGACGGCACGCTGCTGCGGGTTCTCGGGGTGGATGTCGATGAAGCGGACCATGGTCCGAGCATAGGACCGGAGGGCACCCGCGTCTCGGGTGTGACGCCGGTCACGTGTTCGCGTTCCGCCATCCGGACGCCGGACCGGCACGCCGCGGTGTCGCGTGCCGCCGACCTATCCTGAGAGGCGAACGATGCCCATGAGGTTCCACGGGCACGGAGAGGTGTGACGACATGACCGAGGCCGTCCTGACGCTCGCGGAGCGCCGTCAGCAGCAGATCGCCCACGACCAGGAGCGCTCGACGCACCTGGCCGAGCGCGAGGAGCGTCTGGCGCCGCGGCGCCCGAACGCCGAGCTCAAGGCGATCGCCGAGTCCGCGCAGTCCCGGCTCGCCGACGCCGACGGCGACACGGTCCTGGCCTGGGTCGCCGAGGAGTTCGGCTACCGCACCGCCGTCGCCTGCTCGATGGCCGATGCGGTGCTGCCCCACGTCGTCGCGCAGCACCTCCCGTGGGTCGACACGCTGTTCCTCGAGACCGGCTACCACTTCGCCGAGACGATCGGCACCCGTGACGCCGTCGAGGCGTCCATGAGGCTGTCCATCGTCGACGTCACCCCCCTGCGCTCCGTCGCCGAGCAGGACGCCGAGTTCGGCGAGAAGCTCTACCAGCGCGATCCCGCCCTGTGCTGCGACATGCGCAAGGTCGAGCCCCTGCACCGGACGCTGCAGGGCTACGAGGTGTGGATCACGGGAGTCCGCCGCGACGAGGGCCCCACCCGCGCCGACACGCCGTTCGTCACGTGGGACGAGAAGAACGGCCTCGTCAAGGTCAACCCCCTGGCGGCGTGGACGTTCGACGAGCTGCTGGCCTACGCCGACGACAACGGCGTCATCGTCAACCCGCTGGTCAACGACGGCTACCCGTCGATCGGCTGCGCGACGTGCACGCGCCGCGTCGCTCCCGGCGAGGACCCGCGCGCCGGCCGCTGGGCCGGGCTCGACAAGACCGAGTGCGGCCTGCACACCTGATGACCGCCACCGACCTCACGACCCACGACAAGGCTCCGATGACCCTGACCGACGAACGACGTCTCACCCAGCTGCAGTGGCTGGAGTCGGAGGCGATCCACATCATCCGCGAGGTCGCAGCGGAGTTCGAGCGTCCCGTCCTGCTGTTCTCGGGCGGCAAGGACTCCGTCGTGATGCTGCACCTCGCGACGAAGGCCTTCTGGCCGGCCCCCGTGCCGTTCCCGGTGATGCACGTCGACACGGGGCACAACTTCCCCGAGGTGCTGGCGTTCCGCGACGCCACGGTCGAGCGCCTGGGCCTGCGGCTCGTCGTCGCCTCGGTGCAGGACTACATCGACGACGGACGCCTGCGCGAGCGCAGTGACGGCACCCGCAACCAGCTGCAGACGCAGCCGCTGCTCGACGGCATCACCGACCACAAGTTCGACGCCGTGTTCGGCGGTGGGCGCCGCGACGAGGAGAAGGCCCGCGCCAAGGAGCGCGTCTTCAGCCTGCGCGACGAGTTCGGCCAGTGGGACCCGCGCAACCAGCGTCCCGAGCTGTGGAACCTGTACAACGGCCGCCACCGGCCCGGCGAGCACGTCCGCGTCTTCCCGCTCAGCAACTGGACCGAGCTCGACGTCTGGCAGTACATCGCCGCCGAGGACATCGCCCTGCCCGAGCTGTACTACGCCCACCAGCGCGAGGTGTTCGAGCGCGACGGCATGCTGATCAGCGTCAGCGACGTGTCGCAGCCGCGCGACGGCGAGACCGTCGAGAAGCGCCAGGTCCGCTACCGCACGGTCGGCGACGCGTCCTGCACGGGCGCCGTCGAGAGCGACGCGACGACCGTCGAGGCCGTCATCGCCGAGGTCGCCGGCACCCGCCTGACCGAGCGGGGGGCGACACGAGCCGACGATCGCGCCTCCGAGGCCGCCATGGAAGATCGCAAGAAAGAGGGCTACTTCTGATGCGGACGCTGCTTCGTCTCGCCACGGCCGGATCAGTCGACGACGGCAAGTCGACCCTCGTGGGCCGGCTCCTGTACGACTCCAAGTCGGTGCTGGCCGACCAGTTCGACGCCGTCGAGCGGGTCAGCCGCGACCGCGGCCTGGAGTCGGCCGACCTGGCGCTGCTGACCGACGGTCTGCGCTCGGAGCGCGAGCAGGGCATCACGATCGACGTGGCCTACCGCTACTTCGCGACCGCCGAGCGGTCGTTCATCCTGGCCGACTGCCCCGGCCACGTGCAGTACACCCGCAACACCGTGACGGGCGCGAGCACCGCCGACGTCGTGGTGCTGCTGGTCGACGTCCGCCACGGCATCCAGGAGCAGACCCGCCGGCACCTGGCCGTCGCGTCGTTGCTGCGGGTGCCGCACGTCGTCGTGGTCGTCAACAAGATCGACCTCGTCGACTTCGACGAGGACACCTACACGCGGGTCTCGGACGAGGTCCTCGCGTCGGCGCGCAGCCTGGGGCTGTACGACGTCGCGACGATCCCGGTCTCGGCACTGGCCGGCGACAACGTCGTCGAGCGGTCCGAGCGGACGCCGTGGTACGACGGGCCGAGCCTCCTGACGTTCCTGGAGCAGCTCTCCCCCGTCGGCAGCCCGCAGTCCGAGCCGCTGCGGTTCCCGGTGCAGCTGGTCATCCGTCCGCAGCAGGCGGCCGGCGACGAGTTCCGCGACTACCGGGGCTACGCAGGTCAGATCACGTCGGGTCTCGTGCGGGTCGGCGACGCCGTCACGGTGCAGCCGAGCGGCCGCACCAGCACCGTCACGGGCATCGACTTCGCGGGACGCTCGCTCGACGAGGCGTTCGCCCCGCAGTCGGTGACGATCCGCCTGGCCGACGACATCGACGTCTCGCGCGGCGACCTGATCGCGACGTCCCGCAGCGTCCCGCCCGTCACGCAGGACATCGACGGCACGATCGCCTGGCTCGCCGACCACACGCTCGTCCCGGGCACGAAGGTGCTGCTGAAGCACGGCACCCGGACGGTCCAGGCGATGGTGAAGGCGATCGGCGGCAAGCTCGACCTCGACGACGCGCAGCTCCTCCCGGCCGACTCGCTCGGCCTGAACGACATCGGGCACGTGACGCTGCGGCTGGCGTCCGCGATCCCGGCCGAGGAGTACCTGCACTCGCGCGGCACCGGCGCGTTCCTGCTCGTCGACGCCCAGGACGGCGGCACCCTGGCGGCCGGCATGGTCGGCGACGCGCTGCTCGACACCGTGGCCGAGGTCGACGCCGCGACCACGTCTGCATGACGGGTGGAGGCAGCCTCCCCCTGACGCTCCGCGTGGGCGGGCGCAAGGTCGTGGTGGTCGGCGGCGGGCACGTCGCGACCCGCCGCACGCTGTCGCTCGTCGATGCCGGCGCCCGGGTCACGGTCGTCTCCCCTGCGGTCTCGGACTCGCTCGCGTCGTCGATCGGCCGCGGCGACGTCGAGTGGATCCGGCGCACCTACGCGCCGGGCGACCTGCACGGCGCGTGGCTGGTGCAGACCGCGACCGACTCGCACGTCGACGACCTCGTCGCCGCCGACGCCGAGTCGGCACAGATCTGGTGCCTGAAGGGCGGCGACCCCGAGCACGCGACGGCGTGGGCGCCGGCGGTCGCGCAGGTCGACGACGTCATGGTGGCGGTCAGCGGCGGCGGGGACGCCGGTCGCGCGTCGGCGCTGCGTGACGGGGTCGCCGCGGCGCTCCAGGCCGGCGAGCTGCCGATGCGCCACCGCACGCACCACCCCGACGGCTTCGTCGCGCTGGTCGGCGGCGGCCCCGGCGATCCCGGTCTGCTGACGACGCGCGGACGACGCCTGCTGGCCGAGGCGGACGTCGTCGTGGTCGACCGGCTCGCCCCGCACGCCCTGCTGGCCGAGCTCGACAGCGACGTCGAGGTCGTCGACGTCGGCAAGATGCCCGACCACCACCCGATCCCCCAGCACGAGATCAACGCGATCCTGGTCGACCGCGCCCGGCAGGGCAAGATCGTCGTGCGCCTGAAGGGCGGCGACCCGTACGTCTTCGGCCGCGGCGGCGAGGAGCTCATCGCCTGCCGTGACGCCGGCATCCCCGTCGAGGTCGTGCCCGGTGTCACGAGCGCGATCTCCGTCGCGGCGGCGGCCGGCATCCCCGTCACGCACCGCGGGGTGTCGCGAGGGTTCACCGTCGTGACGGGCCACGAGGAGGTCGGCGACCTCCCCCACTCGGGGTCGCACACCCTCGTGATGCTGATGGGTGTCAAGCGCCTGGCCGACACGTGCGCCGAGCTGGTGGCCGGTGGCCACGCCCCCGACACCCCCGCCGCGATCGTCGAGCGCGGTTGCACCCCGACGCAGCGGATCACCGTCGCGACGCTCTCGACCCTCGCCGAGGTCGCGGCGGCGGCCGGTGCGGAGTCCCCCGCCATCACGATCATCGGCGACGTGGTGACCCTCTCGCCGGCCTGGGCCGAACGAGATACGTCCTCGCCATGATCAGGGCCGAGCGCCTGAGCTTTGCAGGACTGGGTGCGGGTGACGTTCACCTACGTCAACACCGGTACCGATCAAGGGCGCACCGTGCTGGAGGGCGTGCGGGTCGAGGGGGCGAAGCTGTCGGGAGTCACGACGGAACGCGTCGTTGGGCTGCCCCTTGCGTTCGGGATGCCACGACCGTGATGGTCGCGATGCGCTGGCGCTGAAGGCGCGTGAGGTCTTGCATCGGGGTGCGCAACCCTCGAAGGCGTGGGTGTCAGCCGGCGCGGGGGTGTTGTCGGGTGAAGCGTGAGTGGCGTTGGGGGGTCTGGTCGGGGTCGACGTGT
>NZ_LMET01000001.1:2308395-2308723 GCF_001426485.1 Aeromicrobium sp. Root472D3 | reverse complement strand
CTCGTGGACGAGGTGGTGGTGGAAGTGGCACAGCAGGGCGGCGTTGTCGAGATCGGTGGGACCGCCTTCGGCCCAGAAGTCCAGGTGATGTGCTTCGCACCAGGCCGGTGGCCGGTCGCAGCGGGGGAACACGCACCCGCCGTCGCGGGTCGCCAGGATCAGCCTCTGGTGACGGTCGTAGAGCCTGCGGGTGGTGCCGTGGTCGATGACCTTGGTGTCGCCGTCGAGCAGCAGTGCCACGAGGTGGGCGTTGCACGCCATCCGCTGGGCCTTGGTGGCCGACATCGTGGTGCCCGAGGTGTTGGTGGCCGTTCCGGTTCCAGTGGTT
>NZ_LMET01000001.1:2273310-2308382 GCF_001426485.1 Aeromicrobium sp. Root472D3 | reverse complement strand
GGCCCAGTCGTCGGCGCCCATCCCGAACGACTCGGCAGCCGCACCGTTGCGGCGGGGGGCGATCGATCTCCTCGATCGCGGCGCGCAGCACGTCGCCATCGGCGTCGCCCAGGACGAACACCCCACGATTGGTGCCGTCGCCGCGGCGACCCATGGAGAAGCGGGTGCGGACCCGGGCCCGCTCCTCTTCCTGGCGCAGCTGCTCGCCGAGGTGCTCGTCGTAGCCGTCGGGGTCGATGACCTCCAGCACCCGGTGCGCCAACCGCTGCAGACCCTCCAGGTCGTGCTCACCGGCCAGGGCGATCAGGTGCGTCTCGGCGTCGGCGCGGGGCTGCTCGTCGACCCAGTCCGGCAGCGCGCCGACGGCCTTGATGATGACCGCCGCCTGATCGGTGCTGAGCCTTCCGGCAGACCAGGCCTGACGGGTCGCCTCGCACCCGGTGCCCTTGGACAGGCCGACCAGCTTGGACGCCGCACCCTTGGTCATGTCGCGGCTGCGGACAGCCACGCGGTCGTCGAGGCCGCACCGTCGTCCTTCGCCAACCCCATCTGATCGGCACACCCCACCAGCCGCGACATCGTCGCGTCCAGGGCGGTGCGGGTGCGCTGCACCGCCACGATCACCTCGCGCACCTCAGTGCCCGTCAGNAGGTCATCGGCCAGCGACGACAGCTGATCCACGATCACCACACCACCCCCGACCCGACTCGACCAGAACACCTGTTCGAACAAGTCCAATCTACTACCGCCCACCGACACACGTCCCACGTCGTGCACAGGCGGGAGACGGCTACCCGACCGGCTTCGCGCTCTTGGTCGCGAGGCGCCGCGCCTCGTCGATCAGCGCCCTCATCGGGAGCTCGCGCACGTCGTCGTCGCTGATCGTCTCGTGCGCTCCGGTCGGCCGCACCGCGATCTCGAGGACGTCCCACTTCCGGTACGAGTCGCGCTGGTGGAGCCGCATGCCGATGCTGAAGTCGTCGGCGAGCCTCATCGTGACGAGCCGCTCGCCCTCGCCGGCCACGTGCACCGCGGACGGCTCGATGACGGTGTCCATCAGCTCTGCGAGATCCATGACGACTCCTCGGGGAGGGGAGATCGACCGTAGCACCGGGCAGACCGTCGTGTACCGGCTTCGAGACACCGGCCGCACGACGGACCCATACTGGGCGCATGGCCTCCTCCCGCGGCGTAGACCGACTCCTCGCGTTCGGTGACGCGACGGTCGCGATCGCGATGACCCTGCTGGTGCTGCCGCTCGTCGACGTCGCCCAGGACGCCGGCGACGTCCCGGTCGGCGATCTCCTCGACGACCACTCGTTCGAGCTCGTCTCGTTCGTCCTCAGCTTCGTCGTCATCGCGGCGTTCTGGGTCATCCACCACGACATGTACGACGACGTCGAGAGCACCGTGCCGCACCTCGTCGCGGCCAACCTGGCGTGGCTCGCGACGATCGTCTTCCTGCCGTTCCCGACCGCTCTGCTCGGCTCGGCGACCGACGAGCGTCTCGTGCACGGCATCTACATCGGCACGCTCGTCGCCACGAGCGCGACGCTGACCTGGCAGAGATTCCTGCTGGTCCGGCACGCCGCCTCTCCGGCGTCGCACCAGGCACCGGTCTCGTTGATCCTGGTGACGACGGCCTTCGTCGTGGCGGTCGCACTGCCCGCGGTGGGCCTGTGGTCGCTGCTGCTCCTGCTGCTCGAGCGACCCGTCCGCCACGTGCTCGCGTCCCGTCGATGAGGCGCACCCTCCTGTCCGCGACGCTGGTGCTGGGCGCGCTCGCCGCCTGCGAGTCGTCCGACCCCTCCCCCGTCGTGGCACCCCTGCCGGACGGCGTCGTGCTGCACCTCGACCAGTCGCGGACCGAACGCATGGGCCGTGAGGTATTCATCAGGGTCGAGAACGGCACACGCCAGCGACTCGCCGTGGAGGAGCTGAGCCTGACGTCACCGCGGCTGCCGACGACCACGCGGACCGGTGACGAGACCGTCGAGCCGGGCTACGAGGGCGATCTCGAGCTCGACCTGCCGACGGGTCGCTGCGGCACGGCGATCGACGCGTCCGTGACGCTGCGCTACCGCCTCGGGGACGGCCCCGTGACGACCTCGACCGCGCCCGCCGACGACGCCTACGGGTCCGTCGCGCTGCTCGCCGACCGCGACTGCGCGGCGTCGACGCTCACCGCGGCCGCCGACGTGTCGGTCGGCGCACCGAGGGTCGTGGGACGTGATCGCGCCTCCGTGCTGCGGCTGCCCGTGACGCTGACACCCACGGGCCGCACGACGGGCACCCGGTTCGCCGGCTTCGAGTCGACGGTCCTGTTCCGCCAGACCGCCGCCTCCCCTGCCGACGTCTCGGTTCCCCTGGATGCCGGGAGCCCCGTCACGACGCAGGTGCTGTCGGTCGTCCCGTCCCGGTGCGACCCGCACGCCCTCGCCGAGGACAAGGTCGGGACGCTGTTCGGCGTCCGCGTGCAGGGCACCGAGCTCGGAGACGACGCGGCGTACTACCTCCCGCTCACCCGTGAGCAGCGGTCGGCGTTCTTCGACTTCTTCGCGACGCACTGCGGGCTCAGTCGCCCTTGACGTTCACGATCTGACGCAGGGTGTGCCGCACCTCGACGAGGTCGGCGGCGTCCTGCATCACGACGTCGATGTCCTTGTACGCCGCCGGGATCTCGTCGACGAACGCCGCCGTGTCGCGGTACTCGATGCCGCCCATCGCGGCGCGCAGGTCGTCCTGGGTGAACGCCTTGCGCGCCTTGGCCCGGCTGTACTCGCGTCCGGCCCCGTGCGGGGACGAGTTCAGCGCGACCGGGTTCCCCCGACCCACCACGACGTACGACCGGGTGCCCATCGACCCGGGCATGAGCCCCATCGTGCCCTCGGACGCATCGATCGCCCCCTTGCGCGACAGCCACACGTCCTTGCCGAAGTGCCGCTCCTTCGTCGTGTAGTTGTGGTGGCAGTTGATCTCCTCGAAGCGCTCGACCGTGTCGACACCGACCCAGTCGGCGAAGCACGCCACGACGCGGTCCATCATCTCGGCCCGGTTGAGCAGGGCGTACTTCTGGGCCCACCGCAGCTCGCCGACGTACGCGTCGAACTCGGGCGTGCCCTCCACGAGGTAGGCGAGGTCGCGGTCGGGCAGGTCGATCCACCACTGGGCGCACAGCCGCTGCGCCACGGCGATGTGCCGCTGCGCGATCTTGTTGCCGACACCCCGCGAGCCCGAGTGCAGGAACAGCCACACCCGGTCGTCCTCGTCGAGGCTGACCTCGATGAAGTGGTTGCCCGAGCCGAGCGTGCCGAGCTGCAGCTCCCACCGCGATGCCCGCTCGGACGGGTCGAAGCCCGCCTGCTCGGCGTCGGCGCGCAGCTCGTCGACGCGCTGCTGGGTGTGCCGGTGCGTGATGGCGCGGTTGGCCACGCCGGCCGACAGCGGGATCGCCCCCTCGATCGCCGTGCGCAGGGCACGCCGGTCGTCCGGCAGGTCCGACAGCTCGAACCCGGTGCGGACCGCGATCATGCCGCAGCCGATGTCGACGCCGACGGCGGCCGGGATGATCGCCCCGAGCGTCGGGATGACCGAACCGACCGTCGCGCCCTTGCCCAGGTGGGCGTCCGGCATCAGCGCCAGGTGCGGGTGGATGAACGGCATCGTGCTCGTCGTGACGGCCTGGGCGCGCGCGTCCTCGTCCAGGATGGACGCCCAGCTGAACAGCCGCTGGGAGATCTTCTCCATGATGTGTCTCTCTCCTCGATGGTGGTGGTGCAACAGAAAAGCCCCGACCGCGGGTGCGGTCGAGGCTCGGTTCCGGAGCGGTGGCTGGTCAGCCAGGGTTGGTCTCCGGGTGTGGCGCATCGACCGTCGGGTGGTCGTTCTTCCCCCGCAGGTACGACGAGGTGGGCAGGACGGACGACAGGCTGGTCGACAGCGTGTTCATCATCGGAGTCCTCTCGTCGTCGGCGTGGTCGATGCGACGCAGGACGTTACACGAGGTCGGCGTCGCGCGCCAGGACGTCGACGCCCACCGCGACGACGTCCTCGGCCAGGCGGTGCGGCATGACCCCGCGCCGGTGCGACGCGCGCTCGAGTGCTGCGAAGGCTCGGGCCGGGGTGACGCCGAACCGCTCCATGATCATGCCCTGCGCCTGCCAGACGGTCGTGAGCCGTCCCATCGCCCGGTCGCGGCGGTCGACGTCCGTCGCGGCGTTGAGGGCGGCCGCCGCGTGCTCGACGAACGACAGGGTGCGCGGGGTGTCGTGGATCGGGAACGCCTGCACCACCTCGGCGTAGAGGGTCAGGTGCCCGAGGGTCACCCGTCCGGTCGACAGCGGCAGCACGAGGACCGCCACCAAGCCGTCGCGCTGCGCCGTGGCCGACCAGTCGGGCCATCGCGGGTCAGCACCGAGGTCGCCGCAGTAGACCGACTCCCCGCCCCGCACGGCGTCGAGCGTGGGCCCGTGCCCGCAGGAGACCTGCCGCAGGTGCGAGGCGGTGGCCCGGCGGTCGGAGGCGACGTGGTCGAGCACGTCCCCCGTGGCGTCACCCAGGACGATCCCGGCCGACACGCAGTCGGCGACGGTCGCGACCGCGGCGGCGACGGTCAGCTGGGCGACGCGCACGACATCGCGCGACCCGGGGGTCGAGACCTGGGCGTCCACGGGCACTCCTCATCACGTCGAGGTGATCGTCGGGGTCCGGGACGGTCGTCGTCGCAGCAGGCTATCGGGCGCGGCCTCGCGGTCGCAGCGAAACGGCGATCAGCTCGGCGTCGTGAGCTCGGGGATGCTGCGCGGGTCGTCGAGCACGATCTGGGCGACGTCCTCGAGCCGCAGTCGGTGCGAGCGGGCGTGCGACCGCATCAGCGTGAACGCCTGGTCGGTGCCGACGCCCAGCATCTTGCTGAGCGCACCCTTGGCCTGCTCGATCGCGACCCGACTGTTGAGGGCCCCGTGGAGCTGCTCGGTCAGGGTCTCGGCCCGGCGGACGCTGCGCTCCTGCAGGATCGCGATCGTCGCGACGTCCGCCAACGCCTGCACGACGGCGACGTCGGACGCGTCGAGCCGAGCGCCCTCGGCACCGAAGATGTTGAGCGTGCCGATGACCTGGTCGCGCAGTCGCATCGGCAACGCGTGCACCGAGCCGAAACCGGCTCGGGACGCCGTCGGCGCGAAGACGGGCCAGCGGTCGCCGGCGGCCCGCAGGTCGGTGTTGATGACGGGCGTGCCGGTGCGGTAGCAGTCGAGGCAGGGCCCCTCGGAGTTCTGGATCTGGAACAGCTCGACGATCTGCGACTGGTCGGACGACGCCGCCATGAAGCGCAGCAGCCCCCGGTGGTCGGCCAGCAGTATGCCGGCCGCCATCGCGTCGGCGATCTCGGTCGCGTGCCCCGTGAGGTTGTGCAGGAAGTCGACGAGGTCGAAGTCGTCGACGAGGGTGTCGGCCATCTCGACGAACACCGAGGCGAGCTTTTGTGAGGAGATCATCAGGCACGCGGCCTTTCATTCTCGTTTGTGACGACAAGTCTAGGAGTTCGCAGCATCATCGGCCTTCCGTCTCGTCCGCGGCGTCCAGCCGGACCTCGCCCGCCATGATGCGGGCGGCCAGCTCGGCCACGGTCTGCTGGTGGGCGAAGGCGTGGGCCCGCATCCGCGCCATCGCCTCGCTCAGGCCGATGCCCAGGTCGACCGACACGACGCCTTGCGCCTGGTAGATCTCGGCGCGGTACTCGAGCACGAACTCGAGGCCGGGGTGGAGCGGACGGCCGGGTTCGCCGCCCTCCTCGCTGAGCAGGATGTCGGTGGCCAGGTCGGCGAAGGTCAGCGCGGTGCTGACGAGCGAGGTCGGGAACGGGTCGGTACCGGCCAGGTAGATCGTGAGGACGCCGAACGTCGTCACGCCGACCTGCAGCGGGAGCGAGAGCACCCCGCACACGCCGGCCTGCGAGGCCGCCGTCGAGAACATCGGCCAGGCGCGCCCCTCGGGCGAGTCGAGGTTGGGCACCAGCACGGGCCTGCGGGCCGCGAACGCCTCGCGCGACGGTCCCTCGCCGAGCGAGAACTGCAGCTCGTCGAGCTGGAAGCTGCGCTGGTCGGCACTGGCCACGACCCCCTGCGACCCGCGCACGGACATCAGCGACACCGCGGTGCCCTCGGCCTCGAGGTGGGCCATGGCGGCGCGGCACAGGCGCTCCAGCATCACCAGGGCCGTGACGTCCTGGTCGCCGGGGCGGGCCTCGGCCGCGACGAGCGTGGCGACCAGTCCGCGCAGGGCGGCGTCGTCACGCCCCACGACGTCATCGTCGAGCATCGTGCCTGCCCCCCGTCGTGCTCGGACACCGGGTCGGCATCGCGGCCAAGCCTACGCCTCGGCGGGTCGTCGTGGGGCGTCGATGCGAGAATGCCGCAACCACCACAGACCGACGAACGGCAGCACGAGCGGGATGAAGACGTAGCCCATGCCGAAGTCCGACCACACGGTCTGGTCCGGGAAGAGGTCGGGGTCGACCAGCGACAGGAGGCCGACCGACAGGACCCCGACGAGCTCGATGCCGATCGTCACGGCGGCGAGCCGCCGGTGGTTGCGTGCCAGGGCGAACGTCGCCACGACGTAGACGACGCCGGCGAACGCCGACAACGCGTACGGGACGACGGTGTCGGACTCGACCTCCGTCACGAGCTGGACGATCGACCGCGCCGACGCCGCGAGGGCGAACACGGCGTAGACGGCCACCAGCGCGCGGCCGAAGCCGTGCGACGTGTCGGGGCGGGACGAGGAACCGCGATCAGGCATATGCACCCTTCCAGATGCCGAGGAGACGGACGGAGAGCGCGGCGGTCGTCAGCATCGCCACGACGACGACGCCCGTCCCCCACCGGGACTTCTCGGCGATCCCCCACAGCACCGCTGCGGGTGGGATGACGACCATCGTCACGAGATACGACACGAACAGGATCCCGTCGACGTCGCGCGACGTCGAGCTGAGCGCGATCGATCCCCCGACCAGCAGGACGAGCAGCACGATCTCGAGCACGCACACGGCGTAGAACAGCGGATTGCCGAACTCACGGTCACGGACGACGTGCCACGCGGCGAAGCCTGCGACGAGCAGCGCGAGGACCGCGATGCCGTAGGCGACGGGATCGGTCACGTGGCGCCTCGCCTTCGTCGGTGGGGGTGGATCGGTGCCCGCCGAGTCTTTCATGTCGGCCGCGGAGGCCAGCACCTAGACTGCAGGGAGGGACTCGCCGGAAATTCTGGCGATGTTCACCCATCCTGACCGGAGGCGCCGTCGAATGGCTCGTAGAAGACTTCTCGGAAAGGACAGCCCGATGCCAGCATCAGCCGCGCAGCTCAAGCTCGTCGCCGCGCCCGAGCACGATGCTGCCCCCGACCTGAACGAGCTGCTCGTGCGGGTCGGTCGTGGTGACGAGCAGGCGTTCGCCCAGGTGTACGACGAGCTGGGGGCGTCCGTCTTCGGGCTCGCCCGTCGCGTCATCCGCGATCCCGCCCGTGCCGAGGAGATCGCCCAGGAGGTCTTCATCCAGGTCTGGCAGTCGGCGGCCCGGTACGACCCGGCCCGCGGCAACGCCAAGAGCTGGTGCCTCACGCTGGCTCACCGCCGCGCCGTCGACGCCGTCCGGCACGACCAGGCCGCCACCAACCGCGAGAACCGGTACGACTGGTCGAGCGGACCCGATTACGACGAGGTCGAGGAGACCGTGACCATCACGTTGGAGCACGAGCAGGTCAAGCGCTGCCTCGAGGGTCTGACCGACCTGCAGCGCGAGGCCGTCAACCTCGCCTACTACCAGGGCTACACGTACGCGGAGGTCGCCACGGCGCTCGACGCGAACACGGCCACGATCAAGACCCGCATGCGTGACGGCATCGTCCGCCTGCGCGACTGCATGGGGGTGTCCGCATGAGCGTCGACCTGCACTCGCTGATGGCGCCCTACGCGCTCGACGCCCTCGACGCCGACGAGCGGGGGCGCTTCGAGGCCCACCTCGACCAGTGCGTCGACTGCCAGGTCGAGATCGCCGGCTTCATGGCCACCGCCGTGCGTCTCGGCGACGCCGTCAGCCACACGCCTCCCCCGGCCCTGCGCGGTCGTCTGCTCGCCGAGATCAGCACGACGCCGCAGCAGCACCCGGTCGTGTCGTCGCTCGCCGAGCGTCGCTCGCTCCGTCGTGCGCTGCCCCGCATGGCCGTCGCGGCCGCCGTCCTCGTCGGCGCCGTCGGTGTCGGTGGTTTCGTCGTCGAGCGCGACCGAGCCCAGGACGAGCACGCGCAGAACGTCGCGATCTCGAACGTGATCGGGGCCGAGGACGTCGCGACCAAGGCCAAGACGTTCGACGCCGGCGGAAGCGTCAAGCTGTACTCCTCGGCGGCGGCCGACTCGGCCGTCATCATCGCCAAGGGACTTCCGAGCCCCGGCGCCGGCAAGGTGTACCAGGTCTGGATGATCGACCAGGCCGGTCCGACCTCGCAGGGCACGTTCGAGAAGGGCGGCCAGATGATCATGACCGGCGTCTCGGGCGCCGATCGGGTCGCGGTCACGGTCGAGCCCACCGGCGGGTCGAAGCAGCCCACCTCGGCGCCGATCGCGACCATCGCGGTCTGACACCCGCCCGGCGACGCTGGCGCAGCATCGTGACAGGTCTGCTGTCATGATGCTGCCATGCGTCCGCCCCTCGTCCTCGTCGTCGCGGCGATGGCCGTCCCGTCCGGCTTCTACCGTCCGCTGGTGCGCGAGATCGAGTCACGGGGGTGGCAGGCCCGCGCCCTGCCGAACCGGGGCTTCGAACGTGGGGAGCCCGTCGCCTCGCGCCGCGACGACTGGAGCTACGACGACGAGATCCGGGCGATCGCGGAAGCCGTGGCCACCGCGCGGGCCGAGGACCCCGGCCGTCCGGTCATCCTGCTGGGCCACAGCCTGGGTGCCCAGCTCGTCGCCGGGCACCAGATCCACCACGACCCGGCCGACGGCTTCGTGACCGTCGGGGCCTCGGTGCCCCACTTCCGGTCGTACCCGTACGGCGGCCTCCCGGTGCTGCTGATGGGCCTCGCGGTGCCGGTCGCGACGCGTGTCCGCGGCTTCCTGCCCCAGCCGTTCTTCGGGGCGCCCGGGGCCCGGACCCTGATGCGCGAGTGGGCCCGCTTCGTCCGGTCCGGCCGTCCGCCCTACGACGTGCCCCACCGCGTCCGGACGCCCACGCTCGTGGTGCAGCTGCAGGGCGACACGTACGCCGTCTCGCACTCCAACAAGATCTTCACCGACATGATGATCGAGCCCTCGGCCGTGACCCGCTGGGTCTACGCCAAGGACGCGACGCCCGTCGGCGGCACGACCCACCACGTCCGGTGGGTCAGGACCCCCGCGCCCGTGGTGGACCGCGTCGTCGACTGGTGGGAGGGCGTCGCCTCCCCCGCGTGACCTACTCGGCGAAGGCCTCGACCGGCGGGCACGAGCACGCCAGGTTGCGGTCGCCGTAGGCCTGGTCGATGCGCCCGACCGGCGGCCAGTACTTGTCGTCGGTCGAGCCAGCCGGGAACGCGCCCGTGCCGATGTCGTACGCGTGCTGCCAGTCGAGCAGCGTGCGCATCGTGTGGGGCGCGTGCACGAGCGGGTTGTCGCCGTCGGGCCACTCCCCCGCGACGACCTGGTCGATCTCCGAGCGGATCGCGAGCATCGCGTCGCAGAACCGGTCGAGCTCGGCGAGGTCCTCGGACTCGGTCGGCTCGACCATCAGGGTGCCGGGCACGGGGAAGCTCATCGTCGGGGCGTGGAAGCCGTAGTCGATCAGCCGCTTCGCGACGTCGTCGATGCTGAGCCCCGCGGCCTTCGTGAGCGGCCGCAGGTCGAGGATGCACTCGTGCGCCACCAGGTCGTGCTCGCCGCTGTACAGCACGGGGAACGCGCTCTCGAGGCGCTTGGCGATGTAGTTGGCCGACAGCACGGCGACCGACGTCGCGTCGGTGAGCCCCTCGGCGCCCATCATCGCGACGTACGCGAACGGGATCGGCAGGATGCCGGCCGATCCGTAGGGAGCCGCGCTGATCGCGCCGACCCCCTCACGCTTGCTCTCGACGGGGTGCAGCGGGTGCGTCGGCAGGAACGGGACGAGGTGCTCCGCGACAGCGACCGGCCCGACACCCGGGCCTCCGCCGCCGTGCGGGATGCAGAACGTCTTGTGCAGGTTGAGGTGCGACACGTCGCCGCCGAACACGCCCGGCTGGGCGTGACCCAGCAGGGCGTTGAGGTTCGCGCCGTCGACGTAGACCTGCCCGCCGTGGGCGTGGACGATGTCGCACAGCTCGGTGATGCCGTGCTCGTAGACGCCGTGCGTCGACGGGTAGGTCACCATGATCGCGGCGAGGTCGTCGGCGTGGGCCTCGCACTGGGCGCGCAGGTCGTCGAGGTCGACCTCGCCCTGGCCGGTCGACTTCACCAGCACGACGCGCATGCCGGCCATGACGGCCGATGCGGCGTTCGTGCCGTGCGCCGAGCTCGGGATCAGGCACACCGTGCGGTGCTCGTCGCCCCGGCTGCGGTGGTACGCGCGGATCGCCAGCAGACCCGCGAACTCGCCCTGCGAGCCGGCGTTGGGCTGGATGGAGACACCCGCGTAGCCCGTCACCTCGGCGAGCCAGCCCTCGAGGGTCTCGACGAGCTCGATCATGCCCGCGGCGTCCTCGGCCGGCACGAAAGGGTGCAGGTCGGCGAAGCCGGGCCAGCTGATGGGCTCCATCTCGGCGGTCGCGTTGAGCTTCATGGTGCACGAGCCGAGCGGGATCATGCCGCGGTCGAGCGCATAGTCGCGGTCGCTGAGCTTCTTGAGGTAGCGCAGCATCTGCGTCTCGCTGTGGTGCTCGTGGAAGACGGGGTGCGTCAGGATCTCGTCGTCACGCAGGAGGTCGGCCGGCAGGGCCGACTCGGCCTCCCAGTCGGGACCGGCGGCGTCGAAGGCGCCGAGGACGCCCTCGACGTGCGCGACCGTCGTGGTCTCGTTGGCAGAGACCGCGACGTGGTCGGCGTCGACGAGCCGCAGGTGGATGCCGATCTCGCGCGCCTTCGAGACGACGTCGACAGCACGACCCGGCACGTGAGCCGTGACGGTGTCGAAGAACTCGTCGCCGACGACGTCGATGCCCGCCCCGCGCAGGCCCCCGGCCAGCGCGACGGCGCTGCGGTGGACGTCGCGAGCGATCGTCCGCAGACCGTCGGGGCCGTGGTAGACCGCGTACATCGACGCCGCGACGGCCAGCAGCACCTGCGCCGTGCAGATGTTCGACGTCGCCTTCTCGCGGCGGATGTGCTGCTCGCGCGTCTGCAGGGCGAGCCGGTACGCGGGACGCCCGGCACTGTCGACCGAGACGCCGACGAGGCGTCCCGGCAGGTGCCGCTCGAGGCCCGAGCGGACGGCCATGAAGCCGGCGTGGGGACCGCCGTAGAACATCGGGACGCCGAACCGCTGGCTCGACCCGACGACGACGTCGGCGCCGAGCGACCCCGGAGAGGCCAGGAGCACGAGCGCCAGCGGATCGGCCACGACGACGGCCAGGCCGCCCGAGGCGTGCGCGGCCTCGATCGCGCGACGCGGGTCGCCGATCGCGCCGTCGGCACGGGGGTACGCCACGATGACGCCGGCCGCCTCGACGTCGGGGACGTCGTGACCGAGATCGGCCTCGAGCAGCTCGATGCCGAGGGCTTCGGCGCGGGTGTGCGTCACGGCGAGCGTCTGCGGCAGCAGGCCCGAGTCGATGATGATCGGCAGGGCGTCCTTGCCCTTGGTGGCGCGGCGGATCAGCGTCATCGCCTCGGCGATGGCGGTGCCCTCGTCCAGGAGCGACGAGTTGGCGGTCGGCAGCCCCGTGAGGTCGGAGATCAGGGTCTGGAAGTTCAGCAGCGCCTCGAGGCGTCCCTGCGAGATCTCGGGCTGGTACGGCGTGTAGGCCGTGTACCAGGACGGGTCCTCGAGCACGTTGCGACGGATCACGGCGGGCGTGACGGTCGGGTGGTAGCCGAGACCGATCATCGCGGTGCCGGGGTTGTTGCGGTCGGCGAGGTCGCGCAGCATCGCGAGCGCCTCGGTCTCGGTGCGGGCCGACGGCAGGTCGAGCGGCGTCGTGCTGCGGATGCCCGACGGGACGGCCGCCTGCATCAGTGCGTCGAGCGAGTCGTAGCCGACCCGGCGCACCATGGCGTCCTGGTCAGCGGGCGTCGGGCCGATGTGGCGGCTGACGAAGTCGTGGGACGCGCGGTCGAGAGACACGGGGAGCTCCGAGGGTAGAGGCGTGGGCGGACATCGCCTCCCCTTCTGTCACGCCCGGCTCGACGATCCGAGGCGGGGCTCCAGAATTGCCTCGAACGCGTGGTCCTTGGTGCCTGAGAGGTTCCGGGGAGGAATTGCCCCTTCGGCGTCGCCTGGGCGAGCTCTCCCACGCGCGATCGACAGCAACTCCACCCTACCAAGGGTGGCGCGCCGAGGTGGGATCAGGACGACAGGCGGGCGCGGCGGCGCGCGGCGAGCTCGTCGTCGGCCGAGGAGATCTCGACGGCGCGCTCGCTCGGCAGCTCGTGGAGCGATCCCTCGATCTCCTTCCACACACCGCCGATCGCGATGCCGAAGACGCCCTGGCCACCCTGCAGCAGGTCGATGACCTCGTCGGCCGACCGGCACTCGTAGACGCTGGCGCCGTCGCTCATGAGCGTCACCTGTGTCAGGTCGTCGGTGCCGCGCACGCGCAGGTGGTCGATCGCGACGCGGATCTGCTGCAGCGAGACGCCCGCGTCGAGCAGGCGCTTGATGATCTTGAGCAGCAGGATGTCCTTGAACGAGTACAGGCGCTGCGTGCCCGAGCCCGTCGCCGAGCGGACGGTCGGCTCGACCAGGCCCGTGCGGGCCCAGTAGTCGAGCTGGCGGTAGGTGATCCCGGCCGCGCTGCACGCCGTGGGTCCGCGGAATCCCGCGTCCTCGGGCAGCGGCGACACGTCGTCGTTGAAGAGCAGACCCTGGTCGCTCGCCTCGGAGGCAGCCTCGATCCGCGTGGCGGTGGCGTCGTTGTCGTGCGACTCGATCATCCGGAATGCCTTCCAAAGCTGGTGTGGGGGAAGACTACCGCCACGGAACTACATCCGTGTACCTTCGGCAGCACTCTCAAGGTAGAGATGAGAGTTGGACCGGTCAACGACCGCGCCGTCGTGTCGAGCACTTGTTTTCAAGTCTCACTCGAGGCTTGAGGGTTACTCGAAGTCCTCGGGCTCGACGTGGTCGAGGAACTCGCGGAACTGCTCCACGACCTCCTCCTCCTGGTCGGTCGAGGCGATGCCCGCCTCGTCGAGGACGTCCTCGGCGCAGACGATGCGCGAGCCGGCCCGCAGCGCGAGCGCGATCGAGTCGGACGGCCGCGCCTCGACCTCGGCGCCGGAGGCGAACACCAGCAGGGCGTGGAACACCCCCTCGTGGACGTCGACGATCCGCACCTCGTCGAGCTCGTCGCCGAGCGCCTCGACGACGTGCTGCATCAGCTCGTGCGTCAGCGGGCGCGTCGTCGGCGTGCCCTGCTGCGCGTAGGCGATCGCCGACGCCTCGACGGCGCCGATCCAGATCGGCAGGTACCGCGTGCCCTCGGCCTCGCGGAGCAGGACCAACGGCTGGTTGGTCGGCATCTCGACCCGGACGCCGACGACCTCGACCTCGCGCACCGGCTCAGCCGCGCAATCGACTTCTGACCAGGACCGACTGGAAGCGCACCGACAGCGCGGCCAGCGCGGCCACGGTGCGCTCGGCGGCGTCCTTGTCGAGCTGGCGCGACCGCGGCGAGACGACCTGGTCGAACAGCGCCACCTCGCGGTCGGCGGAGGCCCCGAACAGGCGCAGGTGGCGGGGCTCGAGCCCGAGCTCGGCGAACTCGCCGACGATCGACGCGATCTGCAGGGCCGTCGCGTCGTAGTACGTCTGGGTCGGACGACGCTGGATCAGGCCGAACTCCTCGATCGCGGCCAACGTGTCGCCGTCGATGCCCGCGGCAGCGAGCAGGTCGTCCCGCGACAGCCGCATGCTGCCGGACGACTCGAGGAAGGTCGCCTCGGTGGGCAGCCCGTCGGCCGCCAGGCTCAGGTGCGGCACGCGCACCGTCGGGCCCTGGGCCGTGTCGGGCACGACGCCGCGGTCCATCTCGTCGAGGACCTGCCGGATGTGGCTCAGCGGCCAGAACTTGTCGCGCTGCTGGCGCAGGATGAACCGCAGCCGCTCGACGTCGTTGAACGAGAACTTGCGGTAGCCGGACGGCGTGCGCTCGGGCTCGAGCAGGCCCTCGGACTCGAGGTACCGGATCTTGGTGATCGTCAGGTCGGGGAACTCCGGCAGGAGCTCGTCGAGCACCTTGCCGATCCCCAGCCGCGACAGCTCGGGGAGCGGCTGGGTCACGCCGTGCCCCGCAGGGCCCCGGCAAAGTAGATCAGCCGGTACTTGCCGATCTGCACCTCGTCGCCGCCCGAGAGGGTGATCTCGCTGTCGATGCGGTCGCGGTTGACGTAGGTGCCGTTGAGGCTGCCGAGGTCGGTGACGGTGTAGCCCTCGCCGCTGCGCGCGAACGTGCCGTGACGGCGCGAGACGCTGATGTCGTCGAGGAAGATGTCGCTGTCGGGGTGGCGGCCCACCGAGACGGTGTCGCTGTCGAGCAGGAAGCGGGCGCCGGAGTCGGGGCCGCGCTGCACGAGCAGCATCGCGCTGCCGGCGGGCAGGTTCTCGACCGCCGAGACGTCGGACGCGGTCATCTCCTCGGTGTCGGCGTCGAGGATCGGGATGTGCGTCGTGTGGTCAGAGACGGGCTCGGACGGAACAGCGTCGGGCTCGTGGTCCGGCGTGGACATCGGCGTCACTCCTGTGTGCTGTCGACCTCCGTGGGGAGGTGGTGCGTGATCTCCAACCTAGCACCCGGTCGGTGTCGCCGACCGGGCCCGCGGGACGTCAGTCGGCCGTCGTGAGGGCCGTGTAGGCCTCTGCCTCGAGCAGTGCCGACGTGGGGTCGTCCTCGGACGGCCGGAGCTTGATGAGCCAGCCCTCGCCGTACGGATCGGAGTTGATGACCTCGGGGCCGCCGTCGAGCGCCTCGTTGCGGGCGACGACCTCGCCGCTCAGCGGCGAGAAGATGTCGCTGACCGACTTGGTCGACTCGAGCTCGCCGACGACCGAGCCGGCCTCGACGCGGTCGCCGATCGACGGCAGCTCGACGTAGACGATGTCGCCGAGCGCGTCCTGCGCGAAGTCGGTGATGCCGACCGTCGCGATGTCGTCGTCCAGACGCACCCACTCGTGCTCTTCGCTGTAGTACAGGTCCTCAGGGATCACCGCGTGCTCCTAGCAGTCACAAGGGGGTCAGGATGTGGGTCGAGCGTACTCGGGGCTCTTGACGTCGGCGAGGGCGGTGATCGTGACCTTGTCCTTCTCGGTCACCGTCGCCGATCCGCCGCGGTTGTCGACCCGGTCGATGAGTCCGCCGCGGAAGCGTACCGCCTCGGCGAGGTCCTGGGAGTCGCCGATCGCCTCGATGCGGTACGGCCGCTTGATCTCGCGTCCGCCGACGCGGATCTGGCCGTCGTCGTCGAGGAAGTACGTCTGCGCGACGACCCGCGCCACGCCGTTGATCGCGATGGCCTCGGCCCCCGCGTCGCGGAGCTCCTCGATCGCGTCGAGCAGCGCCGGGGCGTCGATCTGCTTGTCGGGGTCGTTGATCACGACCTCGATGCCCGTGCCCGTGGCACCCGCGGTGCCGGCCAGGATCGACAGCTCGTCGGCGCGCTTCCTGGCCTGCTTCTCGGCCCGCTCGGAGCGCTGCGTGCTGCTGAGCAGGCCGTTGCGGGTGGTGGTCAGGTCGTCGATCTGGGTGCCGAGGCGCTCGTTCGCGACGTCGAGCGACTTGAGCAGCTCGACGAGCTCGTCGCCCCGCACGCCCGAGTAGTCGTCGTCGTCGGACCCGCTGACCTGGATCGTGATCGCGAACGCGAGGGCGCCGATCAGCACCGCCACGACGACCTGCGACGCCTTGGGCCGCAGCAGGTCGCGCCAGCCACGCCTCGCGCCGTGCTCAGGCATGGAAGATCCGTCGACGGATCGCGGCGGCGTTCGAGAAGATCCGGATGCCGAGGACAACCACGACGCCGGTCGACAGCTGCGAGCCGACGCCCAGCTGGTCGCCGAGGTAGACCATGAACGCCGCGATCACGACGTTGGAGATGAACGAGACCACGAAGACGCGGTCGTCGAACCGGCGCTCCCCCAGGGCCCGGAGCGCACCGATGACGGCGTCGAGCGCCGCCACGATCGCGATCGGCAGGTAGGGCTGCAGGCCCGCCGGCACCGCGGGTCGCAGGACCAGGCCCGCGATGATGCCGACGGCCAGGCCGATCACCGGGATCATGCGTCCCCCTTCGTTGCTGTCGCGTGCCGGACCGTCAGTCGCTTCCTCGGGACGGCCTCGACGGACAGGTCGTCCGATCGTGCCACGTCGAAGCCCACCCCGACGTCCTTTCGCCGCTCCCAGTCACGTCCCACCGACGACTGCTCGAACCGGTCCTCGAGGGCCTCCGGGTCGCCCAGGACGACGAGCTCGTACGGCGGGCCGACGGACTGGTAGTTGACCTTGACGACGCCGCCGGCCTGCCGGATCGACGTCAGGGACCCGATGCGCTGGTCGTCGACGGAGATGGCCTCGGCGCCGGCGTACCAGAACCCGTTGACGAGGACCTGCAGGTCGCGGTCGCTGATGTCGTCGATCGCCCCCGGCGTGACCGTGACGCGCAGGCCCGGGCCCTGGGCGGGGCGGTCGGCCGTCAGCAGCCGCAGCTCCTGGTAGTCGGCGTCGAGGCCCACGGCCGAGGCCTGCAGCCCGGTGACCTGGTCGCGCAGCGCCTCGGCGGTCGACTCGCGCGTGGCGAGGAGCGCCTTGCGCGACGCGATGTCGTCGATCAGGGTCTCGCGGGCGCGCTCGGCCGCGGGCCGGTCGGTGCGGGTCTGGATCGCCGCGATCGCGACGAGCAGCGCGAACGCCGCCAGCACGACGCCGGTCAGCACCGAGTTGAAGCCCTGCGAGCGCTCGTGGACACCCGGCCGGACGACGTAGTAGTCGTCGTCGAGCGCGGTGTCCGCGATCTTCTCGAGGAGCCCGTCGACCTGTTCGGGCACGTACGGCTCGCGCATCATCAGGCCCGGGCGACCCGGGGCGTCGTGGCCAGCAGACGTCTGACCTGGAAGGCGTAGAGCACCCCGCCCCACCAGTAGAGGGCGACGCCCCAAATCGTGAACGCCCAGCCGAAGACGTTCGCGAGGTCGGCGACGGTCCCGGTCGAGTCGCCCAGCAGCAGCAGCGGGAAGGCGTAGAGCAGGCTGGCGGTGGCGGCCTTGCCGAGGAAGTGCACGGGCAGCGAGCTGTAGCCGCGCGTGCGCAGGAACGGCACGAGCCCGAACAGGAACACGTCGCGCAGCGGCAGGACGACCGCGAGCCACCACGGGATGATGTCGCGGAAGCCCAGGCCGATGACGACCGCGAGGATGTAGCAGCGGTCGGCGACGGGGTCGAGGATCGCGCCGATCTTGGAGGCCTGGTTGAGGGTGCGGGCGAGCTTGCCGTCGAGGTAGTCGGTGACCCCCGAGATCATGAGGACCAGCAGCGCCAAGCCGTCCTCCTCGGGGCCCAGCACGAGCCACAGGAACACCGGGACGAGCAGGAGGCGGACGAAGCTCAGCGCGTTCGGCACGGTGATGATGCGCTCGTCCACCGATCGTCCTCCTCGCCCGTGCTCGTGCCGGCGTGCTCGTCGAGCGGACGCCGCGGATGTCCTGACACAGCGTAGGACATCGCCACACCCCGTTGGCGCGTGGGAACAGGACTGACAGACTGGGCGTTGACCGAAGAGAACCGAACATTCGGGGCACGTCGTGCCCCACTTCCCGAGGAGGAACGTGGCTGTCTACACACTTCCGGATCTGCCGTACGACTACGGCGCCCTGGACCCGCACATCTCCGGCAAGATCATGGAGCTGCACCACTCCAAGCACCACGCCGCCTACGTGGCCGGCATCAACCAGGCGCTCGAGCAGCTCGAGGAGGCGCGCGACAAGAACTCCTTCGGCACGATCAACCTGCTGGAGAAGAACCTCGCCTTCCACCTCGGTGGTCACATCAACCACTCGATCTTCTGGAAGAACCTGTCCCCCGAGGGCGGCGACAAGCCCACGGGCGAGCTCGCGGCGGCCATCGACCAGGACTTCGGCTCGTTCGACGCGTTCCGCGCGCAGTTCGAGGCGACGGCCCTCGGCCTGCAGGGCTCCGGCTGGGCGATCCTGACCTGGGACACCCTGGGCCAGAAGCTCGTCGTGGTGCAGCTGTTCGACCAGCAGAACAACATCCCCGCGACGCTGATCCCGATCACGCAGCTCGACATGTGGGAGCACGCGTTCTACCTCGACTACCTCAACGTCAAGGGCGACTACGTCAAGGCGTGGTGGAACATCGTCAACTGGGCCGACGCCCAGGAGCGCTTCACCGCAGCGACCTCCGGCGGCCAGATCATCTTCTGACCGAGCCGCACGGCCGACGGCGGGATCCCGACCTACTGGTTGGGGTCCCGCCGTTTTCCGTGCTCGGCGAGGTCGCGCAGGCGGGCGTTGTACGCCTCGAGCGCGGCGTCCTCGGTGCGGTCCTCCGCGCGGTCGAAGCGCTTGGCCTCGCGCGAGTCGGAGCGGAACCACTGGAACAGGATCGCGACCATCACGAGCACCAGCGGGATCTCGCCCATCGCCCAGGCCATGCCGCCGCCGAGGTACTGGTCGGCCAGCAGGTCGGTCCGGTACGGACGGTCGATGTCGCGCCAGTAGTCGAGCGCGAACACCGTGTTGGACGACATCACGGCGATCGCGAAGAACGCGTGGAACGGCACCGTGACGAGCAGGGCGCCGAACCGTGCGACGGGCGCCAGCGCGTGCGGCGACGGGTCGATGCCGATCAGGACGTAGTAGAACAGCAGGCCCACGGCCAGGAAGTGCACCTCCATGACGGCGTGGCCCAGGTGGTTGCTCATGAGCGCCTCGAAGATGCCCGTGAAGTACAGGCCGTAGAGGCTGCCGACGAACAGCACGGGACCCACGACGGGGTGCGTCACGACCCGCGAGAAGCGTGACTGCAGGAACGACAGCAGGATCGCGCGCGGCGACACCTCCCCGGGCTGGCGGGGGCCGGGCAGGGTGCGCAGGGCGAGGGTCATGGGCGCGCCGAGGGCCAGGAAGATCGGTGCGACCATCGACAGCATCATGTGGGACGCCATGTGGGCGCTGAACAGGACGTGGGAGTACTCCCCCAGCCCGCCGAACGTCGCCCAGGCGATGACGACCATGCCGACCATCCACGAGATCGTGCGACCGATCGGCCACGCGTCGCCGCGCCGCCGCATCGCGACCACGCCGCGCAGGTAGAGCGCGACGCCGAGCGCGACGATCGCGAGCCCGACGCCGTTGCCCGACCAGCCCCACAGCAGCCGCAGGACCGTGGGTGCTGCCGGCAGCGGTCCGCCGAGCAGCTCCTCGGCGGGCGTCTGCAGCACGCGGTCGCCGACGGGCGTCGGCGTGCGCGACAGGGCGACCGCCAGGCCGATCGCCGCGGCCATCACGAACAGCTCGGTCGTGGCGAGGCGCACGAACCCGCTGCCCGCGGCGACGATGCGCCGGCGCTGACGGACCCCGAACGCGCCCAGCGCGACGAGCGCGACGACCTTGGCGACGACGAGCAGGCCGTAGGACGTGCCGAAGACGTCGGCCAGCGACCGCAGCCGCACGGCGGCGTTGACCAGCCCCGAGACCCCCACGACCACGAAGCTCCACAGCGCGAGCGTCGAGTAGCGCGCGACGGCCGGCTCGAGCCGCTTGCTGCCGCGGATCGCGACCCAGCCGAGGGCGGCGAGTCCGCCGACCCACAGCGTGACGCCCAGGACGTGCAGGTACAGGCTCGTCGTCGCGAGGTCGTGCGAGCCGGACGACGCGGAGTGCCCCGTCAGCGCGATCGGCGCGAGCGTCGCCAGCGAGACGCCGAGCATGCCGGCGACGGACCGGATGCCGAGGGTGAAGCGCGTCGCGACGGCGATGACGGCGGCGCCGAGCGCCTGCAGCAGGATCGCGCGCCCCTCGGAGAACCCGAGGAAGCCCGTGATGTCGGCCCACGCGACGTCGGTCAGCGGCTTGCCGAAGATGTCGCCCGACAGCAGCAGGAAGAAGTAGACGACGCTGACGACGGCCCAGACCGTCGCCCAGCGCGACGCCAGGCGGACGGCCTGCACCGAGAGCCCCTGCACCTCGTTGTCGGTCGACGGGACCAGGAACGCCGCGGCGGCCAGGAAGCCGATGACCATGACGGCGGCGACGTCGTTGAGCACCTTCGAGAACGGCAGCGCCCAGCCCACCAGCACGCCCGGGTCGGCGATGCCGATCGGGGCCTTGCCGTAGGCGCCGCCGCCCATCACGAGGAAGGCCGTCAGGGTGAGGCCGGCGATGATGAAGCCGACCAGCGTGTCACGCAGCGTCTGCGTCATCGCGCCTCCTCAGGGGTGCGAGCAGCAGGACGATCGCGACGACGGCCGCGAGGACGCCCCACACGACGTGCGAACGGTGGCGGTGGATGAAGTTCTCCTGCTCGGGGACGTCGACCTGCGTGACGGCCCGGCCGGCCGTGACGTCGTAGGCGATCGTGCCGGTGACCGGGTGGCCGTCGGCCGACACGACGCGGTACGAGGCGCTGTACGTGCCACGCTGACCCGCGTCGGGGAGCCGTGCCGTGACGGTGTTGTCGACGGCCGTGATGGTGCCGACGTCGAGCTGGGTGCCGTCGGGCGCGGCGACGGCCACCTGCGCCCGACGGGAGACGTTCTCGTTGAACGTGAAGGTGATCGACGCGGGTGACGTCGACAGCGTGCCCCCGTCCTCGGGGTCGGTGCCGATCAGCGCCGCGTGGGCGCTGGCCGGACCGGCCCCGAGGACGAGACCTCCGAGGAGGAAGGTGGCCAGACCCAGCAGGATCCCGCGCAGGACGACGTTGTTAGGCACGACGTCGATTCTGTCGCAGCGACACAACCAGGGCCGCGAGCGCGACGAGCAGCGCCGCGCCGCCGAGCCACGTGCCGAGGCCGGTGGACGAGTCGTCGTCCGACGCCTCGGTCGTCGCGGCCGCGTCCTCGGTGTCGGCGGTCGTCGACGCCGCACCGTGGTGGTCACCGGTCGGCTCGCCGAGCGTCAGGGTCGGAGCGGGGTGCTCGGGCTCCGCCTCGCCCTCGGCCTGCGGCTGGTCCCAGTCGACGACCTCGCCGTCGGCGTAGGTCTGCTGCGCCGAGAACGAGATCGAGTCGGCGTCGGGGAACGGCCCGCCCGAGATGGCGAACTCGTCGAACTGTCCGACGGGGATGCCGCCGTCGCCCTTCGCGGTCCACGTGACGGTGCTGACGGCCTCGGTGAGGTCGTAGTCGCCGACCGTCGTCGGCTTGTCGAGCGGCGCCTTGGTGACGGTCGCCGTCCAGCCGGGCTTGGCCTCGGCCGAGACGAAGGCGAACGGCGTCTCGGCGGGCAGCGTCACGACGATCTTGGTCGTCGCGGCGGAGTCGGACTCGTTGGGGACGCGGAAGACGGCCTTGCCGAATCCTTCCTTGGCCGCGTCGGGCGACGAGACGCCGACGTGGGCCGAGGCGGGGGCGGCGACGGCCACGAGGGCGATCGCCGAGAGCGCAGCGGCGAGCCGCGCGGTGGTGCGTGTCATGAGAGGTCCTTCTGGTGAGAGGTGTGGGTGCAGGTCAGGCGGGGCTGACCGGCGGCCCTCTCAGGACGCGCGAGTGCGTGAGCCGCACGTCGTGGCGCGAGCGCGTGCGCGCGACGGTCCGCACACGACGGACGGGCGGGACGACGTCGGCCGCCCCCAGCACCGGGACGGCGCGCAGCACGAGCCGCTCGGCGAGCCGCCAGACCAGCGCCTCGCCACGGGACAGGGCCAGCACGCTGACCGCCGTGGCGGCCACGTGGGCCGCGACCATCGCGCCGCCCATGACCATCGTCCCGTCGGACGCGCCGAGGTGGACGACGACCTGGCACAGGACCAGCAGGCCCAGCAGCTGCGAGGGCGTGACGCGGCGTGACGACAACAGCCAGGCCACCGCGGCGGAGCCGGCGAAGACCGACAGGACCGCGACGGCGGGCAGGGGGCCGCCGGCGGCGTGGTGGCCGGTGGCCGCGGCCAGGACGCACACCAGGGCGGCGGCGACCGAGCGGGCGATCCGCACCGGGCGATCGGCCGGACGCCAGGCGTCGGGTCGATCTGCGGAGCTCACCGGGCCACGATATCCGGCCCGTCGCGCAGCGGAACACCCGGCGGCTACCGTGGTGCCATGACCCTCGACACCGCGTCCTACATCAAGCTCGACGAGGAGTGGGGTGCCCACAACTACCACCCGTTGCCCGTCGTCATCGCCGAGGCGGAGGGCGCCTGGGTCACCGACGTCGAGGGCAACCGGTACCTCGACTTCCTGTCGGGGTACTCGGCGCTCAACTTCGGTCACCGCCACCCCGTCCTGATCGACGCCGCACGCGAGCAGCTCGACCGGCTGACGCTGACCTCGCGCGCCTTCCACAACGACCAGTACGGCGCGTTCTGCCGCGAGCTGGCCGAGCTGACGCAGACCGAGACCGTCCTGACGATGAACACCGGCGCCGAGGCCGTCGAGTCGGCCATCAAGGTCGCCCGCAAGTGGGCCTACGAGGTCAAGGGCGTCGGGTTCGACCGCGCCGAGATCATCGTCGCGTCGGGCAACTTCCACGGCCGCACCACGACGATCGTGTCGTTCTCGGACGATCCCGCGGCGCACGACAACTACGGTCCCTTCACGCCGGGCTTCGTCACGGTGCCCTACGGCGACCTCGCCGCGATCGAGGCCGCCATCACGCCGAACACGGCCGCGATCCTGATGGAGCCGATCCAGGGCGAGGCGGGCGTCGTCGTCCCGCCGTCCGGCTTCTTCCCCGGCGTGCGGCGGCTGTGCGACGAGCACAACGTCCTGCTGGTCGCCGACGAGATCCAGTCGGGCCTGGCCCGCACGGGCAAGCTGTTCGCCCTCGACCACGACGACGTCCGGGCCGATCTCTACACGCTCGGCAAGGCCCTCGGCGGCGGCATCATCCCCGTCTCGGCCGTCGTGGGGCGTGCCGACGTGCTCGGCGTCCTCAAGCCGGGCCAGCACGGCTCGACGTTCGGCGGCTACCCCGTCGCCTGCGCCGTGGGGCGCGCCGTCGTGGGGCTCCTCGAGACCGGCGAGTTCCAGACCCGCTCGCTCGAGCTCGGTCGCTACCTGCACGGCCGACTCGACGAGCTGGTCGGCAAGGGCGTCGCGTCGGTGCGCGGTCGCGGCCTGTGGGCCGGGGTCGACATCGACCCGCTCGCCAAGACCGGCCGCGAGGTCTCGATGGCGCTGCGCGACCGTGGCGTGCTGTGCAAGGAGACGCACGAGCGCACGTTGCGCATCGCTCCCCCGCTCGTCATCACCAAGGACGAGATCGACCATGCCGTCACGGCGCTCGCCGAGGCTCTCGACGCCTGACCACGGCCCGGACGGGCTCAGGAGAAGTAGCTGGTGTCGCCGCCGCGCGACGGCGACCGCTCGGCGTCCGCCTCGGTGAAGGGCGTCTTCGCCGCGAAGGTCGTCAGCACCTCGCGGTAGGGCAGGACGCGGTACGGGAACGGCGAGCTCGCGGCCTTGCGGGCCAGCGTCTCCCAGGGCAGCGGGGCCGCCGACGCCATGACCAGCACGTTGCCGAAGCGGCGCCCCTTGAGCGTGGCCGGCTCGGCGCACATCACGACGTGCGCGAACGCGTCGCACACGCCCCGCACCGCGCGCCGCAGGTACGGGAACGGCGCGCGGTCGGCCAGGTTGAGCAGCACCAGCCCGTCGGCCGTCGCGACGCGTGCGAGGTCGGCGAAGAACTCGGCCGTCGTCAGGTCGGCGGGGATCCGGTCGCCGTCGAAGGCGTCGAGCACGATGACGTCGGCGAAGTCATCGCGCATCGCCGCGATGCCGGCCCGCCCGTCGAGCGGCCTGACCTTGATGCCGCTCTGGCGCGGCAGCGGGATGCGCTCGCGCACCAGCGCCGTGATCTCCTCGTCGGGCTCCAGCACGATCTGCGGCGACCGCGGACGCGTCGCGGCCACGTAGCGCGGCACCGTCATGCCGGCGCCGCCCACGTGGACGCAGCGCAGGGGCTCCCCCGCGACGCCGTGGCCGTCGATCGCGTCGGCCATCCGCTGCACGTAGTCGAACTCGAGGCGCGTCGGGTCGTCGAGGTCGACGTACGACTGCTCGGTGCCGTCGATGCGCAGCGTGAAGGCCGACGGACGCTCCCGGTCGGCGACGATCTCGATCCTGCGGAGGCGCTCGGTCACCCCGACACTCTAGGTGCCGGCGAGCAGGTTCTCCGAGCCGTCCGGCTTGACCGCCAGCACGGGGCACTCCGCGTCGAGGATCAGCCGCTGCGCGACGCTGCCGAGCAGCAGCTTGCCGACCGGCGTGCGCGGGCGGATGCCCACCACGATCAGCGAGGCCCCCGTCGACGACGCCGCGTGCAGCACGGCGCCCGCGATGTCGGGCACGACGTCGTGCAGGATCTCGGACTCGACGTCGAGCCGGTCGAGGATCGACCGCAGCGACGACAGCTCGTCGTCGCCGGCGAACTTGGTGTCGACGTACGCGTCGCCCTTCGTGGGGTTGACCACGACCAGCCGCTCCTCGCGGCGGGCCGCCTCCGTGGCGCCGTACGACAGCGCCACCCGCCCGAACTCGTCCGGGCTGTACATCACCACTACGGTCATGCCGACACCTCTTCCTTCTCCTCGACGGGTGCCTCGGGCTTGGGCTTGCGCAGCCCCGAGGCGAGGATGGCGACCAGCGCCAGCGCGATGAACGCGTACACGATGACGGCGACGGGCTCGCTCCACAGCGTGCTGACGTCGCCCGACGAGATCTGCAGCGACGTGGTGAGCTGCTCCTCGAGCTTGGGCCCGAGGATCACGCCGATGATGAGCGGCAGCACCGGCAGGCCGAAGCGGCGCATCGCGAGCCCCAGCAGGCCGATGACCAGCAGGAGCGCCAGGTCGAACGGCTGGAAGCTGACGCTGTAGGCGCCGAGCGAGGCGAAGAACAGGATGCCCGCGTAGAGGTACGGACGCGGGATCTGCAGCAGCTTGGCCCACAGCGGCGCCAAGGGCAGGTTGAGCAGGAGCAGCAGCGTGTTGCCGATGAACAGGCTCGCGAGCAGGGCCCAGACGAGGTCCGGCTCGGTGTCGAACAGCTGCGGGCCGGTCTCGATGCCGTAGCTCTGGATCGCCAGCAGCATGATCGCGGCCGTCGCGGTCGTCGGCAGGCCGATCGCCAGGAGCGGCACGAGCGTGCCGGCGGCCGAGGCGTTGTTGGCCGCCTCGGGACCCGCGACGCCCTCGATCGCGCCCTTGCCGAACTCCTCGGGGTGCTTGGCGAGCTTGCGCTCGGTGACGTACGACAGGAACGTCGGGATCTCGGCGCCACCGGCCGGAAGGGCGCCGAACGGGAAGCCGAACGCCGTGCCGCGCAGCCACGGCTTCCACGAGCGTCCCCAGTCCTCACGGCTCATCCAGGGCTGGCCGACCGGGATGATGTCGAGCGGGCGACGACGCAGGTGCGCCGCGACCCACAGGGCCTCGCCGATCGCGAAGATCGCGACCGCGACGACGACGATGTCGATGCCGTCGGCCAGCAGCGGGTTGCCGAACGTCAGGCGGGCCTGGCCGGTCTGGCCGCCGACCAGGCCGATCGCCAGGCCGAGGAACAGCGCGATGAAGCCGCGCAGCCGCGAGGTGCCGAGCACCGCGGTGACGGCGAACAGCGCCAGCAGGATCAGGGCGAAGTTCGACGGGTTGCCGAGCTTGACGACCTGGCCGGCCACGGAGGGCGCGAACAGCACCAGCAGCAGCGTGCCGATCGTGCCGGCGACGAACGAGCCGATCGCCGCGGTGGCGAGGGCCTGCGCCGCCCGCCCCTTCTTGGCCATCTTGTTGCCCTCGATGGCCGTCACGACCGACGACGACTCCCCCGGCGTGTTCAGCAGGATCGAGGTGGTCGAGCCGCCGTACATGCCGCCGTAGTAGATGCCGGCGAACATGATGAGCGCGCTGTCGGGACCGACGCTGTACGTGATGGGCAGCAGCAGGGCCAGCGTCATGGCCGGCCCGATGCCCGGCAGCACGCCGACGGCGGTGCCGAGGAACACGCCGACCACGGCGTAGAAGAGGTTCTGGACCGTCAGCGCCTGGGCGAAGCCGTCCATCAACAGGTTGAGTGAGTCCATCAGAGGATCCCGTCCAGGATGCCGGCCGGGATCGCGAGACCCAGGCCCGAGTAGAAGCCGTACCAGGTGCCGACCGACAGGGCCACGCCCACCGCGACGTCGCGGATCAGGGTGCGGCTGCCGAGCACGTAGGCGGTGCCGACGAACAGCATCGCGCCGGTGATCGCCCAGCCGAGCCAGTCGACCAGCAGGATGTTGGCCAGGAACACCACGACGAGCTTCGCGACGGTCGCCCAGTCGCTGGGCTGCGTCAGGTCGACGTCCTCGCCCTCCTCGGCCGCCGGGACGTCACCGCGCGCCGTCGCGATCGCGAGCAGGGCCGCGAGCACGACCAGCACCGTGCCGACGACGTAAGGGAAGGCGTACGGCTGGACGGGCTGGTCGGCGAAGCCGTCGCTCAGCGTCGTCGCGTCGTAGACCACGTAGGCGCCGACGACCGCGAGGAACGCGGCGAGCCCGTACTGGGCCTTGTCGACGAGCCGCGTGCGCCCGGGGGTCTCGTGCTTCTCGACGGTGCTCATGCCAGCCCCAGCTCCTTCAGGGTCGTCTCGACCCGCTTGTCCTGCTCGAGCAGGAAGGTCTCGAACTCCTCGCCGGTGGCGAACGAGTCGATCCAGCCGTTGCGCTTGATCGCGTCCTGCCAGCCCTTCGTCTTGTGCATCTCGGTGAACATCGCCACGAGGCGCTCGCGCGACTCGTCCGAGATGCCGGGCGGGGCGAGGATGCCGCGCCAGTTGACGAACGTCATGTCGATGCCGGACTCCTTGAGGGTCGGCGCGTCGACGGTCTCGAGGCGCTCCTCGCCCGAGACCGCGAGGACGCGCAGCGAGCCGTCCTCGAGCTGTCCCTCGAACTCGCTGGGTCCGGAGGCGCCGACGTCGATCTTCTTGCCGAGCAGCGCGCTGGTGAGCGGTCCGCCGCCGTCGTACACGATGTACTTGACCTGCTTGGGATCGATCCCGACGGTCTTGGCCAGCTGCATCGGGAACAGGAAGTCGGGTCCGCCGGGCGACGAGCCGCCGCCGATCGTGACGCTGCTCGGATCGGCCTTCCACGCGTCGACGAGGTCCTGCACCGTCTGGAACGGCGAGTCCTTCGGGACGATGAGCGCCTCCTGGTCCTCGATCAGGCGGGCGATCGGCGTCGCCTGCGAGACGCGGGCCTTCGAGTCGTTGGTGTAGGTCGCGCCGACGACGCCGAGCCCCATCGACATCACGAGGTCGTCGACGCCCTCCTCGTTGAGCAGGCGCTGCATCGCCACGGTGCCGCCGGCGCCGATGACGTTGGTGACCTCGAACCGACCCGACAGCTCGGCGTCCTCGAGCACGCGCGCCGCCGCGCGTCCCGTCAGGTCGTAGCCGCCGCCGGGGCTGTTGGGGATGTACATGCTGAGCCGGCGGTTCGCCTCGCCCTCGCCTCCGCGCGTGACTCCGCATGCGGACAGCAGCAGCGCGGCGGCGACGAGGAATACTGTCGCCGTCAACCGGTGTGATCGCCTGGTCGGCGTCATGGGACCTCCTGTGATCGACCCCGATCATGACCCGCCCCTGTGGTGTGGGTCACCATTGCGGAACCAAAGGAGGTTGTGGACGTTGTGGTCACAGCGCAGGCGCCTGACGCTCGCGGGACAGTTCCTCGTCCTGCAGCTCGTCGTCGTCGCCTTCGTCCTCGCGATCGTCGGCGCGATCTCGGTGCAGCAGTCGAACGCCTCGTTCGCGTCCGAGCGCGGTGCGCAGATGCGCTCGGTGTCGGAGTACCTCGCTAACCTGTCGGTCGTCCGCGCCCAGATCCGGGGGCCCGTGCCGGCGACGTCGCTCGCCCCCGCGATCGACCGGGCCGTGGGCCTGTCGGGGGCCACCGAGATCACGATCGCCGATCCGGCGGGCCGGGTGCTGTCGTCGTCCGACCCCCGGCTCGTCGGCGCCCGCGCCGAGCTCGGCGACTCGCGCGTCCGTGAGGGACGCGCCTGGGTCGGCACCGTCGAGACGCGCGGCCACCGCTTCGTCGCGGCGCACGCGCCGATCATCGACGACTCCGGCACGCTCGTGGGGCTGGCCGTGGCGGAGGAGCAGTTCCCGTCGTTCTGGACGCGCCTGACGAACGCCGCCGACGAGCTGGTGCTGTACCTCGGCGCGGGCGCCGGCCTGGGCATCGCGGGGTCGTGGCTGCTGGCCCGGCTCGTCCGGCGGCGCACCCGTGGTCTCGAGCCGCGCGAGTTCGCGACGCTGGCCGACCACCGCGAGGCGCTGCTGCACAGCATCCGCGAGGGCGTCGTCGCCGTCGGCACCGACGAGCGGATCACGATGATCAACGACAGCGCCCGCTCGCTGCTGGGCCTTGGCACGGACGTCGTGGGGCGCCGCCTCGACTCGCTGGGGCTCGACCAGCCCGTCGTCGAGCTGCTGACCCCCGGGGCCGACAGCCAGGACGCCGTGGTGCTGGTGGGTGAGCGCGTCGTGGTGTTCAACCAGCGGTCGGCCTCGAGCCGCGGTCAGGGCATCGGTGCCGTCACCACGATGCGCGACCGCACCGACCTGGTGTCGATGCAGGGCCAGCTCAGCTCGAACCTGTCGATCACCGACACCCTGCGGGCGCAGACCCACGAGTTCGCCAACCAGCTGCACACGATCTCGGGGCTCGTCCAGCTCGGTGAGTACGACGAGGTGACGTCGCTGGTCGGCGTGCTGACGCGACGCCGGGCCGCGATCTCCGACGCCGTGACGCGGCGCGTGTCCGACCCGGCCGTCGCGGCCCTGCTGATCGCCAAGTCGAGCGTCGCGGCCGAGGCGGGCGTGACGTTGACGCTGACCGACGACTCGGCCCTCGAGGCGCTGTCGCCCCACACGTCGGCCGACCTGACCACGATCATCGGCAACCTCGTCGACAACGCGGTCGACGCCTGCAAGGGCGGACCCGCGCCCGCCGTGGTCGTCGAGCTGTCGGAGGACGCCGACGACATCGTCCTGTGCGTGCGCGACGACGGACCGGGCGTGCCGGCCGAGCTGCGCGACACGATCTTCGCGCGCGGCTTCTCGACCAAGCCGGACGTCCCCGGCGGGCGGGGCATCGGGCTGCCGCTCGTGCGGCTCATCTGCACGCAGCGGGGAGGTAGCGTGACGGTCGGTGCCGGCGACGACGGTGACGGCGTCGGCCGCGGTGCCGTGTTCACCATCCGTCTGCCGAAGGAGCCCGCATGATCCGCGTGCTGGTCGTCGACGACGACTTCATGGTCGCGAGCATCCACGGCCGGTTCGTCGAGCGCACCCCCGGCTTCGAGGTCGTCGGCACGGCCCGCACCGGCGCCGAGGCGCTCCAGCTGCACGCCGACCTGTCCCCCGACCTGCTGCTGCTCGACGTGCACCTGCCCGACATGAGCGGCCTCGACGTGCTGCAGCGGCTCAGGGCGGACGGCAGCACGGTCGGCGTCGTGATGGTGACGGCCGAGCGGGACGCCGAGGCCGTCCGGTCGGCCCTGCACGGCGGTGCGCTGCAGTACCTCGTCAAGCCGTTCGAGCACGTCGACTTCGCGTCGCGCATGCAGCGGGTGCGCGAGTCGCTCGAGACCCTCGCGTCGGGCGCGCCCGACCAGGCGGCGATCGACCGCGCGTTCGGCACGCCTCCGGCGGCCGTGACGGCGTTGCCGAAGGGGCTCAGCCCGGAGTCGGCGCAGCTCGTGGCCGAGGCGCTGGCCCGCGGCGACGAGCTGTCGGCGGCCGACTGCGGCGAGCTCGTCGGGCTGTCACGCGTCAGTGCCCGGCGCTACCTCGAGCACTTCGTCGACCAGGGGACGGCGGTCGTCCGCCTCAACTACGGCAACGCCGGGCGCCCCGAGCGTCGCTACCGCTCGGTCCGCTGACTCGCCCTGCCGCCGGTGTCGGTGTCGGGGCCACCTGTCGGGACCGATGATGCGTGGCTCAGGCACCGCCCTGGGGCGTGACAGGTGGCTGCCGCACCGCTCGGGGGCTGCGGCGGTGCGCCGAGACCGTCGGGTCGCCTGTGACCCAGAGGCGCCACGGGACGTCCGCGGCCTTGGAGACGCCCACGCGCGGGCCCGTCATGACCTCCGGCGTCACGTCGGGCTCGGGCCCGAGCCGCACTCCCCCGCCGGTCAGCAGCTCGGTGCCCAGGTCGTCGAGGGTCAGGCCCAGGGCGCGGGCGAGGTTGCCGGGGCCCCGGGCCAGGGCGACGTCCGCGACCCCGGGTCGGCGCGACCGTGCGACGTCCAGCCCGTCGACGACCTCGCCGGCCCGCACCAGCACGGCCGCCGCGATCTCGGTCGGCCCCGTCACGACGTTGGCGCAGAAGTGCATCCCGTACGACCGGTAGACGTACAGCCGCCACGGTGGTCCGTACATGATCTCGCTGCGCGGGGTGCGCGTGAACGCGTGCGACGCGGGGTCGTCGACGCCGCCGTAGGCCTCGACCTCCGTGATGCGCACGGTCGCGCCGTGGCCGTGCAGGGTGCGCCCGAGGAGGCCGCGGGCCCGGGCGACGACGCCGTCCGGGCTCGCGTCGTGCACGGTGTCAGCTGACCGACTCGAGGATGACGTCCTGGGCGGGAGCCGTGCCGTCGGCGCCCACGCCGTCGGCCTCGATCTGCTGGGCGACCTTCAGACCGGCCGCGTCGACCGTGCCGAACACGGTGTAGCTGGGCGGCAGGTCGGCGTCCGCCAGGACGATGAAGAACTGCGAGCCGTTGGTGTCGGGGCCGGCGTTGGCCATCGCGAGGGTGCCGGCCGGGTAGGTCTCCTGGCCGGTCAGCTCGTCGGGGAACGCGTACCCCGGACCGCCCTGACCGGTCGCGGAGGGATCGCCGCACTGCAGCACGAACCCGGGCACGAGGCGGTGGCACTTGGTGCCGTCGAAGTACCCCTGCTGGGCCAGCGACGCGAAGCTGCTGACGGTGCAGGGGGCCGAGTCGGGCGTGAGCGACGCCTTGATGACGCCGCGGTTGGTCGTGATCGTGACCTCGTCGAGGCTCGTCGGGGTCGCCGGCGGGAGCGTGGCCTTCTTGCCCGGCTCGTCGGTCTCGGTGTACGTGCAGGTGCCGTCGGCGGCGGCACCCGGGCTGTCGGTCGCCGACGGGGCCTGCGACGTGGCGGCGGGATCCGCGGCCGACGCTCCGTCGGAGCCTCCGCCGTCAGAACCTCCGCAGGCGGCCAGCGTGGTGATCAGTACGGTGGTCGCCGTGGCGGCGAGAAGACGAGAACGCATGCGCCGAGCCTAGCCAGCGCTCGGTCGCCGGGCCGACAGCCGGTCCCGCAGCTCGGCGAGCTGCTCGGCGACCCGCACCTGGGCCGTGCCGCCGCGCGCGTCGCGCGACGCCAGCGAGCCCTCGACCGTCAGCACCTCGCGGACACCGGGTGTGAGGGCCGGCGAGATCGCCGCGAAGTCGTCGTCCGACAGGTCCCACAGCTCGATGCCCCGCCGCTCGCACGCCTGCACGCAGGCGCCCGACAGCTCGTGGGCGACGCGGAACGGCACGCCCTCGCGCACCAGCCACTCGGCGATGTCGGTCGCGAGCGCGAAGCCCTGCGGCGCGAGCGCCTGCATGCGCTCGGTGTGGAACGTCAGCGTCGCGACCATGCCGGTGAAGGCGGGCAGCAGCACCTCGAGCGTGTCGATCGAGTCGAACACCGGCTCCTTGTCCTCCTGCAGGTCGCGGTTGTACGCCAGCGGCAGCCCCTTCAGCGTCGCGAGCAGCCCCGTGAGGTTGCCGATCAGCCGTCCCGACTTGCCCCGCGCGAGCTCGGCGATGTCGGGGTTCTTCTTCTGCGGCATGATGCTCGACCCCGTGGAGTAGCCGTCGTGCAGCGTGACGAAGTCGAACTCCTTGGTGTTCCAGATGATGATCTCCTCGGCGAGCCGCGAGACGTCGACGCCGATCTGGGCCGTCACGAACGCGAACTCGGCCACGAAGTCGCGGGCCGCCGTGCCGTCGATCGAGTTGGCGGTCGACCCGCTGAAGCCGAGGTCGGCGGCGACCTTCTCGGGGTCGAGCCCCAGCGACGACCCGGCCAGGGCACCCGAGCCGTACGGCGAGTCGGCCGAGACGCGGGCGTCCCAGTCGGCGAGCCGGTCGAGGTCGCGCACGAGCGGCCACGCGTGCGCCAGCAGGTGGTGCGACAGCAGGACGGGCTGGGCGTGCTGCAGGTGCGTGCGACCCGGCATCGCGACCCCCAGGTGGTCGTCGGCCTGGGCGGCCAGCGCCTCGACCAGGTCGGTCACGAGCGCCGCGATCCGGCGGCCGTGGTCGCGCAGGTACATCTTGAACAGCGTCGCGATCTGGTCGTTGCGCGAGCGCCCGGCCCGCAGGCGCCCGCCGAGGTCGGCGCCGAGGCGCTCGAGGAGTCCCCGCTCGAGGGCCGTGTGCACGTCCTCGTCGTCGGGCTGGGCGGCGAACGCCCCCGACGCGACGTCGGCGTCGAGCGAGTCGATGCCCGCGACCAGCGACGTGAGGTCGTCGCGGCTCAGCAGCCCGGCGGCGTGCAGGACGACGGCGTGGGCGCGCGACCCCGCGAGGTCGTACGGCGCGAGACGCCAGTCGAAGTGCGTCGAGCGCGACAGCTCGACGAGCTCGGGCGAGGGGCCGGAGGCGAACCGTCCGCCCCACAGGGCGTTCGTCGGCTCGGGTGTCTGGGGGTCGGTCACGGGATCTCCTTGGAGGTCGGACCGGCGAGGTCCATGAAGCGGCGGGCGACCTCGTCGCCGCCGGCGGGGTCACGGCAGATCATCATCACGGTGTCGTCGCCGGCGATCGTGCCGATGACGTCGTCCGGTGACGAGTGGTCGATCGCGGAGGCGAGGTACTGGGCCGCACCGGGCGGCGTGCGCAGGATGACGAGGTTGGCCGACGCCTCGGCCGTCACGAGCAGCTCGCGCACCAGGCGGGCGAGGCGCGACTGCGCCGCCGAGCTGCCCGTGCCGGGTCGCGGCGTGCGGTCGCCCCCCTCGGCCGGCACGGCGTACACCAGCCCGCTGCCCTCGTGACGCACGCGGACGGCGTCGAGCTCGACCAGGTCGCGCGACACGGTCGAGGGCGTCGCGTTGACGCCCCGCTGGTCCAGCAGCTCGACCAGCTCGCCCTGCGAGCGGACGGCGTGCCGGGTCAGCAGGTCGATGATGAGCTGCTGGCGGGCGGTCTTGGTGTCGGCGGCGCTCATGCGGGCGCCGCGGACTTCTCGAGCAGCCACACCATCAGGGCCTTCTGGGCGTGCAGGCGGTTCTCGGCCTCGTCCCACACGACGCTCTGCGGCCCGTCGAGCACCTCCGAGGAGATCTCGAGCCCGCGGTACGCCGGCAGGCAGTGCAGCACGACGGCGTCGGGGGCGGCGAGCGCGAGGGACGCCTCGGTGATCGCGTAGTCGCCGAACAGCGACAGCCGCGCCTCCTTCTCGGCCTCCTGACCCATCGAGACCCACGTGTCGGTGATGACGACGTCGGCACCGGCGATCGCGGCGGCGGGGTCGTCGGTGACGAGCACCGAGCCACCCGTCGTGGCGGCGATCGTGGCGGCGTCGTCGACGATCCGCTGCGCCGGCTGGTAGCCCGCCGGGGCACCGATCCGCACGTGCAGGCCGGCGGTCGCTCCCCCGAGGAGGTACGAGTGCCCCATGTTGTTGGCCCCGTCGCCGAGGTAGGCGACCGTCAGCCCGGCCAGGCGTCCCTTGTGCTCGATGACGGTCTGCCAGTCGGCCAGGATCTGGCACGGGTGGAAGTCGTCGCTCAGCGCGTTGATGACCGGGACGCCGGCGTGGGCGGCCATCTCCTCCAGCCCGGCCTGCGCGTAGGTGCGCCACACGATCGCGCTCGTCATCCGTCCCAGCACCGTGGCGGTGTCGGCGGTCGACTCGCCGCGACCTCCCTGCGTCACGGTGGAGTCGAGCACCAGCGGGTTGCCGCCCAGGTCGGCGATCCCGACGCTGAACGAGACGCGCGTGCGCGTCGACGCCTTGTCGAAGATCACCGCGACGGTCTGCGGACCCGCCAGGGGCTTGCGCCCGTACGGATCGGCCTTCATCTCGGCAGCGAGCGCCAGCACCTCGGCCTGCTCGGCCGGGGTCAGGTCGTCGTCGCGCAGCAGGTGCCGGACCGTCCCGGTCATGACGACACCTCGTCGAGCACGCCCCGCAGCACCGTGACGGCGTGCGCGGCCTCGGTCTCGGTGAGCACCAGCGGCGGGGCGAGGCGCAGGCGGTCGGGCGTCGCGTTGTTGAGGATCAGTCCGGCCGCCATCGCTGCCTTCTGCGCCTCGGCGGCCAGCGGCTGGTGCAGCACGACGCCGACCAGCAGCCCGCGTCCCGTGACCTCGGCGACGAGCGGGTGGTCGACCAGGCCGCGCCGCAGCTGGTCGCCGATGGTCGTGACGTGCGCCAGCAGGTCGTCGGACTCGATCGTCGCGACGACCGCGAGCGCCGCGGCCGTCGCGACCGCGTTGCCGCCGAACGTCGTGCCGTGGTTGCCGGGCTGCAGCAGCGTGCCGGCCGCACCGATCGCGACGCACGCACCGATCGGGATGCCGCCGCCGAGCCCCTTGGCCAGCGTCACGAGGTCGGGCACGATGCCGGACTCCTCGTACGCGAACCAGGCGCCCGTGCGGCCCATGCCCGTCTGCACCTCGTCGAGCCACAGCAGTGCGCCGTGGCGCGTCGTGACGTC
>NZ_LMET01000001.1:1787855-2273305 GCF_001426485.1 Aeromicrobium sp. Root472D3 | reverse complement strand
CCCGCCTCGCCCTGGATCGGCTCGACCAGCACCGCCGCGACGGTGTCGTCGACCGCGGCCTCGAGCGCCGCCGCGTCGCCGTACGGCACCCACGTCACGTCACCGGGCAGCGGCTCGAACGGGGCGCGGTACGCCTCCTTGGACGTCAGCGCCAGAGCGCCCATCGTGCGTCCGTGGAACGATCCCTCGGCCACGACGACGCGGGTGCGACCCGTGCGCCGGGTGATCTTGAAGGCGGCCTCGTTGGCCTCGGCACCGGAGTTGGTGAAGAACACCCGCGCGTCGTGGCCGACGAGCTGCACGAGCTTCTCGGCGAGCCGCACCTGCGGCTCGGTCGCGAAGAAGTTGGACGTGTGGCCCAGCGTGGTCAGCTGGGTCGTCACGGCCTCGACGATCGCGGGGTGGCCGTGGCCCAGCGCGTTGACCGCGATGCCCGCCAGCAGGTCGAGGTACTGCCGGCCGTCGGCGTCCCACACGTGCGAGCCCTCGCCACGCACCAGCACGGTCTGCGGCGGGCCGAAGGTGTTCATGACGGCGCCCTGGTAGCGCTCGGTCCACTCGGCGGTCGTCATGACGGGGTCTCCTTGTCGACGCTGGTCGAGTACAGGGCCGTGCGGATGCGCGTCGGCGCGCCCGGCACGACCTGGGTGCCGACCCCCTCGTCGGTGAAGATCTCGAGCAGGACGGCGTGGGGCTCGCGACCGTCGATCACGGTGGCGCGCTTGACGCCCTCCTCGACGGCCTTCAGGCAGGCGGCCATCTTGGGGATCATGCCGGTCGACAGCGTCGGGATCAGCTCGGCCAGCGACTCGGGGCTGATCTCGCCGATGACGTCGGAGCTGTTCGGCCAGTCGGCGTACAGGCCCTCGACGTCGGTCAGCACGAGCAGCTTCTCGGCGCCCAGCGCGACGGCCAGCGCGGCGGCGGCCGTGTCGGCGTTGACGTTGTGCACCTGGCCCGAGGCGTCGGGCGCGACGGTCGAGACGACCGGGATGCGTCCGGCGTCGATCAGGTCCTGCACGGCCTCGGGACGCACGCCGACGACCTCGCCGACCAGCCCGATGTCGGTCTCGACGCCGTCGATGACCGGCATGGTCCGCTGAGCCGTGAACAGGCCGCCGTCCTCGCCCGACATGCCGACCGCGAGGTCGCCGTGCTGGTTGAGCAGCCCGACCAGCTCACGTCCGACCTGGCCCGTCAGCACCATGCGCACGACGTCCATCGTCTCGGGCGTCGTGACGCGCAGCCCGCCGCGGAACTCCGACTCGATGCCGAGCCGGTCGAGCATGCGGCTGATCTGCGGACCGCCACCGTGGACGACGACGGGCTTGAAGCCCGCCAGGCGCATGAAGACGATGTCCTCGGCGAAGGCGCGCTTGAGGCTCTCGTCGGTCATGGCGTTGCCGCCGTACTTCACGACGATGACCTTGCCGTGGTACTTCTTCAGCCACGGCAGGGCCTTGGCGAGGGTGGCGGCCTTGTCGGTCGCCTCCTTCCAGTCGTCGGGCGCCCACTCGTGGTCGGCCGGGTCGAAGTCAGGTGTCATGAGCTGTACGCCGAGTTCTCGTGGACGTAGGCCTGCGTGAGGTCGTTGGTCCAGATGGTGCCCGACCGGTCGCCGGACTTGAGGTCGATCGTCACCGTGACCGCGCGGGCCTCGAGGTCGATCGCGTCGGGGGACTCCCCCGGGCCGCTGCTGCGGCAGACCCAGACGTCGTTCAGCGCGACGTCGAGGTCGGCGGGGTCGAAGGCGGCCTGCGTCGTGCCGACCGAGGCCAGGATGCGTCCCCAGTTGGGGTCCTTGCCGAAGATCGCGCACTTGAACAGGTTGCTGCGCGCGACCGAGCGGCCGACCTCCAGCGCGTCGTCGACCGATGCGGCGCCCACGACCTCGATCGCGATCTCGTGGTCGGCGCCCTCGGCGTCGGCCAGCAGCTGCATCGCGAGATCGCGGCACACCTCGGTCACGGCCGCCGTGAACGCGTCGGCGTCCGGGGTCGTGCCCGAGGCGCCGGACGCCATCAGCAGCACCGTGTCGTTGGTCGACTGGCAGCCGTCGGAGTCGAGCCGGTCGAACGTCTGGGCCGTCGCGGCACGCAGGGCCGCGTCGACCGTGGCGGAGTCGACGTCGGCGTCGGTCGTGACGACCACCAGCATCGTCGCGAGGGCGGGGGCCAGCATGCCGGCGCCCTTGGCCATGCCGCCGACCGTGAAGCCGTCGCCGCGGGCGACCGCCTCCTTGGCGACGGTGTCGGTCGTCATGATCGCCGTCGCGGCGGTGTGGCCGCCGTCGGCGCTCTGCCCCTCGACGGCCGCGCGGACGCCCGACAGCAGCGCCTCCCGGTCGTTCAGCAGGCCGATCAGGCCCGTCGACGCGACCTGCACGTCGACCGCGCCGATGCCGAGCATCTCGGCGACGGTCTCGGCCGTGCGGTGCGTCGTCGTGAAGCCCTCGGCGCCGGTGTAGCAGTTGGCGCCGCCCGAGTTGATCGCGACGGCCACCGCCGAGCCGGTCTTGATGGCCTCCTGGCTCCACAGCACGGGGTTGGCCTTGCAGCGGTTGCTCGTGAACACCGCCGCGGCCGCCGTCGACGGGCCATGGTTGACGACGACCGCGACGTCGGGCGCACCCGTCGACTTGAGGCCGGCGGGGACGCCCTGCGCGGTGAATCCCTGGGCTGCTGTCACGCTCATGGTGCGAGTCCGATCGTCGAGAGGCCCGTGGTCTCGGCGAGACCCAGAGCGAGGTTCATGGACTGGATGGCGCCGCCGGCCGTCCCCTTGACGAGGTTGTCGATCGCCGAGACGACCACGAGACGCCGTGCGCGCTCGTCGACCGCGACCTGCAGCTGGGCGGTGTTGGCGCCGAGCGTCGCGGCCGTCGTCGGCCACTGCCCCTCGGGCAGCAGGTGGACGAACGGCTCGTCGCGGTAGGCGACCTCGTAGGCCGCGCGGACGACCGCGAGGTCGATGCCGTCGGCGAGCCGCGCCGTCGTGGTGGCCAGGATGCCGCGCGCCATCGGCACGAGCGTCGGCGTGAACGAGATCGTGACCTCGTCGGCGCCGGCCTGCCGCAGGTTCTGCATGATCTCGGGGACGTGACGGTGCACGCCGCCGACGCCGTACGGCGACGCCGCGCCCAGGCCCTCGGCGGCCTGCAGGTGGGCCTTGGGGGCCTTGCCCGCGCCGGAGTAGCCGTTGGCCAGCACCGCGACGATGTCGGTCGGTGCGACGAGCTGCGCTGCGACGGCGGGCTGGATGCCGAGGGTCACGGCCGTGACGTTGCAGCCCGGCACCGCGATGCGGCGGACGCCCGCGAGCGCGTCGCGCTGGCGTCCCTCGCCCACGATCAGCTCGGGCATCCCGTACGGCCAGGTGCCCGCGTGGTCGCCGCCGTAGAACTCGGTCCACTCGTCGGACGACTGCAGCCGGAAGTCGGCACCCAGGTCGATCACGAGCGCGTCGTCCCCGAGCTGCGCCGCGACCGCGCCGGACTGGCCGTGCGGCAGGCCGAGGAACACGACGTCGTGGCCCGCGAGGACCTCGGGCGTCGTCGGCTGCAGCACGCGGTCGGCGAGCGGGACGAGGTGCGGGTGGTGGGCACCCAGCGCCGTCCCCGCGTTCGAGGCGGCCGTGAGGGCGCCGATCTCGACGTCGGGGTGCGACAGCAGCAGCCGCAGCACCTCTCCGCCGGCGTAGCCGCTGGCGCCGACGACGGCGACCGAGACCGTGGCCATCAGTCGGTCCCCAGCTCCATCGCGGCGGCGTCGAGCGCGTGCTCGTCCTCGCCGGCGGCGGCCGGGTTGGCCTCGATGCGCACGGCGCCGCCGGCCGGCAGGTCGCCGAACAGCGTGCCGTTCTCGACCAGGACCTGTCCCTGGTCGAGCGGCTGGGCGGCGTACATCTCGAGCTTGGCCCGCGAGTCGGCGATGTCGAGGTTGCGCATCGTCAGCTGCCCGATGCGGTCGGTGGGGCCGAACACCGCGTTGTCGGTGCGCTCCATCGACAGCTTGTCGGGGTGGTAGGAGAAGTTCTCGCCCTGCGTGTCGAGGATCGAGTAGTCCTCGCCGCGCCGCAGCCGGATCGTCACGCTGCCGGTGACCAGCGACGCGATCCAGCGCTCGATCGACTCGCGCAGCATCATGGCCTGCGGGTCGAGCCAGCGTCCCTCGTACATCAGCCGGCCCAGGCGGCGGCCGTGCGCGTGGTAGTTCGCGATCGTGTCCTCGTTGTGGATCGCGTTGAGCAGCCGCTCGTAGGCGATGTGCAGCAGCGCCATCGCGGGCGCCTCGTAGATGCCGCGGCTCTTGGCCTCGATGATGCGGTTCTCGATCTGGTCGGACATGCCGAGCCCGTGCCGTCCGCCGATGACGTTGGCCTCGTGCACGAGGGCGACGGGGTCGTCGTACCGGACTCCGTTGATCGCGACCGGACGCCCCTCGGCGAACGAGACCGTCACGTCCTCGGCGTCGATGTCGACCGACGGGTCCCAGAACTTGACGCCCATGATCGGCTCGACGGTCTCGAGCGAGACGTCGAGGTGCTCGAGGGTCTTGGCCTCGTGCGTCGCGCCCCAGATGTTGGCGTCGGTCGAGTACGCCTTCTCCTGGCTGTCGCGGTACGGCAGGTCGTGCGCGACGAGCCACTGGCTCATCTCGGTGCGACCGCCGAGCTCGCTGACGAACGCGGCGTCGAGCCACGGCTTGTAGATGCGCAGCTCGGGGTTGGCCAGGAGGCCGTAGCGGTAGAACCGCTCGATGTCGTTGCCCTTGAACGTCGAGCCGTCGCCCCAGATGTTCACGCCGTCCTCGTTCATGGCGCGCACGAGCAGCGTGCCCGTGACGGCGCGGCCGAGCGGGGTCGTGTTGAAGTACGTCTTGCCGGCCGAGCGGATGTGGAACGCACCGCACGCGAGGGCCGCGAGGCCCTCGTCGACCAGCGGTCGCTTGCAGTCGACGAGACGCGCGAGCTCGGCGCCGTACTCCATCGCGCGGCCCGGCACGCCGGCGATGTCGGGCTCGTCGTACTGCCCGATGTCGGCGGTGTAGGTGCAGGGGACGGCGCCCTTGTCGCGCATCCACGCGACGGCGACGGAGGTGTCGAGCCCTCCGGAGAAGGCGATGCCGACGCGTTCGCCGGACGGAAGACTGGTGAGGACCTTGGACATGACTCACATTCTTGCACACCTCTGCAAGACCTTGCAGGCAGGGGGTCGGCGCGAACCCCCGTCGGGGGCGTCTCCCTCACCCTAGGATGCAGCCATGAAGCGGATCCTGCTGCGCGTCGTCGTGCTCGTGGTGGCAGCGGTCATCCTGCTGCTGCCCCTCGCCGCGACGATCGCGAGCGACGAGACGGCCACGGGGCCCGATCCCGTCCGCATCACCGACTACGCCGGCGACTACGTCGTGACGGCCGAGGGGACGCTTGTCGCCAAGGAGACCCTGACCACCGAGTTCCCGGCGGGTCGCCACGGCATCTTCCGGTTCTGGGACCTCGCCGACCCCCGCGACCCGCACGTGCGCCTCGAGCCCGAGCAGGTCCGGGTCGAGCTCGACGGGCGCGACGTGCCGTTCGAGCTCTCGTGGGAGCAGGGACGGCGGCTGCGGGTCGCGAAGATCGGCGACCCCGACACGACGGTGTCGGCCGGAACCCACACCTACACGATCAGCTACCTGATCGACGGCGTCCTGTCCCCCACGACGGCCGGCAACGGCACCTCGGGATCGTCCAGCTGGGCCGACGACAGCCCGTCCCGATCGGTCTTCTACTGGAACGTCGTCGCGCAGGGCTGGCAGATGGCCATCGAGAAGGCGACGATCCGCCTGACGCTGCCGGGCGCCTCGGAGCAGGTGCAGTGCGTGACGGGGTACGGCACGACGGGGCTCGGACCGTGCTCCGTCGAGGGAGCCGGCACCGACGGCGTGACGCTCACGACCGGTTCGGTGCCCCCGCGCACGCCCGTCACGGTGCGTGTCGCCCTGCCGGTGCCGGCTCCCGACCAGGTGACGGTGCCGTGGAGCGTGCGCGCCGACGGGACGCTCGGACGCTCGCGCACCGCGCTGCTGGTCGTCCTCGCGCTGACGGCCGCCCTGGCGGCGGGCGGCTACGTGCTCGACCGCAGGTCGCGCGAGGACCCGCCGGGCCTGCCCGTCACGTACGAGCCGCCGCCCGGACTCGGCCCCGTGCAGACCGCGTACCTGACGACCGAGGACGTGCCGGACCGCGGACTCGTCGCGACGCTGCTGCACCAGGCCGAGCAGGGCCTCACGACCCTGTCGCACGACGACGACGGCACGTGGACCGTCACCGGCGTCGGCGACGACGAGGCCTGGTCGCGAGCCGACGACGTCTCGCGGTTCGTGGGCGAGTCGCTCGGCGTGACGCGGGCGGGCGAGACGTTCCGGGCCGGACGCACGACCGTCGAGGCCGGGGCCACGCTCAAGCAGACGCGCGACGGGCTGCCGGACGTCGTCGACCGCTGGGCCGCGGGCATCGGCGCCCAGCGCACCGTCGCGTCCGAGACGGCGGCCCGTGTCACGGTCGTGGCGTCGTTCGTGCTGATGATCGCCGTCGGGGTCGTGGCCCTGGCCGGCCCGCTGCCCGCGGTGTACGCCCTGCCGTTCGCCGGGTTCGCGCTCGGCGGGGCCGGTCTGCTGACGGCCGGCGTCGGCAAGCGCCGCACCCCGCTCGGACGCGACCTGTGGTCGAGGTCCGGCGGTTTCGAACGGATGCTCTCGACGCCCTCGGCCAAGGACCGCTTCGACTTCAGCGGCGAGAAGGACCTCTACACCGCGTACGTCCCGTACGCCGTCGCCTTCGACTGCGCCGACCGGTGGGCCCGCAAGTACGAGATGACGACGGGGTCACCCGCCCCCACGCCGGCCTTCGTCGCCGGCGGGGTCGCCGCCGGGTCGGGCGGCTCGCGCGCCGGCGACGACTTCTCGGGCTTCGAGAGCTCGCTCGCCGGTGCCGTCAGCGCCTACTCGGCCACCCAGTCGTCGTCCTCGTCGGGCGGCGGCGGGGGCGGCTTCAGCGGTGGCGGTGGCGGCGGCGGAGGGGGCGGCGGCTCCTGGTAGACCCGCACGGCCTCGCACCTGCCCGATCGTCCCGATCCCCCTCTCGTCCACACCCCGGAGACCCCATGACCGTCCTGCTCACGATCCTCGCCGTCGTCGTCCTGGTGGGGCTGTTCGCCGCCTACGCCTTCAACAAGCTGCGACGCCTCGACATCGCCGCCCAAGAGGCGCTGGGCGGCATCGACGTCCAGCTCACCCGCCGCGCCGACCTGGTGCCCAACCTCGTCAACACCGTCAAGGGCTACGCCCAGCACGAGAAGGGCGTCTTCGAGGAGGTCACGCGGGCCCGCGCCGGCGTCCAGGCCGCTGCCGCCGACGGATCGGTCGCCGAGAAGGCTGCCGCGGACGCGCAGCTCGACCGGGCGATCGTCGACGTCCTCGCGGTCGCCGAGGCGTACCCCGACCTCAAGGCGTCGACGAACTTCCTGGAGCTGCAGACGCAGCTGGCCGAGACCGAGGACAAGATCTCGTTCGCGCGCCAGTACTACAACGACGCCGTCGCGAGCCTGAACAACGTCGTGCGCACGATCCCGTGGCTGCTGTTCACCGGCATCGCCGGCGTGCAGGCGCGCGACTTCTACGAGGCCCCCGACGGCCAGGACACCGCCCCGGCCGTCACCTTCTGACCCGACGCAACGCCGAGGAGGGGGTTACCGCCCCTCCGCGAGAGAGCTGCCGCCCCCGTCGGGGGCGGCAGCTCTCTCGTCGTGGGGCGCCAACCCCCTCGTCACGTGGGTCAGGTGCGGAGGGTCGCGTCGCTCGCGGTGCGGGCGGCGGTCACGGCCGCCTCCCTCGCACCCTTGATGTCGTCGTCGGTCAGGGTGCGGTCGGGGGCCCGCAGGCGCAGCGAGAACGCCAGCGACTTCTTGCCCTCGGGCACCTGCTCGCCGGCGTAGACGTCGAACAGCCGTGCCGACTCGATCAGCGGGCTCGCGGCGGCCAGCACGTCGGCCAGCGGGCCCGCCGGCTGCGACGCGTCGACGACGAGCGCGAGGTCCTCCTTCGCGACGGGGTACGACGAGAACGCCGGACGCGGACCGATCGCGGGCGACGCCTCGATCAGCGCGTCGAGGTCGACCTCGGCGGCCACGACGCGCGGGGGCAGCCCGTACGCCTTCAGCACCCGCGGGTGCAGCTCGCCGGCGTGGCCGATCACCTCGCCCCGCAGCACGATCGCGGCGCAGCGACCGGGGTGCCACGGCGCGTGCTCAGCGGCCTCGACCGTGACGTCGACGTGCATCGACGCGGCGAGGTGGCGCACGATCGCGACGGCGTCGGCCCACGACACGGCGCGGCCGGGGCCCGCCCAGCCCGAGCGCACCCGCTCACCGCTCATGACCAGGCCGACGTGGTGCGGCTGGTCGGGCAGCGCCGACGTCAGCGCGTCGAGCTCGTCCTCCGTCGGACGACGGTCGACGCCGTAGATCGGCGCCTCGGCGCCGCCCTCGCGGGGCAGGAACACGCGCCCCGTCTCGGTCAGGAGGACGTCGGAGTGCCCGCGGCCGATGTTGAGCACGAGGCTGCGCAGCAGGCCCGACAGCAGGGTCGTCGTCATGCCCGGGTCCTCCGCCGACAGCGGGTTCTCGAGCAGCACCTGGCGCCGCCGCACGTCGTCGGCCGGCAGGCCCATGCGGTCGAAGTCGGCCGGTCCGGCGAACGGGAACGTCTTGACCTCGACGAGGCCCTCGCCCGCCAGCACCGTGCCGGCACGCCGCCGCAGCTTCTGCGCGACCGTCAGCCCGCGGCCGGCCGGGGCCACGGGGATGATCGACGGCACCCGGTCGTAGCCGACGACGCGCAGCACGTCCTCGACGACGTCGTAGGGATCGGTCAGGTCGGGACGCCACGGCGGAGGCGTGACGGTCAGCCGGTCGTGGTCGACCTCGACGGCACAGCCGTTGGCCTCGAGGGCCTCGACGACCGTGACGGTGTCGACGTCGACGCCCGTGATGCGGGCCGGCAGACCGACGTCGAGGGTGATGTCGGCGGGCACGGGCGGCTCGCCCAGCAGGGTGAGGCCCTCCTCGAGCGTGGCTCCCCCGTGCTCGACGAGCAGGTCGGCGACGCGCCGCACGGCACGGGCCGGCAGGGTCGGGTCGACGCCACGCTCGTTGCGCTTGGCCGCCTCGGACGTCAGGCGCTGCGTGCGAGCCGTGCGGGCGATCATCGACGCGGTCCAGACGGCGGCCTCGACGACGATGTCGGTCGTGGCGGGGGTCATCTCGACCTGCTCGCCGCCCATGACGCCGCCCAGGCCGACGGGGCCGCGGTCGTCGGCGACGACGGCGTCCTCGGAGGTCAGCGTGCGGGTCGTGCCGTCGAGCGTCGTGAGCTGCTCGCCCTCGGTGGCCCGCCGGACGACCAGCGTGCCCTGCAGCAGCGACCGGTCGTAGCCGTGGATCGGCAGCCCGAGCTCGAGCATGACGTAGTTCGTGACGTCGACGGCCAGCGAGATCGACCGCATGCCGGCGAGCTCGACGCGGCGCGCGAGCCAGGCGGGGGTCGGCGCCGTCGCGTCGAGGCCCGAGACCGTGACGGCGGCGAAGACGGGGCACGCCGCCGGGTCCTGGACGTCGACGGGGTACGCGCCGGGGCCGGGCGTCGCGACCGTGACGGCCTCGACGTCGGCGGGGTCGTGGAACGGCACGCCGAGCGCGATGCCGGCGTCGCGCGCGACGCCCCGCAGCGACAGCGCGTAGGCGCGGTCGGGGTTGACCTCGAGGTCGAGCACCTGCTCGCCCAGGCCGAGCAGCGCGATCGCGTCGTCGCCGGGCTCGGCCGCACCGGGCTCGAGGACGATGATGCCGCTGGCGTCACCGGGCACGCCGAGCTCGGCGCCCGAGCAGATCATGCCGTCCGACACGTGCCCGTACGTCTTGCGGGCGCTGATCTCGAATCCGAGCGCGGGCAGCACCGTGCCGGGCAGCGAGACGACGACGAGGTCGCCCTCGACGAAGTTGTGCGCGCCGCAGATGATGCCGCGCGACGGCACGTCGTCGCCCGGGGCGTCGGGCACCGAGTCGTCGTTGTGCGCGCCGACGTCGACGCGGCACCAGTTGATCGTCTTGCCGTTCTTCTGCTCCTCCTTGACCAGGGACAGCACCCGGCCGACGACCAGCGGGCCGCTGATGCCGGACGAGACGATCTCCTCGAGCTTGAGGTCGAAGGCGGTCAGCCGTGCCGCGAGGGCCTCGGTCGACAGCCCCTCGGGCAGGTCGACGTACTCGGCCAGCCAGGAAACCGGGACGCGCATTACAGCTCAACTCCGAACGGCTCGGTGAAACGGATGTCGCCGTCGAACAGGTCGCGCAGGTCGGCGATGTCGTAGCGGGACGTGATGGTGCGGTCGATGCCGATGCCGAACGCGAAGCCCGAGTACCGCTCGGGGTCGACCCCGCAGGCGACCAGGACGCGCGGGTTGACGACACCGCACCCGCCCCACTCGACCCAGCCCTCGCCCTTGCACGTGCGGCACGACGCGACGGCGTCGGGCTCGTTGTGGCAGACGTAGCAGAGCAGGTCCATCTCGGCGCTCGGCTCGGTGAACGGGAAGTACGACGGGCGGAACCGCGTCGTCATGCCGTCGCCGTAGATCGCCCGGGCGAAGTGGTCGAGCGTGCCCTTCAGGTGAGCCATCGACAGGCCCTCGTCGATCGCGAGGCCCTCGACCTGGTGGAAGACCGGCGAGTGCGTCGCGTCGAGCTCGTCGGTGCGGAAGACCCGGCCCGGGCACGCGACGTAGATCGGCGGCGTGCGCGTCAGCATCGTGCGGGCCTGGACCGGCGACGTGTGGGTGCGCAGCACCGTCGCGGCGCGCTCGGGCGTCACCCAGAAGGTGTCCTGCATCGTGCGGGCCGGGTGGTCGGGACCCAGGTTGAGCGCGTCGAAGTTGAGCCACTCGGCCTCGACCTCGGGGCCCTCGGCGATCTCCCAGCCCATGGCGACGAAGACGTCGGCGATGTGCTCGGACAACGTCGTGACGGGGTGGCGCGCGCCGACCGGCGACACGTCCCACGGCAGCGTGACGTCGACGGCCTCGGCGACCAGCGCCGTCTCCTCCTCGGCAGCCTCGAGCTCGGCGGTACGGGCGGCGAGGGCCTTGCTGACGACGCCGCGCGCCTGGCCGACCCGCTGGCCGGCCTCCTTGCGGGCCTGGGGCTGCAGGGCACCGATCTCGCGGTTGGCCAGGGCGATCGGCGAGCGGTCGCCGACGTGGTCGATGCGGACCTGCTTGAGGTCGTCGAGCGTCGTCGCGGCGGCGACGGCCGCGAGGGCCTCGTCGCGCATGCGCTCGATCTCGTCGGAGCGCAGGGACGTGACCTCGACCGGGTCGTACGAGGAGTTGGGCGCAGACACTGCGGACCTAGCTTTCGAGAGGGCGTCGTTCGATCTCGCCCAGTCTAGTGACCGTCAGTCCGACATCGATGCGGGCTCGTTGATCGGGAACCACACACGGATCTGCGCGCCGCCGCCCTCGGCGTCGCGGATGTCGATGGCTCCCCCGTGCTCCTCGACGATGCCGCGCACGATGTACATGCCGAGGCCGCTGCCGGCACCGGGCCCGGCGCGCCAGAAGCGGCTGAACACGCGCTGGCGCATCTCCTCGGGGATGCCCGGGCCGTTGTCGTGGATCTGCAGCGACACCCCGCCGACGAACGCGGGGTCGCGCGTGTTCTGCACGACGATCTCGCGCAGGCCGAAGCCGTGCCGCATCGCGTTCTCGACGAGGTTCGTGACGACCTGGTGGATCCGGTCGCTGTCACCCCAGATCAGGTCGACGTCGTCCTTGATCGTGACCTCGAACGGATCGGTGGCCCCACCCGAGACGTTGGTCAGGACGTGCCGGACGACGTCGTCGAGCCGCACCGCGCCGCGCTTGAGCGTCAGACGGCCGGCGTCGATGCGCGCCGCGTCGAGCAGCTCGGTGATGAGCCGGCTGAGCCGGTCGGCGTCGGAGTCGACGGTCTCGAGCATCAGCTGGCGCTGCTGCTCGGAGAACTTGTCCCACTTGGTCAGCAGCGTCGAGGTGAACCCCTTGATGCCCGTCAGCGGCGAGCGGAGCTCGTGGGCCACCGTGGCGACGAGGTCGGAGCGCTCGCGGTCGGCCTGGTTGCGGATGCGCGCGTTGCGGACGCTGACGACGACGCGCTGCACGGGCCCGCCCCTGCGGTCGCGCACCAGCGACGCGGTGATGAGGTACTCGCTGCCCTTGGGCGACCACCACGACGACTCCGACAGGCGGGTGCGGATGTCGAGCCCGTCGTACGGGTGCGTGCTGTCGTACCAGGAGTTGCCGTTGAGGTCGTCGAACGGCACCGCGACCGACAGGTGCATGCCGAGCATCTCGTCGTCGCGCGCCCGGGCCATCGCCACGATCCGCGGGTTGACGTACTCGACGAGCCCGTCCGGCCCGGCGATGATGACGCCGTCGGGGTGGTCGTCGAACACGGAGTGATCGACTGTCTCCACGTGCCCGGTCCCCATGTCCGCAGAATCTAGTGCCAATGGACTACTCAGACGAGTCGGGCGGGATCAGGCCGTCCGGGCGCGGGCCGAGGCGTAGAGACAGACCGCCGCGGCGGTCGCGAGGTTGAGGCTCTCGGCACGGCCGAAGATCGGCACCGCGACGACCCGGTCGGCCAGGGCCCGGACGTCGTCGGGCAGCCCCCACGCCTCGTTGCCCATGAGCCACGCGGTCGGCGCGGTGAGGTCGAGGTCGTCGTCGTACAGGCCGACGTCGCCCTGCCCGTCGGCGGCCAGCACCGTCAGCCCGGCCGCCTGCAGCGCGGCCAGCGAGCCGGCGACGTCGCGGTCGATCGCGATCGGCACGTGGAACAGGCTGCCGACCGTCGCGCGCACCGACTTGGGGTTGTACGGGTCGACGCTGTCACCGACGAACACGACGCCGTCGGCCCCGGCCGCGTCGGCGCACCGGATGACGGCGCCGGCGTTGCCGGGGTCGCGGATGTCGGCGCACACGACGACGAAGCCGGGCGACCGGTCGAGCAGCGCCGCCAGCGGACGGTCGAGCATCGCGCACCGGGCCACGACGCCCTGCGGCTGCACCGTGTCGGTGATCGCGGCGACGACGTCGTCGCCGACGACGTGCCACACGACGTCGCCACGCCGCGCCGCCTCGACCAGGTCGACGTGCTGCTGCGTGGCGTCGGCGGTCGCGAAGACCTCGAGCACCGCGCGCTCGTGCGCCAGCGCCTCACGGACGGCCTGCGGGCCCTCGGCGAGGAACTCGCGCCGATCGGCCCGGAACGCACGAGTGGCGAGCCTCCTCGCGTGCTTCACGCGTCCGGAACGGACGGTGAGCTCGTCGGGATGACTCGCCACCACGTGTGTGCTGTCAGCTCGTCGGGAGGAACCGCGGTCAGGCCGCGGCGCCGTCCTTGGGAGCGTTGACGTCGGCCGGGAGGTTGTCCTTCGCGGTCTGCACGAGCGCCGAGAACGCGGCGGGCTCGTGGACGGCCAGCTCGGCCAGGATCTTGCGGTCGACCTCGACACCCGCGGCCTTGAGGCCCTGGATGAAGCGGTTGTAGGTCATGCCCTCGGCGCGGACCGCGGCGTTGATGCGCTGGATCCAGAGACGACGGAAGTCGCCCTTCTTGGCCTTGCGGTCACGGTAGCTGTAGACCAGCGAGTGGGTGACCTGCTCTTTGGCCTTGCGGTACAGCCGCGAGCGCTGGCCGCGGTAGCCCGCTGCGCGCTCGAGTGTCTGACGGCGCTTCTTCTGTGCATTGACTGAGCGCTTGACGCGTGCCATCTCAGTTCTCCTTACAAGTTCAGTGGACCGAACGGTCCGTGGGAGGGGGGTGGGACGCGGTCAGAGACCGAGCATCTTCTTCACGCGGGGGACGTCGTTCTTCGAGACGGCCGTGGAGCCCTCGAGGCGACGCTTGCGCGAGGACGACTTGACCTCGAGCAGGTGACGACGGTTGGTCTGCTCGCGACGCAGCTTGCCGCTGCCGGTGAGCTTGACGCGCTTCTTCATCCCCGAGTGGGGCTTGAACTTCGGCATTTATGCCTCCATGTCTGGGTCGAGGTTCTCTGAACGACGACGGGGCTTCTTGGGTGTCGCGACGGCCTGGGCGGCCTCGCGGTGGGCCTTGACCTCGGCCTCCTCGGCAGCCTTGTCGGCCGCCTTCGCATCCATGCTCTTGACCTTCTCGGCCTTGACCTCGGCCTGGGCCTCGGACTTCTTCTTGTGCGGACCGAGCACCATCGTCATGTTGCGGCCGTCCTGGCGGGCGTTGGACTCGATGAAGCCGAGATCCTCGACGTCGGCGGCCAGACGCTGCAGCAGGCGGTATCCCAGCTCGGGACGGTGCTGCTCGCGGCCACGGAACATGATCGTGATCTTGACCTTGTCACCGGCCTTGAGGAACCGGACGACGTGACCCTTCTTGGTGTCGTAGTCGTGCTGGTCGATCTTCGGCCGCAGCTTCATCTCTTTGATGATGGTGTTGGTCTGGTTGCGGCGGGACTCGCGTGCCTTCTGTGCGGTCTCGTACTTGAACTTGCCGTAGTCCATGAGACGGCAGACCGGCGGACGAGCTGTGGGCGCCACCTCGACGAGGTCGAGGTCGGCTTCCGCCGCCAGTCGCAGGGCATCTTCGATACGAACGATGCCGACCTGTTCACCGCCAGGACCGACGAGGCGTACTTCGGGCACTCGGATTCGGTCGTTGACGCGCAGCTCTGTGGTGATGGATCCTCCTGGAGTCGTGTGGAGGGCCACGGGCAGAAACGAAAAAAGTGGCCCCCGTTACGAAACGGACGCCACCAGTGGCGTATTCCCAAGGAACACGCCTCAGGCCGGTTCGATCGCATCAGATGCGTGAACCGACTCGTACCCCGTGGTCAGGAACCGCGTAGGTGGGAGGTGGACCTCCACTTCGGCCTCAAGGCTACCAGTCGCTGCGCTCCGTCACGAAATCGACGCGCCCGCGGCGAGTTGACCTGGCCGAAACACGCGCGTCGCCGGTGCGAAAACACCGCGGCGCACGATGGTCGCATGCTGTGGCGCGTGCGCACGACCTTCGCCGACCGGCCCGGGAGCCTGGCCGACATCGCGCTGGCGTGCGGCCGCGCCGGCCTCAACATCCTGGGCCTGCAGGTCTTCCCGACGACACCGCACGTGACCGACGACCTGGTCGTCAGCGCGCCGGAGGGCTGGACCGACGTCATGGTGGCCGAGCTGTTCGCGACCGCGGGCGGATCGGACGTCTCGGCGACCCGGGTCGGCGACGCCTCGCTCGTCGACGCGCCCACGCGGTACCTGCAGGGCGTCCACGACGTGCTGGAGTCCGACCGCGACGTCGTCGAGGTGCTCCACGAGCTGCTCGAGACCGAGCCCCCGGACGTCGCCGACTACGCGGGCCACGACGTCATGGTACTGAGGCGCCGCGACGGCTCGGAGCTCACGATCAGCCGGGCGGTGCCCTTCACCGACGTCGAGCGCACCCGCGCGCAGGCACTGCTGTCGCTGGTCGGCGACGCCGGTGCCGACGTGCCGCTGATCACCCCCGCGAGCCGCGCCGGGTCACCGGTCGTCCGGCAGGCCGGGCTGCCCGACATCGAGGCGGTCTCGGCGCTGCACGAGCGCTGCAGTGTCGACACGCTCTACCAGCGCTACCAGGTGCCGCTCAAGATGCCGATGACGACCCGGATGGCCCGGCGGCTCGTGGCGCCCGACCACGGGGTCGCGCTGCTCGTCGAGGTCGGGACCGACGTCGTGGGGCACGGCGTGCTCGAGGTCGTCGACGAGGCGTGGACGTTCCAGCTGATCGTCGAGGACGCGTGGCAGCAGCACGGCCTCGGCACGCGTCTCATGCGGGCCGCCGCCCAGCGTGCCCGTCAGGACGGCGCCGCGCGGCTGACGTTCGTCACGGCGGGGTCGAACGACCGCCTGCTGCGGGCCGTCGGCCGCGCCGGGTTCGTGGCCCGGGTCGAGCGTCATGACGGCAACGTCCACATCACGGTGCCGCTGCGCGACCGCGCCTCCGTCGCACCCTGACGGGCACCCTGGGCTAGGGTCGGGGCCTGCCCGGGCAGGGCGGACGGCGATCGGGGGATCTCATGGCGACGACGGCGCTGGGCAGACGTGGCACCGGCATCCGCGGGCGCTCGCTGCCCGCGATCGGCACGCTGTGCCTCGCGGCGGCGTGCGGCGGAGGCGGCGACGGCGACGGCGACGAGCCCTCCCGGCCCGCCGCACCGGCGGGCCTCACGCTCGACGACCTCAAGCCGAGCCCCGACTTCGCGAACCGCCAGATCCTCGACCCCGTCGGCCTCGACCTCGGCAGTGAGTCGGCCACGGACCTGGCGACGTCGCTCGGCTACTCCCTCAAGGAGATCGTCACGGCATCGTTCCTCGAGCCGGCGGTGTGGTCGAGCACCTCCGACGAGGACGTGTTCAGGCGCGTCTACGGACGCTACGGCGCCCTCGGCGACCGGGCCGAGAGCTTCGCCGACGACGTCTACGCGTCGGTCCGCACCAGTGCGGACGGATCAGACCCCGGTCGCGTCGCGAGACTCGCCGGCAGCGTGTTCCCGGCCGGCGCGGCCCCCGCCGAGACCTTCGTCTACAAGCTGGCCTACGACGCGAGCGTCGACGGCGACACCGTCACGCTCCGGGCGGTCGTGTGGGCCGGGTACGACGTGGGCGGCGAGCAGCCGGTGCTGGTCGCCCGGCAGCTCACCCTCACCGCCGCGGACCAGGGCGCCGACGTGGGCTACGGCGCCAACGAGCCCGTGGTCGCGGGCTTCTACGACACGTGCGACGCCGTCGTCGACGGCGTGCTGACGCCGTCGGACGAGCGCATCGACGACCGGCAGCTCGACGCACTGCACCGCGAGTTCGAGAACCCCGACTACCGGCCCCTCGAGGAGGCCATCCAGGACGTCGTGGACGCCGACGGAGCAGACGGCGACGTGGCGGACAGGTCGAGGGACACCGTGGCACGGTGCCTGGCCGATGCCGGCGCCGGCGCCGGCGCCGACTAGGGCGCGTCGCTGATCCAGGCGGCGCCGACCTCGCTGAGCACGAGCCGATGACCCGCCGCGAGGTGACGCACGTCCTCGTCCTCGACGACCGTGAACGACGGCGTGCCGAGGTCGAGCAGGATCGCCGAGGCCTTCTCGTCGATCGCGGCCAGCGCGGCGTCCTTGCCGAGCACCGGCACGGGACGCGCCTTGGGGTCCCACGCCGCCATGGTGGCGACGCTGCTGAAGGCCAGCAGCGCCTGGCGGCCGTCGGCGCCGGTCATCAGCACCGCGGCCATGTCGGCGTTCTTGTCGCCGTCGGCCGGGGTCTCGCCCAGCAGCGGCACGATCGGCACGAACACGCGCGCGTCGGGCAGCGCCTGCAGCACCGCGACGTCGTCGCCCAGCGCCCGGTGCAGGGCAGCGTCGGCGGTGCCGTCGTCACCGGGGAACTGCGGGCTCGCCAGGGACCGCTCGTGGCCCGCCATCACGACACCCGGCCGCGGAGGTACGCCACGGCTTCTCGGGCGTAGCGGCCGCCGTCGCTGCCCTGGATCGCGAACAGCATGATGCGCTCGTCGTCGGTCGTGACCAGGGTCGGCCACGGCGCGCCGTCGTTCATCGCGAAGCCCTCGATCTCGTGCCACGACACGTCGTGGCGCCGGTAGCCGTTGACGACCTCGACGCCCTCCTCGCCCGCGACGACGACGCTGCGCCCGATGCCGTGCAGCAGGGCCAGCACCGCCACGATGATGATCCACAGCGTCACGGTCTCGGCGGTCGTGAAGTAGATCTCGTCGGGCAGCGCGAACGCGATGACGCCGGTCAGCACCAGCATGATGACGGCCACGGCGTACGCGACGACCCGTGCACCGCCGGGACGGAACGTCCTCATGTCCGACATGTCGCCGTCAGATCCGGCACGCGAGGATGTCGGTCACCAGGATGCCGCGGGCACCGAGCCCGTACAGGTCGTCCATGATCTTCTGGGCGGCCTCGCGGGGCACCATCGAGCGCACCGCGACCCACCCCTCGCGATGCAGCGGCGACACGGTCGGCGACTCGATGCCGGGCGTCAGCTCGACGGCCCGCTCGACCTGGTCGACGCTGATGTCGTAGTCCATCATGACGTACGTCCGCGCGACGATGACGCTGTCGAGGCGCCGCTTGAACACCTCGAAGCCGTCGGGCTCCGGAGCGTCGCGCCGGGTGATCAGCACGGCCTCGGACGACAGGATCGGCTCGCCGAACACCTCGAGATCGGCCTGGCGCAGGGTGCTGCCGGTCTCGACGACGTCGGCGATGGCATCGGCCACGCCGAGGCGGATCGACGACTCGACCGCGCCGTCGAGGCGCACGACGTCGGCCGAGATGCCCCGCTCGGCGAGGTAGGTGCCGACGATGCCCTCGTACGACGTCGCGATGCGCAGGCCCTCGAGGTCGTCGACGCTCGTGAGTGCGCCGACCGGCCCCGCGAAGCGGAACGTCGACGCGCCGAATCCGAGCGTCATGTTCTCGGCGGCGTGCGCGCCGGAGTCGAGCAGCAGGTCACGGCCCGTGACGCCGACGTCGAGGGTGCCCTCCCCCACGTAGATCGCGATGTCGCGCGGCCGCAGGTAGAAGAACTCGACGTCGTTGTCGGGGTCGAGCGTGACGAGGTCCTTGGGGTTGCGACGCTGGCGGTAGCCCGCCTCGGTCAGCATGAGGGCGGCGGCCTCGGCCAGCGCGCCCTTGTTGGGGACGGCGATCTTGAGCATCAGATTCTCTTCTCGGGGGGGCTGTGACGGATGGCGCAGGGCTCCGTCACAGATGCGCGTAGACGTCGTCGAGCGTCAGCCCGGAGGCGATCATCATGACCTGCGCGTGGTACAGCAGCTGGCTGATCTCCTCGGCGGTGCGCTCGGGTCCCTCGTGCTCGGCGGCCATCCACGACTCGGCGGCCTCCTCGACGAGCTTCTTGCCGATCGAGTGCACGCCGGCATCGAGCTCGGCGACGGTGCGCGAGCCCTCGGGGCGCCGGGCTGCCTTGTCGGCGAGCTCGGCGAACAGGTCGTCGAAGGTCTTCATCGCGGACGAGTCTATCGGTGCGTCAGCCGAGGGTGCGCAGCACGTTCCAGGTGGACAGGGCGGCCTCGACGGCCTCGCGTCCCTTGTCCTCCCGGCTGTCGGCCAGGCCCGCCCGGTCGAGGGCCTGCGCCTCGTCGTCGGTCGTCAGCAGGCCGAAGCCGATCGGCACGCCGGTGTCGATCGCGACGCGGCTCAGCCCGTCGGTCGCGGCGGCCGAGACGTACTCGAAGTGCGGGGTGCCGCCGCGGATGATCACGCCGAGGGCGATGACGGCGTCGAAGCCCTGCCGGGCGTACGCCTGGCACAGGATCGGCAGCTCGAACGAGCCCGGGGCGCGCGCGAGCGTCACGTCGGTGACCTTGGCCTCGGCCAGCGCGGCCTGCGCGCCGGCGATCAGACCGTCCATCACCTCGGTGTGCCAGCGCGACGCGACGATCGCGACGCGTGCGCCCTCGCCGTCGACGAAGATCGTGGGTGCTCCCTGTCCTGACATCAGCTGTTCTCCTCGAGTCCGGGAAGGTCGTGGCCCATGCGCTCGGCCTTGGTCTGCAGGTACCGGAGGCTGTCCTCCGTGGGGGCGATGACGAGCGGCAGCCGCTCGCTGACCTTGACGCCGTACGCCTCGAGCGCCGTCGTCTTGTCGGGGTTGTTGGTCAGCAGGCGCACCGACGTCACGCCGAGGTCGCGCAGGATCTGCGCGCCGGCGGCGTAGTCGCGCTCGTCCTCGCCGAAGCCGAGCTGGATGTTGGCGTCGACCGTGTCGCTGCCCGCGTCCTGCAGCGAGTACGCCTGCAGCTTGTGCAGCAGGCCGATGCCGCGCCCCTCGTGGCCGCGCAGGTACACCACGATGCCGGCGCCGGCGGCCGTGATCTCGGTCATCGACAGCTCGAGCTGCGGACCGCAGTCGCAGCGCCGCGAGCCGAAGACGTCGCCCGTCAGGCACTCGGAGTGGATGCGCACGAGGACGTCCTCGGTGCCGGGGTCGCCGTGGACCAGCGCGATGTGCTCCGAGCCCTCGATGCGGTCGCGGTAGCCGTGCGCCGCGAACTCGCCGAACTCGGTGGGCAGGCGGGTCGTCGCGAGCCGGTCGACCTGCGACTCGTGCAGGCGCCGGTGCACCTGCAGCTCCTCGATCGACACCAGCGCGATGCCGTGCTCGTCGGCGAAGGCACGCAGCTCGGGAGCACGCATCAGGGTGCCGTCGTCGTTCAGGACCTCGCCGATGACGCCCGCCGGGGTCAGGCCGGCCAGGCGGGCGAAGTCGACCGCGGCCTCGGTGTGGCCGGCGCGCTCGAGCACTCCCCCGGGCTTGGCCCGCAGCGGGATGATGTGGCCCGGCTGGTTGAGCTCGAACGGCTCGGTGGCCGAGTCGGCGAGCACGCGGCACGTGCGGGCCCGGTCGGTCGCCGAGATGCCGGTCGTGATGCCGTCGCGCGCGTCGATCGAGACCGTGTAGGCCGTGCGCATCTTCTCGCGGTTGTGCGGCGTCATGAGCGGGATCGCCAGACGGTCGAGGATCTCACCGGTGATGGGGGCGCAGACCAGGCCGCTGGAGTAGCGGACCAGGAACGCCATGAGCTCGGGGGTCGCCTTGCTGGCGGCGAAGATGATGTCGCCCTCGTTCTCGCGGTCCTCGTCGTCGACGACGACGATCGCCTTGCCGTCGCGGAAGTCCGCGATCGCGCGCTCGATGCTGTCGAGCCGGACGCTCTCGTGCTCGGTCATGATGCTGCTCCTTGGCTGTTCTGCTGCTGGGGCGAGGCACCCAGCAGGCGCTCGACGTACTTGGCGAGGATGTCGACCTCGAGGTTGACGCGGTCGCCCGGCGCCTTCGTGCCGAGCGTCGTGTCGGCCAGCGTGGTGGGAATCAGCGAGACCGAGAACCACGGGCCGTCCGGGCCGTCGTCGACGACCTCGACGACCGTCAGCGACGTGCCGTCGACCGTCACCGAGCCCTTGTCGACCAGGTAGCGGGCCAGCTCGGACGGCAGCGACACGCGCACGACCTCCCAGTGCTCGCTGGGGGTGCGGTCGAGGATGCGGCCCGTCCCGTCGACGTGGCCCTGGACGATGTGCCCGCCGAGCCGTGCACCGGCCTGCGTCGCGCGCTCGAGGTTGACCGGCGAGCCGATCGTGAGGTCGCCCAGCGACGTCTTGTCGAGCGACTCCTGCATGACGTCGGCGCCGAACGTGTCATCGTCCCGCGTCATGACGGTCAGGCAGCAGCCGTTGACCGAGATCGAGTCGCCGTGCCCGGCGTCGGACGTCACGACCGGGCCGCGGATCGTCAGCCGGACCGAGTCGCCCAGCTGCTCGACCGCGGTGACGGTGCCCTTCTCCTCCACGAGTCCGGTGAACATCAGTCGAAGTCCTCTCGTTGCATGCGTCCTGGGGTGCCGATGATGCGGATGTCGGGACCGATCATCGTCAGGTCCTCGATGACGATGGGGCGCAGGTCCGCGAGGGTCGCGGCCTCGCCCTCGAGCGCGGCGCGGCCCGACCCGAGCATCGCGGGGGCCATGTAGCCGATGATGCGGTCGATGACGCCGGCGTTCCAGAACGCACCCGCCAGGCGCGGCCCGCCCTCGAGCCAGATGTGCCGGACGCCGTTGTCGACGAGCTTGGCGAGCACCGTCGCGGGGTCGCGCGACTGGATCAGCAGCGTCGGGGCGACGCGGTCGAACACGCGGAAGTAGTTGGGGATCGTGGTCTCGCCGACGACGACGCGCAGCGGCTGCCGGTCGAACGGCAGCGGCATGTCGTGCTCGTCGCGCACCGTCAGCCGCGGGTCGTCGGCCAGGACGGCCCCCGTGCCGGCGACGATCGCGTCGGCGCCCGCGCGGAACGTCTGGACGTCGCGGCGGGCCTCCTCGCTCGTGATCCACTTGCTGGTGCCGTCGGGTGCCGCGCTGAGCCCGTCGAGGGTCGCGGCGTACTTCCACGTCACGAACGGACGCCCCGCGGTCACGGCGAACGTCCACTCGACGTTGAGGTCGGTGGCCTCCTCGGCCATGACGCCGGCCTCGACGTCGATGCCCGCGGCGCGCAGCGTCGACGCGCCGCCGGACGCCGTGCGGTCGGGGTCGATCTGGGCGAACACGACGCGCGCGACGCCGGCCTCGATCAGCGCCTGCGCGCACGGGCCGGTCCGGCCCGTGTGGTTGCAGGGCTCGAGCGTCACGACGGCCGTGGCGCCGCGGGCCGCGTCGCCGGCCGCCGTCAGCGCCTCGACCTCGGCGTGCGGGGTGCCGGCGCCGTGGTGCGCTCCGACGGCGACCTCGGTGCCGTCGGGTGCGAGCAGGACGCAGCCGACGCGCGGGTTCGGCAGGGTGCGACGCGTCGCCGCCGCCGCGTCGAGCGCCCGTCGCATCGCTGCGACCTCGACCTCTGATGCCATGTGTCCTCCGGGTGGTCCTGCGTCGTCACACACCGGGGCCGTGCAGGCGACGTCTCGTCGCCCCCGTGGGCGGGGGTCACCCCGTCCACTGCTCCTCCTATCCGGACTTTCACCGTCGGTGCCGGAATTCCACCGGCTCAACCGGACCCCACCGCCGCGCTGGTGGCGCGGACGTGGAGGCCGGGTCGCGGACTGTCACCGCCGGTTCGGAATCTCACCGACCCCGGAGCATGCGAGCCGAAGCTCGTGGGACGAGTCTAGCGAGCCCGTCCCGCTCAGTGGGCGTGACGTCCGGCATGCGAGCCGAGCTCGCGCAGCCGGGCCACCATGTCGTCGGGGTCGTCGGCCCCGAACACCGCCGATCCGGCGACGAACACGTCGGCGCCGGCCTCGGCGCAGCGCTCGATCGTCTCGACCGAGACACCGCCGTCGACCTGCAGCCAGATGTCGCCGCCGTGCTTCTCGATCAGGGCGCGGGTGCGGCGGATCTTGGGCAGGCACAGGTCGAGGAACTTCTGGCCGCCGAAGCCCGGCTCGACCGTCATGATCAGCACCATGTCGAGCTCGGGGAGCATGTCCTCGTAGGGCTCGATCGGGGTCGCGGGCTTGAGCGCCATCGACGCGCGGGCGCCCAGGGCGCGGATCTCGCGGGCCAGGCGGACGGGTGCGGCCGCGGCCTCGACGTGGAACGTCACGCTGCCGGCGCCGGCCTCGACGTACGACGGCGCCCAGCGGTCGGGGTCCTCGATCATCAGGTGGGCGTCGATCGGCTGGGAGGCGAGCCTCGAGAGCGCCTCGATGACGGGGGCGCCGAGCGTCAGGTTCGGGACGAAGTGGTTGTCCATGACGTCCATGTGGAGCCAGTCGGCGCCGCTGATGCGGGCCGCCTCGGCCTCGAGGTTCGCGAAGTCGCTGGCCAGCATGCTCGGGGTGATCTGGATGCCCATGGCGCGACCCTATCGGTCGTCAGCGGCGACGCAGGAGGGCGCAGAACATCGCGTCCGTGCCGTCCACGTGCGGCCACCACTGGTGGCTCGACTCCACGACGACGTCGTCACGCCCCGACGTCACGGCGTCGACGACCCCGCGGGTCTCGCGCACGTGGGGCGAGCACGTCGCGTAGGCCACGACTCCCCCGGGCCGGACGAGCTCGAGCGCGCGCGTGAGCAGCGCCTGCTGCAGCGGCACGAGGTCGTCGAGGTCACCGGGCGACCGGCGCCAGCGCGACTCGGGGCGGCGACGCAGGGCGCCCAGCCCCGTGCACGGCGCGTCGACCAGCACGCGGTCGAACGAGCCGGCGTCCCACGGCCCCTCGCGGCCGTCGAACACCGTGACGTCGACGTTGCGGAGCCTGCGCACGCCGTGGCGCACCAGCTCGGCGCGGTGCTCCTGCACCTCGTTGGCGACCAGCGTCGCGCCGTGCTGCGCGGCGAGGGCGCCGAGCAGCGCGGCCTTGCCGCCGGGGCCCGCGCAGAGATCGAGCCAACGCGAGTCCTGACCGTCCAGCATCGCGTCGGCCAGGGCGATCGCGACGAGCTGCGATCCCTCGTCCTGCACGCCGGCCCGTCCGTCGCGCACCTCCGCGATCTCGCCGGGGTCGCCACCCTCGTCGAGGACGCGGGCGTACGGCGACAGCTTGCCGGGCGTGCCCGGCAGGCTCTCGGGCGTGCTGAGGCCCGGCCGTGCCACGAGCGTCACGCGCGGCGGGACGTTGTCGGCGGCCAGCAGCTTGTCGATCTGCGCGCCGTGGCCGCCCAGGGCCTCGTGGAGCGCCTCCACGACCCAGAGCGGGTGCGACGTGCGCACCGCCCGGGCCGCATGGCCCTCGAGGCCCGCCGTCACGATCGCGAGCCAGCCGTCGTGGTCCTTCTGGCCGATCTTGCGCAGCAGGGCGTTCGCGAAGTGCACGGGCTTGTGCCCGATCTCGCGTCGCACGACGTCGACCGTCGTCGACACCGCGGCGTGCGCCGGCACCCGCATGCTCAGCAGCTGGTGCGTGCCGAGCCGCAGCGCGTCGAGCACGGGGGCGTCGACCGAGCCGATGCCCTTGCTGGCGACGTGGTCGATGACGGCGTCGTACGTGCCCCGGCGGCGCAGCGTGCCGTGCACGAGCTCGGTCGCGAAGGCCGCGTCGCGCCCCTCGATGTGGTGCTCGTCGAGCATCGCGGGCAGCACCAGGTTGACGTAGGCGTCGTCCTCGCTGACCGCACGCAGGGCGTGGAACGCGACGGACCGCACGGGATCGGTCACGGGGTCACCGCCGGCGCGTCGAACGAGACGACGTCGCCCAGGGACGCACCGCGGCCCCAGTCGGCGGCCGCCATGCGCTTCTTGCCGACGGCCTGCACGTCGCCCAGCACCAGGTCGGTCGTGGACGTGCCGACGCGCACCTCGCGCTTGCCCACGCGGACGCGTCCGGGCTCGAGCGTGCGCTCGTCGGCGATCGTCGCGGGCCCGATCTTGACCCGGTCGCCCGCCAGCGTCGTCCACGCGCCGGGAGCCGGCGTGCACCCCCGGATGTGGCGATCGATCGCGAAGGCCGGGCGGCTCCAGTCGATGCGCGCCTCGTCGGTCGACAGCTTGGGCGCGAACGAGATGTTCTCGTCGGGCTGCGGCACCGCGGCGATGTCGCCGTCCTCGATGTGGTCGACGACGTCGACCAGCAGGCGGCTGCCCCAGTCGGCGAGCCGCTCGAGCAGCTCGGCGGTCGTGTCGTCGTCGCGGATCAGCTCGGTGATGGTGCCCAGCACGGGCCCGGCGTCGAGCTCCTCGACGAGGCTGAAGACCGTCGCGCCCGTGACCTCGTCGCCGGCCATGATGGCCCGCTGCACCGGGGCGGCACCGCGCCACGACGGCAGGACCGAGAAGTGCAGGTTGATCCAGCCGAAGCGCGGGACGTCGAGCGCCTCGCGGCGGATCAGCGCGCCGTACGCGACGATCGGGACGCAGTCGGGGGCCAGCTCGCGCAGCCGGTCCATGAACGCGGGGTCGGACGGCTTGGCGGGCTTGAGCACCTCGATGCCGTGCGCCTCGGCCGCCACCGCGACGGGCGACGGGGTCAGCGTGCGGCCCCGGCCCGCGGGGGCGTCGGGACGCGTCACGACGGCGACGACGTCGTGACGACTCGCCACCAGCGCCTCGAGGGACGGGAGCGCCGTCTCGGGGGTTCCTGCGAAGACGATTCTCACCCGGCCGAGTCTAGGCGCCGCGGCGCGACCCCCTCCCGGGGCGGTGGGACTAGAACGTCGGCGGGTCGACCTGGACCCGCAGGCCCGGGAGCTTCGCGGCGCTGCGCTCGGCGGCGACGGACGCGAGATCGCCCGCCAGGGCCGCACCCTCGCGACGCGGGGCCCGCAGGATGAGCCGCTGCCCCGCGTCGGGCGAGCGCTGGTCGACCGGCACCGGGCCCAGCACCTCGGTGTGCGGCGTCCAGGCGCGCAGGGTGAGCTCGGCCAGGACGTCGTCGGGTCCGTCGACCGTCACCAGGCGCGCCGCCGGCGGCAGGTGCGTCTCGGTGCGGCTCGCGAGCTCACGGGCCGCGAAGCCCGCGGGGTCGGCACGCACGAGCGCCTGCAAGGTCTGGGGGTCGCCGATCGCCACGGCTCGACCACCCGGCCGGGCCAGGGCAAGGGCGTTGAACCAGCGCCGGTGCGACTCCTCGTCGACGCGGACGTCCTCGCGGCCCAGCATCAGCCACGTGTCGAGCAGGATGACGGCGTCGTAGCCCCCCTCGACGTGCGGCTCGGCCCCCGGGGTCGACAGCACGATGCGGCGGCCCGCGGGCAGGTCGTCGAGCACCGTCGCGCCGCCCGACGTGACGACCTCGCGGTCAGGGAATGCGCGCGCGAACTCCTCGGCCGTCCGCAGCGCTCCGACGACCGGCGACCGCAGCGTCGTGCCGCGGCAGTGGGGGCACTGCCACGGCGAGGCCTCGCGTCCGCACCAGCGGCACGCGACCGGCGCCGACGCCGACGGCTGGCCGAGCGGGCCCTGGCACGCGGCGCAGCGGGCCGGCTCGCGGCACGTCTGGCACACCAGGACGTCGCGGTAGCCGCGCCGCGGCACCTGGATCAGCACGGATCCCTCGGACGCCCGGATGGCCCGGAAGGCCTGCTGCGGCAGGCGCACGGGAGCGGCGCCGTCGACCGATCCGTCGGTGACCTCGAGCTGGGGCCACGCGCGCCGGCGCACCCGCTGCTCGGCGGCCAGCTCGGTGCACCAGCCCGACTCGACCAGCGACTGCCCCTCGGCGGTGCGCGCGTATCCGCCCACCAGGACGGCGGCGCCCTGGCGTGCGGCCCGCAGCAGCAGCACCTCGCGGGCGTGCGGGTAGGGCGCGCGCGGCTCGGCGAACAGGTCGTCGCCGTCGTCCCACATCGCGACCAGGCCCAGGTCGGCGACGGGGGCCAGCGCCGCGGCACGGGTGCCGAGCACGACGCGGACGTCCCCGCGGGCCGCCGCGAGGAACGAGCGGTAGCGCCGCTCGGCGGGCTGCGCGGCGGTCAGCACGACGTGGCGACCGGGGCCGAGCACACCGCCGAAGACGGCGTCCCACCGCGCCACGTCACGGACGTCGGGCACGCACACGACGGAGCCGCGCCCCGAGGCGAGCGTCGCCAGCACCGCCTCGGCGACGAGGCGGGCGGGGTCGTCGCCCGGCACCGCGGTCCACCACGCCCGGGGGCGCTCGCCGGCCTGCAGCGACGTGACGAAGCCGAGGCCGTGGACGTACGTCTGCCACCCGTCGAGGCTCGCGACCGCCACGTGATCGTCCGCCCCGGGCACCGGCCGCGGCGCCTTCTCGGCCCGGGCGTGCCGCGGTGGGATCGCCAGGCGCAGGACGTCGCCCAGCACCCCGGCGTAGCGGTCCGCGACGGCGCGCGCCAGGTCGAGCACCTCGGGGGTCAGGACGACCTCGGACGAGACGACCTTCGCGATCGGCGCCAGGCGGCCCGCGTGCTCGGAGCGGTCGACCCGCTCGACCACGAAGCCGTCGACGAGGCGACCGGCGAACCGGACCTTGACCCGGCAGCCCGGCACGGTCTGCAGGTCGAGCTCGGCCGGGACGGCGTAGTCGAACGAGCGGTCGAGGTGGGCGAGCCCGGAGTCGACCACGACCTGCGCGACCGGGCGCACGACCGCGGTCGGCCGCGGGTCGGCGACGGGTTCGGGCGCGGGAGCCGGCACGAGCGACAGCTGCTCGGCCGCGCCACCTGCCCCGTCCGTCTCCCCCGTCGTCACGCTGCTGTTCTACCAGCCGCCGCCGACACGACGACGCCCCCACCCGGACGGGCAGGGGCGTCGTGGAGTCGTGCGATCAGGCGCCGGCAGCGGCCTTGAGCGCCTCGGCGCGGTCGGTGGTCTCCCACACGACGCCGGGCAGCTCGCGGCCGAAGTGGCCGTACGCGGCGGTCTGCGCGTAGATCGGCTTCAGCAGGTCGAGGTCGCGGATGATCGCGGCAGGGCGCAGGTCGAAGACCTCGAGCACGGCGTCGCGGATCTTGTCGACGGGGACCGTCTCGGTGCCGAAGGCCTCGACGTAGAAGCCCACCGGGTGCGCCTTGCCGATCGCGTACGCGACCTGCACCTCGACCTTGCTGGCCAGGCCGGCGGCGACGATGTTCTTGGCGACCCAGCGCATCGCGTAGGCGGCCGAGCGGTCGACCTTGCTCGGGTCCTTGCCCGAGAAGGCACCGCCACCGTGACGGGCGTAGCCGCCGTAGGTGTCGACGATGATCTTGCGGCCGGTCAGGCCGACGTCGCCCATGGGTCCGCCGATGACGAACTTGCCGGTCGGGTTGACCAGCAGGCGGTAGTCGCTGGTGTCGACGTCGAAGTGGGCCAGGACGACGTCGACGACGTGCTTCTTGATGTCGGACGTCAGCTGGTTCTCGAGGTCGATGCCCTCCTCGTGCTGCGTGGACAGCACGACGGTGTCGACGCGGACGGGCTTGTCGTTCTCGTCGTACTCGACCGTGACCTGGGTCTTGCCGTCGGGACGCAGGTAGGCCAGCGTGCCGTCCTTGCGGACGGCCGTGAGCTGCTCGGCGAGGCGGTGCGCGATCGTGATCGGCAGCGGCATCAGCTCGGGGGTCTCGTCGACCGCGAAGCCGAACATGAGGCCCTGGTCGCCCGCACCCTGCAGGTCGAGCGGGTCGGCCGAGCCCTCGGAGCGGCCCTCGAACGCGGTGTCGACGCCCTGGGCGATGTCGGGCGACTGCGCGTCGAGCGTGATCTGGACGCCGCACGAGCCACCGTCGAAGCCCTTGACCGACGAGTCGTAGCCGATCTCGAGGACGCGGTCGCGCGCGATCTTGGCGATGTCGGCGTACGCCTCGGTGGTGACCTCGCCGCCGACGACGATCAGACCCGTCGTGATGAACGTCTCGCACGCCACCCGGCTCTTGGGATCCTGGGCCAGCAGGGCGTCGAGGACGCTGTCGCTGATCTGGTCGGCGATCTTGTCCGGGTGACCTTCGGTCACGGACTCGGACGTGAAGAAGCGGCTCACATTTTCTCCTGGGTTGAGGTCTGTTCGACAGTGTAACGAGCGAGAAGCCCGGTGGTTTCGGTCATGCCAAGCGCTGGACGACGGCATCCCAGATGCTGTGGGCGAGGGCGGTCTTGGGCCCCGGGGGCACCTCGACGACCGAGCCGTCGGCCCCGAGCACGGCGGCCTCGGTGTCGTCGCGCCCGAACACCTTGCCGTCGCTGACGTCGTTGACGACCAGCAGGTCGCAGCCCTTGCGGGCCAGCTTGGCGCGGGCGTGCTCGAGGACCGTCGCACCGGCGTCGCCGGTCTCGGCGGCGAAGCCGACGATGACGGGACGGCGAGAGGCGTCGCCCCGTGCCGCGACGAGCTCGACGAGGATGTCGGGGTTCTCGACGAGGTGGATCTCGGGCGCCGTGCCGCCGGGGGTCTTCTTGATCTTCGCGTCGACGAACTCGGCGGGCCGGAAGTCGGCCGGGGCCGCGGCCATCACGACCGCGTCGGCGTCGGCGCTGGCGCGGTGCACCTCGCGGCGCAGGTCCTCGGTGCTGACGACCGTCACGACGTCGACCCCGACGGGCGCCGCCAGCTCGACGTTGGCCGCGACGACCGTGACCCGCGCGCCCCGTGCCACGGCGGCCTCGGCGAGGGCGAACCCCTGCCGTCCGGACGACCGGTTGCCGAGGAACCGCACGGGGTCGAGGAACTCGCGGGTGCCGCCGGCCGAGACGACGACGTGCCGCCCGGCCAGGTCGCGCGGGCGGTCGTCGAGCAGGGTGCGCGCCGCGGCGAAGATGTCGGCCGGATCGGGCAGCCGGCCCTTGCCGGTGTCGGCGCCGGTGAGGCGCCCGACCGCGGGCTCGACGACGACGTGGCCGCGCTCGCGCAGGATCGCGACGTTGGCCTGAGTCGCCGCGTTCTCCCACATCTCGGTGTGCATCGCGGGGACGAACATGACGGGGCACGTCGCCGTCAGCAGCGTCGTGGTCAGCAGGTCGTCAGCCAGGCCGTGCGCCGCCTTGGCGAGCAGGTTGGCCGTCGCGGGTGCCACGACGACGAGGTCGGCCGCACGGCCGATGCGCACGTGCGCGACCTCGTCGACGTGCTCGAACACGCCGACCTGCACGGGCTTGCCGCTGAGCGCCTCCCACGTGGCCGCCCCCACGAAGTGCAGGGACGACGCGGTGGGGACGACGCGGACGCTGTGGCCCGACTCGGTGAACAGCCTCAGCAGCTCGGCGGCCTTGTAGGACGCGATGCCGCCGGAGACCCCGAGGACGACTTCCGTGGTCATCGACGTGACCGCCCGGGGGTGGGTCAGGCCTTCTCGGCGGCTGCGGCGGCCGCGGCCGCCTCGGCCTCGGGGTCGATGTCCTCGACCGTCAGCAGGTCGGCGTTGATCTCGCGCAGCGCGATCGACAGCGGCTTCTCCTGCACGCCGGTCTCGAGCAGCGGGCCGACGTACTCGAGCAGGCCCTCGCCGAGCTGCGAGTAGTACGCGTTGATCTGACGGGCCCGCTTGGCGCTGTAGAGGACCAGCTTGTACTTGCTGTCGGCCTTCTCGAGCAGGTCGTCGAGGGGCGGGTTGGTGATGCCGATGGCGGTCGAACGTGTCGTGGACACAGAGCCTCACAGAATGAAGAAGACGGTTGGATGACCCGGTGGTTCGCTCAGGAACGTGACTGGCCGGAGCCGGATCTGAACAAGTCTACCAATTCATCGCACGCCGCACGGACGTCGGTGTTGACGATCGTCACGTCGAACTCCGACTCGGCCGCCAGCTCGGTGCGCGCCGTCACCAGGCGACGCTCGCGCTCCTCGGGCCCCTCGGTGCCGCGGCCGACCAGCCGGCGCTCGAGCTCCTCGAAGCTCGGCGGCTTGAGGAAGCACATCAGCGCGTCGGGCATCGTGCGTCGCACCTGGCGTGCACCCTGCAGGTCGATCTCGAGCAGGGCGGGCACGCCGGCGGCGAGGTGCTCCTCGACCTGCGCGCGCGGGGTGCCGTAGCGGGCCGCGCTGTGCACGACGGCCCACTCCAGCAGGCCGTCCTCGGCGACGAGCCGGTCGAACTCGTCGTCGGAGATGAAGTGGTAGTGGACGCCGTCGACCTCGCCGGGTCGGGCGGGCCGCGTCGTGACCGAGACCGAGATCCAGATGTCGGGGTGCTGCTCGCGCACGCAGGCGGCCACGGTCCCCTTGCCGACCGCGGTGGGCCCGGCCAGCACGACGAGACGCGACCGGCGTGCGGCGTCGACGGTCTCAGCCACGGCCGACCCCGCCCGCGCGGCCGGGACGGTCGGCGAACTCGGCGAGCAGGCCCTCGACCTGCTTGGCGCCCAGGCCCCGCAGGCGCCGGCTGTCGGCGATGCCGATGCGCTGCATGATCTCCCGGGCGCGCACGGCACCGACGCCCGGCATCGCCTGCAGCAGGTCGACGACCCGCAGCTTGGCGACGACCTCGTCGGAGCGGGACTCGTCGATGACCGCGGCCAGGGTCGTCTCGGCGGCCTTCAGGCGCACCTTGACGTCGGCGCGCGCCTGCCGGGCGGCCGCGGCCTTCTGGAGCGCGGCCCGGCGCTGGTCGGGGGTCAGGATCGGGAGTGCCACGGGGTCACCTCTCGGGCGGTTGCGGTCGGGCGGATCACGCGAGGGACACGTCGCACGTCGTCGCCACGTCCTCGACGACGGCCTTGCGCTGCTGCGCCGTGTCGTTGAAGACGCCGTAGGCCTTGGTGACGGTCTCGAGGTCGCCGCTGTCGGCGTCCGCGCGCTGCTCCGGGTCGTTCAGGTCGGCGAACGTCAGGCCGGTCTTCTTCTGGGCCGACAGGACGCGGCGCATGGCCTTGTCGATCGCGGTCCAGTCGTCGCCGACCTTCGCGGGGTCCGTCGCGGCGATCGCGCGGACGGCCCTCGCCTCGCGGGCGAAGGTCTTGTCGCTGACCTTCGTGCCGAAGCTGTCGAGGGCGGACTGGTTCTCCTTAACCGCCGCGCAGTAGGGGCTGTCGCCCCCGCACCCGCCCAGCAGGCCTGCGCCGAGGAGCGTCGCGACGACGGCTGCGGCCGTCCTGGTCGTGGAACGCCTGGTCATGGGTGCCTCCTCGGTCGGGTGGCCATGCGGGCCCCTACGACCCTACAAGTTCGGCGTTGACGCGGGCGGCGGCGTCGCGGAGCGCCGACACGTCGGGACCGGCCGACAGCACACCGCGCGACGTCGACGGGACCACCTGGTCCATCACGTCGCCGAACAGGCGCCGGATGTCGTCGACGGTCCCGCCCTGCGCGCCGTATCCCGGCACCAGCAGGGGTCCGTTGATCGCGAGACCGCCGGACGCGACCAGCCGTGCCGCGGCATCGTCGATCGTGGCCCCCACGACGGCGCCGAACGGCCCCATCGGGGTGGCTCCCGCGTTGAGCTCGGCGAGCTGGGCCAGCACCGACTCGGCGACCGTCCGGCCGTCCCGCACGGCGTGCTGCACGTCGGGGCCCTCCGGGTTCGAGGTCAGCGCCAGCACGAAGACGCCGGCGTCGTTCTTCTCGGCGACCTCGAAGAACGGGGCGAGCGAGCCGAAGCCGAGGAACGGGCTGACCGTGATCGCGTCGGCCGCCATCGGGGCGTCGTCGTCGAGGTAGGCGTCGGCGTACGCCTGGGCCGTCGAGCCGATGTCGCCGCGCTTGACGTCGAGCACGACGAGCGAGCCGGTGTGGCGCAGGTCCTCGATCGTCCGCTCGAGCACCACGACTCCCCTGGCGCCGAACCGTTCGAAGAACGCCGACTGGGGCTTGACGAACGCGACCCGGCCCGCGAACGCCTCGACGCACGTCGAGGCGAACCGGTCGAGCCCCTCGATGTCGTCCTCGAGGCCCCACTGCTCGAGCAGCGAGGGGTGCGGGTCGATGCCGATGCACGCGGGCCCGTACGCCTGCATCGCTACGTGCGCCCGCGAGCCGAATGACATGTCAGCCCCTCGCCTCGGTGACGAGGTGGCCCCAGTCCTGCAGGGACGTGACGCCGATGCTGCCCTCGATCAGCGCCTCGATGCCCTGCACCGCGGCCGCGAGGCCCTGCACCGTCGTGATGCACGGGATGCCCTCGGCGACGGCGGCGGTGCGGATCTCGTAGCCGTCGATGCGGGGGCTGCCACCCGACGTCACGCCGTGCGGCGTGTTGATGATGAGCTGCACGTCCTGGTCGTGGATCTTCTCCACGATCGTGCTGCGGGCCTGGCCGTCGAGCGGCTCCTCGTGGAGCTTGCGGATGACGGTCGCCTTGACGCCGTTGCGCGCCAGCACGACGGCGGTGCCGCTGGTCGCGAGGATCTCGAAGCCGAGGTCGGCGAGGCGCTTGACCGGGAAGATCATGTGCCGCTTGTCGCGGTTGGCGACCGACACGAAGACCTTGCCCGACGTGGGCAGACCGTTCTGCGCTCCGGCCTGCGCCTTGGCGAACGCCTGGCCGAAGCCCGCGTCGAAGCCCATGACCTCGCCGGTCGACCGCATCTCGGGCCCCAGCAGGGTGTCGACGTACGTGCCCTCGTAGGTGCGGAAGCGGTTGAACGGCATGACCGCCTCCTTGACCGCGATCGGCGCGTTGTCGGGCAGCCGGCCGCCGTCGCCGGTCGCGGGCAGCGCACCGGCCGTGCGCAGCTCGGCGATCGTCTCGCCGAGCATCAGCCGGGCGGCCGCCTTGGCGAGCTGGGTCGCGGTGGCCTTCGACACGAACGGCACGGTCCGCGACGCGCGCGGGTTGGCCTCGATGACGTAGAGGATGTCGGACGAGAGCGCGAACTGGATGTTGACCAGGCCCCGCACGCCGACGCCGCGGGCGATCGCCTCGGTCGCCTCGCGGATGCGCTGGATCTCGAGGTCGCCCAGCGTGATGGGCGGCAGGGCGCACGCCGAGTCGCCGGAGTGCACGCCGGCCTCCTCGATGTGCTCCATGACGCCGCCGAGGAACAGCTCGTGGCCGTCGTAGAGGGCGTCGACGTCGATCTCGATCGCGTCGTCGAGGAAGCGGTCGACCAGCACGGGACGGTCGGGCGAGATCTCCGTGGCCCGGCCGATGTAGTCGGCGAGGGTCTCCTCGTCGTACACGATCTCCATGCCGCGCCCGCCCAGGACGTACGAGGGACGCACCAGCACGGGGTAGCCGATCTCGTCGGCGATCTCCTTGGCGTTCGCGAACGTCGTGGCCATGCCGTTCTTGGGCGCCACGAGCCCGGCCTCGGCCAGCACGCGCGCGAAGGCGCCGCGCTCCTCGGCGAGCTCGATCGCGGCGGGCTGGGTGCCGACGATCGGCACGCCGGCGGCCTCCAGGCCGGCGGCCAGGCCCAGCGGCGTCTGCCCGCCGAGCTGCACGATGACGCCCGCGACGGGGCCGGCCTGCTGCTCGGCGTGGACGATCTCGAGCACGTCCTCGAGCGTCAGCGGCTCGAAGTACAGCCGGTCGGCGGTGTCGTAGTCGGTCGAGACCGTCTCGGGGTTGCAGTTGACCATGATGGTCTCGTACCCGCCGAGCCCGTTGGGCGCCTGCGACAGCGCCATCGCGGCGTGGACGCACGAGTAGTCGAACTCGATGCCCTGCCCGATCCGGTTGGGTCCGCTGCCGAGGATCAGGACGGCCGGGCGGGTGCGCGCCACGACCTCGGTCTCCTCGTCGTACGACGAGTAGTGGTACGGCGTCCTGGCCGCGAACTCCGCGGCGCACGTGTCGACGGTCTTGTAGACGGGCCGCACGCCGAGGGCGTGGCGCACGCCGCGGACGACGTCCTCGGTCAGCCCGCGGATGCGGCCGAGCTGGACGTCGGAGAACCCGTGACGCTTGGCCCGGCGCAGCAGCGCCGGCGACATCTCGGGCGCCTCGATCAGGTCGACCGCGATCTCGTTGATCAGCGCGAGCTGGTCGACGAACCACGGGTCGATCTTGGTCGCGTCGAAGATCTCCTCGGGCGTCGCGCCGGCCCGGATGGCGTCCATGACCTTCTTGATGCGGCCGTCGTGCGGCACCGCGATCTGCTCGAGCAGCGTCGCCTTGTCGAGCTCGACCCAGGTCTTGCTCCAGTCGAAGACGGCCTCGGGGCGCTCGAGCGAGCGCAGCGCCTTCTGCAGCGCCTCGGTGAAGTTGCGACCGATCGCCATCGCCTCGCCGACGGACTTCATGTGCGTCGTCAGCGTCGGGTCGGCGGCGGGGAACTTCTCGAACGCGAACCGCGGCACCTTGACCACGACGTAGTCGAGCGTCGGCTCGAACGAGGCGGGGGTCTCGGCCGTGATGTCGTTCGGGATCTCGTCGAGCGTGTAGCCGATCGCGACCTTCGCGGCGATCTTGGCGATCGGGAAGCCCGTCGCCTTCGACGCCAGGGCGGACGACCGCGAGACGCGCGGGTTCATCTCGATGACCACGATGCGGCCGTTCTCGGGGTTGACCGCGAACTGGATGTTGCAGCCGCCGGTGTCGACGCCGACCTCGCGGATGATGCCGATCGAGATGTCGCGCATGCGCTGGTACTCGACGTCGGTCAGCGTCATGGCCGGCGCGACCGTGATCGAGTCGCCCGTGTGGACGCCGACGGGGTCGAAGTTCTCGATCGAGCAGACGATCACGACGTTGTCGGCCGTGTCACGCATGACCTCGAGCTCGTACTCCTTCCACCCGAGGATCGACTCCTCGAGCAGCACCTCGGTCGTGGGGCTGAGCGCCAGGCCCGAGCCGGCGATGCGGTGCAGGTCGGCCTCGTCGTAGGCCAGGCCCGAGCCCGATCCGCCCATCGTGAAGCTGGGGCGCACGACGACGGGGTAGCCGCCGAGGCCCTCGACGCCGGCCAGGCACTCGTCCATCGTGTGGCAGATGATCGAGTTGGCCGACTCGGCGCCCCACTCGGGCGGCAGCGTCGCCACGACCTCCTTGAAGGTCTCGCGGTTCTCGCCCTTCTCGATCGCCTCGATCGAGGCGCCGATCAGCTCGACGTCGTACTTGGCCAGCACACCGGCCTCGTGCATCTGGATCGCGGCGTTCAGCGCGGTCTGGCCGCCGAGGGTCGCGAGCAGCGCGTCGGGGCGCTCCTTGGCGATGACCTTCTCGACGAACTCCGGCGTGATCGGCTCGACGTACGTCGCGTCGGCGAACTCGGGGTCGGTCATGATCGTCGCCGGGTTGGAGTTGATCAGGATGACCCGGATGCCCTCCTCGCGCAGGACGCGGCACGCCTGCGTGCCGGAGTAGTCGAACTCGCAGGCCTGCCCGATGACGATCGGGCCGGAGCCGATCACCAGGACGCTCTGGATGTCAGTTCTCTTGGGCATTACGCACCTGCCTGGACGTCGGCGCCGGTCTTGTGAGTTGTCATGAGCTCCACGAATCGGTCGAAGAGGTAGGCCGCGTCGTGCGGTCCGGCCGCGGCCTCCGGGTGGTACTGGACGCTGAAGGCCGGCTGGTCGAGCAGGGCCAGGCCCTCGACGACGTCGTCGTTGAGGCACACGTGCGTGACCCGTCCGGGGCCGAACGGGGTGTCGAACTCGCCCGTCAGCGGCGCGTCGACCGCGAAGCCGTGGTTGTGCGCCGTGATCTCGACCTTGCCCGTCGTGAGGTCCTGCACCGGCTGGTTGATGCCGCGGTGGCCGTAGACCAGCTTGTACGTGCCGCGGTCGAGCGCGCGGCCGAAGACCTGGTTGCCCAGGCAGATGCCGAAGTAGGGCGTGCGGTCGGCGAGCACCTGCTTGAGCAGCGCGACGGCGTGCTCGGCCGAGGCCGGGTCGCCGGGGCCGTTCGACATGAAGACCCCGTCGGGGTCGACCGCGCGGACGTCGTCGTACGTCGACGTCGCGGGCAGCACGTGGACCTCGATGCCGCGCTCGGCGAGGCGGCGGGGGGTCATGCCCTTGATGCCGAGGTCGATCGCGGCGACCGTGAAGCGCTTCTCCCCCACCGCCGGCACGACGTACGCCTGCTCGGTCGTGACGTCGGCCAGGAAGTTCGCCCCCTTCATGGGCGGGGCGGCCGTGACGCGCTCGAGCAGCGAGGCGACGTCGGTCGACGCCGAGCTGATGCCACCGCGCATCGACCCGCGCTCGCGCAGGTGGCGCGTGAGCGCGCGGGTGTCGATGCCCGAGATGCCGACGACGCCCTGCGCGACGAGCTCGTCGTCGAGCGACCGGTCGGCGCGCCAGCTGCTGCGGACGCGGGCGGGGTCGCGCACGACGTAGCCGTCGACCCAGATGCGACGCGACTCGAAGTCCTCGTCGTTGATGCCGGTGTTGCCGATGTGCGGTGCCGTCATGGCCACGATCTGGCCCTTGTACGACGGATCGGTCAACGTCTCCTGGTAGCCGGTCATGCCGGTCGAGAAGACGATCTCGCCGATCGTCTCGCCGACGGCGCCGTACGCCTCGCCGCGGAACACGCGGCCGTCCTCCAGGACGAGAATGGCTTCGGTCGTCATGCGGTGCGTACCTCTTTCGGGAGCGGGGTCACGAGGGCGCGGTCACGGACGGTCGGCCGGCCGCGCAGGAACGTCGCGACGACCTCGCCGGGCAGCGTCAGCCCCGCGTACGGGGTGTTGCGCGACAGCGAGGCCGTGTCGCGCGGGTCGATCGTGCGCGTCGCCGCGGGGTCGACCAGCACGATGTTGGCGGGCTCGCCGACGGCCAGCGGGCGCCCCTGGTCGCCGACCCGGCCGATCGCGGCGGGGACGGCCGACATCTTCTGGGCGACCTGAGCCCACGTCAGGCGGCCGGTGTCGACCATGGTCTGCTGGACGACCGACAGGGCGGTCTCGAGCCCCAGCATGCCGAACGCGGCGGCCGACCACTCGCGCTCCTTGTCCTCCATGGGGTGCGGTGCGTGGTCCGTCGCGACGATGTCGATCGTCCCGTCGGCGAGGCCCTCGCGGACGGCCTCGACGTCGTCGTTCGAGCGCAGCGGCGGGTTGACCTTGTAGATCGGGTCGTAGCTGCGGACCAGGTCGTCGCTCAGCAGCAGGTGGTGGGGCGTGACCTCGGCCGTGACGTCGATGCCGCGGCTCTTGGCCCAGCGGACGATCTCGACCGAGCCGCGCGTCGACAGGTGGCACACGTGCAGGCGCGAGCCCACGTGCTCGGCCAGGAGGACGTCGCGGGCGATGATCGCCTCCTCGGCGACGGCGGGCCACCCGACCAGCCCGAGCTCGCCCGACAGGGGGCCCTCGTTCATCTGGGCGCCCTCGGTGAGGCGCGGCTCCTGGGCGTGCTGGGCGACGACGCCGTCGAAGGCCTTGACGTACTCGAGCGCGCGACGCATCAGGACGGCGTCCGAGACGCATTTGCCGTCGTCGGAGAAGACCGTGACCCCGGCGGCGGAGTCGGCCATCGCGCCGAGCTCGGCGAGCTGTGTGCCCTGCAGACCCACCGTGACGGCGCCGACGGGCTGCACGTCGCAGTAGCCGCCCTCGCGGCCGAGTCGCCACACCTGCTCGACGACGCCGGCGGTGTCGGCGACGGGCTCGGTGTTGGCCATCGCGTGCACGCATGTGAAGCCGCCCCGGGCCGCGGCCTGCGAGCCGGTCAGCACCGTCTCGGCGTCCTCGCGTCCGGGCTCGCGCACGTGGGTGTGCAGGTCGACCAGCCCCGGCAGGGCCACGAGGCCCGCCGCGTCGACGACGTCGTCGGCCCCGGCGGTGTCGAGGTCGGTGCCGATCGCGGTGATGACGCCGTCCTCGACGGCGATGTCGACGACGTCCTCGCCGAGCAGCCTCGCTCCACGGATCACGGTGCTCATGCGGTGCCTTCCTCGGTGGTGTCGGACTCCCCGGCGGCGCCGCCGAGGAGGAGGTACAGGACCGCCATGCGCACCGCGACGCCGTTGGTGACCTGCTCGACGATGACCGACCGGACGTGGTCGGCGACGTCGGCGGTGATCTCCATGCCGCGGTTCATGGGGCCGGGGTGCATCACGATCGCGTGGTCGGGCAGACGGTTGAGCCGTGCCGTGTCGAGGCCGTAGCGCCGTGAGTACTCCCGCGCGCTCGGGAAGTACGACGCGTTCATGCGCTCGGCCTGCACGCGCAGCATCATGACGGCGTCGGCCTTCTCGAGCGACGCGTCGAGGTCGTACGACGTCTCGACGGGCCAGTGGTCGACGCCGACCGGCAGCAGCGTCGGCGGGGCGACGAGCGTGACGTGCGCGCCCAGCGTGTGCAGCAGCAGGGCGTTCGAGCGCGCGACCCGGCTGTGCAGCACGTCGCCGACGATCGTGACGTTCTTGCCCTGCAGGTCGGCGCCGAGGCTGCCCGCGGGCGAGTCGCTCAGGTGCCGCCGCATCGTGAACGCGTCGAGCAGCGCCTGCGTGGGGTGCTCGTGGGTCCCGTCGCCGGCGTTGATGACGGCGCCCTTGGTCCAGCGGGCCTGCGCGAGGCGGTGCGGGGCACCCGACGAGTGGTGCCGGATGATGACGGCGTCGGCGCCCATCGCCTGCAGCGTCAGGGCGGTGTCCTTGAGGCTCTCGCCCTTGCTGACGCTCGAGCCCTTCGCCGAGAAGTTGATGACGTCGGCGCTGAGGCGCTTGGCGGCGGCCTCGAACGAGATGCGGGTGCGGGTCGAGTCCTCGAAGAACAGGTTGACCACGGTGCGCCCGCGCAGGGTCGGCAGCTTCTTGATGGGGCGGCTCGCGACGCCCAGGAGCTCCTCGGCGGTGTCGAGGATGCGGATCGCGTCGGTGCGGTCGAGGTCGCCGGCGCTCAGCAGGTTGGTGATCACGCCTGCCCCCCGGTGATCGACACGGCGTCCGAGCCGTCGGACTCGGTGAGCCGCACCTTGACCTGCTCGACGAGCGACGTCGGCAGGTTCTTGCCGACGAAGTCGGCGCGGATCGGCAGCTCGCGGTGGCCACGGTCGATCAGCACCGCGAGCTGGACGGCCTTGGGGCGTCCGAGCTCGGTCAGGGCGTCGAGGGCGGCGCGGATCGTGCGGCCCGAGAACAGGACGTCGTCGATCAGCACGACGACCTTGCCGTCGATGTCGTCGGGGATCTCGGTGTGCTCGAGGGCCCGTGCGGGCTTGAGCCGCAGGTCGTCGCGGTACATCGTGACGTCGAGCGCGCCCGCGGTGATGGCGCGGTCCTCGACGTCCGACATGCGCTGGGCGATGCGGCGGGCCAGGTGGACCCCGCGCGTCGGGATGCCGAGCAGGACGAGCCCGGCGGAGTCGCGGTTGCGCTCGAGGATCTCGTGCGTGATGCGCGTCAGCGCCCGCGAGATGTCCTGGTCGTCGAGGACGGTGCGGGCATCGCCACCGCCACCGTCGTCGTGGGCGCGGTCTCGGGCACTGCCAGCACGCTCGGCGTCGTGGGACGCAGACATGTCTGACCTCCTTCTCCGCCTCTCGGGACGGCCGTTAAAGGATGTCGATCGAACGGTCCGAGCCTAGCAGCGACTCACCCCTCGTCCGGACGCGGCTCGGAGAGCTGGGCGCGGATGCTGTCGAGCTCTGAGGCCGCCAGCTCCTCCGGCCCGCGGAGTCGCCAGTCCCATCCGTCCTGCGTCCAGGCGCAGGACGGGCGGAGGTCGTCGCTCTCCCACTCGGACTCCTCGTGTGGGCGCCGTTCGAGCAGCAGGAAGGCCTCGAAGTCGACCATGGCGCTGAACGACCCGTCGTCTCCGATCTCCCACACCTCGGGTCGCGCCTCGAGCCGGAGCTGCAGCGTCGGCAGCCGCAGCGCCGACTGGCGCGGTGTCTCACCCACGTATCAGAGACCTGATACGTGCGTAAGACACCGCGATCACGTCCGAGATGGTGCGTTGGGTGGCTGAGGCACCGCTACCCGGCCGGGTCGGGGCTGGACCGTCTACTTCAGGAGGCCCTCGTCGACGAGCCAGTCGCGGGCCACGATCGCGGGGTCCTCGCCGTCGGTGTCGACCTTGGCGTTGAGCTCCAGCATGACCTCGTTGGTGAGCCTGGGGTTGAGCTGGGCGAAGATCTCCTTCAGCTCGGGGTGCTCCGCCAGGACGTCCGACGCGATGACCTCGGTCAGGTTGTAGAGCGGGAAGAACTGCTGGTCGTCCTCGAGGACCGTCAGGTCCAGACCGGGGATGCGGCCGTCGGTCGTGAAGACCTCGCCGAAGTTGCACGAGCCGTCGGCCGTGGCGGTGTAGACGACGCCGGTGTCGAGCGTCGTGACCTTGCCGATCGCGTCCTTGCTGAGACCGTACGCCTCGAGCATCGGGACGAATCCGTCGTTGCGGGCCGCGAACTCGCTCTCGACGCAGAACGTCAGCTCGTCCTTGGGCAGCTTCTTCAGGTCGGACAGCTTCGCGACGCCGAGCCTCTTGGCGGCATCGGCGCGGATCGCGAACGCGTAGGTGTTGTTCATCGGGGCGGGCTCGAGCCACGTCAGGCCGTTCGAGCGGTCGGCGTCGTCGACGGCCTTCCACTGCTCCTTCTCGCCCTTGACCGGCTTGTCGTTGCCGAGGTAGTTGATCCAGCCCGTGCCGGTGTACTCGGGCGAGACGTTCGCCGTCCCTCCCGTGAGGGCGGCCCGTGCGCCGAAGCTGCCGGGGATGTTCGTCAGGTTCGTGACGTCGGCGCCGGCCGCGTTGAGGATGATCGAGAGCATGTTGCCGAGGATCAGCTGCTCGGTGAAGTCCTTGGCCGCGACCGTCAGGCTCACGCCCTCGAGCGAGTCGTAGTGCCTGATCTCGCCCGGCTCGGCGTCGAGCACGGCCCCGCTGGCGGACCTGAGACCGCAGCCGGACGTCATGGCGAGGCCGATGACGGCGACGGCGGCGAGCACGACCTTGCTGGTGCGACGTGTGGTCACGTCAGACCCCCTTCGGTGCGGCGACGAGCTCGACGAGACGAGCCAGCCAGTCGATGAACAGGGCAAGGGACGCCACGAGGATCGCGCCGACCACGAGCGTCACGTCCTGCTGCAGCTTGATGCCGGTCGTGATGAGCGTGCCGAGACCACCCGCGCCGGTGAACGAGGCGAGCGTCGCGGTGCCGACGATCAGCACCAGCGCCGTCCGGACGCCCGCGACGATGACGCGCAGCGCCAGCGGCAGCTCGACCCGCACCAGCGTCGAGAAGGCCGACATGCCCATCCCCCGGGCCGCCTCGACGAGTCGTGCGTCCACGCTGTTGAGCCCCGTGACGGTGTTGGCGACGATCGGCAGCACGCCGTACACGGTCAGGGCGATCGCGGCGCCCCAGAACCCGATCCCGAGGAGCACGGCCCCGAGCGCGATCAGCCCGATCGCGGGCGCCGCCTGGCCGAAGCCCGCGACGGTCGTCACGGGCTTGGCGAAACGGCGCAGGCGCCCACGGGTCAGCAGGATGCCGAGCGGGATCGCGACGAGACACGTCAGCACCGTCGCGGTCAGGCTGAGGGCCATGTGCTGGCGCAGCAGGGTCAGCAGCGCCGAGACGCTGAGCGACCGGCGCTCGGTGTCGGACACCGACGCGGTGTTGACGTAGACCAGCGACGCGACGACCGCCGCGACGCACAGGGTCGGCTGCAGGAACCAGCGCGCACGGCCCGGACGGTCGACGCTGACGGTCGAGGACGTGTCGACCGGTCCGTCGACACCGCGCTCGGCGACGCCGGCCGTCACGCGACCGGCTCCGCGTCCTCGGCCTGCTCGTCGCCCCGCAGGTCGCTCATCGCGTCCATGATCGTCTCGACCCGCACGACGCCCTGGTAGGCATTGCGCCGGCCCGTGACGACCACGACGCCGTGCGACGCGGTCAGCATCTCGTCGAGCGCGTCGTTGAGCGTCGACGCCAGGCTGACGGACTCGAGGTCGTGGTCGCGGCGGACGTCGCGCAGCGACCCCGGGCGCTCGAGCTCGCGCAACGACAGCCACCGCTGGGGACGGTCCTGTGCGTCCAGCACGATGACGTGCTCGCGGCCGATCGCGCGGGCGTCGGCGATCGCGGCCTTCTCGTCGCCGCCGACGTGCGCCACGGCCGCCTCGTGCAGCTCGACGTCGCGGACGCGCGTGAGCGTCAGCTGCTTGAGCGCCGCGCCGTGCCCGACGAAGCCGCGCACGAAGTCGTCGGCCGGGTGGCTGAGGATGCGCTCGGGGGTGTCGTACTGGACGATCTCGGAGCCGACCTGCAGGATCGCGATGCGGTCGCCGAGCTTGACCGCCTCGTCGAAGTCGTGCGTCACGAACACGATCGTCTTGTGCAGCTCCTCCTGCAGCCGCAGCAGCTCGTCCTGCAGGCGCTGCCGCGTGATGGGATCGACCGCGCCGAACGGCTCGTCCATCAGCAGGACGGGCGGGTCGGCGGCCAGGGCGCGGGCGACGCCGATGCGCTGCTGCTGGCCGCCCGACAGCTCGCGCGGGTAGCGGTCGCGGTACTGGCCGGGCTCGAGGTTCACGAGCTCGAGCAGCTCGTCGACGCGCGCGCTCGTGCGCTTCTTGTCCCACTTCAGCAGCTTCGGGACGAGGGAGATGTTCTCGGCGACCGTCATGTGCGGGAAGAGCCCGGCGCCCTGGATGACGTAGCCGATGTGGCGCCGCAGCTCGTCGGCGTTGCGGTCCGTCACGTCGTCGTCGCCGATGAAGATGCGCCCGCTGGTGGGCTCGATGAGCCGGTTGATCATCTTCATCGTCGTGGTCTTGCCGCACCCGGACGGGCCGACCAGCATGACGATCTCACCGGCCGGGATCTCCAGCGTCACGTCGTCCACGGCCGCCTTCTCCTGGCCCGGGTACCGCTTCGTGACGCCGTCGAGCAGGATGCGTGCCCCTCCGGCGCGCGCCGGCTCGGTGACGGAGGTGGTCGAGGTGGGTTCAGACACGGATGCCCCTAGGAGTCGTGAGCCGGGTGAAGACGTTCAGCACGACGTCGAGGATCACCGCGAGGACCAGGATCCCCACGGTGCCGGCGACGATCGAGTTGGTCGCGTTGGCGCCTCCCGTGCGGGAGATGCCGGAGAAGATGTAGCCGCCGAGGCCGGGACCGAGCGCGTACGCCGCGATCGCGGCGATGCCCATCAGCATCTGGCCGGAGACCCGCACGCCGGTCATGATGACGGGCCAGGCCAGCGGCAGCTCGAGCCGCACGAGCCGGGTCATGCGACCCATGCCCATGCCCTGCGCCGACTCGACGAGCGTCTGGTCGACGCCGTTGAGCCCCACGATGACGTTGCGCAGGATCGGCATGAAGCCGAAGAACACGAGCGTCACGACCGACGGCAGGACGCCGATGCTGACGACGCCGACGAGGACGCCGAGCAGCGCGTACGACGGGATCGTGAGGCCGATCGCGGTGATCGAGTTGCCGAGCGCGACGCCCCAGCCGGACCGGTACAGCGCGACGCCCACGACCAGCGCGAGCACCGTCGAGAGCACCAGCGTCTGCACGACCAGGCTCATGTGCTGGTACGCGAGGAACGACAGCACCGACCACCGGTCCTGCACGAAATCGAAGAAGCTACCCACTGATCGGCCCCCTTGGCGTCCTGACGACCGTAGTGAGCCGGGGCGTGACCTGCTACCCGAAATGGCGTCCCGGAGCCGCTCCGTCACGTCGCGCAGACGCCGCGGACCTCGACAGATCGGCTCAACCACGCGGCGGGAGCGAGATCGTCGCCCCTGCGCGACATTCGCGAAAGAATGTCGCTGACGACGGCCGCGACGGCGCCGTCAGGCCCGCGAGCGACGCCAGTAGTGCGGCAGGATGTACTTCACGAAGACCGGCAGGCACTCGATGATGTAGCGCCGGAACAGCCGGGTGGGCTCCTGCACGAGACGGTAGAGCCACTCGACCTTGGCGGCCCTCACCCAGCCCGGCGCCATCGTCGCGTTGCCCGTGACCATGTTGACGGCGCCGCCGACGTTGACCACGACGCCGCGGAAGCCGGCCCGGCGGACCTCTTCGCCGATCATGTCGCCGAACGGCGGGGTGACGGCCACGATGAGGAGGTCGACGCCGTACTTCTCGAGCTTCTTGGCCAGGCGCTTGGGCTTCCAGTCACCGCGGTTGCCGTGGTCGCGGAACACCACGTGCAGGCCCGAGCCGTGCAGCTGACCGCGGAAGTCGTAGCCCGCGTCGCGGTCGGCGCCCAGGATCGCGGCCTTGGTGCCCTGGAACTGGCGACCGGCCAGCATGCGCTCGAGGAACTCCGAGCCCGTCACCCGCGCCGGGTCGATGCCACGCGAGCGCATCAGCGAGACGATGGGCCATCCGTCGGCGGTGATGAAGTCGGCCTTGTCGATCGTCCGCGCGAAGTCGTCGGACCGCGAGGCGAGGGCCAGGTGGTGCAGGTTCACGGTCTGGATGCGCTTCGACCCCTGCTGCAGGACGACGGCGTCGAAGTCGTCGTCGTTCAGGAGGCACTTCTCCGCCATCCGGTCGATCAAGTCCTCGGTGATCACCGCGCACCCGCTCTCTGCCCAGGAGGCCTCGGGGCCTCACGGGTCAAGAGCGGGTCGCGGCGTCTTCATGACGCGGTGTGACCGATCGGTCAGGGAGCCGTCAGGACGTCAGCGACGGCTTGAGCTCGACGATGCGGCTCAGCAGCCCGTTGACGAACGACGGGGACTCGTCGGTCGACAGGTCGGCGGCCAGCCCGACCGCCTCGCTCACGGCGACGGCGTCGGGGACGTCGTCGACGTACAGGATCTCGAACGCCCCGATGCGCAGCAGGTTGCGGTCGACCGCGGGCATCCGCTCCAGCGTCCAGTCGTTGGCGTTCTCGGCGATGATCTCGTCGAGCCGGTCACGGTGCGCCACGACGCCCTCGATCAGCAGCACCGCGTACTCGTTGACGGGGTAGTCGCCCTCGGCCTGCCGGTCGGCGAGCGTGCCGCCGGGCGGCAGGCTCTGGGCCTCGGACTCGAAGAGGATGTCGAGCGCGCGCTTGCGTGACTTGGTGCGGGCTGACATCAGGACGACACGCGACCGAGGTAGCTGCCGTCGCGGGTGTCGACCTTGATCTTCTCGCCGTTGACGATGAAGAGCGGGACCTGGATCTCCTTGCCGGTCTCGAGACGGGCCGGCTTCGTGCCGCCGCTCGAGCGGTCGCCCTGCAGGCCCGGCTCGGTGTACTCGACGAGCAGCTCGACCGAGGCCGGCAGCTCGATGTAGAGCGGGACGCCCTCGTGCAGCGCGAGCATCGCGTCCTGGTTGTCGAGCATGTAGTCCTTGGCGTCGCCGACGACGGACTCCGAGACGTTGAGCTGGTCGTACGTGACCTTGTCCATGAACACGAACGAGTCGCCGTCGTGGTACAGGTACGTGAAGTCGCGCTTGTCGACGTTGGCGGTCTCGATCTTGAGGCCCGCGTTGAACGTCTTGTCGACGGTCTTGCCGCTCATGACGTTCTTGAGCGTGGTCTTGACCATCGCGCCGCCCTTGCCGGGCTTGTGGTGCTGGAACCAGACGACGGACCAGAGCTGCCCGTCGAGGTCGAGGACCATGCCGTTCTTGATGTCGTTCGTGGTGGCCATCAGCCGATCTCCAGGAGGTCTTTGGTCATCGTGGTGAGCACCTCGGGGGCACCCGCGGTCACGAGGACGGTGTCTTCGATCCGCACTCCCCCACGGCCCGGCACGTAGATGCCCGGCTCCATCGTGAGGACGGTGCGACGAGTCAGTTTACCTGCGTGCGAGCCCGCGATGAACGGGTCCTCGTGGATCTGCAGTCCGACGCCGTGTCCGAGCCCCGTCGTGAAGGCCTCGAGCCACCCCGACGCCTCGAGCGAACCGCGTGCCGCGGCGTCGGAGGCGGCGACGTCGGCGCCGTCGCGCAGCAGGTCGAGACCGGCCTGCTGCGACGCGCGGACCGCCGCGTGCACCTCGCGCTGCCAGTCGTCGGCGCGACCCAGGACGACGGTGCGGGTGCAGTCGGCGTGGTAGCCGTCGACGCGCGCGCCGAAGTCGATCTTGAGCAGGTCGCCGGTCGCCAGGACACGATCGGTCGGGTGGTGGTGCGGGACGGCGGTGTGGTCGCCCGCGGCCAGGATCGTCTCGAAGGCGATCGCCTCGGCGCCGAGGTCGAGCATGCGGTTCTCGAGGTCGCGGGCGACCTCGCGCTCGCTGCGCCCGACCAGCGGCCCGGCCAGCAGCTGCTCGAGGGCGTCGGTCGAGATCGCGCAGGCGCGTCGCAGCGCGTCGATCTCGTCGGCGTCCTTGACCTCGCGCAGGGACTCGACCACGCGATCGGCGCCGGTCAGCCGGTCGTCGCCGGTCGCGGCCACGAGCTGCCGGTGCGCGTCGACGCTCAGGGTGTGGCTCTCGATGCCCCAGGTGCCGGACGTCATCCGGGTGGCGGCCGTGCCGAGGAGGTCGCGGCCGATCCGGTGCGCGACGTCGGGCAGCTCCGCGGCGGCCTGGTCGCGGTAGCGGCCGTCGGTCAGGAACAGCGGGTTGCCGTGCACCGGCACGACCAGCGCACCGTTCGACCCCGTAAACCCCGTGAGGTAGCGGACGTTGACCAGCGTCGTGACGAGCAGGCCGTCGAGCCCCTTCGCGGCGAGCGCCTCGGTGAGGGCGGCGCGGCGCGCGGCGGCCGTCACGCCGACACGGCCCGGTAGGCGTCGAGCAGCAGCGACTCGTCCGGGCCGGCGAGGATGACGGGCTGCGCGAGCGACTCGAGCACGACGAACCGCAGCTGGTCGCCGCGGGTCTTCTTGTCGAGCCGCATCGTGGTGGCCAGCGCCTCCCAGATGCCGGGACGGCGGTAGCGCGTCGGCAGACCCACCTGCGCCAGCACCGAGCGGTGACGGTCGAGCAGGTCGCGGTCGATCATGCCGGTGCGGTGCGCGAGCTCGGCGACGTAGACCATGCCGACCGAGATCGCCTCGCCGTGCCGCACGCGGTAGTGCTCGAAGCGCTCGATCGCGTGCCCGAACGTGTGGCCGTAGTTCAGCGCCTCGCGACCGATCGAGCCGTCCTCGCCCGTCTCGCGCAGGTCGCCGGCGACCGTCCGGGCCTTGACCGAGATGCCCTTCGTGATGAGCTCGGCCACGATCGACGACGTCGGGTCGGCGATCGCACCGGGGGCCGCCTCGACGAGGTCGAGGATCGACGGATCGGCGATGAAGCCGCACTTGACGACCTCGGCCATTCCGCTGCGCAGCTCGCGCGCCGGCAGGCCCTCGAGGACGTCGAGGTCGCACAGCACCCCGACCGGCTCGTGGAACGCACCGACCAGGTTCTTGCCCTCGGCGGTGTTGATGCCGGTCTTGCCGCCGACCGCGGCGTCGACCATGCCGAGCACCGTCGTGGGCACGTTGACGAAGCGCACGCCACGCAGCCAGCTCGCCGCGACGAAGCCCGCCAGGTCGGTCGTCGCGCCCCCGCCGAGGCCCACGATGACGTCCGAGCGGGTGAAGCCGGCCTCGCCCAGCACCTTCCAGCAGAACGCCAGCACGTCGGTCGTCTTGGCCTGCTCGCTGTCGGGCACCTCGATCAGGTGCACCTCGAGGTGGTCGGAGACCAGCGGCTCGCGCAGGCGGGCGGCGTGCGCCGCCATGGTCGGCGCGTGGATGATCGCGACGCGCATGACCCCCAGGCCGAAGCCGACGAGGCCGCGCAGCTGCTCGTGCACGCCGTTGCCGATCACGACGTCGTACGGTCGCGCGGTCGGGACGGTCAGGCGGGTGGTCATGCATCCTCCCGGATGAGCTGGAGCGCCCGGTCGGTCACCGCGGAGGCGTCGAGCGAGTCGGTCAGGACGGTGAAGCGGGCGACCTCGTCGTACAGGGGGCGCCGACGGTCCATCAGCGCCTTCATCTGCGAGCGGACGTTGCCGAGCAGCAGCGGTCGGTGGCCGTTCAGGCCGACGCGCGAGACGGCGGCGGTCAGCCCGACGTCGAGGAACAGCACGCGGTGCTGCCGCAGCAGGGCTCGGGTGGCGTCGCTCAGGACGGCTCCCCCGCCGAGCGCCAGCACGCCGTCGTGCTCGGCGAGGGCGGTCGCGACGGCCTGCTCCTCGAGGGCACGGAAGTGCTCCTCGCCGTGGTCGACGAAGATGTCCTGCACCGACGTGCCGGCCGCCGCGGCGATGTCGTGGTCGGTGTCGCGGAACCCGACGCCGAGGCGCGCGGCGAGATCCTGCGCCACGGTCGACTTGCCGGCGCCCGGGGGCCCGACCAGGACGACGACGGGTCCCGTGCGGGACGTCGTCAACGCAGCCTCAGGTTCGCGAGGTAGCTCTCGACGTTGCGGCTGGTCTCCTCGACCGAGTCGCCACCGAACTTCTCGACCAGGCTGTCGGCGACGACGAGCGCGACCATCGCCTCGGCGACGATGCCGGCGGCGGGGACGGCGCAGACGTCGGAGCGCTGGTGGTGCGCCCGCGCCTCCTCGCCGGTCTGGACGTCGATCGTCCGCAGCGCGCGCGGCACCGTGGCGATGGGCTTCATGGCGGCCCGCACGCGCAGGATCTCGCCGGTCGTCATGCCGCCCTCGGTGCCGCCCGCGCGGCCGGAGGCACGCCGGATGCCGTCGTCGGTCGGCACGATCTCGTCGTGGGCGAGCGAGCCGCGGGTGCGGGCCAGCTCGAAGCCGTCGCCGATCTCGACGCCCTTGATGGCCTGGATGCCCATCAGCGCCTGGGCGAGACGGCCGTCGAGCCGGCGGTCCCAGTGCGTGTAGGAGCCGAGTCCCGGCGGGAGCCCCTCCACGACGACCTCGACGACGCCGCCGAGCGTGTCGCCCTCCTTGTGGGCCAGGTCGACCTCCTCGACCATCGCGGCGCTCGTGGCCGCGTCGAAGCAGCGGACGGGATCGGCGTCGAGTGCCTCGACGTCGGCGTGCGACGGGATCGCACCCGCGGGTGCGCGGACCGTGCCGAGCTCGACGACGTGCGACACGATCGTCGCGCCGGTGACCTGGCGGATGAACTGGGCGGCGATCTCGCCCAGGGCCACGCGGGCCGCGGTCTCGCGGGCACTGGCGCGCTCGAGCACGGGGCGGGCCTCCTCGAAGCCGTACTTCTGCATGCCCGCCAGGTCGGCATGGCCGGGGCGCGGACGCGTGAGGGGCGCGTTGCGCTTGAGCCCGTCGAGCACCTCGGCGTCGACGGGGTCGGCCGACATGACCTGCTCCCACTTGGGCCACTCGCTGTTGCCGATGCGCAGCGCGATGGGACTGCCCATCGTGGAGCCGTGGCGCAGGCCGCCCACGATCTCGAGCTCGTCGGCCTCGAACGCCATGCGCGCGCCGCGGCCGTAGCCGAGCCGGCGGCGCGCGAGCGCCGCCTGGATCTCGGTGCTGGTCACCTGCACACCGGCCGGCAGCCCTTCGAGGACGGCTACGAGAGCGGGGCCATGGGACTCACCAGCGGTCAACCAACGAAGCATGCGGAGATTCTCCCATGCCTGCTCCCGGGTTCGGCTCAGCGGTAGAACGCCGGACCGAACGCCGCGCCGACGACGGCTCCGACAACCATGTACGGCCCGAACGCGAAGCCCTTCGCGTCGACGATCCTCAGCCGCGAGAGCACGACGCCGAACACGGCGCCGAGGACGAATCCGCCGTACATCCCGACGAACACCTCGCTCGCGCCGAGGGCGCCGAGGGCGAGCCCCAGCACGCCCGACAGCCGCACGTCGCCGTACCCGAACGCCCCGCCGAAGTAGCGGTGCCCGAACCAGTGGAACAGCCGGAACACGCCGTAGACGACGACGTTGGCGACCACGGCGTGCACCAGGACGTCGACGTCGCGCAGCAGCAGCGCTCCGAGCGCCACGAGCGCGAGCGTCACGACGTACAGCGGCGCGACGATCGCGTACGGCAGGAGGCGGGTGTGCCAGTCGACGAACGCCAGCCACGCGCCCACGCCCGTCAGCACGATCCACACCGGCACGAGCTCGGGGGTGTCGATGCGCCAGGCCACGAGCGCCGCCATCGCGGCGGCCGCCACCGCCAGACCGGGCCGCACGAGACGCAGCTCGGCGAGGACGGCGTACGGCAGCTTGTCGTCGTCGGGGACGGGCGGCTCGGGGATGCGCCGCAGCACCTCGGGACCGGCCGCCGCGACGACGGCGGCCCCGACGGCCGCCAGCACGATCACGAGGTCCACGCGCCGACCCTAGCGGGACGCGAGCGCCTCGAGGGCCGCTTCGCGCAGCAGCTGTGCAGACACGTCCGAGCCCGTCATGAGCTCGACCTGCAGCGCCGCCTGGTGGGCCAGCAGGTCCAGACCCGACACGACCGGGACGCCCGCCTCGTCGGCCGCCGCTCCCAGCGCCGTCGGCCACGGGTCGTAGACGACGTCGAACACCGCGTGGGACGACTCGACGAGCTCGTGCGCGCGCGATCCGATCGCCTCGCCCGGCACGGTCGACACGAGCAGGTCGACCCGCTCGATCATCGGCTCGTCGAGCAGCCGCACGGCGACGCCGATGCCACGGCCCCGCACCACCGCCTCGGCCTCGGCGGCCCGCGATGCGTCGCGCACGACGAACTCGACCGTCTCGACGCCCATGCGCGCCAGCGTCAGGGCCATCGACGCCGCGGTCGCGCCGCCGCCCAGGACGCGGGCGGTCACGGGACGGGAGACGCCGCGCTCCACCAGCGCCGCCTCCGCGCCGGGCACGTCGGTGTTGTGCGCCGACAGCACGCCGTCCTCGACGACGAGCGTGTTGGCCACCCCGAGGGTCTCGACGTCGCCGCTGCGCTGGTGCGCGACCGCGGCCGCCTCGCGCTTGAGCGGCGCCGTGACCGACAGCCCCCGCACGTCGTCGCCCAGGGCGCCCACGAACTCCGCCAGGCCGCCCGCCGGCACCTCGACCGGCTCGTACGTCCAGTCGAGGCCCAGGTGGGCGTACGCCGCGCGGTGCATCGCGGGCGACAGCGAGTGGGCGATCGGCGACCCGAGGACCGCGCAGATCATCGGGCGGCCCCGGTCGTCGACGGGGTCATCCGCAGACGCCCTCGGGTGCCGTCTTGCAGTACTCCTGCAGCTGCGCGACGGCCCGGTTGTGCTCGGCGAACGTGTCGGAGAAGACCGTCTTGCCGGTCTCGAGGTTGACGGCCACGAAGAACAGCCAGCTGCCCTGCGCGGGGTTGAGCGCCGCCTCGATGGTCTTCTCGCCGGGCGAGCCGATCGGCCCCGGGGGCAGGCCCGGGTTCTGGTACGTGTTGTAGGCCGACTCCGCGTCGCGCTCCTCGGGCGTCGTGAAGACGTCGCCCTTGCGGCCGCTGACGTACGAGACCGTCGAGTCGAGCTGCAGCGGCATGCCGGCGTCGAGGCGGTTGTAGAGCACCCGCGCGACCTTCGCGTAGTCCTCGTCGTTGTTGGCCTCGTACTCGAGGATGCTCGCGACGGTCAGGATCTGCTCGCCGGTGTAGCCCAGCGCCTTGGCACGGGTGCCGATGTCGAGATCGGTCGCGACGGAGACGGTCTTGGCCGCCATCTGCTTGAGCAGCGCGACGGCCGTCGTGCCGGGCGGGACCTCGTACGTCGCCGGGAACAGGTAGCCCTCGGGGTTGCCGTCGGCGACGGCGGGCAGGTCGAGCTCCGTGGGGTCGTCGAGGACGGCCTGCAGGTCGGCCTTCGAGATCTCGGTGTTGGCCGCGATGATGTCGACCACCTGGTCGAGCCGCGCCCCCTCGGGGATCGTGACCTTGCCCTCGACCCGGTTGGCCTTGTCGACCAGCGCGCCCAGCGCGGCGTCGGACGACATCTGCTTGCGCAGCGAGAAGTAGCCCGCCTGGACGGCCATGAAGCGGTTGTCGCTGAGGCTCAGCTGGTAGAACGCCTCGGCGCTCTTGACCACGCCCTCCTCCTTCAGGATGTTGGCGATCTGCTGACCGCCGGCTCCGTCGGGGATCTGCACCGTCACCGAGCCCGTGCCCTGGCCCGTGTAGTCCTCGGCGCTCGAGAAGAAGCGGTCCTTGACCTTGCCGCCGACCACGACGACCGCGCCGACCAGCACCACCACGACCAGAAGGGCGACGATGCGACGCCCCCACGGCTTGCGGGGAGGGGTGTCGGCGCGCCGGCGTCCGGGCCCGGTGGGTTCGATCGGCTCGTCGGGTCCCCCGGTGACGAGGTCGAGTCCGCTGTCGCTCATGCTCAAGTCCTCAATGCTTCGCCGGGGGCTGACCCGCGGGTTCGTTCGGAATCCAGTGCCGTCTGCAGGATCACGGTAGCGGCTGCCTGGTCGATGATGCTGCGCTTGCCCCGCCCGGAGCGTCCGCTGTGCCGCAGCATCGCGTCGGCCGAGACGGTCGACATCCGCTCGTCGAACAGCCGGATCGGCACCGGCGCGATCGCCGTCGCGAGCTCGGCGCAGAACGCCCGCACCTTGGTCGCGGCCGGTCCCTCGCGCCCCGACAGCCCCATCGGCAGGCCGACGACGCACTCGAGCACCTCGTGCTCGCGGACGATCTCGGCGAGCCGCGGGATCGCCCGCGGACCCGCCGCGACGGTCTCGACCGGCGTCGCGAGGATCCCGTCGGGATCGCTCACGGCGACGCCGATGCGGGCGTCGCCCACGTCGACGCCGAGCCGTCGTCCGCGCCTCACGCGTCCAGCGCGGCCTCGACCGCCGCCAGCGCCGCGGGGATGCCGGCGACGTCGGTGCCGCCGCCCTGCGCGACGTCGGCCTTGCCGCCGCCGCGACCGCCGATCTGCTCGCCGACGACCTTGATCAGGTCGTTGGCCGACAGCCCGCGGGCCTGCGCGGCCTCGTTGAGCGCCACGACCGCCGCGGGCTTGTCGCCGGCGTCGCCGATCACGACCACGACGGCCGGGCGGTCGGCGAGGCGCTTGCGGATGTCGAGCGCGATCGTGCGCACGTCTCCCCCGCCGGCACCCGCCGCGTGGTGGCCGACGTACGCCACCCCGCCGACGTCCTTGGCGCTGCTCGCGACGTCGCCGGCCGCGCCCAGCAGCTGGGCGGCCTTGATCTTCTCGGCGGCCTTCTCGGCGGCCTTGAGCCGCTCCATCAGGTCGCCGACGCGGGCCGGCACGTCCTCGGGCTGCGTCTTCAGCAGATCGGTCAGCTGGCGGACGACGTCCCGCTCCTTGGCGAGGTACTGGAAGCCCTCGATGCCGACGAGCGCCTCGACGCGGCGGTTGCCCGCGCCGACGGAGCCGTCCGACGTGATGACGACGGTGCCGATCTGCGACGACCGGTCGACGTGCGTGCCACCGCACAGCTCGCGCGACCACGGTCCGCCGATCTCGACGACGCGAACGTCCTCGCCGTAGGTCTCGCCGAACAGCGCCAGCGCGCCCCACTCGCGGGCCTCGGGCAGCGACATCGTCTGCGCCGTGACGGGCAGGTCGGCGCGCAGGGCACGGTTCGAGGCCTCCTCGACGCCGTGCAGCTGCTCGGGCGACAGGCCGCCGCTCCAGCCGTAGTCGAGCCGCAGGTAGCCGGGACGGTTGTACGAGCCGGCCTGCAGCGCCGTGGGCCCGAGCACCTCGCGCAGCGCGGCGTGCACGACGTGCGTGCCCGAGTGCGCCTGGCGCGCTCCCAGTCGCCACTCGGGGTCGACGGCCGCCTCGAGGGTCGCGTCCAGCGTCAGCTCGCCCTCCAGCACGCGCACCTGGTGCACGACGAGCCCGCGCACGGGCCGCTGCACGTCCAGCACCTCGGCGCTGCCGCCGTCCCACCGCAGGTGACCGGCATCGGCGTTCTGGCCGCCCGACTCGGCGTAGAAGGGCGTGCGGTCGAGGACGACCTCGCCGATCGCGCCGGCCGGGATCGCGGGCACCGGCGCGCCGCCCGCGATCAGCGCCTGCACCCGCGACTCGGTCGTCAGCGTGGAGTACGCCAGCCAGTCGGTCGGGCCGTTGGCGTCGAGGGTCGAGCGGTAAACGGTCGTGTCGGCGTGGTTGCCCTTCTTGGACTTCGCATCGGCCTTGGCGCGCGAGCGCTGCTCGGCCATCAGCGAGCGGAAGCCGTCCTCGTCGACGCTGAGGCCCTGCTCGGCGGCCATCTCGAGCGTGATGTCGATCGGGAAGCCGTACGTGTCGTGCAGCGTGAACGCCTGCTGGCCGGACAGCGACGTGCCACCGGAGTCCTTGACCTTCACGGCGGCGCTCTCGAAGATCTGCGTGCCCTTGCCGAGCGTCTGCCGGAACGCGTCCTCCTCGGCGTAGGCGATCTGCTCGATCCGCGGGAAGTCGGCCTCGAGCTCGGGGTACGAGGTCTTCATGCGCTCGAGGCTGACGGGCAGCAGCAGCGGCAGGGCGGGGTCGTCGAAGCCCAGCAGGCGCATCGAGCGGACCGCGCGGCGCAGCAGGCGGCGCAGGACGTACCCGCGGGCCTCGTTGCCGGGCGTGACGCCGTCGCCCATCAGCATCAGGCCGCTGCGGACGTGGTCGGCGACGACGCGGAAGCGGACGTCGTCGTCGTGGTCCTTGCCGTAGACGCGTCCCGAGACCTCCGAGGCCTTCTCGATCACCGGGAAGACCTCGTCGATCTCGTAGAGGTTGCCCTTGCCCTGCAGCAGGTAGGCGACGCGCTCGAGGCCCATGCCGGTGTCGATGTTCTTGTTCGGCAGCTCGCCGACGACCTCGAACCGGTCCTTGGCCCGCACGTCGGTGATCTCCTCCTGCATGAACACGAGGTTCCAGATCTCGAGGAAGCGGTCCTCGTCGACGACCGGCCCGCCGTCGGGGCCGAACTCGGGGCCGCGGTCGACGTAGATCTCGCTGCACGGTCCACCGGGGCCGGGCACGCCCATGTGCCAGTAGTTGTCGAGCAGGCCACGGTCCTGGATGCGCTCGTCGGGCAGGCCCGCGACGCGCTTCCAGATCTCGCGCGACTCCTGGTCGGTGTGCAGCACCGTGACCCAGATCGTGTCGGGGTCGATGCCGAGGCCGCCGTCGTCGACGGACCCCGTGATGAGGCGCCACGCGTGCGTGATGGCGCCCTCCTTGAAGTAGTCGCCGAACGAGAAGTTGCCGTTCATCTGGAAGAACGTGCCGTGCCGGGTCGTCTTGCCGACCTCCTCGATGTCGAGGGTGCGGACGCACTTCTGCACGCTCGTCGCGGTCTGCCACGGCGGGGTCTCCTGGCCGAGGAAGTACGGCTTGAACGGCACCATGCCGGCGTTGACGAACAGCAGGTTGGGGTCGTCGAACAGCAGCGGCGCCGAGGGCACGACGGTGTGTCCTGCCTGCTCGAAGTGCTCGAGGAAGCGGCGGCGGATCTCCGCGGTGTGCATCAGGTGGCCCTCAGATCTGGTGGTGTGGAGTCGGGTCAGGCGGACGGGGTGGGTGGGGTGTCGCGGGGTGCCTCGTCGAGGACGGGCGGATCGGCCGCGGTCGGCGGCAGCTCGGAGAGGCGGTGCGCGATCTGCTGCTCGCGGACGCGCATTCCCTCGCGCACCTCCGCGCTGAGCTCACGCCAGCCGGTGCCGAGCGCTGCGGCCTGGTCGACGACGCCCGGGGCCGAGAGGCGGTAGGCCGCGCGGCGGGCCTTGACCGAGGTGTAGACCCCCGCTGCCGTGCCGGCCACGAACCAGACGAGACGCGAGCTCACGAGCCCAGCCACGGGTCGGACGGGGCGGCCGGGGGCGCGGGCTGCGCGGCTCGCACCGCACGGCGTCCGGCCTGCTGGCGCTCGCGGCGCCGGCGGCGGAACTCGCGGCGCATCAGCGCCGAGATGCGGTCGCGGCTCTCGGGGCGCAGGGCGTGGGCGAGCCCGTGGGCGACGATCGACAGGCGCACGCCGGGTCGTCCGAGGGCGGCCTGGACGACCTGGTGCTGCGTCGGCGGCACGACGAGACGTCCCTGCACGATCCGCGGCTCGAGACCGACCGGCGCGACCGTCGCGACGTCCTCGTGCACGACCACGGCACGCGGGCGCGTCGTGTCGGGCTGCTGCGCGGGCGCGGCGGGCGCGTCGACAGCGGGGGTGGCGACGGCGGCCCGGGACATCTGCCGCACGGCGCGGACCGCGACGACGGCAGCACCGATCGCGACCACGGCCAGCACCGCGGTCGCCACGAGGATCCACACCTCCGCCGACATGACCTCGACCCTATCGCGGGGACGGCTGCCGGACCTGCGTGGCCGGGGGCGTCAGCGGTCGCGCAGGATCTTGCGGATCATCGCGAGGCGCTCGCCCAGGCGGGCCTCGAAGCCGTGGTCGGTGGGCTCGTAGTACGTCGCGCCGTCGACGTCGTCGGGGGCGTACTGCTGCTCGACGACGCCCCGCGGGTCGTGGTGCGGGTAGCGGTAGTCGTGACCGTGCCCGAGCTTCTTGGCGCCCGCGTAGTGCGCGTCGCGCAGCGCCGGCGGCACGGCACCGACCTTGCCGGCACGGACGTCGGCCAGCGCGGCGTCGATCGCGGTGATGACGGCATTGGACTTCGGCGCCGCGGCGAGGTGGATGACGGCCTGCGCCAGCGGGATGCGCGCCTCGGGGAAGCCGATCATCGCGACGGCCTGCGCCGTCGCGGTCGCCAGCGGCAGCGCGGTCGGATCGGCCATGCCGATGTCCTCGCTGGCGTGGATCATGAGGCGGCGGGCGATGAAACGCGGGTCCTCCCCCGCCTCGATCATCCGCGCCAGGTAGTGCAGGGCGGCGTCGACGTCCGAGCCGCGGATCGACTTGATGAACGCGCTGATGACGTCGTAGTGCTGGTCGCCCTGCCGGTCGTAGCGGACCGCCGCCTTGTCGACCGCGAGCGCCGCGTCCTCGACGTCGATCTCGGCCTTGCCCTGGCTCGTCGCGGCACCCGCGGCGGCCTCGAGGTACGTCAGCACGCGGCGGCCGTCGCCCCCGGCGAGCCGGACGAGGTGCGAGCGCGCCTCGTCGGTCAGCGTCACGGCGCCCGCGAGACCCCGCTCGTCGGTGAGGGCGCGGTCGACCAGGACGCCGATGTCATCGTCGGTCAGGCTCTCGAGGGTCAGCAGGAGGCTGCGGCTCAGCAGCGGCGAGATGACGCTGAAGTGCGGGTTCTCGGTCGTGGCCGCGACGAGCGAGACCCAGCGGTTCTCGACGCCCGGCAGCAGGGCGTCCTGCTGCGACTTGCTGAAGCGGTGCACCTCGTCGACGAACAGGACCGTCTCGGTGCCGCTCTGCGCGAGGGCGCGCCGGGCGCCGGCGATCGTCTCGCGCACCTCCTTGACGCCGGCCGAGACGGCCGAGACCTCGACGAAGCGGCGGTCGGTGTGCGCGCTCAGCAGGCTCGCGATCGTCGTCTTGCCGGTGCCGGGCGGGCCCCACAGCAGGATCGTCAGCGGCTGGTTGCCGTCGATCATCTGCCGCAGGGGCGAGCCGGGCGCGAGCAGGTGCTGCTGGCCCACGAGCTCGTCGAGCGTGCGCGGCCGCATGCGCACCGCGAGAGGCGCCGACGAGTGCGTGTTGCCGCTCAGCGTCCCCGAGCCCGATCCCATCGCGACAGGCGTGTCGGGGATGTCGAACAACCCGTCGGAGCTCATGCCCCGACCCTATCTCCGCCCCGCCCGCCGCCGCGGTTCACCACGGTCCCGTGGTGACTCGCGTCCGGACGGTGCTCAGCCGGCCTGGCTGATTCCGCCGTCAGGCGACTCGCCCGACGCGACCTTCTCGGCCTTGGGCTGGGCGTCGACGCCCGCGTCGCGGCGCTGCTCGGGAGTGATGGGCGCCGGCGCGGCGGTCAGCGGGTCGTAGCCGCCACCGGACTTCGGGAACGCGATGACCTCGCGGATCGAGTCGGCACCGGCCAGCATCGCGCAGATGCGGTCCATGCCGACCGCGATGCCGCCGTGCGGCGGCGCGCCGAACGTGAAGGCGTCGAGCAGGAAGCCGAACTTCTCCTGCGCCTCCTCCTCGCCGATGCCCATCAAAGCGAAGACCCGCTTCTGGACGTCCTCGCGGTGGATACGGATCGACCCGCCGCCGAGCTCGCTGCCGTTGCAGACGATGTCGTACGCCCACGCCAGCGCGTTGCCGGGATCGGCGTCGAAGCCGTCGACGTCCTGCGGGGACGTGAAGGCGTGGTGCACCGCGGTCCAGGCACCCGCGCCGACCGCGACGTCACCGGACGCGACGGCGTCGCCGGACGGCTCGAGCAGCGGTGCGTCGACGACCCAGACGAACTCCCACGCGTCGCGGTCGATCAGGTCGCAGCGCTCGCCGATCTCGAGGCGCGCCGCACCCAGCAGGCCGCGCGTCGACTTGGTGGCGCCGGCACCGAAGAAGATGCAGTCGCCCGGCTTTGCGCCGACGTGCGCCGCGAGGCCGTCGCGCTCGGCGTCGGTGAGGTTCTTGGCGACCGGTCCCCCGAGCTCGCCGTCCTCGCTGATCGTGACGTACGCCAGACCGCGGGCGCCGCGCTGCTTGGCCCACTCCTGCCACGCGTCGAACTGGCGACGCGGCTGCGACGCGCCACCGGGCATCACGACGGCGCCGACGTACTCGGCCTGGAACACGCGGAACGACGTGTCCTTGAAGTAGTCGGTGCACTCGACGAGCTCCTGGCCCATGCGCAGGTCGGGCTTGTCGGAGCCGAAGCGCCGCATCGCCTCGGCGTACGTCATGTGCGGGATCGGGGTCGGGATGTCGTAGCCGATCAGCGACCACATCCGCTTCAGGATGTCCTCCATCAGCGCCAGGACGTCGGCCTGCTCGACGAAGCTCATCTCGATGTCGAGCTGGGTGAACTCGGGCTGGCGGTCGGCACGGAAGTCCTCGTCGCGGTAGCAGCGCGCGATCTGGTAGTACCGCTCCATGCCGCCGACCATCAGCAGCTGCTTGAACAGCTGGGGGCTCTGCGGCAGCGCGTACCAGCTGCCGGGACGCAGACGCGCCGGCACCAGGAAGTCGCGCGCGCCCTCGGGCGTCGAGCGGGTCAGCGTGGGGGTCTCGATCTCGACGAAGTCGCGGTGCTCGAGCACCGCGCGGGCGGCGGCGTTGACCTTGCTGCGCAGACGGATCGCCGCGGCCGGGCCGGAGCGGCGCAGGTCGAGGTAGCGGTACTTGAGGCGCGCCTCCTCGCCGACCGAGCCGGCGCCCGACGACGCGGTGTCGTCGATCGGGAACGGCAGCGGCGCCGACGCGCTGAGGATCTCGACGTCCTCGGCGATGACCTCGATGTCGCCGGTGGGGATGCCGGCGTTCTCGTTGCCGGCCGGGCGCTGCTGCACCGTGCCGACGATCTTCAGGCAGTACTCGGCCCGCAGCTGGTGCGCCACCTCCTCGCGGACGACGACCTGCACGACGCCCGACGCCTCGCGGACGTCGATGAACGCGACACCGCCGTGATCGCGCCGACGGGCGACCCATCCGGCGAGCGTCACCTGCTGGCCGATGTGTTCGGTGCGCAGGCTTCCGGCGTCATGGGTGCGGATCACGAGAGTTGCTCCTTGGAGAGGATCGTCGGGGTGAGGTCGGTGGTGGGAGGCGTCCACGTGTCGGGGCTGGCCTCGACCTGGTCGCCGGAGCGGATGTCCTTGACTGCGGTCGGCGGGAACCAGACGTACGGTATGCCACGCTTCTCGGCGTACTGGATCTGCTTGCCGAAGCGATCGGCCTTGGCGGCGACCTCGGTCGGGATGCCGCGGGCGCGCAGCTGCTGGGCGATCGCGGTGCTGTCGGCCCGCGTGTCCTCGTCGTCGACCGCGACCAGCACGGCTGACGGGACCGACCGCGACGCCGACAGGGCCAGCGGCACGAGCAGGCGCGAGACGCCCAGCGAGATGCCGACGCCCGGGTAGGTCGTTCGGCGGTCCTGGGCCAGACGGTCGTAGCGTCCGCCCGAGCAGATCGAGCCGAGGTGCTCCCACCCCTGCAGGCGCGTCTCGAAGACCGTGCCCGTGTAGTAGTCGAGGCCGCGGGCGATGCGCAGGTCGGCGGTCACGACGACGCCCTCGACGCCCGAGGCTCCCTCGACGACCTGGGCCAGCTCCGACAGGCCCTCGGCGAGCATCTCGTGCTCGACGCCGAGCGCCTCGACGCGCTGGACGAACGAGGTGTCGGTCGTGACGATCTCGGCCAGGGCGAGCACGCGGTCGGCCTGCGAGCCGTCGAGACCCTGCTCGACCAGCAGCTCGCGGATGCGCTCGGCCGGCACCTTGTCGAGCTTGTCGACGACCTGCATGACGGCCGTCGGGTCGTCGACGCCGAGGCCGAGGTAGAAGCCCTCGAGGATCTTGCGGTTGCTGATCTGCAGCGTCGCGGTGGGGATCGGCAGGCCCGCGAGCGCCTCGGCCATGACGCGTGCGACCTCGACGTCGAAGTGGAACGGCAGGACGTCGCGGCCGACGATGTCGATGTCGGCCTGCGTGAACTCGCGGAAGCGTCCCTGCTGCGGCCGCTCGCCCCGCCACACCTTCTGGATCTGCCAGCGACGGAACGGGAACTCGAGCCGGCCCGCGTTCTCGAGCACGTAGCGCGCGAACGGCACCGTCAGGTCGTAGTGCAGCGCCAGCTCGGCGGGCTCGCCCTCGGCGGCGGCCAGCCGCTTGACGGCGTAGACCTCCTTGTCGATCTCGCCCTTGCGCAGCAGGACGTCCATCGGCTCGACGGCGCGCGTCTCGATGTTGGCGAAGCCGTGCAGCTCGAACGTGCGACGCAGGTGGTCGAGCACCTGCTGCTCGACGATCCGCTCGCGCGGCAGGAACTCGGGGAAGCCCGACAGCTTCTTGCTCATGCGCCGGCCTCGGCGAGGAAGGGGTTGGTGGCGCGCTCGCGGCCGATCGACGTCTGCCCGCCGTGGCCCGGCAGCACGACGACGTCGTCGGCGAGCGGCAGGACGCGGTCGCGCAGGCTCGCCTGCATCTGGTCGTGGGAGCCACCGGTCAGGTCGGTGCGGCCGATCGAGCCGGCGAACAGGAAGTCGCCGGAGAACATGACCTGCGAGACGTCCTCGGGGCCGTCGTAGTCGACGCGGTAGAACACCGTGCCGGGGGTGTGGCCCGGCACGTGGTCGACCGTGAACGTCAGCCCGTCCACCTCGATCTCGGCGCCGTCGACGGCGTCGCGGACGTCGGCGGGCTCGGTGAAGTCGGGCAGGTCGTGCATGCCGAGCTGCGAGCGCAGCATCGCCGCCGACTGGCCCGAGATCGCGGCCATCGGGTCGCTCAGCAGGTGACGGTCGGCGGGGTGGATCCAGACGGGGCAGTCGTACTCGTCCGCGACGTCCTGCGCGTGCCACATGTGGTCGAAGTGACCGTGCGTCACGAGCACCGCGAGGGGCCGCAGGTTGTGCTCGGCGACGACCTGCCGGACGCCCTCGATCGCATCCATCCCGGGGTCGACGATCGCGCAGCCGGCGCCCGGTCCGCGCGACACGAAGTAGCAGTTCGCCTGCAGCGGACCGGCCGGGAAAGACGTGAGAAGCACGTGCGACAGGGTACGCGAGACGGGCGGGCGCGCTCCACGCAGTCGTCGCCCTAGACTGTGCCCCATGAGTTCTGCGCCCACGAACCCCTGGGGTCGTGTCGACGACGACGGCAACGTCTACGTCAAGACCACCGACGGCGAACGACTGATCGGCCAGTGGCCCGGGGGCGACCCCGCCGAGGCGATGTCGTTGTACGTCCGACGCTTCGAGGGTCTCGAGACCGAGGTGGGGCTGCTCGAGGCGCGCCTCAAGGGCGGAACGGTCTCGCCCGACGACGCCGCCAAGGCCGTCACCAAGGTGCGCGGCCAGCTCGTCGACGCCCAGGCGATGGGCGACCTCGACTCGCTCGTCACGCGGCTCGACGCCCTCCAGCCCGCGATCGACGCTCAGCGCGAGCAGCGCAAGGCCGAGCGCGCCGCGAAGGTCGCCGAGGCGCAGACCGAGAAGTCGCGCATCGCCGACGACGCCGAGAGGATCGCGGCGGGCAGCGACTGGAAGAACGGCGCCGACAAGCTGCGCGCCCTGCTCGAGGAGTGGAAGGCGCTGCCGCGTCTCAGCAAGTCGGCCGACGACGAGCTGTGGCACCGCTTCAGCTCGGCCCGCACGACCTACACCCGACGCCGCAAGACCCACTTCGGCGAGCAGTCGACGCAGCGCGACGCCGCGAAGGTCGTCAAGGAGCGGCTCATCGTCGAGGCCGAGGCGCTCTCGTCGTCCACCGAGTGGGGCCCGACCGCCGGCCGGTACCGCGACCTGATGACGGAGTGGAAGAAGGCCGGCTCGGCCCCCCGCAACGTCGAGGACAAGCTCTGGAAGAAGTTCCGGGCGGCCCAGGACGCCTTCTTCGAGGCGCGCGACGCGGCCAACAGCCTGCTCGACGCCGAGTACGAGGTCAACGCCGAGAAGAAGCTCGAGATCCTGGCCGACGCCGAGAAGCTGCTGCCGATCACGAACGTCGACGCCGCCCGCAAGGCGTGGCTCGACATCGCCGACCGGTGGGAGGCCGCCGGCAAGGTGCCGCGGGCCCGCATCGGCGAGTTCGAGGGACGCATCCGCGCCGTCGAGCAGGCTGTCAAGGACGCCACCGACAGCGTCTGGAAGAAGACCGATCCCGAGAAGTCGGCCCGTGCCGACGACATGATCGGCAAGCTCCAGCGCGCGATCGACGAGGTGCAGGACAAGCTCACGGCCGCCGAGGCCAAGGGCGACGCCAAGAAGGTCAAGGACCTGCAGCAGGACCTCGACTCGAAGAAGGCCTTCCTCGAGATGGCGCAGAAGGCCCAGGCCGACTTCTCCTGACCCCTGACGAGGGGGTTGCCGCCCCTGACGAGGGGGTTGCCGCCCCCTGACGAGGGGGTTGCTGCCCCCTCGCGGCCCGCCTGTGGACGGCGGCGTGGACCCGGACGTCGAGCATGCGCTTGCATGCCGGCATGCCGGAGCTGATCAACGACGGATCGCCGTTCACCACCGAGCACGCACCCTCCATCGGGCTCACCCCGAAGATGCTGAGGCTGCGCCTCGACCAGGGCCTGCTCCGGCGCGAGTTCAGGAACGTCTACGTCGATGCCGCGGTGCCCGACTCGCGCCGCACCCGTCTGCGCGCGCTGGCACTGGTCACGCCCGACAACGCGATCGTCTGCGACGAGACGGCCGCGTGGGTCCGCGGACTCGACGTCTTCGCGCCCGGACGTCGCCGAGATCTCGCTCCGTCCATGCTCGTGCGGCACGGCACCGCCCGGGTCGAACGTCCGGGGAGCTCGGGTCGGCAGGCGATCATCGACCCCGACGACGTCGAGTACGTCGACGGCCTGTTCGTCACGACCCCGCTCCGCACGGCGTCCGACCTGCTGCGCCGCATGTACCGTCCCTACGCCTTGGCGGCGGCCGACGCGTTCGCCCACGCCGGCCTGATCGATGTCGACGAGATGATCGACTACGTCGCCCGGCTGAAGGGATACCGGGGCATCGTGCAGGCACGGAGCCTGGCCGCCGTCGTCGACGCCAGGACGCAGGCACCCGGCGAGTCGTGGCAGCGTCTTCGCATCCTGGACGCCGGGCTCCCTCCCCCGACACCGCAGTTCGAGGTGGTCGACGACTTCGGCCGCTCGTACTTCATCGACCTGCCCTACCCGGACGTCCTCGTGGGCACCGAGTACGACGGGCGCGAGTTCCACACCGACGACCGGCATCGGCAGCATGACCGCGAGCGGCGCACGTACCTCTCGGACCTCTACGGGTGGCGGTGGGTCATCGGCACCCGCGAGCGCATCTTCGGCGACGACGTGTCGTTTCGAGCACGAGCTGGGGACGCTGCTGGGCATCACGCCGTCGGCGCGCCGGTGGGGCACACGCCGCCTGCCCGGGGCGGCAACCCCCTCGTCGAGGGGCGGCAACCCCCTCCTCGACGTCACTGGGTGAGGCGGTAGACGTCGAAGACGCCCTCGACGGTGCGGACGGCGCTCAGGACGTGGCCCAGGTGCTTGGGATCGGCCATCTCGAACGTGAACTTCGACTTCGCGACGCGGTCACGACCGGTCGACAACGATGCCGACAGGATGTTGACGTGCTGGTCGGAGATGACCCGGGTGATGTCGCTCAGCAGGCGTGGACGGTCGAGGCCCTCGACCTGCACTGCGACCAGGAACGTGCTCTTGCCCGTCGGCGCCCAGCGGACGTCGACGAGCCGTTCGGGCTGGCTGCGCAGCGACAGCAGGTTGACGCAGTCGGTGCGGTGCACCGAGACGCCCTCGCTGCGGGTCACGAAGCCCTGGATGTCGTCGCCCGGCACGGGGGTGCAGCACCGCGCGAGCTTGATCAGCACGTCGCCCTCGAGGCCGGCCACGATGACGCCCGCATCGCGGTTCTCGGCTCGCGGGCGACGGGCGCCGATGCCCGGCAGGGTCGTCGCCTCGGCGAGGTCCTCCTGCGCGCCCTCGCGACCGCCGGCCAGGTCGATGACCCGCTCGACGACGCTCTGCGGGCCGACGTTGCCCTCGCCCACCGCGGCGTACAGCATCGAGACGTCCGCCAGGTGCAGCTCCTGGGCGACCGTCGACAGCGTCTCGTGCTTGAAGAGGCGGTGCAGCGGCAGCCCCTCCTTGCGCATCTGCTTGGCGATGAGGTCCTTGCCCCGCTCGATCGCCTCCTCGCGCCGCTCCTTGGTGAACCACTGCCGGATCTTGTTGCGCGCGCGGGGGCTCGCCACGAAGTCGAGCCAGTCACGGCTCGGGCCGGCGTCGACCGACTTGGACGTGAACACCTCGACGACGTCGCCGCTCTCGAGCGTCGACTCCAGCGACACGAGCCGACCGTTGACGCGCGCGCCGATGCAGGCGTGCCCGACCTCGGTGTGCACGGCGTACGCGAAGTCGACGGGCGTCGCGTTGGCCGGCAGCTGGATCAGGTCGCCACGGGGCGTGTAGGCGTAGACGCCCGCATTGTTGATCTCGAAGCGCAGCGAGTCGAGGAAGTCGACGGAGTCCTCGGTCTCGGACTGCCAGTCGAGCACCTCGCGCAGCCACAGCATGTCGTTGGCGTCGGCTCCCCCACCGCCACCCTTGGCACCCTTCGCGCCGGCGTCCTCCTTGTACTTCCAGTGCGCCGCGACACCGTACTCGGCGCGCCGGTGCATCGCGTACGTGCGGATCTGCAGCTCGACGGCCTTGCCCTGCGGGCCGATCACGGTCGTGTGCAGCGACTGGTACATGTTGAACTTCGGGACCGAGATGTAGTCCTTGAACCGACCCGGGATCGGGTTCCAGCGGGCGTGCAGCACGCCGAGGACGCCGTAGCAGTCGGCCACCGAGTCGACGAGGATGCGCACGCCGACCAGGTCGAAGATCTCGGAGAACTCGCGGCCGCCGACGAGCATCTTCTGGTAGATCGAGTAGTAGTGCTTGGGACGGCTCGAGACCGTCGCCTTGAGCTTGACGTGGCGCAGGTCGGACTCGACCTCGCCCGTGACCCGCTCGAGGAACTGGCCGCGTGACGGCGCCCGGTCGGCCACGAGCCGCACGATCTCGTCGTAGACCTTCGGGTGCAGGGTCGCGAACGCGAGGTCCTCGAGCTCCCACTTGATCGTGTTCATGCCGAGGCGGTGGGCCAGCGGTGCGAAGATCTCGATCGTCTCGCGGGCGATGCGCTCCTGCTTGTCCTGGCGCAGGTAGCGCAGCGTGCGCATGTTGTGCAGGCGGTCGGCGAGCTTGATGACGAGCACGCGGATGTCGCGACTCATCGCGACGACCATCTTGCGGATCGTCTCGGACTGCGCGGAGTCGCCGTACTTGACCTTGTCGAGCTTGGTGACGCCGTCGACCAGGTGCCGCACCTCGTCGCCGAAGTCGGCGGTCAGCTGGTCGAGCGTGTAGGGCGTGTCCTCGACGGTGTCGTGCAGCAGCGCCGCGCACAACGTCGGCGACGTCATGCCGAGCTCGGCGAGGATCGTGGCGACCGCGAGCGGGTGGGTGATGTAGGGATCGCCGCTCTTGCGCTTCTGGCCGTCGTGCATCCGCTCGGCGATCTCGTACGCCTTCTGGATCGCGGTGATCTCACCCTTGGGGTGGGTCGCGCGGTACACCTTGAACAGCGGGTCGAGGACGTCGACCGATCCGGCCTTGCTGCCGCCGATGCGGGCGAGGCGGTTGCGGACGCGCGCGGAGGTGGGGACCGAGTCGGTGTTCTTCGACTCGACCGACGGGGTCTCGATGCGATCAGCCACGCGCTCTCCTCACTGTCTTGTCAGTCTAGTCGGACGGTGTGCACGCGGCGCGCGTCAGACCAGCTCGCCGATGAGGGTCGCGGCCGCGCCGAGCACGAGGATCGCGACGAGGACGAGCGCGACGATGCGCACCTGGTGGGGGTTCATGCGGTCTCGTTTCGGTAGGGATCGGGTCAGTACGTGCGCAACGTGCCGCAGCCCGTCGCGCCCAGACGCTCACGGCCGCCGAGGGCCGCGAGCTCGATGAGGACGAGGTTGCCGGCGACCGTCGCGCCGGCCTGGCGCACGAGGTCGTCGGCCGCCAGCAGGGTGCCGCCGGTCGCGAGCACGTCGTCGACGACCAGGACCCGCGCGCCCGGGGGGATCGCGTCGACGTGCATCTCCATCGTCGCCGAGCCGTACTCGAGGTCGTACGACGTCGACAGGGACGTCGAGGGCAGCTTGCCGGCCTTGCGGACGGGGACGAAGCCGACGCCGAGGCGCAGGGCGATCGACGGGCCGAACAGGAAGCCGCGGGCCTCCATCCCGAGCACCGCGTCGACCGGACCGGTCTCCTCGGCCAGGCTCACGAGCCCGTCGATGACGGCGCCGAACGCCACGGGGTCGGCCAGCAGCGGGGTGATGTCGCGGAACGTCACCCCCGGCTCGGGCCAGTCGGCGATGGGTCGTACGAGGCGGTCGATCACGGCGTCGAGCTCGCTCACGAGGGTCCTTCCGTTCGTCGGGGTGTCAGGGGTGAGCGGTGGTCGGGTCAGCTGGCGCCGAGGTTCACGTCGCAGACGTCCTTGGCCTGCTTCGAGATGTCGGCGCGGGCGTCGGCGAAGGCCGAGTTGTTGAGCTTCTGCAGGTCGGCGGCGAAGGCCGTCAGCTTGTCGACGCTGACGCCCTCGGGGATCTTGCCGGACTGGATGTCGGGGAGGTCGTCGAACGTCAGCCCGGCCTCCTTGATCTTCTCCTCGACGGACGTCGCGGCGTCGTCGAGCGTCTTCCACTGGTCCTCGAGCCCGTCGGGCGCCTCGTCGGCGAGGCGGTGGAAGGTCGCGAAGCCCTCCTCGAGCTTCGTCAGGTCGCCGGACGACAGCGACTCGAACGTCGGCCTCGCCGCGGCGATGTCCTGGCAGTACGTGCTGCCGGCGCCGCCGTCCGCCCCGTCGCCGCCGCTCCCCCCGTCGCCACCGGTGCACGCGGCGACCGACGTGCCGATCAGGACGATGCCGGCCAGAGCCAGGGAGATCTTCACGCGCGCTCCTCGTGCGACGGGTGCGGAGGCGTCCCGCACCGCTGACTGGGTGTCGTCAGCATGATGTCACGCACGGGTGACGGGTCGGGTCAGGAACCCCCCTTGCCGCGCTGGGAGCGCGGCTTGCGGGAGGGCTGCGCGCGCTTCGCCGAGCCGGTCGTCTGCACGGGACGCGACGGGGCGGCCGATGCGACGGCCACCGGCTCCGCAGCGGCCTCCTTCGCGCGGCGGGCCATGACGCGGGCGGCCTGGGCCTTGATCGCCGGCTCGTGCTCCTTGAGCTGCGAGGCCAGCGGTGTCGCGATGAAGATCGACGAGTACGTGCCGGCCGCCATGCCGACGAACAGGGCCAGCGCGAGGTCCTTGAGCGGCCCGGTGCCGAGCACGCCGGCGCCGACGAGCAGCAGCGCGCCGACGGGCAGCAGGGCCGTGATCGAGGTGTTGATCGAGCGGACGAGCGTCTGGTTCACGGCCAGGTTGGCCTGCTCGGCGTACGTGCGGGTCGTCGACGACAGGACGCCCTTCGTGTTCTCGCGCACCTTGTCGAAGACCACCACGGTGTCGTACAGCGAGTAGCCGAGGATCGTCAGCAGGCCCGTGACGGTCGCGGGCGTCACCTCGAAGCCCGACAGCGCGTACACGCCCGCCGTGATGACCAGGTCGTGCGCCAGCGCCACGATGCCCGCGACCGACATCCGCCACTCGCGGAAGTAGGCCCAGATGAAGATCACGATGATGACCAGGAAGACGATCAGACCGGTCAGCGCCTTGGTGGCGACCTGCTTGCCGTAGGTCGGGCCGATCAGGTTCTGGCTGACCTCGGACGCGCCGGCCTCCTCGAGCGACTGCGCGACCTGCGTGGCCTGGTCCTGGGTCAGGGCCCGGGTCTGCACGCGGATCGTGTCGGCGCCCGAGGTCTGGACGGTCGGGTCACCGGCCTCGGCGACGCCGGAGTCCTCGACCGCCGTGACCATGTCGTCGGCGGACTCGGAGTTGGCGACCTGGACCGTCGCGGTGAACTCGACGCCCCCCTTGAACTCGACGCCGTAGTTGAACCCCCGCACCACGAAGGCGAGCGCCGCGAGCACGACGATCGCCGCCGAGATGGAGTACCAGAGCTTGCGTCGTCCGACGAAGTCGAACGCGACGCGCCCCTCGTAGAGGTGCTGACCGAATGTGCTGATGCGACCCATCAGGAGACCTTTCCAGCGGTGCCGGCGGAGCGGGACGTCCGGGCGATCTCGCTGACCTTGCGGCCGGAGATGCCCAGGTGCCCGGCATCGAGGCCCGAGAGCTTGTGCCCCTGGCCGAAGAACTTCGTGCGGGCGAGGATCGAGACGAGCGGCTTGGTGAAGAAGAACACCACGAAGACGTCGATCAGCGTCGTGAGGCCGAGGGCGAACGCGAACCCGCGGACGACGCCGATCGCGAAGATGAACAGCGTCAGCGCGGCGATGATCGAGACGGCGTCGGCCGCCAGGATCGTGCCGCGGGCGCGGGTCCAGCCGGCCTCGACCGCCAGGCGCAGCGACTTGCCCTCGCGCACCTCGTCGCGGATGCGTTCGAAGAACACGATGAACGAGTCGGCCGTGATGCCGATCGCGACGATGAGTCCGGCGATGCCGGGCAGGGTCAGGGTGAACCCGACGCCCTTGCCGAGCAGCAGCACCATGACGTAGGTCAGGGCGGACGCGACGAGCAGCGAGCCGATGATCACGAGACCCAGGCCGCGGTAGTAGAGCAGGCAGTAGACGACGACCAGCAGCAGGCCGATCGCGCCGGCCACGAGCCCGGCCTGCAGCTGGGTGCCGGCCAGCGACGGCCCGATCTCCTCGCTGCCGTTGACGCCGAACGTCAGCGGCAGGGCGCCGAACTTGAGCTGGTTCGACAGCTCCTTGGCGGTGGTGGCGGTGAAGCCGCCCGTGATCGACGAGACGCCGTTGGTGATCGCGGCCTGCGAGGCGGGCGCGGTGATGACCTCGCCGTCGAGCACGACGGCGAACGGGCTCTGCGCCGGGGTCAGCGCCGTCGTGACGTCCTTGAACGCCTGCTTGCCGTCGCCCTTGAGCTTGAGCTGGACGCTCCACTCGGCGCGCTGCGAGTCGTACATCGGGTCGGCGCCGGAGATGTCGGAGCCGGGGATGACGGTCGGGCTGAGGATCATGACCTGCCCGGTCGACGCGTCGCACGTCACGAGCGGCTTGCCGGCGGTGTCGTCGACGTCGACGCCGTTGGGGTCGCAGACGAAGCCGGCGGCCTCCTGCTGGAGCGCCGTGATGGCGGGCTGGTACTCGGCCGGCAGCGACGTGACGCCCTGCGTCTCGGCGGCGATCATCTGGTCGAGCGTCAGCTGGGACCAGTCGACCTTGTCGATCTCGGCCTGCTGGGCCGTGACGTCGGCGGGGGTCGTCGCGCTCGGCAGGTTGCCGGCCCAGACCAGGCGGAAGCGCAGCTGCGCCGTCTTGCCGACCTGGTCGACGATGTTCGCGCGGCGCTCACCGGGGATCTCGATGATGATCTGGTTGCTGCCCTGCGTCGTGACCTCGGCCTCGGCGACGCCGGTGGCGTTGACGCGCTGGTCGATGATGTTCTTGGCCTGCTCGAGCTTCGCGGCGGTGACGCCGCCGGACTCGGCCTTGGCCTCGAGCGTGATGCGGGTGCCGCCCTCGAGGTCGAGGCCCAGCTTGGGGTGCCACGGGTTGTCCTTCGAGTCGTCCGTGGCGCCGATCAGCGCGACCAGGCCGTAGAGCGCGATGATCACGGCGAGGAACAGGACGAGGGTGCGCTGGGGGCGCGCGCGGTTGGCGCTGCGCGTGGTCTTGGCGGCCATCAGACGTCGGTGCCCGGCTCGGAGGTGGGCTCGGACCCGATGACGCGGGACACGGCGTGCCGGTTGACCGTCACGACCACCTCGGGCGCGATGCGCAGCTCGATCGTCTCGTCGCCGATCGTCACGATCTCGCCGAAGATGCCGCTGGCGAGCATGACGTGCTGGCCCGGGGTGAGCGTGCTCTGCAGCTGCTGGAACTGGCGGCGGTTCGCGCGGGCCGGTCGGATGACCAGCACCAGGAAGGCGACGACCAGGATGACGAGGGGGAGGATGGACGCCCAGTCGTTCACGATGGATGCTCCGTTGTGCGTGTGAGGAGACCCGCGGGAGCGGGCCATGGCCGGTGGGCCGTCGGATAGTTTAGCCCGGCAACCGTCTCATGGTGCTCCCCCACGCCACGGCGTGATCACCCAGGGTCGTCGGGCGGCGCGAGCTGGTCGGTGCCCGCCGGCACCGCGAGCCCCAGGTGGCGCCAGGCGGCCGGTGTCGCGATGCGTCCCCGAGGCGTCCGGGCGAGGAACCCGAGCCGGACCAGGAACGGCTCGGCGAGCTCCTCGACGGTCTCGCGCTCCTCGGCGACCGCGACGGCCAACGTCGAGATGCCGACCGGTCCGCCGCCGAAGCTGCGGCACAGGGCGGTCAGCACGGCCCGGTCGAGTCGGTCGAGCCCCAGCTCGTCGACCTCGTAGAGCGCCAGCGCGTCGCGGGCGACGTCGTGGTCGACGACTCCCCCGGCGCGCACCTCGGCGTAGTCGCGCACCCGGCGCAGCAACCGGTTGGCGATGCGCGGCGTGCCCCGCGACCGCGACGCGATCTCGCGCCCGCCGTCGTCGGTGACCCGCAGGTCGAGCAGGCCGGCCGACCGGTCGACGATGCGGTGCAGCTCGTCGGTGTCGTAGTAGTCGAGCTGCGCCGTGAACCCGAACCGGTCGCGCAGGGGGCTGGGCAGCAGGCCCGCCCGGGTCGTCGCGCCGGCGACGGTGAACGGCGGGATCTCGAGCGGGATGGCCGTGGCGCCGGGCCCCTTTCCCACGATCACGTCGACCCGGAAGTCCTCCATCGCCATGTAGAGCAGCTCCTCGGCCGGTCTCGACATGCGGTGGATCTCGTCGATGAACAGGACGTCGCCCTCGTTGATCCCCGACAGGATCGCCGCGAGGTCGCCGGCGTGCTGGATCGCCGGACCGCTCGTGATGCGCAACGGGGCGCCCAGCTGGTTCGCGATGATCATGGCCAGCGTCGTCTTGCCGAGGCCGGGCGGTCCCGACAGCAGGACGTGGTCGGGGGTGCGGCCACGGGCGACGGCCGCCTCGAGCATCAGCGAGAGCTGCTCGCGGACGCGCTCCTGTCCGACGAGCTCGTCGAGCGTGCGGGGTCGCAGGGCGGCCTCGAACGCCCGGTCCTCGGGGTTCGCCTCGGCCACGATGGCCTCGAAACCGTCGTCCATGGGTCCGTCGTCGTGCATCAGCGGGTCTTCGCCAGAGAACGGAGCGCGTCGCGCAGGATCGTCGAGACGTCGGGCACCTCACCGGGCGGCAGGTCGCCCGCGACGGAGTCGAGCGCGGCCTCGGCGTCGCGGGTCGACCAGCCCAGGCCGAGCAGCGCCTCGTGCACCTGCCCGCGCCACGACGCTGCGCCGGCGGCGACCGTGGTCGTCACGCCCACGCGGTCCTTGAGCTCGACGACGATGCGCTCGGCGCCCTTGCGACCGATGCCGGGGACGGTCGTCAGGGTCGCGAGGTCGCCCTGCCCGATGGCCTGGCGCAGCCGGTCGGGGTCGAGGACCGCCAGCATCGCCTGGGCGACCTTGGGGCCGACGCCGCTCGCGGTCTGCACGAGCTCGAACATGTCGCGCTCGTCGGGCGTCGCGAAGCCGAAGATCGTCAGGGAGTCCTCGCGCACGACCATCGACGTCGACAGCTGCACCTCGCGCCCGATGCGCAGCGACGCGATCGTGCCGGGCGTGCACATGACCTGCAGGCCGACGCCGCCGACGTCGAGCACCGCCGACGTCAGGGTGACGGCCGCGACCGGGCCCCGGACGTGGGCGATCACCGGACCGCCGCCGTGCGGGATGCCTGCTCGGCCTTGGCGATGGCCTCCTGCAGGCGGTTCTGGGCCCCACCGCGCCAGATGTGGCAGATCGCGAGGGCCAGCGCGTCGGCGGCGTCGGCGGGCTTCGGCGCCTCGGCCAGCCGCAGGAGCCGCGTGACCATGCCGGTGACCTGAGCCTTGTCGGCCCGGCCGCTGCCGGTGACGGCGGCCTTGACCTCGCTGGGCGTGTGGAGGTGCACCGGGATGCCGTGGCGCGCGGCGACCAGCATCGCGATGCCACTGGCCTGGGCGGTGCCCATCACGGTGCTGACGTTGTGCTGGCTGAAGACCCGCTCGACCGCGACGACGTCGGGGCGGTGGGCGACCACGCTGGCGTCGATGAGCTGCTCGAGCTGGTGCAGGCGGCGGGCGGTGTCGAGCTCGGCCGGGGTGCGGAACACGCCGACGTGCACCATCGACAGCGTCCGGCCGACGCTGCCGTCGACGACGCCGACACCGCAGCGCGTGAGTCCGGGGTCGATGCCGAGCACCCTCATGCGGTCGAGTCCGAGCCGTGGGACGCCATCGCGGTAGAACGCATGTTCGACAGCCTACGGGTCTCCCCCGTCACGATGTCGGCGACTCGCCGGGACGTGCCAGACGCCCCCCACGGATGTCGTCGGCGAGCTCCAGCATCCGGTGGTGCGACGTGCGCCAGCCGCGCACCGCCTCGGCCCGCACAAGCCGGTCGGCCCTCCACGCCTCGACCGGCCACCGGGCCACCGCGGCGGCTCGCAGCAGCACGAACAGGGGCAGCAGGAGCAGCAGCAGGAGGAGCTCGGCGACCATGATCGCCAGCACCGCGATGAACGGCACCACGACGACCAGGACGATCACCCCCACGAAGATCGCCAGCCCGATCAGCAGGTCGTCCGGCGAGCCCCCACCGGCGTCGGCGACGTCGGCGAGCCGCTCCGGATCGCGCCTGCGGAGCCGCCAGGGCAGCCACCGCCGCTTGACCCGCCAGGTGGCACCCGACGGGTCGTGGACGATCACTGCACCTGGGCCATGACCTCGTCGGAGGCGTCGAAGTTGGCGAAGACGTTCTGCACGTCGTCGCTGTCCTCCAGGGCGTCGATGAGTCGCATGATCTTGGTGGCCGCGTCGACGTCGACGTCGACCGTCATGGTCGGGACGAACAACGCGTCGGCCGAGTCGTAGTCGAGGCCCGCCTCCTGAAGCGCCGTGCGGACGGCCACGAGGTCGGTCGCCTCGCTGATGACCTCGAACGACCCGTCGAGGTCGTTGACCTCCTCGGCGCCGGCGTCGAGGACGGCCACCAGGACGTCGTCCTCGTTGGTCGGGCCGCCCTCCTGCTCCTGCGGGACGATGATGACGCCCTTGCGGTGGAACATGTAGGACACCGAGCCCGGATCGGCCATCGTGCCGCCGTTGCGGGTCATCGCGGTGCGGACCTCCATCGCGGCACGGTTCTTGTTGTCGGTCAGGCACTCGACCAGCAGCGCGACGCCGCCGGGGGCGTAGCCCTCGTACATGATCGTGGTGTAGTCGACGGCGTCGGCGCCGACACCACCGCCGCGCTTGACGGCGCGATCGATGTGGTCCTTGGGCACCGACGACTTGCGGGCTTTCTGGATCGCGTCGTACAGCGTGGGGTTGCCGTCGGGGTCGGGACCGCCGATGCGGGCGGCGACCTCGATGTTCTTGACCATCTTGGCGAACATCTTGCCGCGCTTGGCGTCGACGATGGCCTTCTTGTGCTTCGTGGTCGCCCACTTGGAATGCCCTGACATGAGGGACCCTCTCTTCGGCTGTAAAACGAGTGTTCGGCGGTTCAGCGAGCCCCGGGTGCTCGACGGTCTACGACTGCTGGACGAGGTCGACGAAGGAGCGGTGCACGCGATCGTCGTCGCCCACTTCGGGGTGGAACGAGGTCGCCATGACGCTGCCCTGCCGGACCGCGACGATTCTACCGGCTGCCGGGCCGTCGGGGATCGTGGCGAGCACCTCCACGGCGGGTCCGACCTCTTCGACCCACGGTGCACGGATGAAGACGGCGTGCACCGGGTCGTCGAGACCGGCGACGTCGATGTCGCCCTCGAAGGAGTCGACCTGGCGTCCGAACGCATTGCGCCGCACCGTGATGTCGAGCCCTCCGAGGGTCTCCTGGCCTGGGATGCCGTCCTCGATGCGATCGGCCAGCATGATCATGCCGGCGCAGGTGCCGAACGCCGGCAGGCCACCGCGGATGCGATCGACGAGCGGGTCGAACAGCTCGAAGGTGCGGGCGAGCTTGGCCATCGTCGTGGACTCGCCGCCGGGCAGCACGAGCCCGTCGCAGCGGTCGAGCTCAGCGGGGCGCCTCACCGTGAACGCGTCGACGCCCAACCGGGTCAGGGCCTCCACGTGCTCGCGCACGTCACCCTGGACGGCGAGCACACCGATGGCGGGGGTGGGGGCGGAGGCGGGCACCGGCCCACCCTACTGAAGGGGTGCGGCGCGACGACTCATGCCCGGTGTGACGACGGCGATGGCGTGAGAGGACCGAGGTCCCCCAGGGGATACGCCACCGCCGCCGCACGAGGTCGGTCTCGTCGTCCGACGCGAACGTCGGACGGGTCTGAACTCCCTCTCACCGGTCCGCGGTGCGAGGCACTCCCATACCTCTCACAGACCGGCAGGAGCATCATACTCTCCCCGCCACCACGCGACGCCACCACGAGGCCGAGCGAGCGCAGCGAGCGAAGGCCAGATCGTCCTGCGCGGAGCGCAGGCCGCGACGGAGTCGCGGGGACCGGCGGAGCCGGTCCAGACCTACCAGCCGCGCTCGGCCAGGCGGTGGGGCTCGGGGATGTCGTCGACGTTGATGCCGACCATGGCCTCGCCCAGGCCGCGCGAGACCTTCGCGATGACGTCGGGGTCGTCGTAGAACGTCGTGGCCTTGACGACCGCGGCAGCGCGCTCGGCGGGGTTGCCGGACTTGAAGATGCCCGAGCCGACGAACACGCCCTCGGCGCCCAGCTGCATCATCATCGCCGCGTCCGCGGGCGTCGCGATGCCGCCGGCGGTGAACAGCACCACCGGGAGCTTGCCGGCCTCGGCGACCTCCTTGACGAGCTCGTACGGGGCCTGCAGCTCCTTGGCGGCGACGTACAGCTCGTCCTCGCTCAGCGACTGCAGGCGGCGGATCTCGCCACCGATCTTGCGCATGTGGCCCGTCGCGTTCGAGACGTCGCCGGTGCCGGCCTCGCCCTTGGAGCGGATCATCGCCGCGCCCTCGGTGATGCGACGCAGCGCCTCGCCCAGGTGCGTCGCGCCGCACACGAACGGGACCGTGAAGTTCCACTTGTCGATGTGGTTGACGTAGTCGGCGGGCGTCAGCACCTCGGACTCGTCGATGTAGTCGACGCCGAGGCTCTGCAGCACCTGCGCCTCGACGAAGTGGCCGATGCGCGCCTTGGCCATGACGGGGATCGAGACCTCGGCGACGATGCCGTCGATCAGGTCGGGATCGGACATGCGTGCGACGCCGCCCTGCGACCGGATGTCGGCCGGGACCCGCTCGAGCGCCATGACCGCCACGGCGCCCGCGTCCTCGGCGATCCGGGCCTGCTCGGCGTTGACCACGTCCATGATCACACCGCCCTTGAGCATCTCTGCCATGCCACGCTTGACGCGTGACGTTCCGGTGCCGGCTGACGTTGCTTCGTTGCTCACTGCGGTGTCCTTCGTTCTGCTGGAGGTCGTCATTTCAGTCTACTCCCGAGACGCCGGGGACGATCTGCCGGACACATGCCGGACGAGCGGCTCAGCGACGGACGAGCCGGGGCCGGCGGCGGCGCGACGCGGCGGACGTCGAGGCGGCCTCGAGCATCGCGTCGAGCCGGACGATCTTGCGGCGCGGACGGCCCTCCGTCCGGCCCGCGGCCCGCTCGGCGGCGTCGATCGCACGCCAGCCGCGCAGGTCGATCGCGGCCGCCACCCGGTCCCCGACCAGCCGCCTGAACTCGCTCGACGCCCCCGCCGGCTCCGTCAGCAGCCCCGCGTTGGCGTCGGCCACCAGGGCGTCGACGGTCTCCTGCGCGCACGACCTGTTGGTGCCGATGAAGCCGCTCGGACCCCGCTTGATCCAGCCCGCGACGTAGGTGCCGGGCATGCCGTCGACCCGGCCGGACGCGTGCGGCACCGTCGCGGACGCGGCGTCGAAGGGCAGCCCGGGCAGGGCCACCCCGCGGTAGCCGATCGACCGCAGCACCAGCCCGGCCGACACGGTCTCGACGTCGCGGGTCGCGACCGCGCGCACGACTCCCCCGCCGTCCGGCACGAGGTCGTTGCGGACGAGCCCGACGCCGGCGACACGACCGTCGCCGTCTGCGTCGACGACCTGGGGTGAGCTCGCGAACCGGAACACGATGGTGCGCGCGCCGGGGCGCCGCGGCCGGGCCGCGGCCTCGCGCAGCAGGTCGAGCTTGCGTGCCGTCATGACGTCGGTGCCGGCCGGCACGACGAGGGTGTCGCCGTGCACCTCGACGTCGATGTCGTCCCGCTCGACCAGCCCGACGAGCTCGGGCAGCGTGAACGCCGCGTGCTCGGCGCCGCGACGACCGACCAGCACGATCTCGCGCACGGCGGACGCCCTCAGGGCCGTCAGGGCGTGGTCGGCGATGTCGGTGCCCGCCAGTCGCTCGGGGTCGGTCGCGAGGACCCGCGCGACGTCGAGGGCCACGTTGCCGTTGCCGATGACGACCGCGCGGTGGCCCGAGAGGTCGAACGTCCGGTCGGCGTGGTCGGGGTGGCCGTTGTACCAGGCCACGAAGTCGGTCGCCGTCGTGCTGCCCGGCAGGTCCTCGCCGGCGATCCCGAGCCGGCGGTCGTGCGAGGCACCGGTCGCGTAGACCACCGCGTGGTGGTGCGCCGCGAGCTCGTCGTGCGTCACGTCGACACCGACGTCGACACCGAGCAGGTACCGGAAGCCCGGCTGCTCCTCGATGTGCCGGAACAGGCCCTCGACGGTCTTGGTCGACGGGTGGTCGGGGGCGACCCCAGCCCGCACCAGGCCGTGCGGCGTCGGCAGCCGGTCGATGACGGTGACCCGCACGCCCGGCCGCTTCAGCAGCTCGTCGGCCGCGAACAGCGCTGCCGGGCCCGAGCCGACGATCGCGACCCGCAGCCGGTCGGTCGACGTCCGTGCGACGAGCGGCGTGACGGGAGCCTGCGCCGGGTACGAGCGCGGCGTCTCGTGGAACAGGGCGTTGATGTCGACGAACGGCAGCTGCTCGGCGGTCAGCCTGTCGTGGGCGCTGATCGCGCCGACGGGGCACGCCGTGACGCACGCGCCGCAGTCGACGCACGACACCGGGTCGATGTAGAGCATCTCGGCGAGCCCGAAGTCGGGCTCGTCGGGCGTCGGGTGGATCGCGTTGACGGGGCACGCGAACACGCACGAGGCATCGCCGCAGCACGCCTGGGTGACGACGTGGGGCACGTCAGTCCCGGGGCGCGGCGAAGACCACGGGGGGCTCGCTGCGGTAGCGCGACACGCGACCGTCGATGCGGCACAGGCGCCACATGAGTCGTGACGCCCGGCTGCGACGCAGGCCCGCCTGGTCGGCCAGCATGCGCACGTCGCCGAACAGCTCCTGCAGACGCTCGCGCGACTCCGGGGCACGCCAGTAGAGGTCCTTCATGACCGAGCGCGGGATGCCGAACTCACGCCGGAACGACTTCGACGGCACCATGATGACGTCGCACAGCACCCGCATGATGACCGGGAACAGCAGCGAGATGACGACCTTCTCGACGGGCCCGAGCCGCGGCGCGTTGCGCCGGATGTAGTGGTGCGCGAACGAGATGTGACGGGCCTCCTCGGCGACGTGGATCTCCATGATGCGCGACAGCACGGGCGGCAGCTCCTTGCCGCTGCGCAGGACGCCCTTCTGGGTGTGGTCGATCGGCTCCTCCCCCGCCAGCACGCCGATGAAGAACGCGTAGGGCGCCGCCGACCCCGCCCACGGCAGCAGGCCGGCGACGCGGCGCATGAGCCACGGCATGCCCTCGACCGGCGCACCGATGCGGTTGACGGTCTCCTGGAACATCTGGGTGTGGTGGCACTCCTCGGTCGCCTCGTGCGTCAGGTAGCGGTACTCGGGCGAGCCGTTGGGCAGGGTGAAGACGTACTGCATGATGCCGCGGATCAGGATGTTCTCGAACTGCAGGCCGACCTTGAGGATGTTGGCCTGGCGCCACTGCCCGATCGCGATCTGACGCTCCAGCGACTGCGCCTGGTACCAGGGGTGGGCACCGAGGGGGTCGACGTCGGACGGCAGGACCCAGCGCGGGTCGTCGGGACGGACCTGGAAGTCGGGGTGGTCCCACGGGACGTCGACGAAGGCGTCGAAGTGACGGTCGACGGACGCCTGCGACAGCGAGCGCAGGATGTCGGCGTACTGCTCGGGGCTGACGTCGACCGGGATGTCGGGCAGCTCGGCGTCGTGCTGGGCGCTGTGGTGGTCCAGGGTCTGAGACATGGGCACTCCTCGGTGTGGCGGTCCTCACAGCATGTGGGATACCGAGGGTATGTGTCAATGCCGATGTCACATACGATCTGTCACATCGCGACTGTCACGACCGATGCGTCACAGCGCGGGGTCGTCGACCGTCTGGTCGTACACGATGCGCATGCGCTGGAACACCGTGATCAGCGATGCGATCGCGAGCGCCCACAGCGTGATCTCGCGCAGGAACGGCAGGTCGAGCAGGCCCGCGAAGCCCGTCATGACCAGGATCGCGACCAACCGGTCGGACCGCTCGGCGATGCCGCCCTTGGCCGTCATGCCGAGGCTCTCGGCCCGTGCGCGCGCGTACGACGTCAGGTTGCCGAGCACCAGGCACGCGAGGCTCAGGTACAGGTACATGCGCGGGTCGCCGAGGTCGGCCTCGGCGTCGGACGTCGTGTAGTACAGCATGATCCCGCCGAACACCGCGGCGTCGCCGACCCGGTCGAGGGTCGAGTCGAGGAACGCCCCCCACTTGGACGCCTTGCCGAGCTTGCGGGCCATGTAGCCGTCGATCAGGTCGCTGAAGACGAACGCCGTCACGACCATGACGCCGACGAAGAACTGGCCGCGCGGGAAGAAGAACAGGGCCCCGCCGCTGACTCCCAGCGTGCCGACGACCGTGACCTGGTTGGGCGTGATGCCGAGCCGGAGGAACAGGTCGCCGAGCGGCGCCCAGATGTTCGTCCAGAACTGGCGGAAGCGTTCGAGCACGGTGTTCCCTTTACTCTTGAGGTCGGGTCTCGAGGTCAGTGCGCCGGCCAGGCGTCCGCGAGCATCTCGCGGGTCTCGCCGAGCATCTGCGGCATGGTCTTGGTCCGCCCGATGACGGGCAGGAAGTTCGCGTCGCCGCCCCACCGGGGCACGACGTGCTGGTGCAGGTGCGCTGCGATCCCGGCGCCGGCGACGTCGCCCTGGTTCATGCCGAGGTTGAAGCCGTGGGGGCTCGTGACCTCGCGCATGACCCGCATCGCCGTCTGGGTCAGCGACGCGACCTCGGCGGTCTCGTCGGCGTCCAGGTCGGTGTAGTCGGCGACGTGGCGGTAGGGGCAGATCAGCAGGTGCCCGGCGTTGTACGGGTACAGGTTCAGCACGGCGTAGGCGTGCTCGCCACGGTGGACGATCAGCCCCTCGGCGTCGTCCATCGCGGGGATGCGGCAGAACGGGCAGTCGACGGCGTCGGACGTCGACGGCTTGCCCTCACCCTTGATGTAGCGGACGCGGTGGGGCGTCCACAGGCGCTCGAACGCGTCCGGCTCCCCCACGCCGTCCTGCTCGCGGGGGGCGTCGGGCCCGTCGCCGCCGGAGGTCATACCTGGACCCGTGAGCGGATCGCCTCGACGATCCGCTCGACGGCGTCGTCGACCGGGACGCCGTTCTCCTGCTCGCCGTTGCGGTAGCGGAACGACACCGCGTCACCCTCGACGTCGTTGTCGCCGGCGATCAGCATGAACGGCACCTTCTGCAGCTGCGCGTTGCGGATCTTCTTCTGCATCCGCTCGTCGGAGTCGTCGACCTCGACCCGGATGCCCAGCGTCTTGAGCCGCTTGGTCAGGTCGTACAGGTAGTCGGCGTGCCGCTCGGCCACGGGGATGCCGACGACCTGCACCGGCGCGAGCCACGGGGGGAACGCGCCGGCGTAGTGCTCGACCAGGACGCCCATGAACCGCTCGATCGAGCCGAACTTGGCCGAGTGGATCATGACGGGCTGCTGGCGCGAGCCGTCGGCCGCGACGTACTCGAGGTTGAACCGCGGCGGCGACGGCATGTTGAAGTCGTACTGGATCGTCGACATCTGCCAGGTGCGTCCGATCGCGTCGCGCGCCTGCACCGAGACCTTCGGTCCGTAGTACGCCGCCCCGCCGGGATCGGGCACGAGCTCGAGACCGCTCTCGAGGCAGACGTCCTCGAGCACCTTGGTCGCGACCTCCCACTCGGCGTCGGAGCCGATGAACTTGTCGGGCTTGGAGTCGTCGCGGGTCGACAGCTCGAGGTAGAAGTCGTCGAGGCCGAAGTCGCGCAGCAGGCTCAGCACGAAGTCGAGCAGGTGGCGGATCTCGTCGGGTGCCTGCTCGGGGGTGACGTACGAGTGCGAGTCGTCCTGCGCGAAGCCGCGCACGCGCGTCAGCCCGTGGATGACGCCGGACTTCTCGTTGCGGTAGACGTGCCCGAACTCGAACAGGCGCAGCGGCAGCTCGCGGTACGAGCGCTGCCGCGAGCGGAAGATCAGGTTGTGCATCGGGCAGTTCATGGCCTTGAGGCGGTAGTCCTGGCCGTCCATGTCGAGCGCCGGGAACATGCCCTCGCCGTAGTACGGCAGGTGGCCCGAGGTGTAGAACAGGCCCTCCTTCGCCACGTGGGGGGTGCCGACGTACTCGAAGCCCTCCTCGATGTGCCGGCGGCGGACGTAGTCCTCCATCTCGCGCTTGATGACGCCACCCTTGGGGTGGAAGACCGGCAGGCCCGACCCGATCTCGTCGGGGAAGCTGAACAGGTCGAGCTCGGTGCCGAGGCGACGGTGGTCGCGTCGCTGCGCCTCCTCGATGCGGTGGAGGTGCTCGTCGAGCGCCTCCTTGGTCTCCCACGCGGTGCCGTAAATGCGCTGGAGCTGCTTGTTGTTCTCGTTGCCGCGCCAGTAGGCCGCCGCGCTGCGCATGAGCTTGAACGCCGGGATGCGCTTGGTGGTCGGCAGGTGCGGGCCGCGGCACAGGTCGCCCCAGGCGACGGAGCCGTCACGCTTGAGGTTGTCGTAGATCGTCAGGCCGCCCTCGCCGACCTCGACGCTGGCGCCCTCGGCCGCCCCCTCCACGTCGCCGGTGGCGGTCGACTTCAGGCCGATGAGCTCGAGCTTGTAGGGCTCGTCGGCCAGCTCGACGCGCGCGGCGTCGTCGCTGACCTCGCGCCGGTCGAACTTCTGGCCCTCCTTGACGATCTTGCGCATGCGCGACTCGATCTTGACGAGGTCCTCGGGCACGAACGGCTCGGGCACGTCGAAGTCGTAGTAGAAGCCGTCGACGATCGGCGGGCCGATGCCGAGCTTGGCGTGCGGGAACAGCTCCTGCACCGCCTGCGCCATGACGTGAGCGGTCGAGTGGCGCAGGATGTCGCGGCCGTCGGCCGAGTCGATCGCGACCGGCTCGACCTCGTCGCCCTCGACGAGCGGGTACGCGAGGTCCTTGAGCTCGCCGCCCACGCGCGCCGCGATGACGTCGGGCGAGTCGGCGAAGAGCTGCCAGGCCTTCGTGCCCTCCTCGACGGATCGACCCTCTGAGCTGACGGTGATCTGGATGTCGGACACGGTGGAGCTCCTCGTTCGGTGTGACGCGCCCTACGGATGGCGCGTGCTGCTTGGCACCACCCTAGTGCCCGCCGTCACCCGCGGACCCGCGCCCGGTGCGGTGCGCGCGGCGGGATCTCCGGCACCGGCATCAGCAGGGCGGCGGGAGCGCCCTCGGGGACGGCGGGACGCACCGGCGCGACGACCGGCACCCGGACGTAGGGCTGCCCCAGCGGGGGACGGGCGTCGGCCTCGCCCTTGTTGGGCCACAGCGCGATCGCCCGCTCGGCCTGGGCCGTGATCGTCAGGGAGGGGTTGACGCCGAGGTTCGCGGTGATCGCCGATCCGTCCGTGATGTGCAGGCCCTCGTGGCCGAAGACCCGCTGGTACGGGTCGACGACGCCCGTGGCCGGGGAGTCGCCGATGACGCACCCGCCGATGAAGTGGGCGGTCATCGGGATGCCGGCCAGGTCGGCGGTCGAGCTGCCGGCGTTGCCGCCCACCTCCGTTGCGAGGTCGCGGGCGACCTTGTTGGCCATCGGGATCCACTTGGGGTTGGGGTCGCCGACGCCCTGCCGGCTGGTCATGCGGCGCCCGAGCAGGCCCTTCTTGACGTACGTCGTGATCGAGTTGTCGAGCGTCTGCATCACCAGCACGACGATCGACTGCTCGGCCCACCGGCGCGGGTTGTGGATCGCGAGTGCGCGCCGCAGCCCCAGCATCCGGTACGCCTTGACGACCGCGCCGAGCTGCGAGCCGCCGTGCCCACCGTCGACCAAGGGCGCGTTGATGAGGCCCAGCGCGCTCGATCCCACGCCGTACCGACAGACCTCGACGTGGGTGTGCTCGTCGGGGTGGAACGACGACGTGATCGCGACCCCGGGCGTGTAGTCGGCCTCGCGACGCATCGAGCGAGCCGTCAGGACGGCCTCGGAGTTGGTCCGGCTGAGCTCGCCGATGCGCGGCGAGAGGCGCGGCAGCGACGTCTCCTTGAGCTGGTGGAGCAGTCGCTGGGTGCTGAGGGCGTTGCCGGCGAACACGACCTGCTCGGCGGTGAAGCTGCGCCGCCGCAGGGGGTTGCCGGTGCGCCGCGTGCGGACCTCGTACCCGCCGGACCGGCGGGGACGCACGTCCGTGACGGTCGTCAGCGGGTGGACGACGGCGCCGGCGTTCTCGGCCAGGTGCAGGTAGTTCTTGACCAGCGTGTTCTTGGCGTTGTGGCGGCACCCGGTCATGCAGGCACCGCAGTCGATGCACGCCGTCCTGTTGGGTCCGGCGCCGCCGAAGAAGGGGTCGGCGACGGGCTCGCCGGGTGCGACGCCGTGGTCGGCCCCGAACAGCACGCCGACGTCGGTGGGGTGGAACGTGTCCTCGACGCCGTAGTCGCGTGCGAGCGCCCGCAGGTGCTCGTCGGCGGGGCTGCTGCCGGGGTAGGTCGTGACGCCGAGCATCTTCTTGGCCTGCGCGTAGTGCGGCGCCAGCTCGCTCTTCCAGTCGGCCAGGTGGGCCCACTGGCGGTCGCGGTAGAAGGCGTCGAGCGGCTCGTAGAGCGTGTTGGCGTAGACGAGCGACCCGCCACCCACGCCCGTGCCGCTCGCGATCAGCACGTCGCGCAGCAGCGTGATGCGCATGATGCCGAAGCACCGCGCCCACGGCGCCCACAGGTAGCGGCGGGCGTCCCAGCTGTTCTTCGGCAGCTCGTCGTCCTCGAAGCGGCGACCGGCCTCCATGACGCCGACGCGGTACCCCTTCTCGGTCAGCCGCAGGGCCGCCACGCTCCCGCCGAAGCCGGAACCCACCACCAGGACGTCGTAGTCGTACGAACTCATGGCCCGAGCATACGACTCTTGTTGACACTGTGCCAATAGGCCGCGAAACTGGTGCCATGGCCGCCCCGCGACTCCGTCTGGCACCCGCCGAGCGACGACAGCAGATCATCGACGCCGCGCGCGAGCTGTACTCCGACCGCCCGTACGACGCGGTGTCGACGAGCGAGCTGGCCGACGCCGCAGGCGTCGCGCGCGGGCTGATCAACCACTACTTCGGCGACAAGCGCGAGCTCTTCCTGGCCGTGATGCGCGAGTCGATCACGATGCCGGAGCGGGCGCTGCCCGACTACGACGGCCGCAGCGTCGAGGAGCGGGCCCGGCTCACGATGGACTGGATCCTCGAGGCGGCCACGACGTACGGGCAGGCCTGGGTCGCGGCCAGCGGCGCGGCCAACCTGCACGGCAGCTCCGACATCCAGGCCGTCGTCGACGAGGCCGACGACCGTGCGGCGCGCCTCGTGCTCGACGCCCTCGGCCTGCCCGACACGCCGCACCTGCGCGCGCGACTGCGTCCGACCGCGGCCCTGACCAAGGCCGTGTGCCGCGAGTGGCTGCAGCGCGGCACGTTCACCCGCGACGAGGCCCTCGACCTGCTGACCGACAGCGTGCTGCTGTTCGTCCGGCAGACCCCTCCGACTCCCGCACGTCCCACGGAAGGCACCGACTCATGACCTCCATCGGCATCATCGGATCCGGCTTCGGCGCCCTGGCCGTCGCGATCGAGCTGAAGCGCGCGGGCCACACCGACCTGCGGCTGTGGGAGCGTGCCGACGGCATCGGTGGCGTGTGGCGCGACAACACCTACCCGGGCGCCGCCTGCGACGTCCCGTCACCGCTGTACTCCTTCTCGTTCGAGCCGTCGGCGGAGTGGTCGTCTCGCTACGGCGTCCAGCCCGAGATCCTCGACTACATCCGCTCGACCGCCGACAAGTACGGCATCACCCCGCTCGTCCAGCTGGGCCGCGACGTCGTCGCGGCCCACCACGACGAGTCGGCCTCGACGTGGACCGTCCGCTTCGACGACGGCGACGAGCAGACGGTCGACGTGCTCGTGTCGGCCGTCGGCCAGCTGTCGCAGCCCGTGCTGCCGCGCATCCCCGGCGTCGACACGTTCGAGGGACAGTCGTTCCACTCCGCCCGCTGGGACCACGACGTCGAGCTCGACGGCCGGCGCGTCGCGGTCGTCGGCACGGGGGCCAGCGCGATCCAGTTCATCCCGCACGTCGCCGAGCAGGCGTCCGACCTCGTCGTCTTCCAGCGGACGCCGTCGTACATCCTGCCCAAGCCCGACCAGCGGTTCGGTCCGGTCTACCGCCGCATGCTCCGGCACGCGCCCGGGGCGCTGAAGGCCGAGAGGGCCGGCTCGTGGGGCCTGGCCGAGCAGTTCTCGCGCGGGCTCGACGACGACTCGCTCGTCGGCAAGGGCATCAGCACGCTGGCGCGCCAGCACCTCAAGGCGCGCATCAAGGACCCGGAGCTGCGGGCCAAGCTGACGCCCGACTACCCCGTCGGCTGCAAGCGCATCCTGTTCGCCAACAGCTACTACCCGGCGATCGCCCGGCCCCACGTGCACCTCGTCGACCACGGCATCACCGCCGTCACCCCGACCGGGGTGCAGACGGCCGACGGGACGGTCCACGAGGTCGACGTCATCATCTACGCGACGGGCTTCGACGCACAGGAGTTCCTCGAGTCGATCGACATCACGGGCGTCGGCGGACGCCGGCTCGCCGACCAGTGGAAGGACGGCGCCCGGGCCTACCTCGGCATCTACGTGCCGAACTTCCCGAACCTGCTGGTGACCTACGGACCCAACACCAACCTCGGCGGCGGATCGATCGTCTACATGCTCGAGGCGCAGGCACGGCACATGCGTCAGGCCGTCGACCGCCTCGTCGCGGGGTCGTACCGCGCGGTCGAGGTGACGCCCGAGGCCGAGGAGGCGTACGACCACGACGTCCAGGGCCGGCTCTCCCACTCCGTCTGGGCGCACTGCGACAGCTGGTACCGCCACGCGTCGGGCCGCATCACGTCCAACTGGCCGGGCTCGACCCACCCGTACGCCCAGCGCACCAAGGTGCTCGAGCCGGAAGCGTTCCGCTGGTCATGACGTCCTATCCCCCCGAGCCGTGGGACCTCCACGGCCACGCCTACGTCGGCACGTGGCTCGTGCCGCTCGCCGACCTGCCCGCGCCGCACTCCCCCGCCACCCGGCCCGTCACGCTGTTCGGGCGGGGCATCGTCGGTGCCGCGTTCTTCGTGTACGAGCGGCCGAGCCCGCTGACGTACAACGAGATCATGTCGACGGTGCTGGTGCGCCAGGGCTGGCGGGTGCGCGTGTCGATCACTCACATCTGGGTCGACAGCGAGGCGTCGCGCGACGGTGGACGCGACCTGTGGGCGATCCCCAAGCAGCTGGCCGGGTTCGACGTCGTGACGCACCGGTCGTACATCGCCCGGGGCATCGGGTCCGTCGCCCTGCGGCGGGTGCGGCGGCTCCCGCGGGCGCTGCCGGCCGGGTTCGCGATCGCTCAGGACCAGCACGGCAGCCTGCTCGTGTCACCCGTCACCGGTCGCATGCGGTTCGGCGTGGCATCCGCCCGGTGGTCGTTCGCCGACGACGGACCACTGGCGTTCCTGCACGGCCGCAAGCCGCTCCTGACACTGGCGATCCGGCCGTTCCGGATGCTCTTCGGACGGCGTCGTCCCGGTAGTTGACAGCCTGTCCGGGCATCCCCACACTGGGCTCACCTCTCTCACCCCAGGTGGATCCATGAAGCGTGCCCTCCTCGCCGCGACGGCCGTCGTCGGCATCGCTCTCGTCGCCGCGGCCGGCGTCGTCCTGGTCGAGGGAGACCGCACGGCGCTCGCCCCCTCGATCGTCGTCGCGTCCCCCGTGGCCGCACCGGTCGACGACACACCCCTGCGCGTGCTCGACCCCCAGCTGGTCGTCAACTCGGACGGATCCGGGGCGGTGGGCGCCCGGGTGCGCAACCCACGGGACGTCGAGGTGTCGCTCATGGGCGTGACGGTGTCGGTGGACGGTCGCAGGGTGCCCGTCAACGGGACACAGATGTGGCTGCCCGTGCCGGCCGACGACGACGCCTGGGTGGGGGCGGCCTCGGACGCCGGCGGTTTCGTCCTGCCCGAGGCGCCCGCAGCCGCGACGCCGGCGACCCTCGAGTTCTGGTTCGACGACGGCAGCTGCGTGGCCGAGGACGTCCAGGCCGTGGCGCGCGGCGACGAGCACCGGCTCGTCTACCCGAAGCGCAACCGGACGATCGGCCCCGAGACGACGAGCGAGTCGCCCGAGGGCGCCGCGACATGCGTGGCCTGAGGCGCGACCCTGCGGTCACCTAGGCTTCGCCCATGGAAGAGCTGAGCCCGCTGTCGCCTCACCCGGCGGAGGTCGCCATCGCGCTGATCGCGGTGCTCGCCCCCCCTGGCGGTGTTCGTGGCGAGCTACCGGCGCAGCCGCTGCCTCTTCGACCGGACGCAGCAGGAGTCCGTCGCCATCGCGGCCGTCAGCGCGATCTTCTGGCCGTTCTGGGTCTTCGGGTCGCTCATCACCTGGCGGGCGATCTCGGCGCGCTGGGCGGAGCACCGCCGGGCTCGGCGCTCACCGGTCGCCGTCCCCTGACCGAGCGCGTCGGGACATAAGAATCGGGGTTTGTCCGCACCCACGCGGACAAACCCCGATTCGTGCGTCCGCCGCGGCTCGGCCCGACCCCGGACATGAGAAAGTCCCGGTCTCCCGGGACTTCTCTGAGGTGGGCGATACTGGGTTCGAACCAGTGACCTCTTCGGTGTGAACGAAGCGCGCTACCACTGCGCCAATCGCCCGCGTGGTGCGTCGAAGACTCTAACCTACCGGGGCAGGCCGTCTCCAGCGAGGTCGGCGCACCGTCAGACGTCCGAGCCGAACGGGCCGCACCGCACGGCGCCGACGGACGCCAGGAGCCACGTCAGCGAGTCGACCGGCGCGCCGTCGATCACGTCGACGACCACGTCGAGCGCATGCTCGTGCACGACCTCGGCGTCGAGCCACCGCCAGGTGCGTTCGGTCGGCGAGACCGACCGCCTCCACGCGGTCTCGGTCCAGCGGGTCGTCCACCCTGCCCGTTCCAGCTCAGCGTGGTCGAGGCGGCGCCGCTCGCGGAAGTACGCCTTCCAGCCCTCCCGGTCCCGCTCCGGGGCGAACAGCTCGACGAACCACTCGGGCAGGACGCCGTCGACGTCGTCCAGAGCGGCCAGCAGGCGGTCGATGCGGGTGAACGCCTCGACGGCCGACCCGCTGACGTGCACGCGGGCCCGTCGCTCCGTCAGACCCGGCCCGAGGCGCGGGTCGTCCGCCAGCCACCCGAGACGTCGTCGAGGCTCGACCACGTCGGCGGCCACGTGCCGCCGCAACCACGTCAGCGGCCCCGGCGAACCGCTGCGGACGGTCGCACCCGTGACGGTGTCGACCAGGTCCCACTCGCGGGGCGAGCGCGGCCACCACGCCACCAGCGGCCCGAGCTCGAAGTCGGCCTCGACCGCTCCTCAGTCGAGCACGCCCGCGAGCTGGGCGACGGGAGCGTCGCCACGGTGCGCCGCGCCCGCGACGTCGACGCTCGCCACGTTGCCCCGAGCGGCCTCGGCGTCGAGCACCGCCTGCAGGACGCCGAAGTCGTCGACGGTCACGGATCGATGCCCTTGGCCGCCTCGCGGGCCCAGATCTGCTGCGCCAGCCGCGTGATCGGTCCGGGCGCCTCGAGCTCGCGGTCGTCCACGCGTGAGATCGCCTGGACGTCGCGGGTCGTGCCGACCAGCAGCACCTCGTCGGCGGTCTGCAGCACGTCGATGGGGGCGTCCTGCTCGACGACGTCGATCTCGCCGGCGCACCACTCGAGCACGAGCGCACGCGTGATGCCCGCGAGCGGGCCGGCGGCGAGCGTCGGCGTGATGAGCCGGTCGCCGACGACGTACATGATGTTGGACCCCGTGCCCTCGCACAGCTCGCCGCGGGTGTTCGGCATGACGGCCTCCGACGCGCCCTGCGCCAGCGCGTGCTCGATCATCAGCGCGTTCTCGGCGTACGACGTCGTCTTGAGCCCGCTGAGCGCCCCGCGCTCGTTGCGGGGCCAAGGCACCGTGACGATGCTCGCGACCGGCGGAGGCTGCGTCGAGGGCTCCGAGACGACCACGTGGGTCAGCTCGCCGTCGCCGCGCGGCGAACCCAGCGGACCACGTCCGGACGTGACGGTCACGCGGATGCGGCCGAAGGCGATGTCCTGGCCGTCCATCGTCGCCGCGATGCCCTCGCGGACCGCCCCGACGTCGGGGGTGCCGATGCCGAGGCCGGCCGCGGAACGGACGAGCCGGTCGAGGTGACGGGTCAGTGCGAACGGCTGGTTGCGGAGGATCTGGACCGTCTCGAACACCCCGTCGCCCACGATCATGCCGTGATCGAGGACGCTGATCGACGGTTCGTCCGGGGATTGCAGGAGACGACCGTTGTGCCATGTGCGCATGCCGCCACGCTACGCCGACCCCGGTTTGGGGTGGACGAGGAGCATCCGCTAATGTTTCATCTCGGCCCGCCAAGCGGGCCGGTTGCGGACATAGCTCAGTGGTAGAGCATCACCTTGCCAAGGTGAGGGTCGCGAGTTCGAATCTCGTTGTCCGCTCGGAGAGGGTCTCCATACCCATCCAGCGGTGGGTTGGCCGAGAGGCGAGGCAACGGACTGCAAATCCGTTTACACGGGTTCAAATCCCGTACCCACCTCGACACAACTGAATGATCAGCACGATGAACACCCACGGGCGATTGGCGCAGCGGTAGCGCGCTTCCCTGACACGGAAGAGGTCACTGGTTCAAACCCAGTATCGCCCACACCACGGAGCCCCCGGAATCCCCACGGATTCCGGGGGCTTCTCGTCGTCCTGCCTCTCAACACCGAACGCACGCCGTCGACGTGTCGTCACTCAGGTGGTGAGCAACCGACCGTCACCGGCTGCCCTACGATCTGCCCATGCGACGCGCGCTCGGCATCACCCTCGGCATCGTCACCTTCCTGGGCCTGTTCATCGCGATCTCAGCGCTCACCGAAGAATGGGACGGCTCCCTACCGGAGATCGCGCGGCTCTTCCTGCTGGGCGCGTTGCTGGCACCTACGCTGGCGCTCGCCATTCGCTACGACGTCTGGGGCTACGGCACGCTCGTCCGACGCAGAGAACGACGCAGACAACGACGCAGAGAGCAGCGTCGAAGGGCTCGCCGCGAGAGCTGACGCCTACCCCGCCTGAGCAGCCGGCACAGAACGTCGGCTCGGCGTCACCGCAGGAGGCGCAGGCTGTGCGAGATCGGGTGCGTGGCCGACGTCACCATGGACCAGCCTCCTGCGTGCCGGTCGTCTCGGCGCGCCGTCGACGCCCACGGTCGTCCGATAGCTCGACCGAGAGCTCGCCGACGTCGAGCCCGACTCACGACTGCCTGAGGACTTCTGGTCGAGGGCCCCCATCCGAGACGCGCTCGGCGCGCCGGACCACCGACTCCGAAGACGGGGGCCGGCCGTGACATCGTTCTAGCACCGCGAGACGGACGATGCGATGCATGACCCTGGTCACACTGGACGTCGACGGGACCCCGATGTGTACATTCGGGCCGGTTCTGTCCACATTCGGGACCTACAGACCTCGCGCGGCAGGACTCTTTGCACGTAGCATCGGGGTGCCGCCCCTGCCTGCCTCCCCTGGAGGGCAGGGGCGGCATCTTGTTGCCGGACCTCGGTGTTCGGCGACCGTTCGCCCGGCGTTGGTGGAGCCGCACGCGAGACCTTCGTACCGTCGAGGACGAGCCGGTTGGTCACGCACAGCCGGTGCCCGTGCGGCCACGACCCCTCCTCCACGAGGTCCCAGCCGCGACCCAGCCCCTCCGCCGCCCACCACCCCGGCCGAGGGGCTTCGTCGTGCGGTCAGCTCGTGACGGCGTCGCGTCCCCAGCGGGAGTCGTCGACGCCCTCCTCGACCGCCGCGTTGATCGCGGCACCGATCAGCACCGAGATCGACAGCACGTACAGCCACAGCAGCACCGCGATCGGCGCCGCCAACGGCCCGTAGATCGACATGCCGCCCGTCGAGAAGCCGAGCGCCCAGCGGACGAAGTAGCTGCCGAGGATCCACAGCAGGAGCGTGAAGGCCGCGCCCGGCAGACCGGCACGCCACTTCTGCCGCACCGGGACCGCGAGGTGGTACAGCGTCGTCAGGAACCCGAGCGACAGCACCAGCACGGCCGGCCAGTAGAAGACGCGCAGGAACGACCACCGGTCCGACAGGATGTCGGCCGCGAGCTCGGGCCCGGTCAGCACGAGCGGCACCAGGACGATGCCGACGACCAGGGCCGCGATGTAGAGCGCGAACGACAGAGCCCGCGTCTTGACGATGCCGCGCTGGCCGCCCATCCCGTAGATGATCGAGATGGTGTCGAGGAAGACGTTGAGCGCCCGCGAGCCCGACCAGAGCGCCAGCACGAAGCCGATCGAGATGACGTCGATGCGTCCCGACCCCAGCACCTCGTCCAGGGTCGGGGCGATGACCTTGTCGACGGTGCTGTCGGTCAGCGCCTGCGAGGCGAGGTCGATGATGCGGTCCTTCAGGACGTCGACCTGCGCGACGTCGAAGCGCTCGGCGATGAACCCGATCGTGCCGGCGAGGCCGAACACGAGCGGCGGCAGCGACAGGATCGCGAAGAAGGCCGCCTCGGCGGCGAGCCCCGTGACCCGGTAGCGGAAGCAGCTGCCGACCGTCCTGGCGACGAGCCTGCTCAGCAGGTCGGGGAGCGCCGGTCGACCTACCGGTTGCGCCACCATGGCTCTACCGTAGCGACATGAATCCCGCTCCCCGCGCATCACACGACCCGGCGCGCACGGTGTCTCGGCGCGAGACCCGATGAGCCGGCACCTGCTCCTGGCGACCGTCGTGTCCGCGTTCACGACGTTCGTCGCGGCGATGGCCCTTCGCGCGGCCGATGCGACCCTCGCCGTCGTGGCCGTGGCCGCGGTCGCCGTCCTGTTCACCTGGTACGCCCAGCTGCACTCGACGGACGAGCAGTCGGCACTCGGACTGGCCAACCCCGCTGCGGCGGTCACGCTCGCCGTCGTCGGTCGCCACCCGTGGTCGACCCTCCTGCCGGTCGTCGCGGCCCACGTCGTGGGGGCCGTGCTGGCCGGCCTCGCCGCCCTGGGGCTGGAGGACCGCCTCGGCGACACGCTGGTCTTCGGCACCCCCGGCCTCGTGCTCGCGGGCACCGGGGCCGCGGTGGTCGGACTGATCGGCGCCTGGACGACCCTGGCCGTCGACGCCGACGGTCAGCCCCCCGTCGTGGCCGTCCCGGTGCTGGTCGGCGGCGCAGTGCTGCCGCTCGGGCTGCTGACGTCCTTCCAGCCGGCGGCGGTCGTGGGTCTCGCGACGGCCGGGATCCTGCCGTGGGACGTCGCCTTGGTGAGCGTCGCGGCGGTGCTGGTCGCGTCGGTGGTGGGGGCGTTCGCCGTGTCGGCGCTCGTCCCGGCGGAGTGACGCGGACCACAGCGAGGCCTCGTTTCTCCCGTGTCGCCGCTGCACGAGTCCATGATGTGGACACCCGTCCCACGGAGTGAGACCATCGCTTGTCGCGCGGCCGTCCGGTCCCCAGACTGAACACATGCTTTCGGCGCAGACCCTCTGGCTCGTGGGACGACTCCACGTCGACCTCGGCCGCGCCCGCAACATGATGTGTCGCTGATCAACGCGCGACCTCTGTCCTGACTCGAAGCTCCACCAGTCGAATCAATCCAGGCGCGCGGCGACCACCGTGACGAGCCTGTCCTGATCGCCGTGTGCCCTTGCCGCCGCAAAGGGAACCCCATGGCTTCAGCACCCGGTACCGACACCCCCGCCCGTCGTCCGCGCCCCAAGCGCGGCGAGGGCCAGTGGGCGTTGGGCTACCGCGAGCCACTGAACGCCAACGAGCAGTCCAAGAAGGACGACAACCCGCTCAACGTCCGGGCTCGCATCGAGAACATCTACGCGCACCGCGGCTTCGAGTCGATCGACGGCGGCGACCTGCGCGGCCGCTTCCGCTGGTGGGGCCTCTACACGCAGCGCAAGGAGGGCATCGACGGCGGCAAGACCGCGACCCTCGAGCCCGACGAGCTCGACGCCGACCGGTTCATGATGCGCGTGCGCATCGACGGCGGTCAGCTGAACCTCGCGCAGCTGCGCGCCGTCGCCGACGTGTCGACCGAGTTCGCCCGCGACACCGCCGACCTCACCGACCGCCAGAACGTGCAGTACCACTGGATCGACGTGCGCGACGTCCCGACGATCTGGGAGCGTCTCGAGTCCGTCGGCCTGTCGACGCAGGAGGCCTGCGGCGACTGCCCGCGCATCATCCTCGGCTCCCCCGTCGCCGGCGTCTCGCACGAGGAGATCATCGACGGCACCTCGGCCATCGCGGCGATCGAGAGCCAGTTCATCGGCGACCGCGCCTTCAGCAACCTGCCGCGCAAGTTCAAGTCCGCGATCAGCGGCCACCCCGGTCACGACGTCGTCCCGCAGATCAACGACATCGCGTTCATCGGCGCGGTCCACCCCGAGCACGGCCCCGGCTTCGACCTCTGGGTCGGCGGCGGCCTGTCGACCAACCCGATGCTGGCGCAGCGTCTCGGCACCTGGGTCTCGCTCGAGGACGTCCCGGAGGTCTGGAAGGGCGTCGTCAGCATCTTCCGCGACTACGGCTACCGCCGCCTGCGCACCCGGGCGCGCCTGAAGTTCCTGCTGGCCGACTGGGGCGTCGAGAAGTTCCGCGACGTCCTCGAGACCGAGTACCTCGGACGCCCGCTCGCCGACCTGGACGCCCCGGAGGCCCCCGAGACCCCGCTCGACCACGTCGGCGTGTTCCCGCAGACCGACGGACGCTTCTACGTCGGCGTGGCCGCGACCGTCGGCCGCATCTCGGGAACCCTGCTGAACCAGGTCGCCGACATCGTCGAGGCCCACGGCAGCGACCGCGTGCGCACCACGCCGATGCAGAAGCTCGTGGTGCTCGACGTGGCCGAGGACCGGGTCGAGTCGCTCGTCGCGGCCCTCGACGAGATCGGGCTGCACGCGCGGCCGTCGCAGTGGCGCCGCAACACGATGGCGTGCACCGGCATCGAGTACTGCAAGCTCGCGATCGTCAACACCAAGGACACCGCTCGCACCCTGATCGGCGAGCTCGAGCAGCGCGTCCCCGAGCTCGACACCCCGATCACGGTCAACGTCAACGGCTGCCCGAACTCGTGCGCCCGCATCCAGACCGCCGACATCGGCCTCAAGGGCATGCTCGTGCTCGACGAGAACGGCGACACCGTCGAGGGCTTCCAGGTGCACCTCGGCGGCGCCCTCGGGCTCGAGGCCGGCTTCGGCCGCAAGCTCCGCCAGCACAAGGTCACCGGCGAGCACCTGCCCGACTACGTCGAGAAGCTCTCCAAGACGTACCTGCAGGAGCGAGAGCCCGACGAGTCGTTCGCCCGGTGGGTCGCCCGCGCACCCGAGGAGGCCCTCCGATGAGCGCCACCCGGGCCGTCCCGTTCCACTGCCCGTACTGCGCCGACGAGGACCTGCGTCCCCACGGCGAGACGCACGGGGAGTGGGAGTGTCGCTCGTGCCTGCGGGCGTTCCGGCTCGGCTTCATCGGCCAGCTCTCCCCCACCGACCTGACCACCCTGTGACCACCACCCCCCTCACACCCACCACAGCACCACCCCCTGGAAGGAGGCACGCATCATGACCGCACCAGCACTCATCGCTCTTGCGCACGGCAGCACGGACCCTCGTTCGTCCGCCACCATCACAGCCCTCACGGAGATGGTCGCGTGCATGCGCCCCGACCTCCGCGTGGTGCCCGCATTCCTCGACCACGTCGGCCCCTCGTTCGACGAGGCCGTCGACCGGCTGGTCGCCGAGGGCCACCAGGAGATCGTCGTCGTCCCCCTGCTGCTGAGCGAGGCGTACCACGCCAACGTCGACGTCCCCCGCGCCGTCGCGGCCGCCGTGTCGCGCCACGACGGCATCAAGGTGCACGCGACGAACGTCCTCGGCATCGAGTCGGCGTTCTTCCACGTGCTCGACAAGCGACTGCGCGAGGCCCTCTCGAAGCACCGCGTGCGCGAGCTCGACGCCCTGGTGCTCGCGGGCGCCGGCTCGTCCGACCCGATCGCCAACGCGGCCATCTCGCGCGCGGCACGGGCCTGGGGTGCGCACCACAAGCTGCCGACCATCGCGGCCTTCGCCTCGAGCGTCCCTCCGGCTGCGGGCGAGGCCGTGCGGCAGCACCGTGCCGACGGTCGCCGTCACATCGCGGTCGGCCAGCTGTTCCTCGCGCCGGGCGTCCTGCCCGACCGGGTGTCGGAGCTGGCGTACGAAGCCGGAGCCGTGGCGGTCGCCGAGCCGCTGGGCGTCGACGTCGAGGTGGCCCGCGTCATCCTCGCCCGCTACGCGGTCGGCGCCGTCGGTCTCGTGCCGCTCGAGGCCATGTTCGCTTGAGACCCGCCCGTCCCACCGGGGACGTCGTCACCGACGCTGCACCTCGCGTCCAGCCGTGATGACGTCCCCGGTGGCGTCGTGCCCCCTACCGTGGACGTCGTGACCTCTCCCCCTCGCGGCCGCGGCTGGACGTCCTGGCTGGTCCTGACGTCCTGCGTCGGAGCGGTGTCGGCAGCGCTGAGCCTGGCGGGGTTCCCGTCGCCGCTGCTGTTCGGTGGGCTGGTGGGCGGGCTGGTCTTCGCCCTCGTCTCCACGCGGAGCGTCGCGGTGCCGGGCTGGTCGTTCACGATCGGTCAGGGCATCATCGGCGTCACGATCGGCGCGATCGTCGACTTCGACGCCCTCGCCGACCTGGGGTCCGACTGGCCGGTCGTGATCGTCATCTCGATCGTGACGCTCGCGCTCAGCGTCGTCGCCGCGCAGCTGCTGCGTCTCCACCGTGGCGTCAGCCCCGTCACCGCGTCGTTCGCCTTGGTCGCGGGTGGCGCGTCCGGCATGACCGCGATCTCCCGCGACCTCGGAGCCGACGACCGTGTCGTCACGGTCATCCAGTACCTCCGCGTCCTGATCGTGCTGCTGGCGATGCCGGCCGCGGTCTCGCTGGTCTTCCACGCCGACGACGGAGCGGCGACCGGTTCAGCCGCGCCGCACACGACCGTCGCCGCCATGGCCTACACGGTCCTCGCCGTGGGGCTCGGGATCGTCGCCGGACGGCTGCTGCGGCTGCCGTCGCCAGCGCTGCTCGGCGCCTTGGCCGTCGCGGTCGTCCTCTCGACCGTGCCGTCGTTCCGGGACGTCGAGGTGCCGGTGTGGGTGCAGGGCATCGGCTACCTGCTGATCGGCGTGCAGGTCGGTCTGCGGTTCACCGTCGCGAGCCTGCGGGCGATCGGCCGGATGCTCCCCACGGCGCTGGTCGTCATCGCGTTCATCATCGCCTCGTGCGCGGCGTTCGGGGTGCTCCTCGCCGATCTCACGGGGGTCTCGCAGCTCGACGCCTACCTCGCCACGACGCCCGGCGGGCTCTACGCCGTCCTCGCGACGTCGGCCGACACCGGCGGCAACGTGACGTTCGTGACGGCCGTGCAGCTCATCCGGCTGCTGCTCGTGCTGATCGCGGCTCCCCTGCTCGCCCGCTGGCTGACCTCACGCCACGGCTGAGCGCCGGCCTCGCACCGCGTCACATCGCGGCGAGGCGGGCCTTCTCGGCGTCGACGTCGAAGTCGCCCTCGGGCCACTGCAGGTCGAGCGCGCGCAGCTGCTCGAGCAGCAGCGTCGCGACGGCCCAGTTGCGGTACCACTTGCGGCCGCTCGGCACGACGTGCCAGGCCGCGTTGCCGGTCGAGCAGCGCTCGAGCGCGACACCGTACGCGACCTGGTAGTCGTCCCACAGCGCCCGCTCGTCGAGGTCGGCCGAGTTGTACTTCCAGTGCTTCGTCGGGTCGTCGAGCCGCGCGACGAGACGCTCCTTCTGGTCGTCGGCCGTGATGTGCAGGAAGCACTTCACGATGACGCCGCCGGACGCCTTGAACGACCGCTCGAAGTCGTTGATCGCGATGTACCGACGGTCGATCTCCTTCTCGTCGGCGAGGTGACGCACCCGGCCGATCAGCACGTCCTCGTAGTGCGACCGGTCGAAGATGCCGATCATGCCGGCCTCGGGCAGCGCGTTCTCGATGCGCCACAGGAAGTCGTGCTCGAGCTCCTCGGGCGTCGGCTTCTTGAACGACGTGATCGACAGGCCCTGGGGGTCGACGAGCCCGGCGACGTGGCGGACGATGCCACCCTTGCCCGACGTGTCCATGCCCTGCAGCACCACCAGCACCTTGGCGTCGCTCGTCCCCGCGCGTCCTCCCGCGAACAGCTTCTCCTGGAGGTCGTCGAGCTCCTCGCCGATCGCGGCCAGCGCCTCGGCGGCGTCCTTCTTCTTGCCGTCGAAGCCCGTCGTCGCCCGGGAGTCGAACGTCGACAGATCGACGTGTCCCGACACGGAGAGCTGCGACGACAGGGACGGCGGAGGCGACGACTTCGACATGTCCGAAGTATGCCCGACAGGCCCCCGTACGCTGCTGGACATGCACCTGGACGACGCCGAGATCGCGCGGCTCTACGCCTATCCCGCCACCGACCGACCGTGGGTGCGCACCAACTTCGTCGCGACGGTCGACGGGGCCGCCCACGGTGCCGACGGCGTCTCGGGGACGCTCGGCGGCGAGGCCGACAAGAGAGTGTTCGGGGTGCTGCGGTCGCTGGCCGACGTCGTCCTCGTCGGTGCGGGCACGGCGCGCGACGAGGGGTACGGACCGGCGGACGTGCCGATCGCGCTCGTCACCAGGAGCCTCGACGTCCCCGACGCGCTCCGCGTCCCCGGCACCGTCGTCGTCACGACCGTGGACGCCCCGCGCGACCGGCTCGACGCCCTGGGCGACGACGTCGACGTCGTCGCGCGCGGGAGCGGCGCGATCGACTGGACGGCCGTCCTCGACGAGTTCACGACCCGCGGCTGGCTGCACGTGCTGTGCGAGGGAGGACCGTCGCTGCACGGCGAGCTGGTCGGGCTCGACCTCGTCGACGAGGTCTGCCTGACCGTCGCCCCCGTCATGGCCGCGGGCCCGGCGCCCCGCATCGCGCACGCCGACGACGCGGCCGACCGGCCCATGACGCTGGGTCACGCCCTGGCGGTCGACGACGTCCTGCTGACGCGGTGGGTCCGCGACCGCGCGTAGGCTGACCACGACGAAGGGACCACCACATGTTCGACGTGTCACTGCTCATCGAGCGCCAGCTCAACGACCTCGACGCCGACCAGGTCGTCGCCCTGCACGAGGGGCTCGACGACACGGTCCGCTACCACCTGCTCCTGCCGGTCGAGAGCTCGTCGGCGGTGCTGATGTCGTCGATGGGCAGCCTCGGCGGCCAGGTCGTGCCGCTGTCGGAGCCGGGGGCGCTCGAGGACGTCCAGGACTCGCTCGACCGGGCCGGCCAGGCCGAGCTCGACGCCAGTGCCGCGCTGCTGACCCAGCGGGGCCAGCAGGTGACTGCGACGATCACCGAGGACGACCCCATCGAGGCGCTCGTCGCGCTCGTCGAGAGCACGGGTTCGTCCGAGGTCATCATCCTGACCGAGCCGCACGTCGTGAAGGAGTTCCTGCACATCGACTGGGAGTCCCGCGCCCAGCGCAAGCTCGACGTCCCCAGCATCCGCCTGCTCGAGCACGTGCCGTTCGACGCCCAGCGCTGAGCGCGGCGGGCGCTGGCCCGCCGACGTAGGCTTGAGTCATGAGCAAGCCGAGTGAGAAGACCTACGCCGTCGACAAGACGGATGCCGAGTGGAAGGCCGAGCTGAGCCCGGCCGAGTACCAGGTGCTGCGCAAGTCGGGCACCGAGCGCCCCTTCAGCTCGTCGTACGAGACCGATCCGACGGTCGGCGTGTACGCGTGTCGCGCGTGCGACGTCGAGCTGTTCCGCAGCGAGACCAAGTTCGACGCCCACTGCGGCTGGCCGGCGTTCTACGCGCCGCTGGCCGAGGACCGCGTCGAGTACATCGAGGACCGGTCGATGTTCGGCGGCGTGCGCACCGAGGTGCGCTGCGCGACGTGCGGCTCGCACCTGGGTCACGTCTTCGAGGGCGAGGGCTTCGGCACCCCGACCGACCAGCGCTACTGCATCAACGGCGTCGCCCTGAAGCTCGAGGCCGACTGACGTCGCCGAACGTCCCCGGCGCGAGGTCCCGCTGAACTAGTCTGCGGGCGTGATCAGACGCGCTGCCCTGGTGCTGCTCGGCCTCGCACTGGGAGTGACGGGCACGCTCGGCGTGACGACGTGGCTCGACGGCCGTCGCGCGCACCTCGAGAGCGACGGCAACTCGATCGGGGTGCCGATCGCCACCCGGGAGCCCGGCGACAGCCACGCTCTCCAGGTGGGTGGCGTGTGCATCGTCGGAGCCGACCACGCGCGGATCACGTCCGTCCGCGCCGTCGACACCATCGGACGCGTCGAGGTCACGGACTTCACCCTGACCGCCATGCAGGCGATGGGCCACCAGGAGCCCGGATCGATCGAGGGCTACGTGGCCGACGTGGAGGCCTTCTCGACCGGACCGGGGACGACCCGTCTGTCGACGCGGTGCAGCGACGACTACGACCTGCGCGGCCTCGTCGTCCAGATCGCCGACCCGCCCGACGCCGAGCTGCCCGCCGTGGCCCGTGAGTTCGCGGTCGAGTACGAGATCGGCGGCCGGTCGCACCGGCTGACCGCGCAGACGACCGTCACCCTCTGCGCCGGTGACGAGCGCGACCGCGACCTGGAGGACGCGACCGGCGAGGACGGCAGGACCTTCGACCTCGGCGACTGCAGGGTGCGCTGACGCGGGACGGACCAGTGTCAGGGCCAGATGTCGACGAGCTCGGTGACGGTGTGCACCTGACCGGTGTAGAAGGGGATCTCCTCGCGCACGTGGCGACGGGCCTCGGTGGCCCGCAGCTCGCGCATGAGGTCGACGATGCGGTGCAGCTCCTTGGCCTCGAAGGCCAGGATCCACTCGTAGTCGCCCAGCGCGAACGACGCCACGGTGTTGGCGCGCACGTCCGGGTAGTCGCGCGCCGCCATGCCGTGCTCCTTGAGGATCGCGCGACGCTCGTCCTCGGGCAGCAGGTACCAGTCGTACGAGCGCACGAACGGGTAGACGCAGACGTACGGCTGCACCTCCTCGTCGGCCATGAACGCCGGGATGTGCGAGCGGTTGAACTCGGCCGGACGGTGCAGCGCCATCTGCGACCACACCGGCGCCATGCGCGCCCCCAGTGCGGTGCGGCGGAAGGCGTTGTACGCGATCTGCAGCGCGTCACTGGTCGGCGCGTGCCACCAGACCATCAGGTCGGCGTCGGCCCGCAGGCCGCTGACGTCGTACGTGCCGCGCACCACGACGTCGTCGGCCGCGAGCTTCTCGATCAGCGCCTCGACCTCGGCGGCCTCGGCCTGCCGGTCGGCGTCGCCGAGCACGCGGTCGAGCCTGAAGACCGACCACATCGTGTAGCGGATGGTGTCGTTGATCTCCTTGGCGAGCTTGCCTTTGTTCGGGATGGGCGAAGTCATGACTCGATCATCCCAGCGTCGAGCAACCGGCGGGCAGCCGCCCGGCCCGACGCGATGACGGCGGGGATACCGACGCCGCGGTAGGCCGCTCCACACACCTCGAGCCCGCGCACGCCCTCGACGGAGCGCTCGACGGTCTCGACGCGGTCGAGGTGACCCACGTCGTACTGCGGGAGCCCCCCGCCCCAGCGCTGCACGACCTGGTCGGCGGGGTCGGGCAGCGTGCCGAGCGCCTCGCGCAGGTCGACCAGGGCGCGGCGGCCGAGCTCGCCGTCGTCGTGCTGCAGCAGGGTCGTCTCGCCCGCGCGGCCGACCGACGTGCGGATCACGGTGCGGCCGGTGTCGCCGACCCACCCCCACTTGTTGGACGACACCGTGGCGGCCTTGATGAACGTGCCGTCGACGGGTGGCACCAGGAAGCCCGATCCGTCGGGCACGACCGCGTCGTCGAAGACGAAGGTGATGATCGCCATGCTCGCGTAGTCGATCGCGGCGAGGGCGAACGCGGCGTCGGGTGCCTCCTCGGCCAGCAGACGGGCCGCCGCCGGGGCGGGCGTCGCGACGACCACCGCGTCGACGTCGAGCGTCTCGACGTCGGTCGTCGGCCCGACCGACAGGCGCCAGCCGTCGCCGGCCCGCGTGATCGACCGCACGGTCGACGAGAGCCGCACCTCGACGTCGTGGGCCGCGACGACGGCCGCCGGCAGCTGACCGACACCACCGACCAGCCCGGCGAACACGGGCCCGGTGCTGTCGGACGCCGCGCGGTGCTCGGCGGCCGCCGAGACGAGGTCCTCCCCCAGCGCGGCGATCTGGGGGGTCGTCGCGCGCAGCGACAGCTGGTCGGTGTGGCCGGCGTAGACCCCGCCCAGCAGCGGCTCGACGAGCCGGTCGAGCACGTCGCGCCCGAGCCGCGCCGTGACGAAGTCGGCGACCGACACGTCCTCGTCGGGGACGGGCAGGATGCGCGGCTCGGGCATCAGCGCGATGCCCGACGCGGCGAGGGCATCGGCGTCGGCCGGGACGCCCATGACGGTCGGCGGCATCGAGCGGAGGGCTCCGTGCGTCCAGATCGACGCCGTGATGGTCGCGGGGTGCACGACCCGGTCGTCGAGGCCGACGGCGTGGATCAGGTCGAGCCCCTCGGGCCGCCGGGCGAGGACCGACTCGGCGCCGAGGTCGAGCGTGATGCCCCCGACCTCGCCGAGCCTCAGCTTGCCGCCGACCCGGTCGGAGCCCTCGAGCAGGACGACCTCGGCGCCGCCCGCGGCGAGCTCGTGGGCCGCGGCGAGCCCGGCCATGCCGCCTCCGACGACGGCGACCCTCACGGCGCGGTGGGCGTGTAGGAGTGGACGAAGTCGACCAGGCGCGTCAGCGAGTCGGGGTCGGTGGCCGGCAGCACCCCGTGTCCCAGGTTGAACACGTGCCCCTCGGCGGCGCGTCCGGCCTCGATGATCTCGGCGGCGCGGGCGTGGACGAACTCGGTCGGCGCGAACAGCGTCGTCGGGTCGAGGTTGCCCTGCACGGCCTTGCCGGGGCCGATGCGCCGGACCGCGTCGTCGAGCGGCACGCGCCAGTCGACGCCCACGACGTCGGCGCCGGCGTCGCCCATGGCGTGCAGCAGCTCACCGGTGCCGACGCCGAAGTGGATGCGCGGCACACCGAGGTCGGCGACCGACTCGAGCACCGCGGTCGAGTGGGGCTTGACGTACGTCTCGTAGTCGGCCAGCGACAGGTGCCCTGCCCACGAGTCGAACAGCTGGATCGCCGAGGCGCCGGCCTCGACCTGCAGGCGCAGGAACTGGGCCGCGATGGCCGCCATGCGGCCGAGCAGGGCGTGCCACAGCTCGGGGTCGGAGTACATCAGCTGCTTGGTGAGGCGGTGGTCGCGCGACGGACCACCCTCGACGAGGTACGACGCCAGCGTGAAGGGAGCGCCCGCGAAGCCGATCAGCGGTGTCGAGCCGAGCTCGCCGACCAGCGCCGTCACGGCGTCGGTGATGCTGCGGACGTCGTCCGGCTCGACGTCACGGAACTGGTCGAGCTGCGCCGCCGACCGGATCGGCTCGGCGACGACGGGGCCGGTGCCCGGGACGATGTCGAGGTCGACGCCGATCGCCTTGAGCGGCACGACGATGTCGGAGAAGAAGATCGCGGCGTCGACGCCGTGGCGGCGGACGGGCTGCATCGTGATCTCGACGACCATGTCGGTGCGGAAGCACGAGTCGAGCATCGCCGTGCCCTCGCGGATGGCCAGGTACTCGGGGAGCGACCGCCCCGCCTGCCGCATGAACCAGACCGGCGTGTGGGCCGGTCGTTCACCCCGGCAGGCCTGCAGGAACGCGCTGTCAGTCAGTGTCGATGTCACCGGGTCAGTCTCTCAGGTCGTGCGGAGTGTCGCTCCCGGGACCTGACGCCGCCGCGCCTACCATCACAGGGTGGCAGTCCGCAGTGAGATCGATCGCACGCCGGCCCGGTTCACCGAAGCGGTCGAGCAGGTGCGTCAGGCCGTCCTGCGACCCGAGGTGGTCGTCGACGAGATGCCCGCGCCCCAGCGCATCGCACCGCACGCCTTCGCGATGAGCGGCGACGTGCTGGTCGACGACGAGGAGCTCGCGACGGGGCGGTTCATCCTGCTGCACGACCCGGCCGGCAACGACGCGTGGGGCGGGACGTTCCGCTGCGTCACGTTCGTCCGCGCCGACATCGAGGCCGACATGGCCGCCGACCCGTCGCTGCCCGCCGTCGGCTGGAGCTGGCTGACCGAGGCGCTCGACGCGTACGGCAGCGAGTACTCGGCCGCGAGCGGCAGCGTCACGGTCGTCCGCTCCGAGGGCTTCGGCGAGATGGCCGAGGACGGCGGCGACGCGCAGATCGAGGTGCGGGCGTCGTGGACGCCGCACATGGAGGAACCCACGACCGGCACGGGCGGCCACGCGGGCGCCTGGTCGAACCTGCTGTGCGCCATCGCCGGGCTGCCTCCTCTGGCCCCGGGCGTGATCCCGCTGCAGCGCAGGCGCGGTGCGCGGTGACGGTTCCCGACCAGACGCCCGAGACCCCCGGCGGCGACGAGACGATCGAGCCGGTCGCGCCCGAGGCGCCGCGCCTGCAGTTGCGCGACCCCCTGCCGCCCGTCGTCGACACCCGGGCGGCGCTCGACGACACCTGCGCCCGCATCATGGCCGGCACGGGGCCGATCGCGCTCGACGCCGAGCGGGCGTCGGGCTACCGCTACTCGCAGCGCGCCTACCTCATCCAGGTGCGGCGCGAGGGCTCCGGCACGCACCTGATCGACCCGACGGCGTTCGACAGCCTCGTGCCGCTCGACACCGCCTTCGACGGCAACGAGTGGATCCTGCACGCCGCGACGCAGGACCTCATGTGTCTGGCGGAGGTCGGTCTCTACCCCGAGCACCTGTTCGACACCGAGCTCGCCGGACGCCTGCTGAACCTGCCGCGCGTCGGGCTGGCCGCCCTGGTCGAGCACTACCTGGGGCTCAGCCTGGCCAAGGAGTTCTCCGCGGCCGACTGGTCGACGCGTCCGCTGCCCGACCCGTGGCTGGTCTACGCTGCCCTCGACGTCGAGGTGCTGGTCGAGCTGCGCGACCTCATCGACGCCGACCTGCAGAAGGCCGGCAAGCGCGAGTGGGCCGCCGAGGAGTTCGAGTCGCTGCTGCTGTTCCAGGGGCCGCCCGAGCGCAAGGAGCCGTGGCGCCGCACGTCGGGGCTGCACAAGGCCCGCGGACGCCGGGCGCTCGGCATCGTCCGCGAGATCTGGCAGACCCGCGACGAGATCGCCGAGGACCGCGACACGACACCGGGACGCATCCTGCCCGACGCGTCGATCCTCGAGCTCGCGACGGCTCCCCCGAACGACCTCAACGCGCTCAAGAGCCTGCGCATCATGCGCAACCGCGGGCCACGGCGGTTCATGAGCGAGTGGTTCGACGCGATCGAGCGCGGGCTGGCGCTCGACGAGGCCCTGCTGCCGACGACCAACCAGCGGTCGGACGGCCCTCCGCCCCCGCGCGCCTGGGCCGACAAGAACCCGATCGCCGCCGAGCGTCTCGGCCGGTGCCGCGACGTCGTGCAGGCCGTCGCCGACCAGCACGACCTGCCGACCGAGAACCTCGTCAGCCCGCAGCTCGTCCGCAACCTGGCGTGGGAGCCCCCCGCCGACGTCTCGTCCGAGACGGTCGCCGCGACCCTGCGGCTGCAGGGCGCCCGCGAGTGGCAGATCGGCCTGCTGGCGGACCAGCTGGCCGAGGCACTGACGGCCTGAGGGCTTCTTGCCGAGATCACAGCCTCGGACCGATGTGGTGAGCGTTGCCTTGCCTTATTCTTCGTAGGTGCTCGCCAACTTCCTGATCGGACTGCGTGAGGGCCTCGAGGCCAGCCTCGTCGTCAGCATCCTGATCGCCTACCTCGTCAAGACCGACCGTCGTCACGATGTCCGGTACATCTGGGGTGGCATCGCCGCCGCCGTGCTGCTCGTCGTGGCCGTCTTCACGGCGATCAACATCGCGATCGGCTCCCTGCCGTTCCGCACCCAGGAGCTCGTCGGCGGGACGCTGTCGATCCTTGCCGCGGGCCTCGTGACCTGGATGATCTTCTGGATGCGGCGCACGGCACGCGGGCTCAAGCGGGAGCTCGAGAGCGAGCTCGCGACCGCCGTGACGCTCGGCCCGTTCGCCGTCGCGATCGTCGCGTTCCTGACCGTCGGCCGCGAGGGGCTCGAGACCGCCGCCATCATGTACGGCACGGTCGCCGACGCCTACACCCCGCGGCCGTTCATCGGCGCCGCCGGCGGACTGCTCGTGGCCGTCGTGCTCGGCTACCTCATCTACCGGGGCGCCGTGACGGTCAACCTCGGCAAGTTCTTCACCATCACCGGCTACCTGCTGATCGTCGTCGCGGCCGGCGTGCTGGCGTACGGCATCTACGACCTGCAGGAGGCCGGTTTCCTGCCCCGGCTCACCGGCAACGTCGGTGGCATCGGGCACCTCGGCAACGCGGTCTTCGACATCTCGTCGACGATCCCGCCCGACAGCTGGTACGGCACGCTGCTCAAGGGGACCGTGAACTTCCAGCCCAATCCGTCGTGGCTGCAGCTGATCGGATGGGCCTGCTACCTGTTCCCCGTGCTGTGGCTCTACTCCCGCAAGCCCCGCCCTGCCGTGCAGCGTCCCGTGGAGCCGTCCGACGATGCGGCACCCGCACACGTCCGCCACTGATTGGTCACCCCCACTACCGTGATCGCATGACGACGGCAGCCGGCACGTTCGACGACCGCTTCGCCCCCCTGGCCGACCTGCTGCACCAGCACGTGAGCGACGGCGTCGAGCGCGGCGCCAGCCTGTGCGTCGTCCAGGACGGCGAGGTGCTGGTCGACATCTGGGACGGCTGGTCCGACCTCGAGGGCACCGTGCCGTGGGAGCGCGACACGATCGTCCCCGTCTGGTCGATCTCGAAGGTCATGACCAACCTGGCCGCACTGGTCGCGGTCGACCGCGGGCTCATCGACCTCGACGAGCCGGTGGCGACCTACTGGCCGGAGTTCGCCGCGGCGGGCAAGCAGGACGTCACGGTCGGCCACCTGCTCGGGCACACGTCCGGCGTGTCGGGCTGGGCCCAGCCCGTCACGGTCGACGACCTCTACGACTGGGACGTCGCGACGTCCAAGCTCGCGGCCCAGCCGCCGTGGTGGACGCCGGGCACCGCATCGGGCTACCACCTGCTCGACCAGGGCCACCTCGTCGGCGAGGTCGTCCGACGGGTCACGGGGTCGTCGCTCGGCACGTGGTTCGCCGACGAGGTCGCCGCTCCGCTCGACGCCGACTTCCACATCGGTCTCGACGCCGTGCACGACCAGCGCGTCTCGCCGCTGACGCCGCCGCGTCCGCCCGAGATCGAGCGGTTCGACGATCCTGACGACGTCGCGCTGCGCACCCTCACGGGACCGTTCCTGCGCGCCTCGGAGTGCAACAGCGAGCGGTGGCGACGGGCCGAGATCCCCGCGGCGAACGGTCACGGCAACGCCCGCTCGATCGCGCGGGTGCAGTCGGTCGTGTCGCACGGCGGCGAGGTCGACGGCGTGCGCCTGCTCGCGGCCGAGACGGTCGAGCGCATCTTCGAGGTGCGGGCGTCCGGCATCGACCGGGTGCTCGGTCTGCCCCTGACGTTCGGCACCGGGTGGGCCCTGCCCGACGCCGACTCCATGCCGTCGGTGCGTCCCGGCCGCCGGTGCTTCTGGGGAGGGCTGGGCGGGTCGGTCGTGGTCAACGACGTCGAGCAGCGACTGACGATCGCCTACGCCATGAACCGCATGGTCATGGAGCACTCCCCCGGCACGCGCACCATCAGGCCGTGCGGCGACTCGCGCTTCGACGCGTACGCCGAGGTCATCGACGAGGCGCTCGCATGAGTGAGCGGAGCGAGCTCGTCATCAACGCCCTCGTGCGGGCGCCCTCACACCGTTGCCTCGTCACGAGGGTGACCGCATGAGCGAGTTCAAGAAGCCCTCCCTGCCGGGCAACGCGCTGTTCGAGGCGCAGGCCGGGGGCGACGACCCGGCCGAGCTGGCGGCCGCGGGTCACCGCATCGCCACACTGCTGGTGCGCGGGCCGCGCACCGACGACGACCAGGGCATGGTCGACCGCGTCCTGCACCTGGCCGACGAGGAGGGGCTCGGCGTCATCGCCGACCTGTGGGCCTCGGCGCCGGCCGACACCCTCCCGGGGTCGCTGTGGCGCCTGTACCTGCTGCGCACCTGGGTGCACCGGCAGCCCGACCAGGCCGCCCGCGAGTACGCCGCCGGCAAGGCGTACGCCCCGGTGCACGAGGTGCTCGCGGGCGTCGTCGACCCGCCCGGGCCGGCCGAGGTCATCGCACTGGTCGACACCGTCGTGCGCGGCATCGTCACGAGCGACCTCGACGTGACGCTCGACCGCGCGGCCTCGTTCGCCCACATCGTCGGGGTCGGGCGGGCGCAGCTCGACAGCGGCGACCCGCACAGCGCCGCCAAGCTCGTCGACACCGCCCTGCACCTGCGGCGCGCCGCCGAGCTGGAACGCCTGGGCGAGCTGACCTGATCTCGTCCGGCATCGCAGGGCGACCGCCGAACCCGCCTTGTGTGCGCAGATCGCTCGACTAGGCTGGTGGTCGCGTCGGGCTGCGGTAGCCCCGGGTCCCACAATTAGCCGCTACGAGCGGCCATGCGCCGTGAGGCGCTTCCCAGCCCGGCGCGACCCCCGATCACCGGCATCCGGTCCTTTGTGGGTCATTTGTCCAAGATCACGTCGAGAACCATCCGAATCCGGCAGACGTGACGCCCAGGATCATCTACCGTCGATCTCGGTGTCCTCGGACGTCGAGACCCGGCCGGCGAACGTTCCAGGGGCGATCGCGGGCCGGGTCGGCCGCCGTCAGCGCGGCGCGTAGGTCGTGTACGACTGCGTCGGCGCCCCGATCTCGGCCAGGTCGACGAGATCGGCGGCCGACGGGATCCACCGCGCGGCCTCGACGTTGGCGCGCACCTGGTCGGGCCGCGTCGCACCGGCGATGACGCTCGCGACGGCCGGCTGGGCCGCGAGCCCGCCGATCGCCAGCTCGAGCAGCGAGATGTCGCGCTCGTCGGCGAACTGCTGCAGAGCGTCGATGCGGTGCCAGTCGGCGCCGTCCAGCCGCGCCGACTGCAGGGCCAGACGGGTGCCCTCGGGTGCCGACTCCCCGCGACGGTACTTGCCGGTCAGCAGGCCGTAGGCGAGCGGGAAGTACGGCAGCACGCCGACGCCGAGCTCGAGGCAGGCCGGCACGAGCTCGACCTCGGCGGTCCGGTTGTAGAGGCTGTACTCGTTCTGGGCCGTCGCGAACGACGCCAGGTCGGCGCTCCGCGAGCGCCAAGCGGCGTCGACGAGCTGCCATGCCTGCAGGTTGGACGAGCCGATCGCGCGCACCTTCCCCTCCGACACGAGCTCGGTCATCGCTCCCAGGGTCTCCTCGATCGGCGTCGTCGGATCGGGCGTGTGCAGCTGGTACAGGTCGATGTGGTCGGTGCCGAGCCGGCGCAGGCTCGCCTCGACGGCGGTGCGGACGTAGGAGCGGGTGCCCCGACGTCCACCGTCGTCGCCGTTGACGCCCTGCATGTCCATGCCGAACTTGGTCGCCACGACGACCTCGTCGCGCCGACCCTCCAGGGCCGCGCCGAGCAGCTCCTCGCTGCGACCCGTGCCGTACGTGTCGGCGGTGTCGAAGAACGTCACGCCGTTCTCGAACGCGGCGTCGACGACGGCACGCGTCTGCTCGCCGTCGATGCGCGAGCCGAAGGCGTTGCAGCCGATGCCGACGACGCTGACCGGGATTCCAGTGGGACCGAGGGTGCGGGAGGAGGACATGCGCCCACGATAGGCACGACCTCCGAGGTCGCTCGTCTCGCGTAGACTCGCCGAATGCTCACGAGGTCCGCGACGCGTCGATCGGCCGTCGTGCTGATGATGGCGCTCGTCGCGATGCTCCTCGTCGCCACGGGCGGATCGGCCCGCGCGACGCAGCAGGCGCGCACGAGTGCCGGCACCGGGCACCTCACGGCCGCCCCGCAGCACGGGCGCCACGCCGCGTCGGTGCCCCCGGCCTCGCACGACCACGGGCACCTGCACCTCGACCTCGCCTCCACCGCCCCGGACGACGTCGCCTCGCCGGCCGCCGTGGTCGACGAGCCGGTCGCGACGCACGACGCGTCGCACGTCGCGGCGGCGACGGTCACGGTCGAAGGACGGGCGCCGCCGGCTCCCTGAGCCCGCGCCCTTCCTCCCCACCGTCCCGTCCGACCACGCCCCTGGGCGTCTCTCGAAAGTCCTCCCATGTCCTCCCGTGCCCCCATGTGGCGCGCGATAGCCGCGTTCGCGGTGATCGCCGTCGCCCTCCTCCTCGCCCTGACCAGCAAGGCCAATCTCGGCCTCGACCTCAAGGGCGGCACCCAGATCGTCCTCGAGACCAAGGACTCCGAGCGGGTCAAGGCCGACGCCGAGTCGACCGACCGCGCGCTCACCGTCATCCGCGGACGTGTCGACGCGCTCGGCGTGTCCGAGCCGACGCTCGCCCGATCCGGCTCCAACCGCATCATCGTCGAGCTCCCCGGCGTCCAGGACCCCCGCGAGGCCGCCGAGGTCATCGGCCAGACCGCGCAGCTGTCGTTCCACGAGGTGCGGTCGGTCCCGACCGACGACACCGCCCCGCCGGAGGGCGAGACCCTCAGCACCGACGAGGACGGCAACCCGATCGTCCTCGGGCCGCAGCTGCTCGACGGAAACGGCGTCAGCGACGCCTCGTCCGGCATCCCCGAGGGCGGCGTCGGCCAGTGGGTCGTCAACGTCGAGTTCAACGGCCAGGGCCGTGGTGGCTGGGCCGACCTCGTCAGCGCGGCGTGCGCCAACCCCGCCGCCGCCCAGCGCGTCGCGATCGTGCTCGACACGCAGGTGATCTCGTCGCCGTCCGTGCAGCCGAGCCTGTGCCAGTCCGGCGGCGGCGCCTCCACCCAGATCACGGGCAACTTCACGCAGGCCACGGCCGACGACCTCGCGATCCTGATCAAGGGCGGCGCCCTGCCGGTGCCCGTCGAGACGGTCGAGCAGAGGACCGTCGGTCCGACGCTCGGCAAGGTCGCGATCGACGCCTCGATCGAGGCCGCCATCATCGGCATCGCCCTCACCGGCCTGTTCATCGTGCTCGTCTACCGCCTCGTCGGCTTCCTCGCCACGATCGCGCTCGGCACCTACGCGCTCATCTCGTACGGCATGCTCGTCTGGCTGGGCGCGACCCTGACCCTCCCGGGACTGGCCGGCTTCGTGCTGGCGATCGGGCTGGCCATCGACGCCAACGTCCTGGTCTTCGAGAGAGCGCGCGAAGAGTACGCCGAGCGGACGTCCGGGGGGCTCGAACCGGCCCTCACCACGGGCTTCAACAAGGCGTGGTCGGCGATCATCGACTCCAACGTCACGACGTTGCTCGCCGCCGCCCTGCTGTTCTTCTTCGCGTCCGGGCCCGTCAAGGGCTTCGGCGTGACCCTGTCGATCGGTGTCGTCGCCTCGATGGTGTCGGCGCTCGTCATCGCCCGCGTGCTGTGCGAGTGGGCCGTCAAGCGCTCGGTCGTCAAGGGCCGTCCGGCCATCTCGGGCCTGGCCGGTACGGGACGGATCCGCCAGTGGCTGACCGACAGCGGCCCCGACCTCATGAAGCGCAGCGGCACGTGGATCGTCATCACGCTGGTCGTCGCGGTCGTGTCGGTCGGCGGCATCGCCGTCAAGGGGCTCAACCTGGGTGTCGAGTTCACCGGCGGTCGCCTGCTCGAGTACTCGACGTCGCAGGCGATCGACGCCGAGGACGCGCGCGTGGCCGTCAGCGACGCGGGCTTCAGCCAGGCCGTCGTCCAGTCGTCGTCGGGCGAGGACGGGCGCGAGAACGTCAGCGTCCGCCTCGACGACATCACGAACGAGGAGGCCGTCCAGATCGAGGAGGCCCTCGCGGCCGTCGCCGGCTCGGTCGAGAAGGAGCGCGACGAGCTGATCGGGCCCAGCCTCGGCAAGGAGCTGCGCGACAAGGCCCTGATCGCCTTCGCGATCGCGATCGCGGCGCAGATGCTCTACCTGGCGTGGCGGTTCCGGTGGACGTACGCGGCGGCGGCGGTGCTGTCGATGTCGTCGGTGGTGCTGACGGTCGTCGGCGTCTTCGCGTGGTGGGGCAAGCCGATCGACGGTGTGTTCCTGGCCGCGGTGCTGTCGATCATCGGCCTGGCGGTCAACGACACGATCGTCGTGTTCGACCGCATCCGCGAGTACACCGCGGCGAACCGCAAGAAGCCGTTGCGCGGTGTCGTCAACGAGGCGATCCTGCAGACGATCCCCCGCACGATCAACACGGGGCTCGGCGCGATGTTCATCCTGGCGGCCCTGGCCGTCCTCGGTGGGGACTCGCTGACCGACTTCGCGATCGCGCTGCTGATCGGCCTGTCGGTCGGCATCCTGTCGACGATCTTCACGGCGTCGGCGATCGCGATCCTGCTCGAGGAGCGCTGGCCGTACGACCCGACCGATGCGCCGAAGAAGGTCATCGACCCGTACGCCAACGTCGACGACGGGCGCACCACGACGGGCGCGATCCTCTAGCACCACCCGTCGACGAAAGAATCTGGGTTTGTCCGCCCCCGCGCGGACAAACCCAGATTCTTTCTGCCCTCGCGCCGGGCTGTCCACAGTTCGGGAGACGGGGCTGACAGATCTGCTGGGGTTTCGGTAGTTTCTGGCCATGCGATTCGGGGGAATTGTTCTGGTCACGGCGTTGACCCTTGCCGCCTGCTCGTCCGATCCCGCTCCCCGCGAGCCCGGCCCCACACGATCGGCCTCGGCAGCACCGACATCCACCGCGACCCTTCCGACCATGCCGCCGCAGGCGTCCGAGGACTCCCCCGAGGGAGCCGCCGCCTTCGTCAAGCACTACGTCGACGTCTTCAACTACGCCGCCGCCACCGGCGACGTCGACGAGCTGTCCCGCCTCTCGTCCCCCGACTGCGAGGGCTGCCAGAAATACGCCTCGAAGTTCCGCGCGATCTACTCAGGCGGAGACCGAATTGCGGAGAAACTTTGGACGCTAAGCGATAGCGACCTCTTGATTAGCCGACATATGCGTGTGACAGCAGTGATCAATGTCAATAAGGGCCACGGACAAACTCAGCCCTACAAGTTCAACTTCGACCTGCCGAACGAAGCTCCCTTCGTCGTTGAGCAATTGACACTCGAGGAGACGTCGTGAAGATCTTGTCAAGCTTAGTGATCGGTTGCATCGTGTCCCTGATCGCTTTTCCTGCCTTCGCCGGCGTAGACGTCGACCCCTCGGACTTGAGTCCTGAGCTTTTCGTTCGAGTTGAGCGAGAGCAGTCGCCAACGTCGTCACCTCAAGCCCCCACCACCGCCAACCCCGTGGCATCGAAGAAGCCGACGTTCGATCCGATCGTGTCGTGCAGGACGGATGCGTCCCTCGGGATCTACGGGTGCAAGAACGTCGAGCCGGGGCCGGAGGCGGAGGCGGACGGGCCCGAGGTGACGCCCGGGGACATCCTGCGGGCCGTGCGCGAGATCGGGCTGCCGAGCCTGCGGCTCGAGGTGCAGCCCGATGCCGAGACGCTCGTGAACGTCGAGACCATCTTCTACACCGAGCCGCAGCCGTTCGAGCGCAGCGTCGAGCTGCTGGGCTTCGACGTCGACCTCGTCGCCGAGCCCGTCGGGTACCAGTGGGTGCACGGCGACGGCACGACCGCGACGACCACCGAACCGGGCCGCCCCTACCCCGCGATGGACGTCGTCCACCGCTACACCGTCCCGGCCGACGACGTCCGCGCCCGCGTCGACGTGACGTATCGCGTGCGGTTCCGGGTCGACGGCGGACCGTGGCAGACGATCGGCCAGACGCTGCTCGCCGCCGGCCCGCCCACGGCCCTCGACGTCGACGAAGCGGCCCCGGTGATGACCAGACCGTGAGTGCAAGAATGGCGACATGCCCATTGCAGAGCACATCGTCGACCTGATCGGCAACACCCCGCTGGTCAGGCTCAACTCCGTGACCACCGCTGGATCAGCCACGGTCGCCGCCAAGATCGAGTACCTCAACCCCGGCGGAAGCGCCAAGGACCGCATCGCCGTCAAGATGGTCGATGCCGCCGAGGCCTCCGGCGCCCTCAAGCCCGGCGGGACGATCGTCGAGCCGACGTCCGGCAACACCGGTGTCGGCCTCGCGCTGGTCGCCCAGCAGCGCGGCTACACGTGCATCTTCGTGTGCCCCGACAAGGTGAGCGCCGACAAGGTCAACACCATGAAGGCCTACGGCGCCCAGGTCGTCGTCTGCCCGACGGCCGTGCCGCCCGAGCACCCCGACAGCTACTACAACGTGTCCGACCGCCTCGTGCGCGAGACCGAGGGGGCCTGGAAGCCCGACCAGTACTCCAACCCCGCCGGCCCCGCGAGCCACTACGAGACGACGGGTCCCGAGATCTGGGAGGCCACCGACGGCAAGGTCACGCACTTCGTGGCCGGCGTCGGCACCGGTGGCACGATCACGGGCGTCGGCCGGTTCCTGAAGGAGAAGAACCCCGACATCAAGGTCATCGGCGCCGACCCGGAGGGATCGGTCTACTCCGGCGGCACGGGGCGCCCGTACCTCGTCGAGGGAGTCGGCGAGGACTTCTGGCCCAGCGCCTACGACCCGTCGATCCCCGACCAGATCATCGCGGTCTCGGACGCCGACTCGTTCGACATGACCCGCCGCCTCGCCCGCGAAGAGGGCCTGCTGGTCGGTGGCTCGTGCGGCATGGCGACCGTCGCGGCGCTACAGGTCGCAGCCGAGGCGGGGCCCGACGCCCTCGTCGTCGTGCTGCTGCCCGACGGCGGCCGCGGCTACCTGTCGAAGATCTTCAACGACGACTGGATGTCGTCGTACGGCTTCCTGCGCCAGCCCCTCGGCGGCAAGCCGCACGAGATGACGGTCGGCGACCTGCTGCACGGCAAGACCGGCGGCATGCCGGCGCTCGTGCACACCCACCCGTCCGAGACGATCCGCGACGCGATCGAGATCCTGCGCGAGTACAACGTCTCGCAGATGCCCGTCGTCGGTGCCGAACCGCCCGTCGTGATCGGCGAGGTCGCCGGCAGCGTCAACGAGCGGGCGCTCATCAGCGCCGTCTTCGAGGGCCGCGCGCAGCTGACCGACCCGGTGTCGCAGCACATGGAGCCCGCGCTCCCCCTGCTCGGCTCCGGCGAGAGCCTCGACGACGCGCTGAAGGCCCTGAGCGCCAGCGACGCCGTCATGGTCGTCGAGGACGGCAAGCCACTCGGCGTCCTGACCCGCCACGACCTGCTGGGAGTCCACGTATGAGCACCGACGAGCAGGGCTTCGCGACACGCGCGATCCACGCCGGCTACGAGCCGAACGCCGAGAACGGCGCGGTCAACGTGCCGATCTACGCCAGCTCGACCTTCGCCCAGGACGGCGTCGGCGGCATGCGCGGCGGCTACGAGTACGCCCGCACCGGCAACCCGACCCGCAAGGCCCTCGAGGCGAACCTCGCGTCGCTCGAGAACGGCACGTACGGACGCGGGTTCAGCTCCGGCATGGCCGCGACCGACTGCGCGCTGCGGTCGCTGCTGCGCCCCGGCGACCACCTCGTGATCCCCGACGACGCGTACGGCGGCACGTTCCGGCTGATCGACAAGGTCTTCAGCCAGTGGGGCATCACCTACACCGTGGCCGCCGTCAACGACCTGGACGCGATCCGCGCCGCGGTCACCGACGCGACCAAGGCGATCTGGATCGAGACCCCCACCAACCCGCTGCTCAACGTCGGCGACGTGTCGGCGATCGCCCAGATCGCCCGGGACGCCGGCGCGACGTTCGTAGTCGACAACACCTTCGCCTCGCCGTACCTGCAGCAGCCGCTGACGCTCGGCGCGGACGTCGTGCTGCACTCGACCACCAAGTACATCGGCGGGCACTCCGACGTCGTCGGCGGCGTGCTCGTCACGGACGACGAGGAGCTCGACGCGGCGTTCGCCTTCCTGCAGAACGGGTCGGGCGGCGTGCCCGGACCGTTCGACGCCTACCTGACGATGCGCGGCGCCAAGACGCTCGCCGTCCGCATGGACAAGCACTGCGACAACGCCGAGGCCGTCGTCGACTTCCTGCAGGGCCACCCCGCGATCGAGTCGGTGCTGTACCCGGGCCTGCCCGAGCACCCCAACCACGAGGTCGCGGCCCGTCAGATGAAGCGGTTCGGCGGCATGGTCTCGGTGCGTCTGAAGGACCAGCAGGCGGCCCTCGACTTCTGCGCCCGCACCGAGCTGTTCACGCTCGCCGAGAGCCTGGGCGGCATCGAGTCGCTGATCGAGCACCCGGGGGCGATGACCCACGCCTCGACGGCCGGGTCGCAGCTCGAGGTGCCGGACGACCTGGTGCGCCTGTCGGTGGGCATCGAGGACGTCGCCGACCTCGTCGGCGACCTCGAGCAGGCACTGCGCTGACGTCGCGGCTGGTCGGCGCCGGCCTGCTCGCGTGGGCCCTGCAGCCCCTGTACATCGCCGTCGAGGTGGTGGTGGGGCTGCGGGCCTCGGCCGACTACTCGTTCGCGGGCAGCACCGTCAGCGACCTCGGCAACACCGCGTGCCGCCAGGTGCGCGGCGACGTCCTGTGCTCGCCGTGGCACGCGGGCATGAACGTCGCCTTCGTGTGGTTCGGCTGCACCCTGCTCGTCGGCGCGCTGCTCATCGGGTCCCGCCTGCTCGAGGGGCGCTCGGGGACGGTTGCGGTCGTCGCGTGGTGCGTGTCGGGCGTCGGCTCGATCGGGGTCGGCCTGTTCCCCGTCAACGAGGACGCCGCGGCGCACGGGCTCGTCGCGCTGCCGATCTTCGTCGCGCAGCCCCTCGCGGTCGCGCTGATGGGCGTGAGCCTGCGCGGCACGCGCCCCCGCGCGTCGACCGCCGCGTTCGTGGTGGCCGCCGTCTCCCTGGTCGGGGCGATCGGCTTCGGCGTGACGGTCGGCAGCGACTCGGGTGCCATCGGCGCGCTCGAGCGGCTGGCCCTGTGGCCCGGCTACCTGTGGGTCTCGGCCTTCGCGATCGGCTCAGCCCTGGGAGGTCTGGTCGGGCCTCGCCGGCACGCACAGCACCGGACGTGACGACAGGTGCAGCAGCTTGTGCGGCGTCGACCCCAGCACCGCACCCTTGAGGGGGCTCTCGCCCCACGAGCCCACCACGACCACCCGGGCGTCGTGGGCGTCGGCCACGCGCAGCAGCGCGTCGGCCGGCTTGGCGTCGACGAGCTCGACGGACGTCGGCACGCCCGCCTCGTCGGCGGCCTCGACGGCCGCGGCCAGCGCCGTGCGTCCGGCCGCCTCGAGGGCGGCTCGGTGGCTGCGGTACTCCTCGCCGAGCCCGCCGGGAGCCCCGACCCCGTGGACGATGACGAGCGGCTCGCCGAAGGCGGCCGCCACCTCGATGGCCGCCTCGAGGGCGCGCGCCGCGCCGGGCGACTCGTCGTAGCCGAGCACCACTGCCATGTCAGGACTCCTTGCCGTGGACGAGGGCGGGATCGGCCACGCCGGGCCGCTCCTGCCAGAAGCGGGGCGCCACGATGCGCCACCAGAGCATGATGACGACTCCAGCCAGGGCGATGCCGATGCCGATGACGAGCGGCGGGCCCAGCCCGAACCACGACGTCTGGCTGTAGGAGTTGGCGGGGTCGGACAGGTCGCGCACCGAGGCGACCAGCAGCCACGCCAGCAGCAGCGCGCCGACCACGGGCGCGAGGCCGATCAGCACGAAGTTGCGGACGCTCTCGGTCAGGTGCCGGCGGTAGTAGACGGCGCACGCGATGCCGGTGAGCGCGTAGTAGAACGCGATCAGCAGCGACAGGGCCGACAGCGAGTCGAACAGGGCGTTCTCGCTGAGCTGGTTGACGACCAGGTACCAGGCGATCGCGATGCCGGCGACCCACCACGTGCTGACGTCGGGGGTGCGGAAGCGCGGGTGGACGTGCCCGAACGTCCGTGGCAGCGCTGCCCTCCGCGCCATCGACAGGGCGGTGCGGGACGCCGGGATGATCGTCGTCTGGGTCGACGCGATCGCCGACGTCGCGACGGCGAAGTACACGATCCAGTCCCACTGGCCCAGCACCTCGGTCGCCAGCAGCGGGAAGATGAACTCCTCCTCGTCGGCGTTGTCGACGAGGAACTGCGTGCCCGCGTAGGCGACGACCGCGAAGGCGACCGCGAGGTACGTCGCCAGCAGCACGACGGTCGACCAGATGGCCGCCAGGCCCGGCGCCGACGCGGCACCGCTGGTCTCCTCGGTCAGGTTGACCGCCGACTCCCAGCCCCAGTAGATGAACACGCCGAGCAGCAGGCCGGACGTCAGCGCCGCTCCCCCGACGTCGAACGGGTTGAGCCAGCCGAGGCTCGGCCTGATCGAGTCGAGCGAGCTCGTGTCGGCGTAGACGCGGTAGAACGCGACCGCGGCGAACACCAGCAGGAACACGACCTGCGCGAGGATCAGGACGTTCTGCAGCCTCGCCGACCCCTCGGTGCCCGCGACGCAGATCGCGGTCATGACGACGATCAGCAGCACCGCGAGGCCCTGCCGTATCCACGCCGTGTCGGCGGCGTCGTCGAGCCCGAATCCGCGCAGCGTGAAGCTGACGCCGACGTCGGCGAGCGATCCGACGACCAGCACGCCGGTCATCGTGATGGCCCAGCCGCCGAGCCAGCCGGCCCAGGGGCCCATGGCCCGGGTGACCCACGAGAACGTCGTGCCGCAGTCCTTGTCGACCTTGTTGAGGTAGTAGAACGCGGACGCGATGAACAGCATCGGCACAAACGAGGCGAGCATGACGCCCGGTGCGTGCACCCCGGCGACGACCACGAGCGGGCCGATCACGGCGGCGATCGAGTACGCCGGCGACGTCGCGTTCAGCCCGATGACCAGCGCGTCGACGAAGCCGATCGCATCGGCCCGCAGCTCCTCGCGCGGCTCCTCCTCCACCTCGGCCACCGGGTCTCCCTCCGCTCGTCCACCGGCACGGTGCCGTGGTGACACCCCATCGCACCGACGCCGTCCTGTCCACCGGACGGTCGGATCGGTGTGACGGACGGGCTGTCGGTCGTCCCGTCTAGGCTCCAGGCATGCGGATCCTGCACACCTCCGACTGGCACGTCGGGCGCACCTTCCACGGGCACTCGACGCTCGCCGCGCTCGACGAGGTCGTCGAGGCGATGGCCCGGGTCGTGCGCGAGCACGACGTCGACGTCGTCGTGGTCGCGGGCGACGTCTACGACTCCTCGACGCCGTCGGCGGACGCCGTCGACCTGCTGAACTCGATCCTGCTGCGCCTGCGCGACGCGGGCGCCACGGTCGTCCTGACCAGCGGCAACCACGACTCCCCCGCCCGCCTCGGCACGATGTCGGCGTTCGCCGCCGCGGCCGGCGTGCACGTCGTCACGAACCCCGCGCAGATCACGCAGCCGGTCACGCTGGACGACGAGCACGGGCCGGTGCACGTCTACGGCATCCCGTTCCTCGAGCCGGCCCGGCTGCGCCACGTCTGGTCCGACGCGCCCATGCGCTCGCAGAAGGACGTGCTCACCCGCGCGATGCAGCTCGTGCGCGCCGACCTGGCCGAGCGCGGTGGGCGCTCCGTCGTGCTGGCCCACACCTTCGTGCAGGGTGTCGAGGGCGAGTCGTGCGACTCCGAGCGCGACATCGTCGGCACGACGGTCGGCGGTGTCGACAAGGTGCCGGTGCCGGTCCTCGACGGTGTCGACTACGCCGCGCTGGGGCACATCCACGGTCGCGCCCAGCTGTCGCCGCACGTCCGCTACAGCGGTGCGCCCCTGCACTACTCGTTCTCCGAGGCGGGCAAGCCGCGCGGCGGCTGGCTCGTCGACCTCGACGCCGCGGGGCTCGCCGACGTCACGTGGGTCGACCTGCCCGTCCCCCGGCCGCTGTCGGTCGTCACCGGCACGATCGACGAGCTCCTGTCCGACGGATCGCTCGACGGCGTCACCGACCACTGGGTCAGCGCGGTGCTCACCGACCGGACGCGACCGATGGACGCCATGCGGCGGCTGCAGTCGCGGTTCCCGCACTGCGCGCACCTCGAGTTCCGGCCGAGCCGCGTCCACGACGACGGTGGCCGCAGCTACGCCGAGTTGGTGCGCGGCAAGTCCGACGACGAGCTCGTCGACACGTTCCTGACCAAGGTGCGCAACGGCGAGGGCTCGACCGAGCTCGAGGTCGACCTGGTGCGCGACGTCATCGCCGAGCACGAGGCGAGGTCGTCGGCGTGAAGATCCACCAGGTCACCATGACGGGGTTCGGTCCGTACCGGGGCACCGAGACGGTCGACTTCGACGCCTTCGACGACGACGGCATCTTCCTCATCACGGGACGCACGGGGGCCGGCAAGACCACGATCCTCGACGCCGTGACGTACGCGCTGTTCGGCAGCGTCCCCCGCTACGAGGGCGGCGCCGGCGAGAAGGTGCGCAGCGACCACATCGGCCCGACCGATCCGTGCCGCGTGGTCGTCGAGCTCAGCACCGCCGACGGTCGGTTCCGGGTGACCCGCAGCCCCGCGCACCTGCGCCCCAAGCAGCGCGGCTCCGGCACGACCACGGCCCCACCGACGTTCGAGCTGGCCCGGCAGGACGGCGACGAGTGGGAGGTCGTCGAGTCCAAGACCGGCAACGCCGAGGTGCGCATCGAGGAGATCGTGCGCCTGTCGGCCAAGCAGTTCCTGCAGGTCATCCTGCTGGCGCAGGGGCAGTTCCAGGAGTTCCTGGTCGCCACCAGCGACAAGCGGCGCGAGCTGCTGCGCATGCTGTTCGACACCCGCCGCTTCTCCGACTACAGCGAGGCGCTCGACGAGAGGGCACGCACGCTGGGCGAGCTCCTCGCCGTCTCGTCGGCGGCAATCGGCACCCACACCGCGTCGCTGGCCGGCGAGACGCAGCACGAGCTGCCCGACACCGTCGACACCGTCACGGGCGAGGGGGTCGGCGCGTGGGTCGACGAGGTCGTCGCGCGGCACGCCGAGACCGTCGACGACGCCGTGGCGCAGCGTCGGGCCACCGAGGCGGCGCTCGAGACCGCCCGCGCGGCGCACGATGAGGCGCGCACGCTGCGAGCCCGCCAGGACCGCCGTGCGGACGTGCTGCGACGCCAGGCCGATCTCGAGCTCGTCCGCCCCGAGATCGACGAGGCCCGCATCCGTCTGGCCGAGGCGCGACGCGCCGCCCACGTGTGGCACCGCATCGAGGCGGCCCGCGACGCCCTGCGCGCCGAGCAGGACGCCGAGCATCGGCACCGCACCGCCGACGAACGGTTCCGGGCGCTGCTGCCCGACGAGCCGACCGACGCCGACACGCTCTCGGCGTCGGTGCAGCGGTGGTCCGAGCTGCTGGGGTCGCTGCGCGAGAGCGCCGAGCGCGAGAAGGCGCTCGACGGCCTGCACCGGGCGGTGCTGGACGCCTCGACGGCGCTGGCGTCCTTCGACGAGCAGGTGACCGAGCAGACCGAAGCCCACGCGGCGCTGCGCGCCCGCCGCGACGAGGTCCGGGCGTCGGTGCCGGCCCTCGAGCAGCGCGCCGCCGGCACCGTCGCGGCGGAGCAGACGCTGACCGCCCTGCGCGGACGGCTCGAGGCCGCACGGTCCGCCGACCGCACGACCGTCCGGATCGAGCAGGCCGAACGACGTCGTCTCGACGCCGGGCGCGAGGTCACCCGGGCGTCCGCGCGGCGCGACGAGGTGCGCGCCCAGCAGCGCGCCGGGTTCGCCGGGGTGCTGGCGCAGGGTCTCGCGCCGGACGAGCACTGCCCCGTCTGCGGGTCGACGTCCCACCCGTCGCCGGCGGCACTCGCCGCCGACCACGTCGACGAGGGCGACGTCGACCGGGCCGAGGCCGACTTCGAGGTCGCGATGCGCGCCTCCTTCTCCGCCGACGGCGACCTCAAGGAGCTCGTCAACCGTCTGGCCACCGAGCGCGAGGCCGGCGGCGACGAGACGTCCGAGACGCTCACGGCCCTGGTCGGCGAGGCCGAGCTCGCCGCCCACGACGCCGCCGAGGCCGTCGCCGAGCTCCACCTGGCGCAGCAGTCGATCGAGCAGCTGACGACCGACGTCGACGCCCTGACCGAGCAGATCAGCTCCGCCCAGCAGCGTCGCGCGACGCTCGTCGCCGACGAGGCCGCGACGGCACGCAGCCGCGACGAGGCCGTCCGCTCGCTGACCGCCGCCCGCGGCGACCACGACTCGGTGGCCGGACGCCTCGCCGCCGTCACGGCCCACGTGCGCGCCGGTCGCGCCCTGATCGAGTCGACCGCGGCGCTCGCCGAGTCGGCCGAGCACATCGAGGCCGCCCACCAGCTGCTGGCCGCCGCGCTCGTCGAGCACGAGTTCGACGACGCGGCGACCGCCGAGGCCGCCCGCCTCTCGTCACGCGAGCAGTCCGACCTCGAGACCCGCCTCGCCGACCACGACGGCGAGGCTCGAGCGGTCGCCACGACCCTCGCGTCGGCCGACCTGCACGACCTTCCCGACGAGCCCGTCGATCTCCAGGGTCCGCGCGCCGACCTCACCGCCGCCGACGCCGCCGACAAGCAGGCGGTCGCCGCCGAGTCGACCGCTCGCCAGAGACTCGCGACGGTCGACCGCCTGGCGACGCAGATCCGCGAGGCGCTGGCGGCCGCCGGCGGCCTGCGCGACGAGCACGCGGTCGTGCACCGTCTCGCCAGCACCGTGCGCGGTCAGACGCCCAACACCATGAAGATGGCGCTCGAGACGTTCGCCCTGGCCGCCGAGCTCGAGGAGATCGTTCGCGCGGCGAACTCGCGACTCGTCGAGATGACCGGCGGCCGCTACGAGTTCCTCCACTCCGACGCGCTCGCCGGGCGAGGTGCCCAGTCGGGTCTGGCGCTCGACGTGCTCGACGCCTACACGGGCGAGACGCGCCCGCCGCAGTCGCTGTCGGGCGGCGAGAAGTTCCAGGCCTCCCTCGCCCTCGCGCTGGGGCTCGCCGAGGTGCTCACCAACCGGGCCGGCGGCATCCGCCTCGACACCCTGTTCATCGACGAGGGCTTCGGCTCGCTCGACGCCGACACCCTCGAGACGACCATGACCACGCTCGACAACCTGCGCGAGGGAGGCCGCACGATCGGCCTCATCAGCCACGTCGAGGCCATGAAGGAGTCGATCCCGGCGCAGCTGTTCGTCGATCGCACCGAGGGCGGCTGGAGCACCATCCGGACGTCCCGGCAGGGCTGACCGGGTTCGCGCGCGGCTGCCCCCGACCACTGGCACTATCGATCCATGAGTCACCTCGTGCTGCTGCTGGCCCACCCGCGGGTCGACAGCTACTGCCACGCCATCGCCGAGCGCATCGGCGAGCGACTGCTCGACCTGGGCCACGAGGTGCGGTCGCACGACCTCTACGCCGAGCTGTTCGACCCCATCATGCCGGCGCTCGAGTCGCACACCAGCGGACCGGCGATCGAGTCGACGCTCGCCCGCGAGGACGACCCCCTGGTCGCCCTGCACCGCGAGGAGCTGCGCCAGGCCGAGGGGCTCGTGGTCGTCCACCCCAACTGGTGGGGCATGCCGCCCGCGATCCTGACCGGCTGGATCAACCGGGTCGTCGTGCCGGGCGTCGCCTACCGGCTCGCCGAGGCGACGGGGCACCCCGAGCCGCTGGCGCCGGTGCAGCAGCTGTTCGTCGTCAACACGTCCGACACGACCGACGAGCGCGAGGCCACGCTCTACGGCGACCCGCTCGCCTCGATCTGGGGCCGGTGCGTCGCGCCGTACCTCGGCGGTCCGGAGGTCACCCGGCGCGTCCTGCGCCCCGTCACGGACGCGACACCGGAGCAGCGCGCCGACTGGCTCGACGAGGTCGACGCGCTGACGGTCGAGACGTTCGGTCGCACCTCCTAGTCTGGACGCCATGTCCCGTCCCGGCTTCCTGTCAGAGGTCTCCTGGCTCCAGGTGACCGTCAGCGCGCTCGCCGCCGTGACGGCGGCCTGGATCGCGTCGAGCCTCGGCGTCGCCGGCACCCTGATCGGCGCGGCGCTCGGCAGCTCGGTCGTGACGATCAGCTCGGCGTTCTACGGCCGGACGCTCGACAAGGGCAAGACGTTGATCGTGCAGACCGCGAGCGGGACGATCGTCCAGGCGCCCGTCGACGACGGCGACATCGGCGAGGCCTTCGAGAAGGTCGAGGAGGCCGAGGGCTCCCCCGTCACGGGTGCGCAGGTCGTCGACGACGCGGACGGCGAGGCACCCCGCCGCCTGCACTGGAAGACCATCGGCGCCACGACCGCGATCGTGCTCGCGATCTCGCTGGGAGCCATGGGCACGTACGAGCTCGTCACGGGCGAGTCGTACGGCGTCCGCGGCGACAATGCGCGCATCGGCAACCCCCTGGGCGGGTCGCACGACTCGAAGGGCGACGACCCCGCACCCGATGACAGCCCCACCCCCGAGCCGACCGCCTCCACGACGACGCCCGCTCCCCCGGCCACCACGCCGGCACCCGCACCGACGGCCACGACACCGGCGCCGAGCGAGACCACGCCGGCGCCCACCCCGACGCCGACCGCCACGACGCCGACGCCGACCGCGACCCCGACGCCCACGGCCACCCCCAAGCGCGCGGAATGACCGCGCCGGCCCCGCTGTTGAGGTGGGCACCCACCCCGAGAGGAGCGCACCACCCATGACGATCCGCTTCACCCCCAGCATCTCGGACGCCATGATCGAGTCGATGGACGTCTTCGACGCCTTCCGCACCGGCGAGGAGCTCGTCGCCGACCGCCACCCGCGCGACGCCGTCCGCGTCCTGCGCAAGGTCGTCGACGCCGAGCCGTCCAACGCCGCCGGGTGGGAGCTCCTGGGTCGCGCGCACTTCGCGGCCGCGCAGCTCGTGCCCGCCGAGCAGGCGTTCCGCCGCCTGGTCGACCTCGAGCCGACCAGCGCGTGGGCGCAGACCGCGCTCGGGCTGTCGCTCGACCGGCAGAGCCGGCACCGCGAGGGCGCCGTGCACCACCGCCTGGCCGCCGCGATGGGCGCCTCCCCGCACGATGCGACGCGCGTCGAGCTCGTCGACCGTCAGGCCGGCTGATCCCGCCCGCGCTCGAGTCGTTCGACCCCACGTGGGTGGCGGCGGCGGCAGCACTGCTGCTCGTCGTCCTGCCGCCCGCGTGGTCCGTGACGCGCCATCTCGTGACGCTCGTCCACGAGGCGGGGCACGCGCTCGTCGCGGTGCTGACGGGACGACGGCTCAACGGCATCCGCCTGCACACCGACACGTCCGGACTGACGGTCTCGAGCGGCAAGCCGCGCGGCCCCGGCATGATCGCCACGGCGGCGGCTGGCTACCTCGCACCGGCCGTGCTGGGCCTGCTGTCGATCGTGCTCGTCGAGGGCGGGCACACCCCCTGGGCGCTCTACGCCGGCCTGACGACGATGGCGCTGATGCTGGCCTTCATCCGCAACTGGTTCGGGCTGGTCGTCGTCGTGGTCGTGGGCGCCGCCGTCGCGCTGCTGATCTGGCGGGCACCCGCCGACGTCCAGGACCTCGCCGCCCTGACCTTCGCGTGGTTCCTGCTGATCGCGGCACCCCGCACGACGGTCGACCTGTGGTCGCACCGCCGACGGGCGCGCACCCGGACGACCGACGCCGACGTGCTGGCGCGCCTGACGTTCCTGCCCGCCCCCGTCTGGAACATCGTGTTCGTCGTGCTGACCGGTGCCTCGCTGGCCGGGGCGGTCCGGCTCGTCGGCGTGCCCTGATCGCCGCTCTGGTCTAATGGGGGCCAGATGTTCACCCTCGGCCACGAGCTGCCCGGCGCCCTCGGACGCACCGGCACGATCTCGACACCGCACGGACAGATCCGCACCCCGGCCTTCGTCCCGGTCGGCACGCGCGCGACCGTCAAGGCCGTCCTGCCCGAGCAGATGGCCGAGCTCGGCGCCCAGGCCCTGCTCGCGAACGCCTACCACCTGTACCTGCAGCCCGGTCCCGACATCGTCGACGAGGCCGGTGGGCTCGGCGCGTTCATGAACTGGCCCGGGCCGACGTTCACCGACTCGGGTGGCTTCCAGGTGCTGTCGCTGGGCGCCGGGTTCCAGAAGACGCTGTCGATGGCGTCGACGGGCGTCGAGGCCGACGACGTCATCGCCGAGGGCAAGAACCGGCTCGCGCACGTCGACGACGACGGCGTCACGTTCACGTCGCACCTCGACGGCTCGAAGCACCGCTTCACCCCCGAGGTGTCGATGCAGATCCAGCACCAGCTCGGCGCCGACATCCTGTTCGCCTTCGACGAGCTGACGACCCTGATGAACTCGTACGGCTACCAGGTCGAGTCGCTGGCGCGCACCCAGGCGTGGGCGCAGCGGTGCCTCGTCGAGCACCGCCGCCTGTCGGCCGAGCGCGCCGACAAGCCGGCCCAGGCGCTGTTCGGGGTCGTGCAGGGCGCCCAGCACGAGGACCTGCGGCGCCAGGCCGCCCGCGGGCTCGTCTCGCTCGAGGTCGACGGCGCGGGGTTCGACGGGTACGGCATCGGCGGCGCGATCGAGAAGGACAACCTCGGCACGATCGTGCGGTGGGTCGCCGAGGAGCTCGAGGTCGACAAGCCACGCCACCTGCTCGGCATCAGCGAGCCGGACGACCTGTTCACCGCGGTCGAGAACGGCTGCGACACGTTCGACTGTGTCTCGCCGTCGCGCGTGGCCCGCTCGTCGCGGGTGTACGCCATGACGGGTCGCTACAACCTGCTGGTGGCGGCGTCACGGCGCGACTTCGGCCCGATCGACGCCGACTGCGACTGCTACACGTGCGCGCACTACACCAAGGCGTACCTGCACCACCTGTTCAAGACCAAGGAGTACGTCGCCGCGACGCTCTGCACGATCCACAACGAGCGGTTCACGGTGCGCCTGGTCGACGACATGCGCGCCCACCTCGAGGCCGGCACGTTCGCGGACTTCAAGGCCGACTTCCTCGCGAGGTTCTACGCGAAGTAGGACGACTCGCGCCGCTTGAGCAGGCCGATGACGCCGACCGTGAGCGGGCTGACGACGACCTCGACGCCGACCTTGTAGACGAAGCCGATCACGGCGTAGTTCCAGAACTGGCCCACCGTCGTGATGCCGATGGCCGAGGCCGCGATCGCGCAGAAGATGAGCGTGTCGGCGGCCTCGCCGACACCGGTCGAGCCGATCAGGCGGGCCCACAGACCGCGCTCGGCCATGCGCTGCTTCATCTGCACCAGCACGAACGAGTTGAGCAGCTGCCCGACGACGTAGCCGCACAGGCTGGCCAGCACGATCTGCGGCACGAAGCCCAGCACCGCCTCGTAGGCGGCCTGGTTGGCGTAGAAGCCCGCGGCGGGCGCCTGCTCGACGACGTAGAACGTCACGGCCGCGAGGATCGCCATCGCGAAGCCCGTCAGGATCGCCCGCCGGGCCGCCCGGAACCCGTAGACCTCCGAGATCACGTCGCCGAGGATGTAGGCGAGCGGGAACAGGAACGCGCCCCCGTCGGTGATGACCGGCGAGACCTGGATCGACCCGATCGACCAGTCCCACGAGCCGAACTCGATCCCCTTCGTGGCGACGATGTTCGACACGACCAGCACGACGCAGAACACCGCGAGGATCACGTCGAAGTAGGACGAGCCGCGCGACGCGTAGTGGATCTCGGCATCGGGGCGCGGCGAGGTCGTTCGGGAGCTCATGGCCCACATCCTCCCACCGGCCGATCGGTGGGAGAATGAGGGCATGACGCAGCTCCCCGTCCACACCGACGTCCTGGTCGTCGGTGCCGGACCCGCCGGCTCGGCGGCCGCCGCCTGGACGTCCCGCCTCGGCCTCGACACCGTGCTGGCCGACGCCGCGACCTTCCCGCGCGACAAGACGTGCGGCGACGGACTCACGCCACGGGCGATCGCCGAGCTCGACCTGCTCGGCCTCGGCGACTGGGTGCGGGGCCACGGCACCAACCGTGGGCTCCGCGCGGCCGGCTTCGGCCAAGAGCTGCTGCTGCCCTGGCCCGGCGGTTCGCTGCCCGACCACGGTTCCGCGGTGCCCCGCACCGAGCTGGACGACCGCATCTTCCGCGTGGCCACCGAGGCCGGGGCGACCGCCTTCGAGGGTGCGCGCGCCGTCGACGCGGTCCGCGACCCGGCCGGTCGCGTGACGGGCGTCGTGTTCCACGTCGGCAAGGACCGGACGCCGCACACCGTCACGTGCGAGCGGCTGATCGTCGCCGACGGCGTCCGGTCACCGCTCGGCCGCGTGCTGGGCCGCGAGTGGCACCGCGAGACCGCGTACGGCGTGGCCGGTCGGTCGTACGTGAAGTCCGGTCGCAGCGACGACCCGTGGATCTCGTCGCACCTCGAGCTGCGCGGCGAGGGCGGCGAGCTGCTGCCCGGCTACGGGTGGATCTTCCCGCTCGGCAACGGCGAGGTGAACCTCGGCGTCGGGGCGCTGGCCACCGCGAAGCGTCCGGCCGAGATCCAGATCCGTCCGCTGATGGAGTACTACGCGACGCTGCGCCGCCAGGAGTGGGACCTCACGAGCGAGCTGCGCGCCCCCACGAGCGCGCTGCTGCCGATGGGCGGTGCCGTCTCGGGCGTCGCCGGGCCCAACTGGGTCGTCGTCGGCGATGCCGCCGGGTGCGTCAACCCGCTGAACGGCGAGGGCATCGACTACGGCATGGAGACCGGTCGCGAGGCCGCCGAGCTGATGCGCTCGCGCACCGACCTGGCCGAGGCGTGGCCCCAGCTGCTGACGAGCCGCTACGGCGAGGCGTTCTCGATCGCCCGGCGCCTGGCGGGCCTCATCACCGTCCCTCGCCTGCTGCCGACGGCCGGTCCCGTCGGCATGCGCTCGCACACGCTGATGACGTTCGCCCTGCGGGTCATGGGCAACCTCGTGACCGACGAGGACCGCGACCTGACGGCACGCCTCTGGCGCTGGGCCGGGCGGCAGTCGGTGCGGCTCGACGACCGTCCGCCCTTCACGTCCTGAGACACGAGGACGTCATCTCCGGCGAGCGCCGAGGCGCTCGCCGGGGATGACGTCCGAGGTGGTGCCGATCAGGCAGCGGGCGGAGCCGCCGGCGGCGTCGTGCCGCCGTTGTTGTTGTTGTTCTTGTTGGCCTGCGGCAGCTTCTCGCCCGACGCGCGGAACGAGAGCACCGTGAAGACCGTCAGCGCGATGCCGGCGAGGAACAGCAGGTAGCCCGACCAGCCGGGACCGATGCTGTACCCGGAGATGTCAGGGCCACCGGGGAAGACGGCGCGCAGGATGAGCAGCAGGGTGCCGACACCGGCGAGCGCGGCGGCCGCGAGGTTCCACGGGACGCCGTCGGGCAGGTTCTCGCGCGCGAACGCCTTGACCGCGACGATCGCGGTGGCCACGATGACCAGGAGGATCCCGAGGGTCGCGTAGCTCGTCCACGCGTTGGTGCCGTCCGAGATGCTGACGCTGCCCGGACCGTCGAACGACACCGTGACGTAGCTGCTGATGAAGGACAGGATGAGGGCGAGCCCACCAGAGATCAGCGCACCCTGGTCGTACTTGCCGATTGACTTGAAGTCGGTGGCCATGTCGTTTTCTCCCAACGATGAGTGTGAACGACTCGAACCTAGTGGTCGCGAGCGCTCCAGAACAATCGTTTCGCCCCGTGTTGGCGCGGCTTTCGCACCCCGCACGGTGTGGTAGAAGACGGCCTGTACCCCGCTAGGCTCCCCGCATGACCGTGATCGCCCTCGTCCTGGCCGCAGCCGCCGGCCTCCTGCACGTCTTCATCTTCACGCTGGAGTCGCTGCGCTGGCGCGAGCCCAGCACGTGGCGGACGTTCGGCGTCGCGTCGCAGGCCGATGCCGACACCACGGCACCGCTGGCCTACAACCAGGGCTTCTACAACCTCTTCCTGGCGGTCGGCACGTTCGTCGGCATCGTCGTCGTGGCCGTCTCCGACACGCACGACCCGATCGGCTGGACGCTGGTCGTGTTCGCGTGCGGCAGCATGCTCGCGGCCGCCCTGGTGCTGCTCTCGACCGGCCTGTCGAACCTGCGTGCCGCCTCGATCCAGGGCGTCCCCGCGCTGCTCGCGGTCGCGACCGCGCTGGTGGCCGCCACCGCGTGAGCGTCGGCGCGCCCGGTTAGGGTGAGGCACGTGCTCAGAATCGCCACCGTCAACGTCAACGGCATCCGTGCCGCCCACAACAAGACCCGCGGCCAGTCGTCCGGGCTCAGCGAGTGGCTGGCCGAGCGCGGCGCCGACGTCGTCACGCTGCAGGAGGTGCGGGCCCCCGACGCGATCGTGCACGACATCCTCGACGACTCCGGCTACCACGTCGTGCACGCCGAGGCCGCCGCCAAGGGACGCGCGGGGGTCGCGGTGCTGAGTCGCACCGCACCGACCGCCCACCGCATCGGCAACGGCGACGAGTTCTTCGACGACGCGGGTCGCTGGATCGAGTCCGACATCGCGCTGCCCGACGGCTCGACCCTGACCGCCGTGTCGGCCTACGTCCACTCCGGCGAGGCCGGCACGCCGCGCCAGGAGGAGAAGTACCGCTTCCTCGAGCAGATGGCGACGCGGCTGGCCGAGATCCGCGCCGACGGCCACCACGCGGTGGTCACGGGCGACCTCAACGTCGGTCACACCCATCTCGACATCAAGAACTGGAAGGGCAACCAGAAGAAGGCCGGCTTCCTGCCCGAGGAGCGCGCCTACTTCGACCGCTTCCTCGGCGAGCTCGGCTGGGTCGACGTGCACCGCACGCTCGCCGGCGACGTGCCGGGCCCCTACACGTGGTGGTCGATGCGCGGCCAGGCCTTTGACACCGACACCGGGTGGCGCATCGACTACCAGATCGCGACGCCCGAGCTGGCCGCGACGGCCACGTCGGCCACGGTCGACCGGGCCGAGAGCTGGGCCGAGCGCTGGTCCGACCACGCGCCGCTCGTGGTCGACTACGACCTCTGACGATGACCGGCTCCCCCGGCCGTCTCGACCGTCGCCTCGGTCCGACCGGGGCGGTCGCGGTCGGCGCGAGCGCCATGATCGGCTCGGGACTGTTCGTCGTGCTGGGTCCGGCGGTCGCGGCCGCGGGTGACGCGGTCCTGCTCGCCCTGGCGATCGCCGCACTCGTCGCCGGGTGCAACGCGCACTCCACGGCACGGCTGGCGCGGCTGCACCCCGTGTCGGGCGGCACCTACGTCTACGGGCGCGAGCGCCTCGGACCGGGCTGGGGGCACCTGGCCGGGTGGGCGTTCGTGATCGGCAAGATCTCGTCGTGCGCCGTGATGGCACTCGCGGTGGGTACGTACGCCTGGCCCGAGCACCAGCGCCCCGTGGCCCTCGCGGTCGTCGCGCTCGTCACGCTCGTGAACCTCCGCGGCGTCGAGAAGTCCGCGGTGGCCGGCATCGCGATCCTCGGCCTGGTGCTCGCGGTCGTGCTGACGTCGGTCGTCCTGATGCTCGGCGCCCCCGGGGCCGTCGCGCGACCCGCCGAGGTCGGCACCGACGCACGGGGCGTGCTGCAGGCGGCCGGGCTGCTGTTCTTCGCCTTCGCGGGCTACGCGCGGCTCGCGACCCTCGGCGAGGAGGTGCGCGACCCCGTCCGAACGATCCCTCTGGCCATCGCGGTCGCCGTCGTGCTGGTCGTGGCGGTCTACGCCGTCTGCACCGTCGCCCTGCTGCACGCGCTGGGCACCGATCGTCTCGCGGCGTCCGCCCGTCCGTTCGTCACGGGCCTGCGGGCCGCGGGACACGGCGACGCCGTGCCGGTCGTGATCGGGGCGGCCGCACTGGCTGCGGCCGGTGCCCTGCTGTCGCTCGTGCTCGGCGTGTCGCGGACCGTGCTGGCGATGGCCCGCGACGGGCACCTGCCCCGGCGTCTCGCGGCCGTCGACCCGCGGCACCGGGTCCCCCGTGCCGCCGAGATCGCGGTCGCGGTCGTCGTCGCCACCACCGTGCTGCTCGGCGACCTGGCGACGAGCGTGGCGTTCTCGTCGTTCTGCGTGCTGGTCTACTACGCGGTCGCCAACTGCGCCGCGCTCACGATCCCGTCGTCGCCGGTGTCGCGTGTCGTCGCGGGCACCGGCCTGGCCGGGTGCGTCGTCCTGGCCGCGCTCCTGCCGTGGACGACGGCGGTGGTCGCCCTGGTCGTGCTCGCCACCGGAGCGGCGTCGTTCCGGGTGCGCACCGGCGCCTGGACGTGACGCACGAGACGCCGACAGATGCATAAGGTCCTGATACAGTTGGTTGCATGTTGCAACCACACCTCGCCGAGCTGGCACCCGTGCTCCGCGAGTTCGCGCTCTCGCTGGTGCGCGACGCCCCGCAGGACTCGCTGAGTCGTACGGCCGCCGCGACGCTGTCCGTCCTCGAACGGGGCGGCCCCCAGCGCATCACGACGCTCGCGACGCACGAGTCGGTGTCGCAGCCGGCGATGACCGGCCTCGTCCAGCGGCTCGAGGCCGCCGGACTCGTCTCGCGCGAGGCCGATCCCGTCGACGGGCGCGCCGCGCTCATCACGATCACCCCGGCGGGCTCGCACGAGCTCGCCGCGCGACGACAGGGTCACGAGGACGCGATCTCCGCGCGCCTCGGCCTGCTGTCGTCGTACGACCGCGCCCTGCTGGCCGCGGCCGCTCCCGCCCTCGTCCACCTCATGGAGTCACATGTCTGACACGACCGCCGGTCACACCGGCAGCACCTCCCTGTTCAACCAGCCCAAGGCCGTCTACGCCGTGGCGTTCGCCTGCGTCATCTCGTTCATGGGCATCGGGCTCGTCGACCCGATCCTGCCGGCGCTCAAGACCCAGCTCGACGCGACCGAGAGCCAGGTGACGCTGCTGTTCACGAGCTACCTGGTCGTCACCGCCGTCGCGATGCTCGCGACCAACTGGGTCTCGAGCCGCCTGGGTGCCAAGCGCACCCTGCTCACGGGCCTGCTGATCATCGTGATCTTCGCGGCGCTCGCCGGGTCGACCGACACGATCTCGGGCATCGTCGCGTTCCGCGCCGGCTGGGGTCTGGGCAACGCGCTGTTCATCGCGACGTCGCTGGCGGCGATCGTCTCGAGCGCGCGCGGCGGCTTCGCCGGCGCGATCATCCTGTACGAGGCCGCCCTGGGCCTCGGCATCGCGGCGGGTCCGCTCGTCGGCAGCGTGCTGGGCAACATCAGCTGGCGCGGTCCGTTCTTCGGCGTGGCGGCCCTCATGGCGATCGCCCTGGTCGCGACGTTTCTCCTGCTGCCGGCCACCCCGAAGCCCGAGCACCGGACGGCGCTCAGCGCCCCGCTCAAGGCCCTGACCCACCGCGGGCTGCTGACCATGAGCATCACGGCCCTGCTCTACAACTGGGGCTTCTTCACGATGCTCGGCTACGCCCCCTTCCCGATGGACCTGTCGATCACGGCGCTGGGCTGGGTGTTCTTCTGCTGGGGCATCCTGGTCGCGTTCTTCTCGGTGCTCGGCGCCCCATGGCTGCAGCGTCGCTTCGGCACCGCGGCGTCGCTGTACGGCTCGCTCCTGCTCTTCGCGGTCGACCTGGGCGTCATGGCCATCAGCCCGACCAACCAGACACTCATGATCGGCGCGGTCATCGCGGCCGGCATCTTCATCGGCATCAACAACACCCTGATGACCCAGGCCGTCATGATCGTCTCGCCGGTCGAGCGTCCCGTCGCCTCCGCCGCCTACGGCTTCGTGCGCTTCATCGGCGGCGGACTGGCGCCCTTCGCCGCGGGCAAGCTCGTCGAGCACCTCAACGTGCACGTGCCCTTCGCCCTGGCCTCGGGCACCGTGCTCGTCGCGATCGTGGTGCTCGCGAGCGGCCACCGCCTCCTGGCCGCGGCGGACGCCGGGCTCGACGAGGACGGGCACCACGCCGAGGACGTCGACGACGTGCAGGGAGAGGTCGCCGACGAGTTCGGCGGAGCCTCCGGCGCGATCGACGAGGTCGTCAACGCGCGGCGCTGACCCCCGGCACGACGAGAGGCGGCACGCACCCCCCGGTACGTGCCGCCTCTGACGGTGGGCCGGGCGTCCACCCCCTGATGGACGCCCGGCCGATCATGGGAGGGTCAGTTGAACCTGACCTTCATCGACGTCCCGCTCTCCTTCTGGACACGGATCGTGACACCGGCGGCCGGGAGCTTGACGCCGTGGTTCGGCAGCTCCTTGAACCAGTACTTCTTGGTGTCGTCGAACAGCGGCTTGGCGGCCTGGCCACGGATGTAGCTGGGCTTGCCGTCGGTGTGCAGGGTGAACGAGTCGGCCTTGTGCAGCGAGAAGGGCGCGTCGTACATCTGGACGCGGGCCCGCCAGGGGGCTCCCGTCGCGATGTTCGTGATCGGCGACGGGTTGGCGTCGATGATCAGGTTGCGTCCGGTTCCCGGGTGCACGTTGGTGTTGTTGTCCTGCTGGGAGGTGTCCCAGTAGGAGATGAGCAGACCGTGGCCGTAGGAGTAGTGCTCGGCGTAGTCCGGCTTGGTGTTCAGGAAGCCGAAGTTGTACGGTCCCGTCTGCAGGTACTTGTCGTACGAGACGTACGACCGGTGACCTGCGATGTAGTAGTTGTCGAACAGCTCCGTCGAGGTCGACCCGACGATCGAGAAGCCGTCGTACGTCCACGCGGGGCCGCCGGCCTCGGCGCCGTCGGTCAGCAGCGTCTGGCCACCGGCCGTGACCGCGAGGCCGTCGACGAACAGTCCGGCCTCGGCCACGCCGCCGTCGGTCTTGTACAGGAACCGCAGCTTGATCTTCTGGCCGTCGTACGCGCCGAGCGGCACGTTCAGATCGGCCCACGTGGCCTGCTCGCCGTCGATCGCCGGGTTGCCCGAGGCGTCGTCGGCGATCGCGGTGCCGCCGATCGTCCCGTCGAGGGACGTCCACGACGATCCGCCGTCGGTCGAGGCCTGGACGTACGCATAGTCGTAGCCCGCCTCGATCGCGTACCGGACCTTCGCCGTCAGCACCCCACCGGTCTTGCCGGTCAGGTCGACGTCGGTCGTCATGGTGTTGCTCAGGTCGTCGCCGGAGCCGGAGAAGAACTGCTTCGTGCCCGAGGCGGGCGCGCCGTTGTCCTTGCTGACCTCCTTCTTGGGCAGCACCACCACCGCGGCCTGCGCCTTCTTGGAGTTGTACTCCTGCGGGCCGAGCTCGAGCGTCTTCTTCTGCTTCGTCGCGATGGCCTCGTAGTCGAGCCAGCCGAGCTGCAGCTTGTTCCAGGCCCCGAGGTCGCCCGGACGGGTGCCGAGCGCCTCGCCCTTGGCGTTGAGCCGGCTCTGGGCCATCAGCGTCCAGTACTCACTGCTGTTGTCGCCGCCACCGCTGGTGTCGTAGTCGTCGGGCAGGCCGAGGTCGTGGCCGTACTCGTGGACGAAGACCGACAGGCCACCGTTCTCGGGCTGGGCCGTGTAGTCGCCGACCCACACGCCGGTGTTGCCGACCTGGGTGCCGCCGAGCTTGTTCTGCGACGGACCGGTCAGACCGGCGTCGGTGCCGAAGGCGTACCAGCGGTGCGACCAGATCGCGTCCTCACCCTGCTGCGGGTCGCCGTCGGCCTCGTCGCCGCCGGCGTGGACGATCTGGAAGTGGTCGATGTAGCCGTCGGGCTCGTTGAAGTCGCCGTCGCCGTCGAAGTCGTAGCGGTCGTACTTGTCGTACGACGCGATCGTGGCCTTGATCTGGGCATCGGTCTGGCCGGCCTTCTTCTGGTCGGCGACCCAGGCGGTCAGCGAGTCCTGGATCAGGTTCCAGACGGTGCGGTAGGACTCGTCACGGCCGTAGCGGGCCTCGTTGTAGGGCACCTTGACCCAGTCCTGCACCTGGCCGTCGACGGTGTACCGGCCCGACGACTGCGTCTCGTAGTACGTCTTGACCGACTCCTTGCCCTTGCCGGTGCCGAAGTAGAGGTCCTGGTAGTGCTGGCGGTCGTAGTCCTTCTGCCAGATCGTCGAGTTGTCCTTCGTGCGATCGGGCTCGGGGATCTGGTTGCGCAGCGGACCGTCGAAGGTCGTGGGACCGGGCACCGACGGGTCGGTGTCCTGGTCGGGGAAGTCGGGGTGACGCTGGTCGCCGAACTCCGCCAGGATCACGAAGATCTTGTCGGCGCGCTCCTGCTCGAGCTCGACGTACTGGTCCTTCTGCTTCTTGTTCTGGATGGCCTTCTTCTGCGTCTTGGAGGCCCGCTTGTTGGCCAGCGCCGCCGCATCGGCCGGGCTGTAGCCCTTGCCGACCTTGACGACCGAGGCGCCGTTCTTCTGGACCGCGGTGGCGTCTCCGTTGAGCACCGACGTCAGTCCCGCCTCGCGCAGGGCGCGCCGCTTCTGCTCGAGCGGGTTCGGCAGCTCGTCCTTGCCGACCTTCGTCGGCTGGTCGGTGGCGTTGGTCGGTGGTGCGGGTGCCGCCGAGCTCGGAGAGGCGTATGCCAGACCGAGTGAGGCTGCGAGTGTGAGGCCGACGAGGCCTGGGATCACACGCTTCACTGTTCCCCCTAGTTGAACTTCGCTGGTGTCGGTGTCGACGCGTCGGGACGGTTGCCCCGGTCGGTGCCGGGCACACCCTCGTGGGGCGCGCCCGGCGCGATCACGCCAACTTAGGCAACTTTCAGGAAGAACGGCAGTCTTGACTTTGACCCGGACGGACTATAGGCGCCTAGTTCTTTCGGACTAGACGCCGACGGCCGTCGATGACCTACGCTCGACCCATGCCCCGTATCGCTCCCACGATCGCCCGTGCCACCGCCCTCGTCGCCCTGCTCACGCTCGTCGCGATCGCGCCGGCCTCGGCCGTCAGCGCCAAGACGTACGAGAAGCAGGTCGTCGCGGCCACCAACGCGTTCCGCACCCACGAGGACCTCAGGACCGTCAAGCTCCGCCGGTGCCTCGACCGGTTCGCCAACGGCCAGGCCCGCTGGATGGCCGACCACGACACCCTCAAGCACCGCAAGGGCCGCCTCGAGAAGATGATGCGCTCGTGCAAGCTCGGGGCGGCGTCCGAGAACATCGCGTGGAACTACTCCACGGGTCGCAAGGCGGTCGCCGCCTGGGCCGCGTCGCCCGGTCACGCGGCCAACATGCGGGCACCGCGCATGCGGTGGATCGGCGTCGGGGTGGCGCGGTCCGACGACGGCGAGATCTACGTCGCGCAGGTGTTCGGCAGCCGCCGGTAGATCCCGCGTTCACCCAGAATTTTCATTCAGCGCGTTCGGCACCCCCCACAAACGCAGATCGGTGCCCTAGGCTTTGGCCAGTTGCACGACGTTGGGCCGTTTGAATGAATGAACACTTCTCTCGGGTACGAGTTTCTCGGGTGTCTAGTTCTTCTCGAAGGTTGGATGTACGTCGCGACAGCCGCTCGCGACGGTCGTGGGCGGCATCTCGCCAAGAGGAGTAGGACAATGGCAACAGGAACCGTCAAGTGGTTCAACGCTGACAAGGGCTTCGGATTCATCGCCCCTGACGACGGCAGCGAGGACGTGTTCGCGCACTTCTCCGCCATTCAGACGAGCGGCTACCGCTCGCTGAACGAGAACCAGAAGGTCGAGTTCGACGTCGAGCAGGGCCAGAAGGGCCTGCAGGCGGCGAACATCCGTCCCCTCTGACGCCATCGCCCACCGGCCGCGCCGGTGAGCACGACGAAGCCCCCGGAGCCCAGTGCTCCGGGGGCTTCCTCGTGTGCGCCCGAGGGAGAGCGCGGACTCAGGGGCGTCCGGCCTCGTCCCAGGCGTGGCGGACGAAGTCGGCGCCGTGCGGGGCGCTCAGGTAGCTCACGTCGCCGACGGGTCGCGGGGCGACCGGCGCCAGACGGGTGGCCGGGAAGCGACGCGAGGTCTCGGCGAGCTGACGCGAGTCGACGTCGAAGGCGGTCTCTTCCATGGCGGTCTCCCGGTGTCGCGGACGGTGGTCGGCGACGAGGTACCGACGCCTTTCATGAGGCTATCCTCATGTTTGCGTCGCGGGAAGGCCCTACCCGTGGGTAGTCTTCGCGACGTCCTCAGACCGTGACGCGCAGGATGCGGTCGTCGCCGGACGACGGGTCGCCGCGTCCGTCGGTGTTGCTGGTCGTGACCCACAGCGCGCCGTCGGGAGCCAGCGCGACGCTGCGGATGCGTCCGTGCTCCCCCGCGAGGTGCGCGACCGGCTCGCCGGCGGTCTCGCCGTCCAACGGGACCGCGAAGAGGCACTCGCCCTGCAGGGCGCCGATGAACGCGGTCGACCCCGTGATCGCGATGCCGGCCGGCGAGGCGTCGTCGGGGGCCCACGTGACGAGGGGGTCGACCAGGGCGCCGCCTCCCCCGGTGCCCTCGACGCCCGGCCAGCCGTAGTTGCCGCCCCGCCGGATCAGGTTCAGCTCGTCGGCGGACTTGTCGCCGAACTCGGCGGCCCACAGACGGCCGTCGGCGTCGAGCGCGAGGCCCTCGATGTTGCGGTGGCCGTACGACCACGTGCGGTTGTCGAAGGGGTTGTCGGGATGGGCCGCGCCGTCGGTGTCGATGCGCAGGACCTTGCCCGCCAGCGAGTCGCGGTCCTGGGCGAGACGCCCGTCGCCGGCGTCGCCGGTCGAGACGAACAGCGATCCGGACGCGTCGAACAACAGGCGCCCGCCGTGGTGTCGTGACCCGACCGGGATGCCCGTCAGGATCTCGACGGGCGAGCCCAGCCGATCCCCCCGCAGTCTCATGCGGACGACGCGGTCGTCGGTGCTGGTCGTGACGTACGCGAACACCGTGCCGTCGTCGCCCGGCGCGACGGCCAGCCCGAGGAGGCCTCCCTCGCCGCCGGGTCGACCCACCGATCCCGGCACCGCGCCGAGCTCGGTGACGGTCCCGTCGGTCGCGATGCGCACGATCGTGCCCTCGTCACGCTGCGAGACCAAGGCGTCCCCGGTCGAGAGGAAGGCGATGCCCCACGGCACGTTGAGGCCTGTCGCGACGGTGCCGGCGACGGTCGGCGTGCCGGCCGTCGGCGGGGCGCTGGGCACCGGGGACGCCGAGGGCGACGACGCCGTGCCCGCAGTCGTCGGCTCGGGTGCCGGACCGCCCCCGCCACCCCGGCTGCAGCCGACCAGCGCCGCGGCGCCGATCACGGCCAGGCTCGACAGGAAGGTGCGACGTTCGACGACTCGACGGTCCATGGACCGATCATGCCCGCGACGGCCAACCCTCGCCGAGCGAGGAGGACGGCCTGAGGCGTCGCCCGCCTCGTGCCGGGCGACGCCGTCAGGCCTCCGTGGCACCCTCGCGCTCGGCGGACCGACCGGGACTCCCTCCCTCGCAGGGGGTGCGTCATCCAGTCTGGACCGCAACCGGGAGTTACGTCGGCGATCGTCCGAACAGGTGCGGACGTACCAGTTCAGGCCAGCTCGCCGCGCATCTGCTGCAGGCGTGCGCGGTACTCGGTCGAGGCCAGGTGGTCGACGTTCAGCGGTGGGTCGAGCTCGTCGATCACGACGCGCGCCAGCTCGCGCAGCCCGTTGCCGTCGTCGACGCCCCACGTCGTGATCGAGAGGTGCTCGAGCATCCACTCGGTCAGCTTCGGGTCCTCGATCGACGTCATGCCGAGGTGGTCGCCCAGCACCGTCGCGAGCGTCATGCGGAACGTCGAGGCACGGGTGCGACCGTTGAGCTGAACCCGGTCGAGGTGGTCGCGCAGGTTGAGCACGGGATCGACGAGCGCGTGCCACGTGGACCCGCCGACCTCGCCGACGAACACCAGCCCGGGCCGGACCGGCAGACGCAGGCACCGGTTCAGGACACGTGCGCCGATCGGGTCGACGAGCCAGCCGTAGAGGCCCGGCACCTGCGGCAGCGTTGCCAGCTCGGTCGCGGGCACCGCGTTGCGCGGGTCGCCCAGGTGCTGCGTGATGATGGCACGGCGTCCGATGCCCGACACCGTCGCCAGCACCCGGTCGTCCTGCTCGACCACGACGTCGTCGTCAACGACGTCGACGTCCTCGTCCTCGTCCGGCACCTGGGTCTCGGCGGCAGGCTCCGTGTCGATCTCGTCGTCGACCACGACCTCCCCGGCGGCGGCGGGCGAGCCCGACGACACCGCCGCACCGGCGTCCTGCAGGCCGGCGAACAGCGGGCCGACGAAGGCATCGGGGGCGTCGACCCGCACGATCAGGCCGTCGAGCGACCCGACGAGCGACTGCAGCCGCGCCACGACCCACGACGCCCACACGACCCGGTAGGCCGGGTCCATGTCGGCCATCGTGCGCGAGTCGGGCGACATCCACTCGTTGGGCGCGAGGAGACCGTGCTCGGCCGACAGCACGAACCACTCCGAGCCGCTCAGCTCGGCGTCGAGACGGCTGAGCTGGAAGGACACCTCGCGGTAGACCTCCTTGGCGGGGGCCGGCACGTTGACCCGGTCGCCGATGCTGCCCAGCAGGACGACGTCGGGCGTCGGCGGCTCGTCGTCGAAGGTGCTCGCGGCCGGACCGGCCGAGGTCGAGGGCGCGTCGTCGACGCCCGCCTCGGCGTCGGGGACCGGGGCGTCAGGGACGGGGCCGTCGTCGGGCGGCAGCGGGTGGTGTCCGGTGCCGGACATCTTGATGCGGCTCGGCGACGGGTAGGCGGCGTCGGGGTCCTCGCCGCGCTCGGGCAGCGGGATCGGCGAGTACTCGCCACGGGCGACGCGGCGGAAGATCGGCGAGCGAGCGGCGAACTGCACGTGCTTGGCGCGGCCCCCCTCGGTCATGCCGATCAGGTGGGCTCGGATCGTCGCCTCGTTGACGTCGGGATAGCTCTCGGCGAACCAGCCGCGCACGTCGTCGTACCGGAAGACGTCGGGCATGGCATCGGCACACTCGTGCATGATCTGCCACACCGGCCTGTCGTACTTCACGACCCGCTCCGTCCCCGAGTCGAGACGTCCCGACCGTCTGAGTTCATTCCCACAGACGTGGAGAGCCCTCGTCCCGGCGCGCATGACGGCGATCCGCGGACTTTCTCCACCGGGAATGTCCACGCCCCGGCGACCGTTGACACCCCGGTACAGATCTTCGGACGAGAGGCAATCATGAGCACCGTCACCCTGACCCAGGAATCCATCGACGACGTCATCGGAGCCGAGGGCATCACGCTCGTCGACTGGTGGGCGTCGTGGTGCGGCCCGTGCCGGCAGTTCGCACCGGTCTTCGAGGCCGCGAGCGAGAAGCACGAGGACGTCGTCTTCGGCAAGATCGACACCGAGGACCAGCAGCAGCTCGCCGCCGCCGCACAGATCTCGTCGATCCCGACCCTGATGGCGTTCCGCGACGGCGTGCTGGTGTTCTCGCAGCCGGGCGCGCTGCCCGCCGCGGGCCTCGAGCAGGTCATCCAGGCCGTGCGCGACCTCGACATGGACGACGTCAAGCGACAGGTCGCCGAGCAGGAGGCCGCCGAGGCGGCCGGCGCTCCCCAGTCCGAGTGACGCCCTAGGCCCACCCGTTGACCGACACGAGGTCGGTCAGCGGGCGGGCCACGGCCCACCCGGTCTCCTCGAGCATCGGGCGGTCGTAGAACTCCTCGACCGGGCCGAGGCACAGCACCGCGACGGGCTCGCTGCCCACGGGCATGCCCAGCAGCCGGCGCAGGTCGTCCGGCTCGAACAGCGACACCCAGCCCATCCCGAGGCCCTCGGCCCGGGCGGCGAGCCACAGGTTCTGGATCGCGCACGCCGCCGAGGCGAGGTCCATCTGCGGCATGGTGCGTCGCCCGAACACGTGCCGCTCGCGGTCGTCGCCCAGCGCGACGACCAGCAGCTCGGCGCACTCGAGCACGCCCTCGACCTTCAGCCGCATGAACTCGTCGGACCGCTCCCCCAGCGCCTCGGCGGTGCGCTCGCGCTCGACCTCGACGAGCCCGTGGATCGCGACCCGCAGCCCGGGGTCGGTGACGCGGATGAACCGCCACGGCTGCATCAGCCCGACGCTGGGCGCGTGGTGCGCCGCGGTCAGCAGCCGCACCAGGACGTCGTCGTCGACGACACCGCCGACGAAGTGCCGCATGTCGCGGCGCTGGGCGATGACGCGGTGGACCGCGGCGCGGTCGGGGTCCGAGTAGGCGTGGTCGTGCACGACACCAGCGTCACACGAGCGGGTCGTCGACCCGACGCTCAGGTGGCCTCGGCGTACTCCGTGGCCGTCCGGGCGACCTTGCGGGCGTACTCGCCGCTGTTGTTGTAGGTCAGCACCGCGCGTGACCACCCTGCCGAGCTGCTGAGGTCGGTGCCGGCCCGGCACAGGTAGCGGGCCGCGGCGAGCGCGGCGTCGTCGATGTCGTGCGGGTCGACGCGGCCGTCGCCGTCGCCGTCGGCCCCCCAGGTGCTCCACGTGGTCGGGATGAACTGCATCGGCCCGACGGCCCGGTCCCACCGGGTGTCGCCGTCGAGGCGTCCGCCGTCGGTGTCGCGGATCGCCCGGTTGCCTCCGCTGCCGTCGAGCGGCACGCCGATGATGAGCGGTCGGGCGACGCCCTCGGCGTCGAGGCGCGCACCCCCGAACGCGCCGTGGCTGCTCTCGGACGAGCCGATGCCCGCCAAGGTGTTCCACGCGATGCGGCACGTGGCGTCGTCGCGCTCGACGGTCTGCGCCGCCGCGACGTAGGCGGTCAGGGCCCGCCGCGGGATGCCGGTCGACCGCGACACCTGGCGCAGCTGCTCGGGCGTCGGGGTCGCGGCGACGGGTGGCACCTCGGCGGCAGGGGGCCCGGCGCTGCGCGAGCCCGTGCCCGTCGTCACCAGCCCCGCGACGATCACCAGGACGATGATCGCGGCAGGCACGGCGACGGCCAGGACGACCGAGGTGGAGGAACGAGTCACGTCGCCATTCTCCCGACCCGGACCAACCCGGCCGTCGCCCCTCGAGCAGTCCTCGTCAGACCGAGACGAACGACCGCATGCTGATCGAGCCCATGTCGATCGAGTCGTTGAAGAAGCGGATGTCCTCGCCGTCCTCGAGCAGGCTCAGCGCCGCGACCATCGGGCGGTAGTGGTCGTCGGTCGGCACGGCGATGCGCGCCTCGGCCCACGTGCCGTACGGGTCGAGCAGCTTGCCGATCTGCCGCTCGCGCAGGGCCACGGCGGTGTCGGCGTCGAACTGCTCGGCCCAGTCCCACGCGGCGCCGCCGTCCCACCGGGCCCGGCCCAGCGCGTGGACGATGTTGCCGCTGCCGATGAACAGCACGCCGCGACGGCGCATCGCCCGCAGACGTCCGTAGAGCTCGTACAGCTGCGGCAGGGGCATCGAGTAGTCGATGCTGATCTGCAGCACCGGCACCTCGGGCGCGGGTGCGATGAACTTCAGGACGCTCCAGGTGCCGTGGTCGAGGCCCCACTGCTGGTCGAGCGCGGCCTCGTACTCGACGAGCTGGCGGGCCAGCAGCCGCGCGACGTCGGTGTCGCCGACCGTGTCGTACCGGACGCGCGAGAGCTCGTCGGGGAAGCCGCCGAAGTCGTAGATGATCGGGTTGCGCGGGGCGTCGGTGATGTGCGTCGCCCCGGGCGTCAGCCAGTGCGCACTGACCACGACAATCGCCTGGGCCGGCGGCAGCTCGGTGCCCAGGTGCGTCCACGTGCGCGTGTACGCGTTGTCGGAGATCGCGTGCATGGGGTTGCCGTGGCCCACGAACATGACCGGCATGAGGGCGCTGGGCGCCAGGCGGTTGTCGAGGTCGGAGATCGAGTAGGTGGCCATGACGCATCCCTTGACTAGTTGATGGTTCAATCATATCACCATCGCGGTCCCTCCTGCCGACGAAACCGGTCGGGCATCCGCGGCGACCCCGTCTCGCCCGCGGGACGCTCCGCGACCTCACGGCGCGCACGGGCGACGGCCGCCTCGGCCTCGGGCCGGCCGCACGACGAGCCGAGCCGTGGGAGCAGACGCCCCACGAGGCTGATCTGCGTGCGCGCCTCGCCGTTCGACGCGGGCAACCACGTCTCGTGGACGAAGCTGGGCAGGCAGCACGCGAGCTCGTCGACGCCGAAAAGCGTCCAGAACGCACCCGTCTGGTGGAACTGTCGCTCGGACTCGAGCAGGACGGCGCAGTGGCTGCCCAGCCCGAGCGTCATGTCGGCCGTGTCGAGGAAGTCGTAGAGGCGCGACCGCACCCGGTCGTAGCGGCGTGCGGTGGCGGTCGAGCGCCCCTCGGCCTCGGCGCGGAAGAAGTCGTCGATCAGCGGCCAGCCCGGCTCGTCGTGGTCCATGCCTCGACTCAAGCAGCCGGGTCCGACACAAGCGTCAGTCGAGCGCGTCCAGCACGCCCGCGGTGAAACCGTCGAACGTGACCCGGTCGGGCGAGGCCGGCCGGGCACCGAGGCGCACCGCGACGACGCCCTCGCTCGGCACGACCGCGACGTACTGGTTGCCGTAGCCCAGGGCCCAGAACGCGTCGAATGGGACGTTCGGGGCGATCCGACCCGCGTAGGGCTCGCGGTCGACCGCGAAGCCCGCCTGCCGCCTGATCTCGACGACGCGACCTGTCGCGTTGGTCCACCACAGCAGCCCGTACGCGGCGTTGTCGGCCGACGACGGCGTCGTGATCTGGCGGACGAGGTCGGACGACACCAGCTGGCGGCCGTCCCACCGGCCCTCGTTGAGCATCAGGTGACCCACGCGGGCGAGGTCGAGGCACGTCGACGTGGCGCCCGAGTACGTCAGCGCGTTGCCGGCGCCGTCGCGCCCCCACGCGGTGTCGCGCATGCCGAGCGGGCCCAGCAGGCGGTCGTCCGCCATCGCGACGACGTCGCCGCCCGGGGCCGCGTCGTCGAGGACGTCCTCGAGCGTCTGCGCCGCGGCGTTGTCGTACACCCACCGCTCCCCCGGCGGCCGCTCCTGCGCGGCGGCCACGGCGAAGCCGGTCTGGTCGGTCGTGGCGCGGATCATCTGCCGGTCGGCGGCCTCGCTCCAGCGGCGGCCCGAGGTCATCGACAGCAGGCTGCGCACCGTGACGTCCGCGGCGCCGGTGCCGGCGGCCCGCCAGCGCTCGACCTGCCGGGCCGCCGGCGCGTCGAGGTCGAGGTCGCCGTCGTCGACCTGCTGGCCGGCCAGCAGGGCCGTCAGCGACTTGGTGATCGAGTAGATCCGCCCGCCCGTCCGCTCGGCGCCGCCGTTGAAGTAGGCGTCGTGCACCAGACGACCGTCCTTGACGACGGCGACGCACGTCGACCCGTCGCGCCGCAGCTCGGCGTCGAGGTCGGACCAGTCACCCTCGTCGGCCCGCTGCCACGTGCGGCCGGGGAAGACCGCGGGCTCCGCGGGTGACGGCGTCGTCGTGGCCGGCGCGGCCGGGGCGGCCGGGGCAGGCGATGACGTCGGGGCGGCCGGCGTGGCGGGCGTCGCGGGCTCGTCGACCGGCCCCGAGCAGGCCGCCGCCGTCGCGAGCGTCGCGACGACCAGCCCAGCGCGCACCTTCACGAGTCCAGCGTGCCAGACCGGACCGGACCGGACGAGCCTGTCAGCGCGGGAGCCGGATGCGGATCGGGCCCTTGGCGGTGGACGGGTCGACGACCGAGCCCTTCTGCGTGATCTCGACCTCGCCGCGGTCGACGAGGCGCCGCGCCGCGCGCCGCACGGGCTCCATCAGCGGGCGCCAGTCGTCGGGCGCGACGGCCCGGGCGACGTCCGACGGGCAGATCGTCGACGTGCGCGCACGGCTCGCCAGCATCTCGAGCACGCGACGCTCGAGGTCGACGTCCTGCGACGTCACACCGCGCCGTCGACAGGCCTGGCTGCAGTACTTCACGTCGTCCCAGTCGCGCGCCCACTTCTTGCGCCACTCGATCGTGCGACCGCACGCGGCGCAGGTCTTGGACTCGGGAGACACCCGTCCAGCGTGCACCGGGCGCGGCCGGACGGCATCTCGTCCACCGTCGTGACGCTCACCACCCGACCTCGACGAGTGCTCCTTGGACCCGTGCGCGACAATGGAGGGATGCCTGCTGCGACGGATCTGCGCCTCCTGCTGCGCCATCCGGTGGAGTTCGTGGCGGGTGCCACGCCCGCGGAGTCGCGCTTCGTCTTCCACACCCCCGACGGCGACGAGACCGCGACCGCCAACGAGGCCATCGGCGCGCTCAGCCAGGGCATCCGGGTCATGTCGGCCGACAAGTCGGTGCGCGCGTGGGCGACCCCCGCGATCCTCGCGCTGCGCATCATGGCGCGAGGTGCCCTCGGCTCCCCCGACGCGACCGAGCTCAACCAGCTGCAGAACGCGGGCGCCGCGATCGGCCCCAACGCGGGCGCCGGCCAGGCCGCCATCTCCGCGTTCCTGCGGGCCCTCGAGGTCGACGCTCCCGAGGCCGCGTCCACGCCGCAGCGCCAGGCGTACGTCTCGCCCAAGGCCGCGCCGCAGCGCACCCGCGAGACGACGTTCTCGTGGTCGCTGATCGTCACGTTCCTCGAGGAGCCGACACCCGACCAGGCCGCGGTCGTGCGGCTGCGGGTCCACCCGCGCGCCGGCTCGTGGGGCGCCTTCGACGCCGGCGACCTGTTCAACGGCTCGTCGCACCCCATGGCGCAGGACGCCAAGGAGCCCACCGCGGCGATGCTGCGTCGCATCGAGGTGTGGTGGTCGCCCGCCGAGACCCTGCGCGACCCGCACGCGCGCGGCGCGGTGACGGTCGGCCCCGACGCGCTCGCCCGCCTCGGCGACCGCAGCCTCGCCCCGACGCTCATGGCCAACCGCATCGAGGTGCGCTGGCCGCCCGAGCTCGTGCGCGAGCTGTCGACGACCGCCGTCGTCAGCCGGCGCGAGACACCCGGCTCCGACCGCCCGTCGGCCTTCACCCACGGCCAGCTGTTCAGCTTCGACTGGCAGGTCGCCCTCGGCGACGACGTGCTGTCGGCCGCCGAGCTCGACCAGCTCGCCCAGTCGCAGACCGGACTGCTCCGGCTGCGCGACCGGTGGGTGTTCGTCGACAAGGCGCGGCTGCACCGTGTCCTCGACCAGCGCACCCACGACATCTCGGCGATCGAGGCGCTGCGGGCCGCCGTCACCGGCGAGCTCGAGATCGACGGCCGCCGCACCGAGGTCGACACGGTCGGGTGGCTCGAGGACGTCCGACGACGCCTGGCCGTCCAGGACCGCGACATCGCCCCGGCCGTCCAGCCCGGCGACCTCGACGGCCACCTGCGCGACTACCAGCTGCAGGGCCTGCGCTGGATGACCCAGCTCGTCGACCTGGGGCTCGGTGGCATCCTCGCCGACGACATGGGCCTGGGCAAGACCGTCATGCTGATCGCGCTGCACCTGCAGCGTGCCGTCGACACCACCGCCCCGACGCTCGTCGTGTGCCCCGCCTCGGTGCTCGGCAACTGGGAGCGCGAGATCCAGCGCTTCGCCCCCGACGTGCCCGTGCGCCGCTACCACGGTCCGGGCCGCTCGCTCGAGGACGTCAAGGAGGGCTTCCTCGTCACGACGTACGCCACGATGCGCGCCGACGTCATCGAGCTGTCCGAGCACGAGCCCGGCTGGGGCCTCGTCGTGGCCGACGAGGCGCAGAACATCAAGAACCCGCACGCCCGCACGGCCAAGGCGCTGCGCGACGTCCCTGCCGTCGCACGTCTGGCCCTGACCGGCACGCCGGTCGAGAACAACCTCTCCGAGCTGTGGGCGATCCTCGACTGGACGACGCCGGGCCTGCTCGGCACGTACGAGCAGTTCCGTCGCACGTGGTCGCGCGACATCGAGTCCCGGCGCGACCCCGAGAAGGCCACCGGGCTGTCGCACCTCATCCGGCCGTTCGTGCTGCGCCGGCGAAAGTCCGATCCCGGCATCGCCCCTGAGCTGCCGCCGAAGATCGAGACCGACCACCGCATCAACCTGACCCGCGAGCAGGTCGGGCTGTACGAGGCCGTCGTGCGCAGCACCATGGCGCAGATCGAGCAGGCGCAGGGCATCCAGCGTCGCGGGCTCGTCGTCAAGCTGCTGACCCAGCTCAAGCAGATCTGCAACCACCCCGCGCAGTTCCTGCGCGAGCCCGAGACCAAGCTCGTCGGGCGCTCGGGCAAGCTCGGCGTGTTCGACGACCTCGTCGACGAGATCGTGTCCGAGGAGGGCGCGACGCTCGTCTTCACGCAGTACGCCCAGATGGGACGCCTGCTGACGCGCCGGCTCGACGAGAAGAAGATCGCCAACCAGTTCCTGCACGGCGGCACGACGGTGCGCGGGCGCGAGAAGATGGTGCGGCAGTTCCAGGGCGGCGAGGTGCCGGTGTTCGTCCTGTCGCTGAAGGCCGCTGGCGTGGGTCTCAACCTGACGCGGGCCGATCACGTCATCCACTACGACCGCTGGTGGAACCCCGCCGTCGAGGACCAGGCGACCGACCGCGCGCACCGCATCGGTCAGACCAAGAACGTCCACGTGCACCGGCTCATCAGCGAGGGGACGATCGAGGAGTCGATCGCCGAGCTCATCCGCTCGAAGCGCTCACTCGCCGACGCCGTCGTCAACGGCGGCGAGGGCGCGCTGACCGAGCTGTCGGACGCCGCGCTGGCCGATCTCGTCCGCCTCAAGCACTAGACGCTGCCCGCCGATCGGCTCAGGTGAGGCACGTCCGCAGCTGGTCGAGGCGGTAGAAGTACGGGTTCGACGCCGACGGGGTGCACGAGGCGTTGAACTGCACGGGCTGCTCGTTCACGCGCATGGTCACCAGCACCTCGCCGCCGGCGTTGCGGTACGCCGCCCACTCGATGTTGCTGGCCAGGCGTCCTGCGACCGACCCACGCCACGGGTTGCTGCCGTACGAGAACGTGCGCGACGCCTGCTTCTGGCTGCCGGGCGCCTTGATCAGCGCCGCGAACGGCATCGTGACCTCGCCGTGCGCGAGCCGGAACACCGCGGCGGTGTCGCCGCCGGCGACGCGCCGGTCGAGCGCGGCGAAGAAGTCGTCGAGCACGGGCCGCGCTTGGCGGTACGTCGTGCTCTGGCCCGACACCCCCGGACCGAAGCGGTAGAACGTCCGCGCGTCGGTCGCCTCGGCGAGCCGCCGGGCCGCCTGCAGCGGCACGAACTCCGCGAACGTCACGCGGGTGTCGCCGGCCATGCCGGCGGCCGTCGAGTACAGCAGGTGCAGGTCGAGGGCCGCGCCGACCGGGTCGGCCAGGCGCTTGACGTACGACGGTCGGTACGCCCGCAGCAGCACCTGCCGCGCGGCGGCCTTGACCGACGAGCGCCGCTGCGCCTTCGCGATCGCCGCGCGCCCCTTGCTCGTCGAGCCCTCCTCGATCAGCAGGTCGCGGTTGACGGTGCGCGCGGACGTCCGCAGACCCGGCACGACCGACTCGAGGCCCTGCCGCAACGAGACGGCGCTCTGCTTGGTGCGGTAGACGGGGCTGGTCTGCATCGCGACCTTCTCACCCCTGGCGGCCGAGGCGCTCAGGAAGCCCGCGTAGCTCGTGGCCGTCCGTCGTCCGATGCCTCGCCACTCCTGCTTGCCGACCGAGCTCAGGTTGCCGTATCCGAGCTTCTTCTCGGCCCGCTGGAACGTGCGGATGCGGTCGTCGAGCGTCCGGCCGCGCGTCGTCAGGTCGCCTCGACGCGCGGCGCCCCTCCAGACCGCGAGCGCGCGCTTCTCGGCGCCGCTGCTGGTCAGCGAGCGGGCCCCGTGGCGTCCGACGTTCTCGACGAAGAACAGGTCGTAGCCGGTCGGCGGGGCGACGACCTGGGTGGACGCGGGGTCACCGTACGGCTGCTGGTTGGCGTAGGCGCCGGTCGGCCCGTCGGCGGCGTGGGCCGACGACAGCGGCAGCGTCACCGCCACGAGGGCCGTGGCAGTGACGAGGACCGAGGCGGAGGCCGTGAGGCGGGATCGCATGCGGCCCACCCTATGCCTCGGTCGCCCCGGGAACGCGACGCTCAGGCGAGGCAGCGCTCGAGCTCGGCCGGACGGTAGAAGTACGGCACCGTCTCGCGGCACCGGCTCGCGAGCCGGACGGGCTGCTCGTTGTGCCGCACCGTCACCAGGGCCCGCCCACCGCCGTCCTGGTAGGCGGCCCACTCGATGGTGCCGCCCAGGCGTCCGGCGACGTAGCCGCGCCACGGGTTGTCGGCGTACGAGAACGTCCGGTCGGCGGGCACCTGGACGTCGCTGCCGGGCAGCCCCAGCAGCGCCGCGAACGGCATCGTCGTCTCGCCGTGCGCCAGCCGGAACACCGCGGCGGTCGACCCGCCCGCCAGGCGCTCCTCGAGCGACGACAGGAAGTCCTCCAGCAGCGGACGGGCCGCGGCGTACGAGCTGTCCTCGCCCTCGACGCCCGGCCCGAACTGGTAGAAGTTCTCGGCGTCGACGGCCGACCCCAGCACGGCCGCGTCGTCGAGCGGGACGTACGGCGCGAACGTCACGGGCGTCTCGGCCGCCAGCCCCGGGGCGGTCGAGTACAGCAGGTAGACGTCGAGGGCCGCGGCGACGGGGTCGTCGATCGTGGCGACGAACCCGGGCGCGTACATGACCTCGAGCAGGTCGGTCGCCGCGGCCACGACGTCGGGGCGGGTCATGGCCCGCTCCGTCGCGCGGTTGCCGGACGACGAGGCGCCGTTGCCGATCAGCAGGCGCGGCGCGTCGGTGACGTACTCGCCGACGTCGAGACCCGGCACGACGGAGTCGAGGCCCTCGCGCATCGCATCGGCGCTCTCGACCGTCCGCTGCACCGGTGACGTCTTGAACACGACGCCGTCGCCCGTGGCGGCGGCACCGGCGAGCAGGTCCCGGTACACCGTCGCGGTGCGGCGGCCGATGCCCTGCCACTCGAGGGCGCCGATCTCGCTGAGGTTGCCGTAGCCGATGCGCTGCTCGGGCTTCTGGAACGCCGCGACGTCGGCGGCGAACCCCTCGCCCGTGTCGGTGACCTGCCCCGCCTCCTTCGCGCGGGTCCAGATCGCGAGCGACCGTCGCTCGCGCGCCGAGCTCGTGAGGGTGCGAGCCCCGTGACGGCCGACGGTCTCGACGAACGTGAGCCGGTAGCCGTCGGGGGCCTGCCGGATCGCCGAGCTGGCGGCGTTGCCGTAGGGCGTCTGGTTGGCGTAGTGGTCGGCGTCGATCGTCGTCTCGGCCTGCGCGGTCGCGGTGACGGTCGCGAGGATCGCGATGAGCTGGGTGAGGAACGAGCCAATCATCGACGTCAGCGTACGACGCCCCGCCCGGCCACCCCGTGCGATCGACGCCCGCGCCGGCAGAGTTCACCGACGGTTCACGAGCCCTTCCCGACCCTCCTGAACCGGCCCCGCCTGACCCCGCGAGCCCGTAGTCTTGGCCGGTGCTCCGACCCCCCGCTCGCGGCCGCACGGCCGTCCCCCGCGCGCTGACGCTGCTCGTCGCCTGCGTCGTCGCCTTCGCGTTCGTGCCGTCCCCCGCCTCGGCGAAGTCCGACCCCCGGCTGACCCGCGCGTTCTACGCCGACTCGGCGTCGTCCGCGGCGGTCGCCGCCAAGGGCGACCGGCGCTTCTCGACGCTCGCGCGGACGCCGCAGGCGTACTGGGCGACCGACCACCTGCCGGTCTCGAAGGTCAAGAAGGCCGTCCGCTCGTACGCCCAGCGGGCCGTCAGGAAGAAGCGCACCCCCGTCGTCGCGGTGTACGCGATCCCGGCCCGCGACTGCGGCCAGCACTCGGCCGGGTCGTTCGACGCCCCGACGTACCGCCGTTGGGTGAGCCGGCTCGCCGCCGGCCTCAAGGGCACCAAGGCGATCGCGGTGCTCGAGCCCGACGCCCTCGCGATGCTCGGCCAGTGCGACGCGCAGGGCGACCGGACGGGTCTGCTGCGCTATGCCACCACGAAGCTCAAGCGGGCCGGCGTGTGGGTCTACATCGACGCCGGCCACTCCAGCTGGACGGCACCGGCGGTGATGGCCGAACGACTGCGGGCGTCCGGCATCACGTCGGCCCGAGGCTTCTCGACCAACGTCGCCAACTTCCGCAGCACGGCCGACGAGGTCGCGTACGGCAACGAGGTCGTCGCGCAGCTCACCGCCCAGGGCGTCCGGGGCAAGAAGTTCGTCGTCGAGACCGCGCGCAACGGTGCCGCCACCGCGGCCGGCGACTTCTGCAACCCCGTCGGGGCCCGCGTCGGCAGCAAGCCGCGCATGGTGCGACAGGGCAGTCTCGACGCCTACCTGTGGGTCAAGCACCCCGGCGAGTCGGACGGCCCCTGCAACGGCGGACCCAACGCCGGGTCGTGGTGGGCCGCGGGCGCGCTCGCGCTGCTCGGACGCTAGTCGTGCGGCAGCGTCGCGCGCTGCTCGCCGCGGTCGTCGTCCTCGCGCTGACCGTCGCCCAGCTGGCCGTCGGGGCCCTCGCGGGTCTCGAGCAGTACGACGGCAAGGGCTTCGGCTACCGTCTCGCGGTCTACCCCGTGCTGATGCTCCTGCTGCCGGCCGTCTGGTGGTGGCGGACGCGTGACGCGTCGGCGCTGCCCTGGGGCGCGTTCGCGCTGGTGATGGCGCCGTTCCTGGTCGACGTCACCGGTAACACCCTCGATCTCTACGACTCGATCGAGGCGTGGGACAACGTCAACCACTTCGCCAACTGGCTCCTGCTGCTGTGGGGCAGCGGCCTGCTGCTCGCCCGCGCCGACGTGCGTCCGAGGTGGCTGCTCGTCGTCGCGATCACGGGTCTCGGCGCGGTCCTCGCGATCGGCTGGGAGCTCGGCGAGTGGTACACGTTCATCCGCCGCGGCACCGAGCTCGACGGAGCGTACGAGGACACCCTCAGCGACGAGCTGCTCGGCACACTCGGCGCGTTCGTCGCGGCGATGATCGTCGAGCGCACGACGCGCCGCTCGTGACCCGGGGGGCGCGGGGTCAGCGGTCCTTGCGGTCGGCCACGATCGCGGCGACGTTGAGGCTCGCCCACGTCAGGGTCGCGCCCAGCACCTTGGCCTTGGCGGTCTTGGTGCGCGCCTCGGGGGTCAGCAGGGCCGCGTCGGAGAGGTCGAGCACGACGCGGGCGATCATCGCGTGGTCACGGGCCAGCGGCGACGGGGCGAGCAGCGCCAGCGCGCTGAGCGCGAGGTCGCGGGGGCCGAACATGCGGGCCACCAGGTCGTACTCGGGCTGCTTGAGCGGGCTCTTGGTCAGCGCGGTGCCGAGGTGGCGCGGCTTGGCGAGCGCGAACACCGCGTATCCGGCGGTCGCTGCGGACATGATGTGGCTGTAGCTCGGCGTCATGACTCGACGCTAGGGCCGTACCGGCGCGACCGCACGTCCGCGGGCGTCAGGAGACCAGCGGATAGGCGACGAACAGGGCGGCCGCGCCCGCCGCGCCGATGGCGTACGTCGTCGACTTCAGCACCGCACCGAAGCGCGGACGCAGCTTCGTGATGCTCTGCAGGCCGAGGAAGACGCACGCCAGCGGCATCAGCAGCCAGCAGAAGCCCCAGGCGTCGAAGACGTCGTCGGGCCACTCGATGCCGCCGGCGGCCGCGACCGCGGCCACGAGCGTGACGTACAGCGGGAACAGCATCGGCAGCGATCCGCGCAGGGCGGCGCCGGCGGCCCGCCGCAGACCGCGTCGCATGTCGGCGTCGACCAGTCGTCCCGCCCGCGGCTGACCGACGGGCGGCCCGTTGACCAGGCCGAAGAACGTGCCCCGCCGCAGGAGCAGCAGCACCGTCGCGATGATGACCGCCAGCATCCACCACGCCGCGGCGTCGGAGTCCTGCATCGCGGGCGGCCGGTAGTCGAACGGCACGAACGAGGTCGTCAGCCACACCAGCCCCGGCACCAGCGCGACGACGAACGCGCTGAGCGCCAGGCCCGTCGCGAACGTCTGCAGCTTGCTGACCCGGGTGACCAGGTCGGCCGCCGGCTCGCGCGGCGCGTGGGGCGCGTGACCGGTCGAGTCGACCGACAGCGGACGGGGGAACGACGGCTCGCGGTGCACCTCGGTGCCCGGCACCACCGGGCGTGCCATGACGTCAGGCTCTCCCCCGACGTCGGCCAGCGCGGCGTGCATCTCGTGCACCGTCTGGTAGCGCTCCGCGGGCTCGACCGCCATGGCCTTCGCGACCACGGCGGCCAGCCCGGCGGGGACGTCGGGGTTGAGCGCCCTCGGGTCGGGCCGCGGGTGGTTGCGGTGCGCCAGCAGCTGGGCGGCCATCGTCCCCTCGAAGGGCGGCCTGCCCGTCAGGCACTCGTACAGCAGGCACCCGACGGAGTAGATGTCGCTGCGCTCGTCGGCGCGACCGTCGAACTGCTCGGGCGCCATGTAGTGCGGGGTGCCGGCGACCGTCGCGGTGGCGTCGGACGCCGCCCGCGCGATGCCGAAGTCGACGATCTTGACGGCTCCGTCGTTGGTCACCAGCACGTTCGCCGGCTTGATGTCGAGGTGCAGGATGCCGGCCTGGTGGCACGCGGCGAGCCCCTCGAGCACGCCGCGCACGACGATGACCGACCGCAGGCTCGGCCCGCGCAGCGACAGCAGGTCCTTCAGCGACGTGCCCTCGACGAGCTCCATCACGAGGTGCGGGGTGATCTCGCCGTCGCCGTCGGCCATGTGCACCAGGTCGTGCACCGTCACGACGTGCGGGTGCGACACGCGAGCCAGCGTCGCGACCTCGCGGGTGATGCGCCGCATCGCGCGCGGGTCGTCGGCCAGGAAGTGCGAGAACCGCTTGATCGCGACCTCGCGGTGCAGCTGACCGTCCCGGGCCCGGAACACCACCCCGTGGTTGCCGGCCCCGATCCGTCCGAGCAGCTCGAACCGCTGCTCGACGGGGACCGTCGCGGGGCCGGTGGCCGGCTGCATGACCGGCTGGGTCGCCAGGGGGTCGGGCGTCATGCGCTTCCTCCTGCTCCGGCTCGACGATCGGGACACCTCGACGGTACGGCGTCCGGGTCCATTCTCCCTAGCGACTGGTGATCCCCTGCAGATGCACCGTCCCGGCCGTGTCGAACGCCGCCACGACGGTGACCCCGGCGAGCTTGACGACGGCGCCGCCGTGGAGCGTGGTCCAGTCGTCGCCGTCGATGCGGTGGCCGTCGACCGTCGTGCCGTTGGTGCTGCCGAGGTCCTTGATCTGCCACTGCATGCCGCTGCGGCGGATCGCCGCGTGCCGGTGCGAGACCTCGGGCTCGGCGAACGTCACGGGGCTCTCGGCCAGACGTCCGAGCACCGCGCCGTCCGGGCCGATCGCGACCGACTGGCCGTTGCGCTCGAGGCGCAGCAGACCCGCCACGTTCATGGTCGGCGAGCTGTCGACCAGGTCGGGCACCAACGCCGGGAAGTTCATCGTCGCGTCGGGGTCGATCGTGGACGGGTGAGGCACGGCACGCGGCGGGGTGGCCTCTCGCGGCGCGCGGGTGGCGGCCGTGTCGGCGACGACGTCCCACCCCACCGACATGGGGTGCGGCTGCCGCTCGGCCGGAGGGCGGGCGGCCTCGGCGCGTCCGCTGCCCCGGGCCGGCGGCACCCAGCCCGATCGCAGGCCCGGGTCGACCTCGACCGTCACCCGGACGTTCGCGGGCACGCCCCAGCCGGCGCGCTCGGCGTGGTCGGCGTACAACCGTGCGGCGTCCTCGCCGAGACGGTCGAGGTCGCCCTCGGGCTCGAGGCGGTGCAGGTCCTCCGGAGCGACCCTCACGACGAGCTCGCCGAACGCGAGGCGCTCGCCGCTGGGCATGATGACGTGCTGCCCCGTGAGGGCCCGGACGAACCGCCGGCGCAGCACCGCCGACGAGCCCGTCGGGTACGACACGAGCTTCGCGGCGACCTCGGTCGCGGCGGCCTTCTTGGTGGCGGTGCCGAAGATGCTCTGGGCCACGCGCAGCGCGATCCACACGACCGCCACGAAGACGACGAGGATCAGGAGGTTCATCGTGAGAGACGAGAGGGTGCCCATGGCATCATCGTCAGGGTTCGGCGCACCTGGCGTCGAGCCACGACGGAACATGTTCCACGACGTCCGAGGGAGTGCCGGTGCTGCACATCGCGTGGTCGGCCGGCGACGACACCTCCGGTGAGACGACCCTCGAGCAGGGCGCGACGTTCATCCTGGCGCGGCGCATGAACCTGCCCGAGCGGCAGCCCGTCGTGGCCGAGACGATCGACGGCTCGGCGTACGTGTTCGTTCGTCTGCCCTACGTCAGCGACCCCGCCCTCGTCGTCACGGCGACGGCCGCACAACCGGTCGTCCACCGCGGCCAGCGCGACAACGGAGCGATCGTCGAGCTGACGACACCGCAGGGCGGCTCCACCACGCCGGCACCCGGGCAGAAGATCTCGCTGATCGACAGCGGCACCCGCATCGAGCTGCGCTTCCCCGACCTGACGTTCTCGGCGCTCGTCACGTTCGACCTGCCGGACCTCCCCGGCGGGTCGGGCACCGTCCAGCTCGGCGTCGAATCGCTGCAGCACGACGACATCTGGCTGATCGGCGCGATCGCCGTGGCCCTGTCGCCCGACCACGGCGTCGTGGCGCACGGCGACCTGAAGCAGGCCTTCGCCCGGTGGCGCGGCACCGAGGAGCACAGCGACGGCGCCTTCGACCGCAACGTGCTGCGGCCCGCGCTGACGGCCCGTGGCCTCGAAGCGGGGCCGCGGATGAACAAGATCGTCCTGCTCGTGGAGCGCTGCCGTCGCACGGCGGAGTTCCCGTCGCGGGTGCTCGACGACGTCCGGGGGCACCTCGCCGCGCCGCGCCACGACGGCTGAGAGGATCGACGCATGGACTGGGACGAGCTGGGCGAGACCATCGACGAGATCAGCGCGACCCCCGGGCGTCCGGCCCGCCTCGCGGCGTACGAGCGACTGCTCGCGACGTTCGCGCCGGGCCAGGAGGGCCGCGCCGAGGTGCTGACCTGCCTGGCCGACGACCTCGTCGACGACGGACGCCTCGACGACGCCGAGGCCGCGTACCGGGCGGCGATCGACGACGGCGGGCGGACGGTGCTCGAGCCGCGGGCCGGCCTGCTGGCCGTCGCCCTGGCCCGCGGCGACGACGCCGAGGTCGACGAGCTGCTCGCCCAGCTGATCGTCCTGAGCCGTGCCGAGCGACTCGTGATCGGCGACTACGAGTGGATCGCGGAGTCGCTGGAGGACGCCGGACGGCTGCGCGCGGCGCTGCGCTGGTTCACGATCCCCCTGCGCGACATCCAGCCCGGCGACCTCGACCTCATGCCGCCGCTGTGCCTCGACGGACGGTGGCGCGTCCGCCGCGCCCTCGACCTGCCGGTCGACGCCTACGACGAGGCGCACGACGTGTGGCACGAGGTCAACGCGGCTCAGGCCTGATCGACGCCGCCGGCGTCCGCACGCATGACGCGGTCGTGCCGCCGGGTCGCGACGGCCATCACGACCAGCGACGCCGCGGCGGCCAGCAGCGCGAGCACGAAGCCGATCGGCTCGATCGTCAGGGCCAGCCCGTCGCGCGCCCCGAGCAGCTGCACGAGGCCCGCTGTCGTCGCTGCGGCCAGCACCAGGACGACGACCGCGCCGGCGGCGCACCGCACCCACCGCGAACGGGTCAGCATCCCCGTGGCGGTGCCGGCCAGGACCGCTGCCAGCACCAGACCCGTGCCGATCACCAGGTAGGCGTCGGTCGTCGACGCCCCGGCGCCCGGCGCCTCGTCCCGCGCCTGCATGACGATGAGCACCGCCGTGAGCACCAGCACCGTCGCCATGGCGATCCGCGCCCACAGGCGCACCGGCCACGCGGCCAGGGCGAGGAACCAGACCGAGAAGGCGACGGCCCCCGGGAAGACGTCGACGAACGGCGCGGCCAGCGAGGGCATCGTCCCCTCGTCCGTGCTCAGCCCGATCGTGCGCAGGTCAGACCGGTAGAGGGGCTCGCCGTCGACCGTGAACCAGTCGGGCCCTCCCCCGACGAACGAGTTGAGAGCGACGGACAGCAGCAGGAGACCCGCTGCGAGGACGCCCAGGGGCGAGGTGATCAGGCGGTCGCGTCGACGGGCGTCGTTCATGGACGCCATCGTGTCAGCGCCTAGAACAGTCCGCAGTTCGACACGGCCGGCAGGCCTGCGACCCGCGCCTCGAAGAAGGCGAAGGCCTTCGGGAACGACGACACCGCGCCGCCGATGTGCGTCGGTGCCAGGCTCGGCTGGAAGCTGACCTTCGCACCGTTGCGGCACCACGAGCGCGCGAAGTCACGGCCCTGCGCGTACGGCACCACGTCGTCGAGCGTCGTGTGGGCCACGAGCACCGGGACGTCGGGCCTGCCCTTGCCGAGCCGCAGCGACTCCAGCGTCGCGGCGATGTCGGGACGCGACAGGAAGCTCGAGATCGACGACCCGTCCGCCGTGAGGGTCGACGACCGCGTGAAGGGGAACGCCGCGACGCCGTCGAACGTGCACGTCGTGTCGGCCCGGGCCAGGGCGGCCTTGCCGGCGGCGTTGAGCAGCGACGGGATGCCGAGCTCGGGGTAGGTCGCGTCGAGCGCCGTGACCGAGTAGAGCAGGAAGGCCGCGTAGAGCGAGCCGTCGAGGTTGGGGGCGACCTTCGTGAGATCGGCGGGCACGGCGCCGGCGTAGCCGGCCGTGACGTTGACGTCCGGCGCGTAGGCACGGTGCTGCTCGAGCGCCCCCGCCGACGCGTTGCCGCCCTCGGAGTAGCCCGCGATGAAGACCGGCGCGGTCGCGCTGACCCGGTCGGTGCCCAACCGGGTGGCGGCCCGGGCGGCGTCCAGCACGTTGCGTCCCAGCGCCGTGCTGTTGACGTACGCGTGGGTTCCCGGCGTGCCGAGCCCCTCGTAGTCGGTGACGACGACGGCGTAGCCGCGCAGCAGCAGCCCCTTGATGAACAGGCCCTCGTACTCGGACCCGGCCGCCAGCTGCCGGCTCGGGGCGCACGTGTCGGCCATGCCCTGGGTACCGACCGCGAACGAGATCAGCGGGCGCTCGCCCTTGCCCACCCATGGAGCGCGCGGCGTGATCATGGTGCCGGTGACGGCGTCCTTCCGACCGCGGGCGGTGGTGCTGACGTACATGAGCCGCTGCACGCGAGCGTCGGCCTTGATGGCCTTCAGGGGGTCGAGGTAGAACACCGACGGCTCGGACCGGATGACGTCGCCGGGCTGACCGGTGACGTCGGACGGCGGCGTGTAGAAGTCGCCGTCGGCGGCCGTGGCCGGAGTCGATGTGAGCGTGATGCTCGTGAGTGCCGCGGCGATGGCGCCGGTGATGACGTGTCGGATGCGCATGAGTCCCCCTCGGTGTAACCCGGGGTTACCATCTCAGTGAGACAGGTCACACGTCAATGGGCGGGCCTGCACCGCAGTGCCGGCCCGCCCGCGTCCGGTCGGTCAGACCGTGATGACGATCTTGCCGCGGGTGTGACCGTCCTGGTTCAGCTCCCACGCCTTCTGGGCCTCGTCCAGCGGGAACGTCGCGGCGATCTCGACCGTCAGCGTGCCGTCGTCGAACAGGCTCGCCAGCTCGTCGAGGTCGTCGGCGTCGGGACGCACGAACACGTAGTGGCCGCCCAGCTGCTTGACGGTCTCGCCGTCGACGATCGAGGCCACGCGCCCGTGGTCGCCCCCGGCCAGCACCTGCGGGGTGGTGTCGAGGTCGGACCCGCTGAGGTCGAGCACCGCGGTCACGCCGTCGGGAGCCAGCTCGCGGACACGGTCGACGAGTCCCTCGCCGTAGGTGACGGGCTCGGCGCCCAGCCCGCGCAGGTAGTCGTGGTTGCCCTCGGACGCCGTGCCGATGACGCGGGCGCCCAACGACCTGGCGATCTGCACCGCGAACGACCCCACACCGCCCGACGCCCCGTGCACGAGGACGATGTCGTCGGCCTTCACGTCGAGGTGGTGCACCAGCGCCTGGAACGCCGTCAGGCCGGCCAGCGGGATCGCGGCCGCCTGCTCGAACGTCGCCGTGGCGGGCTTCTTGGTGACGGTGCGGATGGGCGCGGCGACCTTCTCGGCGTACGTGCCCCCCTGAACGGCGTCCTTGCGGACGTAGCCGAACACCTCGTCACCCACCGCGAGGTTCGTGACGGACGGTCCGACCTCCTCGACGACGCCCGACACGTCCCAGCCCGGCACGGCCGGCAGGTGCACGTCGAGCACGGCGTCGAGGCCGCCGGCGGCGATCTTCCAGTCGACCGGGTTGACCGACGTCGCGCGCACGGAGACCTTCACCCAATCGGGCCCGACCTTCGGCTCGTCGAGCTCGGCGACCTCGAGAGGTGCTCCGTACTGGGTGAAGACGACCGCGCGCACGTCAGATCCGGTCCTTGTCGTCGTTCGGGGCCAGGTCGTCGATCGACTCCTCGATGTCGGGGCCGGTGCTGTACGCCAGACGCTCCTCGGAGACGACGTGCTGGTCGTCGAGCAGGGCGTCGATCTTCTCGTCGTTGGTCGGCGTGTTGTCGTCGGCGATCTGGGCCGCGTCGTCGGCCTTGTCCTTCGCTGCGTCCTTCGCGTCGTTCGCGACGTGCTTGGCCTTCGTCGCGGCCTCGTCGGCCGTGTCCTTCACGTCGCTCGCGACGTCCTTGGCCTTGACGTCCGAGGCCACGTCGTCGGCCTTGTGCTTGACGTCGGCGGCGACGTCCTGGGCCTTGTCCTTGGCGTCCGAGGCGACGTCCTTGGCCTTGTCGACCAGGTCGTCGTCCTTGACGGCGTCGGCGGCGTCGCCGATCAGGCTCTCGGCGCGCTGGACGACGTCCTGCACGCGCGGGTCCTCCTTGACCTGCTGCGCGGCGTCGCGCACGACGCCCTCGGCCTTGGCGGCGGCGTCCTGCACCCGCGGGTCGTCCTTGACCTGCTGCGCAGTGTTCTTGATCTGCTCGTACCGCTCACGGCCGGCCTTGGCACCGAGCGTGTAGCCGATGCCGAACACGGCGGCGAGGGTCAGCTTCTTGATGGGGTGGCTGAAGAGGCTCATGCGACGAGTCTGACGCATCCGGCACGCCTTCGCAGGTCCACCGACGACGGACGGGTGCGCCCGGCGAACCGGACGCACCCGCGGGTCGATCGACAGGTCAGCGCGTGACGGTGCTGGACCTGGTCTTGCTGGCCGTGCCGCCGGGGCCGGTCGCCGTGACGACGATCTTCACGGCACCCTTGACGCTGCTCTTCGTGCGCAGGTACGTCGTGCCGCCCGCTGCACCGAGGCGCTTGGTCGCGAGCACCTTGCTGCCCTTCAGCAGCGTGACCTTGACCGAGGTCGCAGCCGATGCGCTCGTCGAGACGCGCAGACCCTTGGTCTTCAGCGCCTTGGCCGAGATCTTCTTGTCGGCGACCGCCGCGACGGCCGGACGGGCGGCCGGGGCCGACGGGGTCGGGGGCGTGGCGGGCGTCGAGATCGTGCTGGGCGTGCGGCCCAGCATCGTCGCGAACAGATCGGTCTGGTCGATCGTGCCGGTGACGTTGGCCGCCTGCGGTCCGGAGGCCGCGACGCGGATCTGGCTGCCGGTGTGCGACTGCGAGCTGCCCGGGTTGGCCGTCGAGTACGCGACCGTCATCGGGTCGCCGTCGGCCGTCTTGACCGTCGCGGTCGCCTTGCCGCCCGTCGCGCCCGTCGCGCCGGTGGTGGAGCCCCCGTTGCCGACGATCTGCGTCGAGTGGGCGTGGTCGCCCGTGACGATGATCAGCGTGTCGGGGTGCTTGGCCTGGTAGGTCTGGGCGACCTTGAGCGCGTTGTCGAGCTCGAGGACGTCACCGATCGCACCGCAGATGTCGGACGAGTGCTCCTGCTTGTCGACCATCGCGCTCTCGACCTGCAGGAAGAAGCCCTTGTCGTTGTCGAGCAGGTTGATGGCCTTGTCGGTCATGTCGGCCAGCGTGGGCTGCGTGCCCCGATCGGCGGTCTGGCACGTGGTGTCGGACCCACCGGCACCGGCGGGCGTGGCCGTGAGCGCCTGGTAGCGGGGCGTCATGTTGCCGGTCGTGAACAGGCCGAGGATCGGGCCGTTGTCGAGCGTCGTGACGCCCGCGAGGGCGCTCTTGTTCTCGACGAGCTGGTACTTCTGGGCGCTCTGGGCGTAGGCCAGCGCGGTCGGGCCGGCGTCGGTGGCCTGCAGGTAACGGCTCTTGCCGCCGCCCAGCAGGACGTCGATCTTGTTGTCGACGAGCTGCTCGGCGATCGAGCCCTTGCCGCCGTTGGACTTCTTGGCGGCCGTGCAGTTGGCCATGTCCGTCGGACCCTGGCACGCGCGCAGGTTGATGTGCGAGGCGGCCGCGGCAGGCGTCGCGTCGGTGATCTCGGCGGTCGAGACGTTGCCGGTGCGCTTGCCCTCCTTCTTGTACTTCTCCAGCACGGTCTCGTAGTCGGTGCCGGGCGTCGTGTCGGACACGCTCGGCCCCTGCGAGATGCGGCTGTCGACGGTCTTCTTGCCGGTCGACCAGCCGCTGGCCGTGGGGGCCGAGTCGGAGACGTAGTTGATCGGGTAGTCGTCGGGGTTCGGACCCGTCTTGAGGCCGAACGTCGTCATGGCACCGGTGAACGGCAGCTCGTCGAGGGCGAAGCGTCCCTTCGCGCCCAGCTCGTAGTTGCGGGCCGCGGTGATGATGGAGTCGTCGGTGCCGTCGCCGATCAGCAGGATCACGTTGCGGGGCTTGGCGGGGTCGATCGCGGACGAGAGCTTCGCCGAGCGGTCGTCGGTGAAGCCGGGCGAGACAGCCTGCACAGCGCTGCCGATCGCGAGACCGCCGAGCGCCAGGGCACTCGCGGCGGCGACCATGGTTGTTCTACGCACCATCGGTTCTAGTCCTTTTCTCAGGTCAGGGGATGGTGTGACCCTGTCGGCAGCAGCCGACCGCACGGACAACGCCGGACGCCCGCCAGGTGAACAGTTGACCCCCGCAACGACCTTCAGCGGTTCAGGCGCCGAGCAGGCCGCGGATGTCGTCGGACGTCAACGCGCCCGACAGCGCGGCGCCGTCGTCCATCACCGCGTCGAAGAGCGCTGACTTGCGGGCCTTGAGCTCCATGACCTTCTGCTCGATCGTCTCGGCGGACACCAGCCGGTAGACCATGACCGGACGCGTCTGCCCGATGCGGTGCGCCCGGTCGACGGCCTGCGCCTCGGCCGCCGGGTTCCACCACGGGTCGAGCACGTACACGTAGTCGGCCTCGACCAGGTTGAGCCCGACCCCACCGGCCTTGAGGCTGATGAGGAACACCGAGGTCTGCCCGGCCGTGAACGAGTCGACGGCGGCCTGCCGGTTGCTGGTGCGGCCGTCGAGGTAGGAGTAGGCGATGCCGTCGTCGTCGAGCCGGGCCCGCACGCGCGCGAGGTAGCTCGTGAACTGGCTGAAGACCAGCACCCGGTGGCCCTCGGCGGTGACCTCGTGCAGGTGCTCGAGCAGGACGTCGATCTTGGCCGAGCCGACACCGTCGTGCTCCTCGTCGACCAGCGCCGGATCGAGGCTCAGCAGGCGCAGCTTGGTCAGCGACGCCAGCACCTCGAACCGGTGGTCGGACGCGTCGTCGGCCAGCAGTCCCATGACCTTCTGGCGCTCGCGCTGCAGGTGGGTCTGGTAGATGCGGGCGTGCCGGGGGCTCATCGCGACCTCGAGCACCTGCTCGGTCTTGGGCGGCAGGTCGGAGGCGACCTCCTCCTTGGTGCGCCGGCGCATGAGGGGGCGCACGCGCTTGAGCAGCAGCGCGAGCTTGTCGTTGCCGTGTCCCGTCTCGATCGGCTTCTGGTAGCTCGCGGCGAAGCGCTGCGGGTCGGGATAGAGGCCGGGCGCGACGATCGACAGCATCGACCACAGGTCCATGAGCGAGTTCTCGAGCGGGGTGCCGGTGATGGCGAGCTTGAAGGGGGCGTCGAGCCGGCGCGCGCACTGGTAGGTCTTGCCCTGGTGGTTCTTGACGAACTGCGCCTCGTCGAGGAGCAGGCCCGCCCACGTCTGCTCGCGGTAGGCGTCGTTCTCGAGGCGGAACAGCGCGTACGAGGTGACGACGAGGTCGGCGCCCGCCACCTCGTCGACGAGCTCGGTGCGGCGTCGCGAGCGGGTGCCCTGGATCGTCGCGACCTTCAGGCCGGGTGCGAAGCGCTGCGCCTCGCGCGCCCAGTTGCCGACGACGCTGGTGGGCGCGACCACCAGGAACGGCCCGCTGCCACGCTCGACCTGGCGGACGATCATCGCGAGTGCCTGGACGGTCTTGCCCAGGCCCATGTCGTCGGCCAGGATGCCGCCCAGCGAGTGGTCGGCGAGGAAGCTGAGCCAGGCGTACCCGTCGCGCTGGTACGGACGCAGCTCGGCGTCGAGGCCTGCGGGCAGCTCGGGGACGGGCACCTCGTCGAGCGAGCGGATGGCGCTGATCGACTCCTTCCACGAGCTGGCCTGCCGGTCGATCGTGCCGAGCGCCACGAGCTCGTCCCACAGCCCGGCCTGGAACCGGCTGACGCGCAGCTGGTCGCCGTCGGCGTGCTTGTCGGTGAGCTCGCGCGCCTCCTGGATGAGCTCGCGCAGCTGCACGAGCTCGGGACGGTCGATCGAGAGGTAGGTGCCGCTCAGCAGCACGACGTGCGACTCCCCCGCCGCGAGCGCCGCGAACAGCGGACCGAAGTGCACCCGCTCGCCCTCGATCGTCACCGTGACCGCGAGGTCGTACCAGTCGCTGCGCGGATCCTTGCCGTCCTCGAGCGAGATGTGCACGACGGGCGCCGTGCCGGCGAGCCGGTAGTTCGGCCGGTCGCCGACGGTCTGCACGTCGACGCCCGCCGCCTCGAGGGCCGGCACGACGTCCTCGCTGAGCACCGCGGCCGGGTAGCCGTCGACCGTGGCCCTGGGCACGACCTTGACCCGGCCGGTCCTGTCGGTCACGACGGGCAGCCCGGGTGGGGGCACGAAGTCGTTGACGAGGTCCAGCTCGGCGGCGCGGTCGCGGAACGGCTCGAGCCCGGAACCCCAGGCGGCCCGCAGGGTCCGACCGTCGACCTCGTAGACGAAGCCCCACTCGACGGCGGCCGACAGCCCGTCGTGCGTGACCTTCATCGACAGGCGCGGCGGGACGATCTCGGGCACCTCGATGCGGGGGTCGACCCGCACCGAGCCGAGCGTCCGCTGCATCCGCGGGTAGAAGTCGCGCAGGAACTCGGCGGCGTCGCGGGCGGGGATCTGCACGCCCTGCTGGTTCTGCACCAGCATGCGCAGCGGCTGGTCGAGCGGCTCGGCGAACGGCGCGAGCCAGAGCCGACGGGGGCTGTCGTGGTCCCACGCGGCGATGCCGTGGGCGGGCTGTCCGATCAGCAGGACGCGGTCGTCGGCCTGTGCGTCGTCGACGTCGGCGTGCGACAGGCTGGCCGTGACCGACAGGTCGCCCGCCTCGCCGACCGGCGCGATGTCGACGCTGACCACGACGGGATCGCGGACGACCGTGACCTCGGCGTTGCCGGGACCCAGCAGCGTCACGCCGGCATCAGCCATCAGGTCGAACACCCGCCACGCGTCGCGCGTCAGGCCGCCGAGGTCGATCGTGCCATCGGAGCGACGGACGTGCGAGTAGTGGCTGCGCACCGCGACCTGCAGCTCGGCGAGGGCGTCGACCTGCGGGTGTCCCCCGCTGAAGCCGCGGGTCGTGGCCTCGACGTCGGGCCACGTGGCGCCGGTCTTGATCCAGGTGCCCTTGGCGCCGCGCTTCAACGGCCGGGCCGACAGCAGCGCCTCGCCGCGGTAGTAGGACGGTGCGAGGTCGATGCGCAGGGCCCAGTCGGTGCGCCCACGCCCTGGCGCGCCGACGAGCGGGGCGAGGGCCGAGCGCCACTGCGGCTCGGACGGTCGGGCGACCTTGCGGGCGTAGGCGTCGACGGACGCGATCGCCGCGTCCATCGAGGCCTTCCTGGCGTCGACGGGCTCGTCCGGCTCGGTCTCGATCGAGCTGCGGACCGCGATGATCAGCGCGACGGCGTGCTTGCAGCCGTAGCCGACGGGGCAGCTGCAGGTGGCGACGACGTGGGTGCCGCCGGCCTTGGTCTCGCGCAGCTGCACCGTCGTGGAGTAGACCTGCGGGTCGGTGCCGCGCACCTCGCCGCTCGCGGCGTCGCCGTCGGGGTCGACGCTGCTGACGCTGACCCTCCCGGCGTGCGCGTAGAGCTTGCCCCGCGACAGCGAGCCGGAGTCGAAGGCTCGACGCAGCTCGGTGTCGGTGAGGGAGGCGATCGTCGGTGTCACGTTTTCGAGGCTAGTCGGCGCTGCCGACACCAGCTCGCGCAGCAGGCGGCGGGGGTCGTCCCACCCCAGCCAGGTGTTCTCGTCCATCGGTCCTCCGGGGCTCGACAGGGCTCTCGGCGTCCCGACCGGCGATCGGCAGGGGCTCGGGTGTGCTCGTGTGGGTGTGCCCGGTGCCGGTGCCGGTGGTCCACTCGAACATCCCGGGCGCGGGTTGTCGCACCCTCAGGTGGCCCTCGGTCTTGAGGTGGTGGGCGCGTCGCTGAACCCCATCAGCGACGACAGCGGCACGGAGACGTCCCTGCGCGGCGCCGCCGCCGGCCTCGCCCGTGACGCGCGCCCGGTCGACCAGCACCAGTAACTCCTGTCGTTGCGGTCTCTTCTCCAACCTGGAGAACAGGTCTGACAGGGTTCTCGTCGCGCACTCACGGCCGTGCACAACCGTCGAGCGACTACCCCCAGGTGGTCTCGCCGTGCCGGTCGACGAGTCGGCCCGAACCGTGGCCGGGGCCCTCAGTGGCGAGCTGCACGACGGCGTCCGTCCCCTCGGTGACGGTCTGCGGGCCGCTGTGGGCGTTCAGGTCGGTGGCCGTGTAGCCGGGGTCGGCGGCATTGATGCGGATGTCGGGCCAGACCTTCGCGTGCTGGGTCGTCAGCATCGTCAGAGCGGCCTTCGACGCGGTGTAGGCGGGGGCGATCGCGTGCGACTCGGCCCGCGACGGGTCGTGCGTCAGCTCGAGCGACCCCATGCCGCTGCTGACGTTCACGACGACGGGATCGGCCGACGCCCGCAGCAGGGGCAGGAAGGCGCGGGTGGTGCGGACGACGCCGAGCACGTTGACGTCCAGCACGCCCAGCACGTCGGTGGCCGTGAGGTCGGCGGGGTCGCCCATCGGCCCGGCGACGCCGGCGTTGTTGACGAGGACGTCGAGCGCGCCCTCGTGCTGCTGGACGTCGGCGGCCGCACGGGCCACCGACTCGTCGTCGGTCACGTCGATGTGCACGAACCGACCGCCGACCGAGTCGGCTGCGGCGCGTCCTGCCTGCTCGTCCCTGGCCCCGACCAGCACGGTGTGTCCGTGCTCGGCGAGGCGGCGGGCGGTCTCGAGGCCGAGACCCTTGTTGGCTCCGGTGATGAAGGTGATGGTCATGGGTCCAGCGTGCGCCTGCCGTGCCTGCGGCAACAGGGACGGCTCGACGGTAGGACGAGCAGTACCAGTCACGACGTCCGACGACAGGCGACACTGGACCCATGACCCTCGACCAGACCACGTTCGGAGCGACGCTGCGGGCGTGGCGCGACCGGCTCTCCCCCGCCACCGCCGGGCTGCCGATGCGGCACGGGCGCCGGACGCAGGGGCTGCGCCGCGAGGAGCTGGCCGAGCTCGCCGGCGTCTCGGTCGACTACGTCGTGCGTCTCGAGCAGGGACGCGCGAGCACGCCGTCTGCGCAGGTCGTCGCGGCACTGGCCCGGGCGCTGCAGCTGACCGTCGACGAGCGCGACCACCTGCACCTGCTGGCGGGCCTGGCTCCCCCCGGCGGCGGTGAGATCTCCGAGCACATCCCGCCGGGCATCCAGCGCATCCTGCACCGCAACGACGACTCCGCGACGGCGGTCTTCGCGGCCGACTGGCAGATGATCCAGTGGAACCGTGGGTGGGCGGCACTCGTCGGCGACCCGTCCGCGACCCCGCCGGCGCAGCGCAACTTCGCCCTCGACACCTTCCCCGTCGACGGCGGCGCTCCGCGGCTGGCGCAGTGGCCGATCGTGGCGTTCACGGACGACACCGTGCCCGCCGCGGTCGTGTCCGACCTGCGGCGCGCGACCGGACGGTTTCCGGGCAACCGACGTCTCGCCGACCTGATCGCCCGGCTCACCGCCGGCAACGAGCGGTTCGCCGAGCTGTGGGCAGCCGGCGAGGTGGGCGCGCACCGGGAGGGACGCAAGATCGTCGAGCATCCCGCGGTCGGGCCGCTCATGGTCGACTGCGACGTGCTGACCGACGGCGACGCCGAGCTCAAGATCGTCATCCTCTCGGCGACCCCGGGCACCGAGGACGAGACCAAGTTCAAGCTCGCCGTCATGTCGGGCGTGCGGGGGTCCGTCGCGTCCCGCTGACCTTCAGCACCGCGTCGCGCGTGACCGAACCTGATGCGTCGCGACCGCGTGCAGGCGGCGTTGCATCATCATCGACCTCGGTCGAACACATGTTCTAGTCTGTGCGGGTGGGGATGAACCGGACGAGGCGCGACGCCTGGCCCCCGTACGAGCCCACCCGCCACGTCCTCGTGCGGCGGACCGACCACCGCTACGCCCGCCCGTGGCAGGGGTTCGTCGTCGACTGGAGACGCGACGGACGCACGTGGACGGCGCTCGTCGTGTTCGTCGACGAGACGCAGGACGGTGCGCCGGTCGTGCAGCGCTGGCTGCCCGCCGACCGGCTCACGCCGTGCCACCCCGACCCGAACCCCCAGCGGGACGCCTGGTTCTGAGGCGGTCTACTTCATCCAGTGCGGGTGGTTCTTGTCGCCCTTGCAGACGTACTTGCGGCCCTTGGCGTCGATGCCGGTCTTCTTGTACTTGGCCTTCGGGCAGAACTGGCCGCCCTTGATGCACTTGCCCGTGGAGGTCTTGGTGCAGGTGGCGGCGGAGGCCGACTTGGCGGTGATCGCGACACCCGCGCCCGAGATGGCGGAGGTCGTCAGGACGAACGCGACGATGGCGCTGCGGATCTTCATGGCGCGACAGTAGGTCTGGATTCGTACGCGTGTCCCAGATTCGCAGAAAGACTGTCACAAGTGACTACGTCGACGGATCACGCCTGACTACGCGCCCGTCCACGACGGATTCGGCACCACGACGTCGCGCGGGACGTCCGTGACGTCCGTGGCGCCCGTCAGCGCCATCGTCAGGTCGAGCTCGGCGACGACGTTGGCGACGACCTCCTCGACGCCCTGCTGCCCCGCGATCGCCATGCCGTACATGTAGGGGCGGCCGAGCAGGCACGCGTCCGCGCCGTGCGCCAGCGCCACGAACACGTCGGCGCCCGTGCGGATGCCGCTGTCGAGCAGCACGGTCGGCTCGGGCCCCACGGCCTCGCGGACGGCGATGAGGGCGTCCAGCGACGCGATCGAGCCGTCGACCTGGCGTCCGCCGTGGTTGGAGACGACGATGCCGTCGACGCCGAGGTCGAAGGCCCGCCGGGCGTCGTCCGGGTGCAGGATCCCCTTCAGCACGACGGGCAGCCGGGTGCGGTCGCGCAGCGTGGCGATGTGGTCCCAGCTCAGGCCGGGGTTGGAGTAGATGTCGAGGAACGTCTCGACGGACGCCCGCGGCATCGGCGAGCGGAGGTTGTCGAGGAAGCGTCCGGGGTGGTTCCTCGTGATCGAGATCAGCGACCGGATGGCCTGCAGCGTCACCTTGACGTCCGACGCCGCACCCGCCGCCTTCGCCGCTGCGACCCGCTGGGCGACGATGTCGCGGAAGCGCGGGTCGGACGTGTACTGGCCGATGCCGAGGCCCTGCGCGAACGGCAGCGAGCCGAGCGTCAGGTCCTGCGGACGCCAGCCGAGCGTCGTCGTGTCGAGCGTGACGACGAGCGCCGTGGCGCCACTGGCCTCGGCGCGCCCGATGAGGCTGTCGACGAGGTCCTCGTCGGTGCTCCAGTAGAGCTGCACCCAGTGAGGTGTCGAGCCCATCTCGGCGGCGGCCTCCTCCATCGGGGTGCCGCCCTGGTTGGTGAAGACGTACGGGACGCCCGTGCTGGCCGCGGCCCTGGCGGTGTGCAGGTCGGCGTCCGGGTCGATCAGCTGGCCGGCGCCGACGGGCGCGAGCAGCAGCGGCGACGCGAGCCGCGTCCCGAGCACGTCGACCGAGAGGTTGCGGGTCGCTCCCCCGTGCGCCATGCGCGGCACGATGGCCCAGCGGTCGAAGGCGGCGCGGTTGTTGCGCATCGTGCGGCCCTCGCCGGCTCCTCCCGCGACGTACGCCCAGCCCTTCGCGGACGCCACCCGGTGCGCGGCGCGCTCGAGGTCGGCGAACGACGTCGGCACCAGCGGCTTCGTGCCGACGACCCCGGCGCGGTAGATCGCGTTCTGCCGCTCGCGGCCCGGTCCGGCCGTCGTCTGCTCCGCCATGTCGTGCTCCCGTCGTCCACGCCCCCGCTCGGGTCGCTGGCGTCGAGGGTATGTCGGCTGGGTCAGTCGACCGTCCACGGGTCGACGACATCGGCTCCCACTGCGACGAACGGGCCCGTGTCGCGCGTGGCCACCTCGAATCCGCAGCTCATGGCCGTCGCGGCGATCTGGCCGTCGGCCAGCGACACCGCCCGCCCTTGCGAGCGCGCGACCGCCATGCGTTCGGCGAACACGGCCGCCGCGGGACCGTCGAACGGCAGAACTCGGCCGTCGAACAGAGCGATTGCCTCTGAGACCGCCGCACGCAGAGCGTCCTTGCGTCGCCCCGGGTCCAGCAGCTCCACACCGAGCAGAAGTTCTGCGACTGTCACGGTCGACACGTGCAACGTCGACGCGACCTGCCGATTGAGCCAGTCGAGCACGACAGCGTCGGGGTCGCGGCGAAGCGCCTCTGAGATGACGTTGGTGTCGAGGACGATCACGAGAACTCGGCCGGCTCCGGAGGTGAGTCGTCACGGACGACGTCGAGATCCAGCCCGCCGTGCCGCTCGCCGATCGCCGAGAGTCGATCTCCCATGCGAGCGTCTTCGGGACCAGACACCGCACGTCTCAGGATCTCGCGGATCTCGGCCTCCGTACTGCGTCCATGTGCGACCGCCTGCCCCTTCAGGGCACGGTGCACCTCGTCAGGGATCCCTCGTACCGTCACCGCCGCCATGACGACCTCCACGTGTGATATCAAATCTACGGCTGATGATATCAATGCTGCAGTGATCGCGCGCCATCGCTCCACCACCTGAGTGAGGGCACAACGATCGGGTAACCCAGTCGGGGCGTCACCGCCCGCTCGCCCACCCTGGAGGTCACATGCCCATCTGGCTCGAAGCCGGCGCGTGGGGTCTGCTCGCGGGCGGCGCCCTCGTCATCGGCGCGCTCATCGCCTGGTTCGTCAAGGTGCCGCGGGCCGTCGTCGCGTCCGTCATGGCGTTCGGCTCGGGCGTGCTGATCTCGGCGCTGTCGTTCGACCTGATCGACGAGGCCGAGACGACCGGCGGGCTGCTGCCGACGCTGCTCGGCGCGCTGGGCGGGGCGATCGTCTACGTCGCGGCCAACGTCTTCCTGGCCCGCCGCGGGGCGCAGCACCGCAAGCGGTCGCAGGAGCAGCAGCCGTCCGAGGACGAGCAGGCCGGCAGTGGCGCGGCCATCGCGGTCGGAGCCCTGCTCGACGGCATCCCCGAATCGGTCGTGCTCGGCGTCTCGCTGCTCGGCGGTGGTGGCGTGGGCGTGCCCGTGCTCGCCGCGATCTTCATCTCCAACCTGCCGGAGGGCCTCTCGAGCGCGGCCGGCATGAAGCGCAACGGCCGCAGCGCGCGCTACGTCTTCGGCGTCTGGGTCGGCATCGCGGTGGCCTCCGGCATCGCGGCGATGGTCGGCAGCCTGCTGCTCGAGGGGGCGGCTGACGAGACGATCGCGGCGATCACGGCCGTCGCCGCCGGAGCCATCCTCACGATGGTGGCCGACACGATGATCCCCGAGGCGTTCGAGAAGACCCATCTCTACGCCGGGCTGCTCGCGACGATCGGCTTCCTCACGGCGTTCGCGATCGGACACGTCTGAGACGCACCGGCGCCCCCGCCATGACGTGACGGGGGCACCGGTGTCGCGCAGGTCGTTCGCTCAGGCGGCGTGCTTGCAGGTCGCGCAGGAGCAGTCGGAGCAGACGCAGTTGCCGCACGTGTCGCCGCCGCAGTTGCTGCACGAGCAGACGTTGTGGTTGCACGTCGCGCAGGTGCAGTCGGAGCACTCGCACTTGGCGCAGCTGTCGGAGCAGTTGGCGCACGAGCACACGGTGCACTCGTCGTAGTGGCCCTCGTGCTCGTGGTGGACGTGACCGTCGTGCAGGTAGTCGACGTGGTCCTCGTGGACGACGGCCTCGTGTCCGCAGGCCGGTCCGTGGGTGTGGGCGTGGCTCTCGGCCTCGCGGTGGTCAGTGATCGTCATCGTGGTTCTCCTGGGTGTGGTGGAAGGCGTCGAGGAAGACGTGAGCGACGTGGTCGTCCGCCAGCGAGTAGGCGATCTCCCGGCCGTGCCGCTCGGTTGCGACCAGTCGCGCGCTGCGCAGCACCCGGAGGTGCTGCGAGACGAGCGGCTGGGACAGGCCGAGGGCGTCGACGAGAGAGCTGACGGTCTGCTCGCCGTCGGTCAGGCGGTGCACGATGGCGGCCCTGACCGGCGACGACAACGCACCGAAGACGTCGCTCACGCTGCTGTACTCCGCGAGGATGTCCCGGCTGTCACTCATGCAGACATCCTTATATGCGCATATCGCTATGTCAACGCGACAACGACTCCCATGGCGGGGTGGGTCCGGGGAGCATGCCGACTGCGACGATTGGCCCCATGGACATGAAGGACGTCGACGCCGAGCTCGCCCGCATCGGGACCGCCGGGACACCCGCCAAGCGCGTCGCAGTCCTGCGCCGACGCCTCGACGACTTCGAGCACGGCGAGGACGGACGCGCGGAGTTCCTGACCGCGCTGGCCGGCGAGCTCCACCTCGTCGGCGACTTCGCCGGGGCACGCGAGGCGAGCCTGGCCGCGATCGAGGACGGCGGACCGACCGAGCTCGACCCTCGCTGCGGGCTGCTCATGTCAGAGCTGGAGGCCGGCGAGGACGACCGGGCCGACGCGCTGCTCGCCGAGATGCTCGTGCGTGTGCGCTCAGGACTGATCGGCGGCGTGGAGTGCGAGTGGATCGCCAGCACGCTGGAGGAGGCCGGACGCCTGCGACAGGCCCTGCGATGGTTCACGCTCCCGCTGCTCGACGTCCACCCCGACGACGTCGAGGACGTCGACATGCGCGCCCTCAACGGTCGCTACCGCGTACGTCGCGCGCTGGGCATGCCACTCGACGGCTACGACCTGGCGCGCGACGAGTGGGTCGCCCTTGAGGGGGACGCTTGACGTCCGAGCCAGCACCTGTCACGCCGTCGGCGCAGCCGGCTCGTCCTGGCGGGCGAAGGCGACCTTCGGCGCCAGCATGAGTGCGATCGCGGCGAGCAGGGCGGCGCCCGAGCAGACGCTCCAGACCACGAGGTAGCCCGAGAGCGGAGCGTTGGCGGCCTCCTCGCCGAGCTTGTCGATCGAGCCGGTGGAGGCCAGCGCGATCGCGAAGATCGAGGACGCGATCGCGCCGCCGATGACCTTGGTGCCATTGGTCATGCCGGTCGCGATACCCGTCCGCTCCGGTGGCGCCGCGGCCGCAGCGGCGGCTGGCAACGACGCGACGAGCGCGCCCGAGCCGAGACCGGCGACCGCCATGTTGATGATCGCCTGCAGCGTCGTGTCGTGGAACGGCAGCCACAGCGCGTAACCGACCGCGACGAACAGGCACGCGATGATCAGGGTGCGCCGGACGCCGAACAGCCGCGTCGTCACCGGCAGCGTGAACGCTCCGATCGCCAGCGTGATGACGTAGACACCGATCAGCGTCGAGACGAAGCCGGAGTCGGCGCCGAGGCCGTACCCGCGGACGTCCGGATCGGCCTGGGCGAAGGTTGACAAGGGGATCTGACCTCCCAGCACCGGGATGCCGAACAGGAACGCCGTCAGCTGGATCGGCCACTGGCTCGGGCTCGCGAGCAGGTCGACGTCCACGATGGGGTCGGCGACCGACCGCTCGTGCCGCACGAACGGCACCAGCGCGAGCACGCCGAGCAGCATGACGATCCACGCGCGGACGCTGCCCGCGCCCTCGAGCCGCACCAGCACCAGCCCGGCCATCACGAGGCCCAGCGCGAGGGTGACGAGGGCCAGGCCCGTCCAGTCGATGCCACCGGACGACTCCCCCGGCGCGTCCTCGATGCCGAACCACACCGCCACCAGCACGACCGTCAGGACGATCGCCGGCACCGCGAGGACGACTTTCATGTCGAGGCTGTCGACGATCGCGCCGCTCGTCAGCGCGCCGATGATGACCGCCAGCTCGAGCGCGCCGACGAGCACCGCGGCACCGCGGCGCGTCAGCAGCCCCTGACGTCCGGAGTCGCGGGTGCGGCGGTGGATGATCGCGATCTCGAGCGGCAGCCAGATGATCGCGGCACCCTGCAGTGCCCAGCCGATCAGGAACGTCGTGAAGGACGGCGCGACGACCGTGATCCACGAGCCCAGCGCCGTGACGGCGGTGGCCAGCACCAGCACCTTCTTGTGACCGATGAGGTCGCCGAGGCGCGCCAGCAGCGGGATCGCCAGCGCCGAGACGATCAGCTGCGCCGCCTCGAACCAGTTGATGTCGCCCTCGGAGATGTCGAGGTGCTCGGCGATCTGCGGGTAGATCGGCGTGTAGTAGCCCTGCAGCACGCCGCTGGCGATCTCGACGGCGACGAGGAAGCCGACGACGGCGCCCAGCCCTTGCGCGGCGGCCCTGCCGGTCGACGTCGTCATGCGGGGAGCCTCTCGATCAGTCGGCGGTACCAGCGGACGCCGTCCAGGAAGGCGTCCACGCCCAGGTGCTCGTCGAAGGAGTGGATCGACTCGCGCTGCGCCTTCGTCATGCGGAACGGCGCGAAGCGGTAGACCCGCGGGCAGATCGCGGTGAAGAAGCGCGAGTCGGTGGCGGCCATCATGACGTACGGCGACGGGACGGCGTCCGGGAAGATCTCGGTGATCGTGCCCTCGATCAGCTCGAACGCCTCGTCCATCGGCGAGACGGGGCTGGGCTCGTTCTGCTCGACGACGTCGATGTGCACCTGGTCGTCGTCGACGGCCTTGCGGACGTGCTCGAGCACGCCGGCCACGGTGTCGCCGACCATGATGCGGATGTTGACGCCGGCCTTCGCGGTGGCGGCGATGACGTTGAGCGCCGGCGCGCCCGAGAGGGTCGTGATGGCGAAGGTCGTGCGGGTCATCGCGGCGGGCTCGGCGCCGGCGAGGACGAGCGCGCGGGTCAGCAGCGGCTTGGCGCGGCCGGCGTTCTGCATGATCGGACGCAGTGCGAGCGGGGCGTGTGCGCCCATGCGGCGGAACAGCTCGACGGTCGGGGCGGGGACGCTGGCGGGCATCGGCGAGTTGTCGAGGCGGGTGATCGCGCGCGCGATGCGGGCCGTGGGGCCGAGCTTCGCGGGGGTGGACGCGTGCCCGCCGCGTCCCTCGACCCGCAGCTCGACCGACGTCACGCCCTTCTCGGTGACGCCGATGACGCCGATCGGTGCGGCGACGCCCGGGAACGCCTCGCTCGCGATCGCGCCACCCTCGTCGATCACGAACCATGGCTGCACTCCCCTGGCCCTCAGTGCTTCGACCGCGAGGACGGCGGACGTGCCGGAGACCTCCTCGTTGCCGCCGAACGACAGCCAGACGTCCTGCGCGGGCACGAACCCCTCGGCGAGCAGACGCTCGACCGCGGCGCAGATGCCGACGAGGCTGCCCTTGTCGTCCAGCGTGCCGCGGCCCCAAATGGTGCCGTCGACGACGTCGCCGCCGAAGGCCGGGTGCTGCCACTCGCCCTCTACGGCGACGACGTCCAGGTGCGCCATCATGACGACCGGCTTGGCGTCGCTCCTGCCGATCCAGCGGAACAGCAGGCCGTGCGTGTCGACGCGCGTCAGCTCGAGGTGTTGGTGGACGAGCGGGAACCGCAGCTCGAGCTCGTCCACCGCCTCGTCGAACGCGGCCACGTCGACGTTCGCGGGGTCGCGATCGCTGACGGTGGGGATCCGCACCAAGGCCTGCAGTGCTGCGACTGCCGCGTCGTCATCCATGGCGGCAGACTAACGGCGGACGGGCTCAGGCTGTCTCGACCGCGACGGGTCGCCGCCCTCGCCGCCTCGCGGTCGGCGCTGGGACGCGTAGCGTGGTCACATGACTTCTGACGTTGACGTCCCCGTGGACTGGCCGACCAATTGCCCTCGCTGCGGCACCGAGCTGAAGTCCGAGGTCGTCGACTCACGGGTGACCAACGACTTCGACGAGGGTGCACCCACGCCGACGCTGGCCGTCGACGTCTGCCCGAACCCCGACTGCCCGGGCGCGAACTCCGACTCGGCCGGCGAAGCTCAGGCCACGTAGCTCTCGGCGAACAGCTCGGCCGAGCGCAGCCGCTGGTCGACGGTCGAGCCCTGGTGGGTGACGATGAGCTCATCAATGCCGGTCTCGTCGACGAACTGCTCGACGTGCTTGACCACGATGTCGGGCGTGCCGGCGGCGCTGTACGTCATCATCTCGCGCAGGTGCTGGCCCTGCGGGGACGCGAGCACCTCGTCGGCCTGCTCGTCGGTGTACTTCGTGCCGGGGCGCACGAGCAGTGCCACGCGGCTGCGCGCGACCTCGAGCTGCTGGCGCTCGGCAGAGGCCTGGTCGTCGGCGGCGAAGACGTTGTACGCAGCCATGAGGTGGGGCTTGTCGAGCTGCTCGGACGGCTTGAACTCGCTGCGGTACAGCGCGATCGCGTCGTGCAGGGCGGCCGGCGCGAAGTGCGAGGCGAAGGCGTAGGGCAGGCCGAGGGCCGCCGCCAGTCCTGCGCCGTACAGCGACGAGCCGAGGATGTAGAGCGGGACGTCCGTGCCGGCGCCCGGGTAGGCGGAGACGCCCGGGATGCGCGACTGACCGCGCAGGTAGGCCTGCAGCTCGAGGACGTCCTCGGGGAAGCTGTCGGACGACGCGGCGTTGCGGCGCAGGGCGTGCATCGTGTTCTGGTCGCTACCGGGCGCGCGACCCAGGCCGAGGTCGATCCGGCCGGGGTGGAGCGTCTCCAACGTGCCGAACTGCTCGGCGATCGTGAGCGGCGAGTGGTTCGGCAGCATCACGCCTCCCGAGCCGAGCCGGATGGTGCTGGTGTGAGCGGCGACGTGCGCGATCAGCACCGAGGTCGCGGACGAGGCGATGGACGCCATGTTGTGGTGCTCGGCGTACCAGACCCGCTGGTAGCCCACTCGTTCCGCCGTCTGCGCCAAGGCGACGCTGCCGGCCAAGGACTCGGCGATCGTCTGGTTCTTGCCGACGGTGGCGAGGTCGAGGATGGAAACCGGCACAGACATGGAACACCCTTCATCGCGTCGGCGCCGCCAACTGACGCCGCCTACTGAGTGACAACCCGCCAGCCGCCCGATCTCATCCCGACGTCGTGGTGTCCCATCCCACCCGGACCTCGTCGGGAGAGCCTCCGCCGCGTCAGCGTGCCGGGTCACGCCGTCTCATCGTCGTCCGCGAGGTGTTGGAGCACGCTCTCGCGCAACCACTCATACTGCTCGTCGACCCGGTGGCCGTCCATCGGACGCTCGATGCTCACGGCGCCGGCAACGTTTACTCGCGCTGAACTGCTCTTTGAGTAGATCGACGTCGTTGCCGTCCAATTGCGCAAATCTTGTACGAATGCCTCCCTGAGGTGATTCAATTTCGACAACCTGTCCGAGCCTCTATGGGAGAAGAGAGCCACGATGGTTGCTGGAGCTTCTGCGCGCTTTAACGGCGATCGCCTCATCGCAGAGGCCGACGCGCTCTTCGAGCTTCGCGAGCTAAAGATGAAGGAGGCGCGCAACTACCTCACAGCCGCGCTGTCGGAATCGAGCACTGCAGCACTTATCCGCCCCCTAATGGACCACGGATGGGTCGTGTTAGAGGATCGTCGGTGGCCGGGGTCCAAGCGCGCCAACATCGACTTCATCCTCGTCGGACCCGGAGGCATCGTGCTGCTGGATGCCAAGCACTGGGCTGAGCTCGGCCTTCTCAAGGGGTCATTGTTCCGCGGGCAAGAATGCGTCGACGACGAGGTGACAGGCTACTGCCGCCTCATAGATGTAATAGCCGAGACTGTGGCGTCGACCGGCTTGGCCGTCAGCGCGATCTCGCCTGTCTGGGTGTTTACTGACCGTGACCTTGTAGAAGCCTCAGGACCGCTGACGATCTTGGGGGACCGAAATGTTGTCCAGTGGTTGCTGCGTCTGCCGGTCCGGCTCACGTCCGAACAGGTCCTACTGATCGCTGACCTGATCGGCGCGGCATGCCCAGAGGTCGAGATCGGCCTTCCACTCCCGTCCTTGTCGCGTCGCCGACCGAAACCCCGGCATCTCGCGGCTGCCACCGAGAGACCACCCACGCAGGATGCCCTGCCCGGAGTCGGAGACCTCACTGCTGCACTGCTGGATTCGGCCCTGGCCAAACCGATCGAGTCGTGGATGACATTCCTCCACCCCGAACAGAACCAGCTGATATGCAAGCAGGTCAACGGACCATCGCGGCTTCGCGGGCCGGCTGGGACGGGCAAGTCGGTCGTCGGGCTACACCGGGCCGTCTATCTTGCTCAGCGTTCGAGAGACCCGGTGCTGTTCGTGAGCTTCGTCAAGACGCTGCCCATCGTCCTGTCATCGCTGGCTCGCCGCCTGTCGGCCAGCGCATCGCAGAACATCGAGTTCATCGGAGTCCACAAGCTGGCTCGGCAATGTCTCGAGAAGGCTGGGATGGCGTCGTCGGTCAGCGCCGACAAGGCCGATGCCGCCTTCGGCAGGGCCTGGATCACTTCGGGTGCGGCAGGCCACTTACGCGGCCTCAATGAGAACGCTAACTACTGGAAAGACGAGATCAACTACGTTCTCAAGGGGCGCGGGATTACCGAGTTCGGTCAATACGAAAACCTGACGCGGGTTGGACGGAAAACGCCTATGCGGCTGGAAGATCGCAAGTTCATGTGGGACCTATTCGCCACGTACGAGGCCGAACTGGAGTTGCGCGGCGTCCGTGACTTCAACGACCTCATTCTCGACGCACGGCTCGCGGTGCAGCGGTACCCGGACCTGTTTCGCTACGGAGGTGTCATCGTCGACGAGGTGCAGGATCTCAACCTAATCTCGCTGAAGTTCTTGCACGAGTTGGCCGGTCACGCGACGCACCAGTTCCTCATCATGGGCGATGGTCAGCAGTCGGTATATCCAGGAGGCTTCACCCTGTCGGAGGCAGGGATCAACGTGACGGGACGCTCGACCGTCCTTCGCTTGAACTACCGGAACACACGCGAAATTGTCGCCGAGGCTCGCCGACTCGTCGACGGTGACGTCTTCAACGACCTCGACGACGAGGCTCAGGCTCCGGTCGCCGACGAGCTTCCGTCGCGCGTCGGAGCGGTGCCCACGGCGGTCATTGCGTCCGGCAGAGTCGACCTCCACAACAGGCTCGTCGAGGCACTCAGACGTACCCATGGCGCAGGGACCGCCTGGGGTGACATGGTCGTCCTGGCTCGTCGTCGCGCAGACGTCGACGCCTTGCGCGCCGTGATGCATCGTGCGTCGATCCCCTGCCGCGACCTGACCGATTACGACGGAGTCGCTTCCGACCAGGTCAAGGTCGGAACGGTGAAACGAGCCAAGGGTCTCGAGTTCAAAGTCGTCTTCGTTCCGGGTCTGTCGCATCAACCCCCTAGGCGCTTTCATGCAGAGACCGACAGTGCTTACGCTGAGCGCTGCGAGATCGAGCGACGCGAATGGTATGTCGCTATGACGAGAGCTCGCGACACACTATGGCTCGGCTATCTGGACTAACCGCGCACGCACCGCGACAGGACGAAGCCGGCCAATCGCCGTCCAGTCCCTCCCGAAATCGACTCTGCCTGCGCCGAGGGTTGCGAGACTAAGTAACGGAAGTCGTGCGTCGCGAATAATGGGCACGCGACTCAAGTTCGATCTTCTTGCCTTTGCAGCAGTCTTCGCCTTCAACTTCGATGCTAGGAGATTCCCTTCACCTACGAGGAACCCGGCCAATCCGTCGTCTAGCCATCACGCGTGCGGCTTCAGCGAGCGAGTCAAAGACGACCGCTTCGACCTTGGTTCGAGGTTCTTGAACACGGGCAGTCTCCCGAGTCAGGAACGCTCAGAAATCGGCTACTTGAGCTGCCTGTTGGCACCTAACGACCCTTTGAGATGACAAGCTGACTTGCATGCGCGAAGGGATCTACGAATCGCTGGTAACCACCTCGTTGAGGACGGCAATCGGACTAGAACCACAGCTTGCGAGTGAGCTCGCCACCGTCGATTCAGCGGACCAGCCCGCCGTGCTGACCCGCCACGTGGCGCAGGCGCTGCTCAAGCGCCTCGAATTGGAGACGAGTTCCGACAAGCGTCTTGCGATTGTGCACGAACTCTTGGAGAGTCTGACCGGCGAAAAAGACCCTATAGACCCTCGCATCACGCAGCTGCTTCGCCTCAACTACCCGGACGCGCCTGGCGTTATCCCGTTTTCGAGCCGTCGCCCGCGCACGCCGCTCTCCGACGCAGCACTCCTCACTAACGCGCATGGCGAACCATCTCTCGGAGCGGAACTCCGTGCCGAGATCGAGACTGCAGATCGAGTCGACCTACTGTGTGCGTTCGTCAAATGGCACGGGGTTCGGTTACTCGAGCCAGAGTTAAAGATTCTTCGCGCTCGTGGGAAACCTTTCCGTATCGTGACTACTACCTACATGGGGGCCACCGAACGTGAAGCGCTAGATCGTCTCATTCGTGAACTTGGTGCCGACGTGAGCATTCAGTACGACGCGCTACGCACGAGGCTTCACGCCAAGGCTTGGCTCTTTCATCGCGACACGGGATTCGACACGGCCTACGTCGGTTCTTCCAACCTGTCTCGCGCCGCCCTTCTCGATGGCGTGGAGTGGAACGTCCGGCTCTCGCGTATCGCCAACTCAACTCTTTTGGACAAGTTCAGCGCAACGTTCGAGACCTACTGGAACGATCCGTCCTTCGAGCGATACGACCCAGACACTGACCGCGACCGCCTCGACGACGCGATCTCCGAGGCGTCGGGGCGCACCACTCGTAGCCGCGTGACGATCTCACTGTCTGGGCTGGAAGTTCGCGGCTATCCGTACCAGCTCGAGATGCTCGAATCACTTGAGGCCGAACGCACACTTCACGATCGCCATCGAAATCTGATTGTTGCCGCAACAGGCACAGGAAAGACTGTTGTCGCAGCTCTCGACTACCGATCTATGTGTGACTCGGCGTCAGGAACTCAGCCGTCACTGCTATTTGTCGCGCACCGTAGAGAGATCCTCGAACAGTCCCTCCGCACGTATCGCGAGGTGCTCGCGGACCCGAACTTCGGCGAGCTGTACGTCGGTGGGGCTCGACCAGAACGATGGAGTCACGTCTTCGCGAGCGTCCAGTCTTTGACGTCGTACGGCGTCGAGAACATCCCCGTGGGCGCGTTTAAGGTCGTTGTCATCGACGAGTTCCATCACGCCCAGGCGTCGACATACCGGAAGATACTTAGCCACCTCACCCCAGCCGAGCTGTTAGGTCTCACGGCCACACCGGAGCGCGCAGACGGCGCCGACGTTCGCTCGTTCTTCGAGGGACGGACAGCTGTAGAACTTCGACTCTGGGAAGCTCTCAGCGCTGACCTGTTATGCCCATTCCACTATTTTGCCGTGGCCGACAACACCGACTTGCGCCAGGTTACCTGGAAGCATGGGCGTTACGACGAGGCCGAGCTGAACAACGTGTACACGGGGAACGGCCAGCGAGCACGAGTCGTCTTATCGCAGGTCAAAGATAAAGTCCTAGACCCCGGCACAATGCGTGCCCTTGGGTTCTGCGTAAGCGTCGCTCACGCCCACTTCATGGCAAACACCTTTGAGGCGGCAGGAATCCCGGCGCGCGCTGTCAGTGGGTCAACCTCGCCCGCCGAACGCGAGCAGGCGCTGGCCGACCTTCGCGAGCGTCGGATCAACGTGCTCTTCGCAGCAGACCTCTTCAACGAAGGCTTGGATCTGCCCGATGTCGACACGGTCTTGTTCCTTCGCCCCACGGAGAGCGCGACCATCTTCTTGCAGCAACTGGGCAGGGGGCTTCGACGAACCCGCGACAAAGCCGTACTGACTGTCCTGGACTTCGTCGGCTACCACCGAAAGGAGTTCCGTTGGGACCTCAAACTGAGGGCTCTCACCGGGCAGACACGTCGGGGGCTCGAACACGACATCGAGCACGGATTCCCATTCCTGCCATCCGGTTGCCAGATCGTGCTCGACAAGACGTCGCAGGACATCGTCCTGCTCAACATCAGGTCGCAGGTCGCAAACAGGTGGGCGCAAATCGTCGCCGAGCTGAGATCGTACGGCGACCAGGACTTGAGAACCTTCCTCGAAGAATCCGGCCTTGAGCTCTCAGACATTCTTCGCCGAGGCGACCGCTCATGGACTCGACTTCGTAGGGATGCTCAGCTTCAAACTCAGATCGGATCCGCGATTGAGGAGAAGCTGCTCAAGCGCGTTCGAGCCTTCACTCACGTCGACGATCGCGAGCGGGCAGCCACATATCGCCAGATTCTCGCGGACGACTCACCTACATACGATGAACTCCCCGAGTCAGAGCAGCGCTTTGCGCGAATGCTCTTCTTCTCGCTATGGCGAGGCGGCGGCGGGCACAGGTCCTTTAACGAGGGGCTCAACGCGCTGCGTACGGAGCCGGCTGTTCGCGAAGAACTAAGCACAGTCGTGGATTTATCATTTGACGCCGCAAGACACCAGACCACCGAGCTTGGTGGCGAGCTCTCTCACCTACCTCTGCGCATCCACGCTAGCTACCAACTTGAAGAGGTTCTGGCCGGCATTGACTATGTATCGATGAACCGCAAGCCAGACTCATTCCGTGAAGGCGTGCTGTACCAGTCAGACCTCAACGTCGACGCCTTCTTCGTGACGTTCACAAAATCGGAGGCCGATTACTCGCCGACCACGATGTACCGCGACTACCCGATCAGTCCGACGCTGTTGCACTGGGAATCCCAATCGCGCACGAGCGTCCAATCCCCAGCTGGTCAGAGGTACATCAATGGCACCAGCACCGTCTTGATTTTTGCGCGCGCGCAGCCGAGCAACGAATTTGGGACTGCACCATACGTCTTCCTCGGACCAGCGACGTATCGCTCGCACGTGGGCGAACGTCCTATCGCTGTGACGTGGAACCTTGGCCATCCAATGCCGATCGACCTGTTCAAGGTGTCCTCAGTCGTCGCTGGTTGACCGTTCGGATACCCGCTAGCCGCCGGTCCATTAGGGACTGAATCGACACCGTCGTCGGGCTGGTTGGTGCACAGGTGCTAATTGCTCTCACTCCGAGACGTTGAACGGGCCCCGACCAAGATCGGTCGAGGCCCGTTCAACGTCACTGCGTGGTCAGCTGCAGCCGCTGGTGCTGCCGCAGCCCTCGCACACGTGGCAGGAGCCGGCGGGACGCATCTTGGTTCCGCAGGTCATGCAGAGCGGGGAGTCGACGGCAGATCCGGTGATCTGCTCGAAGAGCTCGGCGCTCGTGTGGGCGGTGGCCGGGGCGGGCTTCGAGGCGGCTGCCTCGTGGCTGTCGCCGGAGACCGAGACGTCGAGGTTGGTCTCGCCTCGGGCTCCGCCCTCACGCTCGGTCGCTGGCGCTCCCTCGCTGGCGAGCGAGGTGGGCGCCGGCGAGGGGGCGTCGTCGACGAGCTCGGCGGCGGTGGTGCCGGCGTTGTCGGGCACCTGGTGCGAACCGGTGTCGAGGTAGCGCTGACGCTCGTCGGCCGAGTGGATGCCGAGGGCCGAACGGGTGTCGAAGTCCAGGTAGTCCAGGGCCAGGCGACGGAACGTGTAGTCCATGATCGACTGGCTCATGCGGACGTCCGGGTCGTCGGTCAGACCGGCGGGCTCGAACTTCATGTTGGTGAACTTGCTGACGAACGTCTCCAGCGGCACGCCGTACTGCAGCGAGATGCTGATCGCGATCGAGAAGGCGTCCATCATGCCGGCCAGGGTCGAGCCCTGCTTGCCCAGCTTCATGAAGATCTCGCCCAGCGAGCCGTCCTCGTGCGCACCCGAGGTCATGTAGCCCTCGGCGCCGCCCACGGAGAACGACGTCGTGATGGCCTGGCGCGACTTCGGGAGACGACGACGGATCGGCTTCTCGACGATGACCTCGCGCACGACCTCCTTGACCTCGACCGAGCCGGACGACTTGGCCTCCTTGCCGTCCGACAGGGGCTGGCCGACCTTGCAGTTGTCGCGGTAGACCGCGAGCGCCTTCAGGCCGAGCTTCCAGCCCTGGAAGTAGACGTCCTTGATCTCGTCGACCGTGGCCGTCTCGGGCAGGTTGACCGTCTTGGAGATGGCACCCGACAGGAACGGCTGGCACGCGGCCATCATCAGCACGTGACCCATCGGCTTGATGGAGCGCTTGCCCATCGCGGTGTCGAAGATCTCGTAGTGCTCGGTCTTGAGGCCGGGCGCGTCGACGACGTGACCGTTCTCGGCGATGTACTCGACGATGGCCTCGATGGTCTCGACGTTGTACTTGAGCTTCTGCAGCGCCGCGGGGATCGTCTGGTTGACGATCTGCATCGAGCCGCCGCCGACGAGCTTCTTGAACTTGACCAGCGAGAAGTCGGGCTCGATGCCCGTCGTGTCGCAGTCCATCATGAAGCCGATGGTGCCGGTGGGCGCGAGGACGGACGCCTGGCTGTTGCGCCAGCCGTTCTTGGCACCGATCTTCAGGTTGTCGGCCCACTGCTTGGCGGCCTCACGGTGCACGTCGATGTCCATCGAGTGCAGCGTGCGGATCTCGTCGTTGGCGGCCTGGTGCTTGCGCATGACGCGCTCGTGCGCCGAGGAGTTCTGCGCGAAGCCGTCGTACGGTCCGACGACGCCGGCGATCTCGGCCGAGCGGCGGTAGGACGTGCCGGTCATCAGCGACGTGATCGAGCCGGCCAGCGCGCGGCCACCGTCGGAGTCGTACGCCAGGCCCGACGCCATGAGCAGCGCGCCGAGGTTGGCGAAACCGATGCCGAGCTGGCGGTAGGCGCGCGTGGTGTCGCCGATCGCCTCGGTCGGGAAGTCGGCGAAGCAGATGCTGATGTCCATCGCGGTGATGATGAACTCGACGGCCTTGACGAACGTCTGGGTGTCGAACGAGCCGTCGTCCTTGAGGAACTTCAGCAGGTTCAGCGACGCGAGGTTGCAGCTCGAGTTGTCGAGGTGCATGTACTCCGAGCACGGGTTGGACGCCGTGATGCGTCCGGCCTCGGGCGAGGTGTGCCAGTCGTTGATCGTGCCGTCGTACTGGATGCCGGGGTCGGCGCACGCCCACGCGGCCTGGGCGATGTCCTGCCACAGCTTCTGCGCGTCGACGGTCTCGATGATCTCGCCGTTGGTGCGGGCGCGGAGACCGAACTCGGTGCCGTTCTCGACCGCGCGCATGAACTCGTCGTTGACGCGGATGGAGTTGTTGGCGTTCTGGTACTGCACCGACGTGATGTCGGCGCCGCCGAGGTCCATGTCGTAACCGGCGTCGCGGAGGACGCGGATCTTGTCCTCTTCCTTGGCCTTGGTCTCGACGAACTCGGCGATGTCGGGGTGGTCGACGTCGAGGACGACCATCTTGGCCGCACGACGCGTGGCGCCGCCCGACTTGATGGTGCCGGCGGACGCGTCGGCGCCGCGCATGAACGAGACGGGACCGGACGCGGTGCCACCCGAGGAGCGGAGCAGCTCCTTGGACGAGCGGATGCGCGACAGGTTGAGGCCGGCACCGGAGCCGCCCTTGAAGATCAGGCCCTCCTCCTTGTACCAGTTGAGGATCGAGTCCATCGAGTCGTCGACGGCCAGGATGAAGCAGGCGCTGACCTGCTGCGGGCTGGACGTGCCGACGTTGAACCACACGGGGCTGTTGAAGCTGAAGACCTGGTGCAGGAGCATGTGCGTCAGCTCGTGCTCGAAGATCGTGGCCTGCTCCTCGGTCGTGAAGTAGCCGTTGTCGCGGCCGGCCTGCGTGTAGGTCAGGACGACGCGGTCGAGCAGCTGCTTGAGGCTCTGCTCACGCTCGGGCGAGCCGACGGCGCCGCGGAAGTACTTGGTCGTGACGATCGTGGAGGCGTTGACGCTCCAGAAGTCGGGGTACTCGACGCCGCGCTGCTCGAAGACGGTCTCGCCGGTCTTCCAGTTGGTCTGGACGACGTCGCGACGCTCCCACGTGACGGCGTCGTACGGGTGCACGCCCTCGGTCGTGTAGACGCGCTCGATCGTCAGACCGGCACCCGCCTTGGCCTTGGCGCTGGACTTGCGCGGGGATCCGGTGGACCCGCTGACCGTCTCTGTCATCGTGCTGCTCCTGTGTGGTTGCCGTGCATACGTGTGTGAAGTTCGTACGGGTGGTGCTGGACGTGCGGGTGCTGCTGGGAAGTTCTGGTGGTGCTCAGCCGCCGTGCTTGGGGCTGTTGCTGCGCGCCTCTTCGGCGAGCTCGCCGTCGGCGGCCGCGACCATGAGGGTCGCGATCTCGGCCGCGAAGTCGTCGGCGCACTCGAACGCCTTGTAGACGCTGGCGAACCGCAGGTAGGCGACCTCGTCGAGCGCCTTGAGCGGCTCGAGGATGGCCATGCCGACCTCGTGCGCCGGGATCTCGGCCGCACCGCGGTCACGCAGTGCGTCCTCGACCTGCTGGCCCAGACGCGCTAGGTCGTCGGCCGAGACCGGACGCCCCTTGCACGCCTTGGCGACGCCGGCGACGGCCTTGTCGCGGATGAACGGCTCGGTGGCACCGGACCGTTTGGCGATCATGAGCTGCATCTGCTCGATCGTCGTGAACCGCTTCTCGCACTGGGCGCACACCCGACGACGCCGGATGGCGCCCCCCTCGTCGGCCACTCGGCTGTCGAGCACCTTCGTGTCGGTGTTCTTGCAGAACGGACAGTGCATGAGGGTGCTCCTTCCGGGGCGGCTGGGACGTGGACCTGACATGCGGGCCTGGGGACGAATCTGTGGATCAAGCTGTGCACTCGGGCCGAAACCTGTGCACTGACCGCGACATCCTGTGGACCCACATGTGGAGAACTACATGGGTGTAAGTACTAGATGTAGTGGTAACCATACGCGTCGAGCACGATCGGTGCAACGACCTTCGCAGACACGTCCGACATTCCTGGGGTATGTGCCGGGGCCGCAGCGAAAGCGCAGGTCAGGCGTAGTGCGAGTCACACCCGTCACAGCCGACACGCGTGTCCGGGGGCTGCCGGGACGCTGCGGGGAGCCGTCGAAACCGTCGCAGTCGCCATGATGACCAAGGTCCCGACGCGCCGCGCGACCATCCGTTGCGGAACTGCCCCACAACGGGCCGCCTCGGTCCTACGATGAGGGACCGAACACAGGCCGACAGACCGGAGACGCAGCACCATGCACTCCCCTCATCTGGCGACCACCGTGACCGTCAGCGCGAAGGACGGCACGATCCTTCGCGCCGACGCGGGCCTCGTCGTGCTGATGGGTCTGCGCCCGGCCGACCTCATCGGGCACCGGCTCGAGACGTTCGGCGCCACGCGGGCCGACGCCGAGAACATCGCCGAGTGCGTCACGACCGCCGCCCAGGGCGACACGGGCCAGGCGCAGGTGGCCCTGCGGTCCGACGACGTCGACGAGCTCTACGTGCAGCTCGTCGCGACGGCGGTCGGCCACGAGATCGTCGTCGCGGTCATCGACGAGACCGACCGGGTGCACGAGGAGCGCGACCTGGCGTCGGAGCAGCGCCGGTGGCAGTCGCTGGTGCGCAACGCGGCCGACATCGTCTTCACGATCCAGGACGACGGCGCCCTGACGTCCGTGACGTCCGCGCTCCCCCGTCGGCTCGGCTGGGAGATCGACGACGTCGTCGGGGTGCTCGGCCTGCAGTTCGTCCACCCCGACGACCGCCCCGCCGCCCAGGCCGCCTGGCAGGCCGTCGCGACGCGGCGCAGCGCCCAGGAGACCCTCGAGGTGCGGCTCGTCCACGCCGATCGCACGGTCTCGTGGAGTCGCATCGTGATCAGCGACCTGCGCGACGACCCCGACGTGCGGGCCGTCGTCGGCAACTCGACGGACATCACCGAGCAGAAGCTCGTGCAGCTGCAGCAGCGTCGCGAGGAGGCCCGGTTCAGGGCACGGTTCGAGCAGTCGCGCCTGCCGCAGACGATGCACTCCCCCGACGAGACGTTCGTCGCCGTCAACGACGCCTTCTGCACCCTCGTGGGCCGCAGCCGCAACGAGCTCATCGGCCGGCCCATGAGCTGGATCATGCACGCCGACGACGTCACCCCCGAGCTCGGCTCGATCGAGACTGCACGCCTCGAGGGCGTCGAGACCCTGCAGCGCGACCGCGTGCTGCGCGCCGCCGACGGCAGCCCCATCGCCGTGCGCGCCGACATCACGGTTCTCCGCGACGCCGACGGCGAGCCGAGCGGGTGCGCCGCCGTGCTGCACGACCAGCGACCGCTGCAGGACAGCGAGCGGGCCCGCATGCAGCTGCAGCAGTTCTTCGACGTCGTCGCCGACCGCTCGCGCGACTTCGTCGTGATGCACGACGCCGCCGGCAGCACGATCTACGCCTCTCCCCCGGGCCTTCGCATGTTCGGCCAGCGGTACGACCGGCCGATCCACGAGCAGATGCAGGCGATCCACCCCGACGACTTCCCCGACTCCGCGGCGCACTGGCAGCGCGTGCTGACGCACACCGAGTCGCACACGTGGCGCTTCCGCGTCCGCGACGCCGACGACGCGTGGCGGTGGGTCGAGCAGACGTCGACCAACCTGCTCGACACCGAGGTCGGCGGCATCGTGTCGACGGTCCGCGACGTCACGGCCGAGGTGACCGCCCAGAAGGCGCTCAGCACGTCGGAGGCCCGCTACCGCGCGATGGCCGAGACGGCCGAGGAGGGCATGCTCGTCATCTCGCCCGACGGCCTCATCACCTACGCCAACGCCCGCATCGGGGCGATGCTCGGCCTCGACGTCGACGCGATGCTCGGCACACCCGTATACACGCTGCTGCGCGACCAGCACCGCGACCTCGTCGAGGACCGTGTCCACACCCGCCAGGACCGCGGATCCGAGCGCTACCAGGTGACGTTCGACCACCCCGACGGCTCACCCCGCCGCCTGCACGTCGCGGCCTCGCCCATGCCGGACGTCGACGGGGTCCGCCAGGGGTCGCTCGCCATGATCTCCGACATCACCGACAGCCTGCGCGCCGTCGACGAGCTGCGTCACGCCGCGCAGCACGACCCGCTGACCGGGCTGTCGAACCGCAAGACGCTGATGGACCACCTCGACACGATCGACCTCAGGTCGACGTCCCGCGTGGCCGTGCTGTTCATCGACCTCGACCACTTCAAGGACGTCAACGACGGACGCGGCCACAGCGCCGGCGACGACGTGCTGGTCGAGGTCGCCGCGCGGCTGCTCGCCAGCACCGACGGGGACGACGTGGTCGCCCGCTTCGGCGGCGACGAGTTCATCGTCGTGATGCACGACGTCGACGAGCAGGTCGCGCGCTACGCGGCCTCCACGATCCTCAAGGAGCTGTCGGGCTCGTACCACGTCGGCCACCACACGATCCGCGTCGGCGCGACGATCGGCGTCGCCCTGTCGCCCGCCGAGTCCAGCGAGCACCTGGTGCGCTTCGCCGACTCCGCGATGTACGCCGCCAAGACCGGCGGTCGCGGACGCGTGCGCGTCTTCGACTCCGAGCTCGCCGCTCAGACCGAGGAGCGGCACGTCGTGAGCAGCGAGCTGCTGGCCGCCCTCGAGAACGACGCCCTCGACATGCATTACCAACCCGTCATCGACGTCAGCACCGGCGAGGTCGTCGGCGTCGAGGCCCTGGCCCGCTGGCACCATCCCACGCTCGGCGAGATCCGGCCCGAGCGGTTCGTGGCCCTCGCCGAGCTCAGCGCCAGCTCGACCGACGTCGACCGGTGGGCCATCCGCCGGGCCCTGCGCGACGTCAGCGAGCTGCGCGCCGACCTCACGATGCCCGACGACATGTACGTCGCGATCAACCTGTCGGGCCAGAGCCTGTCGGACGAGAGCCTTGCCGACTACATCGTCGACTCCGTCGCCGCAGCCGGTCTCGACCCCAGCACCGTCATGCTCGAGATCACCGAGAGCGCGATCATGACCGACCAGGACCTCGCGATCGCGATCCTGCAGCGGCTGCGCAACCACGGCTTCGACATCGCCCTGGACGACTTCGGCACCGGCTACAGCTCGATGGCCTACCTGCGCGACCTGCCGATCAGCGTCCTGAAGATCGACCGCGGCTTCATCACCGACATCCCCGAGGACGCGCACTCCCTCGCGATCGTCCGCTCGCTGATCGAGCTCGGCCGCTCGCTCGGCCTCAAGGTCGTCGCCGAGGGCGTCGAGACGCAGGCCCACCTGGACGCCCTGCGCGTCCGCGGCTGCGGGCTCGCCCAGGGCTGGCTGTGGAGCCCCGCGGTGCCGGTCGAGAGCCTGCGCTCGTCGCGCATCCTGACCGACCGCTTCGCGGCCGACGTCGTCGAGACCGATCCGGCCTGAGCCCGCCGGGCTACCCCTGCGTCGCGGCCCACCGCAGGAACGTGGCGACGTGGTGCAGGTCGTCGAACCCGTCGCCGGCCAGCGAGACCAGCAGGTCGTTGCTCCACACCGCGAGCCGGCCGATGGTCAGCGACGTCTCGTCGACGATCGGCAGCTCGATGCCGTAGACCGACTGCGCGAGCGCCTTCTTGTCGGCGTACGTCATGACGGGGACGAAGCGATACGGGTCGGCGACGGCGAGGGTCTTGGTCAGCAGCGCCTCGTCCCACGCCGGCATCGACTGGGCGAACGATCCGTCGACCAGCGCCGTCAGCCGGTCCTCGAGCTCTCCGGGACCGCGCAGCAGGTGGTTGGTGACGGCCCGGATGCGCCGCGCCCCCTCGAACTCGCCGAGCAGCACCCATGCCTTGTCGAATGCCGTCGGGTCGCCCGTCGAGCCGCCGATCGGCGCGTCGGCGAAGTACTTGAGGTCGGCGATCGCGACCTTCTCGAGGCCGTCGGCCGAGAACACCCAGCGGTACTTGGTCCAGTGCGGGCCGACCAGAGTGCCGGGCTCGTACGGCACCGTCGCGAGGTACTGCTGCTTCAGCAGCTCGGCGCGCTGACGGTCGACGAGCTCGACGTCGTCGTCGGTCGGGAACCGCTTGGCCACCACCGCGATCGGGACGACCGACGGGGCCGCTGCGCGGGGCGTCGACGTCCGGCGGCGGGGCGCCGCGACCTTCTTGGCCTCGACCGGCGCGCCGTAGACGAACGCGAAGTCGCAGTCGTCGCAGCGGGCCTCCTTCCGTCCGTCCTCGAGGGTGCGGACGAGGTGGACGTCGTCCTCGCGGACACACAGAGGACAGACGATCAAGGCCATGGGTCAAATCTACGGCGGCCCTCCGCACGCAGCACCGCCCCCTCCCGCACACGGCGGGAGGGGGCGGCGGGGAGGTCCGTCGGGGCGGCTCAGACGCGCGAGCGTCCGCCGACCTTGCGCCAGATGAGCAGCGCGATGATCGCACCGATGATCGAGCCGATGATGCCGGAGGCCGTGATGTCGGCGGGGCCGTCCTGGATCAGCGATCCGAGGAAGCCACCGATGAACGAGCCCACGATGCCGAGGATGATGGTGCCGATGATGCCGAGGTCGTCCTTGCCCGGAACGAGCGCGCGGGCGACGAAGCCTGCGATGAGACCGACGATGATGAATCCGATGATGCCCATGGGGTTCCTCCCTTGGTGGTGAAGCCGACGCGGATGCGCAGGTGTGCGCGCGGCGGCAGCCCATGACGCTAGCGGTTCCGACCCGCCGAAGCGACTTTTGCCCGACACGCATGAAGCCGCCGGGAAGGGGTAATCACGTCCCATGGCTACTTCACCGAAATTCACCATTCCCGGCCTGACCACCGAAGAGGGCGAGAAGCTCGCGGGCATCCTCCAGGAGCGTCTCAACGCCCTGAACGACCTGCACCTGACCCTCAAGCACGTTCACTGGAACGTCGTCGGACCGCACTTCATCGCCGTCCACGAGATGATCGACCCGCACGTCGACGAGGTCATCGCGATGGTCGACGAGACCGCCGAGCGCATCGCGACGCTGGGCGTGTCCCCGCTGGGCACCCCCGGCGCCATCGTTAACGGCCGCTCGTGGGAGGACTACTCCCTCGGTCGCGCCACGACCAACGAGCACCTCGGAGCGCTCGACGAGGTCTACGTCAACCTGCTGAAGGACCACCGCAAGGCGCAGGAGGCGACGTCCGACCTCGACCCCGTCACCGAGGACATGATCATCGGCCAGCAGCGTCAGCTCGAGCTGTTCCACTGGTTCATCCGCGCCCACCTCGAGAGCACCGGCGGCAAGCTGTCGACCGACGGCGCGAGCTCGGAGAAGAAGGCCGCCCAGGCCGCGCACGACAACGCGGACGTCACCGACTGACGTCCGTCCCCCATCTCGAAGCCCCGATCCATGCGCTGGATCGGGGCTTCGTGCTGCACGGGGTGGTCCAGGCGGTCTAGCGCCGTCCGCGCGGTCTCGGCTTCGGGCCCGTGCGGCGCTTGTCGGGCGCCTTGTAGGTGCCGCTGACGATGCGCGCCATCAGCAGCTGCGGGTCGCCGCGCTCGACCTCGCGGACGAACTGGTGGGCCCGCTCGCCGCGCAGCACCGACGCCTCGGCGCCGTGGTGCGAGATCACGACCTCCTTGTCGCGCACGACCCACTCGTAACCGCTCGGACGCTTCATGCGTCCATAGTGACGCGTCGGCCCGGCCCGTCGCTCACCGGACCGTGACCGAGCCGACCTCGTACGTCCCGTCGCCGTCGCCACCGGTCATCGCCAACCGCATCGGCCCGGCCTCGAACGTCGTGGTCGCACCGGCCTTGTGCTCGCCCCACCCGACGCGTGCCGTGACGGTGTACCGGCCGGCCTCGTCCGGCACGTCGAACCGTGCGGTGTCACGGGCGGTCGCCGGCGTCGGGACGGACGAGGCTCCCTGCTGCGACGTGTCGACGTCGCGCAGGTCGAGGTCGGAGGTGGCCGTCGCGACGACGCGCCCCGACCCGTCCCGCAGCTGGTACGTGACGTCCCACCGCTCGTGCGTCGACGTGACACCGCGGTTGGTCCACGTGACGTCGGCGCGCACGACTCCGCCGTCGGCGACGACCGCGGCCGCCGCGTCGTACCGGTAGCCCGCGTAGACGTTGGCCCGTCGCCACAGCTCGTAGTCGCCACGGTCCATCGGACGGTCGGCGAGCTGGTCGGGGAAGCCGCTGCTGGACGTCATGGAGACGTGCCGCTCGACGACCGACGCGAGACCCCTGCGGTAGTAGTCGGCGGACGACTCGCCCTCGGGCAGCTGGCACCACTCGGTCAGCACCGGCGCCTCGACCAGCCGCCGGGCGAGCACCTCGACGATGGGGTCGCCGCGGCGGACGTACTCAGACGACTCGTCGGTCGCCCACGTCGGCAGCGTGTCGAAGACCCCCAGGCAGTCGGACCGGACGCCGACGGGGTGCAGGACGCCGTCGAGCGCCGCGCTGTCGCGCATCAGCTGCTTGACGATGAACGCGTTGCCCGGTGCCGTGACCATCTGCGTGCGCGGGAACGCCCGCAGGTTCGCCGCGACCAGCCGGGTCGCCGAGCCGGCGGTGATGAACTGGTCCTCGTACTGGCTGTAGTAGCCGAGCGCCGCCTCGCTCTCGTCGCCCGACGGCCCCGGGCGCCCGAGCTCGTCGCGCAGCACCGGCAGCACGTTCTCGCCGAAGTCGCCGTATCCCGACATCTCGAAGACCGCGAGCCGCTCGTCGCCGTCGTAGCGTCGCCCCAGCGCGCCCAGCAGCTGGTCGAAGCGGTCGAGATAGGCCGGGCTGTTCCAGGCCGGGATGACCTGCGTGACACCGTCGCGCTCGTACCGCTCGACGGCCCCGTCGGTCGCGGCCAGCCAGTCGGGCACGGCGAGGTTGACGCCGCCGGGCGGCGACGGGTCGCAGCACGAGTCGTAGGTCGTGATGCGCAGGCCCAGCCGCATGCCGCGCTCGCCGTTCTGGTCGAGCGCACGGTCGATCTGGGAGAAGTCGTAGCGCTCGTCGTCCGAAGCGCCGGCCGGCAGCGACGCGGGATCGACCGGCTGGAGCGAGCGCCACGTGACACGGATCGCGGCGTCACGGGTGCCGGGCCAGGCCGGCAGGCCGTCCTGCGCGTCGTTCGACTGCGGGAACAGGCCCGTCAGGATGTTGTCGAACTGACCCCGCATCGGGTTGACGACGTCGGCCGCCGCGTAGGGCACGACGCGCGCGTCGGTGCCGCCGCGTCGCGCCGTGTCGGTGGCCGCGAGGGTCACCAGGCCCAGCAGCAGGACGACCGCGAGCACCCGGATCACGTGGCTCCTGCGGCGGCGCGGTTCGGACGACGTCACGACGGCCGCGTCAGCCCGCGGCACGCTGGGGGTCGGTCACGTCGCGCTGCTCGCGGCGGTGACGCCCAGGTGGCGCAGCGCGCTGTCGGTCAACGTGTGGGCGAGGTTGCGGGCCCGCGGGGCGTTCGCGCGGGCCTGCCGCACGAGGTCCTTGGGGTCCTCCCCCGTGTCGCCGTAGTAGCCCTCGGCGACCCAGCGCTCGTACGTCTCGGGGGTGACCTCGGGGTGGAACTGCCAGCCGATCGCCCGGGCGCCCCAGGCGTCGTCGACGATGCACTGCGGTCCCCGCCACGACGAGCCGATGACGCGCGACGTCGGACCGGGCGAGAAGACGTCCTTGTGCATCTGGCCCCACGGACCCTCGGGGCACAGCACCGGGTCGGTCGTGTCGACCCGCTGCCACCCGAGCTCGGGCCGGTCGGACCTCCACGACGTCCCGCCCAGCGCCCGGGCCATGACCTGGACCCCGTAGCAGATGCCCATGACGGGGGTGCCCGCCGCGAGGGCACCGCGGATCAGCCGGATCTCGGACGTCACGGCGTCGGTCCACCGCTCGTCGTGCGCCGACTTGTCGGAGCCGAGCAGCAGCACCAGGTCGGACGCGCCCAGCGCGTCGAAGGCCGGGAGGGCGTCGCGGTCGACCTCGACGAGCTCCGCCCCGTGCTCGGCGAGACGCTCGGTGACGTAGCCGCCGTCGTTGTCGGCCGCGTCGGCGACCACGTGAATCCGCATGCGCCCATTGTCGCCTACCGCGACGAACGCGGGGGGCGTGCCGCTACGGCCAGGCGGGGGGCGTGCCGCTACGGCCAGGCGGGGCCGTCGGACGGTGGCGGGTCACGCCTGATGACCTGGGTGTCGGACGCCGGGGGCTCGGCGTGCTCGGCCACCTCGTCAGCGGGCCCCATCCGGTCAGGCACCGGTCGGTCGGGCGCCGGGTGCTCGGGGCGCGCCCGCGTGCGCAGCGCGAGGAGCGCCGACACCACGAGGGCGAGGACGATCGCGGTGACCCAGGGGGCCAGCGGACGCTCCTCGGGCTCGGCCGACTGCCGCCACACCTGCCACGACGCCGAGACGTACTCGCGGACGGCGTCGGCCGAGCGCGGACCGCGCGACACCGACGTGCCCAGGTACAGCGCCGCGGTCGCGGTCGGCGCCGCGATCCACGCCAGGACGAGCGCCGGCACCCACCAGATCAGGCGGACGACCGGCGCGACGCCGATGACGACGAGCGCGACGACCAGCACGGCTGCTCCGAGCCACCGGGTGACCGGCTCAGCGTGCGTGGACGTCATCACCTCGCTCGTCACCGCGACGGCCAGCGCGTACGCCCACATCGGCGCGAGTCCGGCGACCGCGGCCAGCGCGACGCCGAGCCCGGGACGCCCCAGCAGCGCCCCGAGACCGACGGCCAGACCGACCACCGTCACGACGACCACGAGTGCCCCGAGCCCGTCGAGCACGCGGACGTCGACCGGACCGGCCGCGCCGGAGCCGTCGCCGAGTGCTGCCCGCGCCTGCACGATCGCGACGACCAGCGCGACGACCGTGCCCGCCACGACCGACAGGACAGCGGGCACCCCGCGCCCGCGGCGGAGGGTGACGACCAGACCCGCCAGGACGCCGCCCACGCCCGCGCTCACGACCAGACCGCCTGCACTGCTGCCCGACAGCAGCGGCAGGGCCGCGGGCGAGAAGCCATTCGTGCTCAGGATGTCTCGACCGAAGAGGTCGACGATCCACGGCAGGAAGCCGGCGCCCCACCACACGAAGGCCGCGAGCGGCGCCAGCGCGAGTGCGGGCACCCCCCGCCTCCGCACGGTGTCCTCCGTCGCGGGCGTCAGTGGCGTGGTGGGCGTCAGCCCGACCGTCACGAGGCGCTCCGCAGGAACTCCTCCAGCAGCGGTCCGGCGGTCTGCGAGCCCGACTCCCCGTCGGCGACGAACACCGCCACCGCGAGGTCGCCCTGCGTCGCGATCATCCAGGCGTGGGTGCGCGGGGGCGTGTCGTCGCCGTACTCGGCGGTGCCGGTCTTGGCCGACACCGGGCCTCCGGGCACGTCGGCCAGGAAGCGCCCGCTGCCGTCGGTGACGACGCCGCGGAACAGCTCCTGCAGCTGGGCCGCCTCGGACGACGTCAGCGGCGCCGACGCCGCCGCCGCGGGCTTCGAGGGCGTGTCGGCCAGCAGCGTCGGCGTGACCCGCTCGCCCTTCGCGATGGACGCCGCGACGGTGGCCATCGCGAGCGGCGAGGCCTCGATGCGTCCCTGACCGATCATCGACGCCGCCCGCTCGGTGCCCTCGGCCGTGTCGGGCACCGAGCCGAGGAAGGCGGGATAGCCGAGATCGACGTCGGGGCCGAGGCCGAGCGCCGCGGCGGCACCGGACAGATCGGCCTGCGGCGCCTTGTCGCGCTCGGCGATCATCGCGGTGTTGCACGAGTTGGCGATCGCGGTGCGCAGCGCGATGTCGCCGACCGCGCTGCTCGGGTAGTCGGAGTAGTTGGTGAACCGCCGACCGTCGACCGTGATCGACTCGGTGCACGGCACCTCGGTCGACGGCGTGAGCCCCGAGCGCAGCAGGGCGAGTGCCGTGACGAGCTTGAACGTCGACCCGGGCGGGAACCGTCCACCGGCCGCCGTGTCGGCACCGTCGCCGCCCGGGCCGCTCGAGAGGGCCACGACCTCGCCCGTCGAGGGGCGCACCGCCACGATCGCGCTGGCCGGGCCGACGTCCGAGAGGATCGCGTCGGCCTCGCCCTGCAGGCCGATGTCGATCGTCGTGCGCAGGGGTTTGCCGGCCACGGCCTCGCCCGAGAAGAGCTCGACGGGCTGGGTGCCCTCGACCGACGAGACCGACTCGACCCGTACGCCCGGGGTGCCCCGCAGCTGACGGTCGTAGCGCAGGGCCAGCCCGGACAGCCCGACGGTGTCGCCGGCCTGCACCGCGCCCTTGGACTTCTCGACGATCTCGGCGGTCGCCTCGCCGACGGCGCCGAGCATCGGCTGCCCGAAGCTGCGGGTCGGTGCGAGCGGCAGGGTGTCGTCGATCGCGACGGCACCGGCGATCGCGTCGACGTCCTGCTGGCGCGGCGCGTCGGTCGCGTCGGCACGCACCACCAGGGCGGGGACGAATGCCTGCGCCCCGGCCGCGGCCGCGCGCGTCGCGTACTCGCCGGCGTCGATGTCGACGACTGCCGCCAGCGCGCGGGCGGAGGCGTCGACCTGCGCCGCGTCGACCTTGGTCTTGTCGAGACCGATGCGCAGGACCGCGCGTTCGGTGACGAGCGGCTGGTCGCCGGCGCCGAGGATGTCGCCGCGGTCGGCGGCGGTCGTGCGGACGCGCAGGCGGTCGTCGACCGTCAGGTCGGGGGCGACGATCGACGGCTTCCACTCGACCTTCCACGCCTCGTCGACCAGCGACAGCGTCGCCGTCGTGGTGTAGCTCCACGGTCGGCCCTGCAGGTCCCACGTCGTCTTCAGCGTCGCGGTGGCGGTGTCGTCGTCCTCGGAGACGTCGTCGACCGTGACCTGGGCCTGCGCTCCGTCCATGCTCGCGACGATGCGCTCGAGGTCGGCCTGCGAGGTCGGACCACCCGCCGTCGACGGGACCTTCGAGACGTCGGAACGGCTGAGCCCCTTGGCCAGCGCCTCGGCGGTGTCGCGAGGATCGGGTCCTCCTGACGTGCACGCTGCCAGCAGACCCGCGACGCAGGCCACGGCGGCGACGCCGGCTGCGGCGCGGCGACCTCGAACCTCGATGAGCCTCACCTGGTACCTCCCCGTTGGTGTCAGGTTCTCGCCCCAGATGGTCGGCCGGGCGCGCGTGCAGTCAAACAGGTGCACCGACTGCGGTCAACGAGCCTCGCCGGACGCGACGAGACCCGGCGGGGCCACCTTCCCTTGTGGCCTCACCGGGTCGCGTCGTGTGCATCTCTCGATGCGGCGGAGCGGCTACTTGTCGTAGACCGGCACCGCGATCTCCGACCCCATCTGCAGGGCGGAGGCGCTGGGGAGCGAGTTGAGCTCGATGATGTCGTCGACCGTCGCCCGGATGTCGCCGTCGGGGTTGGCCGCCGCGGCGATCTGCCACAGCGTGTGCCCCGGCATGACCGCGACCGTCGTGGTCTGCTCGGGCGTGCCCACCTGGTCGGTCGCGGTGGACGAGGGGCCGAGCATGACGGCCAGGATGCCGATCGCGACGATCGCGAGCGTCAGCACCGCGATCTTGCCGCGGCGGGTCAGCCGCACGGCGGCGCTCGGGGCGCCGGCGGCGCTGGGGGTGCGCGATGCGCGGACGAGCTGCGGGGCCTGGCCGAAGGTGATGGTGCTCATGAGTGCCTCCAAGGGGGAAGTGAGACTGGTGCGTGACGTGTGGTGTGCCGACCGATCGCCGTTCTCGATGTCATTCGATGGTGCGAACAGGCGTTCGATCGAACACATGTACGACGATAGGGGCCGGGTCGGACAAAAGGAAGCATCACTCGAACAGAATTTCGAGCAGTGCTCCGAAATGACTGCAATTCCGGACAGAAGAAATCGAACACTTGTTCCACGTCACGGCGGCGCTGCCACCGAGGAGGCACCCGTCGCACGCGCGCACTACCGTCGTGCCATGCCCGCCCCACGCACGATCGTCACGGCCTGGAAGCAGGCGTCGGCCCAGCAGGCGCCCCTCCTGGCAGCGGGCGTCGCGTTCTACACGTTTCTGTCGCTGTTCCCCGCCCTGATCGCCGGCGTGCTCACCTACGGACTCGTCGCCTCGCCCGAGACCGTGCAGCGCCAGTCGGCCGAGCTCGCCGACGCGCTGCCGGCCGATGCCGCCTCGCTGGTGACGGGCCAGCTCGACTCGCTGGTGTCGACCGACAACGGCTCGCTCGGCGTCGGCCTGCTGTTGGCGGTGACGCTCGCTGTCTACAGCGCGTCCGGCGGCGTCGGCAACCTGGTCACGGCGATCAACGCGATGTACGGCATCCGCGACCAGCGCAACTTCCTCCAGAAGAAGCTCGTGGCCCTGGCGCTGACCGCCGGTGCGCTCGTGTTCCTGATCGTCGTGGTCGGCCTGGTCGCGGCCGCACCCGCCGTGTTCGACGCGATCGACATCGTGCCCGGCACCCGCATCCTGCTCGAGCTCGGCCGCTGGGTCGTCCTGCTGGGTGCCCTGGTCGTGGCAATGGGCGTGCTGTTCCGCGTCGCGCCAGACCGCTCGGAGGCCCCTCACCTGCTGACCAAGGGTGTGCTGGTCGCGAGCGGGCTGTGGCTCGTGGTCTCGGTCGGGTTCTCGACCTACGTCGACAACTTCGGCAGCTACGGCAAGACGTACGGCGCGCTCGCGGGCGTCGTGGTGCTGCTGCTGTGGCTCTGGATCGGCATGTACGCGATCCTGTTCGGCGCGACGGTCGAGGCGGTCCGCGAGCAGATCGTCACGGCCGACACCGTCGCCGAGGACGCCGAGATCGCCGACCTGCGCGGCACCGAGGCCGACGGGGACGAGGTGCACGTCGAGGTCGTCGACGCCGCCGAGGACGACGAGGACCTCGAGGAGCAGGCGCGCGACGACCGCCCGACACCCGTCTTCAAGCGCCTGCGCAACCCGTTCGCGAAGAAGACCGCCCGGCGCTGACCGAGCGCGTCAGCGCAGCCCGGCCCGACGCAGCCGCCGGGCACCGAGGCGACGCATGAGCGGGTCGACCCGCATCGCGAGCGTCGGGGCAAGCGACGCCGAGCGGGCGACCACGCCGCGCCACACCGGGAGCGTCCGGTAGACGCGGGCGGTCCCGAACATCGCGACGAGCTCGCGCGCGACCGTGTCGGGTGTCAGCAGCACACCCGCGGCCAGGATCTCGCGGGTGCTGCCGTTCGCGTCGAAGCCCTCGAGCATCGCGGTCGACACGCCGTCGGGGCACACCGCGTGCACGCGGATGCCGTCGCGCCGCAGCTCGGACGCGATCGAGGTGGCCAGCGACAGCACGGCGGCCTTCGTCGCGGCGTAGACGCTCAGGTTCGGCACGGGCGCGTGGGCGCTCAACGACGCCACGATGCCGATCTCGCCACCCGTCACGCCGATCGCCGCCTGCTCGCGGAAGGCGTCGGCGGCCGCCCGGGCGCCCCACGCCACCCCGAGCACGTTGACCTCGACGCTGAGGCGCACCTGACCGTCCGTGAGGTCGCCCAGGTCGCCGTCGAAGGCGACGCCGGCGTTGCACACCCACGCGCCCAGGGGTGCGATCTCGCGCGCCCGGGCGGCGAGGGCGCGGTTCGCCGCCGGATCGGTCACGTCAAGGGCCGCACCCGAGTGGGCGCCGATCTCGTCGGCGGTCGCCGCAGCGGCGGACGCGTCGAGGTCGGTCACCACGACGAGGTAGCCGCGGCCCACGAGCTCGGCGGCGATCGCGCGGCCGATGCCGCGGGCGGCTCCCGTCACGACGGCGGAACGGGGCTGGTCGGGGCTCACGAGCGTCTGGGGCACCGCGTCACGGTAGGCGACACGCCCGCGACACGCCATCGAACATATGTTTGAACTGACCCCCTCGTCCGGGCTACTGTCAGCCCATGACCGATGAGCGAACCGCCGACGTCACCGAGCTCCCCGACGGACCCGCCGACTCCTCCGGGCTGACCTCCCGGCAGCGCAAGGTGCTGGAGTTCCTGCGCGACGAGATCGAGAAGCGCGGCTACCCGCCCAGCATGCGCGAGATCGGCGCGGCGGTCGGTCTGACGAGCACGTCGTCGGTCGCGCACCAGCTGCGTGCGCTCGAGGCGCTGGGCTACGTCAAACGCGATCCCAACCGTCCCCGCGCGCTCGAGATCTTCCTGCCCGACGTCATGGCGGCCCGGCGGTCGATGAGCGCGGCGCCCGAGGCCGAGGGCTTCGACGAGACCGGCATCAACGACGCGGCGCCGTCGGCGGTCAACATCCCGATGGTCGGCCGCATCGCCGCGGGCGGGCCGATCCTGGCCGAGCAGCGCGTCGAGGAGATCTTCCCGATGCCCAAGTCGCTGGTCGGCGACGGCACGTTGTTCATGCTCGAGGTCTCCGGCGACTCGATGATCGACGCCGCGATCTGCAGCGGCGACTACGTCGTCATCCGCCAGCAGCCCGACGCCGAGAACGGCGAGATCGTCGCCGCGATGCTCGACGGCGAGGCCACGGTCAAGACGTTCCAGCGCAAGAACGGTCAGGTGTGGCTGCTGCCGCACAATGGCGACTACTCCCCCATCGACGGCACCCACGCCACGATCCTGGGCAAGGTCACGGCGGTCATCCGCCGCGTCTGACCCCGTCGGACCGCCCCACCGTCCGTCCCTAGCCGACGGACGGTGGGGCGTACCGGTCGTCCTCGAGCGCTACGACGTCACTCGCTGCGCTCGTTCGACCTGCGCGCCTGCCAGGCGCTGCGGACCATGTCGTCGATCGAGTGGAGCATGGTCCAGCCGAGGTCGCGGGCGGCGAGATCGCCCGAGGCGACGATGCGGGCCGGGTCACCCGCGCGCCGCTCGCCGACCTCGGGCTCGAAGGCAATGCCGGTCGCCTCGGCCACGGCGGTCATGATCTGGCGCACCGAGACGCCGTCTCCGCTGCCGAGGTTGTAGACCGGCTCGAGCGTGCCACCGTCGAGCAGCGTGCGCGCCGCGACGACGTGGGCGTCGGCGAGGTCGGCGACGTGGATGTAGTCGCGCTCGCACGTGCCGTCGGCCGTCGGGTAGTCGGCACCGTTGACGCGAGGCGTGCGTCCCTCGAGCAGCGCCTCGATGACCAGCGGGAACAGGTTGTGCGGGCTCGTGTCGTACAGCTCGGGGACGGCCGACCCGACGACATTGAAGTAGCGCAGCGACGTGTGACGCACGCCGAACGCCCGCGCGGCGTCGCGCAGCAGCCACTCGCCGATCAGCTTGGTCTCGCCGTACGGCGACTCCGGCGACGTGGGGGTCTGCTCGGTCACGAGGTCGACGTCGGGCGTGCCGTAGACCGCGGCGCTCGACGAGAAGACGATCTTGTCGACGCTTGCCTCGCCCATGGCCTGCAGCAGCGCGACGGTGCCCTGCACGTTCTGCTCGTACGTGTGGAGCGGACGCTGCACCGAGACGCCGGCGTACTTGAAGCCGGCGAGGTGCACGACGGCCTCGACCTCGTGCTCGACCATCGCCTTGGCGACGACATCGGCGTCGAGGATCGTCGCGTCGACGAACGTCACGTCGGACGGGACGAACGCCCGGTGCCCGCTCGACAGGTCGTCGACCACGACGCACTCGAGCCCCGCCTGGACGAAGGCGCGGACGACGTGCGAACCGATGTAGCCGGCTCCGCCGGTGACGAGGACACTCATGCGTCCCAGCCTGTCAGACCGTCACGAGCCGCTGCGCCCGCGGGCGGACTCGTCGAGCCGGCGCAGCGCCGACAGCGCCGTCGCGCGATCGGTCGTGCGCCACATGTCGGGCATCGACGCGGTCAGGAACGAGCCGTAGCGTGCCGTCACGACGCGAGGGTCGAGGATCGCGACGACGCCGCGGTCGGTCGTGCGCCGGATCAGCCGTCCCGTGCCCTGCGCCAGCAGCAGCGCGGCGTGCTGGGCGGCGACCGTCATGAACCCGTTGCCGCCCCGCTTCTCGACGAGACGCTGTCGGGCACTCATGAGGGGGTCGTCGGGCCGCGGGAACGGGATGCGGTCGATGATGACGAGCTGGCACGTGTCGCCCGGCAGGTCGACGCCCTGCCACAGGCTCAGCGTGCCGAACAGGCAGCTGCTGGGCGACTCGGCGAACCGGCGGGCCAGCTCGGGCAGCTGCGCGTCTCCCTGGCACCAGATGTCGAGGTCGGGCAGACGCTCGCGCACCTCCTCGGCGGCCTTCTCGGCACCACGGCGCGACGAGAACAGGCCCAGCGTGCGTCCGCCGGCCGCCTCGATGAGATCGGTGATCTCGGCGAGCTGCGCCTCCTCGAGACCGTCGCGGCCTGGCGCGGGGAGGTGCTTGGCGACGTAGAGCATGCCCTGCTTGCCGTAGTCGAACGGCGAGCCGACGTCGAGGGACGTCCACGGCGGGTCGTCGCCCCACAGGCCCAGCGAGCGGGCGACGGGCTCGAAGCCGCCACCAAGCTTGAGGGTCGCGCTGGTCAGGACGACGGTCTTGTCGGCGAAAAGCTTGTCGCGCAGCGCGCCCGACACGTCGATCGGCGCGATGTGCAGCTGCTTGTTGCCGCGGTTGTCGCTCGTCCAGAGCACGTCGGTCTCGATCTTGGCGGCCATGCGCTCGGCGATCTTGCGGACGTCGTCGACCATGCCGCGGGCCTGCTGCAACGCCGCGTCGGGCTCGCTCTTGTCTTCCTTGGGGAAGGCCGACAGGCACGACCGGGCACTGTCGCGGACCAGCGACAGGACGGCGTGCAGCGGCTGGGGCAGCTCGTCGATGCGGCCGGCCTCGGTGCGGGCCAGGATGTCGGCGAGCGCGTCGGAGGCGTCGGTGAGGTCGTCGCCCTCGCCCGAGCTGATGCGCGCCCGGGCACGACGGGCGGCCCGCTCGACGATGACGGGGTCGAGCTCGTCGGTCGACGCCTGCGTCACGCGCGCCGCAAGCTCGTGCGCCTCGTCGACCACGACGGCGTCGTACTCGGGCAGCATCGGCACGCCGTCGATGGCGTCGATCGCCAGCAGAGCGTGGTTCGTGACGACGACCTGTGCCGTCTGGGCGTCCTCGCGCGCCAGCTCGGCGAAGCACTCGAGCGCGTGCGCGCAGCGGGACGCACCCAGGCACTCGCGGTGGTTGACGCTGACCTGGCGCCAGGCGCGGTCGTTGTGGGACGGCGCGGAGTCGCGGTCGCCGGTGTGACCCCCCTTCGCCTGCTCCTCGGCCCACTCGCGCAGCTCGAGCACCTCGGCGCCCAGCGAGCCGTCGGGGATCTCGACGAGGGTGCCCTGGTCGTCGGGGGCGCCCTCGCGGACACGGTGCAGGCACGCGTAGTTGCCGCGACCCTTGACGACCGCGTGGTGCGGGACCTTCTCGAGGGTCTTGCGGGCGGCGTCCTTCAGCGCGGGGATGTCGCGCTCGACGAGCTGGTGCTGCAGGTTGAGCGTGGCCGTCGCGACGACGACGCGCTTGCCGTGCAGCAGGCTCGGCACGAGGTAGCCGAGCGACTTGCCGGTGCCGGTGCCGGCCTGCACCAGCAGGTGCTCGCCGGAGTCGAGCGCGTGCTCGACGGCCTCGGCCATCTCGATCTGGCCGGGGCGGTCGTCGCCGCCGACCGCCTCGACCGCGGCGTGGAGGACGTCACGGATCGAAGGCACCCCCGAAGGCTATCCGGGGGTGCCCGCGACGGGAGCGGCCCGTCCACAGGGGACGGGCGGGGGCGTCAGCCCTGCGGGGCGTTCGCCGGCAGCGCGACCGCGGGGATGTCGGACGTCAGGTCGGTCGAGTCGCCCGAGATCGTCACGTAGAACCGCTTGCGGTTCGTGGACGTCGTCACCTGACCGTCGCTCAGACGCGGGCTGACGACCAGGTGCGTCCGGTCGTTGGTGCCGGTGGGTGCGCAGGTGACGACGCCCGCGATGCCGCACATCGTCGACGTGATCTCGCCGGAGAACTCGGGGTTGGCGTCGGGGTTGAGGCTCCGACCGTTCGTGATGGTGTCGGCGTTCTGGTCGGTCGCGTTCTGCAGCGCGACCGTCACGGCGATGCCGTTGTCGCTGAGGTCCTCGTTGGCGTCGATGTACACGTTGCCGACCGCACCGGCCGGCGCGCCGGGCTGGTCGTACGCCGAGGCGATGCTGAAGCCGCCCGACTGGGCGACGATCGCGCCGCTCGCGTCGACCAGCAGCCAGCGGCCGACGCCGGCATCGCCCGTGTCGCCCTTGTCGCCCTTGTCGCCCTTGGAGCCCGACGTCAGGGTGCCCGGCGCGAAGTCGCGCGGCTGCAGCGCACCGTCCTTGACGTCGGAGCTGCGCACCTCGTTGCTGCGGATGTCGACGCCGCGGATGGAGTTGTCACGGATCTCGGCGGAGCCGATCTTGGTGGCCGCGTAGGCCGTGCCGCCAGAGGCGACGACCACGAGGGCCAGGGAGGCGACGACGAACGCGGGGGTGACCTTGATGCCAGGACGCATGGGAGTGGACCTTCTGTGAGGTGGGTAACACTGATTGTCCACGGTTCGACACCGACCCGTCCGTGGATGGGTCGGTGTCGACAGAAGATCTGCGAGCCCTCAGGCCTCGACCGCGAAGGGCTCCAGCTCGTTGGCCAGCGCGCCGTTGACCCGGGCGACGACGTGCGTGCCGTCGGCCTCGTGGTCGAGCGACTCGATCTCGCCCTGCACGTGGATCTGGTTGAGCAGGTCGCCGCGCGCGTAGGGCAGCAGGACGTCGACGTGGCTCGCGGGCTGCGGCAGGTCGGCCTCGATCGCGCTGAGCAGCTCGTCGACGCCCTCGCCCGTGCGGGCGCTGACGACGACGGCGTGCGGCTCGCGCACGAGCAGCTGCTTGACGACCAGCGGGTCGGCCGCATCGGCCTTGTTGATGACGATGATCTCGGGCACCTCGGCCGCACCGGCCTCGAGGATGACCTGGCGCACCGCGGCGATCTGGCCCTCCGGGTCGGGGTCGGAGCCGTCGACGACGTGCAGGATCAGGTCGGACTCGGCGATCTCCTCGAGCGTCGACCGGAACGCCTCGACGAGCTGGTGCGGCAGGTTGCGCACCAGGCCGACGGTGTCGGACAGCGTGTACACGCGACCGTCGGACGTCTGCGTGCGGCGCGTCGTCGGGTCGAGCGTCGCGAACAGCGCGTTCTCGACCAGCACCCCGGCGTCGGTGAGCCGGTTCAGCAGGCTCGACTTGCCGGCGTTGGTGTAGCCCGCGATCGACACCGACGGGATCTCGTGGCGCTGCCGGTTGCCCTTCTTGGTCTCGCGGGCCTTGCCGAGCTCCTTGAGCTCGCGACGCAGCTTCGTCATCTTCATCTGGATGCGACGGCGGTCGGTCTCGAGCTTGGTCTCACCCGGTCCGCGTCCGCCGATGCCCTCGCCGCCCGCGGCCTGTCCACCGGCCTGGCGCGAGAGGTTGCCACCCCAGCCGCGCAGGCGCTGGGTCTGGTACTGCAGCTGGGCGAGCTCGACCTGCGCCTTGCCCTCCTTGCTCTTGGCGTGCTGCGCGAAGATGTCGAGGATCAGGGCCGTGCGGTCGACGACCTTCACCTTGCACTTGTCCTCGAGGTTGCGCAGCTGGCTGGGCGCCAGCGCGCCGTCGCAGATGATCGTGTCGGCGCCCGTGGCCTCGACCGTGGCGCGGAGGTCCTCGACCTTGCCCGAGCCGATGTACGTCGACGGATCGGGCTTCTGCCGCCGCTGGATCAGGGCGTCGAGCACCTCGGAACCGGCGGTCTCGGCCAGCAGCTTGAGCTCGGCCATCGAGTTCTCGGCGTCCTCGACGGTGCCCTCGGTCCAGACGCCCACCAGGACGACGCGCTCGAGGCGCAGCTGGCGGTACTCGACCTCGGTGATGTCTTCGAGCTCGGTGCGCAGGTTGACCACACGGCGCAGCGAGTGGCGCTCCTCGAGGTCGAGCCCCTCGGTGCCCTGGGGCTGGCTCGTGGTGGTGGGGCCTGTCGTCGGTTCGGTCATGCAGTCCAATCCATGGTGCCCCGCGCGACGATCTCGGCGGGTCCGGTCAGGGTGATGTGGTCGTCGGCGTCCCAGGTCACGTGCAGCGTGCCGCCCGGGACGTCGACCCGGTAGGTGACGGGTCGTTCGGCCCGATCGGCCACTGCGGTGGCCACGGCCACGGCGCAGGCGCCGGTGCCGCACGAACGCGTCTCCCCCGCACCGCGCTCGTGCACGCGCATCGCGACGTGCCGCTCGCCCTCGCGGACGACGAACTCGATGTTGACGCCGTCGGGGTAGACCACCTGGTCGAAGCCGGGCTCGGTCAGCAGCGGGCCGACGTCGTCCAGCCGGTCGACGAAGGCCACGGCGTGGGGATTACCTGTACAAACGTCCTGCGCCTCCCACGTATTTCCGGCGGCCGAGACCTTCGAGACGTCCTGCACCCGGGGCACGCCCATGTCGACGCTGATCTGCTCGCCGTGGAACGACATCGTCTTGTCGCCGTCGCGGGTGCCGATCACGAACGGGGCGGACGGGTCGGCGAGCCCCTCCTGCACGAGGTGCAGGGCGAAGACGCGGGTGCCGTTGCCGCACATCTCGCTGATCGAGCCGTCAGCGTTGCGGTAGTCCATGAACCACTCGCCGGCCGAGGTGATGCCGGGCTCGATCCCGCTCAGCGCGGACGTCCGGACGACGCGCAGCACGCCGTCGGCCCCGATGCCGCGGCGCCGGTCGCACAGGGCGGCGACGAAGCCACCGTCAAGCCCGCCGTGGACCGAGCCGTCATGGTCGGGGAGCAGCACGAAGTCGTTCTCGGTGCCGTGCCCCTTCAGCCATGCGAACGTCATGCCGCCAGTCTACTGCGACAGGACGGTGGCCATGGCTCGCTCGAGCAGGTCGTCGGCGTCGTGGGGCAGCCAGTGGATGCGGGGGTCCTTGCGGAACAGGCGGTCCTGCCGCCGGGCGAACTTGCGGGTGCCGGTGACGGTGTCGGCCCGCGCCTCGTCCTCGGAGATCTCGCCGCGCAGGAACGCCAGGATCTGCTGATAGCCCAGGGCCCGCGACGCCGTCAGGCTGTCCTCGATGCCGTGCTCGAGCAGGCCCCTGACCTCGTCGACGAACCCGTCGGCCCACATCTGGTCGACGCGGTCGGCCAGACGGACCTCGAGGACGTCGCGGGGCACGTCGAGGCCCAGCATCGTCAGAGCGGGGTAGATCGACTCCAGCGGCGGCATCGTCGCGACGAACGGCCGGCCCGTCAGCTCGCCGACCTCGAGCGCCCGGACGATGCGCCGGTCGTTGGTCGGCTGGATCTGCGCGGCCGCCGCCGGGTCGCGCCGCGCCAGCTCGTCGTGCATCGCCCGGCTGCCGCGGCGCTCGAGCTCGTCGGCCCAGCGCTGCCTCACGGCGGGGTCGGTGCCCGGGAAGTCGAGCCGGTCGAGCACGGCGCGCACGTAGAGGGCGGAGCCGCCCACCAGCACCGGGACGACGCCGCGGGCGTGGCAGTCGGCGACGACGGCCCGCGCCTGCTGCTGGAACTCCGCCACGCTCGCGGTGTCGGCGACGTCCAGCACGTCGAACAGGTGGTGCGGGACGACCGCGCGCTCGGCCGCGGTGGGCTTGGCGGTGCCGATGTCCATGTGCCGGTAGAGCTGCATCGAGTCGACGTTGACGACCTCGGCGTCACCGACCCGCTGCGCGATGCGGACGGCCAGGGACGACTTGCCCGATGCGGTGGGACCGACGACGGCCACGACGGTTTCTCGCACGGACATGCCGCCCATCATCCCAGTACGCTGGAGGGAATCCGGTGGCGGTCACGCCCCGGTGACCGCACCCCGACACGACACGCGAGGAGGGAAGCCATGGGTTTCCTCGACAACCTGAAGAAGAAGGCTCCTGAGCTCAAGGAGAAGGCCGCCGATCTCGCGGCCAGCAAGAACTCCCAGATCGACCAGGGCATCCAGAAGGCCGCCGGCATGGCGAGCAAGGCCACCAAGGGCAAGTACGACGACAAGATCGACAACGCCGCGCTCAAGGCCAAGGACGCGGCCGACAAGCTCGCCGACGAGAGCCGCAAGAAGCCGTAGCGGCTACGCCGTCCGTCCGGACGGCACCCACTCGGCCACGACGTAGCCGACGCCAAGGGGCGCCCCGTCGAACAGCACGCGTGCTGCGACGGTGGCGCCCTTCGTCGTCGCACCGACCGCGCGGCCGAGCGCCTGCAGGGCCGGGACGCCGGTCGAGCCGAGTGCGGCACCGAGCTCGGCGTCGAACGCGACCAGCGCCGCCGGGTCGCCGTCCGCGAGCGCCCGCGCGATGGCGGCGTCGAACGGCTCGGCCCGCTCGTCGAGGAAGCCCGGCGCTTTCTCGGAGCGGCCGTTCGAGCCGTCGGCCATCACGAGCAGCGCGACGTCGTCTGACGTGTCGGGCGCTCCCGCCGCGTACGTGCGCGGGCCGGACCACCCGGCAGCGTCGAGCAGCCAGGCCCCGATCGTCAGGCTCGGCGGCAGCACGAGGTCGTCTCCCCCGGCGCGCACGTCGACGCCGAAGCCGGCGAGGGTGCCGCCCGCGTGCTCGTCGACGTCGTGGGCCAGGTCGCCCGCACCGATGACGACGACGCGCCCGGCGCCGGACGCCACGAGGCCCGCGACGGCCGCCCGGCAGGCGTCGCGCAGCTCGCCGAGCTCGGCGTCGGTGCCCGGCGCGATCTCCGGCACCAGGAGCGGCGGGTGCGGGCAGACGGCGGCGGCGACGATCACGGGTGGAACGCTACCCGGCGTGGCACGATGACACCGTGCTCGATGCCACGGGAGGGGCCGCGTATCCCCCGGCCCGCAACACGTGGGAGTTCCCTCCGCCGCCCTCGTCCGCCCGCTGGGTGTGGGTCGCGGTGCTGGCGACCCTGACGGGCCTGGTCGTGGCCGGCGGGCTCGTCGTCGTGCTGGCGCGACTCGGCTCGGGCGACCTGCCGGGCGTGATCGACGACGACGAGCTGCTGACGACGATCGCGGTCGAGTGCTCGCTCATGACGTCGACCGTCGACATGCTCCCCGTCTACGGCACGGCCCAGCAGCAGTCCGAGACGATCCGCGACCAGGACCGCGCCGTCCGGCTCATGGTCGACGCGATCAGGACCGAGTCCGCCGCGGCGATCGCGCGCGATCGTCCGTCCGACCAGTGGCTGGACGACTGGGAGAGCCTCGTCGGCGCCCGCGAGCGTCTCGCCCGACGGCTGCTGCGCGACCCCAACGCGTCGCTGGTGGTGCCCGTGGACGGCGACGGCGACCCCGTCACCGAGCGGATGGCCGACGTGTGGCTCGGCGACGCCGCGTGCGAGGTGCCGCCCACGATCGACTCGCCCGACGCCGACGCGCTGTCAGGCTGAGGGCTTCTTCTTCTCGCCGGCCGCCTTCGCCTTCTGCTTCGCGGCCTGCTTGAACTCGCGCACCTTGGCGAGCGACTCGGGGTCGACGACGTCGGCGACCGACCGGAACCCCTTGCGCCCGTAGTCGCCCGTGACGGTCGTCCAGCCGCGCGGCTTGACGTCGAGCTGCTTGGCGAGCAGCGCCGCGAAGATCGTGGCCTTCTGGTCGCCGAAGCCCGGCAGCGCCTTGAGCCGCTTGACCAGCGTCTCGCCGCTCCGGGCGTCCGACCAGATGCGGGACGCGTCGCCGTCGTACTCGTCGACGACGACCCGTGCCAGCTCCTGCATCCGCGCGGCCATCGAGCGGCCGTAGCGGTGGATCGCCGGCGGGGTGGCGCACAGGTCGGCGAACGCCTCGGGATCGGCGTCCGCGATGGCGGCCGGGTCGAGCGAGCCGAAGCGCTCGAGCACCTTCGCCGGGCCCGCGAACGCCCGCTCCATCGGGAACTGCTGGTCGAGCATCATGCCGGCCAGCAGGGCGAACGGGCTGTCCGTCAGCACCTGGTCGGCGTGGGCGTCCTGGGCGATCCGAATGGCCATGCCCCCATCGTCCCACCGGCAGGAGGTGGATCCGCAACCGTCCCGACGCTGAGATGGTTGAGGATCCACCTCCGCCTGATGGTGTGAGAGGCTGGGGGCAGAGCCCCGACGGGCTCCCGGACGAGCGGTGCCGTACCCGGACAGCGACAAGACGGCGCCAGGGAGCATGACATGTCCTGGATCGTCCTCGCCGTCTCCGGCGTCCTCGAAGCCGTGTGGGCCACGGCCCTCGGCCGCTCGGACGGCTTCACCCGCCTCGTCCCGTCGCTGGTGTTCGCCGTCTCGGTCGTGCTCAGCATGACCGGCCTGGCCTACGCGATGCGCGAGCTGCCCGTCGGCACGTCGTACGCCGTGTGGGTCGGCATCGGCGCCTCGCTGACCGTCGCCTACGCGATGATCTCCGGCGAGGAGTCCGCGTCGGTCGTCAAGGTGCTGCTGATCCTGGTGATCGTCGCCGCCGTCGCCGGGCTCAAGCTCCTGCACTGACGTCGACGGGCACCGCGTCGAGCGGCCGCGTCGCGGCCAGCAGCAGCATCGGCAGGGTCGTCTGCAGCAGCTCGGCGTCGAGCTCGCGCTCGTCGGTGATGGCCTCGCGCACGGCCTCGTCGTACGTGCCGGTGAGCACCGTCGCGGCGTGGCGAGGGTCGACCGTGAACTCGCGCCCGAGCGACGCGACGATCGTGGTCATCAGCGACACGAGCTCGTCCTTGATCTCGCGCCACGAGTCGTTGAACTCGTCGCCGACCTCGCCGCCGCGGATGCCGCGGATCGAGAACTCGAGGTGCACGAGGAAGCCGGCGCGGTCGACCGACTGCAGCCCGAGGAAGCGGTCGATGATCACGGCGATGGCCTCGGTGGGCTCGAGGCCCTCGTAGGACTCCGGTGCCGTCGCCGCCCTCAGGCTCTCGAACATCAGGTCGCGCTCGCGTCGGAACAGCGCCAGCAGCAGGACGTCCTTGCTCGAGAAGTTGGAGTAGAAGGCGCCGCGGGTGAAGCCGGCCTGCTCGCAGATGTGCTCGACCGACGCGCCCTGGATGCCCTCGCGGGCCAGCACCTCGCGCGTCGCCTCGAGGAGGCGCTCGCGCGTGGCCGAGCGTCGGCGCACCGCGGGACGGGCGTCCGATGTCGTCATGGTGATCCCCGTTCATCCGTGTGACGCACACAGCGTACTCGATACATTGACGCATCCAATACACAAACGTATCGTCGATGCCGTGTCGAACTCCCTGTACTCGCTGGGCCGGTGGGCCTTCCGTCACCCGCGCCGCGTCATCGCCGCCTGGATCCTCGTGCTGCTGGTCGCGGGCGTCGCCGCGGCGGGCCTCGGCGGCGGCACCAAGAACTCGTTCGACATCCCCGGCACCGAGTCGCAGGAGGCCATCGACTCGCTCGGCCGCACGTTCCCCGAGCTCAGCGGGACGTCGGCCTACCTCGTGGTCGTCGCCGACCGCGGCAGCACCGTCGACGACGGCGAGACCAAGCGGCTCGTGGCCGACGCCGTCGCCGGGATGAAGAAGGTCGACGGCGTCAGCGACGTGGTCTCCCCCTACGCGGACGGCAACACGGTCGGCATCTCGGCCGATCGGCGCGCGCTGCAGGTGCAGGTGCAGTTCGACCGCGAGCTGACCGCCGTCACCCCGGCCGACCGCGAGCAGCTCGTCGAGACCGGTGACGCGTTGAAGGCCGCGGGCTACACGATGGCCTTCGGCGGCGACGTGTTCACGAGCACCGGCCCCCAGCTGTCGATCACGGAGGTCGTCGGCGTCGTCGTCGCGTTCATCGTGCTGTTCCTGATGTTCCGGTCGCTGCGTGCCGCGGTGATGCCGATCGTGACCGCCCTGCTCGGCGTGCTCGTGACGATCGCGATCACGATCGCGCTGACCGGCTTCGTCACGATCTCGGCGACCGCTCCCCTACTGGCGCTCATGATCGGCCTGGCCGTCGGGATCGACTACGCCCTGTTCATCGTGTCGCGCCATCGCGAGCTGCTCGCCGAGGGCCTCGAGCCCGAGGAGGCGTCCGCCAGGTCGGTCGCCACCGCCGGGTCGGCGGTCGTGTTCGCGGGCGTCACCGTCGTCATCGCCCTGCTGGGCCTGTCGATCGCGCGCATCCCGTTCCTGACCGTGATGGGCGCCGTCGCCGCACTGTCGGTCGTGATCGCCGTCGCCGTCGCGCTCACGGTGCTGCCGGCCCTGCTCGGCCGCGCGGGCGACCGTCTCACGCCCCGTCGGGACGCCCCTCCGGGCGTCTTCTCGCGTCGCTGGGTCAGCGTCACGACCCGCTTCCCCCTCATCGCGATCGTGCTGGTCGTCGTGGGGCTCGCCGTCATGGCCGTGCCGGCCAAGGACCTGCAGCTCGCGCTGCCCGACAACGGCACCGCACCGCTGGGCAGCACGCAGCGCACCGCCTACGACCTCGTCGACGACAACTTCGGGCCGGGCTACAACGGCACCCTGCTCGTCAGCATCGACATCATCTCCTCGACCGATCCCGTCGGTGTCGTCAACGGCATCGCCGACGACCTGCGCGGCATGGACGGCGTCGCCGCGATCGGGCTGGCCACGCCCAACCGCACCGCCGACACCGGCATCGTGCAGGTCGTCCCGGCGACCGGACCGACCGACGTCCGCACCGCCGACCTGGTGCGCGAGATCCGCGACCGCGCGCCGCAGTGGACCGACGAGTACGGTGTGCCCGTCGCCGTGACGGGTCTGACCGCCGGGGGCATCGACGTCTCGGACCGCCTGCAGGAGGCCTTGGTGCCGTTCGGCGTCGTCGTGGTCGGCCTGTCGGTGCTGCTGCTGATGATCGTGTTCCGGTCGCTCGTGGTGCCACTCAAGGCGACCCTCGGCTTCCTGCTCTCGACGGGGGCGTCGTTCGGCGCGGTCGTCGCGGTCTTCCAGTGGGGCTGGCTGATGGACCTCGTGCACCTCGACCAGACCGGTCCGCTGATCAGCTTCCTGCCGATCATCCTGATGGCCGTGCTGTTCGGCCTCTCGATGGACTACGAGGTCTTCCTGATGGCGCGGATGAAGGAGGAGTACACCCGCACGGGCGACGCCCACCGCGCGATCTCGGACGGGTTCGTCGGCAGCTCGCGCGTCGTCACGGCCGCGGCCGTCATCATGCTCGCGGTGTTCGCGGCCTTCGTGCCCGAGGGCGACCCGAACATCAAGCCCATCGCGTTCGCGCTGGCCGTCGGTGTGTTCGTCGACGCCTTCCTCATCCGCATGCTCTTCGCACCGGCCGTCATGCAGCTGTTCGGCGACCGCGCGTGGGCCCTGCCCGGGTGGCTCGGCCGGCGCCTGCCGCACGTCGACGTCGAGGGAGAGGGCCTGCACCGCCGGGTCGAGCTCGAGACGTGGCCGCGTCGAGGGTCGACGGCCGCGATCACCGCGGCGTCCGTCACGACCGACGGACCCGACGGCCCCGTGCTGAACGACGTCTCGTTCGAGGTCGAGACCGGGGACTGGCTGGTCGTCCACGGCCCGAGCGGCGCCGGCAAGACCGCCCTGCTGCTGACGGTGGCCGGACGCATGGCCTTCGACACCGGACGCATGCGGGTCATGGGGCACCTGCTGCCGCAGGAGGCCCGTGCCGTCCGGCACTCGGTCGCGCTGGCCGAGCTGCCGGGCATCAACGACCTCGAGGACAACCTGAGCGTCGAGCAGCACGTCGCCGAGCGGCTGTCGATCCGGTCGTTCGGCCTGTGGGTCAGCCGGCGCCGCGTCGCACCGATCGTCGGCGACCTCAACGCGGCCCTCGCCCGCGCCCACGACGAGGCCGGCATCCCGTTCGAGCCCGTCGACGGCGACGCGCTCGTGTCGACGCTGACGCGGCTCGAGCGCAAGCTGCTCGGCGTCGTCCTCGCCCTGACCGACGACCCCCGCGTCGTGGTGGTCGACGACGCCGACGACCTGCGGGCCGCCGAGCACGTCGAGCTGCTGTGGTCAGCGCTCGCGATCCTGCTCGCCGATCGCGACGTCACCCTCGTCGCGAGCGTCCAGGCCGCGTCGTCGGCCCCGTCACCCTCCGACCGCGTTCCGTCCGGCCGGCTCCACCGCCTGGAGCTCGACACCCACCGCACCCTCCACGAGCTGATGCTGCCATGATCCCGTCCCCCACCCTCCCCTGGTTCGAGCTCGCGCGCTTCCGGCGCAGCCGGCTGACGCGCGCAGCGGTCGTCGCCGTGATGCTCGTGCCGCTGTTCTACGGCGCGATGTACGTCTGGGCGAATCTCGACCCGACCGGCCGCCTCGACCACGTGCGCGCAGCCGTCGTCAACCACGACCAGATGGTCGAGGTCACCGGCACCGACGGGGCCGCGCAGCCTGTCGCGGTCGGCCGCCAGCTGGCCGGCAACCTCGTCAGCAACGACGCCGACGACAACTACGACTGGGTGCTGACCGACGCGAAGGACGCCCAGCGCGGGCTCGCCGACGGCGACTACAAGGCCGTCCTGACAATCCCCGAGAACCTGTCGGCGGCGGCGACGTCGACCAGTGGCGACCCCACGGCCGCGGTGCAGGGCCAGCTCGACCTGCAGACCAACGACGCCGTCAACTACATCAACGGGACGATCGCGAAGACGATCCTGCAGGCCGCGAAGGGCGCGCTCAACGCACAGGTCACCGAGACGTACCTCGACAACGTCTACCTGAGCTTCTCCGACATCAAGACCTCGCTGTCAGACGCCGCCGACGGGGCCTCCGACCTGGCCGACGGGGCCGACCGCCTCTCGTCCGGGGCCTCCGACCTGGCCGACGGCGCGACGACCCTGGCCGACGGGGCCGGCGCGCTCGCCGACGGGGCGGGCACCCTGGCCGACGGCAACCGCCAGCTCGCCGACGGCGCCACCGAGCTCGACTCGGGCGCGAAGAAGCTGTCCCGCGGGCTGTCGCAGCTCGAGTCGAGCACGTTGACCCTCCCGCGCGACACCCGTCGTCTGGCCGACGGCTCGCGCCAGGTCGCCGACGGCACGGCCCAGGTCGACCGGACGGTGCAGGCCTTCACCCAGGGCATCCTCGACGCGACGGGCACCGCCGACGCCGACATCGACCGGCTCGCCACGACGTTGCGCACGCTGGCCGACCAGTGCCGGGCCGACGGCGCGCCGGCCGGGGTCGACTGCGGCGCGATCGAGGACGCCGCCGCACGTGCCGGCGACCTCAAGACCTTCGTCCGCGACGTCCGTGGGCAGGCCACCAGCGCGGGGCAGCAGACCCGGCAGCTCGCCGACGGGGCCGCTCAGGTCGCCGACGGCAACGCCAAGCTAGCCCGCAACGTCCCGGCGCTCGTCGGAGCCATCGGCCAGGCGTCCGACGGTGCCGACCGGCTGACCGACGGCACGTCGCAGCTGCGCGAGGGGGCCGTCGCCGCGGCCGCCGGCGCCGGACGGCTCGTGGGGGGCGCCGACCAGCTGGCCGACGGCAGCCGGAAGCTCGCCGACGGGGGCGACCAGCTCGTCGATGGCGCCGACCAGCTCTCGGCCGGTGCGCTCGAGCTCAGCAACGGCCTCAACGACGGCAGCGACAAGGTGCCCGACTACTCGACGTCGGAGCGCGACCAGCTCGCCAAGACCGCCGCGACCCCGATCGAGGACGCGGCCGACCGCGTCAACCCCGTCGAGAACTACGGCGCGGCCCTCGCCCCGTACTTCGTCTCGTTGGCGCTGTGGGTCGGCGCGATGGCGATCTACCTGCTGCTGCGGCCGCTCTCGGCCCGGGCGATCGCGTCGACCACCGGCAGCGTCCGGGTGGCCCTGGCGGGCTACGCACCCGGACTCGCGCTGTCGGTCGTGCAGGTCGTCCTGCTGCTGGTGGTGCTGCAGGGCGTGCTGGGCGTCCAGCCGGCCGACGAGCCGCTGCTGGTCGGCATCGCGCTCGCGACCGGTGCGGTCTTCACGGCGATCAACCAGATGTTCGTGGCGCTGTTCGGCGGGGCCGGACGGTTCGCGGCCCTCGTGTTCGTCAGCCTGCAGCTCACCTCGGCCGGCGGAACGTATCCCATCGAGACCGCGCCGCCGTTCTTCAACGTGCTGCACGACCTGCTGCCGATGACGTACACCGTGCACGGCCTGAGGGCGGCGCTCGCCGGTGGCAGCGACGGCGTCGTGCGCGACTTCCTCGTGCTGGGGCTGTTCACGGCGCTCGCGCTGGGCGTGACGGTGATCGCCGCGCGACGGCGGCAGACCGTCACCGTGGCACGGCTGCACCCGACGCTGCAGGTCTAGCGGTGCGCGTCGGCCGCGGCCCGGACGTGCTCGACGTACGTCGGCCAGTCGGTGCCGCCGGCCGACGTGGCAGCGGCCGGGCGACCGTCGACGAGCTCACGGACGATCTCGGCGTGCCCCGCGTGCTGGGCCGTCTCGGAGACGATCCACACCAGCAGGAACCCCAGGGTCGTGTCGGCCTTGTCGTCCGGCCAGTGCGGCACGCGACCGGGGCTGTCGACGTCGAGCCCGGCGATCGTCTCGTCGCCGTGGGCGCACGCCCGCCGGTACAGGTCGACGATGTGCGCGCTCGACTCGTCGGCCGTCGCCCACATGTCGGCACCGTCCCACACCGAGCCGTCCTCGACCCACGGCAGCACGTCGGGTGCCGGACGTCCGAACGACTCCCCCAGGTAGACGTGCTCGACGCCCACCAGGTGCTTGACCAGACCGATCAGGTTGGTGCCGGTCGGCGTGAGCGGACGCCGCAGGTCGTGCTCGCCGACCCCGTCGACCGCGGCCAGCACGGCGGCGCGGACGACGCGCAGGCGGGTGTGCAGGTGGTCCTTGACGTCGGTCATGCGTCCATCATCCGCCGACCTGCTCACCCGTCGAAGTGCTGCCCGTCGATCGCGCCGTAGGTCCAGCGGAATCCGTTGCGCCGCATGATCGTCGGCACGAGGTGCGAGCGCTTGGTCCACGCGTACGTCCCGGCTGCCTTGTCCTTCCACCACGAGTTGGGCGCCCACCTGCCCCAGCGGTAGCGGTACGGGTTCTCGAAGGGGTTGATGTCGATCGCGCGGCCGTGGGCGTGGGGTGACCGGATGCTCGGCCGCCCGATGACGCTGCGGCAGTTGAACCCGCTCGTGTTGTCGGCCTGCATCGACGCGTGGTCGTCGGCGCCCTTGACGCGCGAGGAGTAGCCGAACCGGTCGACGCGGTACATCGACCGGATCGGCACGCGGTTGCGGTAGAGGTCGGAGAAGGCACGGGCGGTCTTGCCGGCGATCGATGAGTGCACGACGATCTCGCCGCGGTGCCGGTAGCCGTCGAAGCCCCAGTAGTTGACGCGCACGAGGCGCAGCGACGCGCGCCCGACCGGGCAGCCAGCTCGCCACGAGCGTCCCTTCATGCTCCGCCAGGTCGCGTCGCCGATGCGCGAGACCGACGCGTTCGCACCGTCACCGGACGCCCGCGGCTGGGCGGGGAGCCTCGTGGGTCGGGGTGCCTTGCGCGGGAGCTTGACGACGGTGCCGGGCGGGACGTTCCTGACCGTCGCGGTCGCCGTCCGGGCCCCGGTGTACCAGCTCCCGGCGGCCACGACGGCGCGGTAGCGGTAGGTGAGGCGCGGACGCGACCCGGTGCGCGCGACACCGTTCGCGTCGGTCGCGACGACCCCGTACGTCCGCCACGCCTTCGAGCGGTACACCTGGAACGACACCGCGGCCCCCGGCACCGGCCCGTCGGGGGTCGTGACGGCGGCCGACACGTCGAGCGTCCGCTCGTCGACCACGGACCGCGGGGCGCGCAGCACGACGGACGCGGCCTGCGGCACGCCCTGCACGGGCACGGCGGCGGAGGTCGACGGCCCGAACGACCCGGAGCCGGTGTAGACGGCCCTCACCGCACCGGGGTCGGCGTCGAGGACGACCCGCACGGCGGCCGTCCCCTGCGCGTCGACGACACCCTCGCCGATGCCGACCCAACCCGCCGGCGACGGTCGCTCGAACCGCACCGAGCCCTCGGTCACCGGCGCGCCCGCGGCGACGACCGTCGCGCTGATCGTGACGGGCCGCCGCAGCGCGACCTGGGCCGGGGCGGTCACCGTCGTCTCGGTGGCACCCGCGACGGGCGCCTCGGCTGTCTCTGCCGACGCAGGTGTCGGCGCCACTCCCACGACCAGGGTCAGGGTGACGACGACGGACGTCATCACGCCGAGAAGAGCCCTCACGCCCGCACCGCCCCGATTCATCGGCTCATTCCAGCACCTGCGGGTGTCACCCGCACGTCGGACGGCCCGTCCCCCGCGCGAGCGGGGAGCGGGCCGTCCTGGTCACGTGGACGCGGTGCGTGCGGACCCTGCGGTCAGCGCGGGGCCGCGATCTTCTGCTGCTCGAGCCTGACCTGCTCCAGCACCGTCAACTTCTTCTGCGACTGCGCCTGCAGCTGCGTCGAGCCCGTGACGGGCTCGGGCCGCGGCTGCGGGATCGCCTTGCAGTAGGCGTCGGCCCGGTTGCCCTTCGCCCGCTTCGGCAGCTTGCCGTCGTACAGGTAGCGGGCGATCTTGTTGTCGACGCACGCGTAGCCGTTGAGCGAGTTGGAGTGGGTCGTGCCACCCTTCGTCGCGACGAGGCTGGCGTTCGGGAACAGCTTGCGCACCTGCAGGCTGCCCGCGTACGGCGTGGCGGCGTCCAGGGTCTCGTTGAGCATCAGGACACTCTTGACCTTCGACCCGTCGATCTTCTTCGGCGTGCGCGACGGGGCGGGCCAGTGGCGGCACGACTCGTTGTACCAGGCGTTCGACCACGTCAGGAACGGGTCCTTGCGGGCGATGCGCTGGTTGTCGGCGCGCCACTTCTTCCAGCTCTTCGGCCACGACGTGTCCGTGCACTGGACGCCGAGGTAGACCGCGTAGCCGTTGTCGTCACCGAAGCCCGACGCGTCGAGGTAGGACGCCTCGAGGGCCGCGACGTCGTTGTTGTTGACGAACGACGAGAACGTGTTGGCCAGGTCGGTCCACGTCGACTCGTAGTAGCCGGCGTACAGGAACGCGTCGGTCCACTCGCTGCCACCGAGCTTGTCGCTCGTGCCGTGGACGCCGCCGGGCGCCGTCACGGGGTTGGCGTAGAGCCGGTTGCGGGTCGCGTAGTACAGGTTGCGGACGGCCGCGCCGGTCTTGCCCAGGTGGTAGGTGCTGTCGTGCTTGGCGACCCACTTGAACCAGATGTTGATGTTGCGGTCGAAGGCCGTGTCCTGGCTCAGGTTGGCCTCGTACCAGACGCCGCGCGGGTCGACGGTGCCGTCGAAGACCATGCGGCGCACCTGCTTCGGGAACATCGACGCGAAGACCTGGCCGAGGTACGTGCCGTACGAGAACCCGTAGTAGTTGATCTTCGACGCGCCGAGGCGCTGGCGGATCAGGTTCATGTCCTTGGCGACGTCCTTGGTCGTCAGGTGTCGCAGGATGCCCTTGCTGTTGTTGGCCTTGCAGGCGTTCGTGTAGGCGTTGGTGATCGCCGGCCACGGGTCCTTCTTGGTGTACGTGCGGTACGGGGTGGCGCTGGTGGGCTCGTAGCGGGGACGGTTGTAGCCCGCCCAGCTCGGGTCGCAGCTGACGGCGGGCTCGCTCTCGCCGACACCGCGCGGGTCGAAGCCGATCCAGTCGTAGGCGCCGCCGACGTCCTGGCCCTTGTACTCGGGCACGGCGCCCTGCAGCAGCGATAGCGAGAGGCCCGAGCCGCCCGGTCCGCCGGGGTTGACCAGCATGACGCCCTGGTACTTGCTGGCCTTGACGGTGTGCTTCTTGCGCGAGATCGCGATCTTGATCTTCTTGCCGCGCGGCTTGCTCCAGTCGAGCGGGACCGCGACCTTGGCGCACTGGGCGCCGGCCTGCTGCAGACGCGCACTGGTGCACGTGCCCCACTTGATGGACGACTTGGCGATCGTCACGCCGCTGTCGGACGCCGACTCGGCCTGCGCGCTCGAGACGCCGGGCCCGCTGAGCGTGACCGCGGCGACGGCGGTCGCCGCCAGCACGCCTGTGAACTTCTTGTGCATGTTCCCCCCGTTGGGACGGGTCGACCCTGTGTCGACCGAGTTCAACATCACACGGACGGTTTCGAAGTGCAACAGAACTCGGGTGTCGAATTCGCTACGCCGACCCAGACACCTTGTACCGTCCGGACGGTCCTCGGACCCAGTCGACCTCGAGCCACGGCTCGTGCCCCTCCGGACCGTCCCGGTCCGGGAAGTCGAAGACACCGATGACCATCTGCAGGGGGTATCGGGGCGACTGCTCGACGGCACGGAGCAGCTCGCCGTCGACCGAGAACGCGACGTGGTCGTCGTGCCAGTCGGCGGCGAACACGTGCCAGGTTCCGGTGTCGATGGTGCGACCGATCGCGGCGAAGTCGTCCGTGAGCCGAGGGTCCCGGAAGGGGTGGATCCCACTGCCGACGTGGACCATCGTCCCGTCGCTCGAGACGCTGTCGCCGAAGATCTCGAACAGGCAGATCTCCCCCGACTGCTCCGGTGCCTCCTCGAAGCCGACCATCCACACCGACGCCATCGACCTAAGTGACAGGTCCATCCGGGCACGCACCTCGATCCGTCCCCCTTCGGGCAGCCAACCGCGGAGCTCGGGCTGCTGCTGCACGACCAGCTGCCCGGGCAGGAACGGTTGCTGACCGAGGGTGCTGCCCGCTGGTCCGGAGAGCTCGCCGGACTGGATCGCCGACACCCGCAGCGCCGGATCGTGCACGCCCTCGCACCAGACTTCCTGATCGACCGGGATCGTCAGCCGCAGCACCGAGTCGCGGACGTCGAACGTCGCCGCGGACGTCTCGCGGGTGCTCCAGTGCGGCAGGTAGTGAGGCAACCACACGGCCGCGTCGAGCCCGTCGCCGTCGAAGTCGTCGATGACGTCGTCCGGCCGCACGGGTCAGCCCCTCAGACCGCGCAGGGCGACTCGACGACCGGCAGGGGTGCCGGCACGCCGAGCGACGGCATGCCGAGCCCGACCGACCGCACCTCGGTGCGTCCCTGGCGCGACTCCCACGCGTCGCCGGCCGGCGTTCGGCGGTACGAGAGCGGGGCGTCGTCGCTGACCAGGTGGTGCGGGGCGGCGTGGGTGATGCGCACCTCGACCATGTCGCCGGGACGGACGTCGTGGTCGCCGGGCACGAAGTGGACCAGGCGGTTGTCGCGGGCGCGCCCGCTGAGGCGGCGGTTGGCGCCGTCCTTCTTGCCCTCGTGGTCGGCGACGAGCAGCTCGACGACGCGACCCTCCTGCTTCCTCGCCTCGGCGGTCGCGACCTCGTCGACGACGGCGGTCAGGCGCATGTAGCGCTCCTGCACGACGTCCTTCGGCAGCTGGTCGGGCAGGTCGGCGGCGGGCGTGCCGGGCCGCTGGGAGTACTGGAACGTGAACGCGCTGGTGAACCGGGCCGCGCGGACGACGTCGATCGTCTCGGCGAAGTCCTCCTCGGTCTCGCCGGGGAAGCCGACGATGATGTCGGTCGTGATGGCGGCGTCGGGCATGGCCTCGCGGACGCGGTCGATGATGCCGAGGAACTTGTCCTGGCGGTACGAGCGGCGCATCGCCTTGAGCACGCGGTCGCTGCCCGACTGCAGCGGCATGTGCAGCTGGGGCATGACGTTGGGGGTCTCGGCCATCGCGGCGATGACGTCGTCGGTGAAGTCCTTGGGGTGGGGGCTCGTGAACCGCACGCGCTCGAGCCCCTCGATCTCGCCGCACGCACGCAGCAGCTTCGCGAAGGCCTGGCGGTCGCCGAACTCGACGCCGTACGCGTTGACGTTCTGGCCCAGCAGCGTCACCTCGACGACGCCGTCGGCGACCAGTGCCTGGATCTCGGCGAGGACGTCGCCGGGCCGGCGGTCCTTCTCCTTGCCGCGCAGCGCCGGGACGATGCAGAACGTGCACGTGTTGTTGCAGCCGACGCTGATCGAGACCCAGGCGGCGAAGACCGAGTCGCGCTTGGTCGGCAGCGTCGATGGGAACACCTCGAGCGACTCGAGGATCTCGACCTGCGACTCCTCGGCGATGCGGGCCCGCTCGAGCAGCACCGGCAGCGAGCCGATGTTGTGGGTGCCGAAGACGACGTCGACGTAGGGCGCCTTCTTCGTGATCGTGTCGCGGTCCTTCTGCGCCAGGCAGCCCCCCACGGCGATCTGCATGCCGGGGTTCTTCTGCTTGACCGACGCGATGTGGCCGAGGTTGCCGTACAGCTTGTTGTCGGCGTTCTCGCGCACGGCGCACGTGTTGAACACGACGAGGTCGGGCGTCGTGCCGTCCTCGGCGCGGACGTAGCCGTCCGTCTCCAGCAGCCCGCCCAGGCGCTCGGAGTCGTGGACGTTCATCTGGCAGCCGTAGGTGCGCACTTCGTAGGTCTTCGTCATATGCGCCTTAGATTATCCAACAAACCTACAGTTTCATCATGCACGTGTAGGAGCCCTCGGCCTAGCGGACTGTGCCCTGTCAGAGCGGCACCTAGCCCCATGTACAGCTCGAGACGTGCGGCGACTGTGACGCTGACCATCCCTGGCAGGCAAAACTGCTGCTGCGCTCCCGCGTCATGCACCAACAGCCGTCCCTACTCGGCCTGCTGCTGGAATGGCGCAAGGACGCTGCTGGTGACCGGGAAGGCCTCGTGATCATGCTGACGAAGACCAGTGCACACGAGGACTTTGACGGGACCACGACGGTGTGGGCACCGGCGCGCAACCTCTCCCCCGTCGTGAAGGATCGACGCGTACATCTCCTGGGGTTGCCGTGCTGAACGGCGTGGCCCAGCCGTACCCACCAACTGAAGGAGAGACCATGACGAGCAACTTGGTAGCGGTGGCAACCCCGGCGGGCGACGGCCTTCCCTTGTGGATCTTCCTTCCACTGATGGCCATCATTCTGGGACTGCTGCTGTTCAAGCGCATAGGGAGGAAGTAGTGGAGCGGGCCGCACAGCGATTGTGTGGGTGATGGCGCAGAACCTAGGCCCGGCCGTCAGGGACTGAGTCGCTGGCGGTCGCATGCCTTTGATGACGACGGCGTGCGACAAGCACGACCAGAGCGAACCATGCCATTGCCAGGACGAAAGCAATCACGAAGCCCGGCCACCATCCCCACGTCATGATGGCGTAAGGCATCCCCGAATAGACGGGAACATCATCACAACATTGGTCCAGAATCTGGGCCAGAAGTCATCGGGCATGAAGACCAGTCTGCCCGACTAGTCAGGTGCGTCCGAGCGACTTGTTGTGACCCCGCGCGGCAAATTCTGCCGATCCTGCAAACACGACGGGCGCTAGGAAGAAGGACCCGCTGGGGCTCGCGAACAGCACACCCATCAGCAGGATTGCGAGGCCGACCGCGAAGCCTGCGCCTGCCCATACCCGAACAGACCACACCTCGTACTGACCGAAATTCTTCACTGGTCGATGGTCGCGCCATGAGGACGTGGCAGCAAACGCGGGTGACCGACGCGCCCACAAGGACTGCGACCGTCTAAATACCCGGGCGCTATCAGCGCCTACTGGAGAAGGACTGGCCCTGTCCGACGGGCACGATGTGTCCATGACGCGCGAACCCGATTGGGAGATGGTCAAGTACTACAGATTCGTGACGTGGTGCACTCTGCCGCTCCTAGCCCTCGGGGCGGTCTACATGTGTGTGACGGGCGAGGTAAAGGCAGGACTCATCACGGCTCTGATCGGTTTGCTTTCCTTCGGCGGCCTTCGACTGAGTCAGTCCATCAGCCCCAAGGACTAGTGGCAGAATCGCCGGCATGAGAACGCTGATGCAGGTCGCTCCCTCGGGGGCGGGCCGAGGGTGGGAACTCCCGTGGCCTCTAGCGGGCGTAGCACTCGCCTTTCTCGTCGGCGGCTTCCTCTTCGTGTACTGGAGAGCCCGTTGAGCGGCTTGGACTCGCTCACGGCGATACCCCGAGGCGGTCACGACAACGGCACATGGCCGACGTGGGCCGTTGTCACGTTCGTTGCGGTCTGGGCAGTGCTCGGCGTCGGAGTGCTGTACATGAGGTATGGACGGAAGTAGGCACTGGCCTAGTCTGTGGCGATGCAACTCCCCATAGCTTTCGGATTCACGGCTAGTTTCCTGATCGCCGTCAACGTTGTGTTCCTTACCCTCGCAACCCCCCACGGGGTCTCCAACGGCGTGATGGTTGCATCGCTCGGACTGCTGGTCATCGGAGTCATGCTCGCGTTCTCGGCCTTCGTCGTCTGGCTGGTGGAGTACGGCAAGTCCCGCTAGCCCTGCACAACGGCAACAACCCCCCGGCCAAAGACCCGGGGGGGGGTTGATACCTACTCCCGAAGGAGTGAGGCAATTCCAGCGGGGTCTCAGTTCTCGGCCTTGAGGCTGTCCGCGTCGTCCGACTTGGACGCCTCATCCCAGATGTGCTGCGACAGGCGCGGGGACGTGTCCGTGATCGGCGTGGCGCCGCCGGCGACCGATCCTGATGCATCGCGACCGCCTGCCGGTGACGACGCATCGGATCACCGCGGGGCGTCGAGCGTCAGGGACGCCGATCCCTCGACCGCGCCGTAGCAGAGCCGCACGAGGGCCGTCACGTCCTGGACGTCGCCTGCATCCCCGCTGGGCACGACCGGGAAGACGTGGCACCTGCGGCGCCCGGCGGCGGAGATGCTCCACTCGCCGTCCTCGTCGGTCTCGGCCGCGAGCTCCTCGAACAGCCGGTCGAAGCGGCGGTTGCCGGCGCCGACCAGCCGTTCGGCCTCGCGCTCGTCGGGGCGTGCGACGTCGGACGTCCAGTCGCTCTGCGCGTCCTCGCCGATCACGGTGTATGCCTCCCCCGCCCGGTCGGCGTCCGCCGCCGCGTCGAGCACCGCGTCCTGCTGACGATGGGACCAGGTGTCCTCGACGGTGTCGACGACGACGGGCGCGCACCACGCAGCCACGACGGCCAGCGCCAGTGCCGCCGCTGCGGACGTCACCGGGTGCGTCTCGAGCCGTCGCGCCGACCGCCGTAGGTGCCGGATCATCACCGCCAGCACGACCAGCATCACGATGGGGACGACCCACCCGAGGATCGTCGACAGCGGTGAGTCGGTGCACGCCACGGACCCGTCGGCCGACTGGCGGCATCTGGGCACGTCGAGCTCTGCTCGCATCGCCAGCCGCGCGCCGGCGAGCGGCAACGGCAGGAGGGCCGCCGCGAGCTTGTCGCGCCACGACCACCGCGGTGCCGTGAGCACGTGGTACCACCCGACCGTCAGGCCGATCGGTCCGAGCAGCAGGCCCAGCGTGAGCCAGCCGATCGCCCGGCGCTCGCGGCGGTCGTCGACCGCGGGCGGGCGCTGCGCGGTCAGGACGGACATGGCGCACATCCTGCCAGCCCCGGGGGCCGTCGACGCTCCGTCCAAGAGTCGCGACGACCGCTCATGTAGTTCGAGATTCAACCACTGGGTACGGTGGAGGCATGACCACCTACGCCCGCATCGACGCGCCCAGCTCACTCGTCCTCGACCGCGAGACGCCCCCCGAGGAGCTCGCACCGGGGCAGGTCAAGGTCACCATCACGCTGTGCGGCATCTGCGCGACCGACACGCACAACTACACGTCGGGCGGCCAGATCCCGCCCGCGACGTTCGGGCACGAGTGGACCGGGACGATCGCGCGCGCCGCGGCGGACGTCACGTCGGTCGCGGTCGGCCAGCGCGTCATCGCCTGCGTCGGACCGGCGTGCGGCACGTGCGCGATGTGCCTGGCCGGTCACGCCGACCACTGCGACACCGCGTTCGCGGAGGCCAACGGCGTCACCCCCGACTCCCCCGCCCACGGCGGCTTCGCGACGTCGCTCGTCGTGTCGGCACGTCGCGTCATGGCCGTCCTCGACGGACTGACCGACGTCCAGGCCGCGATCGTCGAGCCCACGGCTGTGACGTTCCACGCCGTCCGTCGCACCCGCCAGCCCCTCGGTGCCGTCGTCGTCGTGCAGGGAGCCGGGCCCATCGGCCTGCTCACCGCCCAGCACGCCCGACACGCCGGCGCCGGACGGCTGCTCGTCATCGAGCCCAACGAGGAGCGCCGGGCCGCCGCCACCGCCCTCGGCTTCACCGACGTCGTCGCGCCCGGCGACACCGCGACGACGTGGATCGAGGACGTCACGAGCGGGCTCGGCGCCGACGTCCTCTACGAGTGCACGGGAGCGGCCGCGCTGCTGCAGCCCTCGTCGGAGATGGTGCGGCGCGGCGGGACGCTGTCGCTGCTCGGCTTCCCGATGACCGACTCGACCGTCAGCTACGGCGACTGGCAGGTGCGCGAGCTCACCGTCATCGGCTCGCTGGCCTACACGCACGACGACTTCGTCGGGGCGATGCGCTCGATCGCCGACGGATCGGTGCAGGTCGACTCGCTGCACACCGACACGATCGGTCTCGACGGCCTGGCCGCCATGATGGACGAGCTCGACTCGGGCCGGACGTCGCAGGCCAAGGTGCTGCTCGACCCGACCCGCTGACGCCGGACGACTACTTCTTCGGGACGACCCACAGGTGGATCGTGCCCGCCACCGTCACGGTGCCGTCCTTCGTGACGGCCTTGACGGTCACGGGGACGTCGGGGGCACCCGCCCAGTCGGCCTCGGTGGTCTCCGCGGTGCACGTCAGCGACGTCGTCGACTTCGCGAGGTACTGCACGTCCATGCCCTTGGGCAGCCAGCGCATGTCGGGCGGGCACGTGGCCTCGGCCAGCAGACCCATCGCGGCCTCGAGCCCGTTGCACGCCGCGATCGCGTGGACCGTGCCGATGTGGTTCTGCACCGACCGTCGCTTGGGGATCACGACCCGGCCGAGGTGGGGCTTCATCTCCTCGACCGTCATGTGGATCGAGGCGAAGTACGGAGCCTTCTGCCCGTAGAGGACGGAGAAGAGTCGCTTGCCCTGCGGCAGGGCGGTGACCTTCTTGTACAGCGCGAGAGTCGAGGACATGCCGCCATGCTACCGGCGAGTAACTCCGGCCGTCAGACCACTGCCGCGCGGACGCACAGGACGTCCGGCAGGTTGGTGCGGATCTCCCGCCAGCTCTCGCCCTCGTCGTTGCTCGACCAGATCGCGCCGTGCCGCGTGCCGACGTGCAGGCCGACCGGCTCGCCGCGGTCGGTGCCGAAGCCGTCGCGCAGCACCGCGGTCCACGCCTCGGCCGGCAGCCCCGCGGCCAGCTCGTGCCAGGTCTCGCCCGCGTCCTGCGAGCGCCACACGGCCGGGTGCCCGTGCGGCGGGAACCGCTCGTCACCGCCGACGAGCGGGTAGACGTAGACCGTGCCGCCGCGACGGGGATGCGCCACGATCGGGAATCCGAAGTCGGCGGGCAGCCCGGCGCTGATCGACGTCCAGCTGCGACCGGCGTCGTCGGACCGGAACACGCCGCCGTGGTTCTGCGCGTACAGACGGTCGGGGTCGGCGGCGTCGACCGCGACCTTGTGGACGCACTGGCCGAACTCCGGGGCCTCCCCCGGCAGGAACTCCGTCGTGATGCCCCGGTTGTGCGGCGCCCAGGTCGCTCCCCCGTCGCTCGACCGGTACACGCCACCGGTGGACATCGCGATCGTCACGACATCGGGATCGGTGGGGTGCGGCACGATCGTGTGGATCGCCTGACCGCCGAAGCCCTCGCCCCACTCGGGCCGGTGGGGGTGGTCCCAGAGGCTGCGCACGAGCTCGAAGGTCTCGCCCCTGTCGCCGGAACGGAACAGCGCCGACGGCTGGGTGCCGGCCCACACGACGTCGCCGTCCGCCGGCGACGGGGCCAGCTGCCAGACCCGCTCGACCGAGGCGCCGAGCCCCTCGGGGAAGCGGACCGTGCCGGCGTGCGACCGGTCCCAGGTGCGCCCGAGGTCGTCGGAGCGCACGACCTGCGGACCGTAGTGCATGCTCGTCGAGCCCGCGAGGAACCGCGGGACCGGCCCGCGCTCGTCGATCGCGACGGAGTAGACCTCCTCCATCGGGAACACCGGGGCGTCCCAGCTCCACTGCTCGCGTCGCTCGTCCGAGCGGCCGATGAACAGGCCCTTGCGCGTGCCGGCCAGCAGGATTGCGTCGCTCACGGCCATCGCCTCCGATATTCCGATTAGGAACAGTACGCTAGGACCGTGGCTTCCCCTCTGTCAATGACGTCGTACGCCCTGCTGAGCCTGCTGGTCATCGACAGCGAGAACCAGGACGGGCTCACCGGCTACGAGCTCAAGCAGCGTGCCGACTTCACCCTGCGCTTCTACTGGGTCTCGCCGGCCATGAGCCAGATCTACACCGAGCTCGAGCGACTGACGTCGCACGCCTGCGTCAGCGTGGACGAGGACGTCGACGGCCGCCGGACGACTCGCAGGTTCCGCATCACGCCCGCCGGGCGGGAGGCGCTCGACACGTGGCTGCGAGACCCCACGGACGACTTCCCGGTGCTCAAGCATCCCGTCGCCCTGCGCCTGATGCTCGGCGCGATGATGGGGACCGACGCGGTCAGGGACATGCTCGACCGCTACGAGCAGGCGCTGTCGGAGCGACGTCAGGAGCTCGAGGCCGTGCGCGCGATGCTGGGCGACCGGGAGTCGGTCGCCTACGCCGCGCGGGTGGCCGAGTGGGGCCTGACGTTCTTCGACGCCGAGGCCACCGCGATCGATCGCACCCGCGACTCGCTGTGAGGAGGCCTCACATGCTCTCGAGCGGTTCGATCTCGGCCCCCAGCTCGTCTCGGACGACCTGGAACGCGAGCTGCGAGGGGTACCCCTTGCGCGCCAGCATGCCGACGAGCCGGCGGGTCTTGGTCGTGTCGTCGAACCGGCTCATCGAGCGCAGCTTCGTGCGGACCAGGCGATGGGCCGCCGCGAGCTCGTCGGCGGGATCGAGCTCGCCGATGACCTCCTTGGAGATCTCGTCGTCGACGCCCTTGGTGCGCAGCTCGTTGGCCAGGGCGCGCGAGCTGAGGCCCTTGCCGCGCTGCCGCGCCTGCACCCACGAGCGGGCGAACTCCTCGTCGTCGATCAGGCCGGCCACCTCGAACTTGGCCAGCGTGGCCTCGACGACCCCCTCAGGCACCTGCTTCTTGGCAAGTGCCTGAGCGAGGTCGCTGCGGCTGTGCGCACGCTCGCTGAGCTTGCGGATGACGACCTCCTTGGCGAAGCCGGCCAGCTCCTCGGAGGTCATCTCGTCGACGGGCGTGCGCGCCATGGATCAGGACCGCCAGATCAGAACTCGGTGGCGGGCAGATCGGGCTCGGGTGCGACCTCGAGCGCCGGCTTGTCGGCCTGCGGGCCGATGCCCTTGGCCTCCATGATCCGCTTCTCGAGCTCTTCGGCGAGGTCGGGGTTGTCCTTGAGGAACTGCCGCGACTTCTCCTTGCCCTGACCGAGCTGGTCGCCGTCGTAGGTGTACCAGGCACCGGCCTTGCGGACCAGGCCGATGTCGACGCCGACGTCGATCAGGCTGCCCTCACGGCTGATGCCCTGGCCGTACATGATGTCGAACTCGGCCTGCTTGAACGGCGGGGCGAGCTTGTTCTTGACGACCTTGACGCGGGTGCGGTTGCCGACCATGTCGGTGCCGTCCTTGAGCGTCTCGATGCGGCGCACGTCGAGGCGGACCGAGGCGTAGAACTTGAGCGCCTTTCCGCCCGTCGTGGTCTCGGGCGAGCCGAACATGACGCCGATCTTCTCGCGCAGCTGGTTGATGAAGATCGCGGTCGTGCCCGAGCCGTTGATGGCACCGGTCATCTTGCGCAGCGCCTGGCTCATGAGGCGGGCCTGCAGGCCGACGTGGCTGTCGCCCATCTCGCCGTCGATCTCGGCGCGCGGCACGAGCGCCGCGACCGAGTCGATGACGATGATGTCGAGGGCGCCGGAGCGGATCAGCATGTCGGCGATCTCGAGCGCCTGCTCGCCGCTGTCGGGCTGCGAGATCAGCAGGGCGTCGGTGTCGACACCGAGCTTGCGGGCGTAGTCGGGGTCGAGCGCGTGCTCGGCGTCGATGAACGCCGCGACGCCGCCGGCGCGCTGGGCGTTGGCCACCGCGTGCAGGGCGACGGTCGTCTTTCCGGAGGACTCCGGACCGTAGATCTCGACGACGCGGCCACGCGGCAGGCCGCCGATGCCGAGCGCGATGTCGAGCGTCGTGGCGCCCGTCGGGATGACCTCGATCGGGGCGCGGGCCTGGTCGCCCAGTCGCATGACGGCACCCTTGCCGTGTGCGCGGTCGATCTGGGCCATCGCGTTCTCGAGGGACTTGCCTTTGTCCTTGCTCGTGGCGATGGAGCTGTTGGGCTGAGCCATGGTGGATCCGTTTCTGCTGGTGGGTGGCCGGTCATCGACGACGCTAGAAGGACCCTCAGACAGAAGTGGGCCTCGTCGACCCGTCTGTGGATGCCGTCCTTCTCGCGTCCAACCTGTGCACGAGCCTATACGAACAGGTGTTCGACGGATCGCCGACACGCCGAGTGGTGCATTCCCGACCCCGAGCGGTGCGATCCGGTCGGACACGCCGTCCCGAAACGTCCACGACGCACCACTCGCGGGCCCGGGGGTCAGCGCTCGGAGGCGGGCAGGCCCTGCGTCGCGTGCACGGCGCGCCAGACGACCTTCGGGTCCTCGCCGGCGTCGAGCGCCTCGACCGCGGTGCGGCCGCCCAGGACGCTCATGACGTGGCTGTCGGCCCACACCCGCGCGTAGCCGCGACCGAGGTGCCGGTCCATCAGGTCCCAGAACTCGCTGTGCCTCACCGAACCAGTATGCCGGGCCGGTCCCGACGGACTTGACCCTGACGTAGCGTGAGGCGGCACCGTCGACCGTGGCCGACACCCCGTCGGCCCGAGGACCGAGACCAGGGAGTGTCATGCACAGGACCGATGACGAGTACCTGATCGGGGACGTGGCGCGGCTGTCGGGCACCACGGTGCGCACGCTGCACCACTACGAGTCGGTCGGGCTGCTCGCGCCGAGTGCGCGGACGTCGGCCGGCTACCGGCTGTACACGCGGGACGACCTGGACCGCCTGACGCGCATCCTGTACTACCGCGACCTGGACTTCGACCTCGAGACCATCACGACGCTGCTCGACGAGTCGGACGACCACGTCGGGCAGCTGCGGCGACAGCACGGTCTGCTGACGGACCGTCTGGCGCGGATCCGGGTGATGGTCGCAGCCCTGGAGAAGGAGATGAGTGCACACATGAACGGGAACGAGCTCACGGCCGAGCAGAAGCTGGAGATCTTCGGCGCCGACTACGACCCCGCGTACGAGGTCGAGGCCGAGCAGCGGTGGGGAGACACCGAGGCGTGGCGCCAGTCGCAGGAGCGCACGGCAGCGTTCACGCCGGACGACTGGCGCCGCATCAAGGCCGACACCGACGCCTTCAACGCCCGCCTGGCCGCTGCGTTCGCGGCGGGTGTGTCGCCCGGCAGCGACGAGGCCGACCGGCTCGCCGAGGAGCACCTGGCGGGCCTGCGGACGTACTACGACGCCGACCACGCGATGCACCGGCAGGTCGCGTCGCTGTACACCGACGACGAGCGGTACGCCCGCCCCTACGAGGAGCTGGCACCCGGTCTGGCGACCTGGCTGCGGGCGGTGATCGACGCCAACGCCGAGCACCACGACTGAGCCGGCCGGCAGACCGTCCGTCGCGTCTCGCGCCCGTCCGCGGGGACGGGGCGCGGCGGGCCCTCAGGCAGCCGAGACCGACACGTCGGGGGCGATCGAGGAGATGCTGGCGATCTGGTCGACCGACGCCTCCTCGAGCTCGAGCATCGCGCTGACGTCGAGCAGGACCTTGGAGAGGGGGACGTCGAGCGCTCCGGCGAGAGCCGCCAGCAGCTCGGAGCTCGCCTCCTTCTGGCCGCGCTCGACCTCGGAGATGTAGCCCAGCGACACCCGGGCCTTGCCCGAGACGTCGCGCAGGGTCAGGCCCTGGGCGATCCGGCGCGCGCGGAGCACCTCACCGACGAGCTGTCGCATCGCGGTCATCGGGCGCCTCCGTCCATCGCTGCCATGTAGTGCTCAACCCCGGACGTGCCGAGATTCTTCCCCCAGCGTAGCGACCAGCCACGACAGCAGCGCATCGACCGTCCCCGCGCGGATCTCGGCCCGGTCGCCCGCCAGCTCGAGGAGCCTCGTCCGGACGCCCGCGGGACCCGCCACGGCGACGTGCACGGTGCCGGCGGGCTTGCCCTCGGCGGGGCCCGGCCCGGCCACCCCGGTCGTCGAGACGCCGTACGTCGCGCCCAGCCGGTCGCGGACGCCGGCGGCCATCGCGGCCGCCACGTCGGCGTCGACCGTGCCGCGCTCGGCGACCAGCGCGGCCGGCACGCCCAGCGCGGACGTCTTGACGTCGGCCGCGTACGCGACGACTCCCCCGCGGACCACGTCGGACGCCCCGGGCACGCCGACCAGCGTCGCGCAGACGAGACCGCCCGTCAGGGACTCGGCCGTCGCGACCGTGGCTCCCGCCGCGCGCAGCGCCTCGACCGCGTCGCCGGCCGTCGTCATGGGTGCGCGGCGGCCTTGGCCTCGCGGCGGATGACCCGGGCGTCGCGGACGTACATGACGCCCGTCACGACCGTCACGGCGACCGCCGCCGCCATGGCGACCCACGTGACGAACAGCAGCAGGTCGGTCAGCGGGTTGTTCCAGATCTCGAACGGCAGGACGAACCCGCCGATCGCGAGCGCCTGCAGCGCGGTCTTGATCTTGCCGCCCTGGCTCGCGGGCATCACGCCGTACTTCTTGATGAAGAACCGCATGACGGTGATGCCCCACTCGCGCACCAGCACCACGATCGTGATGGTCCAGAACAGCCATCCGTACGACTCGTCGGAGAAGATGATCGACAGGCCGACGAACGCCATGCCGGTCAACGCCTTGTCGGCGATCGGGTCGGCGAGCTTGCCGAAGTCGGTGACCAGGTCGTACTTGCGGGCCAGGTCGCCGTCGATGCGGTCGGTGATCATCAGCAGCGCGAACGCGACCCACGCGGCGACGCGGAATCCGATCGACTCGCCGTCGTGCGTCAGCAGCAGCCATCCGAAGAACGGCACGCCCACGATCCGCACGAGCGTCAGGGCGTTCGCGATGTTCAGGTTGCTCGGCTGGGTTGCCCCGTCCATGAGTACCTCTCCTCGGCGCGGCTGGAACGACTCCTCAGTATGCGGCAGCCTCACGGCGGCGCGCCAACTGGATCTCCGCCTCGCCCGGCGAGACGTTCGTGGCGAGGCCCAGCGGCGACGTGTAGAAGCGCAGCCCGTCGGTGCTCACGACCTTGATCCGGGGGTCGTGGCGCACGCCCTCGCGGGGCTCGACCTTGATCTCGCCGAGCTCGCTCCACAGCAGACCGACCCAGCCGTGGTCGGAGCGCAGGCGCACCCCGTGGTCGTCCGCGACGAACAGGGGCGTGCGGGCGTCGCGCAGACCGCGGGCGTGGGTGCCCGCGACCAGCACCAGGACGACGGCCGGCACCGCGAGGAGCGGCTGCTGGCGGTCGTACGCGACCCATCCGAAGCCCGCCGCCAGCGCCAGGCACAGCAGCACCAGCAGCAGGTACAGCCCGGTGCGGCGGCGGATCTCGAAGGCGTCGTCGGTCATCAGCCGACCTGGATCGTCGCGAGGCACTGCTCGAGCTCGTCGGGCTTGATCAGCACGTCACGTGCCTTCGAGCCCTCGCTCGGGCCGACGATGCCGCGGCTCTCCAGGATGTCCATGAGGCGTCCGGCCTTCGCGAAGCCGACGCGCAGCTTGCGCTGCAGCATCGAGGTCGAGCCGAACTGGGTCGTGACGCACAGCTCGATGGCCTGCAGCACGAGGTCCATGTCGTCGCCGATGTCGTCGTCGATCTCGCGCTTGGTGGCCGCGACGGCGGTGACGTCCTCGCGGTACGTCGGCTGCAGCTGCGTCTTGCAGTGCTCGACGATCGTCTGGATCTCGGCCTCGGTGACCCACGCGCCCTGCATGCGCATCGCCTTGTTCTGGCCCATCGGCAGGAACAGTCCGTCGCCCTGCCCGACGAGCTTCTCGGCGCCGGGCTGGTCGAGGATGACCCGGCTGTCGGCCAGCGACGACGTCGCGAACGCCAGACGGCTCGGGACGTTGGCCTTGATCAGGCCCGTCACGACGTCGACGGACGGCCGCTGCGTCGCGAGGATCAGGTGGATGCCGGCGGCTCGCGCGAGCTGCGTGATGCGGACGATCGAGTCCTCGACGTCGCGGGGGGCGACCATCATGAGGTCGGCGAGCTCGTCGACCACCACCAACAGGTACGGGTAGGGCGCCAGCACGCGCTCGCTCATCGGCGGCAGCTGCACCTTGCCGGCGCGCACGGCCTTGTTGAAGTCGTCGATGTGCCGGTAGCCGAAGTTCGCGAGGTCGTCGTAGCGCATGTCCATCTCGCGCACGACCCACTGCAGCGCCTCGGCAGCCTTCTTGGGGTTGGTGATGATCGGCGTGATCAGGTGCGGGACGCCCTCGTACGCCGTCAGCTCGACCCGCTTGGGGTCGACCATGATCATGCGCACCTCCTCGGGGGTCGAGCGCATCAGGATCGACGAGATCATCGAGTTGACGAAGCTCGACTTGCCCGAGCCCGTCGCGCCGGCGACCAGCAGGTGGGGCATCTTGGCGAGGTTGGCCACGACGTAGCCGCCCTCGACGTCCTTGCCGAGGCCGATGACCATGGGGTGGTGGTCGCTGCGCGCCTTGGCGGAGCGCAGGACGTCGCCGAGCGAGACCATCTCCTTGTCGACGTTGGGGATCTCGACGCCGATCGCCGACTTGCCGGGGATCGGGCTGAGGATCCGCACCTCGTTGGACGCCACGGCGTACGCGATGTTCTTGCTCAGCGCCGTGACCTTCTCGACCTTGACCGCGGGGCCGAGCTCGACCTCGTAGCGGGTGACGGTCGGGCCGCGCGTGTAGCCCGTCACGGCGGCGTCGATCTGGAACTGCTCGAGCACCTCGGTGAGGCGCGCGACGACGTCGTCGGACGCCTTGGAGCGCGCCTTGTGCGGCGAGCCCTCGCGCAGCATCGTGCTGTCGGGCAGGGAGTAGACGACGTCGCCCGACAGGGCCAGCTGCTCGGCGCGCGCCGGGATCGGCTCCATGGGCGGCAGCTCGACCTCGGCCTCGGGCTCCGGCTCGTCGTCGTAGGCGTCGAGGTCGGGCACGAACGGCGCGACGGGCTCGGGCTCGAAGACGCGGGCGGGCGCGGGCTCGGTCCGCACGTCGTCGGGGCCGTCGACCAGCGGGTTGTCGTAGGGCTCGTCGGGGGTCGTGCGCGGGTGACGACGCTTGGCGGGCTCGACGGCCGGCTCGGACTCCTCCGCGTCGGCCCTGCGCCCCACGGCGAGGTCGCGCAGCTCGCGCAGGCGGTCGGGCACGGCGTAGACGGGGGTGTTGGTGACCACCAGCACGCCGAAGGCCACGACCAGCACGAGGATCGGCGACACGACGTAGCCGCTCTTGAGCAGGTCCATGGGGATCGCGGAGAACAGGAAGCCGATGGCTCCACCGGCCTCGCGCATCGCGTCGGGGTCGGGGTCGCTGGGACGCGGCACGCCGTGGGCGATGTGGACGAGCCCGAGGATGCCTCCGCTCATGGCGCCCCACCCGATGACCTGACGGCCGACGGGGCCGTTGCGGTCGGGGTGGCGCAGGGTGCGCCACGCGACGACGATCAGCAGGATCGGGACGGCCCAGGCCAGCAGGCCGACGGCGCTGCCGGTGACGTCGCGCACGACGTTGCCGATCGCGCCGGGCATGTCGGACCACACCGAGCCCGCCGCGACGATGCCGAGGGCGAGCAGGGCGAAGCCGATGCCGTCACGCCGCTGCTCGGGATCGAGGTCGCGCGCGCCGTGCCCGATGCTGCGCGCGACGGCACCGACCATGCCGGCCAGGCCGAGCCACAGGGCGGTCGAGGCGCGCAGGAGCGCGGTGAGGACAACGGCAAAGGGACCAGGCCCGGTCTTGGCCGCGGGCTTGCGGGCGGCAGGCTTGCGGGCCTGCGGCTTGCGCTTGCTCGTGGTCGGCTTCTTGCGGGCCTGGCTGCCGGACGGCCGCTTGCGCGGCGGGGAAGTCGTTCGGGTCGCCATGGTCCAAAGGGTAAAGCACAGGTCGAAGGTTGCGCCGCAGGCACGCGGAACGGGTTCCAGCCGACCGGTGGGCTCAGGAGCTGGCGAGGCGGCTGCGCGGCGCCGGATCGGCGGACGTCCAGCCGCCCCGCGAGCGCGCCCGGGCCAGCACGAGCGAGACCAGGCGCGGATCGGCCGGGCCCGCGTCGAGCAGCGGGACGGTGACGACGTCGGCACCCGCGTCGACCATGCGGTCGTGGGCGGCCCCCCGCGTGAGGACGTAGCTCGACACCACGACGCGCCGCCCGTACGCCCTCGCCACGTCGACCGCGTCGGCCAGTGGCGTGTCGGGGCCGCCGAGCGTCCCGACGTGCACCCGCCCGCCCCAGACGGCGCTCAGCAGCCGCGCGGCCTTGCCGACGTCGGAGATCGCGCGGGCGTCGGTGGCGAGGTCGGCCGCCAGGACGATCGTGTCGTCCGAGCGGGCGCCGGCCTCGAAGAGCCGCCGCACGCCGACCTCGGCGAGCACCCAGTCCGGTCCGAGCGGTGCCGTCACCGCCACGGCGGGGTCGAGGTGCGAGGCCTGGACGATCGTGACCCCGACGGGACGGTCGTAGGCCAGCATCAGCGGCACGACGGCGCGTGGGCCCGCGGTCTCGCCGATCACCTCGGCGATGCCGGGCTCCTGGACGTCGACGAACGCGTCGACGACGTCGAGGTCGCTCGCCTCGCGCCGCACGGCGTTGACGAGCCCCGCGAGCGCCGAGCGCCCGCGGGGATCCTGCGAGCCGTGGGCGCACAGGACGAGTCGGCGATTCACACGCTCCCCCGCAGCCGGCCGACCGCGGAACCCGAGACGTCCGCGGTGGTCACCGTGCCGCACGGATGCGCAGCTGCCGACGGAACACCCCCGTTGGTTCCGCCGGCAGCTCGCACCCCGCTGGTGGCGACCGGTCGCCCGAGGTGCGGCGCCGTTGCGTGAACGGCGTCCGATCGGGCCGGGGCCGTCGGGGTCACATCGACCAGCATGTGCACCCCCTCGACCGTCGGACCGGTGTCTCCCCACCAGCACCTCCAGCCTCACCGACGGCTGTTTCGAGGTCGTTAACTCAGGTGCCGGATTTGGTTACAACTGGGTCCGCGGACGCGCGCGGCGGTCCGCCGGCCGACCAGTCGAGGCCCTCGGCCGCCTCGGCGAACCGGTCGAGGACGAGCGAGACGAGCTCGTCGGCGACGGGCCCGCCGTCGAGCAGGGGCCCCGTCACGAGGTCGGCGCCGCACCGTTGCATGCGGCCCTGGAAGAAGCCCGGCGCCATGAGGTACGAGACGATGACGACCCTCCGCCCGGGCCGTTCGCGGGTCGCCGCGCGGACCACGTCGGCCATGGGCGTGCCGGAGCCGCCGACGTGGCCGACCGCCACCGGGGCGCCCCAGGCGGCGGCGAGCCGCTCGGCCGCCTCGTCGATGCTGCCTAGGGCGTCGGCGTCGGTCGAGCCGGCCGAACCGAGCAGGACGACGTCGTCGCGCGTGGCCCCGACCTGCGCCAGGCGACGCAGCATGACGTCCGTCAGGCGGTCGTCGGCGCCGAGGGTGCCCGCCGCGACGACCCACTCGCGCCGGGCCGCGCCGTTGATGTCGACGCGCACGTGGAAGCCGGGTGCGAGCAGGAGCGGGACGACGACCGCCAGGCCGTCGACGAGGTCAAGGGCCGTGTCGACACGTGGCAGCTGGACGTCGACGAACGCCTCGCGCACGTCGAGGTGCGGCGCCGCCTCGCCCACCGCGTCGACGAGCGCCGTGATCGCGCTCTGGGCCGCCGCGACGTCGGTCCCGTGGCTCGTGGCCACCAGGGCGATGGTCGTCATGGCGTGACCTCCTCGCTGACGGCGAGGCGGTAGCCGCGCTTGACGACGGTCTGGACGAGCGGACGTCCGGCGGCCTCGCGCAGCCGTGCGACGGCGACCTCGGCCGAGTGCGGGTCGTCCGACTCCCCCGGCAGGACGGCCAGGAGCTCCTCGCGCGACCGGACCACGCCCGGCTCACAGACCAGCAGCCGCAGGATCGCCATGCCGCTGGGCGACACCGGCAGCACGACGTGGTCGAGCGTCGCGGCGGTCGCCCGCACCCGCAGGGCGCCGGACGCCGTGGCCACCCCCACCGAGGCGTCGCCGAGGTGCATCACGAGCAGGCGCACGAGCGCGCCGAGCCGCGCGCGCTCGGGCAGCAGCGGGTTGAACCCGGCGCTCCTCAACGGATCGGCCGTGACGTGCCCGACGGCGGCGAGCACGAGGCGTCGCTCCTGCTCGAGCCGCTTGAGGTCGTCCTCGACCCCGCTCGCGCGCACCGCCGACAACCACGCCGAGGCACCCGGCGCGGACGTGAACACAACCGAGTCGTAGGTTCCGGCCGCCGCGTCGCGGACCGACCGCTCGACCGCGGCCGGGTCGGGCGGCGGGCCCCAGCGGTAGACGACCAGGCCGAACGGACGTCCGCCCGCCGCCGCGAGCCGCTTCTCGAGCCCGTCGTCGCCGGCCCCGTGGTGCTGCACCGCGATCGACAGGCCGTCGACGCCCTCGGCGACCAGGAAGTCGGCGATCTCGGCCGAGGTCTCGGACTCCGCGACCCAGTCGGGGGTCAGGCCCGCGGCCTGCAGGGCACCACGTGCCTTGGGCCCTCGGGCCACGAGACGCACGCCCTGCAGTGCCTCGACCAGCTCGTGGCCGATGCCCGCGGCCTCGGCGGTGTCGAGCCAGCCGCGGAACCCGATGCCCGTCGTCACGACGACCACGTCGGTGCCCGTCGCGATCATCTGTCGGGTCTGGGCCAGCAGCGTGTCCTCGTCGATGTGCGACTCGACGCCGAGCGACGCCGCCACCGTGACTTCGGCTCCCCGGCGGCCGAGGGCCAGCGACAGGTCGGACGCCCGGCGCTGCGCCGTCACGAGGACCCGGGTGCCGGCGAGCACCGGCCCGAGAGCCGTCACGCCGTCCCGCTCCCGATCTCGACCCAGCCGTCGACGACCCGCACGGGCCACGAGCGCAGGGCGACCGACGCGTCGTCGAGGCAGTGCCCCGTCGCGAGGTCGAACGTCTGCTTGTGCATCGGCGACGCGACCGTCGGGACGCCCCCGCGGCTGCCGACGAGCCCTCGGGCCATGACGTTGGCGCCGCTGAACGGGTCGTGGTGGTCGACGGCGTGGACGTCGCCGGAGCCGCCGAGCCGGAACACCGCGACCTGGTGGCCGTCGACGAGCGCCGCGGCGCCGCGGTCGGGCACGAGCGCGTCGAGCCGGCAGATCCGCGTCCAGCCCGTCGTCGTCGCCGTCGTGGTCGCCGTGGTCGTCATGCCGTCACCTCCGTCGTGGTCCGCACCGGGATGCTCGCGCCGGCGATCAGCACGGCACGCTCCGCCTCGTCGGCCGGACGTCGCTGGCCGCGCTCCTCAACATAGGCGAGGTCGGGATCCGGCGTGTCGGGGGCGTTCACGAACGACGCGAACCGCTGCAGCTTCTGCTCGTCGGCGAGCGTCGCGGCCCACTCGTCCTCGTAGTCGTCGACGTGCGAGGCCATCGCGGCGTCGAGGTCGGCTCCGATGCCGAGGCTGTCGTCGAGCACCACGGCGCGGACCGCGTCGATGCCCCCCTCGACCGACTCGAGCCACGGCGCGGTGCGCTGCAGCCGGTCGGCGGTGCGCACGTAGTACATCAGGAAGCGGTCGATGGCCCGGACCAGCTCGTCGGTCGTCAGGTCCTCGGCGAACAGCTGGGCGTGCCGGGGCGTGAACCCCCCGTTGCCGCCGACGTACATGTTCCAGCCCCGGTCGGTCGCGATGACGCCGACGTCCTTGCCGCGGGCCTCGGCGCACTCGCGCGCGCAGCCCGAGACGCCCAGCTTGATCTTGTGCGGCGACCGCAGCCCGCGGTAGCGCAGCTCGAGGTCGATCGCGAGCGTCGTGGAGTCCTGCACCCCGTAGCGGCACCACGACTGACCGACGCACGACTTCACGGTGCGCAACGACTTGCCGTACGCCTGGCCCGACTCGAACCCCGCGTCGACGAGCCGCTTCCAGATCGCGGGCAGCTGCTCGATGCGCGCGCCGAACAGGTCGATGCGCTGACCGCCCGTGATCTTGGTGTACAGGCCGTATTCGACCGCGACCTGCCCGATCGCGACGAGCCCCTCCGGCGTCACCTCGCCCCCGGGGATGCGCGGGACCACCGAGTACGTGCCGTCCTTCTGCAGGTTGGCCATGACGTGGTCGTTGGTGTCCTGCAGCGCCGCGTTCTCGCCGTCGAGCACGTGCCCGTGGCGCAGGGTCGACAGGATCGAGGCCGCGACGGGACGGCAGATGTCGCAGCCCTGGCCCGTGCCGTGCTGGGCGACGAGCTCGCTGAACGTCGAGATCTCGCTGACCCGGACGATGTCGAACAGCTGGGCACGGGTGACCGCGAAGTGCTCGCACAGGGCGTTGCTGACCTCGATGCCGGCTTCGGCGAGCTGGACGTCGACGAGCTTCTTGACCAGCGACACGCACGACCCGCAGCTCGTGCCGGCCTTGGTGCAGGCCTTGACGCCGGCCAGGTCGGTGCAGCCCTGCTCGGTGACGGCGCAGCGGACCTGACCGGCCGTGACGTTGTTGCACGAGCAGACGGTGACGTCGTCGGGCAGCGCCGCGCCCGCCCCCGGCGCCTCCGTGCCCTCGGGCAGGAGCCAACCCGTCGGGTCGCTGCCCAGCGCGCGACCCACCATGGGCCGCAGGTTCGTGTACGCGCCGGCGTCGCCGACCAGCATGCCGCCCAGCAGCGTCTGCGCGTCGTCGCTCATGACGAGCTTCTTGTAGACGCCCGCCGTCGGGTCGGCGTAGACGACCTCGAGGCTGCCGCTGGTCGCCGCGAACGCGTCGCCGAAGCTCGCGACGTCGACGCCGAGCAGCTTGAGCTTGGTCGAGAGGTCGGCTCCGTCGAACGTCGCGGTACCGCCGAGCAGGCGGTCGGCGACGACCTCGGCCATCGTGTAGCCCGGGCCGACCAGCCCCCACACACGTCCGGCGATCTGCGCGACCTCGCCGATCGCGAAGATCGAGTCGTCGCTCGTCAGGCAGCCGGGATCGGCCACCACGCCGCCCCGCTCCCCCACCTCGAGCCCGCTCGACCGGGCCAGCTCGTCGCGCGGCCGCACGCCGGTCGCGAACACGACGACGTCGGCGGCGATCCGCTCGCCGTCGGCGAACTGCATGCGCGCCACCTTGCCGTCACGGCCCGCCTTGAGCCTGGAGGTCGCCGTCGAGGTGCGCACCGAGACGCCCAGCTGCTCGATGATGCGGCGCAGCGCGCCGCCACCGGCGCGATCGACCTGCAGCGGCATGAGCCACTCGGCGAACTCGACGACCGTCGTGTCGGCGCCGAGCGCCGTCAGGGCCCCGGCCGCCTCGAGACCCAGCAGGCCCCCGCCGACGACGGCTCCCCTGACCTTCCGGCCGAGGGCGGCCTCCCGGTCGAGCACCCACTGCCGCAGCTCGGCGACGTCGTCGACCGTCCGGTACACGAAGCAGCCCGGCAGGTCGGCGCCGTCGACGGGTGGCACCGTGGCGTACGAGCCCGTGGCCAGCACGAGCCGGTCGTAGTCGAACGTCGTGCCGCGGGCGTGCAGCTGCTTGGCCTCGCGGTCGATGCGGCTGACGACCGAGCCGCGGTACAGGCGCACTCCGGGACGGCGCCACAGGCTGCCATCGCCCAGCAGGAGGTCCTCGGGGTCGCGGTCCGAGAAGAACGACGTCAGGGCGACGCGGTCGTACGGCGGACGCGTCTCGTCGCCGAACACCTCGATGTCCCACGTCCGGTCGGCCCCGCGCTCGACGAGGGCCTCGACGAGCCGGTGGGCGACCATGCCCGCTCCGACGACGGCGAGCTTCTGCTTGGCGCCTCGCGAGGCGTGCTGATCGATCGTCATGTCCCGACGGTAGGAACGGCGTGTGTCATGACGGCGATGCGCGTGTTACCTCGTCGGAACGTTTGTCTCACGGACCTCGTCGGACCCGTGTGAGACGGGTGCGGGATCGGTCGTCCGCAACCAGTCGACGATGCCGCAGACGAGCTGCGTGCAGCCGCCGCAGCCCGTCGTCGCGAGCGTCGCGCCCGCCAGCGACGCGACCGACGTCGCTCCGGTGTCCCAGGCGCGCACGAGGTCGCCCTTCGTGACGCCGTTGCACCGGCACACCGTCGTCGCCGCCGGCATCGTGGTCGGCGAGGAGCTCTCGGCGGCCCCGGACGTCGAGGCACCCATCAGCAGCTGCATCGGGTCGGCCGGCAGCATGCCGGGGCGGTCGAACTGCGTCGACAGGTACGACGCGAGGTCGGGCGAGCCGACGCACGTCACGCCGACGAGGGTGTCGCCGCGCGTCACGAGCTCGACGTGCCGGTGCGCCCGCCGGTCCGACAGCGAGACCACCCGGTCGTCGGGACCGGCCGTCGACGACCGCACGCCCATCGTCACGACGCTCATGCCGACGGCCTTCAGACGCATCGCGGACCCCGCGATCGGGGGAAGGCCGACCTCCTCGCCGCGGGCGATGCTCCGGGCGAGCGCACGGGCCTGGTCCCACCCGGGCGCGACGAGTCCGCTGACGCCGGCGGGCGTCTCGGCGCAGTCGCCGATCGCGAACACGGACGGGTCGCTGGTGCGCAGGCCGTCGTCGACGACGACGCCCACGTTCGTCTCGAGGCCGGCCTCGGCGGCCAGCGCCGTGTCGGGGGCCGATCCGCAGGCCAGCACGACCAGCTCGGCCGGCAGGCCGCGTCCGTCGTCGAGGCGCACGGCGTCGACGCGCCCCTCCCGCACCCCGACCGAGGCGAGGGCCGCGCCCGTCACGACGTCGATGCCGAGCGTCCCGGCGTGGTCGGCGACGACCCGGGCGACCTCGGGGTCGAGGTCGCGTCCCAGCACGCCGGCCGACGAGGCGACGAGCGCGACGCCGACACCGCGGTGGCGCAGGGCGCACGCCGTCTCGAGGCCCAGCGGACCCGCGCCGACGACGACGGCGTGGGACGCGTTGAGCGCGGCGGCGGTGATGTCGCGCGCGTCGTCGAGCCGGCGCACCACGTGCACGCCCCGCGGCAGCCCGTCGCGCAGCCCCGCGACGTCCACGACACGGGCGCGCGCCCCCGTCGCGAGCACCAGCACGTCGTAGTCGAAGTCGCCGTCGGCGGTCACGACGGTGCGTCGCGCGCGGTCGATCCCGAGCGCCCGCACCCCCGCGCGCACCCGCACGCGCCCGCTGTCGGGGGTCGGGAGCGTCAGGCCCGCCAGGTCGATCCGGCCGGCCACCAGCTCGGTCAGCATGACGCGGTTGTACGGCTCGTACGACTCGTCGCCCAGCACGTCGACCTCGACGTGCGGCGCGAGACGGCCCAGCTCGTCGGCGAACCGGTTGCCGACCATGCCGGCGCCGACCACGACGACCCGCGTGCCGCTCACGCGCCGGCCCTCGCGACCTGCACGGCGCAGACCTTGAACTCGGGCATGCCGGAGACCGGGTCGGTGGCCGCGTTCGTCACGGCGTTGACCATGCCGTCGCCGGCGAAGTGGAACGGCACGAAGACCGTGTCGGGCCGGATGTCGGCGCTGATGCGGGCCTGCGCGACCATCGTGCCGCGCTTCGAGGTGATCCGGACGTCCTCGACGCCCTCCAGCCCGAGCCGTGACGCCAGCACGGGGTTGATCTCGACGTACGCGCACGGCATCGAGTCGTTGAGCCGCGCGACACGGCGCGTCTGGGCGCCCGACTGGTAGTGCTGCAGCACGCGGCCGGTCACGAGCCACACGGGCGCCTCGGCGCGCAACGGCTCGTCGGGGCCGACGGCCCGCACCGCCACCATTCGCGCGCGGCCCGACGGGGTCGGGAACGCGTCGGCGAACAGTCGTGGGGTGCCGGGGTGCTGCTCGTCGGGACACGGCCAGTAGAGCGCCTCCCCCGCGTCGAGGCGGTCGTACGAGATGCCGGCGTAGTCGGCCCGGCCGCCCGCGCTCGCGCGCCGCAGCTCGTCGTAGACCTCGCGCGGGTCGGTCGACCACGTGCCGGGTGCGTCGAGCCGGGCGGCGAGCTCGGCGAACACCTCGAGCTCGGACCGGACGCCGGGCGGGGGTGCGACGGCCCGGCGACGACGCAGCACACGTCCCTCGAGACCCGTCATCGTGCCCTCCTCCTCGGCCCACTGCGTGACCGGCAGGACGTAGTCGGCCAGCATCGCGGTCTCGGACGGCACGAAGTCGCACACCACGACCAGGTCGAGCGCCTCGACGCGACGCCGGACGACGTCCGCGTCGGGCGCGCTGACCAGGAGGTTGCTGCCGTGCACGAACAGCGCCCGGGGGCCGCCGGGCTGCCCCAGGCTCGTCAGCAGCTCGACGGCGGGGACGCCCGGTCCGGGGATCACGTCGGGGTCGACGCCCCACACCGCCGCGACGTGCTCACGTGCCGCCGGGTCGGCGATCATGCGGTACCCGGGCAGCTGGTCGGCCTTCTGGCCGTGCTCGCGCCCGCCCTGGCCGTTGCCCTGACCCGTGATGGCGCCGTAGCCGCCTCGCTCGGCGCCGACGAGGCCCAGGGCCAGCGCCAGGTTGATGACCGCCGTGACGGTGTCGGTGCCGTCGGCGTGCTGCTCGGAGCCGCGTCCGGTCAGGAGGAAGGCACCGCGCCCGCCGCGGTGGGGGCTCGCGTGCGCCAGCGTGCGGGCGATGCGACGCAGCTGGGTCTCCGGCACCCCGGTCGTCGCGGCGACGCGCTCGGGCCACCACTCCGCGACGCTGCGCCGGACGTCCTCGACCCCGTCGACCCGGGCGGCGAGGTACGCGTCGTCGGCGAGGCCCTCGGCCAGCACGACGTGCAGCAGGCCGAGCGCCAGCACGAGGTCGGTGCCCGGGACGAGCTGCACGTGCTCGCCGGCGCCGTCGTCGGTCAGCCGCGCGGTGGCGCTGCGGCGCGGGTCGACCACGACGAGCCCTCCCCGCTCCCGCACCGGCCCGAGGTGCTGGACGGCGGGCGGCATGGTGTCGGCGAGGTTGCTGCCGAACAGCACCACGACGTCCGCGTCGGCGACGTCGGTCAGCGGGAACGGCAGGCCGCGGTCGATGCCGAGCGAGCGGTTGGCGGCGGCCGCCGCCGACGACATGCAGAAGCGCCCGTTGTAGTCGATGTGGCGGGTGCGCAGCGCCAGCCGCGCGAACTTGCCGAGCTGGTAGGCCTTCTCGTTGGTCAGCCCGCCGCCGCCGAACACCGCGATCGCGTCGGACCCGTCCTGCTGGCTGATCGCCCGCACGCGGGCCGCGATCTCGTCGAGCGCGACCTCCCAGCTCACCACCTCGAAGCCGCCGTCGGCGACCCGTCGCAGCGGCGACGTGATGCGATCGGGCACCCGCAGCACGTCGGCGCTCGTCCACCCCTTCTGGCACATGCCGCCGACGTTGGTCGGGAACGCCCGGGCCGCGACCGACACGGGGTCGCCGGCCGTCACGACCTGGGCGCACTGCAGGGCGCAGTAGGGGCAGTGGGTGTCGGTCATGCGGTGCTAGACCCCCGCCTTCGCCATGACCGAGCGCGGCCGCAGGTAGAACACCCAGGTGACCGCGAGGCACACGACGTAGAAGACCGTGAACACCACGAAGGCGCTCTTGACGGCGTCCACGGGGTCCGAGATCCACGGGGCGCTGAACGTGATCGGGATCAGGAAGCCGCCGAGGGCCCCGATCGCCCCGGCGATGCCGATGACGGCGGAGGCCTCCTTGGTGGTGCGACGCTCGGCCGCCACGCGCTCGGGCGACCCGTCGGGACCGGCCTGCGTCGCGTACGCCTTCCAGATCAGCGGGATCATGCGGTACGTCGAGCCGTTGCCGATGCCCGTCGCCGCGAACACCAGCAGGAACGCGGCCAGGAACCACGGGAAGACGTCGGAGTTGTGGTCGACGGCCGCGCGGACCGCGTCGGAGTACTGGAACGTCGCCGGATCGGGCGCGGGGGCGCCGGCAGGAGCCTTCGGCACCGGGTCGAGCGCCGCGAGCGACACCATGACGAGCACGGTGCCGACGATCATCCCGACGAACGCGAGCAGGGTGACGCGCGCCCCGCCGAGCCGGTCGGCCATCCAGCCGCCCAGCGGACGCATCAGCGAGCCCACGAGTGCCCCGAGGAAGCCGTAGAACGCGAAGTTGATGCCGATGCCGGGGATCGTGGGGACCGGCTGGTTGAAGAAGTTGATCTTGATCAGCAGCGGCATGGCGGCGGAGTAGCCGATGAACGAGCCGAACGTGCCGATGTACAGGAACGACATGACCCACGTGTGCCGGTAGCGGACGACCGCGAGCTGCTCGCGCGGCCTCGAGTACGCCGCCGACAGGTTGTTCATGAAGAAGTACGCGGTCAGGGCCGCGACGACGGCCAGCGCCGCGTAGAGGTAGCCGACACGCTCCAGCACGATGCCGCTCTCGCTGGCCTTCACCAGGCCGAACGCGCCTGCTCCGCCCACGATGATCGGCAGGAAGAACTGGATCACCGCGACGCCGAGGTTGCCGCCCGCGGCGTTGAGGCCCAGCGCCGTGCCCTTGAGCCGTGCCGGGAAGAAGAAGTTGATGCTGGCCATCGACGACGCGAAGTTGCCGCCGCCGACGCCGGCGGTCGCCGCGATGACGACGAAGACCCAGTAGGGCGTCTCGGGCCGCTGCACGAAGTACGCGAACAGCAGCGTCGGCACCACGAGCATCAGGGCGCTGAACACCGCGAAGTTGCGCCCGCCGAACTTCGGGACCGCGAACGTGTAGGGCAGACGCAGCAGCGAGCCGACGAGGTTCGGCACCGCGATGAGCCAGAACAGCTGCAGCGGCGAGAACGCGAAGCCCACCTTGGCCAGCAGCGCCGCAGCCGCGCTCCACAGCAGCCAGACCGAGAAGCCGAGGTGCTCGCCGAACACCGACCAGACGAGGTTGCGGCGGGCGACCCGGTGGCCCCCGGCCTGCCACTGGGCGGGGTCCTCCGGGTCCCACTCGTCGATCCAGCGACCGGTGCGGCGTCGCGTCGCGGGAGGCGGGGCCGACTGCTGGTCGGGAGGGCTGGTGACGGTGCTGGTCATGGGACGCTCCGGAGGTCGGCGACCCGGCGGCGTGCCGGATCTCGTGCGACCGAACCTAGGGAGCGCGTGTTTCGACCGGACGTGTCACGACGTCAGCGACGCGTAACAGTTCGCGCACGGTCGCGGGGGCGCCACTGTGAGAACCGTCGGGGTAACAACCTGGCGGCGCGTCGCCGTCAGGGATCGGGCGCGTCCCAGGCCTCGATCGCGGCGCGGACGTGCTCGAGCACCTCGGCGACCCGGTCCGGGTCTCCCCCGGCGCGGCCGATCGCGAGGCCGACCAGGTAGGTCGTCAGGGGCGCGGCGGGCCGCACGACGCCGTGGGCCGCGTCGGACGCCAGGTCGAGGACGGCGTCGACGTCGAGCACCTGGTCGACGCCGAGGTCGGCCGCGAGGCCCGCGGCCCATGCGGCGAGGGCGGACTCATCCATCGTGGTCTCCTTCGTCGTGGTCGCCCCGGCGGGCGAGCCGGTCGAGGTCGTCGGGGGTGTCGACGTCGTCGGCGACCTCGGCCAGGTCGATCTCGGCCAGGTCGAGACCGCTCGTCACGCGGGTCGCCGACAGGTGCGCGAGGGGCGCGTGCGCGTCGAGCGCGGCGCGCAGCGGTGCGACGCGGTGGGCCGCCAGCAGGGGCTGGCGGCGTCCGTCGACCCCCGACGCCACGACGCCGTCACGTCCGGGATGGGCCGCGAGCCCCGCCAGCAGCGCGTCGACGACGTCGCCGATGCGCGGGACGTCGGCCGCGACCACCACCACGTGGTCGGCGGCGTCGCCGTGGCGCCGCAGGGCCGTGAGGCCCGCCCCCATCGCGGCGGCCGGGCCGGAGAACGGCGGCTCCTCCTGCACGCGGTCGACCCCGGGCGGCAGCCCGGCCGTGCCGTCGGGCGCGACCACGACGACGCGGCGGGCGTCGGCCACCGCCGCGAGGGCGTGCGTCAGGAGCGTCGCACCGTCGACCACGACCTGCAGCTTGTCGACGTCGCCCATGCGGGCCGAACGTCCCCCCGCGAGCACGATCGCGTCGTACGCGCGGGGAGCGGTGTCCATGAGGGGACGGACCGGCGGACCGGTGGCCTACGCCTCGACGACGACGGGCAGGATCATCGGGCGGCGACGCAGGCGACGTCCGACGAACGAGCCCAGCACGCGGCGGATGACCTGCTGCAGCTGGCGATTGTCGCGCGTGCCGTCCGAAAGCGCCTCCTCGAGGGCCGCGACGATCTTCGGCACGATCTCGTCGAACGCCGAGTCGTCCTCGGCGATGCCGCGGGCGTGGATCTCGGGGCCCGTCAGGATCTTGCCGGTGGCCGAGTCGATGACGACGACGACCGAGACGAAGCCCTCCTCGGCCAGCACGCGACGGTCCTTGAGCTCGGAGTCGGTCAGGTCGCCGACCGACGAGCCGTCGACGTACACGTAGCCGACGTCGACCGCACCCGTGATGGACGCGTGGCCGTCGACCAGGTCGATGACGTAGCCGTCCTCGGCCAGCAGGACGTTGGGGACGCCCGTCTTGGTCGCGAGCTTGGCGTTGGCGTGCAGGTGGCGGATCTCGCCGTGCACCGGCAGCACGTTGGTGGGCTGCACGATGTTGTAGCAGTAGAGCAGCTCGCCGGCCGAGGCGTGGCCCGACACGTGCACCAGGGCGTTGCCCTTGTGGACGACGTTGGCGCCAAGCTTGGTGAGGCCGTCGATGACGCGGTAGATCGCGTTCTCGTTGCCGGGGATCAGCGACGACGCCATCAGCACGGTGTCGCCGGGCTCGAGGCTGACCTGCTGGTGGCTGTTGTTGGCCATGCGCGACAGCGCCGCCATCGGCTCGCCCTGCGAGCCGGTCGACATCAGCACCATCTTGTTCGGCGGTGCGGCGTCGATCTTGTCGACCACGACGCCGTCGGGGACGTGCAGGTAGCCGAGCTCGCGGGCGATCTGCATGTTGCGGACCATCGAGCGTCCGACGTACGCGACCTTGCGACCGTGCTTGGCGGCGGCGTCGATGACCTGCTGGACGCGGTGGATGTGCGAGGCGAACGACGCGACGATGATGCGGCCCGTGCTGTTCTGGAAGACCGCGTCGATCGCCGGCGTGATGTTGCGCTCGGACGTCGTGAAGCCCGGCACCTCGGCGTTGGTCGAGTCGGTCAGGAAGAGGTCGACCCCCTCCTCGCCGAGACGGGCGAACGCCCGCAGGTCGGTGATGCGGCCGTCGAGCGGCAGCTGGTCCATCTTGAAGTCGCCGGTGTGCAGCGCGACGCCGGCGGGGGTCTTGATCGCGACCGCCAGGGCGTCGGGGATCGAGTGGTTGACCGCGACGAACTCGAGCTCGAACGGCCCGAGGTCCATGATGTCGCCCTCGGAGACCTCGTACTTGGGGGCGTCCTTGAGCTTGTGCTCCTTGAGCTTGGGGTCGAGGAACGCCAGCGTCAGCTTGGAGCCGATGACGGGGATGTTGCCCCGCTCGCGCAGCAGGTACGGGACGCCGCCGATGTGGTCCTCGTGGCCGTGCGTCAGCACGATGCCGACGACGTCCTTGAGCCGGTCGCGGATGGGTCCGAAGTCGGGCAGGATCAGGTCGACGCCGGGCTGGGTCTCCTCCGGGAAGAGGACGCCGCAGTCGACGATGACGATCTTGCCGCCGTACTCGAACGACGTCATGTTGCGGCCGATCTCGCCGAGTCCTCCCAGGGGGATGACGCGGAGACCGCCTTCGGGCAGTGCGGGCGGAGCATTGAGCTCCAGGTGCATGTGGCTCATCGAGATGTTCAGCTTTCGAGTCAGTGGTGCTGGAGGAGGCCGGCAGCGACGAGACCGTCGCGAACGATCGCGACCTCTTCCTCGGTCGCGGCCGGCAGGGGGGCACGCATCGTGCGGTGGTCGAGCACGCCGAGCAGCTGCAGGGCAGCCTTGGCCGTGATCGCACCTTGCGTGTGGTTCATCAACGCCCGGACGGCGGGCTGAAGTCTGATGTTGATCGCGCGGGCGGCCGGCAGGTCGCCGGCGTCGACCGCGGCGACCATGTCGGCGTACTGGCGGCTGGCGGCGTGGCTGACCACGCTGACGATGCCGGCGGCACCGAGGGCGAGCCAGGCGAGGTTGGCCGGGTCGTCGCCGGAGTAGATGGCGATGCCGGTCTCGTTCATGAGCCACACGCCGCGGTCGAGGTCGCCCGTGGCGTCCTTCATCGCGACGATCAGGGGGTCGTCGGCCATCGCGAGGTAGGTCTCGTCGGCGATCGTGATGCTGCTGCGGCCCGGGATGTCGTAGAGCATCACGGGGGTGTCGTCGCCGGCTCGCGCGACGTCGGTGAAGTGCGCGAGCAGACCCGCCTGCGGGGGCTTGCTGTAGTACGGCGTGACGATCAGCAGGCCGTGGGCGCCGAGCTTCTTGGCCTGCTGGGCCAGCTCGACGGAGTGGCGCGTGTCGTTGGTGCCGACCCCGCCGATGACGGTGGCGCGGTCGCCGACGGCCTCGAGCACGGCCGCCAGCAGACGTCCGTCCTCGGCCACCGTCGTGGTGGGCGACTCGCCCGTCGTGCCGCTGACGACGAGACCGTCGTTGCCCTGGTCGACCAGGTAGGAGGCCACCTTCTGGGCCGCGTCCAGGTCGAGCCCGCCCTCGCGGGTGAACGGCGTGACCATGGCCGTCAGCACGCGCCCGAAGGGCGCGGCGTCGGAAGCGAGGGGCGACGTCATACCCACGAGGCTACCGCTTGGCGACCTGTCCCCCGCTACCGGCAGGATGGCGGCATGGCCCCAGACATCTACGACGCCGACACGACGTCGGTCCCGCGCGGCGACGGCGTGCGCGACGTCGAGCTGACCGATCGCTGGCACACGCCCCTCGGCACGCCCAACGGCGGCTACATCCTCGCGACGATGCTGCGCGGCCTGCGCGACGAGATGGGCGCCGACGACCCGATGGTCGCGGCCGTCACGTACGTGTCGCCGCCCGTCGCCGGGCCGGCCGAGCTGCGCACCGCCACGGTCCGCATGGGGCGTCGCGTCCAGACCGGCAGCGCCTCGCTGTGGCAGGGCGAGCGGCAGGTCGCCACGATGACCGCGAGCTTCGGTCCGCGCGGCGACGGGCCGTCGTCCGAGCTCGGCGCGCCCCCCGCCCTCCCGGCGCCCGACCGCTGCGCCGACCCGCTCGACCACGGCATGCCGGCCGACGGCCTGTTCGGCCGCGTCGACTACCGGCTCGCGTCGATGCCCGGGTGGGCGGCCGGCGCACCCAGCGGCGACCCGTCGATCGACCTGTGGCAGCGCCTGCAGGGCGGCCGCGAGATCGACTTCCCGGCGCTCGCGCTGCTGTGCGACTCGTTCGCTCCCCCCGTGCTCGAGCTCGGCGAGGGGCACCAGCAGTCCATGACCGTGCAGCTCACGGTGCACCTGCACCGCCTGCCGCGCCCCGGGTGGATCGCGACGAGGCTGTCGACGCGCCACGTCGTCAACGGCTTCCACGAGGAGGACTGCGAGCTGTGGGACGAGGACGGCCACCTCGTCGCGCAGAGCCGACAGCTCGGCATCCTGCTGTAGCAGGCTCCGCCCCCCCCCGTTCCCCGGTCACCGACGTCCGCCTCGTTGCTGGTGCTCCCGGGCGAACGAGACTCGACTCACGTCCTCAGAGGTTTGTCCCGGGGGCCCGGGTTGCCAGAGTGGACGGATGACCGATTCCTGGACCGACTTCCTGCTGACCCTGGGCGGCGCGGTCGTCGTCGCGGCGGTGCTGCTGGGCGTGCTGGCGCTGCTGATCCGGCTGGCGGCGCGACGCTCGTCGTCGGCCGCGGCGCTGCACCACTCCGCCCGCCTGCCCGTCCGGGCGCTGCTGCTCGTCGTCGCGGTGTGGGTGTCGATCAGGTCGACGCTGCCCGGAGGACCGACCAACGAGGCGTGGGAGCCGTTGAACCTGGTGTGCCGCATCGCGACGATCGTGGCAGTCGCGTGGCTCGTGGCCTCGATCGCGTTGTTCGTCGAGGACCTCAGCCTGCGGCGCTACCGCATCGACGTCGCCGACAACCGCAACGCCCGCCGCGCCCGCACCCAGGTGCTGGTCATCCGCCGGCTGACCCTGATGGTCGTGGTCGTGCTGGCGATCGGGGCGATCCTGCTGAGCTTCCCGGGGGCCGGGGCGATCGGCGCGAGCGTGCTGGCCTCGGCCGGCGTCATCAGCATCGTGGCGGCCCTCGCGGCGCAGTCGACGCTCGGCAACGTCATCGCCGGCATCCAGATCGCGTTCAGCGACTCGATCCGGTACGACGACGCCGTGATCGTCGAGGGCGAGTGGGGCTGGGTCGAGGAGATCACGCTGAGCTACGTGGTGGTGCGGCTGTGGGACGACCGCCGCATGGTGCTGCCGTCGACGTACTTCACGACGACCCCGTTCCAGAACTGGACGCGCAACCACTCCGAGCTGCTGGGCGCGGTCGAGTTCGACCTCGACTGGCGGGTCAGTCCCGACGGGATGCGCGCCGAGCTCGACCGCATCCTGCCGCTCACCGACCTGTGGGACGGACGCGTCAAGGTGCTGCAGGTGACCGACGCGGTCGGCGGGTTCGTCCACGTCCGTATCCTCGTGACGGCCCGCGACGCCCCGACGCTGTTCGACCTGCGCTGCCACGTCCGCGAGCGGATGATCGACTGGCTGCAGTCGTCGAACGAGGGCGGCCTCCCCCGCCACCGCGTCGAGACCGTCGAGCGGGTTCCGCCCCGCCGCGGCAGCACGGTCGAGCCGAGCGGCCTCTACTCGGGCGACGACGACGCCGACGAGCGCGCCGCCCGCCTGACGACCCAGACCCCCGTCACCGACGCCCCGACCGAGCGCGCGGGCTGAGCGGGCTGGTCCCAGGACTCGGAGGAGCGGGGTCGCACGACACCGCTCAGGTGCGGTCGTGGGTGACGATGTCGAATCCGTCGTGGGCCTCGCGGGACGTCTCGGGCCAGCGCGACCAGTCGACGTCCGGGAACCAGGCGTCACCGTCCGGCGACTGGTGCACCCGGGTGACGACCATCCGGTCGACCGAGCCGGCCGCGAGCGCCGCGGCGTAGACCTGGGCCCCTCCGATCAGGAACACCTCGTCGTCCAGCGTCGCTGCCGCGGCGAGCGCGGACTCCAGGTCGTGCGCCACCTCGACACCCCCGGCCGACCACCCGGCGTCGCGGGTCAGGACGATCGAGGTGCGCCCGGGCAGCGGCCGTCCGATCGACTCGAACGTCGCCCGCCCCATGACCATCGGGTGGCCCATCGTCAGCGCCTTGAAGTGCGACAGGTCGCCCGTCGGCGGCCACGGGAGCGCGCCGTCGCGGCCGATGACGCCGTTGTCGCCGATCGCGACGACGATCGTGACGCTCATACCGCGATGGGGGCCTTGATCGCCGGGTGCGGGTCGTAGCCGGTGACCTTGATCGAGTCGAGCGTGAAGTCGTCGATCGAGGTGATCGCGGGGTCGAGCCACAGCTCGGGCAGGGCGCGCGGCTCGCGGGTCAGCTGCTCGCGGGCCTGGTCGAGGTGGTTGACGTAGAGGTGCGCGTCGCCGAGCGTGTGGACGAAGTCGCCGACCTCGAGCCCCGTGACCTGCGCGACCATGTGCGTCAGGAGCGCGTAGGAGGCGATGTTGAACGGCACGCCGAGGAAGACGTCGGCCGACCTCTGGTACATCTGGCACGACAGCCTGCCGTCGGCGACGTAGAACTGGAAGAACGCGTGGCACGGCATGAGCGCCATCGCGTCGAGGTCGGCCACGTTCCACGCGCTGACGACGTGGCGTCGCGAGTCGGGGTTGGCCCTGATGTCGTCGATGACCCGGGCCAGCTGGTCGACGTGCTCGCCGTCGGGCGTCGGCCACGTGCGCCACTGGTAGCCGTAGACGGGCCCGAGGTCGCCGTTGCCGTCGGCCCACTCGTCCCAGATCGTGACGCCGTGCTCGCGCAGGTAGGCGGTGTTGGTGTCGCCCTTGATGAACCACAGCAGCTCGGCGACGACCGACCGGACGTGCACCTTCTTGGTCGTCACGAGCGGAAAGCCCTGCGACAGGTCGAACCGCATCTGGTGGCCGAAGACGCTGCGCGTGCCGGTGCCGGTGCGATCGCCCTTGGCGACCCCTTCGTCGAGGATGCGCTGGACGAGATCGAGGTAGGCCCGCATGTCGTCACCCTATCAATCCGGGAGCGTGCCGACGGTATGCCAAACTCGGTCCATGCCGAGTGTTGAGTACGACGCGACCCCGCGGGAGGTCCGCAGCTTCGCCCTCCTCCAGATCGTCCTCACCGGTGTGTTCCTGGTGCTCCTGTTCTTCATGCTCGGTGCGACCGACCAGCCGTTCCCGCCGATCTGGCTGACCGTCGTCCTGCTCGCCCTCGTCGCCGCCGGCGCCTTCCTGGCCGAGCGGGTGTGGCTCAGCGCCTCGCCGCTGCCCGCCGCCGGCGACCCTGCCGACACGCAGCGCGAGGCCGTCGGCATCTTCGCGGCCCAGACGGTCCGCAAGCTGATCTACGCCGAGACGCCCCTGCTGGTCGCGGTCGTCGTCTCGTTCGTGACCGACCACGGCGGCTGGCCGATCGTCGTCGCGGGCTTCCCGGGCATGCTCGTCCTGACCTGGGAGGTCTGGCCGAGCCCGCGCAACACGTCGCTGTCCGCGGCGATGCTCGACTCGCAGGGCGCCGAGTCGCGCCTGGTCGAGAGCTTCCTCGAGGTCTGACCGGGCCGGACGTCGACCGTCCGCCGTGACAGACTGATGCCCTCGGGGATCAGTGGGCCCAACGCGGTAGCCGGACGGTCCACGCGTCGTACCCCCGAGGAACCATCTGTGGAATGGAACATGCAACCGGTCGTGGGTCGGTCGGCCCCTCGGGGCAGCGTGTGCCGGGCTCTGCGGGACTCCGGGTCCCCCGCCCGCCGGACGTGACCGACCTGCGGCCGGACCCGATCGAGGAGAGTCCCCCATGGTCACCGTCATGACGCACGAACGAGTCGTCCACCACCGGCACGGCGCACTCGTCGACGTCCTCGAGCCGGGCCGGTACCGGTTCTGGACGACGGGCCACACGTTCACCCGGGTCGACACGCGGGTGCAGGTCTTCGACGTGCGCCCCCAGGAGACCCCCACCTCCGACGGCATCAGCGTCAAGGTCGGCGCGAACGCGCTCGTCGCCGTCGTCGACCCCGTCGCGCACGTCGAGCACGCCGTCGACCCCCACGCGGTCGTCTACGACGCGGTCAAGGCGTGGCTGCGCGACACGGTGCGCCAGCACACGCTCGAGCAGGTGCTGACCGGGATCGTCGTCGAGACCGTGCCCCCTGCCGTCGCCGCCGCCGCGGCCGCCACCGGCTACGCCGTCACCGACTTCGCGGTGCGCGACGTGATCGTGCCCGCCGAGATCCGGCGGGCCGCCGAGGAGCTCGTCACGGCGCGCCAGCAGGCCCAGATCGGCCTCGAGCGCGCCCGCGGCGAGGTCGCCGTCACCCGCGCCCTCGCCAACGGCGCGAAGGTCCTCGAGGACCACCCGCTCCTCGCCTCGATCCGCCTGGTCGAGACGGCCGCGCGCCACGGCGGCACCGTCGTCGTCGAGCGTCCGGCCGATCGGACGACGTCGTGAGCGGCCCCACCGCCGACGTCAGCGCCCGCCTGGCGTGGCCCGACGACGCCGCCGCGATCGTGCGCGTGCAGCTCGCGTCCTGGCGCACGAGCTACGCGCACCTGATCCCCGCGGCCGAGCTCGACGCACTCGACCCGGCCGCGCTGACCGAGCGGTGGATCTCGACCATCACGACGCCGCAGGACGCCCGCCTGCGCGTGCTGGTGGCGCTCGAGCGCGCGGACGTCCGTGGGTTCGCGCTGGTGCACCCCTCGTTCGACCCCGACAGCGACCGCGTGGCCGACGGCGAGGTCGGCGAGTTCGTCGTCGACGCCGGGCACCAGCGGGCCGGGCACGGCTCACGCCTGCTGCAGGCCGCGATGGACACGCTGGCTGCCGACCGGTTCACCCGCGCCGTGTGGTGGGTCAATGCCGCCGACGACGCGCTGCGGGCCTTCGTGACCGAGTCGGGGTGGGCGGCCGACGGGGCCCACCGCGAGCTCGGCTCCGCGACCGGGGCGACGATCAAGCAGGTGCGGCTGCACACCAGCCTGGCATGACGACCGATCGCAGCATCGTCGTCGACTCCCTCGGCGTCGGCCTCGCGACGGGTGCGTACGGCGTCTCGTTCGGGGCGATCTCGACGGCGTCGGGACTGTCGGTGCTGCAGACGTGCCTGATCTCGCTGCTGGTGTTCACGGGGGCGTCGCAGTTCGCGTTCGTCGGCATCGTCGCGTCGGGCGGCAACCCGCTGACGGGCGCGCTGACCGCGGTGCTGCTGGGCAGCCGCAACCTGTTCTACGGCGTCAGCATGGCCCCGCGGCTCGACCTCGACCCGCGTGCTCGGCTCGCCTCGGCGCACTTCGTGATCGACGAGTCGACCGCGATGGGCGTGACGCGCGAGACCCGGCGACAGGCGCGACTCGGCTTCTACTGGACCGGCATCTCGATCTTCGTGCTCTGGAACGCCACGACGTTCGCGGGTGCCCTCGCCGGCGACGCGATCGGCGACCCCCGCACGTACGGCCTCGACGCGGCGGTGGGGGCCGCGTTCCTCGGGCTGCTGTGGCCCCGCCTGTCGTCGTGGACCGGACGCCTCGTGGCGTTCGTGGGTGCCGCTGTCGCGCTCGGGCTCGTGCCCGTCACGAGCGCAGGGCTGCCGATCGTCCTCGGGGGTGGCGTCGCGGTGCTGCTCGGGCTGCTGTGGCGGCCGAGGGCGGCCGCGTGACGACCGTCTGGGCGGGCATCGCGATCATGGTGGTCGGGTGCTTCGCGCTGAAGTACGCCGGGCTGTCGGTGCCGCCGACCGTGCTGCAGCACCCGCTGACCGTCCGGGCCGTCGAGCTCATCCCCGCCGGGCTGCTCGGGGCGCTGATCGCGGTGCAGGTGCTCGCCGACGGGTCGTCGGTGCAGGTCGACGCCCGCCTGCTGGCCCTGGGCGTCGCGGCCCTGCTGCTGGCCCTGCGGGTGCCGTTCCTGCCGATGGTCGTCGCGGCGGCGCTGGTCGCCGCGCTCGTCCGCCAGCTCTGACCGAGGGATCAGAGGCCGAGGACGGCGTCGAGACCCACCGTCACGCCCGGACGCTCCGCGACGCCGGCCACCGCGGCCACGACGCCCGGCATGAACGAGCCGCGGTCGTGCGAGTCGTGCCGGATCGAGAACGTCTCGCCGACGCCGCCGAACAGCACCTCCTGCGACGCGACGAACCCGCGCGCACGCACCGCGTGCACGGGGATGCCGGACACCCGCGCGCCCCTGGCCCCGTCGGGGTCGGACGTCGTCGCGTCGGGCAGTGGCGCGGAACCGGCAGCCGCCCGGGCCGCCGCCATGACCTCGGCGGTGCGCACGGCCGTGCCGGAGGGGGCGTCGATCTTGTCGGGGTGGTGCATCTCGATGACCTCGATCGACTCGAAGAACGGCGCCGCCGTCTCGGCGAACCGCATCATCAGGATCGCGCCGATCGAGAAGTTCGGGACGATCAGGGCGCCGGTCGTCGGCGCCTCGCCCAGCAACGACCGCACCGCCGCGATGCGCTCGTCGTCGAAGCCGGAGGTCCCGACGACGACGTGCACGCCGTGCTCGACGCACCACGTGACGTTGTCGAGCGCGGCCGCCGGCTGCGTGAAGTCGAGCGCGACGTCGGCGCCCGACGACGTGATGAGGTCGAGCGGGTCGCCCTGGTCGATCTCGGCGACGACCTCGAGCCCGTCGGCGGCACCGATGGCCCGCACCGACTCCGACCCCATGCGCCCCTTGGCGCCCAGCACTGCGACCCGTGTCATGCCGCTCAGCCTATCGGCGCGGTCACCTCGCCCAGGATGCGCGCCGCCGCGGCCACCTCGGCGTACGACGTCGTCAGCGGAGACAGGCCCAGGCGGATGAGGTCGGGCTCGCGGAAGTCGGGCACGACGCCTCGCTCGACGAGGCGCTCGGTCACCGCGCGGGCGTCGGGGTGGCGCACCGTCACGTGGCTCCCCCGCCGCGCCGGGTCGCGCGGCGTGACGACCTCGAGCCCCAGCTCGTCGACGAGCTCGACGGCGTACGCCGTCAGCTGCTCGGACTTGGTGCGGACGGCGTCGACCCCTGCCTCGGCGATGAGCCGCACCCCCTCCTGCACGGCGAGGATGCCGGCGACCGGCGGCGTGCCGCTGAGCATCCGGCGCACCGAGCCCGACGGCTCGTAGGTGTCGGACATCGCGAACAGGTCGGCGGCGCTCCACCACCCCGCGATGGGCTGGGCGGCGTCGGCCAGGTGGCGCTGCGCGACGTAGACGTACGCCGGCGCGCCCGGGCCGGCGTTGACGTACTTGTAGGTGCAGCCGACGGCGAGGTCGACCTCGGCCGCGTCCAGGTCGATCGGCACGGCGCCCGCCGAGTGGCACAGGTCCCAGATCACGACCGCCCCGGCCCCGTGCACCTGCCGCGTCAGCCCCGGCAGGTCGAGCAGCGTGCCGGACCGGTAGTCGACGTGGCTGAGCAGCACCACCGCGGTGCGGTCGCCGAGCGCCGCCGCGAGCACGTCGGCCGTGACGTTCTCGACGAGGTCGGGCTCGAGCCACCGCACCTCCATGCCGCGTGCCGAGGCGACGGACTCGACGAGGTAGCGGTCGGTCGGGAAGTTCGTCGCGTCGATCACGATCTGGTCGCGCCCCGGACGCAGGCCGACCGCGGCGTGCAGCAGCTTGTAGATGCACACCGACGTCGAGTCGGCCACGACGGTCTGGCCCGCCGCGGCACCGAGGAGGGCCGCGCCGAGCTCGTCGCCCACCTCGACCGGCAGGTCGACCCACCCCTCGGACCACCCGCGGATCAGTCGCCCACCCCACTCCTCACGCACGAACGCGGCCAGCCGGTCGAGCGTCGCCCGCGGCAGGCGTCCCAGCGAGTTGCCGTCGAGGTAGGCGACGAGGTCGTCGTCGATCACGAAGCGGTCACGGAACGGGGCGAGCGGGTCGGCGGCGTCGAGCTCGTCGGGGGGCGTCGTCATGCGCCGATCCTGTCATGGGACGCAGAAGGGCCCCGCTGCCGTGGCAGCGGGGCCCTTCTGGAGCGACGATCAGGCGTCGGCCGGCTCCTCGGCCGCAACGGCCTCGGGCTCGTCCGACTTCTCGATGACCGGGATCAGCGAGAGCTTGCCGCGGTCGCCGAGCTCGGCGATCTCGACCTGGATCTTCTGGCCGACCTTGACGACGTCCTCGACGTTGTTGACGCGCTGGCCACCGTTGAGGTCGCGCAGCTTGCTGATGTGCAGCAGTCCGTCACGGCCCGGCGCCAGCGACACGAACGCGCCGAAGTCGACCGTCTTGACGACGGTGCCGAGGTAGCGCTCGCCGACCTCGGGCATCGTCGGGTTGGCGATCGCGTTGATCGCGTCGCGCGCGGCCTCGGCGGCCTCGCCGTTCTCGGCACCGACGTAGACCGTGCCGTCGTCCTCGAGCGAGATGTTGGCGCCCGTCTCGTCCTGGATCTGGTTGATGATCTTGCCCTTGGGGCCGATGACCTCGCCGATCTTGTCGACGGGGATCTTGATCGTGATGATCCGCGGCGCGTAGGGGCTCATCTCGTCGGGCTCGTCGATGGCCTCGGCCATGACGTCGAGGATCGCGACGCGGGCGCCGTAGGCCTGCTGCAGGGCACCGGCCAGCACGTCGGCGGGGATGCCGTCGAGCTTGGTGTCGAGCTGCAGGGCCGTGACGAACTCGCGCGTTCCGGCGACCTTGAAGTCCATGTCGCCGAAGGCGTCCTCGGCTCCGAGGATGTCGGTCAGCGTCACGAACGTCTGCTGGCCGTCGACCTCACCGGAGATCAGACCCATCGCGATGCCGGCGACCGGCGCGCGCAGCGGGACGCCAGCGTTGAGCAGGCCCAGCGTCGACGCGCAGACCGAGCCCATCGACGTCGAGCCGTTCGAGCTCAGCGCCTCGGAGACCTGACGGATCGCGTAGGGGAACTCCTCGCGCGTCGGCAGCACGGGCAGCAGCGCACGGCCCGCGAGGGCGCCGTGACCGATCTCGCGACGCTTCGGCGAACCGACCCGGCCGGTCTCACCGGTCGAGTAGGGCGGGAAGTTGTAGTTGTGCATGTAGCGGCGCGACGTCTCGGGCGAGAGGGTGTCGAGCTTCTGCTCCAGGCCCAGCATGTTCAGCGTCGTGATGCCCATGATCTGGGTCTCGCCGCGCTGGAACAGCGCCGAGCCGTGCACGCGGGGGACGATGCCGACCTCGGCGCTGAGGGCACGGATGTCCTCGAGGCCACGGCCGTCGATGCGGACCTTGTCGCGCAGGACGCGCTCGCGGATGACCGACTTGAGGACGGAGCGGACGGCGGCGCCGAGCTCCTTCTCGCGTCCGGCGAACTTCTCGCCGAGCTGGTCGATGACGTCGGCCTTGATCTCGGCCTCGCGGTCCTCGCGCTCGGCCTTGTGCAGGATCGTCGCGGCCTCGGCGAGCGGGGCCTTCGCGATGGCCTCGACGGCCTCGAACGCGTCGTCCTCGTAGTCGAGGAAGATCGGGAAGTCGCGGACCGGCTTGGCGGCGGTCGACGCGAGCTCGATCTGCGCCGCGCACAGCTGCTTGATGAACGCCTTGGCGGCCTCGAGGCCACCCGCGACGATCTCCTCGGTCGGCGCCTGGACGCCGCTCTGGACGAGGTCCCACGTGACCTCGGTGCTCTCGGCCTCGACCATCATGATCGCGACGTCGCCGTCGGCGGTGATGCGGCCGGCGACGACCATGTCGAACACCGCGTTCTCGAGCTGGCTGTGCGTCGGGAAGCCGACCCACTGGCCGTCGATCAGGGCGACGCGCGTGGCGCCGACCGGGCCGGTGAACGGCAGGCCCGAGATCTGGGTGGACGCCGAGGCGGCGTTGATCGCGAGGACGTCGTACGGGGTGTCGGGGTTGAGCGCCAGGACCGTGATGACGACCTGGACCTCGTTGCGCAGACCCTTCTTGAAGGTCGGGCGCAGGGGGCGGTCGATCAGGCGGCACGTGAGGATCGCGTCCTCGGAGGGACGGCCCTCGCGACGGAAGAACGAGCCCGGGATGCGACCGGCGGCGTACATCCGCTCCTCGACGTCGATCGTCAGGGGGAAGAAGTCGAAGTGGTCCTTGGGGTGCTTGCCGGCCGTCGTGGCCGACAGCAGCATCGTGTCGTCGTCGAGGAACGCCGACACCGAGCCGGCGGCCTGCTGGGCGAGGACGCCCGTCTCGAAGCGGATGCTGCGGGTGCCGAAGGCACCGTTGTCGATGACTGTCTCGACGGAGTGGAGTTCGGACATGGAAGTCCCTTCCGCAGGCGGGAGCCTGCCTGTTGGGACGAGCGCCGAACGGCGGTGAACCATGCCGGTCTTCGATCGAGGCCTGCGGGGAGCCCACGTGCTGCGAGCGTCCCGACGGCCACTACCGAGGACCGAGCGCGCGTGCCGCGGCTCTCGTCTGGAGTGTTTCGGGGTGGTGCTGTGGAGTTGTGCAAGAGGCGGCCACTTCGAAGAAGTGACCGCCTCCGGGGGTGCTAGCGGCGCAGACCGAGACGCTCGATGAGCCCGCGGTAGCGCTCGATGTCGTTGTTCTGCAGGTAGTTGAGCAGGCGACGACGCTGTCCGACCAGCAGCAGCAGGCCACGACGGCTGTGGTGGTCGTGCTTGTGCTCCTGCAGGTGACCCGTCAGGTGCGCGATGCGCGCGGTGAGCAGGGCGATCTGGACCTCGGGGGATCCGGTGTCGCCGTCGCTGAGCGCGTACTGCTTGATGATGTCTTCCTTGGCGACGCCCGCAACTGTGGGCGCAGCAGTCTTCTTCGACACGTTTCTCCTTGAGGTTCCGTTGCACGGCGCGCCCGGGCACATCCACCGGGGCACTATCGATCCGTGGCCGATCACACGGCAGCGACCAGACTATCAGCGGCGGTGTTCCCAGGGCCAATCGCCGCGCGGCACGTCCCCGCCGCGTGGCAGCGGTCGCTAGCCTCGCTGCATGCACACACCGCCGCGACGACTTGGCACGATCGGCTCCGCCGTCACGGCACTGTCCGCACTCCTCGTCCTCGTGGCGGGGTGCAGCGCGGGCGGGTCGTCCGACGCCGCCGGGCCGAGCCCCGCGACGTCCTCCCCCACGGCCCCGGTGCCCTCGTCGGCCGACGCCTCGACGTACGTCGCGCTGGGCGACTCCTACACCGCCGGTCCCGGCATCGCGCCGGAGCAGGCCAACGCCGGGCTGTGCGGCCGGTCGTCGGCCAACTGGCCCACACGCCTGGCCGCCTCGCTCGACCTGACCCTGACCGACCTCAGCTGCTCGGGGGCGACGACGGCCGACCTGTCGACGACGCTCGGCTCCGGCACCGTCCCGGCCGACGCCGGCCTCGTGACCGTCAGCGCCGGCGGCAACGACGGCGGGCTCTTCCTGTCGCTGATCCAGGCGTGCACCGTCAGCGCCCAGCAGTGCAGCTCCTACGTCGACGACGAGGCGCCGGCGATCCTCGAGCGGACGACCGGAGACCTCGTGTCCCTGCTCGAGAAGGCCGGCACGACCGCGCCCGGCGCCCGGGTCGTCCTGGTGGGCTACCCGCGGATCATGCCGGCCTCCGGCACGTGCGAGGCCGCCGGCATCGTCGCGGGCGACGTCACCTCGGTCGTCACGGCCGAGACCGCGCTCGACGCCGCGCTGGCGAGGGCCGCCGAGCAGGCGGGCGTCGCCTACGTGTCGCTGCGGGGGCCGTCCGAGGGTCACGACGCGTGCGCCGGCGACGAGGCCTGGACCAACGGCGTGTCGCCGAAGGCCGGCGACGGCATCGTGTTCCACCCCACCGCCCGCGGCATGACGGCCGTGGCCGACCTGGTGGCCGCGGCGGTGCGCTGACCCGCGTCGCCCCGGGGCGGCTACAGGCCGAGGGCCGAGCGGGTGCGCACGACGTCGTCGGCCATCTGCACGATCAGGTCGTCGATGCCGTCGAACTTCTCCATGCCGCGCAGCAGGTCGACGAACTCGACGCGGATCGCCTCGCCGTACAGGTCGAGGTCGGTGCGGTCGAGGACGTACGACTCGACCCTCCGCTCGACGCCGTCGAACGTCGGGTTCGTGCCGACCGAGATCGCGGCCGGCAGCCGCTCGCCGGTGCCACCGTCGCGCACCAGCCATCCGGCGTACACGCCGTCGGGCGGCACGGCGTACGCCTCGTCGACCGGCACGTTGGCCGTGGGATACCCCAGGTCGCGTCCGCGCTGGTCGCCCTTGCGGACGATGCCGGAGACCTCGTGCGGACGGCCCAGGACGTCGGCCGCCTCGCGCATCCGGCCGGCGGCGACGTGAGCCCGCACCAGCGTCGATGAGTACGGCTCGGTGCCGCCGTCGAGGTCGAGGGCGTCGACCGTGAAGCCGGCCTGCTCGCCCGCCCGGCGCAGGAACGTCGTGTCGCCCTGGGCGCGGTGGCCGAAGCGGAAGTTCTCGCCGACCGCGACGAGCGAGGCGCGCAGCTCGTCGCGCAGCACGCGGTCGACGAACTCCTGCGGCGTCCACGCCGCCATCGCCCGGGTGAAGTCGAGGATGCGGATCTCGTCGGCCCCGGCGGCGTGCAGCAGCTCGACGCGGCGCTCGGTCGTCGCGAGCCGCTTGGGCGCGTGGTCGGGCGCGACGACGGCCAGCGGGTGGGGCTCGAACGTCACGGCGATGACCGGCAGACCCCGCGAGAGCTCGCGCGTGCGCTCGATGACGTGCTGGTGGCCGCGGTGGACGCCGTCGAAGTTTCCGACCGTCACGGCGGCGGGCTCGACGCGTGCGACGGTCGATGCCCCGGGGAAGTCGCGCCAGATCGTCACGGGAAAACTGTGCCACACGACGGCGGCCGTGCCGTGGCGGGCCGAACCTAAGAAGTCTCTCATCGCCTCCTCATCGATCCGCGGGACCGCGTCGGGCAGGCTGGGAGCATGCTCGAGCCACGCCGTGTCGTCACGATCGTGATCGCGGTCGTCGCGGTCGCGCTCGCGATCGTCGTCGTCGCCCGGATCGCGGCCGGGGCCGACCCCGAGCCGCAGGACACGACCCCCGTCGTCATCACGCCGACCGCCACCCCGGCGCCCGACCCGTCCCCGGGGTCGTCGCCCGCGCCGGCGCCGGCTCCGGCGCCCGCGGACGACGACGATGACGACGACGACCGGTTCGACCGCACCGTGCCGTCTCCGCGAGACTACGACGACGATGACGACGACCCGGACGACCGCGACGACCTCGACGACGACGACTGACGACTGACCTCGATGTACGTGACCTCACCCCTCTCGCGCCTGTCGGTGCGGCAGCGCCTCACCGGCACGATCGCGCTGCTGACGACACTCGCGCTCGTGGCCGTCGGCCTCACGCTCTACGCGATCGAGTCGAGCCGCATCGACCGCTCCATCGAGTCGAGCCTGAGCCAGGAGCTCGGCGAGTTCCGGGCCCTGCAGCAGAACGAGGTCGACCCGCAGACGCGCGAGCCGTTCGCGTCGGCCGACCGGCTCCTCGAGGTCTTCCTCGAGCGCAACCTGCCCGACGCGAACGAGCAGCTGTTCGCGTTCCCCAGCGTCGGCACGCCGACCTACCAGGGCGACCCGAACCCCACGCTGCAGCAGTCGTCCGAGTTCCCCGCTTTGGTGGCCGACCTGTCGACGTCCGGCGGGTCACGCACGCTCGACCTCGCGGGTCGTGAGTACCGCGTCGCCGTGCTCCCCGTGACCGCCGGCTCCCAGCGCGCCGCGTTCGTGGTCGTCCACGATGTCGGCGGCAGCCGCGACGACCTGCACGAGCTCATGACGACGTACGCGCTGCTGGCGGCGCTGTCGGTCGTGCTGATCGCCGGGCTCGCCTCGTGGAGCGCCGGCCGCCTGCTGCGTCCGGTGCGCCGGCTGCGCGAGACGGCCCAGGGCATCAGCGACGGCGACCTCGGCGGACGGCTCGAGGTCACGGGTCATGACGACCTCTCCGACCTCCAGCGGACGTTCAACGACATGCTCGACCGCCTCGAGTCGTCCTTCGTGACGCAGCGACAGCTCCTGGACGACGCGGGGCACGAGCTGCGCACCCCGCTGACGGTGCTGCGCGGCCACCTCGAGGTGCTCGACCTCGACGACCCCGACGACGTCGCGGCGACCCGTGAGCTGCTGCTCGACGAGATCGACCGCATGGCCCGGCTGGTCGACGACCTGCTGATGCTGGCGAAGGCACGCCGGCCCGACTTCGTCCGCCCGCACGCCGCCGACGTCGAGTCGCTGACCCACGGTGCGATCGACCGCGCGCGTGCCCTCGCCGACCGCCGGTGGGTGCTCGACGCCGTCGCCCGCACGTCCGCGCCGCTCGACGGCCAGCGCGTCACCCAGGCGCTGCTGCAGCTGTCGGCCAACGCGGCCCGCCACACGTCGCCCGGCGACGAGATCGGCATCGGCTCACGGCTGCACGAGGGGCGCGTCGAGCTGTGGGTCCGCGACACCGGCACGGGGGTCGACCCCGCGATCGCGGTCGACATCTTCGACCGGTTCTCCCGCGGCGACGACTCCGACGACGGGTTCGGCCTCGGGCTGTCGATCGTCAGCGCGATCGCCGAGGCCCATCACGGCGACGTCGTCCTCGACGCCCCGTCCGACCGCGCCGCGTCGCCCGGCGCCACGTTCCGCATCCGCATCCCGACAGGAGCCACCCCGTGAACCGCATCCTCATCGTCGAGGACGAGGACCGCATCTCGTCGTTCGTGGCCAAGGGCCTGAAGGCCGAGGGCTTCACCCCGACGGTCGTCTCGGACGGCGTGACGGGGCTCGACTACGCGCTGACCGGCGAGTTCGACCTGATGGTGCTCGACATCGGGCTGCCGGGCATGGACGGGTTCACGATCCTCGAGCGCGTGACGGCGGAGCGGCCCGCCCTGCCGGTCATCGTGCTGACGGCGCGCGACTCGGTCACCGACACGATCGCGGCGCTGGAGGGCGGTGCCGCCGACTACATGTCGAAGCCGTTCCGCTTCGGCGAGCTGCTGGCCCGCGTGCGGCTGCGGCTGCGCTCGCCGGGCGAGGCACCGCCGGACGACGAGCTCGTGGTCGGGCCGGTGCGTCTGGACCTGCGCCGTCGACGCGCCTTCGTCGGAGAGCGCGAGGTCGACCTGTCGGCGCGCGAGCTGGCCCTGGCCGAGGTGCTGCTGCGCAACCGCGGGCTCGTGCTGTCGCGCGAGCAGCTGCTGTCGCAGGTGTGGGGCTACGACTTCGACCCGGGCTCGAACGTCGTCGACGTCTACGTGGGCTACCTGCGCCGCAAGCTCGGCGCCGAGCTCGTCACGACCGTCCGCGGCCTCGGCTACCGCGTCGACTGACCCTCGCCCGGGGCGTGACGAAGCCTGAGGCATTCGGGTCGCCAGGGCGACCCTCTTGTCTCAGGGTCCGTCGTGTCCACAGCGTGGTGTGCAACGAGGTCGTCATCACCGGCCCGCGACTCGTCGCGTTCACGTCGTGCTCGACCCGTCACGAGCAGGCGCGGGTCGCCGACCAGCTCACCCGCCTGCTCCGCAGCGCCGGCTGGGACGGACGACTCAGAGGGAGATCTTGAAGCCCGAGAGCCGGGCCGTGGGCAGGCGGTCCATCATCGGCTCGATCGCGAGGGCGATCTCGGACGGCAGGGGCCGGTCGGCCGGGTCGGGGGCCAGGCAGGACGTGATCAGGTCGCCGAGCTCGTGCGGGACGAAGTGCGGCAGCGCGGCGGGCCCGTGCGTCAGCTGCTGCCAGCGGGGCTCGCGGTCGAAGGCACGGTGGCCGGCGGCCGCGCGGAACATCGTCGCGCCGAACCCCCACACGTCGCTCGCGTGGTCGACGGCACCCCGCTCCCCCGGCTCGCACTGCTCGGGCGCCATGTACTCGTCGCTGCCGACGGGGTGGTCGAGGGCCCGGGCGTCGGCGACGTCCATCGCGACGCTGAGGTCGATGAGCTTCGCAGGAGCGCCCATGATGACGTTGCTGGGCTTGACGTCGAGGTGGCACACGCCCTCGTGCCGCAGGTAGTGCAGGGCCGAGGCGAGCTCGAGGCCCAGCGGCAGCAGCTGGTGCAGCGGCAGGTGACCGTGCCGCGAGATCAGCGACGACAGGTTCGGGCCGTCGACGTTCTCGAGCACGAGGTACGGGCGGGGCCCCTCGTCGTCGTAGGCGAAGAGCCGGACCACGCCGGGGTGGTTCAGCCGCGACAGCATCTCGACCTCGCGCAGCAGGCCGGCCCGCGAGCTCTCGACGTCGACGTGGCCCGGCCGCACGATCTTGACCACGACCGGCGCGTGCAGCCGCTCGTCGAAGGCCGACCACGCCTCGAACACGTCACCGCCGCCGACCGGCCGGACGGCCGTCAGGCCGGGGGCGATCGCGTCGCCCCCGGCCAGGTCCCAGGTGTCGGACATCAGCCGGCGGTGTTCGCGGTCGGCGCGGTGTTCTTCGTCGGCGCGGTCTTGACCGTCTTGACGGTGTTCTGGGTCGGCTGGTCCTGGGTCGGGGCCGTGTTCTTCGTGACCGTCGTGTTCCTCGTCGCGACGGTGCCGGCCGTGTCGACGGTCGGCGAGTCGTCGTCGACGTCGTCGCGCACGTCGTCGTCGAGATCGGTCGACTGCGTCCAGGACGTCGAGGTGTCCTCCCGCTTGACGACGACGGGCTCCGGCGTGTCGGACGACGTGCTGGCGGTGGCGACGGCGAAGCCGGCGGTGCCGAGCCCCACCGTGGCGGCGACCGTGACGATGCCGGCGCGGATGAAGGTGTTCATGGTGTCTCCTCTGTCGGTGTGCTGACAGGGGCAAGACTCGTCGCGGGGGGTGAGGCCCGCGTGAGCCGCGCATGAGACACCTCTCATGCGCGAGAGGTCAGAGCAGAGGGCCCAGGGGCTTGAGGATGGCCTCGTAGACGCGCGCCAGGACCGGTCGCTCCATCCACTCGTCGAGGCTCAGCCGCTCGCACTTCGCGCAGTCGTCGGCGAAGACCTTCTCCATGCCCTCGGCCAGGCCCCGGTCGAGGATCTCGAGGTTGATCTCGTAGTTGCCGAGCAGGCTCAGGCGGTCGATGTTCGCGGTGCCGATCGTCGTCCACTCGCCGTCGATCGTCGCGGTCTTGGCGTGCACCATGTGATCGGCGTAGCGGTGGATCTCGACGCCGGCGCGCAGCAGCTGTCCGTAGAAGCCGCGCGACAGCCAGTCGGTCACGACGTGGTTGGAGACCTTCGGCACGATGATCCGCACCTGCACCCCGCGGCGTCGGGCGTCGAGCAGGGCGTCGAGGATGTCGCGGTCGGGGATGAAGTAGGCCGCCGTGATGCTGATGCTGACGTGCGCGCGGTCGATCGCCTCGAGGTACATGCCGCGGATCGGGTACATCAGCTGTCTCGGCACGTTGCGGTGCGCGCGGATCTCGGGACGCCAGCTGGCCGCCGGCATCTGCGGGAGACGGTCGGTCGTCCGCCGCGGGTGGGTGTTCCAGAAGTCGACGAACGCGTTGTCGAGGTCCCACACCGCGGGCCCCTCGATCCGCAGGTGGGTGTCGCGCCACTCCGTCGCGTACGTCGAGCCGATGTTGTAGCCGCCGACGTACGCGACGGCGTCGTCGACGACGAGGATCTTGCGGTGGTCACGGCCGAGGTGCCGGGGGCTCAGCAGCTTCCACGACGAGATCAGCGGGTACCGCAGCACCTGAACGGGCTCGGGGAACGTCAGGAAGCTCGGCTTGACCACGAGGTTGGCGAACTGGTCGTACACGACGTAGACCTCGACGCCGCGCTCGGCGGCGTCGATCAGCGCCCGCTTGAAGCGCCGCCCCATGTCGTCGCCCTTGAGGATGTACGTCTCGAGCAGGATGCGCCGGGACGCGCCCTCGATCGCGGCGAGCATGTCGTCGAACAGCACCTCGCCGTACGTGTACGTCGTGGCGGTGCTGCCGTCGCCGATGCGGTGCGACACGGGCTGGGACGGCTCGAGCTCGGGGATCCTGCGACCGCGCAGGAGCCGGCGGAGGCGGTCTGCCCCCATCAGCGACGCGACGGCGGCCACCTGGGCGGCCAGCACCGCGAGCAGACCCTGGCGGACGAGGCGGCGGGTCGAGTCTCGCAGTGACATGGGTCGACCCTAGACGAACACCGCGACGGGCTTGGCCACACCGCCCCGCTGCTCGTACAGCGCCAGGAACTCGCCTGCGGGGTCGAACATCGCGACCGCACGGGGCGCGCCGAGGTCGATGCCGGTCAGGGCACGCCCGTACCGGACGTCGTTGGCCTCGCGCTCCGGCAGGTCGTACGAGTCGAAGCTCGCGCGTGCGACGTCGTCGAGGCCGATGACGTGCAGCTCGTTCTCGAGCTCCTCGAGCGTGCGGGCCAGCCGCAGCGGGAACCCGCCGACACGGGTACGACGCAGCATCGTCAGGTGTCCCCCGACGCCGAGGTCGTTGCCGACGTCGCGGGCCAGGGCGCGGATGTAGGTACCGCTGGAGCAGACGACGCGGACGTCGACGTCCAGCACCTCGCCCTCGGCCCGGACGGCGTCGAGGTCGAACGTCGACACCGTGACGGGCCGCGCCTTCAGCGCGACCTCCTCGCCGGCCCGCACCTTGGCGTACGAGCGCACGCCGTCGACCTTGATCGCCGAGACCGACGAGGGCACCTGCTGGATGTCACCGGTGTACGCCGGCAGCACCGACCGGACGGCCTGCTTGTCGAGGTGGGCCGCCGACGTCGACGCCGTCAGCTCGCCCTCGGCGTCGTCGGTGACGGTCGACTGACCGAGGCGGATCGTGGCGACGTACTCCTTGTCGGCGTGCGTCAGGTAGCCCAGCAGGCGCGTGGCCCGGTTGACGCCGAGCACGAGCACGCCCGTGGCCATGGGGTCGAGCGTGCCCGCGTGGCCGACCTTCTTGGTCTGCGCCAGACGGCGCATGCGACCGACGACGTCGTGCGACGTCCAGCCCGCCGGCTTGTCGACGATGACCAGACCCGATCCGACTCCCGTCACTCGTCGTCCTCGTCGGTGTCGGTGACGGTGACGGGCTTCTTGTACGGGTCGGCGTCGCCGGCGTACTGCGCCCCGGCGGTGCGCGACAGCACCTCGTCGTCGGAGGCCTTGACCTTCGCGAGGAGCTCCTCGATCTCCTTGGCGGTCTCGGGGACCGAGTCGAGGAAGAACGTGATCGAGGGGGTGATGCGGGTGCCGAGCTGCTTGCCGACCTCGGACCGGATGAGGCCCGTGGCGCTGCGCAGGGCCGCGGCGGTGTCGTCGCGCTGACGCTCGTCGCCCATCACGGTGTAGAACACCGACGCCTGCTGACCGTCTCCGGTCATGCGGACGTCCGTGATCGTCACGAAGCCCAGTCGAGGGTCCTTGACGCGACGCTCGAGCATCTGGGCCACGATGACCTTGATGCGGTCGCCGACCTTGGCGTTGCGGGGTCCTGCCATGTTCTGTCTCTCCCGGAATCAGTCGGACGTCATACCGGGCGTGGCACGGGGGCCACGCCCGGTATGACGTCCTGGGCGGTGCTGACTACGCGCGAGGCTTCTCGCGCAGCTCGAACGTCTCGACGATGTCGCCGATCTTGATGTCGTTGTAGCCACGGAGCACGAGACCGCACTCGAAGCCTTCACGCACCTCGGACACATCGTCCTTCTCGCGACGCAGGCTGCTGAAGTCGAGGTTGTCCGAGACGACGGAGCCGTCGCGGAGCAGTCGGGCCTTCGCATTGCGCTTGATCGTGCCGCTGGTGACCATGCAACCGGCGATGTTGCCGATCTTGCTGGAGCGGAAGATGTCGCGGATCTCGGCGGTACCGAGCTGCGCCTCCTCGAACTCCGGCTTGAGCAGACCCTTGAGGGACGCCTCGATCTCCTCGATCGCGTTGTAGATGACCGAGTAGTACTTGATCTCGACACCCTCGCGGTCGGCCAGCTCCGTCGCCTTGCCCTGCGGGCGGACGTTGAAGCCGATGATCACGGCGTTGGACGCCGCGGCCAGCATGACGTTGGTCTCGGTGATCGCACCGACACCGCGGTCGATGACCCGCAGCGCGACCTCGTCGCCGACGTCGATCTGGGCCAGTGCGTCCTCGAGCGCCTCGACCGAGCCCGATCCGTCGCCCTTCAGGATGAGCAGCAGCTCGTCGGTCTCGCCCTTCTCCATCGACGACATGAAGTCCTCGAGGGTGCGGCGGCCGGTGCGCTGGGCCAGGAGGGCGTTGCGCTCGCGCGCCTCGCGCTTCTCGGCGATCTGACGCGCCAGCCGGTCGTCGGACACGACCATGAAGTTGTCACCGGCACCGGGCACGGCGGTGAGGCCGAGCACCAGGGCGGGACGCGACGGGGTCGCCTCCTCGATGTTGTTGCCGTGCTCGTCGAGCATCGCGCGGACACGACCGAAGGCCGGTCCGGCGACGATCGAGTCGCCGACCTTGAGGGTTCCACGGTGCACCAGCACCGTCGCGACGGGGCCTCGACCGCGGTCGAGGTGCGCCTCGATGACGAGACCCTCGGCGTTCTGCGTGGGGTTGGCCCGCAGGTCGAGCGACGCGTCGGCGGTCAGGACGATGGCCTCGAGGAGGTCGTCCAGGCCGAGTCCGGCCTTGGCCGAGACGTCGACGAACATCGTGTCGCCGCCGTACTCCTCGGGCACCAGGCCGTACTCGGTGAGCTGGCCCCGTGCCTTGGTCGGGTCGGCGTCGGGCTTGTCGACCTTGTTGACCGCGACGACGATCGGGACGCCCGCGGCCTTGGCGTGGTTGAGCGCCTCGACCGTCTGCGGCATGACGCCGTCGTCGGCCGCGACCACGAGGATCGCGATGTCGGTCGCCTGGGCACCACGGGCACGCATGGCGGTGAACGCCTCGTGACCGGGGGTGTCGATCAGGGTGATGCGACGCTCGGTGCCGTCGACCTCGGTCGAGACCTGGTAGGCGCCGATCGTCTGGGTGATGCCGCCGGCCTCCTTGTCGACGACGTTGCTGCTGCGCAGCGCGTCGAGGAGCTTGGTCTTTCCGTGGTCGACGTGACCCATGACCGTGACGACGGGCGGACGGGCGATGAGGTCGTCCTCGCTGCCCTCGTCCTCGCCGAACTCGATGTCGAACGACTCGAGCAGCTCACGGTCCTCGTCCTCGGGCGAGATGACCTCGACGGTGTAGTTGAGCTCCTCGCCGAGCAGCAGCAGCGTCTCGTCGTTGGCCGACTGCGTGGCCGTGACGACCTCGCCGAGGTGGAACAGCACCTCGACGAGCGACGCGGAGTCCGCGCCGATCTTGTCGGCGAAGTCGGCCAGCGACGAGCCGCGCGTCAGGCGGACGGTCTCGCCGTTGCCCTTGCGGACGCGGACGCCGCCGATCGCGGGCGCCTGCATCTGGTCGAATTCCTGACGCTTCGCGCGCTTGCTCTTGCGTCCACGACGCACGGGGCCGCCGGCGCGACCGAACGCGCCCTGCGTGCCACCACGGGTGTTGCGACCCGCGGGACCACCCGTGCGGGGAGGACCGCTGAAGCCGCCGCCACCGGGACGGCCGGGGGCTCCGCCACCGCCGCCGGGGCGACCGGCGAAGCCGCCGCCACCGCCACCGGGACGACCGGGAGCACCGCCGCCGGGACGACCGGGAGCGCCGCCGGGACGGCCTCCGGGGCCGCCGCGACCGGCCGACGGGCCCGGAAGACCCGACTGGCGCGGCATCATGGCCGGGTTCGGACGCGGCATGCCGCCGCCACCGGCGCCCGGGGTGGGTGCGGCGCCGGTGCCGCCGCCCTCACGAGCGGCGGGCGGACGCGGCGTGTTGCGCTGCATGCCCTGCGTCGACGAGAACGGGTTGTTGCCGGGACGGGCACCCCCCGGCGCGGCCGGACGGGGTCCGGGCGTGGGGCCGGGGGTCGCCCTGGCGGCGGGGGCCGCGGGCGTCGCCGCGGCAGGAGCCTCGGCGGCAGGAGCCGGGGCCTCCTTGACGGGCGCCGGCTCGGGATCGGGGACGACCTTGCGCGGTCCGGGCACAGGCCCGGGGGTGCGCGCGGGCGCCGCCGGGGCGGGCGTGGCCGCGGCGGGGGGTGCCGCGGGCGCCGGGGCGTCGGCGGCCGGAGCAGCGGGTGCTGCGGCGGCCGGGGCGGACGGCTGGGGTGCGGCGGCCTTCTTGCCGCCGGACTTCTTGGCGCCCTGCGCGCGCAGGGCGTCGCCGTGCTCCTCGTTGAGGCGCCGGACGACGGGGGCTTCTACGGTCGAGGAGGCCGACTTCACGTACTCACCCATGTCTTTCAGGGTGGACAGGACGACCTTGCTCTCGACGCCGAACTCGCGTGCGAGCTCGTGGACTCTGACAGCCACTTTTCTCCTTCAGGGGGGTCCGACCCCGAAGGAGGATCAGACCACTAGTTGACGAACGTGCTCATTGCGCAGTACTCATCGCGCAGTACTCATCGGCCGAGGCCATTCATGTGTGACATGAGCGAGTGCTCCGATTTCGGTCAGGGAACGCTGTTGCGCTCCTCGTGGTCATGCAGTGGTGTCCGGACCGGCCACGACGGATCTCAGGACGTCCAGGTCGAGCGGCCCCTCGACTCGAAGGGCCCGACCGAACGCCTTGCGGCGCGTCGCCAGATCCAGGCACCGGGCCGTGGGGTGCAGGTGCGCCCCTCGTCCCGGCAGCGCGCCGCGCGGATCGGGAGTCACGACGACTGTCGTGGGCCCCTGAACTGCGACGACTCGCACCAGATCGGTCTTGTCCGAACGCTGCCTGCAACCGATGCACGTCCGGACGACCTCACCCAGTCTACCCGTTTGGGCTGACGGTTGCGCCATCGGTCAGTCGGCCTCGGCGCGCGGCGCCTCGGTGTCGGAGCGGATGTCGATGCGCCACCCCGTCAGCTTGGCGGCGAGCCGGGCGTTCTGGCCCTCCTTGCCGATCGCGAGCGACAGCTGGAAGTCGGGGACGACGACCCGCGCCGACCGGGTCGACTCGTCGACGATCGTGACGCTGCGGACCTGCGACGGCGACAGCGCGTGGCCGATGAACTCGGCCGGGTCGTCGCTGAAGTCGACGATGTCGATCTTCTCGCCGTGCAGCTCGTGCATGACGTTGCGCACGCGCTGGCCCATCGGACCGATGCAGGAGCCCTTGGCGTTGACGCCGGCGACGTTGGCGCGCACCGCGATCTTGGTGCGGTGGCCGGCCTCGCGGGCGATCGCGAAGATCTCGACCGAGCCGTCGGCGATCTCGGGCACCTCGAGCGCGAACAGCAGCTTGACGAGGTTGGGGTGGGTGCGCGAGACCTTGACGCGCGGCCCCCGCAGGCCCTTCTCGACCTCGTACACGTACGCCTTCAGGCGCTCGCCGTGGGCGTACTTCTCCTCCGGGACGCGCTCGGTGCCGGTCAGGACGGCCTCGACGCGACCCAGGTCGAGCATGACGTCCTGCGGGTTGCGACCCTGCTGGATGACGCCCGACACGATGTCGCCGACCTTGCCGGAGAACTCGCCGTACTTCGACTCGTCCTCGGCGTCGCGGATCTTCTGCATGATGAGCTGGCGGGCGATCGTCGCCGCGAACCGGCCGAAGTCGTCCGGCGTGTCGTCGAACTCGGGCGTGAACGACGGCTCGGGGCGCGGCGCGGGCTCCTCGCCCTCGGCGGGCTCGGGGGCAGGAGGCACCTCGATGCGCTCCTTGGCCCAGACCGTCACGTGGCCGGACGTCCGGTCGAGCTCGACACGCGCGTGCTGCTTCGCGACGCCCGTCTTGTGGTACGCCGAGAGCAGCGCGGTCTCGATCGCCTCGCAGATCGCCGCGAAGGGGATCTCCTTCTCGCGCTCGAGGGCGCGCAGGGCGGCCATGTCGATGTCCATCAGGCGTCCTTCCGGTTGAGCTCGACCTGCACGAGCGCTGAGGTGATGTCGGTGTAGGCGTAGCGGGTCGTCGAGCGTCCGACGATCTCGACGCCGGTGTCGTCGCTGGCACCGATGCGTCCGTCGACCGAGGTCTCGTCCACGACGTCGTCGCCCGCCAGCCGCAGGCGGACCAGGCGGCCCTCGTTGCGACGCCAGTGGCGCGGCAGCGTGAGCGGACGGTCGACGCCCCGCGAGGTGACCTCGAGCGTGTAGGGCTGCTCGCCCATGACGTCCGAGGAGTCGAGCACCTCGGACAGGGCGCGGGTCGCGTCGGTGATGTGGTCGATGCCGACCCCGCCGTCGCGGTCGACCGCGATGCGCAGGACGCGCTTGTTGCCGGCGGGGGTGAGGTCGAGGGCTTCGAGGTCGAGCCCCAGCGACGTCACGGTGCTCTCGACGAGGGTCTCCAGACTGTCCGTCATGGTACGTCCTCCGTCTTCGGTTGTCGGCCGGGTGATGTCCTCCGGCCGTGATGCGTCGCTCCACCCTATCGGGTGGCGGAGGGTGCTCCGGACGTCGCGACGTGCGGGGGCCTCCCGGGCGTCGGATAGCCTGCCGGGGTGATGACTCGCCGCGTGCTGATCGGCACGGGTGTCGCCGTGGTGGGTGCCGGCGGGCTCCTGGTCGCGGCCGAGGCCACGGGACGTCTGGACGACGTCGCCGACGCGGTCGGCCTCGACCCGAGGCCCGAGCCCGATCCGGGCGACACCCGCATCCTGCGGCGCGCGGCGACGGCGACGGCGGCCCTGCTGGCGGGCGTCGAGTCGACGGCTGCCGCGCACCCCGAGCTGGCGTTGGACCCCGTGGCCGCGATCGTGCGCGAGCAGCTGGCCGCGCTGGGCGGGGCCACGCCTCCTGCGTCCCCCGCTCCCCCGGCCGACGTCGCGGCCGCCGTCGACGCCCTGGCGACGGCGCTCGACGCGGCCCGCACGGACCGTCGGCGCGACGCCCTCGCCGCGGGGTCGCCGGCGCTGGTGCGGGTGCTCGCGTCGATGTCGGCCGGTCACGCGCAGGGCGTGCGGGCCGTGAGGGGCCTGCGATGACGCCGACCGAGGCGCTGCAGGCCTGGCTCGCGCTCGAGCACGAGGCCGTCTGGCTCTACCCCGTCGTCGGGGCCCGCCTCGACGCGCTGCGCGACCGCGCGACGACGTCGTTCGAGGCGCACCGCGACGTCCGCGACGACCTGGTGGTCCGCCTGCGCACCCGCGGCGTCGAGCCCGTCTCGGCGGCCCTCGGCTACGCCGTCGGGCCCCTCACGACCGCCGACGAGGCGCGCGCGGCGTCCCGGTCGCTCGAGGACCGCGTGTGCGCGGCCGTGCTGACCCTGGCGGGGACGGCCGAGGGCGACGTCCGCGAGCTGGCCGTCACGGCCCTGCGGACGTCCGCCCTGGCGGCCCAGGTCTGGGGTGCGGCCCCGACGGCCTTCCCCGGCCTGCCCTGACCCGGCTCAGGCGCGCAGTGCCGCCACGAGATCGCCGAGGGCGACGTCCTGACGCTCGCCCGTCGCGCGGTCCTTGACCTCGACGACGCCGTCGACGAAGCCCTTGCCGACGACCACGATCGTCGGGACGCCCACGAGCTCGGCGTCCTTGAACTTGACGCCCAGCGAGACCTTGCCGGGGCGGTCGTCGAACAGCACGTCGAAGCCCTCGCCGACGAGATCGGCGTAGACCTGCTCGGCGCCCGCGACGACCGACTCGTCCTTGCCGGCGACGATCAGGTGGACGTCGAACGGCGCGAGCTCCTTGGGCCACACCAGGCCCGCGTCGTCGTGCGCGTACTCGGCCACGGCGGCGACGGCCCGTGACACACCGACGCCGTACGAGCCCATCGTGACCGTCACGAGCTTGCCGTTCTCGTCGAGCACCTTCAGGTCGAGCACCTCGGCGTACTTGCGGCCGAGCTGGAAGATGTGTCCCATCTCGATGCCGCGGGCGAGCTCGAGCGGGCCGGAGCCGTCGGGAGCGGGGTCGCCGGCGCGCACCTCGGCGGCCTCGATCGTGCCGTCGGAGGTGAAGTCACGGCCCGCGACCAGGTCGATGACGTGCGAGCCCTGCTGATTGGCGCCCGTGACCCACCGGGTGCCGTCGACGACCCGCGGGTCGGTCAGGTAGCGGATGCCGGACTCGCTCTCGGCGCCGAGCACGCCGGGTCCGATGTACCCCTTCACGAGCGCGGGGTGGGCCGCGAAGTCCTTCTCGTCGAACGGCTCGACCTCGGCCGGCGACACCGCGGCCTCGAGACGCTTGGCGTCGACCTCGCGGTCACCGGGCACCCCGATCGCGAGCGGCTCGCGCGTGCCGTCGGGGTGGCGCAGGACGACCAGCACGTTCTTGAGCGTGTCGGACGCCTGCCACGGCCGGTCGTCACGCGGGAACGCGTCGTCGAGGTGCGTCACGAGCGTCGCGATCGTGGGGGTGTCGGGGGTCTGCTCGGCGTGCGCGGCCGGCAGGCCGTCGAACGGGACGGGATCGGGCGCGATCGTCGTGACCGCCTCGACGTTCGCGGCGTAGCCGCCCGGCGAGCGGACGAACGTGTCCTCCCCCGTCTCGGAGACGGCGAGGAACTCCTCGCTCGCCGAGCCGCCCATTGCGCCCGAGTCGGCGTGCACGATGACGTACTCGAAGCCCAGCCGGTCGAAGATGCGGACGTACGCCGCCCGGTGCGCCTGGTAGGACGCCTCGAGGCCCGCGTCGTCGACGTCGAACGAGTACGAGTCCTTCATGATGAACTCGCGACCGCGCAGGATGCCGGCGCGGGGGCGCGCCTCGTCCCGGTACTTGGTCTGGATCTGGAACAGGCTCAGCGGCAGGTCCTTGTAGGACGAGTAGAGGTCCTTGACCAGCAGCGCGAACATCTCCTCGTGCGTGGGCCCGAGCAGCATGTCGTTGCCGCGACGGTCCTTGAGCCGGAAGAGGTTGGGGCCGTACTCCGTCCAGCGGTTCGACGCCTCGTAGGGCTCGCGCGGGAGCAGCGCGGGGAACCGCACCTCCTGGGAGCCGATCTCGCCCATCTCCTCGCGGATGATCCGCTCGACCTTGGCGAGCACCTTCAGGCCCAGCGGCAGCCACGAGTAGATGCCGGGGGCCACGCGACGGACGTAGCCGGCCCGCACCAGGAGCTTGTGGCTGGGCACCTCGGCGTCGGCGGGGTCGTCGCGGAGCGTGCGGAGGAAGAGCTTGGTCATGCGCATGCCGCGAGCCTATCGGCCCCCCTCGCGGCGGACGTCAGGCGCGGGCGGCCCTCAGCGCGACGCGGATCATCGGCGCCTGCAGCGGGAGGCGCAGGACCGTGCCGACCTTGTAGTAGCCGGGGGCCCGCGAGCTGCGCAGCGCGTCGGCCGTCATCTGCAGGTTCGCGGGGAACACGCCCGCAAGCAGGCCCACGGCGCCGAGTCCGCCCAGGCGACGCGTGCGCGGGTGCAGCATCATCGCGCCGGTCGCGATCTCGACGACGCCCGACGCGTACACGAGCTCCTTCTTGCGGGGCAGCGCCTTCGGGACGATGTTCTCGAACGGGGCGGGCCTGACGAAGTGCAGGAGGCCCATGCCGATGAAGGCGCCGCCCATGATGGTGATGTCGCGAGTCATGCACGCACCCTAGCCCCGGGCCCGGTGCGTGGGCTCAGAGCAGGACCGACGCGAACGTCGCGGTGTGCTCGAAGCCGACCCGCTCGTACGTGCGCCGCGCCGCGGTGTTGTGGTCGTTGACGTACAGCGTGACGACCGGCGCCACGGTGCGCCGCACCTGCTGCACGACCGCGGCCATGGCGGGGACGGCCAGACCGCGCCCGCGCAGCTCGGGGTGGATGTAGACGCCCTGCAGCTGGCACGCCTCGGTCGTCGCGGCCCCGACCTCGGTCTTGAACAGCACCCGGCCGTCCTCGATGATCGCGAACGACCACCCCTGCGAGATGAGCTGGGCGACACGGGCCCGGTAGCCCGTCCGGTTGCCGACCTCGGGGTCGACGCCGACCTCCTCGGTGAACATCGCGACGCTCGCCGGGTAGAGCACGTCGAACTCGTCGATCAGCACGGGACGCACCCGCGGGTCGGGGGCGACCCGGCTGTCACGCCGCAGGGTCATGAACGGCTGCGACAGCCGCGGCGACCGTGCGGGGCCCCAGCGCGGCTCGAGCATCTCCCAGAACGGCAGGACGGCGTCGCGCAGGCCCACGATCGAGGACGGGCGGACGTTGTCGGCCAGCACCCGCTCGGCGAAGGCCGCGAGCGCCTTGCGCGTCGCCTGCACCGGGACGACGTTGGCACCCGCGTGGCAGGCCGACACCAGCACGTCGTCCTCGAAGTAGCCCCACACCTGCCCGCCCAGCCAGCGGGCCTGCAGCCGGGTCGCGTCGACCCGGTTGCGCACGAACAGGTTCACCAGGGGGTCGCGATCGAGCAGCCCGTGCAGCTCGGGCAGGTCGTCGGGCGTCAGGGCACGGAGGTGCGGCGTGGTCTTCAGCACTCTTCCTCCCCTGTCCCGACGCGGTCCTGACAGCCTACGGCGCACCGGTGGCGCCGACGCTGCCGAGTCCGTCCGGGACGTGGCCGGCGGGCCTCAGCTGATCGAGACCGAGGCCGAGCCGCCCTCGACGGGCTCCATGTCCTCGGCGAGGCGCAGGGCCTCCTCGATCAGGGTCTCGACGATCTTGGCCTCGGGGACGGTCTTGATGACCTCGCCCTTGACGAAGATCTGGCCCTTGCCGTTGCCGGACGCGACGCCGAGGTCGGCCTCGCGCGCCTCGCCGGGACCGTTGACGACGCAGCCCATGACGGCGACGCGCAGCGGCACCTCCATGCCCTCGAGGCCCGCCGTCACCTGCTCGGCCAGCGTGTAGACGTCGACCTGCGCGCGTCCGCACGACGGGCACGACACGATCTCGAGCTTGCGGGGACGCAGGTTGAGCGACTGCAGGATCTGGATGCCGACCTTGACCTCCTCGACGGGAGGAGCCGACAGCGAGACGCGGATCGTGTCGCCGATGCCCTTGCTGAGCAGCGAGCCGAACGCGACGGAGCTCTTGATCGTGCCCTGGAAGGCGGGGCCGGCCTCGGTGACGCCGAGGTGCAGCGGCCAGTCGCCGGCCTCCGACAGCAGCTCGTACGCCCGCACCATGATGACGGGGTCGTTGTGCTTGACCGAGATCTTGAAGTCGTGGAAGTCGTGCTCCTCGAACAGGGACGCCTCCCACACCGCGGACTCGACGAGCGCCTCGGGCGTCGCGGAGCCGTACTTGTCGAAGATGCGCTTGTCGAGCGAGCCGGCGTTGACGCCGATGCGGATCGACGTGCCGGCGTCCTTGGCCGCGCGGGCGATCGCGCCGACCTGGTCGTCGAACTTGCGGATGTTGCCCGGGTTGACGCGGACGGCGGCGCAGCCGGCGTCGATCGCGGCGAACACGTACTTGGGCTGGAAGTGGATGTCGGCGATGACCGGGATGTTGGAGTGCCGGGCGATCTCGGGCAGCGCGTCGGCGTCGTCCTGGCTCGGGCACGCGACACGGACGATGTCGCAGCCCGCGGCGGTGAGCTCGGCGATCTGCTGCAGCGTCGTGTTGACGTCGGACGTCAGGGTCGTCGTCATCGACTGCACCGACACCGGGGCGTCGCCGCCGACGTCGACCGAGCCGACCTTGATCTTGCGGGTCTTGCGGCGCGGCGCGAGCACCGGCGGCGGCATGGCGGGCAGACCGAGATCTGTCATGACTCCACCGTCCTGAGAAGAGCACCGAACGACGGCGTCGTCATGAGCACCTGATGATTCCCTCGCTGGCGCTCGGTCATGAGAGCGATACCGGGTTGACGATGTCTGCGTAGATCAGGATCACACTCATCAGCATAAGGAGCGCACCCATGGCGTACGCGACGGGCAGCATCTTCGCGACGTCGACGTAGCCCGGATCGGGGGCCCCGCGCAGCTTCGCGACGCCGCGCCGCACGGCCTCCCACAGGGCCCCGGCGATGTGCCCGCCGTCGAGCGGCAGCAGCGGGATGAAGTTGAACATCGCGAGGAAGAGGTTGAGGCCCGCGAGGAGCACCAGCACCCGCTGGGCCCGCTCGGCCCACGTCGGGTCGTCGATCGTGAACGACTCCCCCGCGACGCGGCTCGCGCCGACGACGCTGATGGGCCCCTCGGGATCGCGGTCGGCGCCGAAGGCGGCCTTCGTGACGTCGACCATGCGGACGGGCAGGTGCCAGATCGCCTTCGCGGTGCCCTCGACGTAGTCGCCCATCACCTGCGCGACGTAGACGGGCCCCTGGCGCTGCATCTCCTGGGTCGGCTGGACGCCCAGGAAGCCGACCTCGACGGTCTTGGTGGGGTCGTCGAGGTCGGCGCGGGCCAGCACCGACGTCGCGACCGTCGCGCTCAGGGTGCGCCCGTCGCGGACGTAGTCGATCGTCGCCTCGCGCGAGCCGTTGGCGCGGATGATCTGGGACAGCTCGTCCCAGTCGTCGATCGGCTTGCCGTTGAAGGCCGTGATGCGGTCGCCGGCCTCGAGGCCGGCCTTGCTCGCGGGCGTCTCGGGATCGGACGACGTGCAGGTGCGACCTGCCTCGGCGTCGGTGATGGCGCAGTCGGAGACGGCCTGGACCGTCGTCGTGGGCGTCATGGCCCCGAAGCCCATGAACACGACCGCGAACAGGAACACCGCGATCACGATGTTCACCATGGGCCCGCCGGCCATGACGATGAGCTTCTGCCACCACGGCCTGCGGTAGAACAGCCGGTCGAGGTCTCGGTCCTCGACGTGCTCGTACTCGGCGTTGCGGGCGTCGGAGATCAGCTGCGTGAACAGGCCGGTGTTGGTCGTGCGCACCTCGTGCGGATCGGCGTCCTTGGCGGGCGGCAGCATGCCGACGAGCTTGACGTAGCCGCCGAGCGGGATGCTCTTGAAGCCGTACTCGGTCTCGCCCCGCTTGGTCGACCACACCGTGTTGCCGAAGCCGACGAAGAACTGCGTGACCTTGATCCCGAACTTCTTGGCCGGGTACATGTGGCCCATCTCGTGCAGCGCGATCGACAGCACCACGCCGATCACGAACACGACCACACCGAGCGTGTAGATCAGTGCGTTCATCATCTCTGTCCCACCAGTTCTCCGGCCCGCTCGCGGGCCCACGCGTCGGCGCCCAGCACGCCGTCGAGGCTCATCTCCTGGCGGGCGGCGTCCGGGTCGGAGACGTGCTCGTCGAGGACTGCGCCCACCGTGTCCACTATGCCGAGGAAGTCCAACCGTCCGTCGACGAACGCCTCGACGCACACCTCGTTGGCGGCGTTGAAGACCGCCGGACCCGTGCGACCGAACTCGCCGGCGCGCCGCGCGAGGGAGACGGCCGGGAAGGCCTCCTCGTCGAGGGGGAAGAACTCCCACGTCGCGGGGCTGGACCAGTCGCAGCCGGCCGCGGCGTCCGGGACGCGGTCGGGCCACGACAGCCCCAGCGCGATCGGTAGCTTCATGTCGGGCGGCGACGCCTGCAGCATCGTGGCGCCGTCGACGAACTCGACCATCGAGTGGACGATCGACGGCGGGTGCACCACGACCTCGATGCGGTCGAAGCCGATGCCGAACAGCAGGTGCGCCTCGATGACCTCGAGGCCCTTGTTGACGAGGGTCGCGGAGTTGATCGTGATGACCGGGCCCATGTCCCACGTCGGGTGGGCCATGGCCTGCTCGGGCGTGACGTCGGCCAGCTCGGCCCGCGTGCGTCCGCGGAACGGACCGCCGCTGGCCGTGACGACCAGCCGGCGGACGTCGTCGGGCCTCTCGCCGCGCATCGCCTGCGCCAGCGCCGAGTGCTCGGAGTCGACCGGGACGAGCTGCCCGGGGGCGGCGGCGTCGATCACGAGCGATCCGCCGATGATCAGCGACTCCTTGTTGGCCAGCGCGAGCGTCGTGCCGGTCTCGAGCGCAGCGAGCGTGGGCAGCAGGCCGACGGCTCCCGTCATGCCGTTGAGCACGACGTCGCACGGCGTGCGCGCGATCTGGCTGGCCGCGTCGGGGCCCGCCAGCAGGCGCGGCACGCGGTGGTCGCCATGGGCGTAGCCGTTGCGCTGCGCCTCGGCGTACAGCGCGAGCTGGACGTCCTCGGCGGCGCTGGCGCGGGCGACCCCCACCAGCGGGACGTCGAAGGCGATCGCCTGCTCGGCGAGCAGCCGCGGGTTGGCCCCGCCCGCGGCGAGCGCCACGACCTCGAACCGGTCGGGGTTGGCGGCGACGACCTCGAGGGCCTGGGTGCCGATCGATCCGGTCGAGCCGAGGACGGCCACACGCGTGCGCATGGGGCCATTGTGGCACCCGGCTGGCGTGCGACCGTCCGCCGACGACGAGTGGCGACGTGCTCAGGAGCACGCCGCCACCGTCACCGGCCGGGCCGGCTGTCCGGGACGCCCGGCGGAGATGTCCTGTCGCCGCCTCGCGCCCCGGAGGTCTGTGTCGCCGGGGTCTACTTGACCTCGGAGCGGAGCACCGCCCAGACGCCCACGCTCATCGGGATGATGAGCCAGATCAGGCCCGAGGTGCCCAGCTGGGCCCACTCCTCGCCGGAGGGTCCGTTGCCGTCGAGCAGCGGCGCCTGCGAGAAGTTGAAGTCGACCCACGGACGCAGGTCGCTGAACCACTCCTGCAGGCTCGCCAGGAGCTGGAAGATCACCGGCAGCAGGAACGAGTACACGACGTACCCGACGATCGCGCCGGGGGTGTTGCGGATCAGGACGCCGAGCATGAAGCCGACGAGCAGGCCCAGGACGTTCGCGACCAGCAGGCCGATGACGTCGGACGCGCCGAAGTTCCAGACGACGTCGACGCCGTTGATCGCGGCGGCCGCGAGGTTGCCGACGACGCCGATCAGCAGCGCGACCGACATGCCGACGACGCCGACGATGACGGCTGCGATCGCCTTGGCCGCGATGACGCTGCCACGGTGCGGCACCAGCGTGAACGTGATCAGACCCGTGCGCTGGCTCCACTCGCCCGTGACCGACAGGATCGCGATGACCGGCAGCAGCAGCGCCATCGGGAAGCCGATCGCCCCGGCGAACACCGCGTACTCGAGCTGGTCGTCCGGCACGAACAGGATGCAGCCGATCGTCGCCAGCAGGGCCACGATCGCGATGCTCATCATGAGCCAGAAGCCCGACCGGGTGTTGAACATCTTGCGGAGCTCGACCTTGACCAGACGGCCCAGGGGAACTCCCGGACGGCTCGTGTCGATCGTGACGGGTGCGGTGGTCGTGCTCATGAGGAGGCTCCTTCGCGCTGGGTGGTCGACGTCAGCTGGAGGAACATCTCCTCCAGGCCGGCGCCGTCGGCGGGGCGCAGCTCGACGAGCGCGACGCCGGCTGCCGCGGCGGCCTTGCCGACCGTGGCCGGGTCGGTCTCGGTGCGCAGTCCCCCGTCGCCGGACGGACCGGACGAGATGCCGGCCGCGGTCAGCGCGTTGGCCAGCGCCGAGGCGTCACCGGCCTTGACGAACGTGCCGGCGGTCTGCAGCAGCTCGGCCTTGGTGCCCTCGGCGACGATCTTGCCCTGGCCGATGACGATGATCTCGTCGGCGATGACCTCGATCTCGTGCAGCAGGTGCGACGACAGCAGGACCGTGCCGCCGCGGTTGGCGTAGTCGCGCAGCAGGCTGCGCATCCAGTGGATGCCGGCGGGGTCGAGGCCGTTGGCCGGCTCGTCGAGCATCAGGATCTTGGGATCGCCCATCAGCGCGTTGGCGATGCCGAGCCGCTGGCGCATGCCGAGCGAGTAGTTCTTGACGCGGCGCTTGGACTCGGCCGGCGTCAGGCTGACGAGCTCGAGCATCTGGTCGACGCGCGACGTGGGCAGGCCCATCGTGAGCGCGCTCAGCATCAGGATCTCGCGGCCGGTGCGGCCCGCGTGCTGGGCCGAGGCGTCGAGCAGGACGCCGATCTGCGTGCCCGGGTTGGGGATGTCGAGGTAGTTGACACCGCTGACGTGCGCGGTGCCGGACGTGGCGGGCGTGAGGCCGGCGATGATGCGCATCGTCGTCGACTTGCCGGCACCGTTCGGGCCGAGGAAGCCGGTGACGGCTCCGGGGCGGCACGTGAACGACACGTCGTCGACGGCGCGGTACGCACCGTAGGTCTTGGTGAGACGGTCAACTGTGATCATGCCTCCACTCTGGGGCACCGGGAGCCCGGAGTCATCCACCCGGGGACCATGTCGCGCTAGCCGAAAGTATGAGACGGCGCAGACCTTCTGCTGCTGTGGACGGGACACCGCGCCCCTAGCCTTGGGTGGTGCCCTCCGTGACGTACCAGCCGCCCCTGCGCTGGTGGAATCATGCGTGGCGGTACGTCCTCGTCGTCGCGATCTCGGCGATCTCCTGGTTCGAGATCGCCCCGTGGCAGTGGGACCACCGGCGCTGGTGGTTCTGGACCGACCTGGGCCTCGGCGTGTTCTCGCTGGTCCTGCTGGCCTGGCGGCGCCGGCACCCGTTCGCGGTCGCCGTGGTCGTCAACGCCGTCACGGTCGTCTCGTGGTCGTCGGGCGGGCCCGCGACGCTGGCCCTCGTCTCCCTCGCGACGCGGCGCCGGTGGCGCGAGGTCCTGCCCGTCGCGGCGCTCGGTCTGGTGGCCGGGCTCGCGCTCGAGCGCATGAACCCCGTCAGCACGCAGGACTTCGCGTTCACGATCCCGTTCGTCGCGGTGGTCGTCGCCGCCACCGTCGCGTGGGGCATGTTCATCGGGTCGCGTCGCGAGCTCATCGCGACGCTGCGCGAGCGCGCCGAGACCGCCGAGGTCGAGCAGGCCTCGCGCGTCGCGCAGGCGCGCACCGCCGAGCGCTCGCGCATCGCCCGCGAGATGCACGACGTCCTGGCCCACCGCATCTCGCTCGTCACGATGCACGCGGGTGCGCTGGCGTACCGCGACGACCTCAGCCGCGACGAGGTGCGCACGACGGCCGGGATCATCCAGGACAACTCGCACCGCGCGATGGTCGAGCTGCGCGAGGTGCTGGGCGTGCTGCGCGACGGCCCCGGCGACTCGGCCCCGGAGCGTCCGCAGCCGTCGGCGAGCGACCTGCGGGCGCTGGTCGACGAGGCGCGCGCCTCGGGCACGCGCGTCGACCTGTGGGTCGGGGTCGAGCTGGCCGACGTCCCCGACGCCCTGGGCCGCACGGCGTACCGGGTCGTCCAGGAGGGGCTGACCAACGCCCGCAAGCACGCCGCCGACACGCTGGTGTCGGTGACGCTCACGGGCGGTCCCGCCGACGGCCTGACGATCGAGGTGCGCAACCCGTTGCGCGTCGGCGAGCCGGTCGCGTCGGCCCCCCGGTCGGGGCTCGGGCTCGCAGGGCTGGCCGAACGGGCCGAGCTGGCGGGCGGCACCCTGACGCACGAGGTCTCCCCCGCTGCCGAGTTCGTGCTCGAGACGTGGCTGCCGTGGCCGACGTGACGGGAGCGGGGCCGGGCACGGACGCACCGATCCGGGTGCTGCTCGCCGACGACGACGCGCTCGTGCGGGCCGGGCTGGCGATGATCCTGGGCGGCTCCTCCACGATCGACGTCGTCGGCGAGGCCTCGGACGGCCAGGAGGCGGTGCGCCGCGTGCGGGCCGGGGGCATCGACCTCGTCCTGATGGACATCCGCATGCCGGTCATGGACGGCATCGCCGCGACCGCCGCGCTCGTCGCGCTGCCCGACGCGCCGAAGGTCATCGTGCTGACGACGTTCGACGCCGACGAGTACGTCGTCCGGGCGCTCGCGGCGGGCGCCAACGGCTTCCTCCTGAAGGACACGCCGCCCGCCGACATCGTCGATGCCGTCGCGCGGGTCGTCGCCGGCGAGCCGATGCTGTCGCCCGCGATCACCGAGCAGCTGATCCGTCAGGTGACCGACGCCGTGCCCGACGTGCGCGCGGGGCAGGCCCTCGAGCGCGTCGCGTGCCTGACCGACCGCGAGCGCGAGGTCGCGGTGGCGATCGGCCGCGGCGCGTCGAACGCCGAGATCGCCGTCTCGCTGCACATGAGCGTCGCGACCGTGAAGGCGCACATCTCGCACCTGTTCACCAAGCTCGGCGCGACCAACCGCGTCCAGGTCGCGATCGCGATGCACGAGGCCGGCCTGCTCTAGCCGACGAGAGCTGATGCATCACGACCACATACCGGTGACGATGCATCAGGTTTCGTGGGTCCACAGGGCCCCGCGGGTCGTCAGATGTCCTCAGGCGGGACGACGAGGGGCGCGGTCGGGTGGGGGCCCGCGCCAGCATCGCGCCATGAGAACCGTGTTCCGGAGCGCGGAGGCCGACACGGCCTTCGGCGCCGCCACCGTCCGGTGGCGCGTGCGGCGCGGCCAGTGGCGCCGGCCCGCCCGAGGTGTCGTCGTCACGCACAACCGCGAGCTCGACCGACGCGAGCAGCAGGAGCTGGCGCTGTGCCTCGCACCACCGGCGTCCGCGCTGGGTGGCCTGACGGCACTCGAACGGGATCGCCTGAAGGGCTTCGGGCAGACCACGACCTGGGTCGTGCTGCCCGAAGGTGCCCGGCGCCCCCAGCACGACGCCGTCTTCCACTGGTCGACGCGACTCGACCACGAGGACGTGCACCCGACCCACGAACCACGCCGCACTCGCACGGCTCGGTCGCTCGTCGACGCCGCGAGCTGGGCGCCCAGCGACCGGGCGGCACGCACCTACGTCATCGCCGCGCTCCAGCAGGGCCTCGTGTCGGCCCGCACCGTGCGGGAGGCACTGCAGCGTCGTGGACCGTGCCGTCGGCGCGCCCTCATCGTCGAGTCGGTCCTCGACGCCGTCGGCGGCATCCAGTCGTTGCCCGAGCGCGACTTCGACGACGTCCGCCGGTCGGTGGGCCTGCCCGCTCCCACCCGTCAGGCGAGGGCGAAGGGCTCTGACGGCCGCTTCTACCTCGATGCGACGTGGGACGAGTGGGACATCGCCGTCGAGGTGCACGGCGTGGGTCACCTGGAGGCCGAGCAGTGGAGCACCGACCTGACCCGCGCGAACGAGATCGTCATCGGAGGACGGCGCCTGCTCGCGTTCTCGTCGTTCTCCGTGCGACGCCAGAGGGCGGAGGTCGGCGACCAGCTCGTGCGCCTCTTCCTCGCCCGGGGCTGGACGAAACCTGATGCCTCGCGACCATGAGGCGTCGTGACCACATGCCGGTGACGATGCATCTGCTTTCGTCCCCGCCTACCGTGGGGGCATGGCCTCTCCCCTGACGTCCGTCGTCGACACCGTCCTCGACAAGTCCCTCATCGGCGGCTACTCGGCGATCGGCCCGGCGCTGCGCCGTCGCTGGTGGGCCGACGACCCCGACCCGCAGGCCCTGGTCGGCCGCCACGTCGTCGTGACGGGCGGCAGCAGCGGCCTCGGACGCGCCGCCGCGACCGGCATCGCCCGTCTGGGCGCCACCGTCCACCTCGTCGGCCGCGACGCCGATCGCCTGCGCGACTCCGCCGACCTGGTCCGCCGCGACGTGCCCGACGCGCAGCTCGTCGAGGAGGTCTGCGACGTCAGCGACCTCGACTCGGTCCGCGCCTACGCCGCGGCCCTGACCAAGGACGTCGGGGCCCTGCACGCGATCGTCCACGACGCCGGCGTCATGCCGCCCGAGCGCACCGAGACCGACCAGGGCCACGAGCTCGCGCTCGCGACCCACGCGATCGGACCGCTCCTGCTGACCGAGCTGCTGCGCGAGACGCTGGCAGCCGCCGAGGCGCCGCGCGTCGTGATCGTGTCGTCGGGCGGCATGTACTCGGCCCCCCTCGACGCCTCGATCGGCGACGACATCGAGTACCGGCGCGGGCGCTACGAGGGCATCCGCGCGTACGCGCGCACCAAGCGCATCCAGGTCACGATGACCGAGCTGATGGCCAAGCGGTACTCCGCCGACGGCATCGTCGTGCACAGCATGCACCCGGGCTGGGCCGACACCCCGGGCGTCACGGAGTCGATGCCGCGGTTCGCCAAGGTCATCGGACCGATCCTGCGGACCGCCGAGCAGGGCGCCGACACGATCGTGTGGCTCACGGCGTCACCCCTCGCGACCCGCACGAGCGGACGCTTCTGGAGCGACCGCCGTCCGCGCTCGACGTACTTCCTGCCGGGCAGGGCCGACGACCCCGACGCGCGCCGGTCGGTGTGGACGTACGTGTGCCGCGCCGCCGGCATCGACCACGTGCCCGCCTGAGTCAGCCCGGCAGCGACGCCCAGGCGTCCTCGATCGGCACGTCGCGCCCCAGCACGGCGACCGCGGCGCGATGGCCCGAGCACAGGGCCGCCGTGACGGTCGCCGGGTCGTCGGTCCACGTCGCCTCGCCCGCCAGGTGCAGCACGCCGCCCACGGGCGTCGCGAGGTCGTCGTGGTCGGACGTCGTCGAGCCGACCGTCATGTACGCGTACGACCCGCGCGCGAACGGGTCGTCCTGCCAGCGCGTGACGTGGACGGACGTCGGCCGCTCGACCCGGTCGCCGAACAGGCGTCGCAGCTGCGCGAGCACCGACTCGACGACGTCGGCCTCGTCCCAGTCGAGCGTCTCGCGGGCGGCCGGACCCGCTGCGAACGTCAGGAGCGTCGGTGTGCCGTGCAGCCGGGTCAGGTCGTACCAGGAGTGCCACCACCGCCCCTGCGGCCCCTGCTGCCGGATCGCGTAGACGTCGTCGTCCCAGAACGCCGTCGGGAACCGCAGCACGATCTTCTCGAAGGCGTTCATCGCGAGGCGGTCGAGCGCGCCGGCGACGGGCTCCGGCAGCGCCGGCTCGATCGTGAGGTCGTCGCCGCGCAGCACGCCCACCGGCACCGTGACCACGGCGGTCCCGGCCGCCACCGTCCCGAACGCGCCGCTGACGGTCACGCCGGCGTCGCCCCACTCGATGCGCGACACGACGTGCTCGAGGCGGACGTCGAGGCCCGCCGCCAGGTGCTCGGTCATCCGGTCGTACCCGTCGGCGAAGACGACCTCGTCGCCGTCGATCTGGTCGTCGTCGAGGCCGTGGGCGGCGAGGTCGTCGATCCACACGCCGTACTGCTCCTCCGAGCGGTGGCGCAGGTACTCGCGCACGCGCTCGGTGCGCTCGGCGTCCCACCCCGTCGCGGCGAGCACCTGCTCGGTGACGTCGGCGTACGAGGCGTCCGGCGCCGACCCCGCGACCACCGCGGGCAGCAGGGAGTCGACGGCGTGGACGTCGTCGACGAAGCGCCTCGTCGCGGCGTCCGACAACCGCCGACCGTCCGGTCCGTAGTACGCGATCGGACGGCTGTCGGGCTGGTAGCCGCCGACCGTGAGCTCGGTCGGGCGCATGCCGAAGGCTTCGGCCGCGGCTGCCACCGGGCTGTCGGTGACGCCGTGGATCCAGGACGCGCCGAGGTCGGTGACCGAGCCGTCCGTCCGATCGGTCCACAGCCGTCCACCGGTGCGGTCGCGTGCCTCGAGCACCACGACGCGCCGGCCCGCGCGCGCCAGCAGACGGGCCGCCGTCAGGCCCGCGACCCCGGCCCCGACCACGACGGTGTCGCAGCGCTCCATCCCACCCCTCCTCGCACGTCCCCGTGAGCCTCCCATCCAAGCGCAGTCACCGCGACTGAACAACGGATTCCGAAGTAAACATTGGATGACACCACGAAATCCCTTGTCTTCGATGCGTTGCGCCCCTGACAATGGGGCCATGAGCATCGACGACCACGACCACCTGCAGGAGGCCGGCAAGCGGCACCTGTGGATGCACTTCTCGCGTCACGGGAGCTACGACGACACCCACGACATCCCGATCATCGTCAAGGGCGACGGCATGCACATCTGGGACGCCCAGGGTCGCAAGTACCTCGACGGGCTGGCCGGGCTGTTCGTCGTCCAGGCAGGTCACGGTCGCGAGGAGCTCGCCGAGGCCGCCGCCAAGCAGGCCAAGGAGCTCGCGTTCTTCCCCCTGTGGACGTTCGCGCACCCCCACGCGATCCGTCTCGCCGAGCGCATCGCCGCGTACGCGCCGGGCGACCTCAACCGCGTGTTCTTCACGACGGGCGGCGGCGAGGCCGTCGAGACGGCGTGGAAGCTGGCCAAGCAGTACTTCAAGCTGACGGGCAAGCCCACCAAGACCAAGGTCGTCAGCCGTCAGGTCGCGTACCACGGGACGCCGCACGGAGCCCTGTCGATCACCGGCATCCCGGCGATGAAGTCGATGTTCGAGCCGCTCGTGCCGTCGACGTCGCACGTCCCCAACACCAACTTCTACCGCGCCCCCGACGAGTCGCTCGGCGGCTTCTCCGACGAGAAGGAGCAGCAGCTGGCGTTCGGGCGCTGGGCCGCGAACCGCATCGAGGACGCGATCCTCGCCGAGGGCGCCGACACCGTCGCGGCGGTCTTCCTCGAGCCCGTCCAGAACTCGGGCGGATGCTTCCCGCCCCCGCCGGGGTACTTCGAGCGCGTCCGCGAGATCTGCGACGAGCACGACGTCCTGCTGGTCTCCGACGAGGTCATCTGCGCGTTCGGACGACTCGGCGAGATGTTCGGCGCGACCAAGTTCGGCTACCAGCCCGACATCATCACGTGCGCCAAGGGGCTCACGTCCGGGTACTCGCCGCTGGGCGCCATGATCGCGTCCGACCGGCTGATGGAGCCGTTCCTGAAGGGCAACGCGTCGTTCGCGCACGGCTACACGTTCGGCGGCCACCCCGTCTCGGCAGCCGTCGCGATGGCCAACCTCGACATCTTCGAGCGCGAGGACCTCAACGGGCACGTGCTGCGCAACGAGGGGGCGTTCCGCTCGACGCTCGAGAAGCTGCTCGACCTCGACCTGGTCGGCGACGTCCGCGGCGACGGCTACTTCTACGGCATCGAGCTCGTCAAGGACAAGGCGACCAAGGAGACCTTCGACGACGTCGAGTCCGAGAAGCTGCTGCGCGGGTTCCTGTCGCGGGCGCTGTTCGACAACGGCCTGTACTGCCGCGCCGACGACCGGGGCGACCCGGTCATCCAGCTCGCGCCGCCGCTGATCGCCGACCAGTCGCACTTCGACGAGATCGAGCAGATCCTGCGCAGCGTCCTCACCGAGGCCCAGGGCCTGATCTGACCCGCCCCACGCGGTTCACCACGGTCCCGTGGTGAACCGCGTCCGCCCGGGGGAAGCATCCCCCGGGCGGACAGTGTCTACCACGGTCCCGTGGTAGACCGACCCGTCAGCGGGCGAGGGCCTTCTCCTGGCGCCGGCGCACGATCTCGTTGCCGAGGACGAAGGCGATGGAGATGACGAACATCGCGGTGCCGATCACGTTGACCTCCATCGGGACGCCGCGCTGGTTGGCGCCGTAGACGAACATCGGGAACGTCACCTCCTGGCCGGAGTTGAGGTTCGTGATGATGAAGTCGTCGAACGACAGCGAGAAGCTCAGCAGCGCCGCACCGATGATGCCGGGCAGGACGAGCGGGAACGTCACCCGCCAGAACGTCTGGGCCTCCGTCGCGTACAGGTCCATCGCGGCCTGCTCGAGGTTGTCGTTGAGGCCGCTCAACCTGGCCTTGACCGTGACGATCACGAACGACAGGCAGAACATGATGTGCGCGATCAGGATCGTCCAGAACCCCAGCGGGATGATGCTGGTCGACACGAACAGCGCCAGCAGCGACGACCCCATCACGATCTCGGGCGAGGCCATCGGCAGGAAGATGATCAGGTTCGCGGCCGACCGACCGGCGAACCGGTGCCGGACGAGCGCGAAGGCCGCCAGCGTGCCGAGGAACGTCGCCGCGAGCGTCGCCAGCAGGGCGATGCGGATGCTCAGCCACACCGAGTCGGCCATGCCGTCCGCCCAGCCGCCCGGGTGCAGCCAGTTGTCCCACGTGAACTGCTGGAACTTGTACACGTTGCGCGACTGGCTGCTGTCGTTGAAGCTCATCAGCACGACGATCGCGATCGGCACGAACGTGTAGGCCAGCACGAGCATCCCGAGTCCGAGGACGAGGTGCTCGCCGATCCAGCGGCGCGCGCGGGTCATACGAGCTCCTCCGTTCCTGCGGTGCGGACGTAGGCCATGACGGCGGCCACGATGATGACCATGAGGATGACCGACAGCGCGCCGGCCGTGGCGTAGTCGAGCTGCGTCGTGAACAGGCTCTGGATCGAGTTGCCGATCATCTTGGTGTTGGTGCTGCCGAGCAGCTGCGCGTTGACGTAGTCGCCGGCCGCCGGGATGAACGTCAGCAGCGTGCCGGCCACGACGCCGGGCAGCGACAGCGGGAACGTGACCTTGAAGAATCCCCGCATGGGGGATGCGTAGAGGTCGCCGGCCGCCTCGATCAGGCGCACGTCGACCTTCTCGAGGCTCGCGTAGAGCGGCAGCACCATGAACGGCAGGAAGTTGTAGGTCAGGCCCGCGATGACCGCGAACGGCGTCGCGAGCAGACGGTCGTCGGTCGTCGTCAGGCCCACGAGGTTCAGCAGGTCGGTCAGGTGGATCGCCTGCGCGACGCCCACGACCCAGCCGTCGTCGGCCAGGATCAGCTTCCACGACAGGGTGCGCAGCAGGAAGCTGGTGAAGAACGGTGCGATGACCAGCACCAGCATCAGGTTCTTCCAGCGCCCCGCCTTGAACGCGATCGCGTAGGCCAGGACGTAGCCGATCACCAGGCACAGGGCCGTCGCGATGCCGGCGTACAGCAGCGAGCGGCCGAGCTGGCCCTTGTACTGGTCGAACGCGTCCCAGTAGTTGCCGACGTGCCACGTCATCTCGTAGCCCGTCAGCACCGAGCCGTCGGGGTCGAACAGGCTCGACGCCACGAGCGAGTAGAACGGGACGACGAAGAACACCAGCAGCCAGATGGCACCGGGCAGGATCAGCCAGTAGCCGGTCAGCTTGCGCTTGGTGCGGCGCTGGGGGGCGGCCACCTCGTCCAGGGTCGCCACTAGTCGTCCTCGATCCCGGCCTTGGCGTCCTGGCTCGCGTCGAGCAGGAACGCGAACTCGGGCCGCCACGACACGTCGACCTTGGTGCCGACCGGGAGCATCGACCGGGCACCGGTGTTCTGCTCGAAGACCGTGAGCTCCTGTCCCCACGGCATCATGACGGAGTACTGCGTGCTGACGCCGACGAAGCTGACGTCGGTGACGTAGCCGCCCGTGATGACGTCGCCGGGCGCGTCGATCGGGTGACCGGCCTCGGCGATCAGCACCTTCTCGGGACGGATGCCGAGCCAGCCCTTGCCGGAGTCGGAGTGCGCGCGGTCGCCCGGCACCGAGGCGAGGGCGCCCTGCACCCGCACCGTCACGTGGTCGCCCTCGCGACCCTCGATCTCGCCGGCGATGAGGTTGGACTGGCCCAGGAAGTTGGCGACGAACGTCGTGCGGGGGTTCTCGTACAGCTGGCTCGGCGCCCCCATCTGCTCGATGACGCCCTGGTTCATGACCGCGATCGTGTCGGCCATCGTCATGGCCTCCTCCTGGTCGTGCGTGACGTGCACGAACGTCAGGCCGACCTCGGTCTGGATGCGCTTGAGCTCGAGCTGCATGCCGCGCCGCAGCTTCAGGTCGAGCGCGCCCAGGGGCTCGTCGAGCAGCAGCACCTCGGGCTTGTTGATCAGCGCCCGCGCCAGCGCGACGCGCTGCTGCTGACCGCCTGACATCTGCGTCGGCTTCTTGTGCGCCTGCGACGTCAGCTCGACCAGCTCGAGCATGTCGGCGACCTGCTGCTTGACGTCCTTGACGCCGCGTCGCTTGAGGCCGAACGCGACGTTGTCGGCGATGTTGAGGTGCGGGAATAACGCGTAGTTCTGGAACACCGTGTTGACCGGACGCCGGTACGGCTTCTCGTACGTGATCTCGGTGTCGCCGAGGTGGATCGTGCCCGACGTCGGCGTGTCGAGCCCGGCGACCATGCGCAACGTCGTGGTCTTGCCGCAGCCCGACGGGCCCAGCAGGGCGAAGAACTGCCCCTGCGGCACCACCAGGTCGAGCGACTTCACGGCCGTGAAGGTCGAGTACTCCTTGGTCAGCTGCGACAGCTTCAGGTCTCGCGAGCCGTCGGGCCCCCCAGCGGCGCGCGGCGCGGCCTCATGCACCTGTGACATCGGCGTAGTCCCCTTCGTAGGTTCGCATCGTGGCCTCGTCGAGCGCCATGAATCGGTGGGTCTTCGACAGGGTCGCCTCTGTCGGGAAGATCAGCTCGTTCTCGACCTGCTCAGGGTCGACGTCCTGCATCGCCTCCTGGGCGCCCTTCACCGGACAGATGTAGCTGTTGTACGCGGCGAGCTTCGCGGCGACCTCGGGCTCGTAGTAGTAGTTGATCCACGCCTCGGCGTTGTCCTGGTGGGTCGCGAGGTTGGGCACGAGCATGTTGTCGGCCCAGATCATGATCCCCTCCTCCGGCGGGATCCAGACGAGGTTCTCGTCACCGGAGTTCGCGATGTCGCCCGACCACGCCTCGCACGCCAGGATATTGCCGGACGCGAGGTCCTGGACGTACTCGTTGCCCGAGAACGAGCGCACCTGACCGTCGCGTCGCGTCTTCTTCAGCAGCTCGACGGCGTCCTGCCACTCGGCGTCGGTGAAGTTCTCGGGGTCTCCCCCGCCGATCATGACGAGGAAGCCCATCGTGTCGCGCATCTCGGTCAGCAGGGAGATCCGGCCCTTGAGGTCCTTGCGGGTCAGCAGCTCCTCGAACGACTTGATCTCGCCGACCTTGGACTTGTTGTACGCGATGCCGGTCAGACCGCTCTGCCACGGTGCCGAGTAGTCACGACCCGGGTCCCACTCGGGCGACTTGAGCGAGTCGATGATGTTGGCGTGCAGGTTGGGGACCTTGGCCGCGTCGAGCTTCTGGATCCACCCCACCTGGATCATGCGGGCCGCCATCCAGTCCGTCAGCGCGAACAGGTCGCGCTTGGACGACGTGCCCGAGCCGAGCTGGTTCTTCACCTTGGCGAAGAACTCGTTGTTGTCGTTGACGTCGGCGGTGTACCGCACCGAGATGCCGGTGTCCTTCTCGAACTGCGTCAGCGTCGAGACGTAGTCGCCGTCGTCCTCGTCGATGTACTCGGGCCAGTTGCTGAACACCAGCGACCGGTCGGAGGCCGAGACGTCCGTGGCCATGCGCCGGGTGGGATCCTGCTTCTGGTCGGGCGTGTCGAACCGGGTCAGCAGGAATCCGCTGACCCCCAGGCCCGCCGCTCCACCGAGACCCTTCAGCACCGTCCGCCGGTCGACACCCGCCATGCGCCACCCTCACTTCGTCGTGTTCACGAATACTCGCAACATCGCGGCCTCAGCACAAGGGATTCCGCTGTTAAGAGTGTGTTTCGCTCACGAAACCGTTGCCATCGGCGCGCTGGCCTGTTCATCGGCGGCCTGTACGGCACAATGTCCGTCATGACCGACCGCAAGCCCGTGGCCGCGCGAGGGCAGAGCCTCGACGACACCGCCAAGCGCATCATCGAGCTGCTCCAGGACGACGGCCGGCTGTCGTACTCGGCGATCGCCAAGGACGTCGGACTGTCCGAGGCCGCCGTCCGCCACCGCGTGCAGAAGCTCATCGACAGCGGCGTCATGCAGGTCGTCGCCGTCACCGACCCCCTCCAGATGGGCTTCGCCCGGCAGGCCATGATCGGCATCAAGGTCAACGGCAACATCCGCGAGGTCGCCGCCGAGCTCGCCACGATGCACCAGCTCGACTACATCGTCATCACGACCGGACGCTTCGACATCCTCGCCGAGATCGTCGCCGAGAGCGACGACGAGCTCCTCGACATCGTCTCGGCCCAGATCGGTGCCCTCGACCGCGTCGTCGCGACCGAGACCTTCGTCTACCTGCGGCTCGAGAAGCAGACGTACGCCTGGGGTGTGCGATAACGGCTCGTCCCTCGCCGTTCTCGCCCGCGCCTCGTCCCTCGGCGCGGCCGGGCTGCGCCCGGACACCTGTCTCCCTCGCTGCGCTCGGTCGACCGTTGGTCGGGACGCTGGGTTCAGTGTGCCTGCACGGTTCCGCCTGATTCGAGGGTCTCGATGATGGTGCCGTACGACGCGCGGAGGGTTGGTTCGTAGCCTTCTTCGTCGCGGTCGGGGGCCGTGTGCGGTTCGGTGCGACCGGCCTTGTCGAGGACGTCCCAGGTGACCTCCGTGCCCGGCGCGTGCAGCACCGGGGGGCTCCCCACCAGGCGGAAGTCTCCCGAGGCGGCCGGCACCGCCCCGATCCGCGCGCACGCCGTCACCGCGGTGACCAGGTCGCGCCCGTGGAGGCCGTCCAGGACGATCGCCGTGCCGGCGTCGACGCCCATGTGGTGCAAACCCGCGGCGATGCACGCCGACTCGTGCAGCAGCTGGGCGTACGACACCGTCCCCCGGTCGTCGGCGACCGCGAGGTCGTCGGCCAGCCCGGAGATCACGTGGTGGTCGAGGAGGCGGAACACCAGGCTCGTCATCAACGCCCCCTGAAGACCGGCGCGCGGCGCTCGGAGCGGGCCAGGGCGGCCTCCTGCACGTCGTCGCTGGCCCACACGTCGGCGAAGCTCTTCTCGATCGCGGCGTCGTCGGCGGTCGTCCCGTTCAGGACGAGCTTGTTGTGCGCCAGCGTCAGCGGCGCGAAGGCGGCGATCTCGTGCGCCCACGCGATCGCGTCGTCGACGGTGCCCGCACGATCGGCCAGGCCGCACGCCAGCGCCTCGTCGCGTCCCAGCGACTCCGCCGCCAGCATCAGCCGTCGGGCCCGGCCCACACCGGCGAGATCGCCCAGGGTGCGGATCGTCCACGCGTCGACCGCCAGGCCGTTGCGCGCCGTCGGCACCGCGAACGACGCCGTCTCGTCGGCGACCCGCAGGTCGCACGCCATCGCCAGCTGCGTGCCGGCGCCGATCGCGGGCCCGTTCACCGCGGCGACCAGCGGCACCGGGACACGCGTCAGGTGGTGGAGCATGCCGTACAGCGCCTCGAGGAAGTCGGGACCGTAGACACCGCCCAGGTCGGCACCCGAGCAGAACGCCGACCCCCGGCCCGTCACGACGATGGCCCGCGCCCCGTCGTCGACCGCCGCGTCGACGGCGGCACGGATGGCGTGGCACAGCTCCAGATCGAGGGCGTTGCGCCGCTGTTCGCGCTGCAGCTCGATCACGACGACGTGGTCGGAGCCGCTGACGTCGCGGGACGTGGCGATCATGGTCCTCCTCGGGGGGTCGTCCTCACGCTATCGCCCCGGCACACGGGCGGACACGTGACCAGGCGGTAACCCCGCCGCTGTGACACTCGTTACAGGGGCATGACGATCTCTCGCCGCGCCCTGATCCGCACCGGAGCCGTCGTGGGAGGCGCCGTCGCCGTCGGCGTCCGCCCCGGGACCGGATGGGCCGCGCCCGGCGTGGTCGCACCGCAGCTCACGACGATCGACAGCTGCTACCGCCGCGGTGCCGCGGGCGCGGGTGGCTACACGCCCGTCGTGGCGGCGGCCGGCGAGGCGCACACCGTCCGCGACGACCTGGGCGTCGCACCCGGTGCAGGACGCGCGACGACCCGCACCGCCGTGCTGAGCTTCGCGCACCTCACGGACGTCCACATCATCGACGCCCAGTCGCCCGCGCGCGTCGAGTACGTCGACCGCCTCGAGGACTCGTACGGCGGTGCCCCGACGCTCGGCGGGCTGCTCTCGTCGAGCTACCGCCCCCAGGAGATGCTGACGCCGCAGATCGCCGACTCGATGGTGCGCGCCGTGAACCGCGTCGGTCGCGGACCCGTGACGGGTCAGGGCCTGGCCTTCGCGATCCAGACCGGCGACAACTCCGACAACTGCCAGTACAACGAGGTGCGCTGGAACATCGACGTGCTCGACGGCGAGCGCATCACGCCCGACTCGGGCAGCCGCACGGCGTACGAGGGCGTCGCCGACACCAAGGTCTGGGACGCGCACTACTGGCACCCCGAGGGGCCGCGGAGGCCGGGGGGCGCCGAGGACGTGTACACGTCGCGGTACGGCTTCCCGCGCGTGCCGGGCCTGCTCGACGCGTCCCGGCGGTCGTTCGAGCCGCAGGGTCTCGACATCCCGTGGTACTCGGTGTTCGGCAACCACGACGGGCTCGTGCAGGGCAACTTCCCGCACTCGCTGCCGCTGTCGGTGCTCGCGACCGGCCCGTTGAAGGCGACGGCCCTGCCGCCCGGGCTGTCGCAGGCCGACGTCGTCTCGAGCCTCGCCACGGCGAACGCCGGCTCGCTGCTCGGCGCCGTGTCGCTGACGTCCGCGACGCTCGTCAGCGCCGACGGCCAGCGCCGCACGCTGACCCGCGGGCAGGTCGTCGAGGAGCACTTCAAGACCTCGGGCTCCCCCGTCGGCCACGGCTTCACCGCGACCAACCGGCAGAGGAAGACCGCCTACTACAGCTTCGACAACGGGCCGGTGCGGTGCGTCGTGCTCGACACCGTCAACCCCAACGGCTACGCCGACGGCTCGATCGACCGTCCGCAGCACGAGTGGCTCACGGCGCTGCTGGCGGCGTCGACCGACAAGTACGTCGTCGTGTTCAGCCACCACACGTCCGCGACGATGACCAACCCGCTCGTCGTGACGGGCCTCGACCTGAACCCGCGGGTGCTGGGCGACGCCGTCGTCGCGACGCTGCTCGCGAGCCGCACCGTCATCGCCTGGGTCAACGGGCACACGCACCGCAACCAGGTGACGGCGCACCGCAGTGCCGACGGCACGAGCGGCTTCTGGGAGATCAACACCGCGTCCCACGTCGACTTCCCGCAGCAGTCGAGGCTGGTCGAGCTCGCCGACAACCACGACGGCACGCTGTCGATCTTCACCACGATGCTCGACCACGCCGGGCCCGCGTCGCACGGCGGGACGCTGGCCGACTCGGTGCACCTGGCCGCCCTGGCACGTGAGCTGTCGGCCAACGACCCGCAGCAGCGCGCGGCGGCCCAGGAGGGCGCCGTCGCCGACCGCAACACCGAGCTGCTCCTGCGCGACCCCCTCGCCTGACGCGAGTCCGTCAGCCCAGCGACTCGAGCAGGGCCGCGACCCCGTCGTCGTCGTTGGACGCGAGGACGACGTCGGCGACCTCGAGCACGTCGGCGTGGGCGTTCGCGACGGCGTGCGCGCGGCCGGCCCACCGCAGCATCGGCAGGTCGTTGGGCATGTCGCCGCACGCCCACACGTCCGCGGCGTCGATGCCCTGTCCCTCGCACCACGTCGCCAGACCGCTGGCCTTCGTGACGCCGGGCGCCGTCATCTCGGCGAGCCCGACGGCGCCCGAGAAGCCGAGCTCGACGCGCGACCCGACCACGGACTCGACGCGGCGAAGGAACTCGTCGGGGTCGAGCCCCGGCGAGCGCGCCAGCAGCTTGCCGACCGGCGTCGCCGAGATGGCCGACAAGTCACCGACCGTGTGCCCGTCGCCGTGCTCCTGCGCGTAGGTGTACGCGTCCTCGCGACCCATGCCGTCGGCCCGCTCGACGGCGAAGGTCACGCCGGGCACCGCCTGCCGCAGATCGGCCACGACCCGGTCCATCTCCGCCGGGTCGTGCCCGCGGGACGACGTGACCCGCCGCTCGACCAGGTCGTACACGAAGGCGCCGTTGCCGCAGATCGCGACGCCGTGACCGCCGACGACGTCGGCCAGCTCGTCGAGCCACCGTGGCGGGCGGGCCGTCACGAACAGCGTCGGGACGCCTGCGTCAGCGGCGGTCTCGATCGCCCGCCGCGTGCGGTCCGAGAGCGATCCGTCGGTGCGCAGCAGCGTTCCGTCGAGGTCGGTCGCGACGACGCGGGGGCGGTTCGGCATGTCGTCCACGATCGCAGTGGTCGACGTCGCGCGCCACGCCGACCCACCGCATCTGCGAGGATTCGACGCATGACGTTCGCCCCCATGACCATCCCCGGCGTCAGCGGGGAGATCTCGACGACGTACGCGTTCTGGACCGGCTACAAGTTCTTCGTGGACGGACAGCGCGTCAAGCCGCGCGGCTTCCTGCGCAACAGGCTGACGCTCCCCGGCACGGCAGGTCCTGTCGAGGCGAAGATCAAGGGCGGCGCCTTCCGCGCCCACCCCGTCCTGGTCGTCGGCGACGGCGAGTACACGACGGGACCGCCCACCCCGAGGTTGCTGCAGGCGCTCGGGGTGCTCCCGGTGCTGTCGCTCCTGGTCTTCCAGGGCCTGCTCGGCTTCGCGCTCGCCTTCGGCGGCGTCGCGATCAACATGACCGTCATCCGCAGCGCCCGGAGCGACCGGGCCAAGATGGCGCTCATGATCGCGACCTTCGTCACGATCGCCGTGATCGACATCGTGCTCGTCGTCGCCCTGGTCTCGGCGACGAGCTAGTCGCTACTCGGCGGCGGCCAGCTGGCCGCAGGCGCCGTCGATGTCGCTGCCGCGGGTGTCGCGGACCGTCGTCGGGATGCCCTTGGCGATCAGGCGACGCACGAACTCGCGCTCGTCCTCGGGACGCGATGCGGTCCACATCGATCCCGGCGTCGGGTTGAGCGGGATCAGGTTGACGTGCACCCAGCCCCAGTCGCCGTACGACTGCAGCACGTCGCCGAGCAGATCGGCGCGCCACGCCTGGTCGTTGATGTCCTTGATCATGGCGTACTCGATCGAGACGCGGCGCTTGGTCTTCTGCGCGTACTCCCACGCGGCCTCGACGGCCTCGGCGACCGACCACCGCGTGTTGATTGGCACGAGCTCGTTGCGCAGCTCGTCGTCGGGGGCGTGCAGCGACAGCGCCAGCGTGACCGGGATGCCCTCGTCGGCGAGCTGCTTCATGCGCGGCACGAGGCCGACGGTGCTGACCGTGATGTTGCGGGCCGACATGCCGAGGCCGTCGGGCGCGGGGGCCACCATGCGGCGGACGGCACCGATGACGGCCTTGTAGTTGGCCATCGGCTCGCCCATGCCCATGAACACGACGTTCGACAGTCGCCCCGGGCCGCCCGCGACCTCGCCGCGGGCCATGCGACCGGCCGCGTCGACGACCTGGTCGACGATCTCGGCGGTGCTCATGTTGCGCTCGAGACCGCCCTGTCCGGTGGCGCAGAACGGGCACGCCATGCCGCAGCCGGCCTGGCTCGAGACGCAGATCGTGGCACGGTCGGTGTAGCGCATCAGGACCGACTCGACGAGGGCTCCGTCGAACAGCTTCCAGAGGCTCTTGACCGTCGTGCCCTTGTCGGCCTCCATCGTGCGGACCGGGTTGAGGAGCGTCGGCAGGAGGTGCTCGACGATGCGGTCGCGGCTCGCGGCCGGCAGGTCGGTCATGGCGGCCGGGTCGCGCTCGAGCCGTCCGTAGTAGTGCTGGGCGACCTGCTTGACGCGGTACGCCGGCTCCCCCATCGCCTCGGCGGCCGCGGTGCGCTCGTCGGCGCTCAGGTCGGCGAGGTGGCGCGGGGGCTTGACGCGTCCACGCTTCTGCTCGAAGACGAGCGGCAACGGGTTCGGGTTGACGGAAGACACGTCCACCAGTCTCTCATTCGGGGCCACGTTCCCCCGAATCGTCCGACCCGCGCCACTCGCGGAGCCGGCGTGGGTCGAGGTCAGCCGCGGGGCAGGTCGGCGACGAACTGCAGCTTCGCCAGCACCGGCGACGGGATGACGAACGGGTACAGCGCACCCTTGCCCATGCTGCGGTTGATCTGGTTCAGCGCGACGCTCAACGGGATCCACACGCCCACGACCAGGTCGCGGAACGACGTGAAGTCCTGCGGCGACGCCACGGTCGCGAGCCCGAAGGCCGACGCCGTCTCGATCGTGTCGCAGATGTGCATGTAATGCGCGAAGGTCTCGGCGAAGTCCTCGAACGGGTGCATCGTGGCGTACATGCTGATGAAGTTCTTCTCCCAGCCCGCCGGCGGGCCCTCGGAGTAGTGCCGCTCGATCGCGTCGGCGTAGCTCTCCTCCTCGTTGCCGAAGAGCTCGCGCGCCTTCTGGATGTTGTCGCCGCGCACGTGCTGCCACTCGATGTAGTGGCCGATCTCGTGACGGAAGTGACCCAGCATCGTCCGGTACGGCTCGTCGAGGTTGACCCGCACCTTCTCGCGGTGGGCGTCGTCGCTCTCGGCGAGGTCGAGCGTGATGATGCCGCTGTCGTGACCCGTCGTGACGTCCTCGGACACGCTCGACAGCAGGTCGAACGCGAGCCCGTTGTCGGGGTCCTCGACGCGGGTGACGATCGGGAACCCGAGCGTGTCGAGCTCGACGACGAGCCTGCGCTTGGCCTCCTCGGCGACCTTGAACTCACGCAGGCCCACGGCGTCGGCGTCGCTCGGACGCGTGCGCGTCAGGCCGCAGCTGAAGCAGAAGCCGCCCGGGAACTCCGTCAGCCAGGTGCAGCCCGACAGGTTGAGGTTCTTGCAGACGTGCCAGATGTCGCCGTCGGCGTCGACGTACTGGCCCTTCGCGTCGACGGGGACGATGGCCCTCTCGCCGCGGGAGAACCCGAGATTGCTCTTGCACGAGACGCACTTGGAGTTCTCGAAGTACAGGGAGTTGCCGCACACACGGCAGGAGAAGGCCTTCACCGGTCAAGTCTGTCAGGATCTGGCGCGATGGCGACCGCTGCGGGCCGGTCAGTCCGTGACGGGCGCCACGTCGACCTCGACGCGCAGGGTCGAGCTCTTCGCCTCGGTGAAGATCACGCCCTTGACGGGTGGGACGTCGGCGTAGTCGCGACCCCACGCGACCGTCACGTAGCGGTCGTTGACGAGCTGGTCGTTGGTCGGGTCGACCGCGAGCCAGCCGTCGCCGGGAATCCAGACGGCCGCCCACGCGTGCGTCGCGTCGGCGCCGACGATCCGCTCCTTGCCGGGCGGCGGTGTCGTCGCGAGGTAGCCGCTGACGTAGCGGACGGCCAGCCCGTGCGAGCGCAGGCAGGCCAGCGTCAGGTGCGCGAAGTCCTGGCAGACCCCCGCCCTCTTCTCGAAGATGTCGTCGACCGTCGTGGTCACCGTCGTGGCGGTCTTGTCGTACGCGAAGTCGGCGTGGATGCGCCGCATGACCTCGACGACGGCCTCGCCGACCGGACGCCCCGGCGTCAGCGACTGCGCCGCGTAGGCGCGGGCCTCGTCCGTCTGGTCGGCCAGCGACGACGGCAGCGCGAGGTCCTGGGCCTGCCACGCGTCCGGGACGTCGGGGCGGTGCGCGGGTCGTGCGTCCTCCCACGGGACGGCCAGCGCCTCGGCGGAGTGCCGATCGGCCCGCGCCTCGACCTCGGTGACGGCGAGGACGTCGAGCACGCGGTGGGGCTCGGTGACCTGGAAGTACGTCGCGGTGTTGCCGTAGTAGTCGACGTCGGCGGTCTGGTCGAGCGGTGTCGGCGTGATCGTCAGCTCGCTGCGCCCCACCGTCTGCCACGGCAGCTCACGCGGGACGAGGTAGGCGATGCCGAGGCTGTCGCTGACGTCGTCGTCGTACGAGTACGTCGTGCGGTGAGAGACCCGGTACCGCCGGCCCACCTCCGGCTCGTCCCCGGTCACTCGGTCACCGTCGCGAAGCCGAACGCGCGCGGGACGGGCGCACCGGCGAAGTGGACGTCGCCGACGGCGTCGGCGAGCCGGAGGAGCTGGCCGATGCAGCTGGTCAGGAAGCGCTCGAGGTCGGGACGGTTCTCGCCCTCGACGACCGCCAGCGACGCGACGTCGGCGCGGTCGAGCTCGTCGGCGAGGTCGTCGAGCAGCCGCTCGGGGCGGGTCGAGCCCGTCGACTCGGGCATCGCGGCGAGGTGCTGGCGCATCTCCTCGATGCCGGCCGCCAGCGACCGCGGGTTCTCGGCGTCGGCGAGCAGCAGCTCCAGCACCCCCGGCAGCCGCACGTAGCCGCGGTAGCGGCGGCGGTGCGTCACGGCGCTCTCGGCCGCCGACAGCACCGCGGTGTTGACGTCGCGGTCGACGTCGATGCCCCGCCGGACGGTCGTCGTCGCGGCCAGCAGGTGGCACAGCTGCAGCCCCCGCTCGATCGCGCGACCCGTGCCGATCATCCGCCACCCGGGGTCGCGCATCATGTTGGCCGTGACGCCCTGCAGCGACAGGATGCCGGTCAGCATCTGCCCCGCGCTCTCGGCCACCTGGTGGCTGTAGTGATAGGTCGAGAGGTGCGCCGACGCCCGCTCGGTCCAGCTGAACGCCTGCCACGTGTCGGGCGAGAGCTGGTCGCGGACGCTCTGCGCGGCGTCGCGCAGGGCCCCGATCGACTGCGCGACCGAGCCGGGGCGGTGCGCGTCGAGCAGCAGCGACCGGAAGTTGTCGTCGAGCTGGTCGGCGGTGTGGCGCGATCCGCTGAGCCGCGCGACGGCCGACATCAGCACCGCCAGGCTCGCCCCGCCGGCGGTGTGCGGACGGGAGCGGTAGTCCTCCGCGCTGGCGTGGGCGGTCAGCACGAGGCGCAGCATGTCCTCGGCGCGCTCGGCGTACCGGCCGAACCAGAACATGTCCTCCAGCACGCGCGGGACCATCGCGGCGGGTGCCCGCACGTTGGTCAGCGGCAGGACGTCGACGAGCCCTTGGTCGGGGTCCTCGGGACGCTCCTTCAGCACCCACACGTCCTTGCTGGAGGGGACGCGGTCGTCGTCGCTGACGCTCGCGAGCCCGCCGACCAGCGGCCGGTACGTCGAGCCGTACCGCAGCGTGAACGTCCGCAGCGTCACCGCCTGCGGGTGGACGCCGCGGGCGTCGAGCGTCGGCGACTGCGACAGCGGCAGCAGCTCCTGGCCGACGTAGCGGTGCGGCTCGGCGACGATCAGCTCGCGCAGACGGTCGGGACCGTGGTGCTCCAGGCCCGGGCCCGACCCCTGGTCGATCGTGCGCACGACCAGGCCGTCGAGGTGGTCGAGCACGTACCGGGCCGAGCGCGGGTCCCCGGCCCAGTACGTCTGGACCGACGGCAGCCGCAGCGGCTCGTCGAGCAGCAGCTCGCACATCGCCGACATGTACGGCAGCAGGCCGGGGTTCTCGAGCACCCCGGCGCCGAGACCGTTGACGACGCGCACCGTGCCGCGCCGCACCGCCTCGGAGAGTCCCGCGACGCCCAGCTGCGACCCCTTGCGCAGCTCGAGCGAGTCGCTCCACTCCGCGTCGACCCGTCGCAGGATGACGTCGACGCGCTCGAGACGTCCGAACACCCGCATCCAGACCGCTCCCTCGCGCATCACGAGGTCGCTGCCCTCGACGAGCGGGAAGCCCAGGCTCGAGGCCACGAACGCCTGGTCGTAGGCGGTCTCCGACAGCGTGCCGGGCGACAGGACGACGACGCGGGGATTGGGCGAGCTGGCGGGCGCCGAGTCGATCAGCGTCGCCCGCAGGGCCTGGAAGAACGGTGCCATGCGGTGCAGGCCGGCCTGCCGGTAGAGCTCGGGCATGACCCGCGAGATGACGCGCCGGTTCTCCATCGCGTAGCCGATGCCGGAGGGCGCCTGGGCGCGGTCGGCCAGCACCTGCCACTCCCCCGACGCCGCGCGCCCGAGGTCGGCCGCTGCCAGCAGCAGGGGGTGCGGGTCGACGGCCGACGCCCGCGCCGACACCCGCAGGAACCCCTGGTGCGCGAACACGATGGCCGGGGGCAGCACGCCCGACGACAGCAGCCTCTGGGGCCCGTAGAGGTCGACGAGGATCGCGTTGAGCAGCTCGGTGCGCTGCGCGAGGCCGACCTCGAGGGGCGACCACTCGGCGGCGTCCACGACCAGCGGGACGGGGTCGAGCCGCCACGGCCCGGGGTCCTGGTCGGCGGGCGTGTACGTCACGCCGTCGTTGGCCAGGAAGCGCTCGATGTCGCCGCCGACCCGCCGCAGGTCGTCCTCGGTCAGCTGGACGGCCCCCTCGGCCAGACGGCGCCAGCCGGGGCGCAGGGCGCCGTCGGGCGCCACGACCTCGTCGTAGCGGGGCGGGTCGCCCCCGAGCGTCGGCTGCGTGACCGCCGCCGAGTAGTCGCGCAGCGCCGTCACCGTCCGGCCGTCCCCCGCCTCGGCGCGCTGCCCGACGGCACGGTGCGGCGCAGGTCGAGCGTGTGCGGGTACTCGTCGCTGGCGGCACGACGTCCGGCCTCGACCATCGCCGCCACGTCGAGCGCGCCGGGGGTGTGGCCGAACGGCTCGAACCGGCTCGACCGGCGGGCCTCGGCCTCTCGCGCGTTGATGGGCGGACGCTCGTGGGCGCGTCCCCCGGGGTGCACGACGTGGTACGTCGCCCCACCGACCGAGGTGGCCGAGGCGCGGTCGACGACGTCGAAGCGCAGCGGTGCGTGCGATTCGATCGACGGGTGCAGCGCCGACGGCGGCTGCCACGCGCGGTAGCGCACGCCGGCGTAGTACTCGCCGGCCACGCCCGTCGGTGTCAGAGGCACGGGAACACCTTGGCACGTCACGAGGTGCTCGTGCGGCAGAACCCCCCGCACCGTCACCTGCATCCGCTCGACCGACGAGTCGACGTAGCGGGCCATCCCGCCGGACGTCGCCTCCTCGCCCAGCACGTGCCACGGCTCGATGGCCCCCCGCAGCTCGAGCTCGATGCCACCGCCCACCCGGGCCAGACCGATGCGCGGGAACCGGAACTCGGTGAACGGGTCGAGCCACGAGGCCTCGAAGTCGATGCCGTGCTCGCGCAGGTCGGCCACGACGGCGCCGATGTCGTCGATCGCGCCCTGCGGCAGCAGGAAGTCCTCGTGCAGCGCCGTGCCCCAGCGCACGAGCGGCGCGCGGTACGGCTCCTCCCAGAACATCGCGACGAGCGAGCGGACGAGCAGCGACTGCACCATCGCCATCCGGGCGTGCGGTGGCATCTCGAAGCCGCGCAGCTCGAGCAGCCCCAGGCGTCCGCGCGAGGAGTCGGGGCTGTACATCTTGTCGACGCAGAACTCGGCGCGGTGCGTGTTGCCGGTCAGGTCGGTCAGCAGGTGGCGCAGCGCGCGGTCGACGAGCCACGGCCGCGGCTCGTCGGTCTCGGCCGTCAGCCGGTCGATCTCCTGGAACGCGATCTCGGCCTCGTACAGCGACTCGGGACGTCCCTCGTCGAAGCGTGGCGCCTGGCTCGTCGGGCCGATGAAGCGTCCCGAGAACAGGTACGACAGCGACGGGTGACGCTGCCAGTACGTCATGAGGCTGACCAGCAGGTCGGGCCGGCGCAGCAGCGGCGACGCGGCCGGCTCGTGGCCGCCGAGCGTGATGTGGTTGCCACCGCCCGTGCCGGTGTGGACGCCGTCGAGGTCGAACTTCTCGGTCGTCAGGCGGGCGTGGCGGGCGATGTCGTACAGCGACGTCGTCAGGTCGCGGAGCTCGGACCACGACGCGGTCGGCTGCACGTTGACCTCGATCACGCCGGGATCGCTCGCGACGACGAGCTGCGTCAGGCGGGCGTCCGGGGGCGGGCCGTAGCCCTCGATCACGAGCCGCTGCCCGAGCCGGGTGGCGGCGAGGTCGATGACGCGCAGCAGGTCGGCGTAGTCGTCGAGCCGCTCGGTCGGCGGCAGGAACACGTGCACGTGGCCGTGACGGGCCTCGATCGTCAGGGCCGTCGTGGGCTGCTCGGCGGGGTCGACGACCGCCACCGACGGCACGCCCGGGTCGAGCCGGGGGCCGGCCTCGACGTACGACGGATCGCCGGACGCCCGCGGGTCGACCCACGAGATCGCGCTCAGCGGCAGTCGCAGGCCCACCGCGGACGTGCCCGGCAGCAGCACGATGCGTCCGCGCCGCAGCGACCAGTCGGGACTGACCCACTCCTCGCCCGTCACGAGCGGCAGCACCCATCCCGTCGGGTCGACGACCCCGGCGTCGAGCGACGACGCGAGCGACGCGTCGGCGCGCTCGGGATCGAGCCCGGGGCGGTCGCCGTCCGGCTGCCGCAGCTCGTGCACGAGCTCGGTCAGGGGGTCCTCGAAGGCGGGGCGCAGCTGACCGGCCGGCAGCCCGAGCAGTGCCGTGACCTCGCGCGCGAGCTCCTCGGCCCGCGCGGGGGCCTCGGGATCGGCTGCGGCCTCGTCCCACGGGTCGGCGAGCAGCGACGGCGACGACCACAGCGTCTCGCCGTCCTCGCGCCACTGCAGCGAGATCTGCCAGCGGGGCAGCTCCTCGCCGGGGTACCACTTGCCGTCGCCGCGGTGCACGAGCCCGCCGACGGCGTAGACCTCGCGCAGCCGCTCGGCGAGCTCGCTGGCCTTCAGACGCTTCTCGGGGCCGTCGGCCTGGGTGTTCCACTGCGGCGACGTGACCTCGTCGAGCCCGACGAACGTCGGCTCGCCGCCCTGGGTCAGGCGGACGTCACCGGCCTGCAGGCGCAGGTCGACGCCCTCGCCGAGCGCGTCGATGCGCTGCCACTGCTCGTCGGTGTACGGCTTGGTGACCCGCGGGTCCTCGTGGACGCGTCGCACCGTGTTGTGGAACGAGAAGTCGACGTCGGCGCGCTCGGTCAGCACGCCCGAGATCGGCGCCGCCGACGCCGGGTGGGGCGTGGCCGAGAGCGGGATGTGGCCCTCGCCCGCGAACAGCGACGACGTCGGGTCGAGGCCGATCCAGCCCGCGCCGGGCACGAAGACCTCGGCCCAGGCGTGCAGGTCGGTGAAGTCCTCGCCGGGCCCGCTGGGGCCGTCGATCGCGACGGTGTCGGAGGCGAGCTGCACCAGGTATCCCGACACGAATCGGGCGGCGAGGCCGTGCTGGCGCAGCAGCGAGACCAGCAGCCACGCGCTGTCGCGGCACGAGCCGATGCCACGCTCGAGCGTCTCGTCGGGGCTCTGCACGCCGGCCTCCATGCGCACCGAGTACGCGACGGCGGCGTGCACCGCGGCGTTGACCTGCACCAGGAACGGCACCATCGCGATGCCGCCGTCGGGCACGGGCGGGAGGCGGTCGCGGAACGCGGTCACGAGCGGCCCCGGTGTCTCGGTGTCGCCCTCGCCGACCGGACGCAGGTACGGCGCGAGATCGGCGGCGAGCGACGGCTCGTACGCGAACGGGAAGGTCTCGGCGTACTCCTCGATGAAGAAGTCGAAGGGGTTGACCACGACCATGTCGGCCACCAGGCCGACGGTGATGTCGAGCGTCGAGACCTTCTCGGGGAAGACCAGGCGCGCCAGCCAGTTGCCGAACGGGTCCTGCTGCCAGTTGACGAAGTGGTTCGCGGGGCTGACGGTCAGCGAGTAGGCCTCGATCGGCGTCCGGCTGTGCGGGGCCGGTCGCAGCCGCACGACGTGCGGGCCGAGCCCCACGGGTCGGTCGAACGAGTAGGTGGTCCGGTGCTCGAGAGCGACCTTGATCGACATGCCCCAAGACTGCCCGGTCGCGGCCACGTCCTCGTCACCGCCCCGACCCCGTCCGCCGACGAGTCACGTGCGCCCGACGACGAGTCACGTGCGCCCGCCGACGAGTCACCTGGGTGACTCGTCGGCGGGCGGCAGTGACTCGCGGGCGTCAGGTGACGGGAACGAGGGTGAACAGGATGAGCCAGCAGACGGGGGCGACCGCGATGAGCGAGTCGAGCCGGTCCATGAGGCCGCCGTGGCCGGGCAGCAGGTCGCCCATGTCCTTGATGCCGAGGTCGCGCTTGATCAGCGACTCCGACAGGTCGCCGAGGGTCGCGAACACGACGCCCGCGACGCCCAGCACGATGCCGACCCACCAGTCGCCGTCGAGCGCGTAGGTCACGGTCGCGATGCCGGTGCCGATGCCGAACAGCAACGACCCCGCGAAGCCCTCCCACGACTTCTTCGGACTGATCGTCGGGGCCATGGGGTGGCGGCCGAACAGCACGCCCGCGACGTAGCCGCCGATGTCGGACGCGATCGTGGCGACGATGAACGCGACGATGCGCCACGCCCCGTCGTCCTCCTTGAGCATCAGCAGGACGAACGTGCCCATCAGGTACAGGTACGACAGGCAGAACACGCCCGACGTGACGTCGCGGACGAATCCCTCGGCGCCGTCGCTGAGCCGCCAGACCATCGTGCCGAGCACCGTCAGCGCCATCGCGATCGACGCGGTCTCCATGCTGCCGAAGTACGCGCCGATCAGCATCAGCGTGCCGCCCGTGGCGACCGGCAGCACGGGCAGCGCGATCCGCGCCGTGCCGAACGCGCGAGCCAGCTCGAACAGGCCGATCGCGAGCGCGACCGCCACGACGGCGATGAACGCCTCCTTGACGACGAACAGCGACAGCACGACCATCGCGACCAGCGCGACGCCGACCGCGATCGACGCCGGCAGGTTGCGGCCGGCACGGCTGGTCTTGAGCGCGACGGCCGGGATGACGTCTCCGTCGGGCGTCAGGTCGTCCGGGGAGACGTCGGGCGGAGTCTCCTCGTGGGGAGACTCAGACCTCAAGGAGCTCTGCCTCTTTGTTCTTGAGCAGCTCGTCGATGATCTCGACGTGCTTCTTGGTCAGCCCGTCGAGCCGCTTCTCGGCGCCCGTGTTGTCGTCCTTGCTGATCTCGGAGTCCTTCTCGGCCTTGTCCATCGCCTGCTTGGCGTTGCGACGCACGCCACGGACCGCGATGCGTCCGTCCTCGGCCTTGGACTTGGCGAGCTTGATGTACTCCTTGCGGCGGTCCTCGGTCAGCTCGGGCAGCGTCACGCGCAGCACCTTGCCGTCGTCGCTGGGGTTGACGCCCAGGTCGGACTCGCGGATCGCCTTCTCGATCGCGGGCTTGGCGCCCACGTCGTACGGCTGGATGATCACGGTGCGCGGCTCGGGGACCTGGAAGCCCGCGAGCTGGTTGAGCGGCGTGGGCTGCCCGTAGTACTCGGCCGTGATCTGGGCGAACATCGCGGGGTGCGCGCGACCGGTGCGGATCGCGGCGAACTCCTCGCGGGTGTGCTCGACGGCCTTGCCCATCTTGCTGTCGGCGTCACGCAGGGTCTGGTCAATCACGATAGTCGTCCCATCCGGGTAGTTCTTTCACAGTGATTCTGGCGTGCCAGCAGCCGATGCGGCGTGCACGAGTGTTCCGATCTTCTCACCGCGCAGCACCCGGGCGATGTTTCCCTCGCCCTCCATGCCGAACACGATCATGGGCAGGTCGTTCTCCATGCAGAGGGCGAACGCGGCGGCGTCGACGACCTTGAGGCCCATGCGCAGCGCGTCGTCGAAGGTCAGCTCGTCGTACTTGCGGGCCGACGGATCGGTGCGCGGGTCCGCGGAGTAGACGCCGTCGACGCCGGACTTGGACATCAGCACGGCGTCGGCCTTGATCTCGAGCGCGCGCTGCGCCGAGACGGTGTCGGTCGAGAAGTACGGCATGCCGGCCCCGGCGCCGAAGATCACGACGCGGCCCTTCTCGAGGTGCCGGATCGCCTTGCGGGGGATGTACGGCTCGGCGACCTGGCCCATGGTGATCGCCGACTGCACCCGGGTGTCGACGCCCTGCTTCTCGCAGAAGTCCTGCAACGCCAGGCTGTTCATGACGGTGCCCAGCATGCCGATGTAGTCGGCCCGCGAGCGCTCCATCCCACGCTGACTGAGCTCGGCGCCGCGGAAGAAGTTGCCACCCCCGACGACGATCGCGACCTCGACGCCGTCGGAGACCGCGGCCGCGATCTGCTTGGCGATGCCGTTGACGACATCGGGGTCGATGCCGATCTTGCCTCCGCCGAACACCTCGCCCGAGAGCTTCAGCAGCACTCTGCGCAGCGGGCGCCCACCGGAAGAGGCCGGAACGTCGACATGCTCGGCAGTGGTCACGGTTCCGGCCTCTCGTCGGTCAGCGGTTGAACGGGTCGTGCGGGTGTCAGGCGCCGATCTCGATGTGCGCGAAACGCTTGAGCGTCACGCCGGCCTCATCGAGCAGAGCCTTGACGGTCTTCTTGTTGTCCTGCACGGACGGCTGCTCGAGGAGCACGGTGTCCTTGAAGAAGCCGTTGAGGCGTCCCTCGGTGATCTTGGCGATCGCCTGCTCGGGCTTGCCCTCCTCGCGCGACGTCGCCTCGGCGATCTCGCGCTCCTTGGCGACGATGTCGGCGGGGACGTCGTCACGCGTCAGGTAGCGGGGACGCATGGCCGCGATCTGCATCGCGACGCTGCGCGCCGCGTCGTGGCCCGCCTCGCCCTCGAACTCGACGAGCACGCCGACGGCCGGCGGCAGGTCGCTGGCGCGACGGTGCATGTACGTCGCGACCTGTCCGTCGAAGCTGGCGACGCGGCCGAGCTCGATCTTCTCGCCGATCAGGACCGCCATGTCGGCGACGGCCTCGCCGACGGTCTTGCCGTACTCGAACGGCGTCGCGGCGAAGGCCGCCGAGTCGGCCGGACGGGTCTCGTCGGCCTTCTCGGCCAGCTTCTCCGCCAGGGCGATGAACTGGTCGTTCTTGGCGACGAAGTCGGTCTCGGAGTTGAGCTCGACGATCGCGCTGCCGAAGTTGGCGACGAGGCCGGAGGTGGCCTCGCGCTCGGCTCCGCGCTTGGCGGCCTTGGCGGCGCCCGAGATGCGGAGCACCTCGATCGCCTTGTCGAAGTCGCCGTCAGCCTCGGTGAGCGCCTTCTTGGCGTCCATCATGCCGGCGCCGGTGGCGTCGCGGAGCTTCTTGACGTCTGTGGCTGTGATGGCCATGGTGATGTTCTCGCTTCTCAGGTAGTCGTGGACGGGATCACTCGGCGGCGGGAGCGGCGGCAGCCGGCTCCGCAGCCGGAGCGGCGTCGTCCTTCTTCGCGTCGTCGGCGGCGGGGGCCTCGGCGGCGGCGGCGGGGGCGGCGGCGGGGGCGTCGGTCGTCGTGGGCGCGGCAGCGGCCTCGGCGTCCTTCTTCTCCAGCAGCTCGCGCTCCCAGTCGGCCAGGGGCTCCTCGGCACCGAGCTCGGCACCGGGCTGCTCCTCGCCCGTCTTGGCGCCACCGCGGGCGATGAGGCCCTCGGCGACGGCGTCGGCGATGACCCGGGTCAGCAGGCCGACCGAGCGGATCGCGTCGTCGTTGCCCGGGATCGGGAAGTCGACGTCGTCGGGGTCGCAGTTGGTGTCGAGGATCGCGATGATCGGGATGCCGAGCTTGCGGCACTCGTCGACCGCGAGGTGCTCCTTCTTCGTGTCGACGATCCACGCGGCGGCCGGCGTGCGGCCCATGTCGCGGATTCCGCCGAGGGTGCGCGACAGCTTCGCGTACTCGCGGCTCATGCCGAGGAGCTCCTTCTTCGTGCGGTTGGATCCCGCGACGTCGTCGAAGTCGATCTCCTCGAGCTCCTTCATGCGCTGGAGCCGCTGGTGCATCGTCTGGAAGTTGGTGAGCATGCCGCCGAGCCAGCGCTGGTTGACGTAGGGCATGCCGACGCGCTTGGCCTGCTCCTCGATCGGCTCCTGCGCCTGGCGCTTGGTGCCGATGAACAGGATCGTGCCGCCGCGGGCGACGGTGTTCTTGACGAACTCGTACCCGGCGTCGATGTAGGCCAGCGACTGCTGCAGGTCGATGATGTAGATGCCGTTGCGCTCGGTGAAGATGAATCGCTTCATCTTGGGGTTCCAGCGACGGGTCTGGTGCCCGAAGTGGACGCCGCTCTCGAGCAGCTGGCGCATGGTGACGACGGCCATGGTCGTATCTCCTTGTGGCACACGTGTGCCGATTCCTGGTTGACTCACCGCCGGTTGACGGTGACCTGGCGCCTGCCGCATGAGGTGTCCAACTGCCGACCGTGCCGGCAGACCAGGGCATCTTCCGCATTCAGCTCTCGCGTCATACGGAGACAGGCGCGCGAATTTCACCTCCGCGGAGGTGAGTGCCACCAGTCTAGGGCACTCCCCCGTCCGCGACGAAATCCACAGCACCCGGGTCGCCGCTCCTGCCCGTCCCCAGGACGACCCGGGGCGCTGTCGTCGTCCAGCCCGCCGTCGTTGCATGGATCCCATGCACCGTCGCCTCGCCACCGCCACCGCCACCGCCGTCTCCGTCGCGACCGTGGGCCTGGGTCTGCTGCCCCTGTCGGCCGTCGCCTCCTCCGAGCCGTGGTCGTGGCCGCTCGACCGGCAGTCGGTCGGCGAGCGCTTCGACCCGCCGGCCGACCGGTACGGGGCCGGCCACCGCGGCGTCGACCTCGCGGGGACGGTCGGCGACCCGGTGCGGGCCGTGGCACCCGGCCGCGTGACGTTCGCCGGGCGGGTCGGTGGCGTGCCGGTCGTGACGATCGACCACGGTGCCGAGCGCTCCACCTACCAGCCCGTCGCCGCGACGGTGCGGGTCGGCGACGCCGTCGCCGCCCGCCAGGTCATCGGGACGCTGCTCGGCGAGCACAGCCACTGCCCCGGCGCGTGCCTGCACCTCGGCCGCCGGGCCGGGTCCGACTACCGCGACCCGCTCGACGTGCTCGCCCGCGCACGCTTCCGACTGATCAGCCCCTACGGCACGCCGCCCGCCCCGCCCGCCGGAGCGGACGGGACGCTCAGGCGTCCGGTCGGCGGGCCCGTCACGTCGCCCTTCGGCATGCGGGTGCATCCCGTCACCGGCGTGCGCAAGCTGCACGACGGCACCGACTTCGGCGTGCCGTGCGGCACCCCGGTGCACGCCGCGGCCCGCGGGACGGTCGAGTCGAGCGGCGACGCGGGAGCCTACGGCCTGCGCGTCACCCTGCGGCACGGGCCCGCGCTCGAGACCTCGTACGCCCACCTGTCCGCGGCGTCCGTGCCCGTCGGCAGCACCGTCGCGGTCGGCGACGTGATCGGACGGTCCGGCACGACGGGGATGTCGACCGGCTGCCACCTGCACGTCATGGTCATCGACGCCGGCACGCCCGTCGACCCCATGTCGCGGCTCTGACGGACGGCCGACTAGGCCCGCGGGTGCGCCTGCGTGAACGCCCGACGCAGGCGCTCGGTGCTGACGTGCGTGTAGATCTGGGTCGTCCCGAGCGAGGCGTGCCCGAGGATCTCCTGCACGCTGCGCAGGTCGGCACCGCCCTCCAGCAGGTGGGTCGCGGCGGTGTGCCGCAGCCCGTGGGGCCCGAGGTCGGGTGCCCCGTCGACCGCGGCGATGCGCTCGTGGACGATGCGCCGGACGGCGCGCTGGTCGATCCGCCCCCCGCGGGAGCCCAGGAAGATCGCGGCCCCGCTGCCCTCGACCGTCAGCTGGGGCCGTCCGCGCTGCAGGTAGAACTCGATCGCGTCCGACGCCGGCAGTCCGTACGGCACCGACCGCTCCTTGCGTCCCTTGCCGAACACCCGCACGACGCGCCGCTCGCGGTCGAGGTCGTCGACGTCGAGGCCGACGAGCTCGCCCACGCGGATGCCGGTGGCGTACAGCAGCTCGAGCACCGCCAGGTCGCGCAGCCCCCTGGCCCCGTCGTCGACGAGCGACGCGGTCGTCGCGTCGATCAGGGCGCGCACCTCGGTCTGGCTCAGGGCGACGGGCAGCTCACGGTGAGCGGTGGGGTTGACCAGCAGCGCCCCGGCGTCGCTCGTCGACCGGCCCGTGCGCACGAGCCACGTCGTGAACACGCGCGCCGCGGTCGAGCGACGGGCCAGCGTCGTGCGTGCCTTGCCCATCGTCTTGAGGTGGGCGAGCCAGCTGCGGAGCACCCGGATCGTGAGATCGGCCGGATCACCGACCCCCAGTCGTCCGGCGTGCGACGCGAGGCTCTCGACATCGGTCAGGTACGCCCGCACCGAGTGGGCCGACAGGTCGCGCTCGGCCGTCAGGTGCTGCTCGTAGGCCGCGAGCACGGCGGACCACGCCTCGGTCAGCTCGTCGCGGGTCTCGGCAGTCATCCGTCCCAGTGTGGCCCACGCGGACGGCGGCGGGGCGTCATGCGTGTCGGTCGACGTCGGCGCGTCGCTCCAGCACCCAGCCGGCGGCCTCTCGTCGCACCAGCCCACGGCCCTCGAGGTCGCCCAGCGAGACCCTCACCTGCCCCTCCGTCAGACGCACCCGCGCCGCGACGGCGGCCGCCGAGAGCGGCTCGCGCCAGTCGAGACCGTCGAGCGTCGACCGGACCGCGGGCGCCAACAGGTCGAACTCGGTCTGCCGGACGACCTCGGCCGACTCGTCGGCCCCGAGGCCGCCCACCTCCTCGACGACGTCCGCGCCGCTCGTGACCAGCACAGCCCGCCCCTCGCGCACCGCGGCGTGCGCACCGCCCGACGCCTTGGACGTGACGGGGCCCGGCAGCGCCATCGTGACGCGTCCGAGCTGGTCGGCCCAGTGCAGGGTGTTGAGCGATCCGCTGCGCACGGCGGCCTCGACCACCACGGTGCCGATGCTGAGCGCCGCGATGATGCGGTTGCGCGACAGGAATCGACTCCTGATCGGCGTCTGGCCCGGTGCCTGCTCGCTGACGACCAGACCGTCCTCGGCGATGCGTCCGAGCAGCGTCGCGTGCGAGCGCGGGTAGTCGACGTCGGCACCGCAGGCCAGCACGGCGACCGTCGGCCGGTCCATCGCCAGCGCCCCGCGGTGGGCGCAGCCGTCGATGCCGTAGGCCGCGCCGCTGACCACGGTCCATCCGTCGTCGGCCAGGTCGGCGCCGAGGTCGGACGCGCACTCGGCCCCGTACGTCGTGCAGTCGCGGGCACCGACCACCGCCACCGAGCGCTCGGTCGTCGCGTCGAGCTCGCCCCTCCCCCGCAGCCACAGCCCCAGCGGTGAGCCACCCGAGCCGTGCAGGGGCTCGACGTGGTCGAGGTCGCCCAGTCGCTCGGGCCAGCCGCGGTCGCCCGGGCACACCCACCGGAGGCCCGAGGCCGCGGCCCGCGCCCGGGTCGTCTCGAGGGCGAGGTCGAGGTCGCCGGCGCGCTCGCGCCACGCATCGGGCACGCGGGCGCCCGGCAGCGTCCGGTCACCCCGGACGACGGCCAGCACCCGGCCCGGTTCGTGCTCGGCCAGCAGTGTCGTGAGCCGCGGGTCGCCCGGCTCGACGACCAGGCTCAGCGCCATGCGGTCGAGGCGCGTCACGCGGTCTGCACCAGGTCGCGCATCGCCCCGCCCAGCGCCGTGCCACGCCGCAGCGACAGCGCCGTCTCGACGTCGCCGGCACCGGGGACGTCATGGCCGACGAGATCGGCGATCGTCCACGCGAGCCGCAGGATGCGGTCGGCCGAGCGGGCGTTGAGCTTGAGCGTGCGCAGCTGCTGGTCGACCAGCACGCGACCCTCGTCGCGCACGGGCCACCGCTTGCGCAGCTCGACGCCCGGCACCTCGCTGTTGAGCCGCCAGGGCGTGCCGTCGAGGCGACGGGCCTGACGCTCGCGGGCCACCGCGACCGTCACGGCGAGATCGGACGTCGACCGCGCCCCCGTCATGGCGGACGCCAGCTCGGGGCGCGACATCGAGGTCAGCACCCGGTGGATGTCGACGCGGTCGCGGATCGGGCCCGACAGCCGATCGGCGTACCGTCGTCGCATCAGTGGCGTGCACCGGCACTGGTCGCCCGCCGACGAGCCCAGCCCGCACGGGCACGGGTTCGCGGCGAGGACGAGCTGGAACCGGGCCGGGAAGGCAGCCGTCATCGCCGCCCGCGACACCACGACGTGGCCGCTCTCGAGCGGCTGCCGCAGGGCCTCGAGCACGTTGGACGCGAACTCGGGCGCCTCGTCGAGGAACAGCACCCCGGTGCTGTTGGCTCAATGTAGGGATAGCCCGCATTGGACGCATTTATGGCCTGAGCAACTGAAATGTTCGCTGAGCCACCCAAAGATGCGATGTACGGATAATCCGTGCCGCCTAAGGCATGCCAAAACCTGCGAAACGCTGTCAAAACCTGTTGATCGCTGACCCCCCGTGTCAGTCGAAGTTAGGACAAATATGTGAACGCGCAAGGCTCTGACCTGCGGAAACGTGACTCCCGGAAGAAAGTTCAGAACATTGCGTGGTCGCGCCTTGCTGTGTCACCACATGGCAAGCGATACTGGTCTCGGAGTTAGTACTTACATCGATGTGGTTCTCCACATGTAGGTCCGTACTGGCTCTCTCCGAAAGGGGGAAGGTCCATGATGTTGTTGGACTCGCCCACTTGCCGGGGCGATAGCGGCAAGTCCGTGCAGGGTTAAGCACACAGAACGGCCCCAGAACGAGAGAAAACTTCCTAGATTCTCTCTAGTACCGGGGCCGTTTCTGGTTTGCCGGTGTTCGCACGCTGTGTGACCTTGCTTGACAGGTCCAGCGCCTAACACCTTGTGTCCAGTGTGCCCGAATTACATGGTTGTGTCTACTCCTCCGAGACAAGTAATCGAACAATTCTACCAGCGATTTTTACTGCAATTGCAGCAAATTAGTTGTCAAGTCAAATTTGACGTTGTTGACAAGTCGTCTACCTCACGTCGGTGTCCAAGGGAACGCTGAGGAACATCAAAACCTGTCCTCCCCCGTCATAATCCGCTTGACGTTGGCAAGCATCTGCAAACCCTTCTTCAACGGCGTGGGGACCTCGGCGCTGGTCGAGCGAACCTACTTGAAGTAGCGAGCAACCTTCGTATGCTTCTTGACCAGTGCCACGAGGTCATCAGAAAGACCGAGCATCTTCTTGTTGATCGCTTCGATGTCGGCGCCTTTCCAAGTGCCCTTGTCGACATTGACCGCAATGTAATCGTTCAAGTCGTTAGCGACGGCGGCGATGTCGTCAGGGGCCGTCATGTCCACCTGGTAGAGGGCCATGTTCATAACGTGCACTCGCCGGTTGTACCAGTCGATGTAGTCGTCACTCTGCGGGACCCTCATGTCCACGGGGAAGTTCCAATACTGAGTGGCGGTTTCCTGCTGGACGGATAGAAAAGTCGCTACGGAAGCACGCAGCGACGACCGCCACTCTTCCTGCAAGCCACCTTGATCTTGCACTCGGCGCGAAAGGTGGCCGATGGCTCCGCCGATCACCGCGCCCACCAATCCGAGAATGCCGCTCCACCACCAGGGAGCCTTGTCGGCCGTCAACAGAGTCCACCAGTCCGCATGCATTCGGCGATCCTTGCATAGCCGCGGACCACCGCGGTCGAACGTGTGTTCTAGTGTTCTGGTCATGGTGAAGCGACCGGCGAATCACACCAAGCCGCGACCTCGCCGGATCGTGCGCCATGTGTGGGTCCACGAGTCCCCTACCGTCACCTACCAAGGTCTGCTCATCGGATCGCAGAGCCGCAACGGCATCGACTGGTCGTACGTGGCGCTGATCGACCACGAAGACACCCACGCGGTCCTCACCTGTCGATGGGTTAGGTCTCAACTCGTGTCGTTCGTGCCATAGGAACCGCCTGCACTCCCCTACTGACGAAGTCAGACAGCCGTGACCCTCTTGTGAGCCGCCTTCCGAACCACGGACATCGCAACTTTGAACTTCTCGTGCCTCTTTCGGAATTCGTCAAGAGTGCCTACGCCGGAGATGTAGTAGCGTTGCGAGGCTTTTTTCAGTCGCACTACGGCCTCTTGAAGGTCGCCGTCCGACACCATCTCAACTCGAAATATCTGCGCCGTGAACCTCGCGAGAACGTCGTCTACATTGAGATACACCGCATCCTTGGGACTCGCTCCTTCACCAGGCGAAGCAATCTTGCCGTCCTCGCCCCTAGGCAAGAGGGCAAGTCCTGACCACAGATAGAGGCGAAACTCCTCTGCTACGGCAAGAAGCAAGCCAGTCTCGTCCAGGATTCGATTCACCAAGTACTGCTCCTTCTCGGAGGCTCTTTGGCTTGCCTGCCGCTGATCCTCAACCTCGAAACGTCGCTGATCGGAGTACTTGGTGGCGAAGTGCGCACCGAAGAGGCCGATCAAGAGCGTCAGCACGCTCAGCCACCATGGTGGGTTTGCGCTCGTCCAGAAGCCCATGAACACACTCTCTCAGCGTCGTCAACAATCTCCGAGACTGTAGGAGATGGGGCATCGTAACGGAAGAGTTCGGGTTGTGAGCAACCCCGCTGACACCGAACTTAGGAGACAAATGAAGACCGATACCCGCGCAGCAATCTACGTCCGGGCTGCCACAGACGGCCCTGGCATCGAGCGACAGAACGTTGCCTGTCGAGACCTTGCCGCTTCGAAAGGCTGGACTGTCACGGCTGCCTACGTAGACCACGGCGGAAGTCGCGATGCATTGTCCCGACTGATGGCCGATGTCCAGTCCGGGGAAGTTGATGCGATCGTGGCTCACACATCTCACCGGATCACACGAAAGGCCAGTGAGATGGAAGCGTTTCTGGACCTCATCGAGACAACCGGCGTCAGCGTCGCCACCGTCGAGGGGCACGACCTCGGAACAGTCGACGGTCGGATGGTTGTCCGCATCATGACGACCATCGACCAGAACGAAACGGAACTGCGAAGCGAGCGAACCAAGGCAGGTCTTGCCCCGTTCTCCACACCCGCTTAAACCGCCTTCTAAGACCCGTAACGAATCTGTCATACGAATGTACATTCAAACTCTCCAAGGGGCTTAGAATCAAGCCTCGCACGTTTAAAGACGGTATCTGCGTTGAACCGTGCCATTGCGTTTGTGAATGATCGCCGCACGCGCTCGATTACGCTCTAACGAATCCAGACGACGGCACTCCCGGCACCTAGACATCTTCCGTCCCGTCTTCAGATAGAAGTCATCCATTGGCTTCTCAGCGTCGCACTTGGTACAGGCCTTCGTCGTTGGCTTAGGCAAAGTCTCACGGATCGCGCGCGCTGCATCGTACTTTGCCTTCTGGTGCACCTTCGCCTTTTCGATCATGCACAACTTGCAGGCCGACTGAATCACGCCATTTGATCGGACGTAGAACTCATCGCGCAGTTTCGTCTTCCCGCATTGAGGGCAGAACTTATGCGTTGAACTTGTGTTCAGTACCCGCGATTTGAGTGGCCGAAGTTCCTGACCCTTGTGCTGCTGTTGATAGTGGCCTCGACACCAACCGAGGACTTGTGCTGGACGGTCGCATGCGTCGTATGCGCATTTTTCGATATTACTTTCTTCGTTCATTATTGCTGTTCCATTTCTTCTTCCATATTTGTGTTGCTGCGCCCGAAAGTGTGTATCTGTCTCATGACTTCCATGGACTGGACAGGTCTTGCAGGTCAGTACCGGCGCGTTGGCTTCATCTGCGTTGCTGTCGTGCTGGCACCAAGAGGCGTTGAGGGTCTGCACGTCGACTACCATCCGAACTCTTTAAAGCACTCGTCCAAAGACTTCTTGGGCTTCTTTGGACGAGTGTCCACATTCTCTGCAGGCTTTCCACCAAACTCGACTTGAAAGATGTCTGTGATCGGCTCATTCCTGATACAGGAATTGCCTATAGGGTTCTCAAAATCCGTCAAGGAAGAGGGAGGGATAGAATTATCATCCTTCTTAGTAGATGAATCCTCCGGCGCTTCGACAATGGGTTCACTTAGCGGGTTACCTTCAAGGGTTACCTTAGTTTCCCCGATACAGGAATCTTCATTCCTGATACAGGAAGTTTGATTCCCAATACGGGAATCAGGATCGTCTAGCAGTTGTTCGGCAGGTGCCTCATTCCCGATACAGGAATCGGACCACGCCTCTAGACCACCTTCATCGACCGTGTAGACGGTCGTGTCGTCCATGCGTCGCGTTGCAGTAATCAGTTTCTTGTCGAGTAGCGAGGCGCGCGCCTCGTAGTAGTGATTCTTCGACAGCCCCATGTCGAATCGTGCGGGTTCCATCTTGGAGAACATCTCATTTCGAGACTCAACTACGAACAGGAATACCTTTTCCTTGCTGTTCAGCCCGCGAGCGTCCCGAATGAGATTGAGCACCTTGAAGCGGGTATTGCTCATGTCGCCGCACCCACCACTGACGCAAGCACGCCGTTTTTGTTACCTTTTGCGGTCATATGTACTACTTCCTTAGTGTTTAATAAATGACGAAACCCGCTCCGGTGGACCAGTACCGAAACGGGTTAACGTCTACTATTTATTACACTAGGTTGAGTAACACTTATGATTCCTCTAACACTATAAGAACTGGTCCACCGAGAAAGTCCCGATAAGATCAGTATACACTAACCAAACATTAGTGTCAAGTTAAAGAGTCAGAAGCCAGCGCAAAGCACCTTCGTCACTAACGATACCACAGTCTGGCCCCCAATGCCAGTCCTCAATGTTTTGTCAATCTTCCACCAACCAACCCCTTAATCGAAATCCTGTGTATGCTCAGAGCATGGCAACTCTCGAAAAGCGCGAGCAGACTCCCGGCAGAGTGACGTTCCGGGTCCGTTGGTGGGCGAACGACCGCCAGCGAAGCAAGTCCTTCAAGGACCACGGCGATGCGAAGCGATTCAAGGCCGTGCTGGAAGGCGACATGGTGAACGGGAACTACCTCGACCCCAAGCACGGCACCATCACGGTTGCGAAGTTCGTAGCCGACCACGCTGAGGCTCTTGTGATCGATGTCAGGGTCAGCACCCGCAACCGGATCGACGGGATATATCGCTCTCACGTACTGCCGGAGTTTGGTCACCTGCCCCTCAACGCTGTCGACGCACGCGCGGTGGCCGCATGGGTAAACAAGATGTCTTTGAGCCTGAACGCATCGACCGTGCGGAAGAACGTCTTTGCGCTTCGCCGTGTCCTCGACCTTGCCGTGTCCTACGGACTCATCAGGACCAATGTCGCGGCTGCTGTGCGCCTACCGGCAGAGCCGAAGCACGAGCAGAAGTACCTGACTCACTCGCAGGCATGGACGCTGGCAGAGACGATCCCCGCTGAGTTCAAAGCCATGGTGCTGGTGGCAGTATTCGGCGGTCTGAGATTTGGAGAAGTCACCGGGCTACAGCGCAAGCATATTTTGATTGAGACCAATCAGATTCAGGTTTGTCGGACGCTCATCGACCTCGGCAAGGGTGGCGTGACGTTCGGTCCCCCGAAGACGAAAACCTCAATCAGGACCGTCACCGTCCCCCGATCCATCATGTTGGAGTTGGTCGCTCATATGGACGCCTACACGGCTGTTGGAGACGATGCGTTGGTCTTCACCGGCAAGCGGGGTACAGCAATCCGTCGATCGTGGTTCTACCGCATGTACTGGCTGCCAACGGTGGAGAAAGCCGGTCTTTCAGGATTGCGCTTCCACGACCTCAGACACACATTCGTGGCGCTGTGGGTGAGCCTCGGACGCAATGCCAAACAAGTCAGCAAGGCAGCCGGTCACTCGTCCGTCAGTTTCACATTAGATCGCTACGGCCACCTTTACGAGTCCGATGACGCCGGTCTCGCTGACGAACTGGACGCAATGCTGTCGGCCAATCGCACCAATCCTGCTAACGTGGCGTGAGACGCATCAAACTTAAGGAATCTCATGGGTATCAAGACCACGTACGTTGACGACATCGACGGTAGCGACCTCGGAGAAGAGGCCACGCCTGTCACGTTCTCCTACGAAGGACAGAATTACTCAATCTTCCTGTCCGACGACAACAAGAAGAAGTTGGATTCCGCCCTGAGTCCCTATATCGAGAAGGCTGAGACGGCTTCAGCGGCTTCGACTGCATCGAGCGGCACTGCGTCTTCTTCCACCCAGAACAAGAAGATACGTGAGTGGGCGCAGTCGACAGGTTTCGAGTACGAAGGCGTTGACGGCACCAAGCGCACTCTGGGTGACCGTGGCCAAATCCCGGCAGTTGTCGCTGAGGCGTACCGCGAGGCTCAGAAGGCCAAGAAGTAGAAGACTGCGCAACAGGAGGGGCTAGCCGGATCGCCGGCTAGCCCCTCCGTGCACTTGGGGCGGCTACCTGACGACTGCGTAAACGAGCCACGCCACTACCCAGATACCGACCAAGACGAACGCAATGGGCATCAGACGTTTCTCGCGTTCGGTGGGTTCGGTAGGAGCCAGCATCGTCTTCCTGAGTCCATCGGTCTTCGCTGACTTCGCGCGTCGAAGTGCTTGGGGAACGCCGATCATTCCGATGACCGCCATCATTGGTAGGGCGGCGATAGCGCCAACTGTTCCTTCGCTCATGACGAAGATGCTAGGTCAGTCGTCGGCTTGTCGCGCTGTTAAGCGACCTGCGCGAGGACGCCGAAGACCTCCACACAGACGACACGTCCCAAGGGATCAACCTGGGGACTCATGGCGTCGATGTTGAAGACGTAGCGCCGTCCCCCGGCAGGACGCATCCCTACGTTTTCGTAGTACGTCTCTGTCTCGTCCAGCCTCATACGGAGATGTCCGAATCGCTGAGACAAGTTGATGAGTGCGCCGTCCGAAGGACAAACCTCCAACTTCACGGCATCGGTGTTGGCGTACTCGTCCCCGAACTTCTCGGCATGACCTCGCAGCGAGAAGAAGTTGCACCCGAACGTGACGGGGTTCTCGTAGTCCCAGCCATGGTTGATGCCCCCGGTGATCGGGTCTTGCGTTTCGCTCTCGGTGTAGACGTCGACCAGCGCCGGGTACGCCTTCGCCGCTAGTAGTCGCGGCACTAGTCAGTCGTCCATTCGTAGACAGGCACAACGCGGTCGTACCAAGGACGGGTGTCGATCACACGGGATCGCTGCCAGGAAAGACGACCGATCGCCTGCTGGGCCAACGGCGAGATGGCGTAGGCGCGGTCTCCGAACACTATGGTCGTGTCGTTTTGGCGCAGGCTCTCGACGTTGGCCTGTTCAAAGACGCTGTTTCCATCCTGAGCCATGTACGTGACCTGCCAACAGATCGCGTACTTCATCCACTCACGATCCCTAGGAAGCGTGACTAGAGCCTCTGTGCGGCCTGCGTAGACCTCCACGATGGCCTGAGCCTTACGGACGTCCGTCACGTCGGCGGTGTAGCCCGTCAGGTCTTCTACATCAATATTTGTTGCAAGCATTTCTGTTCCTTCTTTCAAGTATTAGATGCAAGCGAGGGGCAGAGGCGCGTTGCCCCTACCCCTCGGCTTGGTCGTTCTGCTGTCGCTTAGGCGGCAGGTGTGAGTTCAACAACTCGGGCAGAGTTGCTGTCGGCAAGCACAAAGCCGCGACGCGCGCGGACCTTCAACTCAACGTTGTCGTTCGCCCACTGCGGTTCCTCGGAGAGGGCTGACTCAGGTCCACTACGGACACCCAGGATGAGGTTGCTCTTGTTCGCAACGACCAACAAAGGGTTGCCCTGTGGGTCATCCGTGTAGGTCGCTGATGTGCGCGCTCCGTGAGAGAAACGAACCTCGTGACCGAACACAGTTGGAACGCCAGCGCCGAAAGGATCAGTGACAACACGGTCACCGTTTGAGTCCTTTAGGTTGCGAAGTGCCATCTTGAACTTTGGATGAGCGATGATGACAAGTCCTCCCTTACGGTTGGACTCCATATCCCCGATGACCTGCACGAGGTCTTCGTATGTCAGCACGCCTGCGGTGGCTAGACGGTTTCCCGATCCAACCTTGCGATAGACACTCTCGAAGGGACCACCCGTCCCTGTGACGCCTAGGACAGCATTGTCTAGCGTCACCGCGAAGTTTGATAGCCACTCCCGCTTGTAGGCGTTGATGGAGTCGGCTACGGCGTCCTCGCGGTCCTCAATTGAGATTGCGTATCGGTTGCTGAACTTGTGAGCCTGTAGCGTCACGTCGTCAAGCGTTGCGTCCTTTAGAGGGATCGTTGCATGTTCCGCGACTACGTCAACCCCGTTCGCGAGGAAGCGGGGTACTGACTTAAATTCTGAGGTCATAACCTCTCTACGGGCTACTGCCTCAACTGCTGAGACTTCTACGTCTCGCGATAGAACTTCCGTTCCTTGCTGAATCGGAATCCAGCCATTTTCTACTGATAGGTCTGTGACCATTCATTATTCACTGCTTTCTTTAGATAATTTGTGTGATTGGGACTCCAATCTGTAGTGCTACGGGACGTCCATCCCCTGACATTAAAGAGGGTCCGAACCAAACAAGTTCTTCGTCCAAAGAAATGGATGGCTCTTCTCTTTAATTGTACTATTGGTCGCTTCCTGAGGCGGTTTATGACTTCTTAAATAAGCGTGCCATTTGCAAATCTGTATCAGAAGGATCAGGCTTTGCCTCTTGCTTAGTAAATTGGTCAGCCTCTCCCCCAACAGAACGCTTGACGTCGAAGAGTTCGGGCAGGTCCGTCTTCACCTTGGCTACCGCGTCATCAACGCCGGTCAACTTGCCGTCGCCGTCGAAGTCGATGGAATCGAGATCAAGGAACTTCAACACTCGGTCTCGATTCGTGGCGTCAAGCGACTCCCGCACCAGGAGTTCCTTGGCCTTCGCCTTCCACTCGCCGTCTCCGTCCTCCATGGACTGGATGACGGCCTTCATCTCGTCCGTGGACGTCTGTAGGGCGGTCACCTCTGCCTGTAGGGACTCGGATGCCTCGCGGTACTTCTTCGCATCGGCCTTGGCACGCTCTAGCGCCGCTAGTACAGCCTCGGGGTTCTCAATTTGTTCTGTCATCTTGTGTCTCGCTTTCATGTAGTGGTGTTGTCTCGTCGTGACTCGTGTTCACACGGGTCCGTGGGGCACGGGCGTAGAAGAGTCCCCCGTCTGCCTCGGCCTGACGTTCGGCCATGATTTGGTCGACCTGATCGGCCGAATAGCCGCCTTCACGGAGTGCCTGGCGGTGGCTCAGACCAGCGTTGATCTTCTTTGCGGCTACGTCCCATCGCTCCATCTCGTCCAAGGACTCGTGTGTCTTCCAAAAGACCTGCACGCCAAGGCTCGGGATGCCTTCGATCTTCAAGACGAAGCGGGAGACGTCACGCCATGAGTAGCCAAACGACGTCTGTCGATCGGCAACCTTTTTGAGCAATGGCGCTTCGGCGGTGCGCAGGCCGTTGCCAGTCGGGTTGTTGCCCGTGCGTTCGAAGTAGTGCAACGGCGTATCAGTCAGCGCGCTCATGGCGCGGATCGTGTCCTTGATGGGTTCCCAGAACGCCTTGGCGTCGGCTACGGAGAACTCTCCGACCTTGGAGACGCCCTTCATGTACCAAAGTGACCCGGCTGCATCGCTCAGGTTGGCTAGGTTCTCGGTGTCGGCCTTGTCGTCGTCAAAGTCGCCTAGGTCCCCACCGTCTGCGTTGGCTAGCGCGTATCGCTGCGGAGCGCCCTGGTAGTCGATCGTGTGCATGTTGGTCACGAACAACTTGTTGATGGCGTTCTGAGCGTCGTAGGCGTCAAGGTGCTCAGGACGACCGAACGGACGGTGCGTGCGGAAGTGGAAGACCGGAACCTCACCCCATGGGTTGGGAACGGTCTGCATCAAGGTCCACTGAGTGCCGTCTGTTGGCTCACCAGTGTTGGCGTAGAACTTTGTAATCTTGTCGGCCGCGTAGATCGACATACGGCTGATGTTCTCGGCTGACTGCCAGATTTTGACGGCGTAGGACTTCTTGCGTGGGTTCTCCACGTCGTAGACAAGAGCCATCTGGCGGGGAGACTCGTAGGAAATCTGAACCTCGCCATCCTTGTCCGGCCAGACGAGAACGAAGGCGTCACCGTGGATCAGCGCGTTGTCGTGAATCTCCTTGGCTTCTAGCCCTAGGTCGTTGGCTTCCCAGACCTCGGCAATCTTGGCTGTTGCGGCCTTGGTGTCCCCTTGGATGCTGGCAACCTCTAGACGGTTGCTGACTGCGTTGACGATGGGACGGCAGAAGTTCAGGCGTGATCGGTCGCCGGTAGTGGCGAACACTCGGCGCAACTTCGCAGTTGAGAACGTCTCGGGTACGTCTCCTTCAAAATAATGTTGGGCTTCGACGTAATGGTCTCGGCGTTCCATGACCGCGTTCACGGCCTCTTTCATAATTGTCATAAGTTGTTCGTTTATGTCTCCTTGTATTGAATTTGCTGAGCAACAACGCGGTTGCCCTTGGTCTTTTCGAAGTACAGAACGGCTGTGGCTACCGCGTCCACTAGGTCGTCGTGCTGGACGTTGGGATACGCGAGCATCTGCTCTTCTAACTGCGGGAAGTGCTGCGTGTGGACCACGCGGTTCTTCTTGTAGAAGTCCGCTGACTGAGCAATACGGATTTCCTTCTTGATGCGCTGATTTAGGAAGCGCACACGAGCACCGATGTCCTTGAAGACCTGGTGCCACAGGTTGCCGCCCTGATTGGTCTCGATGAGGACGACGCCGACGCCGTAGGTCTCCACCAGAGCCACGGCACGCTCTCGGAGGACGTCGCTGTTGCCCTTGACCTGTTCGACGTGGCGTAGGTACAACTTCCGATCGGCTCCACGGCTCACCACGGCAAAGGCTGTGTAGTCGGCTCGTCTGCTCGTGGTCACCGCAGGGTCGATGCTCAGGACCGTGTTGCCGTACTCCGTGCGATCGACGTTGATGTCTGAGTCGTCCCAGTAACCTTCTTCGCCACTGATAGGCCGGTTCATCATGTTCATCTGGAACTCGCGGGTGCTGCGCATCTCGTCCCACTGCTCCAACGGCCAGACCTCGGGCCACAGCGAAACCTCTACGTCGTGATCGTCAGTGATGATCGCCGGGTAGTAGTGGCAACGAATGTTCTCTGACACGACCCACTGCAACTCGGGGTCCAGCGTGCCCTTGAACGTGTCTGGGTCGCCGTCGAAGTCGTCCCATGCCTGCCCGACCTTGCGCATCTGGTCGATGAGGCTGTTCGGCATGGTTGTTGTCCCCACGAAGGCCACCAGCGCGTTGGTGTTGAGGTAGAGGTGGGTCGTGAGGATCGTTGACTTGCGCTTTTTGAGTTCGGTAGCGCCGTAGTTGCTCTCAGGTGGCTCGATGTCATCAAAGAGGATGACCTCAGGACGTAGACCGCCGATGTTGGCCCCGAGGATGGCGCTATCGACACCCTTTGCTTGGAAGATGAAGCCGTTGGCACGCTGCGTGGCGTTGCGGTTGTCCATCATGACCTTGCTGGACGCTCCACGACGGAACGTGTCGCAGAGTTCGGGGAAGTCCTCTTGCAGGAGTTCGTTGTTCTCCAACTCCATCTTGAAGTTGCGCAACCAATTGATGGCCTGATCTTCGGAGTCAGAAAAAGCGATGATGTATCGCTTGTGCATGTGCGCTGCTGCCCAGATAGGCAGGATGTGAAAAATCCACGTTGACTTGCCGCATGATCTAGGGGCAACGAACGTGTCACGATGCTCGGCAGGCTTGCCTAGCGGCTGCGTCCAGACCTTGGCGTACTCACAGATGTCTAGATGGAACTGATTGAGCGTGATGTCAGGCAGCGCAGGCGTACGGAGTTTGTGCGGCAAGTACACCGCAGCGAACATCATGGGATCGTTCTTCGTTAGAAGTCGTCTACCCGCTGCATGGTTCAAAAGGTCAGGATTAAAGTCCGTTCTAATAGCCTCAATTAATTTCATTACTCTTCAATCATAAATCCATTCCTTTCCCAATGCGGATTCCGCACTAACCAACCGTCGAAGGTGCGATACTCGACCGCATGTCAGACATAACGCTTGCCGCTGCCGGACGAGACATCACGGATTTCGTGAGGGCCTGGTTCGAAGACTTGCGTGCCGGTGGCGGGCGAATGCGCGAGTTTCTAGGCGACATGCCCGGCTCACCGGCTGGCGACATGGCAACGATCTACTTGCTTGGCAATGTCGATGCTGCTCGCCCGGACTCGTCTGACGAGGAGTTGCTGCTGTACGCGGTGCTTCAAATCGGTGGGCAGGCTTACCGTGACGAGTATGGCGACGATGCTCACTTGTTCGACTGGGAAACGAAGTGGGAGTACATCGAACAATGTTTTGATGTCGTCAACGGCCTAACAGCCTCAGAGAATGCACAATTCATGGTGCGTTGGGCACTCCGGCGTTCGCGAATTAGGACCGAGCCGGAACGGGAGTGGGACAGGATGGTCTGGGAGGGCAAGGCTCCCGGTGAACGCGCAGCGCATGAGCAAAAGATGGCAGGGATCATGCAGAGAGAGTTGAGTGCCGCTCGATTGTTCGATCCTGATATTGACATTGACTCGATGGTCATGTCGATCGAACTTGACAAAGACTCTTAAAAATCTTGCATTATTGAAAATATCATTCTGACATGGATGACCACCACAAAAAGACACTTCCGTTGGGTCTCGGATTTGTGGATGCATCCATGTGTCAATGCTCTCATGCCATGACTCTGATGATTTGCCGTTTGTCAAGGATTAATGAGAAAAGATTGATGGAACTAGGTAACCGCCCTAGCATGGCTAGTCCTACACCCCCTCTGACCTGCACAAACACTCATTTCAGGCCATGCTTTAGGTCTTGCTAGGACATAAGCCGGATTAGTGGCAATGATTAATGCGTCAAGGGTCTCTGAGATGGGTCTGAGGCTGCTCATATGGCCTTTCAACGGCCTCTCACACTGTTGGTGGCTGTCTGTACCCCGGAACGTCACAGGGCATAAAAAGAGGCACCGACGCATATGAGTTCGTCGGTGCCTCGGGAGTCCTCTGCCTGTAGTCAGACAGAGGAAGTTGTTAGGTCATCTGGTCTTGCTTGGTCTGCTCTGCTCGCAGCATTGCAGCAATTTCTAGGTCTTGCTGTGTGGTCTCGCGCTTCTCCGTGACCACTGTGGCCTTGCCCTCTAGCAACTGGCGGGTATTGACCAACTTCTGTACTGCCTCTGCCAACTTCTTGGCTTCGTCGGCTGTCTCAACAGTCGCGTACATCTCCTGCACTACGGACATGGCGTTGTCGATGGCTGCTAAGAGGTCTTCTGTTTGATAGAAGGTGTGGTACTTCCTAGCCGTCTCCATGATGTTTGACAGTTCAGGCTTGATGCCACGCTTTTCCATCCATCCGACTGCTACTGGATACGATGGGTACTTTAATTCTCTAATTGCTTGACGGATGCCGTGAACTTGTGCTAATTCGCAAAACTCAGACTTCTCAACATCCGTGTATCTTTTGCCGTTCTTGTTTTCCATATATCTTTAAGTATTAAGTGCGCGTGTCTCTTACGTGCTATGTAAATACACTCAATTTACTAGCCCTAGTTCCCAGCCGGAATGTAACCGGGTTCATGATGTCAGCATCTACCATGGCCACCAACGGACACGTACACCATACTTCTCCTTAATTAGTCTTACTGTTAAGACTTGAAGTATTTTGTATAACCACACCTAGGACACTCAACTACACTAATTTATTGATGATCGGTATGACTATATGTACAGTATATCATTCATTGCTTCCAGGTACCGGCGCTCTAATCTCGAAATACGCTAAGGTTCTTCCATGACATCAAATCAATCTCCACCCGCGCCCTCCTCACCCACCAAGACCTTCCTAGGTTGGTTGAAAGACGAAGAGTTCTGGCGTCCCATCGCCCAGAACGTCATTCAGTGGGCGATCCTCGGTGTTGGGGCGTTCGTAGTTGCCTACGCCGCTGGGTATGTCTCAGACGACACAGCCATGAGCGTCCTTGGGATCATCGCCGCAATAAGTTTCGGGGCAATCAGCATGTTCTACATGGTCAAGTTCGTTGACGCGCGATGGGGCTTCCGAGGTCAGATGATCTTCACGCTCATCTACACGCTCGTTGTCGGGCCAATCTTCATCTGGTCAGTAGTGCGGATGCCGTGGCGTGAAATCCTTAACCTGTGATTGCACCTTCGTGAGGGAGGAACCCGTCAGACGTCACCTTTGTCAAACCTGACTGCTCCGGCGTCCACCGTCATCACCAGACTGCCGTCTGCCAGCATCCCGCGTATCAACTCGTGAGTCTCAACCCGCTGCCCGCTCCGCATGACGATGCCAACAAGTCGCTCGATCGCCTCTTCGGTGTCGTTGGTTCCGTACAGCGTGTAGCCGTCAGGCTCAATCGTTTCAAAAACTACTTCTCTCAACATTTACTCTCCTAGTTGTCGGCCTTGTTTGAACCCGCGAACTTGCCGTCAAGTCCCTTGATTGGCTTGCTCAATTTCGTCGGCTTCACCGGGATATCTCGGAACCCCGCCACGATCCGGCGCATATCACCTACGTCGGATTTGATGCTTGTACCGGGGACCGCGTTACCCCGCTTCGTATAGATCGTCACCCTACTGGCGTCCCACTTGTTTGACGTGGCAGCGGAAACGACGACACCTTGAATGACGGCACCGACCGTCGCCATCTGCTCTGACAACGATGCGGTCTTGAACTCAACCCACGTCCTGTTGGGCACGTAGTTCGCCTCCTCGTCCTCCTGAGCCACCGCAAGGGCTTCAAGCGCCGTCTTCTGCTGTGACAAGTCGATGAGCGTTTCGCGGATGTCCAGGAAGGTCAACCGGCCCTCGCGGACGTCGGCTCGTGCTACCTGCATCTGCTCTTCGAGAGCCTGAATCTTCGACTGGTAGTCGATGGTCTCGGGTACCGCGATGGCGTCGGTCATCGTCATCCGGCGCTTGACCATCGTCAGGACCATCTCATCGATGTGATGACCCATAACGGAGACCTTGCCGCATCCCTGCATGTGGGTCTTGCAGATGTACGAGTGCCGGGAGTTGCCCGACTTGTTCGTGTAGGTGTGCGATCCGTAGAGGACGTGCCCGCACTCCCCGCACTGGATAAGTCCTGCCAACAGATACCGCCGCGCGTTCTTCCCGCTGCGAGGATTTCGCTTCCTGTCCAGCACGTCCTGAGCCGCCCAAAACAGGGCCTCTGAGACGATTGGCTCCGCAGTGGACCGGCTTACGACTTCGCCCTTGTACGTCGACAGAGCGGCGTACAGGTGCCTTCTCACGACGTTCTTGACGGTCGAGTAGTGAACATCCTTGCCATTGCCCATGTTGACGCCATTCTCCCGCCACAGAACAGCGATGGAAGAGACCGACTCCCCGCGCACCACCCGTTCGAAAGCATCCCGGATGACGTCGGCCTCTTCGGGTATCGCCTTGAACTCGGCGTCATAGCCAAAGGTCCGGTATCGGCTGTGCTTCGGCTTGCCCATCTCGGCACGCTGCTTGGCCGCGTCCTTCACTCGCTCGCTGGTGAGGTCGGCTTCACCCGCTGCAATGCTGCCCTTGATTCGGGCCATCTGCTTTCCGGTGGCGGTAGCAAGGTTGTCGTTGCCGCTGACGACGGTGAGGTACTGCACGCCCGTTTCTTTGGATAGTTCGATCAGGTCTTCTAACTCGCGCATCCGTCGAGTCAGGCGGGTGTTGCTGTGCGAGACGACGTGAGTGAACTTTCCGGCTCGCACCGCAGAAACCATGGCATCGAAGGCGGGACGGGGCTTCCGGCTGTTCGTGCTGGCGCTGATGTCGTTGTCTTTGAAAATTGCCTCGTCCCCGACCGTCAGTCCCTCCCGTCCCGCAAGTTCCCGGCAGGCTGCCTCCTGACGCTCCACTCCCAGGCCCTGACGTGTGGAATCCTTACTGATGCGCACGTAGATCGCTGCGGTTCCGGGCATCCTCAGACCTTACATTCATGGAACAGCACCCCGTGGTGGGCCAGGCTCAGCGCACCCGGCCTGATGGCCCGGCTGCCCCCTCCGACGATCGAGACGGCGCTGGCGGTGTGGTGCGGGTCCAGGAACGGCGGCCGCGTCAGCAGCGGGGCGTCGCTCGGCAGGACGCCCGCGACCGAGTGCACCGCACTGACCGCCAGCGACTGCTCGTGCGTCAGGTCGGGCAGCAGGCCCGGCAGACGCTGGGCCAGCATGGTCTTGCCGATGCCGGGCGGCCCGGTCATGAGCAGGTGGTGCCCTCCGGCCGCAGCGACCAGCAGCGCCATGCGCGAGTCGTCCTGCCCGGAGATGTCGGCGAGGTCGAGGTGCGCCAGCCGGTCGCCGGACGTCCACGAGATCGACGGGGTGTCGTCGAGCGGCGGGACGGGCGGGTCGTCAGGCTGCTCCTGACCCGTCAGCAGGGCGACGGTCTGGCGCAGCGACCGCACCCCGACCACGGCGATGCCCTGGACGAGCTCGGCCTCGGGGACGTTGACCTCCGGCACGAACACGCGCTCGAAGCCCGCCTCGGCGGCGGCCATCGTCGCCGGCAGCACGCCGCGGATCGCCCGCAGGCGACCGTCGAGGGCCAGCTCACCGAGAAAGGCGGCGCCGGCCAGCTGCTCGGCCGGGATGAGCGACTTGGCCGCGAACACCGCGAGCGCGATCGCGAGGTCGTAGTGCGAGCCGCTCTTGGGCAGCGTCGACGGCGCCAGGTTGATCGTGACCCGCTGGTCGGGCCACGTCGTGCCGGAGTTGGACACCGCCGACCGACACCGGTCGCGCGCCTCGGTGACCATCGTGTCGACGAGGCCGACCAGCACGGTCTGCGGCAGGCCTCCCCCGATGTCGGCCTCGACCTCGATCGCCCGACCCGACAGACCGTCGAGGGTCACCGAGTGGGTCGCGGCGGCCATCAGGCCACCCCCGCGATGCGCTCGACGATCGGGCCGCCCTTGGGCGGCACCACGACCGAGACGACGTCGATGCGGACGCTGGGCGGCGAGACGTCGTGCACCTCGAGCCAGTGCGTCGCGAGCCGGCGGAGCCTCGCGGCCTTCTGCCCCGTGACGGCCTCGAACGGGCCACCGTGCTCGTGGGACGTGCGGGTCTTGACCTCGCAGATCACGAGGGTCGAGCCGTCACGGGCCACGATGTCGATCTCGCCGAACCGGCACGTCCAGTTGGTCGCCAGCACGACCATCCCCAGCCCGCGGAGATGATCGGCCGCGACCCGCTCGCCGTACTGGCCGACGGACTTGCTGCGCTGATACGTCATGCGTCCAGCGTCGTCGCCGGACCGGCGCGCCGACAGGCACCGCGGACGTCCTGTGGACGCCGCGCACGACCACGGTCAGCTGTGGACGGACGCCTGCGAGAGCGTCAGGCGCTCTCGGGCACCTTGACGTCGGAGTCCTGCAGCTCCTCGACGTTGACGTCCTTGAACGTCAGCACCTTGACGTTCTTGGCGAAGCGGGCCGGGCGGTAGATGTCCCACACCCAGGCGTCGTTCATCGAGACCTCGAAGTAGGCGTCGCCCGTCTCGGAACGCACCTTCACGTCGACCGCGTTGCACAGGTAGAACCGCCGGTCGGTCTCGACGACGTACTTGAAGATCGACACGACGTCGCGGTACTCGCGGTAGAGCGCCAGCTCCATCTCCGACTCGTACCGCTCCAGGTCTTCCGAACTCATGGCGCAAGGCTACAGACAGATGGCGTGCGGCCGCGCTGACACTCCGGTCACGGGCGCGCGGGTACCTCGGCGTCGGCCGGATCGGCGTCGCAGCCGGGCAGCCGCCAGCTGCGGCGGTGCTGCTCGCTCGGGCCGTGGGTGCGGAGGGCCGCGACGTGGTGGGAGCTGGCGTACCCCTTGTTCTCGTCCCAGCCGTAGTGCGGGTGGTCGGCGGCCAGCTCCGTCATGATCGCGTCGCGCGCCGTCTTGGCCAGGACACTGGCAGCCGCCACCGCCGCGCACCTCAGGTCGGCCCTGATCATCGTGACCACCGGGGGCACCTCGGACAGCACCCTCGGCGCGGGCACGGCCCCCTCGAGCTGCTCGGGGTCGGGGAACCGCAGGTAGTCGTGGTTGCCGTCCAGCAGCACCGTGTCGGGCACCACGGACAGCCCGGCGAGCGCCCGGTGGCCCGCGAGCCTCAGCGCCGCGATGATGCCGAGCTGGTCGATCTCGGCGGGGCTGGCGTGACCGATCCCCGACGCCGCGGCCCATCGCCGGATGCGTGGCACCAGCGCCTGACGGGCCTGCGGCGTCAGCAGCTTGCTGTCGCGCACCCCGAACGGGGCCGGCTTGCTGTCGGCGGTCACCACGACCATCGCGACGGTCGCAGGCCCGCTGAGCGCGCCCCGGCCCACCTCGTCGCACCCGGCGACCGCGGACAGCCCGGACCGCAGCATCTGCCGCTCGATGCGCAGGGTCGGCACGGACGGGCGTCTCGTGCCGGTGACGGCGCCGCCGGTGCTGCGGGTCACCTGCCGTTGACCTCGTCGAAGGTCGACGGCTTCTTGATGAATCCCGCGCGTCCGAGCGGCCACACCCGTACCCACGCCTTGCCGACGACGGCGTTCTCCGACACCTGGCCGCCGCCCGGATCGGCCTGGTGGGCGCGCGAGTCGGACGAGTTGCCGCGGTTGTCGCCCATGACCCAGAGGTAGCCCTTGCGGACCTTGACCTCGAAGGTCTGGTCCTTCGTCGCGGTCTCGTCGAGCAGGTAGGGCTCGTCGAGCTTGACCCCGTTGACGGTCAGCTTGCCGTCGGTGCAGCACTCGACGGTGTCGCCGCCGACGCCGATGACCCGCTTGATCAGGTGGCCGCCGGTCGGGAACAGGCCGACCTTCTCGAGGACGCTCTGGACGGGGTTGCTGGCGCGCCGGGACTCGTCGGGGCCCAGCCAGCCCCCCGGGTCGTCGAACACGACGACGTCGCCGCGCTTCACGTCGCCGCCCCAGTAGGAGACCTTCTGCACGAGGATCTTGTCGTCGACCAGCATCGTCGGCTCCATCGACTCCGACGGGATGTAGAACGCCTGCAGGAAGAACGTCTTGACGACGACGGCCATCACCATGGCGGTGAGGACCAGAAGGATCGACTCCTGCCAGACCGGGAGCTGTCGCTTCTTCGTGTCGGTCACCCGGAGAGCCTAGCCGCAGAGCTCAACAGGCCGACGGACGTCTGGAACGTGTTCGCGCGCTCAGGGAGCGGGGACGTCGTCGAACGCCGACGTCCCGTCGACGAAGCCTGCGCGGCCCAGCGGCCACAGCCGCAGCCACGCCTTGCCGACGACCGCGGACTCGCGGATGAAGCCGCCTCCGGGGTCGCCCAGGTGCTGCGGGGACGCCTCGGAGTTGCCCCGGTTGTCGCCCATGACCCACAGGCGTCCGGCGGGGATCGTGACGTCGAAGGGGGTGTCGGCCGTCGCCGTGTCGTCGAGCAGGTACGGCTCGTCGACCGGCTCGTCGTTGACCGTGAGCCGCCCCTTCGAGCAGCACACGACGTGGTCGCCCCCCACGCCGATGACCCGCTTGATGAGGTGACCGCCGCTCGGGAACAGCCCGATCCGCTCGAGCGCCTCCTGCGCGACGTTGCCGGGCCGCGCGCTGTCGGAGACCGGCAGCCAGCCCCCCGGGTCGTCGAACACGACGACGTCGCCGCGGTGCACGTCGCCGCCCCAGTAGGAGACCTTCTGCACGAGGATCTTGTCGTCGATCATCATGGTCGGCTCCATCGAGCCCGACGGGATGTAGAACGCCTGCACGAAGAACGTCTTGACCACGACGGCCATGACGACCGCCACGACCACCAGCAGGATCGTCTCCTGCCAGATCGGCAGGCGTCGCTTCGTCGTGGGCACCCGCCGATCGTAGCCGTCGCCGGCGGACGCGGACCGACGCCTCAGTGCCGGACCATCCAGACGTCGACGGCGTCCTCGCGCTCGACGACGAAGCCGTGCCGCTGGTAGAGGCGCCGGGCCGCACTCCCCTGCAGGACGTTGAGGCGGAACGGGCGTGCGTCGTCGTCGCGCCGCAGCACGTGCTTCATCAGCTGCGCGCCGAGGCCGCGCCCCTGCACGTCGGACCGCAGGTACAGGTGCTCGAACCACCGCTCGCGCGGCTCGGGCCGCACCGCGAACAGGCCGACCGGTTCACCGCCGACCTGCACGACCCGGGTGTGACGGGCCTCGAACGCGTCGAGGAACCGGCGGCGCACCCGATGACTGTCGTAGCGACCGAGGCGCTCGAGGTCGGGACGCATCACGACGGCGCGCAGCTCGGCCATCCAGAGCGCGTCGTCGGAGCGGGCGGGCCGCAGCGTCCAGTCGAGGGGTGCGGGAACGGCAGGAGCCCCCGCCGCGGACGGCGAGGGCTCCAGGGACCGGTCGGTCATGGGGTGGCGCGACTCAGATGTCGCGCTTCTCCTTGATCTTGGCTGCCTTGCCGCGCAGGTTGCGCAGGTAGTACAGCTTGGCGCGACGCACGTCGCCGCGGATCGCGACGTCGATGTGGTCGATCACGGGGGTGTGCAGCGGGAAGGTGCGCTCGACGCCGACGCCGAAGCTGACCTTGCGGACCGTGAAGGTGCGGCCGACGCCGGAGCCCTGGACCTTGATGCAGACGCCCTTGAAGACCTGGATGCGCGAGCGGCTGCCCTCGATGACCTTCACGTGGACCTCGAGCGTGTCGCCCGGGCGGAAGGCCGGCAGATCGGTGCGCAGCGACGCGCTGGCGACCTGGTCGATGAGGTTGGTCATGGTTGTGCTCCTCGCTGGTGCCACAGGTCACCCACGGATGGGTTGGATCAAAAGGATGAGTTGGCGATGATCGACGGCTCCCCTGTGGCAGATCCGTCCGGCGCCAAGGGTCAATGTTGCCACAGCGCGCCCGTCCGGAGCCAATCGCCTCCCGCCCGACGGCTCGGGCCGTCACGCGACGACGCGCCCACCGGGCGTACCGGTGGGCGCGTCGGGTCGTGCGGAGGTGAAGGCGTCAGTTGAGCGCGTAGCCCGTCTCGCCGTGCAGCACCGAGTCGATGCCGGCGGCCTCCTCGTCCTCCTGGATGCGGAAGCCGATCGTCTTGTCGATGATCGTGCCCAGGATGAAGGCCACGACGAACGAGTAGGCGCCGACCGCGGCGGCCGGGATCAGCTGCACGATGAACTGGTCGAGGTTGCCGCCACCCGTGAACAGGCCCGTGCCGATCGCGAAGAAGCCCAGGTAGAGCGTGCCGATGACACCGCCGACGAGGTGGATGCCCACGACGTCGAGCGAGTCGTCGAAGCCGAGCTTGTACTTGAACTCGATCGCGATGGCGCAGACGCCACCGGCGAGCAGACCCAGCACGATCGACCAGTGCGGCGACAGGTTGGCGCACGCCGGCGTGATCGCGACGAGGCCGGCGACGATGCCCGACGCGGCGCCGACCGCAGTGGCCTTGCCGTTCTTGAAGTGCTCGACCAGGATCCAGCCCAGCAGCGCGGCGGCCGGGGCCACCAGCGTGTTGACGAAGATCAGGCCCGCGGACCCGTTGGTGCCGGCCGTGCCGGTCGCCAGGGCGGCGCCACCGTTGAAGCCGAACCAGCCGAACCACAGGATGGCCGCGCCGATCAGCACGAGCGGGACGTTGTGGGGCTTCTGGAGCTCGCGGCTGAAGTTGACCCGCTTGCCCAGGACGATCGCGAGCGCGAGCGCCGCGGCGCCGGCGTTGATGTGGACCGCGGTGCCACCGGCGTAGTCGATCGTGCCGACGTCGAGGCCCAGGTGGCCGCCGAGCTGGCCGACCCAGCCCGTGAACGTCGGGACGCCCGCGTCGTCGGTGACGAACGAGAACACCGAGGCGGCGACCGGGAAGTAGACCAGCGTCGCGAAGAGTCCGGCGAAGACCATCCACGGGAAGAAGCGGGCGCGGTCGGCGATCGCACCCGAGATCAGCGCGACGGTGATGATCGCGAAGGTGCCACCGAAGATCACGCCGGCGAGCGTCAGCTCACCCTCGCCCGCGAACGCGGCCTGCGCCGCGTCGGCCATGCCGAAGTCGGAGAAGGCGTTGCCGACGACCTCGGGGATCCAGTCTCCGCTGCTGCCGTCGACGAAGGCCATGTTGAAGCCGTAGAGGACCCAGAGGACGGCGACGAGTCCCATCGCGCCGAAGCTCAGCATCATCATCGACACCACGCTCGAGGCCTTGACGAGGCCTCCGTAGAAGAACGCCAGTCCGGGCGTCATGAAGAGCACCAGGGCTGCGGTGAGCAGCAACCAGGCAGAAGACAGATCCATGCGAAATACCTCTCGTGGGGGGCGAGCCGGCCGAGCGGACAGCGACGCTGCTGCGCTCAGTGCAGTGTCACTGTGTCGGTGAGAGGTTTTCTGAGGCTTGCCTGAGGATGACGGGCGTGTTACGGCAGCGGCGCCCGTGTTAATTCCTCGTGCCGCGGGCAGGTCTGGCCGACCCGTCCGCGCCGGCCGGGATCAGGCGAGCAGGTCGGGACGTCGACGGCGGGTGCGCTCGAGGGCCTGCTCGTGGCGCCAGGCCGCGATCGCGCCGTGGTTGCCCGACAGCAGGACGTCGGGGACGTCGCGCCCCCTCCACGACGACGGCTTGGTGTACACGGGGTACTCGAGCAGGCCGTCCTCGCCGTGCGACTCCTCGACGAGCGAGGCGGGATTGCCCATGAACCCGGGGATCAGCCGCACGACCGACTCGATGATCGCCAGCGCCGCGACCTCCCCGCCGTTGAGGACGAAGTCGCCGAGCGAGATCTCCTCGACCCGCCAGCGCGCAGCGGCCTCGTCGATGACCCGCTGGTCGATGCCCTCGTAGCGGCCGCACGCGAACACCAGGTGCTGCTCGCCGCTCAGCCGCTCGGCGATCCGCTGGGTGAACGGCGTGCCGGACGGCGTCGGCACGACCACGACGGTCTCGTCGGTGGCCATCTCGTCGAGGGCCTCACCCCACGGCTGGGGCTTCATGACCATGCCCGCTCCCCCGCCGTACGGGGTGTCGTCGACGGTGTGGTGACGATCGCTCGTGAAGGTGCGCAGGTCGTGGGTCCGGATCTGCAGCAGGCCCGAGCTCTGCGCCTTGCCGGCCAGCGACAGCTGCAGCGCGTCGAGGTACGCGGGGAAGATCGAGACGACGTCGATGCGCACGGTTTCAGTCTTCGGCGAGGTCGGACGCGGCGTTCTCGGCCTGCGTCGGGTCGAGCAGACCCTCGACGTCCTTGACGGTCACGAAGCCGCCCGCGACGTCGACGACCGGCACGAGCTCGGTGACGAACGGGATGAACACCTCGCGACCGTCGACGTCGACGGTCAGGGTGTCCTGGTAGGGCAGGTGGACCAGACCCGTGACGGTGCCGACGACGCGGTCGGCGGCGTCCGCGCCGGTGCTGCGGACCTCGAGCCCGACCAGCTGGTGGTCGTAGAACTCGTCGGGGTCGTCGGGGGTGTCGGCGGGGTCGACGAGCGCCTCGAGGACCGTGCCGTGGAGCTTCTCGGCGGCCGTGCGGTCGGCGACCTCGACGAAGGCGACGACGAGACGTCCGCCGTGGTGGCGGGCGGTTCTCACGGTCAGCGTGCGTCCGGCGCAGACGACGGACGAGCCCGGGGCGAATCGCCGGTCGGGCTCGTCCGTTCGGATGTCGACGTTCAGCTCTCCACGGATGCCGTGGGCGCGGCCGATGCGGCCGATGACGACCAACATGTCGATGATCTAGCTACGACGATCGACGTCCACGAAGTCGATGCGCGCACCGCCGTGACCGGCGATCGCGCCCGCGACCTTGCGGATGGCCGTGGCCGTGCGGCCCTGGCGGCCGATGACCTTGCCGAGGTCGTCCGGGTTGACCCGGACCTCGAACAGCTCGCCTCCACGCGTCTGCTTGGTGCGGACGACGACATCGTCGGGGTGGTCGACGATGCCGGAGACGAGGTGCTCGATGACCTCGATGAGGGGGGCCGCCACGATCAGGCCTTGGCCTCGTCGGCCTTGGGCTCGTCGGCCTTGGCGTCGTCGGCCTTGGGCTCGTCGGCCTTGGCCTCGTCGGCGGCGGGCTCGTCGGCCTTGGCCTCGTCAGCCTTCGGCTCGGCCTTCTTGGCGGCGGCCTTCTTGGTGACGGCGTCGGCCTTGGGCTCTGCGTGGAGCTCCTTCAGCGCGTCCTGGAAGATGTCTTCCTTGCTGCGCTTCTCCTCGGCGAACTTCATGGTGTTGTTGCCACCGATGTCGCCGGTGATCTTCAGCAGGGCGGCGACGGCCTCGGACGGCTGTGCGCCGACGCCCAGCCAGTACTGCGCGCGCTCGCCGTCGATCGTGATGATCGAGGGCTCGGCCTTGGGGTTGTACGTGCCGATCTCCTCGATGACACGGCCGTCGCGCTTGGTGCGCGAGTCGGCCACGACGACGCGGTAGAACGGGGTGCGGATCTTGCCCATACGCTTCAGGCGAATCTTGACTGCCACGAGTGTGGTGTCTCCTCAGATGTGTGTATGTGGGTGAGCCAGTCGGTGCCGCATGGGGACACGGCCGACGAGATCGGTGAGCCGGACGGCGCGAAGATGAGAGGGTCTCCGTGCGAACCGGACGCAAGGGGTCATTCTGCCAGACCCGGTGCCCACGCTCCAATTCGGTCCGTCCCTCGACCTACGATCGGGTCATGTCCGATCTCGTGATCTACCACCACACCGGCTGCTCCACGTCGCGTCACGCGGTCGACGAGGTCGCCGCCGCGGGCGTCGAGGCCGACGTCGTCCGGTACCTCACGACCCCGCTCGACCGCCCGGCGCTGCTCGAGCTGATCGGCCGGCTGGAGGACCCGCCCGCCGACCTGGTCCGCAAGGACGCCTTCTTCGCGGGCCTCGGGATCGATCCCGCCGACGTCACGACGCCCGACGCCGTGGCCGACCTGCTCGTCGAGCACCCACGGCTCATGCAGCGTCCCGTGCTGGTGCGCGGCGACCGGGCGATCATCGGACGTCCGAAGGACCGTGTCACGGCCTTCATCGCCTGACCGCCGTCAGGCCGGCGCCGTGAACTGCGCCGAGTAGAGCCGTTCGTACGCCCCCCCGGCCGCGCGCAGCGAGTCGTGCGTGCCCTGCTCGACGATGTGACCGTCCTCCATGACGACGATGTGGTCGGCGTCGCGGATCGTCGAGAGCCGGTGCGCGATGACGAACGACGTCCGGCCGGCCCGCAGCTGCTCCATCGCGCCCTGCACGAGCGACTCGGTGCGGGTGTCGACCGAGCTCGTGGCCTCGTCGAGGACGAGGATCGACGGATCGGCCAGGAACGCCCGCGCGATCGTCAGCAGCTGGCGCTGGCCCGCGCTGACGTTGGTGCCCTCGTCGTCGATCACGGTGTCGTAGCCGTCGGGCAGCGTGCGGACGAAGTGGTCGACGAACGCCGCCTCGGACGCCGCCAGTACCTGCTCCTCGGTGGCGTCGTCGGCGCCGTAGGCGATGTTCTCGCGGATCGTGCCGTTGAACAGCCAGGTGTCCTGCAGGACGACACCGAAGTTCCGCCGCAGCGGGCCGCGGTCCATGCGGGCGATGTCGACGCCGTCGAGGGTGATGCGTCCGGACGTCAGGTCGTAGAACCGCAGCACGAGGTTGGTCAGCGTGGTCTTGCCCGCGCCGGTCGGCCCGACGATCGCGACGGTCTGGCCCGGCTCGGCGACGAGGTCGAGGTGATCGATCAGCGGCTCGTCGGGCGAGTACGAGAACGAGACGTCCTCGAACACGACGCGACCCCGGACGGGATCGGGGAACGGTGCGTCGACCTCGTCGGGCCGCTCCTCGTCCTCGTCGAGCAGGGCGAAGACCCGCTCGGCCGAGGCGACGCCCGACTGCAGCACCTGGATCATCGCGGCGACCTGCGTCAGGGGCTGCGTGAACTGGCGCGAGTACTGGATGAACGCCTGCACGTCGCCGATGCTGAGCGAGCCGGACGCGACGCGCAGCCCGCCGATCACCGCGACCAGCACGTAGTTGATGTTGGCGACGAACATCATGACGGGCTGCACGACGCCCGAGATGAACTGCGCCTTGAACGAGGCGCCGAACACCGCGTCGTTGCGCTGGTCGAACTCCTCGCGCGCCTCCTTCTGGCGGCCGAAGACCTTGACGACGTCGTGGCCCGTGAAGACCTCCTCGATGTGGCCGTTGAGCCGGCCCGTGCTCGTCCACTGCTTGACGAACTCGGGCTGGGAGCGCTTCGTGACGGCCTTGGTGATGACGAACGCGAGCGGGATCGTCACGACCGCGACGAGCGCCAGCAGCGGCGAGATGACGATCATCATCGTCAGGGTGCCGACGACCATCAGCACCGACGTCAGCAGCTGGCTCATGGTCTGCTGGAACGACTGCGCGATGTTGTCGATGTCGTTGGTCGTGCGCGACAGCACCTCGCCGCGCTCGGTGCGGTCGAAGTACGCCAGCGGCATGCGGTTGAGCTTGGCCTCGACGTCGCCGCGCAGGTCGGCGACGGTGTGCTGGACGACGATCGTCGTCAGGCGTCCCTGGAACCACTGCAGCAGCGAGGCCACGACGTACAGCACCAGCACGCCGCCCAGCACCCACGACAGGCTCGTGAAGTCGATGCCGGACCCGGGCTGCAGGTCGACCGAGCCGACGAGCGACGCCAGCTGGTCGTTGCCCTCGGCACGCAGCCGCGCGACGACCTCGGCCTTGGTGGCGCCGTCGGGGAACTGGTCGGACAGGTACCCCGTGAAGACGATGTCGGTCGCGTGGCCCAGCACCTTGGGGCCGACGACCGACAGCGACGTGGCCAGGGTGCCGAACAGCACCAGGCCCCACACCAGCGACCGCTCGCGCAGTAGGCGGTCTGCCAGCCGCCGCAGCGTGCCCTTGAAGTCGCGGGCGCGCTGCGGGCCCATGCCCATGCCGGCGAGTGCCGGCCCACCGGGCCTCGCCCCGCTCATGCTGTCGCCTCCTCGAGGGTCAGCTGCGACAGGACGATCTCGCGGTACACGTCGCAGTCGTCCATGAGCTCGGCGTGCGTGCCGGTGCCGACGACGCGCCCCTCGTCGAGCACGACGATGCGGTCGGCCGAGCGGATCGTCGAGACGCGCTGGGCGACGATCACGACGGCCGAGGCCGCCGTGACCGGGCGCAGCGCGGCGCGCAGGGCCGCGTCGGTGCCGTAGTCGAGCGCCGAGAACGAGTCGTCGAACAGGTAGATCGGCGGGCGCTTGATGATCGCGCGCGCGATCGCGAGCCGCTGGCGCTGGCCCCCCGACACGTTGGAGCCGCCCTGGGCGATCGGGGCGTCGAGCCGCTCGGGCATCCTCTCGACGAAGTCGCGCGCCTGGGCGATCTCGAGCGCCTGCCACACCTCGTCGTCGGTGGCGTCGGGGCGGCCGTAGCGCAGGTTGGACCCGATGGTCCCCGAGAACAGGAACGGGCGCTGGGGCACCAGCCCGATCGCGGCCCAGACGTCCTCCGGGTGCAGGGACCGGACGTCGTGGCCGTCGATCTCGACCGAGCCGCCCGTCGCGTCGAACAGGCGCGGGACGAGCCCCAGCAGCGTCGACTTGCCGCTGCCGGTCGAGCCGATGATCGCGGTCGTCTCACCGGGTCGCGCGATCAGGTCGACGTCGTGCAGGACGTCGTGCTCGGCCCCCGGGAACGCGAACGAGGCGCCCCGGACGTCGATGCGTCCCTCGGTCAACGAGACGTGGGGGGCGTCGTCGGGCGCCTGGACGCTCGGCTCGGTCCCGAGCACCTCGGTGATGCGCTCGGCCGACACCTCGGCGCGCGGCCACAGCATCAGCATGAACGTCGCCATCATGACCGACATCAGGATCTGCACCAGGTAGTTCTGGAACGCCGTCAGCGTGCCGACCTCGAGGTCGCCGCTGCTGATGCGGTAGCCACCGAACCACGTCGCCAGCACGACCGAGACGTTCATGATCAGCATGACGATCGGGAACATCATGGCCATGAGGCGGCCCACCGCGATCGCGACCTCCATGTTGTCGCGGTTGGCGTCGCCGAACCGCTCGGCCTCGTGGTCCTCCTTGACGAAGGCGCGGATGACGCGGATGCCCATGATCTGCTCGCGCATCACACCGTTGATCGTGTCGATCTTGACCTGCATGAGCCGGAACAGCGGGCGCATCTGGCGGATGACCAGGGCGATGCTGACGACCAGCGCGGGGATGACCAGCAGCAGCAGGCCCGACAGCTCGACGTCCTGCCGCAGGGCCATCGCGATGCCGCCGAAGCACATGATCGGCGCGGTGACGAGCAGCGTCAGCGCCATGAACACGATGAGCTGCACCTGCTGGACGTCGTTGGTCGACCGCGTGATGAGGGTCGGCGCGCCCAGCTCGGTCATCTCGCGCGCCGCGAACGTCTCGACCTTGCCGAACACGCCGGCCCGCAGGTCGCGGCCCAGGGCCATCGCGGTGCGCGCGCCGTAGTAGACCGCGACGATCGTGCACACGACCTGCAGCACCGTGATGCCCAGCATCTCGAGCCCCGTGCGGACGATGAAGCCCGTGTCGCCGAGCACGACGCCGCGGTCGATGATGTCGGCGTTGAGGCCCGGCAGGTAGAGGTTGGCCAGCGTCTGCACGAGCTGGAAGAACAGGACGATCGCGATGGGCCGCTTGTACGGAGCAAGATACGTCCGCAGGAGCGGGATCAGCATGACCTCAGGCTAGCCCCGCGCACCGACGGGACCCCACGACGACCGTCGTGGTTCGCTCTCGGCGTAGACGTCAGACGACGACGTCGAGGCCCAGCACGACGACGAGCCCCATGACCGACAGCACGGTCTCCATGATCGACCAGCTCTTCAGCGTCTGGCCGACCGTCAGCCCGAAGTACTCCTTGACGAGCCAGAACCCCGCGTCGTTGACGTGCGAGAAGAACACCGACCCCGCACCGATCGCGAGCACCAGCAGCGACACCTCCGGGCCCGCCAGGTCGGCGGCGATGGGTGCCATGATGCCGGCCGCCGTGATCGTGGCGACCGTGGCCGAGCCCGTGGCGACACGGATGACCACCGCGACGAGCCATGCGATGATCAGCACCGGCACGCCGCTGTCGCGGACGAAGTCGGCGACGACCTCCGCGATGCCGGTGTCGACGAGGGTCTGCTTGAACCCGCCGCCCGCGCCGACGATCAGGATGATGCCCGCGATCGGGGGCAGCGAGCTGCCGAGGACGTCCGAGACGTCCTCCTTCGTCATCCCGGTCGAGATGCCGAACGTGAAGATCGCGACGATGACCGCGATCAGCAGCGCCACGAAGGGCTCGCCGATGAAGTCGAGGACGCTGCGCAGCGTCGTGCCGTCGTCGACCAGGATGTCGCCGAAGGCCTTGCCCATCATCAGGACCACCGGCAGCAGCACCGTCGCGAGGGTCACGGCGAAGCTGGGCCGGCGCTCGCGCTTCTCGGGCGACGCGTCGTAGAGGTCGCCTGCCGGGACCGGGACCCACCGGTCGGCGAAGCGCGCGAACACCGGTCCGGCCACGACGATGGTCGGGATGGCGACGATGATGCCGAGACCCAGGGTCAGGCCGAGGTTGGCGTCGACGGCCGCGATCGCCGCGAGCGGTCCGGGGTGGGGCGGCACGAACCCGTGCATCGCCGACAGGCCCGCGAGGGCCGGGATGCCGAGCGAGATGATCGACCGCTCGGCGCGCTTGGCGACGAGGAAGATGACCGGCATCAGCAGGACGAGGCCGATCTCGAAGAACATCGGCAGACCGATGATGGCTCCGATCGCGGCCATCGACCACGGCAGCATCCGCGGGCTCGACCGTCCCACGATGGTGTCGACGATCTGGTCGGCCCCGCCCGAGTCGGCCAGCAGCTTGCCGAACATCGCGCCGAGGGCGATCAGCACGCCGACGCCGGCGACGGTGTCGCCCACCCCGCTGCTGAAGCTGTCGACGACGGCGAGCATGTCGCGCCCGGCGATGGCACCGACCGTCAACGACCCGAGGATCAGCGCGAGGAACGGGTGCAGCTTGAACACCGTGATCGCGACGACCAGGACGGCGATGCCGACGATCGCGGCCGTGATGAGCTGGCCGGTGCCCGCGACCGCCTCGACGGGGTCACCGGCCGCTGCGACGAGTGAGTCGATCATGACGCGTCCTCCTGCGTGAGCCCGGCCTTGGCGACGAACTCGTCGACGATCTCGTCGGGCGGCGGGGTGATGTCGAAGGCCCAACCACGCTCGTCGTCCTGCAGCGCCTCGAGCGTCTGCTCCTGCGACTCCAGCAGCGACAGCGGCATGAAGTGGTCACGACCCTCCATGCGCGACCGGATGAGGTCGTGGTCGCCGGTCAGGTGCAGGAACATCGTGCGGGGCGCGGCGTCGGTCAGGACGTCGCGGTAGACGCGGCGCAGGGCCGAGCAGCTGATGACTCCCCCGTCGGCGCCGTGCCGGGCCAGCCACTGGCCGACCTTCTCGAGCCACGGCCAGCGGTCCTCGTCGGTCAGCGGCGTGCCGGCCGACATCTTGGCGATGTTGGCCTCGGAGTGGAAGTCGTCGCCGTCGGCGTACTCGACGCCGAACCGGTCGGCGAGATCGTGCCCCACCGACGACTTGCCGACTCCCGAGATGCCCATGACGACGACCAGCGGTGTTGCTCCCATGCACCGACCGTATGCCCGATGCTCGCGCGGCGCGACGGGGGTACGACTTTCGGCACGGCCTGTAACCGATCGGTCGATGCCGCACGGGTGCCGTCCCGCCTAGCGTCGGAGCCATGACGAGGCGGACGCGGTGGCTCCCGGTGCTGGGCGTGCTGGTGGCGGCACCGTGGTTCGCCGAGATGGCATGGGGTGGCATCGCCGTCACCGAGCTGCCGCTGGTGCTGGTGTTCCTCGCCCCCCTCTACGGCAGCGCGGCGCTGCTGGTCCGCGAGGTCGCGCGTCGCGCCGGGGGCGGGTGGCCGTCGATGTTGATGCTCGCCGCGGCGTTCGGCGTCCTGCAGGCGGGCGTCGTCGACCAGTCGCTGTTCAACCCCTCCTACGGACGCTTCGACTTCCAGCACCCTGTGCACGTCGCCGGGCTCGACGTCAGCCTCTACTTCCTGTTCGCGTTCGTGAGCGGTCACGTCGTCGCGAGCATCGCGACGCCGATCGCCCTGGCCGAGGCGTGGACGCGCGCGCCGTCGCGGCGCAGGCCGTGGCTCGGGCGGCGCGGGCTGCCGGTCGTGGCGACGGTCTACGTCCTCGCGAGCGTCGTCAACCACCTCGGCGTCAAGGACGAGGAGGGGCACGGGTTCCAGGCGGCACCCGTGCAGACGTTCGTCGCGGTCGTCGCGGCGGCGCTCCTCGTGGCGGGCGCCCTGAGGTGGCGCAGGCGCGACGTGACCGACGTCCGGGTGCCGTCCACCGTCACCGTCGCGGCCATCGGTTTCGCGGCGTACCTGCTGTACCTGCCCGGTGAGTCCGGCGCCGCCCTCGCGGTGGGGGTCGTCGTGGCGACCGGCGTCGTCGCGGTGGTGGGCAGGTGGTCGACGAGCCCGCGCTGGACCGACGCCCACGTGACGGCGCTCGTGATCGGCTCGGTGCTCGTGGGCGTCGTGATGCCGTTCCTGGTCGCGCCCTACGACGACGCGGTGACCGCGGGCCGCGAGGTCGTCCAGGACACCGCCGCGGCGGCCGTCTGCCTCGCCGGCGTCGCCGCCACGTGGTGGCGGCTGCGCGTGCTGGCGAGGCGCCGGCCTACATCAGGTCCTTGAGCTCCTTGGGCAGCTCGAACGGCTGGTCGCCCTGCGCGGGGAAGCCGAACGCGTTCGCGCCGTCCTTGGCCGGTGCCGCACCCGTCGCGGCAGCAGCACGCTTGGCCGGGTTGCCCGACACCCGCTTGCCCTTCTTCTTCTGCTGGGGCTTCTGCTTGGCGCCGGCCCGCTTGCCGGCACCGGGCATCCCGGGCATGCCCGGCATCCCGGGCATGCCGCCGCCCTTGGCCATCTGCTGCATCATCTTGCGGGCGTCGAAGAACCGGTCGACCAGGCCGTTGACGTCCTTGACCTGCGTGCCCGAGCCCTTCGAGATGCGGGCGCGGCGCGAGCCGTCGATGATCTTGGGGTTCTCGCGCTCGGCCGGCGTCATCGACAGGATGATCGCCTTGATCTTGTCGACCTCGCGGTCGTCGAAGTTCTCGATCTGCTCCTTGTACTGGCCCATGCCCGGCAGCAGGCCCATGATCTTGGTCATGGAGCCCATCTTCGAGATGGCCTCCATCTGCTTCAGGAAGTCGTCGAGGGTGAACGAGCCCCCCATGAGCTTCTCGGCGTCCTTGGCGGCCTGCTCGGCGTCGAAGGCCTTCTCGGCCTGCTCGATCAGGGTCAGCACGTCGCCCATGTCGAGGATGCGGCCGGCCATGCGGTCGGGGTGGAAGGCGTCGAAGTCGGTGAGCTTCTCGCCCGTCGACGCGAACATGATGGGACGGCCCGTGATGGAGCGCACCGACAGGGCGGCACCGCCGCGGGCGTCGCCGTCGAGCTTGGTCAGGACGACGCCGGTGAAGTCGACGCCCTCGAGGAAGGCCTCCGCCGTGACGACGGCGTCCTGGCCGATCATCGCGTCGATGACGAACAGCACCTCGTCGGGGTCGACGGCCGCGCGGATGTCGGCGGCCTGCTGCATCAGGTCGGCGTCGATGCCGAGACGTCCGGCGGTGTCGACGACCACGACGTCGTGGAGCGTGCGTCGGGCCTCGGCCAGACCCGCCGTGGCGACCTGGACGGGGTCGCCCACGCCGTTGCCGGGCTCGGGGGCGAAGACCGTGACGCCCGCGCGCTCACCGACGACCTGCAGCTGCGTGACGGCGTTGGGACGCTGCAGGTCGGCCGCGACGAGCATCGGCGACTTGCCCTGCTCCTTGAGCCACAGGCCGAGCTTGCCGGCGAGCGTCGTCTTCCCGGCGCCCTGGAGGCCCGCCAGCATGATGACGGTCGGGCCGTTCTTGGCGTAGCGGATGCGCCGCGTCTCACCGCCGAGGATCTCGATGAGCTCGTCGTTGACGATCTTGATGACCTGCTGCGCCGGGTTGAGCGACTGGCTGACCTCGGCGCCGAGGGCGCGCTCCTTGACCCGTGCGATGAACTCGCGGACGACCGACACCGCGACGTCGGCGTCGAGCAGGGCGACCCTGATCTCGCGGGCGACGGTGTCGATGTCGGCCTCGGAGAGCCGGCCCTTGCCGCGCAGGTTCTTGAACGCGGACTGCAGGCGGCCTTGCAGGGTGTCGAACATGGGGCTGCGACGTCCTCTGGTGGAAGAAACGAGATCGTCCCAACTCTAACCGAGCCCGCCGAGGAGTCGCGTACACCCGGCGAGGAGTCACTCCCGCCCGGCGAGGAGTCGCTCCCGCCGGGCGAGGAGTCACTCCCGCCGGGCGCACGTGACTCGCCGGCAGGCGCGCGTGACTCGCCGGCGGGCGTGCGTGACTCGTCGGCGGATGGGGGCTAGGCGAGGGCGGACGCGATGGCGTCGCGCAGCGAGGCCGACGTCGCGTCGTCCGGGCGGTGCCCGTCGGCGTCGACGACGTAGAAGACGTCGCGCACCTCGTCGCCGTACGTCGACATGTGCGCCGAGCGGATCGACAGGCCCGACGAGGCGATCTGGTCGCACACCGTCCACACCAGTCCGCGCCGGTCGAGCGCCCGCACCTCGATCGCGGCGGCCGTCTCGGTGACGCGTCCCAGCAGCCGCACGCGCGCGTCGGGCGCATCGGGGATCGACGACAGCTCGAGGCGCCCGGCCAGGTCGAGCTCGCCGGCCATCGCGGGTCGCAGCCGCTCGGTCAGGCGGCCCGCGTCGACGTCGGCCCGCGACACCTCCCACAGCGTCACCGCCGCGTCGCCCAGCGTCACGGTGCGGGCCGACCGCACGGCCAGGCCGGCCAGCGCCAGCCCGCCGGCGAGATCGGCCATGACACCGGCCCGGTTCGCCGTCACGATCGTCAGCAGCGACCCGCCGCGGTGCGACTCGACCGTGAGGGTGAAGTCGGACGGGCCGGTGGTGCCGTGGTCGGGGATCGGGACGTGCGCGGGCCACCCCTCGTACGTCGTCGCGTCCGGGGTGACGACCGAGTCGTCGAGCACCCGGCGCACCTTGCCGACCAGTCCCTCGGTCAGGCCCTGCCGCCAGCCCGACCACGCCGTCGGGCTGGTGGCCCGCGCGTCGGACGCCGTCAGGGCGCTCAGCAGGTCGAGGAAGTCCTCCGTGCCGACGATCTCGGCGACGTTCGCCGCGGTCGACGGGTCCTCGATGTCGCGCCGCGTGGCGATCGTGGGCAGCAGCAGGTGCCAGCGCACCAGACGCCCGATCGTCCGCGCGTCGTCGTCGCCGAAGCCCCACCGGGTCGCGATGCGGACGGCCATGGGCTCGCCCACCTCCGAGTGGTCGCCCGCCACGCCCTTGCCGATGTCGTGGAGCAGGGCGGCGACCCCCAGCAGGTCGGGTCGTGCGACGTCGCGCTTGAGCCCCGCGGCGATGACGCACGTCTCGAGGCTGTGCCGGTCGACCGTGAACCGGTGGACCGGCGACGACGAGCCGCGCAGGCGGATCGCCGCCCACTCGGGCAGCAGACGGTCCACGACGCCGGCGAAGTCGAGCTCGTCCCACACCGGCAGGAGCCCCGGCCCCGCGGTCAGCAGGTCGACCAGGTGCCGCGTGGTCGAGGCCGGCCATGGCTCGGGCAGCTCGCCCATCGCGGTCGCGAGCCGCCGGGCCGAGCCAGGGCTGATCGGCAGCCCCTGCCGTGCGGCCGCGGCCGCGGCCCGCAGCGCGAGCTCGGGGTCGGTGCCGGGGTCGGCGTCCTTGGTCACGATGACCTCGCGGTCGAGCACCCCCACCCCGTCGTCGAGCGCGACCACGAGCGGTCCCCTGGACGTGAAGGCGCCCTTGCGCGTGATGGGCTCGAGGGCGTCGTCGACCTTGCGCCACGCCAGCGACGCGAGGTGCGCGATGCGCCGTCCGACCTGGCGCGTGTGCAGGTCGAGCTCGACGGGTTCCATGCCGAGCAGGCGCGCGACGTCGGGGACGACCTCGGCGTCCAGCCGCTCGACGCGACGTCCGACCGTCTCGTGCAGCGCGTCGCGGACGTCGAGCAGCGCGCCCCGCAGCATCTCGGACTCGCCGTGCGGGACGTCGATCAGCCACGTCGCGACGAGTGCGCGCAGCGTGACGCTGTCGCGCAGGCCGCCGCCCGACTCCTTGAGGTCGGGCACCGCGGCGTGCGCCAGCCACCCCGCCCGGTCGATGCGGGTCGTGCGCGCCTCGCGGACCTCCTCGACGCGGGTGCGTGCGTCGCGACGCCAGTCGGCGAGCACCTGCGACCGCAGGGTCAGGACGAGCCCCGCATCGCCCGCGACGGCGCGGGCGTCGAGCATCCCCATGGCCGCCCGGTGGTCGGTCGCGGCGGCCTCGCGCATCTGGATCGTGTCGCGCACCGAGTGGTCGAGCGCCACGCCGTCGTTCCACAGCGGGTACCAGACGGCCTCGGCTACCTCGCGCACGAGCGCCTCGTCGACGGACGGGTCGTGCAGCAGGACGACGTCGAGGTCGCTGAACGGCGACAGCTCGGACCGCCCGTAGCCGCCGACCGCGACGAGCGCCAGGCCCGATCCCTCGCGGGGGTCGCCGCCGTGGGACGGGGCCGCGTCGGCGAACAGCTGCCGCAGCCGGCGGTCGGCGTCCAGCGCCCGGTCGGCCCGACGCTGGGCGAGCTCGCGGTGATCCGTCACGGCCACAGGCTAGTCACCCCGCACGCACCGCTGGGCCCGACGCGTGCACGCGTCGGGCCCAGCGGTGGAGGTGCAGCGGGTCAGAGGGCTGCCTCGTCGGTCTCGCCCGTGCGCACGCGCACGACCGAGTCGACCGGGACGACCCAGACCTTGCCGTCGCCGATCTTGCCGGTCTGCGCCGACGACGTGATCGTGGCGACGACGCTCTCGACGTCGGCGTCGTCGACGACGACCTCGAGCCGGATCTTGGGCACCAGCGAGACGTCGTACTCGGCACCGCGGTAGACCTCGGTGTGCCCCTTCTGCTGTCCGTACCCGCTGGCCTCGGTGACCGTCATGCCGGCGACACCGGCCGCGGCGAGTGCCTCGCGGACTTCTTCCCACTTGTGCGGCTTGATGACCGCGGTGACAAGCTTCATGCTCAGAGCTCCTTCAAGAGGTTGGACCCGCCGCTGCTGCTTCCGTAGTCGTACGCCGTCTCCAGGTGCTCGACCTGGTCGATGCCGGTCACCTCGTCCTCCTCGGAGACGCGGAAGCCGATCGTGACGTCGATCAACTTACCGATCGCGTACGTGAGGACGAACGAGTAGGCCAGCACGACGAACGCCGCGACGAACTGCTTGCCCAGCAGGCTGAGGCTGCCACCGTAGAACAGACCGTCGCCGACGGCGAGCAGACCGATCAGCAGGGTGCCGACGAGACCGCCGACGAGGTGGACGCCGACGACGTCGAGCGAGTCGTCGTAGCCGAGCTTGTACTTGAGGCCGACCGCGAGGGCGCACAGGACGCCGGCGACCAGGCCCAGGAAGATCGAGCCGAACGGCGACAGCGCACCGGCGGCCGGGGTGATCGCGACGAGGCCGGCGACGGCACCCGACGCGGCTCCGAGGCTCGTGCCCTTCTTGTCGCGGAAGAACTCGACCGCGAGCCAGCCGATGATCGCCGCGCCGGTGGCGACGGCGGTGTTGACGAACGCGAGACCCGCGAGGCCGTTGGCACCGACGGCCGAGCCGGCGTTGAAGCCGAACCAGCCGAACCACAGCAGACCGGCGCCGAGCAGCACGAACGGCAGGTTGTGCGGACGCATGGGGTCGCGGCGCCAGCCGACGCGCTTGCCGAGCACCAGGGCCAGGGCCAGGCCCGCGGCGCCCGCGTTGATGTGCACCGCGGTGCCGCCGGCGAAGTCGACCGCCTCGAGCTTGGTCGCGATCCAGCCGCCGTCGTCACCGAAGTCGAAGACCCAGTGCGCGACCGGGAAGTAGACGATCGTGATCCAGATGACCGAGAACAGGATCCAGGCCGTGAACTTGGCCCGGTCGGCGATCGCGCCGCTGATCAGGGCGAGCGTGATGATCGCGAACATCAGCTGGAAGGCGACGAAGACGTACTCGGGGATCGTGCCGTACGCGGTGTCGACGGAGATGTTCTGCAGCCCGAGGCGGTCGAAGCCGCCGAGGAACTGGTTGCCGCCGGGGCTGAACGCGAACGAGTAGCCGTACAGCACCCACAGGACGGGGACGATGGCGAGCGCCGAGAAGCTCATCATCATCATGTTGAGGACGGTCTTGGAGCGGACCATGCCGCCGTAGAAAAACGCCAGTCCTGGCGTCATGAGCAGGACGAGGGCCGAGCTGGCCAGGATCCACGCGGTGTCGCCGGTATCCATGAAACCTCCGAAGTGATGGACGCGGGCGAGGTGCCGCCCGCTGCATCACAGCCTGATGTCGGAGGATTTCGGTTTGCGGTGCCCGATGTTGCGCCCGTGTCACGAAACGCGCTGCTGCGTTAACAGCATGTTTCGGGACGCCCGGAGATGTCAGGACAGCAGGGCGTCCACGAACTCGTCGGCGTCGAACGGCGCGAGGTCGTCGGCGCCCTCGCCGAGACCGACGAACTTGACCGGCACGCCGAGCTCGCGCTGGACCGCGATGACGATGCCGCCCTTCGCGGTGCCGTCGAGCTTGGTCAGGACGATGCCCGTGACGTCGACGACCTCGCCGAACACGCGCGCCTGGGTCAGGCCGTTCTGGCCCGTCGTCGCGTCGATGACGAGCAGCACCTCCGTGACGGGCGCCTGCTTCTCGATGACGCGCTTGACCTTGCCGAGCTCGTCCATCAGGCCCGACTTGGTGTGCAGCCGTCCCGCGGTGTCGACCAGGACGACGTCGGCGCCGTCGGCGATGCCGCGCTGCACCGACTCGAACCCGACGCTGGCGGGGTCGCCGCCCTCGGGGCCGCGGACGGTCGGGACGCCGACGCGCTCGCCCCACGTCTGCAGCTGGTCGGCGGCGGCGGCGCGGAACGTGTCGGCCGCACCCAGCACGACGGTCTTCTCGTCGGCGACCAGCACCCGCGCCAGCCGTCCGACCGTCGTGGTCTTGCCGGTGCCGTTGACGCCCACGACGAGCACCACGCCGGGCCTGCCGTCGGCGCCGGCCGACGAGAGCGAGCGGTCGAGCGTCGGGTCGACCAGGCGCACGAGCTCGGCCCGCAGGGCCGCCTTGGCCACCTCGGGATCGGTGACGCCCTCGACCCGCAGCTTGGTGCGCAGGTTGGCGACGAGCTCGTCGGTCGCGCCGACACCCACGTCGGCGGCGAGCAGCGTGTCCTCGATCTCCTCCCACGCGGCGTCGTCGAGCGTCGAGCGTCCGAGCACGGCCAGCAGGCCCTTGCCCAGCGAGCCCTGCGACTTCGCCAGGCGGGCGCGCAGGCGGACGAGGCGACCCTGCGGCGCCTCGGGACGCTCGAGCGTGTCGACCACGGTGCCGTGGTCGGCCTCGGCGGGCTCGGGCTCGGCCGGCACCTCCGGGTCGGGCGAGATCGGGGTCGCCCCGTCCGGCTGGTCGATCTCGCGCGTCGGCGGGGCCGGGGGCAGCTGTCGGCGGCCGCGCGTGATGACGAGGGCGGCGCCTCCGCCCAAGACGACGACGGCGACGATGATGCTGATGAGGGCGATGAGCTCGTTCGTGGTCACCGCACGATCCTAGGTCCTCGCGTGACGTGGTCCACATCACGGCAGGACGACCTCGGCGTCCGTGTGCCGACGGGCCGCGTGTGCCACGCTGGAGACATCCATGGACCCCGCACGGGGCCGTGAGACGAACAGGAGAACCACCATGGTCGACGCGACCCCAGAAGAGACCGCGCCCTACGGGGGCGGACCCGCCGCTCCCCCGGCCGCCCGCAAGCGCATCCGCACCCACACGCTGCAGCAGATGAAGGACCGCGGCGAGAAGTGGACGATGCTCACGGCGTACGAGCAGTTCACCGCCGGCATCTTCGACGAGGCGGGGGTCGAGGTGCTGCTCGTCGGCGACTCGGCGTCCAATAACGTCTTCGGCAACGAGACGTCGCTGCCCGTCACGGTCGACGAGCTCATCCCGCTGGTGCGGGCGGTCTCACGCTCGGCGAAGCACGCACTGGTGCTGGCCGACCTGCCGTTCGGCTCGTACCAGGCCTCGCCCGAGCAGGCGTTCCACACGGCCGTGCGGTTCATGAAGGAGGCGGGCGCGCACGCCGTCAAGCTCGAGGGCGGCATCGCGATGGCCCCGCAGGTCCAGCTGCTGACCGACGCCGGCATCCCCGTCTGCGCGCACATCGGCTTCACGCCGCAGGCCGAGCACAACCTGGGCGGCTACCGCGTGCAGGGACGCGGCGACGGTGCCGCGCGGCTCCTCGAGGAGGCGAAGGCCCTCGAGGCCGCCGGGGCCTTCGCGATCGTCATGGAGATGGTGCCGGCTCCCGCTGCCGCAGCGGTCACCGCCGCGCTGCGCATCCCGACCGTCGGCATCGGCGCGGGCGTCGGGTGCGACGCCCAGGTGTTGGTCTGGACCGACATGCTCGGCATCAACACGGGGCGCGTGCCCCGCTTCGTCAAGAAGTACGCCGACCTGCACGGCGTGATGCTGGGCGCTGCCCAGGAGTACGTCTCCGACGTCAAGGGCGGGTCGTTCCCGGCGGCCGAGCACTCGTTCGAGAGCTGACGCCGGCCGGTCCTCGCCCCGTCAGGCGCCCCAGCCGCCCAGCCGGACGCCCAGTGCGGTGACGGCGGCGAGGACCGGCAGCCCGGCCAGCGGCACGAACGTGGAGGCCGCCGGCCGGGTGCGCGCCCAGCGCGACGTCCAGACCGCGATCGGCACGATCGCCACGACGTGCAGCACCACGCCCCACCACGGGGCGTAGACCATCGTCGTGACGGCTAGCCACAGCAGCACCAGCAGCCCGACGACCCCGATCCACGGGCCCGAGCGCTCGAGCTGCAGCCCACCCCTGCGGCTGCGCCGCCGCCGACGTCGGGTCGAACCGATCACGGCTCCTTCGGCGCCTCGTCGTTCCAGTCGGGGTCGTCGTCCCACGACTTGGTGCGCGCCGCGGCGATCTCGAGCGCGTGCGAGGCCTCCTCGGCGGAGTCGTACGGGCCGAGGCGGTCGGCCGCGCGGCAGCCCTCCTCACCCTCGACCGTCTTGTGCTTCGTGCAGTAGTAGAACGCGTGATCTGCCATGGGCCCATCCTGCACCAGGTGACGCTGGGCCGCTGCCACTAAACTCGCCCGGTGACTGTGCTGACCGCCGGCCGGGTGTCCCCCGAGCGCGCCGTGCCCTCCTCGATCGACCGCCCCGAGTACGTCGGCCAGATCGCGCCGCTGCCCTACAAGGGCCCGCTGGTGCGGGACGAGCGGACGATCGAGGCGATGCGGGTCGCGAGCCGAATCGCCGCGCAGGCGCTCGACGCCGTCGAGGCCGCGATCGCCCCGGGCGTCACGACCGACGAGCTCGACCGCGTCGGGCACGAGTTCCTGGTCGCGCACCGCGCCTACCCGTCGACGCTCGGCTACCGCGGATACCCCAAGTCGCTGTGCAGCAGCGTCAACGAGGTCATCTGCCACGGCATCCCCGACGACCGTCCGCTCGAGGACGGCGACATCGTCAACATCGACATCACGGCCTACATCGGCGACGTGCACGGCGACACCAACAAGACGTACCTCGTCGGCGACGTCGACCAGGAGTCGCGCCTGCTCGTCGAGCGCACCCACGAGGCGACGATGCGGGCGATCCGTGCCGTCAAGCCGGGGCGCGAGATCAACGTCATCGGGCGCGTCATCGAGACGTACGCCAAGCGCTTCGGCTACGGCGTCGTGCGCGACTTCACGGGCCACGGCGTGGGCCCGGCGTTCCACGACGGGCTGGTCGTCCCCCACTACGACGACCCGTCGGCCGACACCGTGATCCAGCCCGGCATGACGTTCACGATCGAGCCGATGCTGACGCTCGGCGGCACCGACTGGGACATGTGGGACGACGGCTGGACCGCCGCGACCCGCGACAGGTCGCGGACGGCCCAGTTCGAGCACACCCTCCTCGTCACCCGCGACGGCGCCGAGATACTGACACTGCCCTGACCGCGGTGGCGGTCAGGGCAGTGTCAGGGATGGGTCGTGACCGTCAGGACGGGATGTAGTTGAACTCGTCCGGGTTCGGTCCGGTGCGCTCGTCCTTGTTCAGGGCGCTGATGAAGCCGACCTCGGAGTCGGACAGCTCGAAGTCGAAGATGTCGAAGTTCTCCTCGACGCGGCTGCGCGTGACCGACTTCGGGAACACGATGTCACCGCGCTGCACGTGCCAGCGCAGGACGACCTGGGCCGTCGTCTTGCCGTGCTCGGTCGCGATGCCCTGGATGACGGGGTTGTCGAGCACGATGCCCTTCGCGATGGGCGACCAGGCCTCGGTCGCGATGCCGTGCTCGGTGTTGACCGCGCGCACGTCGTCCTGCGTCAGGAACGGGTGCACCTCGATCTGGTTGACCGCGGGGACGACGTTCGTCTCCTGCACCAGCCGGCGGATGTGCGAGGGCTGGAAGTTCGAGACGCCGATCGAGCGGGCGCGGCCCGTGGCGTAGATCACCTCGAGCGCCTTCCAGGTCTCGACGAAGTCGACGTCGATGCCCGGCAGCGGCCAGTGGATCAGGAACAGGTCGACCTTCTCGAGGCCGAGCTTGTCCATCGTGCCGTCGAAGGCCTCGAGCGCGTCGTCGTGGGCGTGGAAGCCGTTGTTGAGCTTGCTCGTCACGAAGATCTCGTCACGGGCGATGCCCGACTCGGCGATCGCCTCGCCGACGCCCTTCTCGTTGCCGTACATCTGGGCCGTGTCGATGTGGCGGTAGCCGACCTCGAGCGCCTGGAGCGTCGCGTCCTTCGTCTCGTCGGGATCGATCTGGAACACCCCGAAACCGAGCTGAGGAATCGAGACACCGTTGTTGAGATCGATGGTGGGAACGCTCATGAAGCCTCCTGGGCTGGACGTCTGGTGGGATGGCCTCACCTCTCGTGGAGGGGCCGTCATCGACACTACCCATCCTGGGCGAGCGGCAAACTCGCGCGCGTCCTCGACCCCGCGAGGACGCACAGACGGACTGCGAGGCGTCCGCTTCTCCGAGGCGCGCGGAGATGGAGTCGATAGGTTCGCGACATGCCGAATCCGACCCGTGCGCACTTCGAGGACCGTGCTGGCGAGCTACAGGACTGCACGTCACTTCGCACGGTGCAGGACTTCACCGGCCAGACGCTGTTCCTCGTGCCCGACAATCCGCGCGCCGTCGGCGTGACGCTTCTCGACTACGGAGACGGCACCTCTGCGGTCAGTTTCACGGGCCAGGAAGACGGCACCGGCGGCGAGATGACCTACGAACCTCGGCACGTGGACTTCTACATCGACGCCGCGGTGGCTGGCGCCGTGCGCCTCCTCGACGGGCCCGGACGCAGGTCGATACAGGTCGACGTCGGAGACGGGTACGAGACGATGGACACGTCGTACTCGCTGTGGTCGATGTTCCCAATCCCCGGGTGGCGAGACCGTGCGGACATGACGCAGTTCGAGCCGTACCGGCCCGGGTAGCCCGCTCGCACCCGTGTAGCGTCCGGGCGTGTCCAGTGCCCGTCGATCCGGATCTCGTCGGCGCAGCGCGTCGCGGGCCCGCAGCGCGAAGCCGCGGCCGCCGCTCCCGGTGCCGTCCGGGCCGGGCGAGCGCGTGTGGGTGCTCGACGTCCCCTACGGGACGCAGGTCGACGGCGCGACCTGGCACCCGGCGGTCAGGACGCACCTGTTCGTCGGACGGTCGCTGCCCCCGCACCTCGCCCCCTACTCCCCCGGGGCGCACACGCTCGGTCGCTTCGTCGAGAACACCCTGAACCCCGACGACCCGGCCCCGAGCCCCGAGCCGTCCGGCGCCCTGGAGCCGCGGAGGATCCAGTTCGAGGCGGCCGACGCGATCGCCGAGCGCGCCGCCGCGGGTGGCCGCCTGTTCCTGCTGGCCGACGAGCCGGGGGTCGGCAAGACGATCTCGGCCGTCCTCGGCGCGACGGCCGTGGGCGACCTGCGTGGCGCGCGTCGGGTGCTCGTGGTGGCCGATCGACCCGCTGCCATCACGATCGGTCACTGGTGCCGGACCATCACGGCGCTGGGCGACGGCGGTCTCGAGTGGGTCGTGATCACGTGGGACCGGCTGGACAAGGTCGCCGACCACGCGTGGGACGTGATCGTCGCGGACGAGGCGCACGCGTTGCGGCGGACGACGACGAAGCGGTGGAAGGCCTGGGCGAAGGTGTCGGGGCACGCGCGCCCCCACGACAGCGCACCGTTCGTGATCGCGACGACGGCGACCCCCGGGCACACGCCTCTCGAGCTGCCCTACCTCGCCCCGGCCTACGCGCAGGCGTTGGGCGAGCCGGTGCGGGAGTGGACCGCGACGACGCAGCCCGGCACGGCGTTCGCCGCGGCCCTCGAGCGCCACGGGGTGGGGGTCGAGCACGGCCGGTACGGCGCGACCTGGACGACCGATCCCGGTCGGCGTGCGACCGACCTCACGATGGTGCGCGGCTGGCTCGCCGACGAGCAGCCTCCGGCCATGCTGCACCGCGCGGCACCGTGGGGTCCGGTGCCGATCTCCGGCATGCCGGTGACGCTCACCCCGTCCGAGCGGGCCGCCTACGAGGCCGAGTGGGGCGAGTTCTGCCGCGAGATGGACATCGCCCGGCGCGGGCGCAGCGTCGCGAAGGGGCGGGCCGCCCTGCTGCGCTTCCGGCAGAAGGCCGGGTTGATCCGGGTCGACTCGACCGTCGACTGGATCGCCCAGCAGGTGAGGTCCGAGCGCCAGGTGGCGTGCTCGGTCGAGTTCGTCACGACCGCCGCCGAGCCGATCACCGACAGGCTGCGCGCCTCCGGCATCGACGTGGCGACGATCTTCGGGGGCGGCCGTTTCGACGCCGAGGCCGAGCGCCTCCGTTTCCAGACGGGTCAGGCCCCGGTGTGCGTCTTCACGACGGTCGCCTCGATCAGCCTCCACGCCGGCGAGTCCCTGGCGGACGGCCGTCGGGCGAGCACCGAGCCGCGGGTCGGCATCTTCCACCAGGCTCGGTTCTCGGGCATCGCGGCGCGGCAGGTGACCGGGCGCACCCACCGCGACCACCAGGTCTCGCCGTGGCACATCGCCTACGCGGAGGGCACGGTCGAGGAGCAGGTCGGCCGGGTCATGGTCGAGCGGATCGCCGCCGCCTCCGACTCGGTGGGCAGCGACACCGAGGGGCTCACCGACGTCGCACGGCTCCTCGGCGCCGACTGGCTGCCGCCCGCGACGATGACGGCGGACGACGGTTGATCGCGCGCCGAGGACGAACGGCCGAGCGGCACGTCAGCATTCAGCACGGCGACGACTCGATGGGGTGGCGAGGTACGAGCCGCGAACCTCGAGGGACACGGCATCCTGCACTGGACCACCAGACCCGAGGCTGCTTGACGAACGCCCGACAGACGCTAGCGTGCGGCACATGCCCATCAAGCTCGAGAACATCGGGATCGCCGTGCGCGACCTCGACGCCGCGATCGCCTTCTTCACCGACCTCGGCCTGACCGTCCTCGGCCGCGACACGGTCAGCGGCGAGTGGACCGACACCGCCGTCGGGCTGGACGGCAACCACGCCAACATCGCGATGCTGCAGACGCCCGACGGCAACGGCGTCATCGAGCTCTTCGAGTACATCCACCCCGCCGCGATCGAGGCCGGGCCCACCCCGCCGAACCAGATCGGCATGCACCGGGTGGCCTTCTCCGTCGACGACATCGACGAGGCACTCCGGATCGCCGCCAGGCACGGCTGTCATCCGTTGCGCGGGGTGGCGACCTACCAGGACGTGTACAGGCTCACCTACGTGCGCGGCCCCAGCGGCATCATCGTGATGCTGGCCGAGGAGCTGAAGAAGGGCGAATGAGTCGGCCTGTAAGCCGGATCCTGTCGTGGGCGACCATCCATCTGGGACGCCCATTGCTGGGCGCCTCGTGCAACCTACCCGCTGACATCGGACGAGCAGCCCGTCAGCGCAGGCCGCGCACCGCCGAAGCGGCATGCGGCCCTCTTGGTCTTGCTCCCGGTGGGGTTTACCTAGCCGTCCCGGTCACCCGGGACGCTGGTGAGCTCTTACCTCACCGTTTCACCCTTACCCGCACCCGTGCTCCGAGGAGCACGGGCCGCTGGCGGTCTGATTTCTGTGGCACTGTCCCGCACGTCGCCGTGGGTGGCCGTTAGCCACCACCGTCGCTCTGTGGAGTCCGGACTTTCCTCGACGCCCCGCGAGGGACGCCGCGGCCGCCCGGCCGACTCATTCGCGTCGCCGATCCTACCGTGGGCCCGTCCGGTAGGTTCTGCGCGTGACGCACGACCTCGGATCCCTCGCGGAGATCATCGGCTTCCTCGTGGCGATGACCGTGCTGGCGCAGGCCTGCGCGGACGAAGGCCTCTTCACGGCACTCGGCGGTCGGGTGGCACGCGGCGCGCGCGGATCGAGTCGCCGGCTGCTGGCCTACGCCGTCGCGACGGCCGCGGTCGTCACGGCGACCCTCAGCCTCGACGCGACGGTCGTGCTGCTGACGCCCGTGCTGCTCGCGGCCTCAGCACGGCGTTCGTACGCCTACGCGTCGGTGCGGCTCGCCAACTCCGGGTCGACGCTGCTGCCGGTCTCGAACCTGACCAACCTGCTGGCCTTCGGGTCGACGGGCCTGACGTTCCTCGGGTTCACCTGGGCGATGCTGCCCGTCTGGATCGTCGCCGTCGTCGCCGAGTACCTGGTCCTGCGCGTGTGGTTCAGGGGCGAGCTGCGCGACGCCGCACCGGTGCCCGCGGACGTCCAGCCCGTGCCGCTCGTGCCCGTCACGGTCGTCGTGCTCGTGCTGATCGGGCTCGGCAGCGGGCTGACACCGTGGATCCCGGCCGCGATCGGTGCGGTCGTGCTGAGCACGCGCGCCCTCGTGCGCCGCCTGTCGACGTGGCGCGAGCTGCTCGACGCGGCCAACCTGCCGCTGGCCGCCGTGATCCTGGCGTGGGCGTTCTCCGTCGGCTACGTCGGATCGACGAGCCTCGGCGACCGGTTGACCGACGCCCTGCCGTCCGGCGAGGGGCTCTGGTCGCTCCTGGCCGTCGCGCTGATCGCGATGATCGCGGCGAACCTGGTCAACAACCTGCCGGCGACGCTGCTCCTCCTGCCGGCCGCCGAGGCCGCCGGCCCGGGCCCCGTGCTGGCGCTGCTGGTGGGGGTCAACGTGGGCGCCAACCTGACGATGATCGGATCGCTCGCGAACATCCTGTGGCGCAAATCGGGCGGACGCAGCGTGTCCACGATCCGCGAGTTCCACACGATCGGGTTCGCCACGACACCCGTGCTCGTCGTGCTCTGCACCGTCGTCCTGTGGGCCTGGACCTCCGTCATCTGGTGACGGATAGGGTCGGGGCGTGCTGATCCTGCTCCCCCCGTCCGAAGGCAAGACCCGGCCGGAGGACGGACCGCCGCTCGACCTCGACGCGCTGTCGTTCGCGCGGCTGAACCCCGTCCGCGAGCAGCTGCTGCGCAGTCTCGTGAAGCTGTCGTCGGGCAACCCGAGGCGCGCCGCCGAGGTGCTCGGCCTGGGTCCCACGCAGGCCGGCGCGATCGCGGTCAACGCCGTCCTTCCCGACGAGCCGGCGGCACGCGCCGACACCGTCTACACGGGCGTCCTGTTCACCGCCCTCGACCCCGCCAGCCTCGACGACGTCGCACGGCGGCGCGCCGATGAGTCCCTGGCGATCGCCAGCGCGTTGTTCGGGCTGGTGCGGCCCGGCGACCTCATCCCGGCCTACCGGCTGTCGGGCACCGTCAGCCTGCCGCGCCTGGGGCCCGTCGCCGGACGCTGGCGCACTCCCCTGCCCCGTGTCATGGCCGAGGAAGTCGGCGACGGACTGCTGGTCGACCTGCGCTCGGGCACCTACACCGCGCTCGGCAAGCCACCCGTCGAGCTGGCCGAGCGCACCGCGACGATGCGGGTGCTGCACGAGCACAACGGGCAGCGCAAGGTCGTGAGCCACTTCAACAAGGCCACCAAGGGACGCATCGTCCGCGGCCTGCTCGAGGCCGGGGCCGAGCCGCGGACCGTCGACGAGCTGCAGGCGACGCTCGCCGACCTCGGATGGACGGTCGAGCGGGCCGGGACGCGCCTGGACGTCGTGGTCGACGAGGTCGCGACGAGCTGAGCCGGCCCGTCAGGGGACGATGTTGAAGCCGCGCAGCGACGCGGGGCCGTCGGGCCACCACGACACCGTCGTGATCGAGGCGGGCGACAGCTCCATCCGGTAGATCACGCCCATCGGGGCGTCGAGCGCGAGCCGCACCAGCATCTTGATCGGCGTCACGTGGCTCACGACCAGCACGGTGCGGCCCGCGTACCGCGTGACGAGGCGGTCGCGCGCCTCGGCGACGCGCTCGTGCACGGCGTCCATCGACTCGCCGCCGGGCGGCGCGACCGAGCTGTCGGCGAGCCACGCCGTGAGCTCGTCGCCCCATCCCTCCTGGATCTCGGCGAACGTGTGGCCGTCCCAGTCGCCGAAGGCCGTCTCGACGACGCCCTCGTCGATCTCGACGTCCAGACCCAGCACGTCGGCGGCGGCGGCGGCCGTCTCACGTGTGCGGCGCATCGGAGAGGCGACGATGGCCTCGATCGAGCCGTGGTCGGCGAGCCAGCGGGCCGCTCGCCGCGCCTGCTCGCGGCCGGCCTCGGTCAGCTCGGGGTCGGCCGTGCCGCCGCTGCCGCTGAACGCCTTGCGCTCGGTGGCCGCCGTGACGCCGTGCCGCAGCAGGACGAACGTCGTCGCGGTGCCGGACGCGCCGCCCCAGCCCTTGGCCGGTGCAGGCGCGGGGGCGGGCGTGGCGGCGGACGGTCCGGTCACGAGGCCCGACCCGCCGTCGCGCTGGCTGTCGAGGGCGGCATTGGCGAGGGCGTCGGCGGCCTTGTTCTGCTCGCGCGGCACCCACGTCCACGTGGTGCCGCGGGGAGCGAGCCGGCGGGCCCTCTCGGCCAGCGGGATCATGCTGGGGTGCTTGACCTTCCACCGTCCGGCCATCTGCTCGACGACGAGCTTGGAGTCCATCCGCACCTCGAGCTCGGCACCGTCGGCGTGCTCGAGGTAGAGCTCGAGACCGGCGATGAGGCCGGCGTACTCGGCGACGTTGTTCGTCGCCACGCCGATCGTCTCACCGCGCTCGACGATGACCCGACCCGTGCCGGCGTCGCGGAGCAGCGCACCGTACGACGCAGGACCGGGGTTGCCGCGCGAGCCGCCGTCGGCCTCGATGACGACCCGCGAGGTCACAGACCGGACTCGGCGGTGCGCACCAGGATGCGGCTGCACTCGGGGCAGCGCAGGACGTCGTCCTCCGGCTGCGCCGCGAGCTCGCGCAGGTCGGCTCCGTTGATCTCGAGGCGGCAGCCCTCGCAGCGACGGGCCCGCAGCGCGGCCGCACCGGTGCCGTACTGTCCGCGCAGCTTGTCGTAGAGCGTCACGAGGTCGTCCGGCACGTCGGCGGCGGACGTCGCGCGATCGGTCTGCGCCGCGGACGCCTGCTCGTCGAGCACGGCGATCGCGGCATCGCGCGCCGCGACCTTCTGCTCGAGCTCGGCGGTGACGGCCGAGAGATCGCCCTGGACGTTCGTCAGCCGCGCCTGCGCCTCCTCGAGCGACTGCATGATCTCGAGCTCCTCGTCCTCGAGGGTGCCGATGCGGCGCTCGAGGGCAACAAGCTCGTGCTGCAGGCTCGCGAGGTCCTTGGGGTTGCTGACGGCGCCGGAGTTGAGGCGCTCCTCGTCGCGGGTGCGACGGGTCTTGACCATCTCGACCTCCGCGTCGGCCTTCTTCTGGGCGCGGGTCAGGTCGGAGACGGCGGTGTCGTGCTCGATGCGCTGGCCGTCGAGCTCCTTGAAACGGGCCTCCAGCGCGGTGATCTCCGCGAGCTCGGGCAGGGTGTTCTTGCGGTGCTGCAGCTGGGCGAGGCGTGCGTCCTGGGCCTGGAGCTCGAGGAGCGCGGCCTGGGCGGTGGGATCGGCTTTCACAGTCACACCGTACCGGGCAGGCTCGCGGTCCACGGATCGGTCACGATCGTCGACACCCGTACCTCGAGCCCGGGCAGGGCCGACCTCAGCGCGTCGGCGGCGACCGGCAGCCACGTCCACTCGGCCGACCAGTGCGGCACGTCGATCACGGCACACGGATCGGGCTGCTCGAGGTGCTCACTGACGGGGTGGTGTCGCAGGTCGGACGTCACGTAGACGTCGGCTCCCTGCGCCTGGGCGGCTCCGAGCAGGAAGTCGCCCGATCCCCCGCACAGCGCGACGGTCTCGACCGTCCGGCCCGGGTCGCCGGCGATGCGCACGGCGCTGTGGTGCGACGGCAGACTCGTCGCGACGCGGCGGGCGAACTCGTCGAGCGTGACCGGTGAGGCCAGCGCGCCGATGCGACCGCTGCCGCGCTCGGGTGAGTCGTCGGGCTCGAGCGGCCGGACGTCCTGCACGCCCAGCGCGAACGCCATCGACTCCGAGACGCCGAGCGGGGGGCAGTCGGCGTTGGTGTGGCACGTGTGCAGCGCGATGCCGTGGCCGATCAGGGTGTGCACCACGCGGCCCTTCGGCGAGTCGGCCGCCACCGACGTGACGCCCTTGAGCCACAGCGGGTGGTGGACGACCACGAGGTCGGCGCCCCAGGCCACGGCCTCGTCGACCACCGCGGCGACGGGGTCGACGGCCAGGAGCACCGTGGTGACGGGCGCGTCGGGATCACCCGCCACCGTGCCGACGGCGTCCCAGTCGTCGGCCCACCGCGGGTCGTACAGGCCGTCGAGCACCGAGACGACGTCACGCAGGACCGTCACGTCGCCGCTCACGACGGACGCGTGGCCGGTGTCTGCTCGGCCGTCAACGAGGCGTCACGGACGACGACGTCGCCGAGGGCCTCGTCGATGGCCGCCATGACGTCGTCGCCCAGCGCGACACCCGACGCCTTGGCGTTGTCGGTGACCTGCTCGGGACGCGAGGCGCCGATGATCGCGGCGGAGATGTTGGGCCGGTGCAGCACCCACGCCACCGCGAGCTGGGCCATCGAGATGCCGGCCTGGTCGGCGATCGGCTCGAGCCGGGCGACGGCCTCGAGCACGTCGTCGCGCAGCCACCGGCTGATGTTCTGCGAACCACCCGACTCGTCGGTCGCGCGGGAACCCTCGGGCACGGGCTGGCCCGGCTTGTACTTGCCCGTCAGCACGCCCTGCGCGATCGGCGACCACACGATCTGGCCGAGGCCGAGCTCGTCGCTGGCCGGCACGACCTCGTCCTCGATGACGCGCCACAGCATCGAGTACTGCGGCTGGCTCGAGATCAGCGAGAAGCCGAGCTCACGGGCCAGCGTCTGCCCCTCGCGGATCTGCTCGGCCGTCCACTCCGAGACGCCGATGTAGAGGGCCTTGCCCGACCGCACGACGTCCGCGAACGCCTGCATCGTCTCCTCGAGCGGCGTGTGCACGTCGAAGCGGTGCGCCTGGTACAGGTCGACGTAGTCGGTCTGCAGACGCGTCAGCGATCCGTTGATCGACTCCATGATGTGCTTGCGCGACAGACCGGAGTCGTTGGGGCCACCGGGACCGGTGGTCCAGTAGACCTTCGTCAGGATCTCGAGCGACTCGCGCCGCTGGCCGGCCAGGGCACGACCGAGCACCGACTCCGCCTTGGTGTTGGCGTAGACGTCGGCGGTGTCGAAGGTCGTGATGCCGACCTCGAGCGCCTGCCGGACGCAGGCCGTGGCAGCGTCCTCCTCGACCTGCGAGCCGTGCGTCAGCCAGTTGCCGTAGGCGATCTCCGAGATCTTGAGACCGCTGTTGCCGAGATGTCTGTGTTCCATGCCGTCCAACGTACCGACGAATGCCTCAGCCGACCTGCGCCAGCACGAGCGGGAGCACCGCGCCGGCGCCGTGGCGGCGCAGCTCGCGCGCCGCGACCGTCAACGTCCACCGGCTGTCGACCCGGTCGTCGATCAGCAGCACGGGCCTGCCGCCGAGCGACTGGAGCCCGTCGGCGAGGGCCGGACCGACCGCCAGCTGGCCCCACACGTCGGCCAGCCGGTAGGCGCTGTTGCCACCGGGCCCGCCCCGCGATCCTTCGCCGACGAGGTCGAGGGACCCGAGATCGGTCAGGCGACCGATGCGCGCGATGCCCCGTGCCATCGAGTCGACCAGCTGCGGCTTGGACCGCGACGGGATGCTGACGACCGCGGCGGGACGCTCGGCCCAGCCCCAGTCCTTCAGCACCCGGACGCAGGCCCCCAGCAGCTCGTCGCTGATGGGCCCGTCGTCCGCCCCGGCGGCGAACAGCTCGCGCAGGGCGCCTCCCCAGCCGAGGTCGGTCAGACGGGCGACCGCGCGGCCCGCCTCGGCGCGGTCGTCGACCGGGATCTTGCCCCTCGCCTCGACGCCCAGACGCTCGGCCCCGGTCGGCCACTGACCGCGCGGCTCGACCTCGACGCCGACCTTGTCGAGCGTGCCGGACGCGACCTGCGTCGCGGCGGTGTCGACCCCGGTCGGGAACCACGGGCCCGCGCAGTTGTCGCACCGGCCGCACGGCGCCGCCGTGGTGTCGTCGAGGTCGCGCTGCAGCATCTCCATGCGACACGTCGCATCGTGCTGGTAGGTCAGCATCGACTGCTGCTCGGCGTCGCGGGCCGCCGCGATGCGCTCGTAGCGCTCGCGGTCGTAGACCCACGGGTGACCGGTCGCGACCCAGCCGCCCTGCACCTTGCGCACCGCACCGTCGACGTCGAGCACCTTGAGCAGCAGCTCGAGCGGGGTGCGGCGCAGGTTGACCCGCGCCTCGAGGGCCGGCGTCGACAGCGGCGCCTCGCCGAGCTCGCCGATGACGGCCGCCGCCCGCTCCTCGCTCGGCATCGAGGACGTCGCGAAGTACGTCCAGATGTCCTTGTCCTCGCGCCCGGGCAGCAGCAGGACGTCGGCGTTGTCGGTGGCGCGTCCGGCGCGCCCGACCTGCTGGTAGTAGGCGACGGGTGACGAGGGCGCGCCGAGGTGGATGACGAAGCCGAGATCGGGCTTGTCGAAGCCCATGCCGAGCGCACTGGTGGCCACGAGGGCCTTGAGCTCGTTGCCCTTGAGCTGGCCCTCGAGCTGCTCGCGCTCCTCGGGGTCGGTGCGCCCCGTGTAGGCGCGCACGGCGTGGCCACCCTCGCGGAGCAGCCGCGCGGTGTCCTCGGCCGCGGACACCGTCAGCGCGTAGATGATGCCGCTGCCGGGCAGCTCGGCGAGGTGGCTGAGCAACCAGCCCAGCCGGTCGCGCGCCCCGGGCAGCTCGAGCACGCCGAGGCGCAACGAGGTGCGGGCCAGGGACCCCCTGATGGTCAGCACCTCGCCCGCGGCGCCGAGCTGCTCGGCGACGTCGGTCACGACGCGGGCGTTGGCCGTCGCGGTCGTGGCCAGCACGGGCAGCTCGGACGGCAGCTGCCCGATCAGCTCGGCGAGCCGTCGGTAGTCGGGGCGGAAGTCGTGCCCCCAGTCGGAGATGCAGTGGGCCTCGTCGACCACGAGCATGCCCATGCGCTCGATCAGCGCGGGCAGCTGCTCGTCGCGGAAGCGCGGGTTGTTGAGCCGCTCCGGCGAGACCAGCAGGATGTCGATCTCGTCGGCGGCGAGCTTGGCCCGCGTCTCGTCCCACTCGTGGGGGTTGGCCGAGTTGATCGCGACGGCACGGACCCCGGCTCGCGCCGCGGCCGCGACCTGGTCGCGCATCAGCGCGAGCAGGGGCGAGACGAGCAGCGTCGGGCCAGCTCCGCGCTGGCGGAGCAGGAGGGTCGAGATGAAGTAGACCGCCGACTTGCCCCACCCCGTGCGCTGGACCACCAGGGCACGCCGGTGGCCGTCGACGAGCGCCTCGATCGCCTCGAGCTGCCCGTCGTGGAAGACGGCGTCGTCGCGGCTCGTGAGGCGCCGCAGCGCTGTCGTGGCGTCGGAGGCGGTGCTGGTCGCAGAAGGCATACGAGCATCGTGTCAGGAGCCCACGACAGCTCGGTCGCGGCGGCCGTCAGGCTGTGGACGACACCAGCACCGCCGTGCCGTCGACGTGCTCGCACCGGACGACTCGTGCCGACAGCCCCTCCCGCTCGAAGGCCTCGGCGGTCAGTGGTGCCTGCCGCGTGCTGGTCTCGACGAGCAGGTGGCCACCCGGTGCCCACCAGTCCGCCACCCCGGCGGCGAGCCGTCGGTGGAACGCGATCCCGTCGGGGCCACCGTCGAGCGCGGTGCGGGGCTCGTGGTCGCGGGCCTCGGGCGGCATCGACGCGATCGCGTCGGTCGGGACGTACGGCGCGTTGACGACCAGCAGGTCGACGCGCCGGTGCAGCTCGTCCGGCAGCGCGTCGAACAGGTCGCCCGCGTGCACGTGGCCGCCGAGCGGCTCGACGTTGCGTCGGGCGCAGGCCACCGCCCCCGGGTCGACGTCCGCTGCGTGCAGCTCGATGCCCGACGCCTCGTGGTGCAGCGCCACGCCGACGGCCCCCGTGCCGCAGCACAGGTCGACCACCACGGCCCCCTCGCCCACCAGCCCGATCCCGTGCTCCACCAGCACGGCCGAGCGGGCCCGCGGCACGAACACTCCCGCGTCCACGACGACCCGTCGTCCGTGGAACTCGGCCCACCCGACCACGACCTCGAGCGGCTCGCCCCGCACCCGGCGAGCCGTCATCAGCTCGAGCTCGCCCGGTGAGGCGGCGGACGACCGCAGCACGTCGGCCTCGTCCTCGGCGAAGACGCTGCCGGCCGCGCGCAGGCGAGCCACGAGAGCGGAGGACGTCGACGCGGTCACCGTCGTATCCCACCACGCCCCTCGATCGGGGCGCGCATCCGTGTCACCGCACGCGGACGCGGTACGTGCGCGTGAACCCCGCCGTGCTGTCCGTCCCCGAGTACGTCACCTTCACGGTGCGGGTACCCGCCGGGATGCGCGACAGCGTGAGCGTCGCGCGCCCCTTCCTGACCTTGACGGCCTTGACCCGCGAGCCGTACGAGACGGTGACCTTGCCGCCGGGACGCGTCTTGGTCACGGCCCGCCTGATCGAGACGGACACCTTGACGGAGCCGTCACCGCCCCTGCGCGCGACGCTCGCGCGCACGGCCGCCTTGAGCCTCACGTCGAGCCCGGAGACGTCCTTGCCGCGCTTGACCGTCACCACCCGTGCGGTCGACCGGCTCGACCCACCTCCGAGGTAGCGTGAGGCCCAGGCCTTCTTCGGGTCGACGACCCGCACCACGTACGACCCCTTCGGCAGGCCCGGCAGCGTGAATCGGCCGTTGGCGCGCGTCGTGACCGAACGGGTGGACGTTCCACCCACGGCGGTCACGCGGACGTCGGCGCCCTTGACCGCCCTGCCCGAGTAGCCCGTGACCCGGCCCGTGAGGGTCGACGACGACGGCAGGGACGAGAACGCCGCGAAGGCCAGATCGGCCAACGCCTGCTCGCCCTGCGCGTTGGGGTGCAGGATCACGGGGTTCGTGCCGCCGATGACCGGCTCGACCCAGCGCGTCCCGATCGGCTGGCAGGCGTCGCGCCCCTCCGACGGGCCGTTCAGGTCGACGTACGTCGCACCGGTCGCGGACGCCGCCCTCCGGACGGCGTCGTTGAGGGTGCCCTGGAGGCTGCGCAGGTAGGGGACGTCGCCCGTCGCGACCGGCACGAACGGGTAGCAGCCCGTCGTCGCCGGCAGGATCGACGGGTAGCCGAGGATGAGCACCTGCGCGTACGGCGACCGCTGCTGCACGGCGGTCAGCGCCTTGACCAGGGCGGGATACGTCGTGCCTCGGACCGTGTCCTCGAACGAGTCGCCGTACTGGTTCTTGCACGGGCTCCCGGCCAGATCGGCGGGCGCCGCGGTGATGCACGCCTGGATCGCGCCGCTGAACACGCTGCTGTCGTTGCCACCGATCGTCATCGTCACGAGGTCGGTGTCGGCGGTGAGCTTGTCGAGCTGAGGCGGGACGTCGGAGAACTGCGGCTCGAAGTAGTCCGTGGTGTCGGCACCGCTGCACGTCGCGTCCGTCAGGCTCGCGTTGATCCTCGTGGCGAGGACGTGCGGATAGTTGACCGTCGACTGCAGGCAGCTCGGAGACGCCGTGGGGTCGAGCGGCAGCAGCCCCGCGCCCGCGCTGTAGGAGTCGCCCAGCGCCACGTAACGCAGCGGCGCCTGGGCCGGCTCGTCGGCGGACGCCATCCCGGATGGTCCGCCGACGGCCGTCAGACACACGACGATCCCGGCAGTAACTGTTCGACGCATGCGCAATCCTCGACTCGATGTGAAGGGGACTCCCCCTGAGTGACCCACGTCACATCGAGACACGGTAGCCGTGCGATCCGGAAACCGCAGGCTTTCCGGGCGGCGCTACTTCACCGTGACCCTGACGGTCTTCGAGAAGCCGGCGGTGCTGCCGGTGCCCGAGTAGTCGGCGACGAGCTTGCGCACCCCCTTGCGAAGGCCTGTCAGCGTCACGGTCGCCCTGCCCTTGGTGACGGTGACGGTCTTCGAGACGTCTCCGTACGACAGCTTCAGCGTGCCGCTCGGAGAGCTGCCCGAGGCCTTGCGCGTGATCCGGAACGCGACCTTGGCCGTCCCCTGACCGGTCTTCGTGGCGATCTTGGCATTCGAGATGGACTTCAGCCTCGTGTCGACGGAGCGGACGGGGTCACCCGAGACGATCGCGATCGGCTGGCGCACGGACTTGTCGGGGCCACCGCCGAGGTACTGCGACGCCCACACGCCGTCGGGATCGTCGTACCGCACCTGGTACGAGCCGGACGGAAGGACCTCACGGACGGTGAAGCGACCGCTCGACCGCGTCACGCCGACCTCGCTGGCGCCCGAGCCGGAGATGCTGACGTTGATGCCCTTGAGCGCCTTGCCCGAGGTGTCGGTGACCTGCCCCGTCACGGTCGTCGCCGGCGGCAGCATCTTGTTGGCGGTGAGGGGCGCGATCTGGCGACGCTCACCGGCTCCGACCGAGATGCGCTGGGCGACCGAGTCGTCGCAGTCGGCGAGCGCGTTGGTCGAGGGGGAGTAGCACTGGGACGCGTACGGCGCTCCCCTGACGATCAGCGCGTTGTACGTGCGGGGTGCGACGCCGCCCAGCGTGAACGTGCCGTCGGCCTTCACCGTGGCGTCCTCTGCGGTGGCGAACTCCGGCACGAAGTAGTTGTCGCGCGTCGCCTCCTGCTCCTCGGTGGCGATCGTCACCTCGAGGGCGCGCGGGTCGCCGCCGTCGGATCGGGAGACCTTGCCCGTGATGATCCCGGCGCGCTGCGCCCAGACGTTGCGCGTCACGACCTTGCCTGCCTCCGGGCGGACGAAGCGGTGGGTCCTGACGATGTTGCCGGAGCGGTCGCTGACCACGATGGCGTACCCGGCGGACTCCTCCGAGAGCTTGACGAGCGAGACGCCCGAGATCGTGTACCGGCCCTTGCTGTCGGTGTTGGCGGTCTTGACGCGCGCGTACTCCGGGTCGTCCGCGTCGCCACCCATGTCGCGATAGAGCTGGACCCGCGCGAACGACACGGGCTTGCCGTCGAGCGTCACGACGCCCTTGACGGTCGCCTTGCTCGTCGCGGCGGCCGCGGGCGACGCGAGCCCCCCGGTCAGCAGCGCGATCGCCGCCACAGCCGCAGCCGCCGCAGCGGCACCGCTCCTCTTCACCGATGACGTCATGACACTCCCCTCTCGTTGCCGGCACGCGGGTGCGCGCCGGGTCCTGCAGCTGCTCGTTGGGTCAGGAGCGAGACTCACCATGGCCGAACGACACCCCGCGCGGAAGACCGGGCGGAACACGTTCCGTCACTTCGGCGAGAAGCCGCGCGTGAATCCCGCGGTGTTCGGCGTCCCGGAGTAGACCGCCGTCACCGCGTGCCGCGATCCGGGAAGTCCGGTCAGCCTGACGGTGACCTTGCCGTTCTTCACCCGAGCCGTCGCCGACGAGCCCGCCGACGTGATCGTCATCGAGCCGCTCGGCCGTCCACCCGACACGCGTCTCACCAGGGAGAACGTCACCTCGATGAATCCCTTGCCCGACCTGAACGAGACCCTGTTCCTGGTCGCCGACTTCAGCCGCGTGTCGAGCCCGGCGACGGGCTGCCCCGGCGTCACGACGACCTGGCGACGCACGGTCAGGTCCGTGTCACCGCCGAGGTACTGCGACGCCCACACGCGCCGGGGATCGTCGTATCGAACGGTGTACTGGCCGGCAGGGATGCTCCTCCGCAGCGAGTAGCGACCGCTCGACCGCGTCAGGACCGTCTCCCGCACGGAGTCGCCCAGCACGCTGACCTCGATGCCCTTCAGCGGCCTGCCGGACGTGTCGGTGACCCTGCCCGACACCGTGGTCACGGGTGGGGCGAATGTCGTCTTGGTGACCGTCGGCAGGACGCGGGTCTCGCCGGGCCTCAACGTGATCTTCTTCTGCTGGAACGGGATCGACTCGCAGGAGCCCAAGGAGCTGCTGACGAGGTCGTAGCACTGCACGGCGTGCCGGCCGTCCATGAGCTGCACCGCGTCGTACCCGGTGGCGGGAACCCCGGCGAGACGGAAGGTCCCGTCGGCCCGCACGACCGTGTCGAAGACCGGCTTCAGCTTGTCCCAGGACCCCGGGAGGAGATCGTCCCGGTTCGAGTCGAGGTTGATCGTCAACCCGGCGGGTGAGCGGCCGTCCGACGTGTCGACCGAACCCGTCACCGTGGCCGCCGCCGCGAGGCGCACGTTCTTCGTGAGGGTCCTGCCCTTCTTCACGACCACCGTCCGGTAGGTCTTGACGCCCGCGCTCGAGCGGTCGGTCACCAGCACCGCGTACGTGCCGCTCGAGGACGTCGCCGACAGACCGGAGAAGTCGTACCGGCCCTTCCGGTCCGTGTTGTCGGTCTTGAGGCGCGACGAGACCTCGCGCTCCTCGGTCGTCTCGTCGTAGACGAGTCGGAACAGCTGCACCTTCGCGAACGGGACCGGCCTGCCGTCGAGCGACACGACACCGGTGAGCCTCGCGGTGCTGCCGGCCGCGGAGGCCGGCGCCATCATCCCGGCGGCCACGAGCGCGACGGTGGCGAGGAGCGCCGAGGCGGCTCTGACGACGGGTGTCTTCATGGGTCCCCCTCAGGACGGGCACCCCGTGCGGACGCCGATCCGAAGTTACGCCTGGGGCTGGTGTGAAAGCAACGACCTGTCACCCGCGCCCGTCCGTGTCGCTCGAGCCAGCGACTCAGAGGCGATGTCCGCAGGCACCCGTGGCCTCACGACGAGACGTCGTGCCCGGGATCGTCCCCCGGGTGTGCGGCGAGCCACTCGTCGACGTCCCGGTCCTCCTCCGCCCTGAGCCAGAACCTCACGACGAGGTGCTGGAACCAGTGCGCGACGCCGAGGGCCACCACGAGGGCGAACCATCCCCACCGTCCCGAGACGGCGCAGAACACGGCGGCCACCACCGCGCCGGCCGCCGCGAACGGGTAGAAGAAGGCCCACTGACGAGCCATGTACGACAGCATCCCGAGATCCTAGGCACGTCGTCTCGTGGACGGACCGCACCTGACATCACGTCCACCGACGCGGCCCGTCGGGCTGACGGCGCCGCCTCGTCCAGGTGACCGTCTTCTCGACGACCATCGCCGTGATCGCGGCCGTCGACACCCAGTCGGGAAACCATCCCGCCGACGATGACTGGTCACGCTGCTGCCCCTGGATTCGCGGAGCGTGCCGGGCTCGCGGTCTAACCGGACACGGGGTGGGCGAAGAGGGACTCGAACCCCCGACCGTCCGGGTGTAAACCGGAAGCTCTAACCAGCTGAGCTATTCGCCCTCAGGACAGCGGCACACTACCGCAACGACCGGCACGGGGCGGCACACGCAAAGGCTGCGGCTGCCAAGGTCTCGGGTCCCTGGCAGCCGCAGCACGTTCATCAAAGCGCATCGGCAGGCCCAGCCGCAGCCGATTCAGGAAGATTTAGGGAAAGCCGACGGCCCTCACGACAGATCGGCGAGCGCGGCCCGATAGTCCGCGAGATCGCGGGCCTCCCCGATGCCGTTGACGACCTGCCAGCGCAGGATCCCCTCGCGGTCGATCACGAAGGCGCCGCGGTTCGGCGCGCCGGCGTCCTCGTTGAACGAGCCGTACGCGCGCGACACGTCGCCGTGCGGCCAGAAGTCGCTCAGGATCGAGAACGTGTAGCCGTCCCGGTCGGCGAACGCCCGGTTCGAGAAGAAGTGGTCGCACGAGATCGCGAGCACCTCGGCATCGCCGGTCTCGAACTCCGCGAGGTTGTCGCGGAGCTCGCACAGCTCGCCCGTGCAGATGCCGCTGAACGCGAACGGGAAGAACACGAGCACGACGTTCTTGCCGCGCAGGGACGACAGCGAGACGTCCTCGCCGTGCTGGTTCTTGAGCGTGAAGTCGGGTGCGGCGTCGCCGATCGAAAGAGTCATGCTCCGAGCCTAGTGCGCTGAAGTCCGCCAGGGAGCGAAGCGAGCGTGAGGGCCGAGCCTGACGCGAATCGCTGGCGTCAGTCCCCCTCGCTCCGCTCACGGTCGGCCGCTGGCGGCCTCCCTGGGGGACGACGTCGACCGCCGGGGAGCGAAGCCACAGGTCAGCACGTGCGTCAGCGGCGCGGCGAGCTTGATCGCTCGCCACGCCTCGCGGTCCGGCGGCTTCGCCGCGCACGCTCACGCTGCGCTGGCGCGCCTCGACGCTCGGGCGCAGGGCGCCCTCGGTCTCAGCGCTTGTGGGCGGTGAGCCGGGTGGCGGCCCAGTCGGCCGTCGCGGCGGACGTCGTGGTGACCGACAGGCCGGCCACCTCGGCGGCCTCGACGACGTCGGCGCCCGGGACGTAGTTGTCGCGGCCCACCTTCGGCGTCAGGAGCCACACGTTGCCGCCGTCGACCAGGTCGGTCAGGGAGTCGACCAGGGCGTCGGTCAGGTCTCCGTCGCCGTCTCGCCACCACAGGATGACCCCCTCGACGTCCTCGCCGAAGTCGCCGTCCACCAGGTCGTTGCCGGTGTGACGCTCGATCTCGACCCGAAGTTCCTCGTCGACGTCCTCATCCCAGCCAAGCTCCTGGATGACGGTGTCAGGACCGAAGCCCAGCTTGCCCGCGTCCACCGGTATGTCTCCTCGCGTTCGTCGAAAACCTACTCAAAAGTAGGTTCGTCGGCATGGGTTGCCGGTATCACAGTAGCGAACCGGAGGTGGAATGATGGACACGTCCACAAGACAACTGGGAGTGAACATGCCGCAATCCGGCCAGGAACGTCCGCCCGTCATCCACGAGGGTCTTCCGACCCAACTGCCTGACATCGACCCCGACGAGACGGCCGAGTGGCTGGCCTCGCTCGACGACATGGTCGACAGCCGCGGACGCAGCCGTGCTCGTTACGTGATGCTGAAGCTCCTCGAGCGGGCTCGCGAGCAGAACGTCGGCGTGCCGGCACTGCGCAGCACCGACTTCATCAACACGATCCCGCCCGAGCGCGAGCCGTGGTTCCCCGGCAACGAGGCCATCGAGCGCCGCATCCGCTCCTACATCCGCTGGAACGCCGCCGTCATGGTGTCGCGCGCCAACCGTCCCGGCCTCGGCGTCGGCGGTCACATCGCGTCGTACCAGTCCGCGGCCAGCCTGTACGAGGTCGGCTTCAACCACTTCTTCCGCGGCAAGGACCACCCCGGCGGCGGTGACCACATCTACTTCCAGGGTCACGCGGCGCCCGGCATCTACGCCCGCTCGTTCCTCGAGGGCGGTCTGAACGAGACGCAGATGGACCGGTTCCGCCAGGAGCACTCGCACGGCGAGGGCAACGGCCTGTCGTCGTACCCGCACCCGCGCCTCATGCAGGACTACTGGGAGTTCCCGACCGTCTCGATGGGCCTCGGCGGCATCAACTCGATCTACCAGGCACGCTTCAACCGCTACCTCCAGAACCGCGGCATCAAGGACACCAGCCAGCAGCACGTCTGGACGTTCCTGGGCGACGGCGAGATGGGCGAGGTCGAGTCGCTCGGCGCGATCGGCGTCGCCGCTCGCGAGGAGCTCGACAACCTGACCTGGGTCATCAACTGCAACCTGCAGCAGCTCGACGGACCGGTGCGCGGCAACGGCAAGATCATCCAGGAGCTCGAGTCCACGTTCCGTGGCGCGGGCTGGAACGTCATCAAGGTCGTGTGGGGACGCGAGTGGGACGACCTGCTCGCCCGCGACACCGACGGCACCCTCGTCAACCAGATGAACCGCACCCCCGACGGCGAGTTCCAGACCCTGTCGGTCGAGACCGGCGCCTACAACCGCGAGAACTTCTTCGGGCCCGACCCGCGCCTGCAGAAGATGGTCGAGCACCTCACCGACGGCGACATCGAGCGCCTGCCTCGCGGCGGTCACGACTACCGCAAGGTCTACGCCGCCTTCGAGGCCGCGCAGAAGCACACGGGCCAGCCGACCGTCATCCTGGCGCACACCGTCAAGGGCTGGCTGCTGGAGTCGTTCGCCGGACGCAACGCGACGCACCAGATGAAGAAGCTCACCAAGGACGACCTGAAGGGCTTCCGCGACCGCCTCAACATCCCGGTCTCCGACGAGCAGATCGACGGCAGCGACATCGCGCCGTTCTACCACCCGGGTCCCGACAGCGAAGAGATCCAGTACATGAAGGCCCGGCGCGAGGCGCTGGGCGGATCGCTGCCCAAGCGCATCGTCAACCCGGCGACCGTCAAGCTGCCCGACCCGAAGGTCTACGAGGAGCTCAAGAAGGGCTCGGGCAAGCAGCAGATCGCCACGACGATGGCGTTCGTCCGCCTGCTCCGCGACCTCATGAAGGATCCCGAGATCGGACGTCGCATCGTCCCGATCGCGCCCGACGAGTACCGCACGTTCGGCATGGACTCGATGTTCCCGTCGGCCAAGATCTACAACCCGGCCGGCCAGACGTACGAGTCGGTCGACCGCAAGCTGCTGCTCGCGTACAAGGAGTCGGCCCAGGGCCAGCTGCTGCACGAGGGCATCAGCGAGGCCGGCGCCATGGCGTCGGCGATCGCGGCGGGCAGCTCGTACTCGACGCACGGCGAGCCGATGATCCCGGTCTACATGTTCTACTCGATGTTCGGCTTCCAGCGGACCGCCGACTCGATCTGGGCGATGGCCGACCAGCTGGCCCGCGGCTTCCTGATCGGTGCCACGGCCGGACGCACGACGCTGACCGGTGAGGGCCTGCAGCACGCCGACGGCCACTCGCCGCTGATCGCGCAGACCAACCCGGCCGTCGTGCACTACGACCCGGCATTCAGCTTCGAGATCAGCCACATCGTGAAGCTGGGCCTGGAGCGCATGTATGGCACGACCGACCAGCACCCGCACGGCGAGGACGTCATCTTCTACCTGACGGTCTACAACGAGGCGTTCAACCAGCCGGCCGAGCCGGAGGACGTCGACGTCGAGGGCCTGCTGAAGGGTGCCTACATCTACCGCAAGGCGTCCGGCGAGGGCGTGCCGGCGCGCATCATGGCGTCCGGCGTCGCGGTGCCGTGGGCGCTCAAGGCCCAGCAGATCCTGGCCGACGACTACGGCGTCGCCGCCGACGTCTGGTCGGTCACGTCGTGGAACGAGCTCGCCCGCGACGCCATCGCGGCGGAGAAGTGGAACCTCAACAACCCCGGCGAGTACAGCAAGATGCCGTACATCACGTCGCGGCTCATGGACTCCAGCGCCGTCACGGTCGCCGTCAGCGACTACATGCGCGCCGTCCCCGACCAGATCGCCCGCTGGGTCCCCGGTCCGTGGCAGTCGCTCGGAGCCGACGGCTTCGGCTTCGCCGACACGCGTGCGGCGGCCCGTCGCGTGTTCCAGATCGACGCCGAGTCGATCGTCGTGTCGGTGCTGCAGACGCTGGCCCAGCGCGGCTCGGTGCCGCCGGAGACGGCCCGTGAGGCCTTCACCCGGTTCCGCATCGACGACCCGACCGCGGTGGCCGATGTCGAGCAGGTGGGCGGCGACGCTTGAGACAGACCTCGTGGCTGAGGTTGGGCATGGGCGCCTAAGATGGCGTCCATGCTCCGTTGGCCTCGTGCGTTCCTCCGCTGGCCGTACGCCTTCGCCTTCTGCCTGTCCGTCGCGGTGGGCGCGACCGCGATCTACTTCTCGCACGACCTGAACGTCGGTCTGAAGGATCCCGAGGGCTTCCTCGGGCCGGCCTACATCCGGTTGCCGCTGCTGGGCATCCTGCTGTTCCTGGTCGGCATCGTGCCGCAGGCCATCCACCGGTACGGCGTCAAGAACACGCTGTCGGGCGTCCGCACGATCGTGCGCAACGAGTGGACGCTCAAGCGCGTCGCGTACGCCGCGACCGGCATGGTGTCGTTCTACGTCTGCTACGTCAGCTACCGCAACCTCAAGAGCTACCTGCCCGAGCTGACCAACACGATCCACGACCGTGCGCTGCTCCAGCTCGACCACGTGCTGTTCTTCGGCAACAACCCGGCCGAGGTGCTGCACTCGGTTCTCGGCACGACGGTCGCCGCGCAGGTGCTGGCGGTGCTGTACGTGCTGTACCTGCCGGTCGTGCCGATCACGGTCGCGGCGGTGCTGGTGCTGCACCGCGACGTCACGGTGGGAGCCTGGTACGCGACCGCCGTGAGCCTGAACTGGGTGCTCGGCGTCGTCAGCTACTACAGCCTGCCGACGCTCGGCCCCGCCTTCTACGAGCCCCAACGCTTCGCCGACCTGCCGGAGAACGGCGCCACGCAGCTGCAGATGTCGCTGCTGAGGGGTGCGTTCGGCTTCAAGGAGGACCCGCAGGGCGACAAGATCTTCGGCATCGCCGGCTTCGCGTCGCTGCACGTCTCCGTCGTGTTCACGCTGGCCCTGTTCCTGCACTACGCCGGCATCGCCCGCGCCATCCGGTACACCGCGTGGATCTACCTCGGCTTCACGATCCTGGCGACGCTGTACCTCGGCTGGCACTACATCGCCGACGACATCGGCGGCCTGCTGATCGGCTGGATCGCCGTGGCGGTCGGCGCGTGGGCCACGGGCAACACCCGGTGGCAGAAACGCCGACGGCTCGCGGCCGAGAAGGGCACCCCCGAGGTCGAGGCGACCCCCGTCAGCTGATCGCCGGCTCCGCGGCCGCGACGGGCACCGGCTCGGGCACGACGCTCTCGAGCTGGTACTGGTCTCCCCGGCGCAGCAGCGCCCTCCACCGTCCACGGTGGTAGGAGGCCGGGGCGTTGGCCTCGACGAACTCGACGACGATGCGCGAGAACTCGTCGGGGTGGTCGCGGTGCGGGAAGTGACCGGAGTCCTCGAACACGTGGACGTCCGAGACCTGGGTGGGGGCCGAGTCGGCGTGCGACGCCGGGATCACCATGTCGTCGCGTCCCCAGATCACGAGCACCGGCATGAGCCGCGCCAGATAGCTGCGGTCGGTCATCGTGACGTACTGGCCGCGCCAGTTGAGCACGTGGCTCGTGACCCTCTGCACCGCGGTGCGCTGGGCGGGGTCGGCCAGCGCCTCGTAGATGCGGGCCACCTCGCCGAGGTCGCGCGTGGCGCTGGTCGGCAGCCGCGACATCGACGTCAGCGCGCCCGAGACGAGCGGACGCCACGGACGGAACGTCGCCGCCGCCAGCGCGAGGCCGCTGCCGGGGACGGTCAGGAAGCGGATGAGGGGCGTGACCTCCTTGCCGAGGCCGCCCGTCGACACCAGCACGACACGCTCGGTGCGGTCGGGGAACTGGTACGCGAACTGCATCGCGACGCCGCCGCCGAAGCTGTGGCCGACGACCGTGACCTTGTCGATGCCCAGCACCGTCAGCAGGTCGCGCATGCCGTTGGCGTACCCGCCGAGCGAGTAGTCGGCATCGGGCTTGTCGGACTCGCCGTGCCCGAGCAGGTCGGGGGCGATGACGGTGTAGTGCTCGGCCAGCGCCGGCATGACGTCGACCCACGTCGAGGAGTCGCAGGCCAGGCCGTGGAGCAGCAGCAGTGCCGGCCCGGACCCCGCGATGCGAAATGCCCTGCGATAGCCGTGCACCACGACGTACTGGACGTCCTCGATGCTCTCCATCGAGCCAGTCTAGGGCTGGTCGGGCCATCTGGTCCCGTGGATCGGTCGAGGATGCCGTGATGCGCGGCACGGCGTCGTTAGACTGACCCCGTGCCTTCTCCCTCCTCGATCCACGAGCAGCTGACCGACATCCTCGTGCGCGTCGTCGACTGCCGCGCCGACGCCGTCGTCCCGTCCGCCGCGCTGGCCGAGCTGGGCACCGACTCGCTGACGATCGTCGAGGTCGGTGAGGAGCTGGGCCGCCGGTTCGGCGTCCGCCTGTCGGATGCGGCGATCGACTCCATGGTCACGGTGCAGGACGCGATCGACGCCGTCGTCGCCCAGTCCGCCGCCGATCGTCCGACCCGCACCACGACGGCTCTCGCGAGCCCGCCCCCGCCCCCGGCCCGGCCCGCGGGTGCCAGCCGTGCCCGCAAGACCAGCTACGTCGCGACATTCGTGTTCTTCGGCCTGGTGATCGGCGGCGTGCTGGGCCTCGGCGGCGCGGCGCTCGTGAGCGCCACCGGCATCAGCAAGGTCGACCTGCCGCCCATCGGGGGCACGCCGACGCCGGCCGCGACGACGCCCGAGCCGGCCGAGGAGACGACGCCGACGCCCGCGAGCCCCACGGCCGACCCGAAGCCCACGATCAACACGTCGAGCGAGCAGGTGTCCCCCGGTGAGCGCTTCCTGCTCAGCGGGGCGTTCCCCGGCAGCTCGGACGGTGAGGACCTGCAGGTCGAGGTCAAGGACGGCGGCTCCGGGGCGGCGTGGGACGACTTCCCCATCCAGACCCAGGTCCGCGACGGCGGCATCTTCCGCACCGAGCTCTACACCTCGCGCACGGGCGAGCGTCAGTTCCGCGTGACCAACAAGGCCACCGGGGAGTCCACGCCGTCGATCACGGTCACGATCGGCTGACCCGGCCCGGGGTCAGATGACCTGGTGCAGCCACCGCACCGGGGCACCGTCGCCCGCGTGCCGGAACGGCTCGAGCTCGGCGTCCCACGCGACGCCCAGCAGGCCGTCGAGAGCCGTCTCGAGGTCGACCTCGCCCAGGGCGGCCTTGACCCGGAACGCCTTGATGCGGTCCTCCGGGATCATGACGTCGCCGTGCAGGCCGGTCAGGGCGTGGAAGATGCCGAGCTCCGGCGTGTACGAGTAGCGCGCGCCCTCGCTGGACGACGTCGGCTCCTCGGTGACCTCGAAGCGCAGGAGCTCCCAGCCACGCAGGGCGGAGGCGAGCTTGGCGGAGGTGCCCGCGGGGGCCTGCCACGACAGCTCGGCCCGGTACGTCCCGGGCTCGGCAGGCTGCGCGACCCAGGCGAGATCGGGCGTGCCACCGAGCACACCGGCGACGGCCCACTCGACGTGCGGGCACAGCGCAGAGACCGAGGAGTGGATGAAGAGCACTCCCCGGGTGGGGGTCGTCGGCAAAGACATGTTCATGGTGCCTCCCTAGTTCGCCTTCCCCAGCGTCTTGAGAGCACCTGCAGACATTGTGACGTACGTTGGCCAGTGCGGACAACCTCAACCCCGTCAAGGAGTGTCGGATGACCACCACCGTGCACGACAACAGCGCCGAGACACGTTTCGAGATCACCGTCGACGGACGCCTCGCCGGCTACGTCGACTACCGGCGCGACGGCGACGAGTACGCCCTGCCCCACACGCGCGTGTTCCCCGAGTTCGGCGGTCAGGGCATCGGCAGCACGCTGATCGTGGGGGCACTCGACGAGATCGCCGCGCGGGGCGGCACGGTGCTCCCCTACTGCCCCTTCGTCCCGAAGGTCATCCGCGACCACCCCGAGTACCTGGCGCTGGTGCCGGAGGCCCAGCGCGGCACGTTCGACCTCTGAGTCACCCGACGGGGTGCACGTCGATGCCGTGCTCGCGCCACAGGTCGAGCACGGCGGGCTGGTCGTCCCACGCCTCCAGCACCGTGAACCCGTCGTCGGTGATCTGCTGCAGGATCTCCGTCTTGACCACGACGTCCTTGCGGTAGTCACCGACGATCCGCGTGTGCAGCGCGTCGTGCGGCACGTCGTGCGCGACCAGCCAGTCGAGCGAGAGGTCGCGCCAGACGAACTCGCGCGACGTCACGACGATGACGGCGCGACCCAGCGCGGCCTGCTCGCGAGCCGCCGTCACGACGTCGTCATGTGGCGGGCAGTCGGCGGACGCGGCGTGGAAGGCCGCGAAGTCCTTGTCGTCCCCCTCGATCAGGTGGACGATCTGCCTGGTGTCGCACAACGTGCCGTCGAGGTCGAAGATCACGGCGTCGCGCATGGTGCCCCTTCGGTCGTCGGGTAGTCCGGTGGTCCGGTGGTCCTCGAACCTACAGGTGCACCAGGTCCCGACGTGGACGAAGTTCGGCAAGAGGTGTAAACCACGTATACATTTTTGGCAGCGGCGCCGCCGGGTCCCCGTCCGACCCGACGACGTCACTTCCGTCCGGGCCCGCCACCGCGTGGGCACACTCCCGCCGGGCGCAGCGACCCCGATCGAGAAGGCTTCGATGTCCGCGCATCCTCACCCCGACGAACCTGCCACCTCCCCCGCCCTGTGGCTCTACAAGGTCGACACACCGTCCGGCGCGGACGTGCTCACGGACGCGGCCGCCTCCGCCGGCCTCACCGCGACGTCGTTCGAGCACAGTGGGAGCACGTTCGCCGCGTTCACGTGCTTCGACCACGTCGACGAGCGCGTGCTGCACTCCTGCCTCGCCGAGCACGGTCCGACCGCCACGTTCATCCTGACGTCGGACGAGACCGACGACGATCCGCGCGGTTGGCTGTGACCCGCGCACCCGTGATCACGTCCGCGCACGTGAACTCTCGACCAACTGCGCGCCGCCGCCGACCGCGCCGCGTCACCGTGTCTGGATGCGCACACCGAGAAGACTCCTGCTGGCCGAGGACGTCACCGTCAGCTCACGCACCACCGGTCTGTTCACGGGACCGGCGATGGAGGTGTGGGACAGGATCGAGGCGCCCGAGACCCAGGTGCTGATGAGCCCCGAGACCGTCCTGGCCGGTCGGCTGCCCGGCACCGGGCGGGGCGTCGGCGAGATCCAGTACTACGTCCGCGAGGTGGACCACCGGCGCGACCTGGTGGCGATCGAGATCCTCGAGTACGAGCACGGCCGACGTGCTGTGACCGAGACGATCACCCACCCCGACGTCCGGCTGAGGACGACCACGCTGCTCGAGAGTGCCGGCGACGATCGCGTCCGCCTGACGCACGAATGGTCGATCATCCTCCCCGCGGGAACCGATGCCGCGCACGCCGAGGCGATGAACGCCTACGTCGACGCCTGCGCGGAGCACACGGCGACCACGCTCCGCCGGGTGTTCGACTGAGGCGGACGGCCTGTCCTGCTGCGACGGCAGTGGTAGGGAGGGTGGGGCTCGAACCCACGACCCAGGGATTATGAGTCCCCTGCTCTAACCGGCTGAGCTACCTCCCCGCGGTGCGCCAAACCTACCGGCCGCCCGGCCGCTCGTGCCGCCGAGGGGCGATGGTGGCACGAGCCCCCGCTGCAGTGACAGGATCTCCCCATGACCGACGCGCCCCTCCCCCCCGTGGGCGGCCCGAGCCAGGACCGCGGCATCGTTCGCGTTCAGCGTCTTCGGTCTCGTGCTGATCGTGCGGTACGTCGTGCTGGTCGGCAGCGTCCTGGTCGGAGACGGCTCGTGGGGCGACACGGCTCCCCTGTGGCTGCAGATCCCGGCCGCCACCGCCGTGGGTCTCGCGGCGCTCTTCGCCCTCGTCCGCCTCGCCGGCGAGGTCGTCGCCGGCACCCGCACGCCCCGGCCGTAGGGGTCGCCGGGCGCGGGTGCACGCGACGGAGACGACGGGGCCTACAGTGAGGGATCGTCCAACCGGGCGCCCAACGTCAGGGCCACCATGGCAGAGACACCGGACGAAGCCTTCGCTCGACTGGCGAGCGACCTCAGCGAAGCCGCCACCGTGGCCCAGACCGCCGCGCAGATCGTCGACTTCGGCACCACCACGATCGGCACGCAGTTCGCCGGCATCATGATGATGCGTCGCCGGCGGACGTTCGAGACGGTCGTGTCGTCGGCACCCGTCGTCCTCGAGGCGGACGGTCTGCAGCAGCGGCTGCGGGAGGGGCCCGGCGTCGACCCGGCGATGCCGTCACGGACCATCATGTCCGCCGATCTCGCGCGCGACACCCGCTGGCCGCGGTGGGGGCCGGTCGTCGTCGACCTCGGGCTCGTCAGCGTCCTCTCGGCCGAGCTGCGGGCCGCCGGTCAGCGGATCGGCGTCATCAACTTCTACGGCGACCACGTGCGACAGTTCACCGATCAGGACGCCCACGTGGCGAGCCTGTTCGCGAGCCACGCGGCAGCCGCGCTCGCCGCCGTCGCCCTGCGGGAGAACCTCCAGAACGCCCTCGACTCGCGCACCATCGTGGGTCAGGCGCAAGGGGTCCTGATGGAGCGCTTCGACGTCGACGCCGACCGGGCGTTCACGATCCTGCGTCGCTACTCGCAGGACGGGAACGTGAAGCTGACCGACGTCGCCCGTGCGCTGGTCGAGAGCCGCGAGCTGCCCGGCACGTCGCCCGGTCTGCGCTAAGTCCGCCCCGTGGACCTCACACGCCCATGTGGGCGCCGGCGTCGGTCAGCACCTCGTGCAGGCGTCCGACGATGTCGTCGAGCAGCGCCGCGTCGCTGATCAGCGGCGGCGCGATCTGCAGGACGGCGTCGCCGCGGTCGTCGCAGCGGGCGATGAGCCCCGCGCGACGCAGGCGCTTGGGCAGGAAGCCGCGCAGCAGGTCGTCACGCTCGGCCTGGTCGAACCGGGTCGCGTCGTCGTCCTTGACCAGCTCCATCGCCCAGAAGAACCCCGCGCCGCGGACGTCGCCGACGATCGGCAGGTCGAGCAGCGTCTTGACCCGGTCGCCCAGCGCCCCCGCCTGCGAGCGGACGTTCTCGAGCACCTGGTCGCGCTCGATGATCTCGATGCTCTTGGCCGCCACGACCGCGCTGAGGGGGTGTCCGCCGAAGGTGATGCCGTGACGGAAGACCTTCCGGTGCTCGACCAGCGGGGCGATGACACGCTCGCGGACCAGGACCGCACCCATCGGGGCGTACGCCGAGGTCAGACCCTTCGCGACGCTGATGAGGTCGGGCGCCACGCCCTCGCGGGACGACGCGAACCACTCGCCGATGCGTCCGAACCCGGTAATGACCTCGTCGGCCATCAGCAGGACGCCGTACTTGTCGGCGATGGCTCGCAGCCCCGTCCAGTAGCCGGCCGGCGCCGTGAAGCACCCGCCGGCGTTCTGCACCGGCTCGACGATGATCAGGGCGACCTCGTCGGCGCCCGCCGCGACGACCGCGTCCTCGACCTCGGCCAGCAGCCGTGCGCAGAACGCCGCGTCGTCGTGACCGTCGGGCTGACGGAACCGGTTGGTGTTCGACACCTTCGTGACGGAGACCGGCGGGGTGCCGAAGCCCTCCTTGAACGGCTGGACGCCGGTGAACGACAGCGCCCCGAGCGTGACGCCGTGGTACGCGCGGTCACGCGCGATCGCCTTGGTGCGCTGCGGCTGGCCGATCGCGATGAAGTGCTCGCGCACCATCTTCCACGCCGACTCGACCGACTCCGAGCCGCCGCCGGTGAAGAAGACCCGGTAGTCGTCGGCCGGCGCCAGGCTGCTGACCTTCTCGGCCAGGTCGATCGTCGCGGGGTGCGCCGTGCCCCAGCTCGTGTTGAACGCCAGCTGCGTCAGCTGCTGGGACGCCGCCTCGGCCATCTCGGCCCCGTAGGAGTACCCGAGCTGCGAGCAGAACAGGCTCGACAGGGCGTCGATGTACTGCGCGCCGTGGGTGTCGTACACGTACGGCCCCTCGCCCCGGTCGAGCACCATGAGGTCGTCGATCTCCTGCTTCGAGAAGTGCAGGATCAGGTGGTCCTTGGCGGACTGCTGCAGACGGTCGTGGTCGGGGTTGGGGGTGCGGACGTTCATGGCTCGCCTCTCGGAGGTCAGTGGTTGATGATGTGGTGCGCCATCTCGGCGCCGACCCGCAGTGCTCCGTCGACGTGCTGGAAGCCCAGCCCGGCCACGTCGGAGCTGCCGATCTGGATCGGGCCGACCTGCTCGCGCAGGCGCGCCCCGAACCGCGTCAGGCCGCCGAGGTCGAAGCTCGACGCGTACGCGCCCTGACCCAGCTCCTCGGACGTCCAGTCGCTCTCGAAGTACGACGACGGCTCGAGCGCCTGGTCGCCGTAGTACGCCGCCAGGGACGCCAGGATCGCGCCGCGCCGCTCCTCCGGCGAGCGCCGCAGCACCTCGTCGGCCCGCTCGTCCGACACGAACCCGACGAGCGTCCCGCGGGTGTCGCCGTGGTTGGTGTTGTCGTACGCCTCGTGCACCAGCTCGTAGGGGCTGAAGACGGTGCCGGACAGGCCCGCGTCCCGCCAGAACGGCGTCGGGTACGTGATGTGCAGCTTGATGACCTGCCCGAACGACTGGTGCTGGTGGGCCTCGCGCTGCTCGGTGGGCAGCGGCGGGTCGAACCGGATGCGCGACACGACGGTCGGCGGCACGGCCAGCACGAGGTGGCGGCCCGCCACCACCACGTCGCCGGCGACGACCTCGACACCGTCGTCGCTCCACCGGACGCGCTCGACGTCGTGGCCGGGGCGCACGGCGTCGCCGAGACGCTCGGCCAGGGCCAGGGGGACGCTCTGCAGACCGCCGACGACGCGCTTGTCGAGGATGAACTCGGAGTCGACGAGGTGCGAGAAGCTGCCGGCACTGGCCGCCATGTGGACGGCCTGCAGGGCCGAGAAGTTGTGCGCGGGCTTGGTCAGCATGGCCTGGGCGATGAACATCGCGATGTTGTCGCGCGCCTCCGGCTCGTCGGACTCGGCCTCGAGCCACGCCGCGAACGTCTGGCGGTCGAGCTCGTCGGCGTACGGCGCCTCCCACGGACGGGCGGGATCCATCTGCTCGGCGAGGGAGTCGAGCAGCTCGGTCAGCCGCGTCATCTCCTTCTCGACCTCGGCCGTCACCGGGACCTGCTCGCCCTCGAACGTGCGACGCTCCCCCGTGATGCCGATGTAGACCGACTCGCCCTCGCGGTAGCGCGAGAACGTCTCGAGGCCCAGCTCGTCGATCGTGCGCAGCAGCTCCTCCTGGTCGGGCGAGACCCACTGGCCGCCGAGCTCGAGGTCGACGCCGTCGACCTCGTCGGTCCACAGGCGTCCGCCGACGCGATCGCGCGCCTCGAGCACCACCACCGATCGTCCGGCCTTCTGCAGGGTGTGCGCCGCGGACAGGCCCGTGGCGCCCGCCCCGACGACGACGACGTCGACCTCGGACCTGGTCTGCTGTGTGCTCATGCTCATGCCTCCACGTTGCTCATGACGTGCTTGACCCGGGTGTAGTCCTCGAGCCCGTACGCCGACAGGTCCTTGCCGTACCCCGACGCGCCGAACCCACCGTGCGGCATCTCCGACACGAACGGGATGTGCGTGTTGACCCACACGCAGCCGAAGTCGAGGTCGGCGGTCATCCGCAGCGCGCGACCGTGGTCCTTGGTCCACACGCTCGCGGCCAGGCCGAAGGGGACGTCGTTGGCCAGGTCGGTCGCCTCGTCGTCGGTGCCGAACGACTGCACGGTCAGGACGGGGCCGAACACCTCCTGCTGGACGATCTCGTCGTCCTGCCGGACGCCGGACACGATCGTCGGCTCGAAGTAGAAGCCGTCGCCGTCGACGCGGTGGCCACCGGTCTCGATCGTGGCGTGGTCGCCCAGCCCGGCGACCATCCGCTCGACCGACGCGAGGTGGCCCGCGTTGTTGAGCGTCCCGTAGGCGGCGGTGTCGTCGTCCGGCGCGCCGGGGCGCGAGGCCCTCGCCTGCTCGACGAGCAGGCTCAGCAGCTCGTCGTGCACGCTCTCGTGGACGATCACGCGTGTCGCGGCCGTGCAGTCCTGGCCGGCGTTGAAGAAGCCGCCGACCGCGATGCCCTCGGCCGCCTCTTGCAGGTCGGCGTCGGCGAAGACCACAGCGGGCGCCTTGCCGCCGAGCTCGAGGTGCGCGCGCTTGAGGTTCCTCGCGGCCGAGACCGCGACCTCGATGCCGGCGCGCACCGACCCGGTGATCGCGACGAGGCCGGGCACGGGATGCTCGACCAGCAGACGTCCGGTGTCGGCGTTGCCGTTGACGACGTTGAGCACGCCGGCCGGCAGGATCCCACCGGCGATCTCGGCCAGCCGGACCGTCGAGCGCGGGGTCGTGTCGCTGGGCTTCAGGACGATCGTGTTGCCGGCCGCGAGGGCCGGGGCGATCTTCCAGATGGCCATCGCGAACGGGTAGTTCCAGGGCGTCACCTGCGCCACGACGCCGATCGGCTCACGACGGATGCTCGACGACAGACCCTCGACGTACTCGGCCGTCGCCTTGCCCTCCAGCAGGCGGGCGGCGCCGGCGAAGAAGCGCAGCTGGTCGACGCCCTGGTCGATCTCCTCGGTTGCGATGTGCGCCTTGATCTGCCCCGTGTCGCGCGACTGCAGCGCGACCAGCTCGTCGCGGGCCGCCTCGACCGCGTCGGCGATCTGCAGCAGGGCGAGCTGGCGCGCCTTCGGGGTCGTCCGCCTCCACGTCCTCGACGCGCGCTGTGCCGCCCGGAAGGCGGCGTCGACCTCGTCGGGCGTCGACACGGGCGAGCGACCGTCGGCACGTCCCGTCGTCGGGTCGACGAGCTCGATGAAGTCGGTCGCCGCGGAGTCGACGAGCGCACCGTCGACGTAGTTCTGGACGACGTCCGTGATGGGCGCTGTGGTCATGCGGGCGGATCCTCCGTGTCGGGCAGCAGGACGTAGATCTTGCGGAGCGTCTCGGTGATGGTCCAGGTGGTGCGTTCCCCGGCACGCAGGCGGACGACGGCCCCCGGAGCGACCGGGACGACCTCGCCGTCGGCGAACGTCACCTCGCCCCGGCCCGTCAGCACGATGAACACCTCGTCGACCTCGGTGTCGGTGACCGTGCCGGCCGTCAGCTCCCAGACGCCGACCTCGACACCCCGGGCCGCCACGAGCTCGGTCGACGACGCGACGGGCGTCCCGGCGAGCACGTCGGCCGGGTGGAGGCCGTCGACCGTCAGCGTCGTGGCCAGCGCGTCGTCGGTCAGCACGCGGTCGGTCGTCACGAGTCGAACCCCAGGCCGAGGCGGTCGAGGGTGCGCAGCAGCAGGTTGCGGTGGCCCTCGCGGTGGTCGGCACGGTCGAGCGACCACTTGGTGGCCTCGATGCCGATCTTCGCGAACGGCTCCGGCGGGAACGGCAGCGGCTTCTTGCGCACCATCTCGAGCTGCGTGCGGGGGGTGCTCTCGCCCGCCAGCCGGTCGAGCATGACCTCGGCGGCGAAGCGGGTCGCCGCGACGCCGAGCCCCGTGAAGCCCGCGGCGTAGGCGACGCGTCCGCGGCGCGCGAGCCCGTGGAAGGCGCAGAACTGGGTCGACGTGTCGATCGCGCCGCCCCACCGGTGGCTGAAGCCGAGGCCCTCGAGCTGCGGGTACGTCGTGAGGAAGTGCGACGCCAGGGTGCGGTACGACGCCTCGCGGTCCTCGTACTCGGGACGCACCCGACCTCCCGTGTGGTAGACCGCGTCGTAGCCGCCGTAGAGGATGCGGTTGTCGGCCGTCAGGCGCGAGTAGTGGAACTGGTTGGCCAGGTCGCTGACGCCCTGGCGGTCGCGCCAGCCGAGATCGGCCATCTGCGCGTCGCTCAACGGCTCGCTCATCAGGACGTAGTCGTACACCGGCACCGTCGACAGACGCGCGCGACGCAGCAGCGGACGGAAGACGTTGGTGCCCAGCGCCACCTGCGTGCTGCGCACCACACCCCGTCCGGTCTCGACCGCCACGCCGCCCGCGCGCGTCCGCACGCCCGTGACCGCGGAGTGCTCGAAGATCTCGACGCCGAGGTCGGCGGCCACCCGCGCGAGCTCGGAGGCCAGGCGCCCGGGGTGGACCAGCGCGCAGTGGTCCTTGGTCCACAGACCCGCCGCGTAGACGGGGCTGGCGATCGCGGCCTGCACGGCGTCGCGCTCGAGGAGCTCGCCGTGCTCGGCGTCGCGCAACCACTGCACCTGGTGGGGCTCGTAGGCGACCTCGAGCGTCCCGGTGCGCTCGAGCTGGACGTCCATGCCGAGCTCGGCGACGTCGCGCTCGATCGCGTCGAGGTTCTCCAGACCCATTCGCTCGAGCGTGTCGTACTCGTCCGGCCACCGGGTGCGGCCGTTGTCCTCGCCATGGGTCAGGCTCGCCTCGGCGAACCCGCCGTTGCGGCCCGATGCCGCCCAGCCGACCGTCTGCGCCTCGAGCAGCACGACGCGGGCCGACGGGTCGCGGCGCTTGGCCAGCACCGCGGTCCACAGGCCCGTGTAGCCGCCGCCGACGACCGTCAGGTCGGCGGTGTGCGATCCGACGAGCTGGGGGCGGCTGACGACGGGGGCGTCCTCGAGCCAGAACACCGCCGAGCGGGTCGACCGCAGGGACTCCGTGACGGCGCTCGCGCTCGGCGCGAGGCGCTCGAAGACCGTCGAGTGCCGCGTCATGCTCCTCCTCGTCCGGTGATCACCCCATCCTCGCCGAGTTCGGGGCCCGACGCCATTCACACAGCGTCTCGATCCGCGTCGAAAGCATGACAGGGTGTAAACCCGCGGGTACCGTCGAGCCGTGCCTCTGACTCTGCGCTCGATCCTCGACCTGGACGTCGTCGCCGACGGCGATCCGTTGGTGCTGGCCGGCGGCGACGCGCTCGACCGCATCGTCCGATGGGTCCACGTCACGGAGGTGGACGACGTCGCGAGCGTCCTGGGCGGCAGCGAGGTCGTGCTGACCACCGGGCTCCCGCTCGTGGGGCCGACCGCCGACCCGGCACGGTTCCTCGAGCAGCTGTCGGCGGCGGGCGCGTGCGGGCTCGTCGTCGAGCTCGCCGACCTCGCGGCCACGCTCCCCCAGGACGTCGTCGACGAGGCGGAGCGGCAGCAGGTGCCCTTGGTCGTCCTGCGGCGACCGGTGCGGTTCGTCTCGATCACCGAGGCGGTCCACCGACTCATCGTCGGCGAGCAGTACCAGGGCCTGGCCTTCGCGCAGCGCACCCACGAGGTGTTCACCGCCCTGAGCCTCGACATCGCCGACGCCCAGACGATCGTCTCGGCGGCGGCCGACCTGATCGACCTGCCGGTCGTGCTGGAGGACCTGACCCACCGGGTGCTGGCGCTCGCGCCGCAGCGGCGTCCGCAGAAGTCGCTGCTGCTCGACTGGGACGAGCGGTCGCGACGCAGCCCCACCCGCGACGAGCCCGGGCCGTGGGGCGCCGACCGCTGGGTGACGTGTCGCGTGGGTGTCCGCGGTGCACCCTGGGGACGTCTGGTCATCCCCGAGGCGGTGGACGATCCCACCCGCGAAGCCCTCGTGTTGCAGCGCGCGGCGCAGGCGCTGCAGATCTCGCGCCTGGTCGAGCGCGACACCGAGAGCCTGCAGTTCCGGGCCCAGGAGTCGCTGCTCCTCGACCTCACCGAGGGTCGCCTGCAGGACGAGGACGACGGCGTCGCCCAGGCCCGCGCCCTCGGCATGCCCGCCGCTGCGCTGTACCTGCCCGTCGCCGTGATGTTCGAGTCGGCGCCGACGACCGCCTCCGACAAGATCTCGGGGCAGCGACGCACCAGGGCCCACCTCGACACCGTGTCACGTGCGCTGCGCGAGGCACGCGTCGACGGGTTCGCCGGCGGGTTCACGCCGGGCGGGGTCGGCGTCATCGTCGCCTTGGGCCGCACCACGCCCGAGGACGCGACGCTGACCCGCCTCGCGGCGGCGCTCGACCGGCTCGCTCCGGGACGTCCGGGATCGCGCGGGCCCGTCGTGGGGGTCGGCCGGCCCGCGCCGCAGCTGCTGGTAGCCGCCTCGCGCATGCGCACGACGGTCAACATCGCGCAGGCGGCCCGCGCCATGCCGGTCTCCGACCTGGGCTACTTCCGATCGACCGACGTCCGGATCAGGGGGCTCGTCGCGCAGCTGCAGGACGACGAACGGCTGCTGGCGTTCGCGGAGTCAGAGCTCGGCCCGCTGCTGTCGCTCGCGCCCGCCCCGCAGCACGAGCTGCTCGACCTGTTGCGGGCCTACGTCGGGCTGCGCGGCAACAAGACCGCTCTCGCCCACGACGTCGGCATCAGCCGGCAGGCCCTCTACGGACGCTTGCGCAAGCTCGAGTCGATGCTCATGGTCGACCTCGACGACTCCGACTCGTTCATCTCGCTGAGCCTCGCGCTGCTGGTGCACGACTACAGGAGCACTCTTCCGACTCCCCCGCGCTGACGCCGTCCAGGTGTCACACTGGCCACTCCACCACCCGGCGAGAGGCGCACCATGAGACGCGTTGCGGCCGCCGTGGGTGTCCTCGCCGTGCTGGCCGCCGCGATCGTCGGGATGGCCGACGAGAACCGCGACACCGACCGCGACGGTGCGCCGTCCGTCGGCACCGGGTCCGCGGCGGCCCGGACCGATCCGGCGACCGACCTCGAGCAGTCCATCGAGCGGGCCCGAGAGCGTCAGGCCCGCGTCGACGGGCTGGCCGACCGGCTCGACTCCTCACCGTAGAGGGAGCGACCGCGACGTGCTCGACGCTCCCGTCGCCCTCGGCCGCGCTCACCTGCGCGTCGACAACGAGACGGACCGCGCCGCGCACGCCGCCGCGAGCGCCGTCCGCAGGCGCTCGACCTCGGACGGGAGGAGCGCGAACAGCGACGGCAGCCGACGTTCCACGTCCCAGACGTTGGCGGACGTGGCCGAGACGTTCGGGAAGTCGGTGGCGTCCGCGAAGACGTCCACCATCACCCGCAGGAGTCCGTCGCCGGGATCGAGCCGCACCGCGTCGACGTCCGACCAGAGGATCCTGCCCAGCACCTCGTCGCCGCGTCGCACCGCGAGGCTCGAGTCGGACACCGCGATCGACCGCCCGGCCACGATCCCCACCCACCACACGACCCGGACGACGGTGACCACGACCGCAGCCGACACGGCGACGAGGACGGCGGTCGACTCCGCCACGACGATCGAGAGGAGCACGCCGGACACGGCGGACGAGACCAGCACCGCGGGCAGGGTCGCCAGCACCGTGACGGCCGTCCGCCGGGGTGCCCAGATCGTCTCGAGCCCCTCGGCGCCCGGCTCGGTCGCGTCGTGGTCGTCCATGGCCGAAGCCTAGGGGTTCGTCCCGCGTCCGTCCGGCCTAGAAGGTGACGTCGAACTCGTGGCCGAGCTCGGCCCGGAGCCGGGCGACGAGCTGCGTGCCGACCTGATCGGACGGACTGCCCACCTCGGTGGCCAGCGCCCAGGACACCAGGTCGTCCCGGAGCTGGTCGCTGAGGGTCGGGAAGTCCTCCGGACCGGTGCCACCCTCGACGTCCCACAGGGGCCAGTCGCTGTAATCGGCGTAGATCTGGATGGGGATGGTGCCCGGGTAGGGGCTCAGGCGCACGACGTGAGCACGCCCGTCGAGCTGGCGGCGGAACTCGTTCTCGAGGCGTCGGGCCTCGGCGACGAACCACCACCGGGTGTCCTCGCGCCAGGTGCCCGCCCGCACCGAGTCCTCCGGCGTGAAGTTCTCCAGCAGATGGTCCTGCCACGCCGCGAGGTCGTCGAGCAGTCGCCGCGAGACCCGCGGAAGGGCGGCTGCCCCGTCGTCATCGGTGACGAGGAAGCGTTCGACGAGGTTGTTCCACCGCACCCTGATCAGCACCTCGTCCCGCGTCGTGCTCATCACGTCCTCCGGTTCCGCGCGCCGTCCGGCGACACCCTCACGGCCACCATGAACAGCGCGGTCACCCCGAGGATGACGACCAACGGCGGGAGGAAGAGCGGCGTCACGTCGATGTCGCCGGCGTTGGGCGCCGGGTCGAACCGGGCGTACGCCATCAGCGCCGACACGACGACGGAGGCGAGCAGCGGGACGCGGGCCCACCCCGCCCGCGGCAGCGCGATCAGGGCGAGGACGGCCGCCACGATGCCGCTGCCGCCCACGAGGTTGTCGTACGTGTCGTGGCCGTACCGGGACGACAGGTCCCACCCGACGATCCACGCGACGGTCCCGGCCAGCACCATGCCGACGCACGCCGCCACGGTCTGTCCCCTGCGCGTCACGGCTCCGTCACGCCGATCATCACGACGACGGCGGCCACGAAGGCTCTGGAAACCCGCTGGTCCATGCGGCAACCGTAGCCTCGGAGGCGCGACCGTGGTGGGCTACCAGGTCCAGTCGTCCTCGGGCGTGCCGTACGGGACGATCTCGGCAGACCCCGTCGGTGGCCTGGAGCTGCGCCATGGCGACGGCCGATCCACCCACGGAGAAGTTGTTCACCTCGTCGACGTCCCAGCAGACCATCCACGCGCGGTCGTGCGGCCAGATCATCTGGGGCAGCTCGATCGCTCCCGGCTCGAGGTCGAGTGACGTCGGATCGAGGGCGTCCTCGACGGTGCCGGTCAGGAGCGCGAACTCGCGGGCGGGGATCTCGAAGTGGGCGGCGCGCGGAAGTGAGTGGCCGAAGCCGACCCAGATGGCGACGTTCAGGGCGTCGGGGGTGGACGTGTGGTCGCCGAGGATCGCCAGCACCGCGGCGAGGATCCGCTTGTCGTCGGCCGGGTGGTGGGAGTACCCGTGCGCGGTCACGTCGTCACGGTGCAGTGCCACTCGCGCGTACGTCTCGAAGACCGGGGGGCCGTAGGTGCCGACGACGTACCACGGCCCCTCGGCCGAGACGATCCAGTCGGCCTCGGAGGCGTCGCGCGTCGGCAGGAGACTCATCCCGCCACGGTAGTGACACGGGCGCCGGTCCGGGGTCACGGTCGCCGACGTCGTCGCGACGGACGCACTCCCGCACGCGCCGAGTCGGTGCGCGCCTCCGAGCGGCCCGAGCTCGCGGGGGCCTAGCCGCCGTACTTCAACCCGTAGGAGAACCAGAACGAGATCGCTCCCAGGGCAGCCATCGCGGAGGAGGTGACGCGCCACGCGTACGAGCTGCGGGCGAGCAGACCGGCGGCGAGCGGCAGACCGATGCCGACCGTCAACCCGTACACGAGATAGGCGTGGCGCTCGTCGGCAGGAGCTGGTGGCCGGGCCGCGGAGAAGTCGACGCCATCGGCGGTGACGATCAGGGCCGACAGCGGCCAGACGGCGACCCACACCACGAGCAGGACGTTGGCCAGCAGACGAGAACCGTGGGACGCACTGGCGGGTTCCGTCACGGGGACCTCCCTCGGTCGACGTCACGAGGATAGTCGCGGGGACTCGCCGCGTCCTCGGTTCGCGGCTGCCGGGCAGCCGCGCCGGCCACGTGCCTGCGCCAAACAGCGAAACCCCCGCCGGAGCGGGGGTTTCAGCGGGTCCTGCTCCCCCACTTGGACTCGAACCAAGAACCCTCCGATTAACAGTCGAATGCTCTGCCAATTGAGCTATGGGGGATCGGCGCCTCACGGATGAGGAGCACGGTGGACAACATTAGCAAGCCCCATGCGCAGTTGTCGCATCGCCTTGCCCTCGATCGTCCGGACCTGCGAGATCGTCAGTCCCAGCCGCTCCCCCACGGCCTCGCGCGACAGTGGATCCTCCCCGGAACCCCCGCCGGCGAAGCGCAGGCGGAGCACCTCGGCACCGTCGTGGGGCAGGTCCCGGAGCAGGTCGTCGAGCCCGTCGGCGTCACGGGTCACGTCGTCGTCGACTGCTGGCTCGAGGTCGTCGAGAGGCACCTCGGGACGGTGCCGGCGCACCATCTCGGCGCCGATCCACCGCCACGCGAACGTCGAGAGCCGGACGCCGCGCTCGGGGTCGAACCGGTCGACGGCACGGATCAGGCCCACCGCGCCCGACTGCACCGCGTCGCTGAGGTCGTCGCCGCGGATGCCGAGCGAGCACGCCCTCAGCGCGACGGATCGCAGACCGGACGTGATCAGGTCGTGCCGCGCCCGCTCGTCGCCGTCGCGGGCCCGCCGCGCCAGCGCGAGCTCGTCCTCGGCGGCAAGCGGTGCAGCAGACATGAGCGCGCGGACGAAGCGATCCATGCCGCCAGCCTGCTGTCGGGGCGAGGGCTCGCGCAGCCGTCCTCCCGACGCCTGTGCACTCCCCCGGCACCCGCGGTCAGCTGGGGACGTCGCCGCTGAGCAGACGGTCGCGCAGCTGGCGCAGCTGCTGCTCGAGGCCGATGAGCTCGCCGAACATCCGGTTGTAGTCGTCGGCCTGATCGATCGGGTTGGTGCGCTGCAGCCTCGACTTGGTCTCACCGATGCGGCGCCCCAGCGTCAGCATCTGCAGGCGCAGGATCACGGACGTCACGACGGCCCCCGTGTTGCCGTCGCGGGCGCGCATGGGCTCGACCGCAGCGATCGACAGGATGCGCTTGGCGTCGTCGTCGGCGATCGAGTCGGCCAGCCGGGGCAGCCAGTTGGCGTCGGGCGAGGTGGGCCACGTCATCGCCTCGACGTGCTTCCAGATGACCTTCGAGATGGGGTGCGTGAAGTCGTCGTCGTCGAGGTCGGCGGCGTGCACCGCGACCAGGTGCGGGTGCTGCACGATCGCCTTCAGCGCCTCGCGCTCGTCGGCGAACTGCGGCTGCCCGAAGTTCACCGCGGGCGACGGCAGGGACGGCGCCGGGGCCTCCTGCGTCGTGGTGCCGGCCTGCGCGCCGTGCGCCGGGGGCCCGTCCTTGGCCTGCTTGGCCGCGATCGCGACACGCCGCCGGTGCTCGCCGCGCACCTGGTCGACGTCGGTGCCGACGCGGCCTGCGATCTCGCGCAGCAGCTCGTCGACCTTGGAGCGGTCGCGGATCGCCGAGGCGAGGCCGACCGCCTCGCGCACCGCGTCGACCCGCTGGTCGCCCCGGTCGAGGTCGTACTTGCCCAGCATGTTGTCGAGCACGAACCGGTAGAGCGGGATGCGGGACGCCACGAGGTCGCGCACCGCGGCGTCGCCGTCGGCCAGGCGCAGGTCGCACGGGTCCATGCCGCGCGGCTCGACGGCCACGTACGTCTGCGCGACGAACTGCTGGTCGCCGTTGAACGTCTTGATCGCGGCCCGCTGGCCGGCCTCGTCGCCGTCGAACGTGAAGATGACCTCGCCGTGGAACGCCTGGTCGTCGAGCATCAGGCGGCGCATGACGCGCGCGTGGTCCTCGCCGAACGCCGTGCCGCACGTCGCGACCGCGGTCTTGACGCCGGCCTCGTGGCACGCCATGACGTCGGTGTACCCCTCGACGACGACGGCCTGCCCCGACGACGAGATCGACCGCCGCGCGAGGTCGAGCCCGTAGAGCACCTGGCTCTTCTTGTAGATGGGGGTCTCGGACGTGTTGAGGTACTTGGCCTCGACCCGGTCGTCGTCGAACATGCGGCGCGCGCCGAAGCCGATGATCTCGCCCGTCATCTCGCGGATCGGCCACAGCAGCCGTCCGCGGAACCGGTCGTAGAGCCCGCGGCTGCCGCGCGAGGCGAGCCCGCCGACGACCAGCTCGTCGTCGGTGAAGCCCTTGCCCTTCAGGTGCGCGACGAGCTGCTCGCCCCCGCGCGGCGCGAAGCCCATGCCGAACGTCTCGGCGGCGGCCTGGTCGAAGCCGCGGTCCTTGACGAACTGACGTCCGGCCTGGGCGTCGGGCGACGACTGCAACGTGGTGGCGTAGAAGGCGCCGGCCTCGCGGTGCGCGGCGAGCAGGCGCGGACGCTGGTGGGGGTCGCGGCGCGGCCCAGGCGTACCGCCGTCCTCGTACCGCAGGGTGATGCCGCCCTTGGCGGCGAGCCGCTCGACGGTCTCGACGAAGCTGAGCCCCTCGATCTCCATCACGAACTTGAAGACGTCGCCGCCGGCCCCGCAGCCGAAGCAGTGGTACGACCCGACCGAGGGCCGCACGTTGAACGACGGCGACTTCTCGTCGTGGAACGGGCACAGGCCCTTGCGCGACCCGCCGCCGGCGTTCTTGAGCGTCACGTACTGCTCGACGACCTCGTCGATGCGGGTGCGTTCGCGGACGAGCTGGATGTCCTCGTCCTTGATGCGCCCGGCCATGAGGTGATCGTAGTCCGGCGCACCGACCGTCAAGCCAGCAGTCGAGCCGCCCAGACCCTGGCCGACACGTCGGTGAGGCTCGCGACCTGGTCGATGACGACGCGGCGACGCCCGGCGTCGTCGACCGCGGCGGCGAAGTCGGCGGCGAACTCCGCCTCGAGCTCACGTCCGTCGGAATCGGCGAGCACGTCGACGAGGGCCAGCAGCAGCTCGCGCTGACGTCCGAGGAGGCCGGCGCGGTCGTCGGCGAGCATGACGTAGTGCGCCGCGATCGACTTGAGCACCGTGATCTCGTCGATGGTGTCCAGGGGCACCTCGAGGTCGGCCTCGAACCGGGTGAGGGGCCCCCTGCCCCACGCCTCGACGGTCGCGCGCTCGGCTGCGTTGGCGAACCGTCCGATCAGCGCGCTCGTGAGGCTCTTCAGCACCGCCCGCTCCGCCCGGCTGCCGTCGAAGGACGTCGTGGGCCACTCCCGCATGCGCTGCAGGCGGCCGAGGGCGGCATCGAGCCGGTCGTCGTGGGCGGTCGGGTCGTACCAGTCGCGGGCGACGTCGTGGATCGAGGCGATGTCGATCTCGCCGTCGCGCAGGCCGAACCACCCCCCGACCACACCGTCCTCGACGTCGTGGACCGAGTACGCGATGTCGTCCGCGAGGTCCATGACCTGCGCCTCGACGGGCCGGCGCAACGCCGGTGCACCGTCGCGGAGCCAGGCGAAGACCGGCATGTCGTCGGCGTAGACGCCGAACTTGCCCGACCCGTCCGGCGCGTCGCCCCTCGCCCACGGGTACTTGACGCACGCCGAGAGCGTCGCCCGCGTCAGGTTCAGCCCGACGCTGCGACCGTCCGGCGCGAACGTCTTGGACTCGAGGCGGCTGAGGATCCTCAACGTCTGGGCGTTGCCCTCGAAGCCGCCGCAGGCCTGCGCCGCCTCGTCCAGCGCCACCTCGCCGTTGTGGCCGAACGGCGGGTGCCCCAGGTCGTGCGCCAGCGCGGCGGAGTCGACGACGTCGGGATCGCAGCCGAGCGCCTTGCCGAGCTCGCGCGCCACCTGGGCCACCTCGAGCGAGTGCGTCAGGCGGTTGCGGACGAAGTCGTCGGAGCCGGGACCCATCACCTGCGTCTTGGCCGACAGCCGCCGCAGCGCCGCCGAGTGGACGATGCGTCCCCGGTCGCGCTCGAACGGTGTGCGTCCGGGACGCTTGGGCGGCTCGTCGACGAACCGCTCCGACGCCTCGGCGCCGTAGCGGTCGGTCATCGGATCTGCTTGGCCATGGTGATGTCGGTGGTCTCGAAACCCGACGACTCGTACAGGCCGATCGCGGTCTCGTTGTGGCCGAACACGTGCAGACGGAGGGTCGCGACGCTGTGGTCGGCACACCAGGCCTCGGCCGCCTCCAGCAGCGCTCGACCGAGCCCCTCGCCGCGGCGTCCCTCCACGATCTCGATGTCGTAGACGAACGACTCGGGCGGCACCGCCGCGGGATCGGTGAACAGCCACAGGAACCCGACCTCGTCGCCGTCCACCAGCGCGACGAACAGGTCGTGCCCCGCCGTGGCCACGCCGTGCGGCAGCAGCTGGGCGTTCTCGCGGGCGGACCGTTCGAGCGCGCCCTCCTCGGGCCAGCTGCCGGCGTCGATCTTGTCCTGGGCGAAGCTCGCGACCAGGTGCTCGTTCCAGAGGACGAACCGCTCGGCGCTCATCCGTTCCAGCGTCAGGGTCATGCGCGGAAGGCTACCGGGGTCAGAAGCGGCCGTTGCGGGGGCGGGGCTGGCACACGGGGCACCAGAACGACGACCGGTTCATGAAGGCGTCGCGGCGGATCGGCGTGCCGCAGCGCTCGCACGGCCGTCCCTCCTGCCCGTACGCCTTCAGCGACCGGTCGAAGTAGCCGCTGTTGCCGTTGACGTTGACGTACAGGGCGTCGAACGACGTGCCGCCCTGCGCCAGCGCCTCGGTCATGACCTCGCCGATGTGGCCCAGCAGCGCCTCGATCTCGCGGGTGCGCAGGTGCCGGGTGTTGCGGGCGTAGTGCAGAGGCGTGCGCCACAGCGACTCGTCGGCGTAGATGTTGCCGACGCCCGAGATGAGGGTCTGGTCGAGGATCGCCCGCTTGACGCCGGTCTGGCGCCGGCGGATGCGCGCGGCGAACTCCGCCGGGTCGAACAGCGGGTCGAGCGGGTCGCGGGCGATGTGGGTGATCTCGGGCGGCAGCTCGGCGCCGTCCTCGCTGAACGCCATGCCGCCGAAGATGCGCTGGTCGACGAATCGCAGCTCGTTCTCGTCGTCGAGCGTCAGCGTGATGCGCAGGTGACGGGGCGGCGGCGCGTCCGGCGCCGAGACGAGGAACTGTCCGCTCATGCCCAGGTGGCACAGCACGGCGTCACCCTCGTCGAGCTGCATCCACAGGTACTTGCCGCGTCGGGCGGCGCCCACGACCGTCCGCCCCTCGAGGCGGTGGACGAAGTCGGCCGGGCCCGCGAGATGACGCCGCAGCGAGCGGACGTCGTGGACCGTCACACCGGTGATGCGGCGGCCGACGACGTGGTCGACGAGGCCCAGACGGACGACCTCGACCTCGGGGAGCTCGGGCACCGTCAGGCGCTGGGGGTCTCGAGGCCGGCGCTGATGCGACGCCAGGCGATCTCGGCGACCATCTGCTCGGCCTCCTTCTTGGAGCGGCCGTGCCCGCCGTCGTAGGTGCGGTCACCGACGACGACCTCGGCGGTGAAGCTCTTGTCGTGGTCGGGGCCGGTGCCGACCAGGACGTAGTGCGGCACGCCCAGGCCGTTGTTGGCCGAGATCTCCTGCAGCGACGTCTTCCAGTCCAGGCCCGCGCCGAGCTCGGCGGCGACGGCGATCACGGGGTCGAAGACCCGGTGCACGACCTCGGCGGCCCGCTCGATGCCGAACTGCACGTAGATCGCGCCGAGCAGTGCCTCGACGGTGTCGGACAGGATCGAGGCCTTGTCGCGACCGCCGGTCGACTCCTCGCCGCGGCCGAGGCGCACGTGCTCGCCGACGCCCAGGGTGCGCGCGACCTCGGCGAGCGCCTTGGCGCTGACGACCGCGGCCCGCAGCTTGGCGAGCTGGCCCTCGGGCAGGTCGGGGTGGTTCGTGAACAGCGTGTCGGTCACGACCAGCCCGAGCACCGAGTCGCCCAGGAACTCGAGGCGCTCGTTGTTCGGCACCCCGCCGTTCTCGTAGGCGAAGGAACGATGGGTCAGGGCATGCTGGAGGAGCTGCGGATCGAGGTCCTGGACTCCCAGGACCTCCCGCAGCTCCCCAGCTTCTGCCGGTGTCTCAGGGATCAGAGGACCTGGCGGCGCTCGCCGCGAGCTCCGTACTGACCGCACTTGGTGCACGCGTGGTGCGGCTGCACCTTGGAGTCGCACGCGGGGTTGGCGCAGTCGACGATCGCCGTCGCGGTGGTCTTCCACTGCGAACGACGGTGACGCGTGTTGCTGCGCGACATCTTCCTCTTCGGAACGGCCACGATCTACTCCTTGCTGTCGTCGGACGAGGTGTCCGACTCTGACTGGTCGGCTGACGGGACCGGTTGCTCCGCCAGCTGGCTCAACGACGCCCATCTCGGGTCGATCGCCTCACCGTGTGTGTGCCCTGGGTCATCCGCGAGTCGCGCCCCACACTCGGGGCACAGTCCCGGACAGTCCGGAGCACACAACGGGTTCTGCGGCAGTGCGAGCACCACCGCGTCCCGCAGAACGGGCTCGAGGTCGAGCAGCTCGTCCTCGAGGACATGATCCTCCTCGTCCGCCTCCTCCTGGCTGGAGGGTGCGTCGTAGAGGTACAGCTCCTGGAATCCCACCACGACAGCCTCGTCGATCGGGTCCAGGCATCGCACGCACTCGCCCACGGCGCGTGCCGAGAAGGTTCCTGTTGCCAAGATCCCCTCCATGATCGCCTCGAGCCGGAGCTCGAGCTCGATCGTGGAGCCCTCGGGCACGGCGTAGACGTCGTAACCCATCTCTGCCGGCGCCTCGACGGACCTCGTGAAGGTGCGTTCGGCACCGGGCTTGCGACCCATCTCGTGGGTGTCGAAGACCAGCGGTCCGATATGCACGTTCACTCATCCATCCAAGAGCACGACGAAAGATCAACCTGCGAACAGGCCGAAGAGAATCGTAACCCGCCGGGCGGTGCCGAGGCCAATCGCCCCGCGGTTCGGCGCGCGTGTCGGTGGCGGGTGCGACAGTGGTGTCATGACCGACGGAGCACTGTCCGAAGGGACCGTGCTGCACGCCGACCTCGACGCCTTCTACGCCTCGGTCGAGCAGCGCGACGACCCGACGCTGCGCGGACGTCCGGTCATCGTGGGCGGCGGCGTCGTCCTGGCGGCCAGCTACGAGGCGAAGGCCCGCGGCGTCCGCACCGCCATGGGCGGACGCCAGGCCCTGCAGGTGTGTCCCGACGCCGTCGTCGTCCCCGCCCGGTTCGCGGCCTACACCGAGGCCAGCCGGGCGGTCTTCGAGGTCTTCCACGACACGACCCCGATCGTCGAGGGCATCTCGATCGACGAGGCGTTCCTCGAGGTCGGCGGCCTGCGGCGCATCCGGGGCCTGCCGTCGACGATCGCGGCGCAGCTGCGCGTCGACGTCCGCGAGCGGGTCGGGCTGCCGATCTCGGTCGGCGTGGCGCGCACCAAGTACCTCGCCAAGGTCGCGTCGGCGGTCTCCAAGCCCGAGGGCCTGCTGGTCGTCCCCGTCGACCGCGAGCTCGAGTTCCTGCACGCCCTGCCGGTCGAGCGGCTCTGGGGTGTCGGCAAGGTCACGTCGGGCAAGCTCCGCGACGCGCGCATCACGACGGTCGGCGACGTCGCCGAGATGTTCGAGAGCGAGCTCGTGGCACTGCTGGGCCCGGGTGCCGGACGTCATCTGCACGCCCTGGCCCACAACCGCGACCCCCGCCCCGTGCAGACCGGGACGCGCCGTGGCTCCATGGGAGCCCAGCACGCCCTGGGTCGGGGCGAGCACTCCCCCGCCGAGCTCGACCTGATGCTGCTGAGCCTGGTCGACCGGGTCACGCGCCGCATGCGGTCGGCCGGTCGCACGGGCAGCACCGTGACGATCCGCCTGCGCTTCGGCGACTTCACCCGCTCGACGTCGTCCCACACGCTGTCGCGCCCCACGGCCCACACCGTCACGGTGCTCGACGTCGCGCGCACCCTGCTGGCGTCCCGCGCGGGCGTCATCAAGGAGAAGGGCATCACCCTGATCGGCGTCTCGCTGGGCTCGCTCGACGACCAGCCGGCGCAGCTGGCGCTGCCGCTCGACGTCACCAGCGGGGCCGAGCTCGACGACGTCATCGACGCCGTGCGCAACAAGTTCGGCGGTGCCGCGGTGCGCCGTGCCGTCCAGCTCGGCTCGTCCGACCCGACCGCGGCCCCCCACCTGCCCGACTGACGGCCTAGGCGTACTTCCTGGTCAGCTCGTCGTTGACGAACCCGGGAATCAGGGCCGAGACGTCGCCGCCGTGCTTCGCGACCTCCTTGACCAGGCTCGACGCGAGGAACGAGTACTCGGGCGACGTCGGGATGAAGACCGTGTCGACCTCGGTCAGGCTGCCGTTCATCTGCGCCATCTGCAGCTCGTAGTCGAAGTCGGTGACGGCGCGCAGGCCCTTGACGATCGCGTCGACCTCGTGAGTCGTGCAGAAGTCGACGAGCAGCCCCGTGAACGAGTCGGTCGTGACGTTCGGCAGGTGCGCCGTCGCGCGGTCGAGCAGGTCGAGCCGCTCGGGGATCGTGAAGAGACCCTGCTTGTTCTGGTTGACCAGCACCGCGACCACGACCTCGTCGAAGAGGCGCGCGGACCTCTCGATGATGTCGAGGTGACCGTTGGTCACGGGATCGAACGAGCCGGGGCACACGACCTTCGTCATGGCAGCGACGGTACCGCAGGGCGTCCGAGCCACAGCGTGGTCTCGCCGTACTTCCGGCTGCGCAGCGCCTCGACGCCCTCGGGCCACCTGAACGGGTCGCGGGTCGCGCGCTCCACCACGAACAGCGCCTCGGAGGCGCTGTACTCGGCGAGGGACCTGATCAGCCCCGTCACGACGTCGGTCGCCATCGCGTAGGGCGGATCGACGAACACCAGGTCGAACCGCGGGTCGTGCGGATGCACGAGGAAGGCGCTGGCGGTGGTCTTGACGACCTCGGCCCGATCGAGGCCGAGCTCACGGACGTTGGCCCGCACGACGGCGGCGGCCCGTCCGTCGGACTCGACGAACGTCGCGTGATCGGCCCCGCGCGACAGCGCCTCGAGACCCAGTGCCCCGGAGCCCGCGAAGAGGTCGAGGACGCGGAGGTCGGCGAAGCCGCCCAGCTCGGACTCCAGCGACGAGAACATCGCCTCGCGCACCCGGTCGGACGTCGGCCGGGTGCCGTCGCCCTTGGGCGTCTGGATGCGCCGGCCCCCGAGGGCTCCGGCGATGATGCGGGTCATGGGCGCTCCGTCACGTGCGGTCGAGGTAGTCGGCCTGCTCGGAGTGCTCGAGGTCGTGCACGGCGGCAGCCAGGGTGGGGTGCTGGGAGAGGGCGGGGTCGGCGGCGACCAGCGCATCGGCGGCCGATCGGGCGTCGTCGATGACGTCGCCGTCCCTGACGACCGACAGCAGCCGCAGGCTCGACCGGACGCCCGACTGGGCGGCACCCAGCACGTCGCCCTCGCGCCGCAGCTCGACGTCGAGCCGCGACAGCTCGAACCCGTCGGTCGTCGACGCGACGGCGTCGAGGCGCTCGCGGGCCGGTGAGTCGACCTCGCTGGACGTCACGAGCAGGCACAGCCCGGCCTCGGACCCACGCCCGACGCGTCCCCGCAGCTGGTGCAGCTGCGACATGCCGAAGCGGTCGGCGTCCATGATGACCATCGCGGTGGCGTTGGGGACGTCGACGCCGACCTCGACGACGGTCGTCGCGACGAGCACCTGCAGGTCGCCGGCCGCGAAGGCCGCCATCGTGGCGTCCTTCTCGTCGGACGTCATGCGCCCGTGCAGCGCGCCGACCCGCAGGCCGTGCAGCCGACCGCCGACGAGCTCCTCGTGCAGCTCGACCAGCGAGTGCGTCTCGGACGTGCCGTCGTCGTCGGGCCCCCCGATGCGGGACACCACGACGTACGCCTGACGCCCCTTGGCGACCTCCTCGCGCACCCGCTCCCACCCCCGCTCGAGCCAGGCCGGACGTTCGAGCGCCGGCACGACCGTCGTCTGGATGGGCTGGCGCCCGGCCGGCAGCTCGCGCAGGGTCGAGACCTCGAGGTCTCCGAACACCGTCATCGCGATCGTGCGCGGGATCGGCGTGGCCGTCATGACCAGCACGTGGGGCTTGACCTCGGCCCGGTCGACGAGGGCCGCCCGCTGCTCGACGCCGAAGCGGTGCTGCTCGTCGACGACCAGCAGGCCCAGCTCGGCGAACTGCACGTGGTCCTGGATCAGGGCGTGCGTGCCGATCACGATGCCTGCCTCGCCCGACGCCGCGTCGAGCAGCGCGGCGTTGCGGGCCTTGGCGCCCATCGAGCCGGTCAGCAGCCGGACGCGCGTCGCGACGTCGGCGCCGCCCAGCATGCCCCCCTTGGCCAGGTCGCCGAGCATCGCGGTGATGCCGCGGTAGTGCTGCGAGGCCAGCACCTCGGTGGGGGCCAGCAGCGCGGTCTGGGCTCCGGCGTCGACGACCTGCAGCATCGACATCAGCGCCACGATGGTCTTGCCGGAGCCGACCTCGCCCTGCAGCAGGCGGTGCATGGGGCGGGTGCGCGACAGGTCGGTCGAGATCTCGTCGACGACGTGGCGCTGACCGTCGGTCAGCGTGAACGGCAGCTGCTGCTCGAACCGGTCGCGCAGCTCGTTCGCGACGGGTGGGCGGGCCGAGGCGCGCTCGAGCTCGAGGGCGTGCCGGCGCTGCGCGAACACCGTCTGGACGACGAACGCCTCCTCGAACTTCAGGCGCTTCTGCGCCGTGACGGCCTGGCCCATGCCGTGCGGGCGGTGGACGGCCTCGAGCGCGGTCCGCAGGTCGCCGAAGCCCCGGGCCGCGCGGACGTCGGCCGGCAGCGGGTCGTCGAGGGGGTCGAGCGCGTCGAGGCACAGGCCGATGAAGCTCTCGAGCTTCCACGTCGGCACCGACCCCGTGGCCTTGTAGATCGGCAGGACGCCGCGCGACAGGCGCGACGACGCCGTGTCGCCCTCGGCGTCGAACAGGTCGTAGTCGGGGTGGGTCAGCTGCAGGCGACCGTTGAACGCGCCGACCTCGCCCGAGAACAGGCACATCTTCCCGGGCAGCATCTTCTCGGCGAGCCACCGCTGCTGGAAGAACGTCAGCGAGAGCCGGGCACCGGTGTCGTCGGTGACGACGACCTCGGTGCGGGTGCGCCGGCCGCCCGGCCCGAACGAGTAGTTCTTCGCCTCGACGACCGTCGCGAGCACCGTCGCGTGCTGGCCGACCTGCAGGCTCGCGAGGTTGCTGGCCCTGCCGAGCTCGACGTAGCGGCGCGGGTAGTGCCGCAGCAGGTCGCCGACGACGTGCATGTCGAAGTGCTTGGCCAGCGGCTTGGCGGTCTTGTCGCCCAGCACGTTGACGATCCTGGTGGCGAGGTCGGCCATCACTCGACCGCGATGAACAGCGGGTAGTTCTCCTGGCCGCCGTCGTAGACCACGACGTCGACGTCGGGGCGCACGGCCCGCAGGTGGGCGGCGATCGCGTCGCCGTGCCCCGGGTCGGCCCCCTCGCCCAGCACGACCGTGACCATCTCGCCGGCCGGCGACAGGATGCGGTCGATGATCTCGAGCGCGACCGTCAGCACGTCGTCGCCGATCACGGCGAAGTCGCCCGTGATGGCGCCCAGCACGTCGCCCGGGCCGACCGGCCCGACCATCGTCATGCCCGGCTCGGTGGCCAGCGTGACGGCGCCGTGCTGCGTGTGCGCCGCGGCGCTCGACATCGCGACGACCACCTCGTCGAAGCCCAGGCCGGGGTCGTGGACCGCGAGCGCGGCCAGGCCCTGCACCTGCGCGTGCGTCGGGATGACGGCGACCCGGACGCCGTCCTGCCGGGCGGCCTGCGCGGCGGCGACGAACTGGCGGATGTAGCGGTTGTTGTTCGGCAGCACGATGATCTCGCCGGCGTCGACGTCCTGCAGCGACGCGCTCATCTCGGCGACCGTCAGCGGACGCTCGCGGGTGAACTCGAGCGTCTGCGCACCGGACTCGTGGCACAGCTCGGTCAGCCCGGCACCCGTCGTGGCGGCGATGATGACGCGACCCTGGCGCGGGCCCTTGGCCATCTGGTCGGCGAAGTGCGTGACGGCGATGCGGTACGGACGCCCGGCCGCGATGCCCGCCTCGATCGCGGCGCCGACGTCGTCGACGTGCACGTGCACGTTCCAGAGCCGCTCGCCGCCGACCACGACGAGCGAGTCGCCCAGACCCATCAGGGCCGAGCGCAGGGCGGGGATCTGGTCGTCGTCGGCCTCGAGGAGGTACATCACCTCGTACGACGGGCCGTCGGCGCTGAGGTCGTCGCCCGTCACCGCGGCGGGCTGGGGGACGTGCGCCAGCACCTGCTCGGGCACCCGGCCCGTGAGCGCCTGCTCGGTCGCGTCGAGCACGACGACCAGCGCCCGTCCACCGGCGTCGACGACCCCGGCGCGACGCAGCAGGTCCATCTGCTCGGGGGTGCGGGCCAGCGCCTCGCGGGCCGCACGGGCGGCCTTGGCGAAGACCGTGCGGCCGTCGACCCCCGCCTCGGCGGCCTCGGTCGCACCGACGGCGGCGGCCTGGGCGACCGACAGGATCGTGCCCTCGACCGGGGCGCCCACCGCGGCCCAGGCGGCGTCGGACGCGGCCACGAAGGCCTGCGCGACGTCGGCGGCACTGACCTCGCGGTCGATCGACAGGTCGCGGAAGCACGCCCGCACGAGCTGCGACAGGATCACGCCGGTGTTGCCCTTGGCGCCCGTCAGCAGGCCGTCGACGTACGCCTTGACGAGCTGGTCGAAGCCCGCGTCGACGGGCTGCGACTCCGCGGCGTCGGCGCCCGACATGAACGTCAGGTAGGCGTTGGTGCCGGTGTCGCTGTCGGGCACCGGGAAGACGTTCAGGGCGTCGATCTCGGAGCGGGCCGACGCCAGCGCCGCGGCGCACAGCTGCGTCCACGCACGGAAAGCCGCGGCGTTGAGGGTGAGGCCCATGGGGCGAGGCTATCGGTCGCCGCCGTCACCGTGACGGACCAGACGGCCTGATTCGCGTCGACGTCGGGTCGTCGGCTATTCTTGAGCGGTTGTCTACGGGCCGGTCGGTCGGTGGGCGCCCCTTTCGTTCGAGCACCGTCTCGAGAAGTCTCAAGCTTTCAGGAGTTCGCCATGGCTGCGGTCTGTGATGTGTGTGCCAAGGGACCTGGTTTCGGCCACAACGTCTCCCACTCGCACCGACGCACGAAGCGTCGTTTCGATCCCAACATCCAGCGCGTGCGCGCCGTCGTCAACGGCACCCCGCAGCGGGTCAACGTCTGCACGTCGTGCCTCAAGGCCGGCAAGGTCTCGCGCTAGTCATCACCGCCCACGTCCTGCTCTGGTCACCAGACGGGATATGACTTTAGAGTCACTCTCGTGAGCAACGAGATGACCACCCGCGTCCACGCCTTCTGCGACGACGCCATCGGCGACCTCGACTCCGTCGGGGTCGCCGCTGCCGTTGCCGCGGGGACGATCAGCGCCCGCGAGGCCACCGAGGCCGTCATCGCCCGGGCCGAGGCCCTCGAGCCCGTCCTGAACGCGATCCAGACGCCCGACTTCGACCGCGCGCTCGCCGCCACCGACCGGCCCGCGACGGGCGTGCTCGCCGGCGTCCCCTCGTTCGTCAAGGACAACACCCGTGTCGCCGGGCTGCCCACCGACCAGGGGTCGCTGGCCGTGCGCTCGCGACCCGCGACGTCCGACGACCCGTTCACCGAGCAGCTCCGGTCGACCGGGCTCGGCGTCCTCGGCAAGACCGCGATGCCAGAGTTCGGCTGGAACGCGTCGGCCGAGTGGGCGACGCTGCCCCCGACCCGCAACCCGTGGCACACCGACCACTCCGCCGGCGGGTCGTCGGGCGGGTCGGCCGCCCTCGTCGCGTCCGGGGTCGTGACGATCGCCCACGCCAACGACGGCGGTGGCTCGATCCGCATCCCCGCCGCCGCCTGCGGGCTGGTCGGCCTCAAGCCGACCCGGGGTCGCGTCGTCCCGGCCGCCGAGTCGGCGAGCCTGCCGGTCGACGTGGTCTCCAACGGCGTCGTGACGCGGACGGTCCGCGACACGGCGTACTTCCTGGCCGGCACGCAGCGGTTCAGGCCGGCCGCGGGCATGAAGCCCCTCGACCTGGTCGAGGGCCCGTCGACCCGACGGCTGCGCCTCGGGCTCGTGCTCGACTCGGTGACCGGCGCTCCCACCGACGACGACTGCCGCGCCGCGACCCTCGCGGCCGTCGACCGGCTCACGGCCCTGGGCCACGACGTCGTCGAGGTGCCGATCCCCGGCGACGCCGTGCGGTTCATGCACGCGTTCAAGCACTACTGGGCCCTGCTGGCCTTCAGCACCCACCACTTCGGCAAGCAGGCGATGCACAGCCCCGACTTCGACAAGCGGCTGACGGACCCCTTGACCCGCGGGCTGGCACGCCGCTTCGTGCGCAACGCCTGGCGCACGCCGGGCGCGCTGCGCACGCTCAAGCAGTCCGAGCAGCTGTACCGGGACGCGTTCGCCGACGTCGACCTCATCGTGTCGCCCACGCTCGGCTACGTCACCCCACGGCTCGGCCACCTGAACCCGTCCGTCGAGTTCGAGGTGCTGTTCGACCGGCTCGTGCAGTACGCGGCCTTCACCCCGCTCAACAACGCCTCGGGCGGGCCCGCGATCTCGCTGCCCCTCGCCCGGACGTCCGACGGTCGCCCCGTCGGCGTGCACTTCTCGGCGCTCCACGGCGACGAGCAGACGCTGCTCGAGCTCGCGTACGAGCTCGAGGCCGACCGGCCGTTCGCGCGCATCCAGGACTGAGGGTGCCGCTCGTACTGCGTCGCATCACGCTCGACGACGAGCAGCAGGTGCGCGCGGCCGCTGAGACCATGACGGCAGATGGTGGGAGGTGGTCGTACCGCTTCGAGCCCGAGCTGCCGTGGGACCAGTACATCGCACTCGTACGGGCCCGTGAACAGGACGCCGGGCCCGACGACGTCGCCCACGCCGAGCTGCTGGCCGACGTCGACGGCACCGTCGTCGGACGCGCCACGATCCGACTCGGGCTCGACGACTTCTTCCGCACGCTGGGCGGGCAGATCGGCTACCTGGTGCTCCCCGCGCACCGCGGACGCGGCCACGCCACCGCGATCCTGCGCCAGTCGCTGGTGTTCCTGCGCGAGCACGGCATCGGCGGCCCGGTCCTCGTCACGTGCGACGACGACAACCACGCCTCCGCGGCCGTCATCGAGAAGAACGGCGGAGTGCTCGAGTCCGTCGTGCCGGGCGTCGCGGACGTCCCCAAGCGGCGGTACTGGATCGATTGAGCCGGGGAGTCCCCGGGCTGGCGTCTGCTTGGGCCGAGCGGGCCCGCTCGCTCGCTGCGCCTCGCCGTCCGGCGGCTCCGCCGCGGTGCGCTCACAGTCGCTGCGCTCCTTGGCGCGCTTCGACGCTCGCTCGCTGCGCTCGCTCGGTCTCAGCGGAAGTGCTGGTGGCCCTCGGGGCCGTCGTAGGTCGTGCCGTCGACCGTGACGCCCGCGCCGTCGGACACCCGGCCGACCCGCGTCCACGCCGACGGCAGCTCGGTCTCGGAGCTGAACGTCGCGACCAGGGCGTACGAGTCGCCCCCCGTCAGGACGAAGTCGAGTGCCGCGCGGCCCAGCGCCTCGCCGACCGTCGCGACCGCCTCGGGGATCACGAACGCCGACGAGTCGAGGTCGATCGCGACGCCACTGGCCTCGGCGACGTGGCCGAGGTCGGCCAGCAGGCCGTCGCTGACGTCGGTCATCGACGTCGCGCCGAGCCCCGCCGCCTGCGGGCCGGCCGCGTACGGCGGGTGCGGCACCTTGTGCGCCTCGACCGCCGCCTTGGGCGACCGGAACCCACGACTCAGCGCCGCGAACCCCGCCGCCGCCAGGCCCAGGTCGCCCGCGTACGCGACGACGTCGCCCGGCAGCGCACCGGAGCGCCGCACCGGGCGGGCCGCGTCGCCCATCGCCGTCACGGCGATCACGATCGCGTCGGACGCCGTCACGTCACCGCCCACGATGTGCGCCCCGACGTGCGAGCACTCGATCTCGAAGCCCCGCACCATCTCGAGGGCCCACTCGGCGGGCAGGTCGGCGGGCGCGCCGAACCCCACCGTCATCGCCGTCGCGACCCCGCCCATCGCGTTGATGTCGGACAGGTTCGAGGCCGCAGCCTTGCGGCCGACCTCGTGGGCCGACGACCAGTCGCGCCGGAAGTGGCGTCCCTCGATCAGCAGGTCCGTCGACACCACGAACGTGCCGTCGTTGGTCGAGACGTGCGCGGCGTCGTCGCCGGGGCCCAGCAGGACGTGCCGGTTGTCGCCGATCTGCGCGCGCACCTGGTCGATCAGCCCGAACTCCCCGAGCTCGCCGATCGTCGGTCCGCCCGAGGTCTGAGAAGTCATGCGTCCATCTTCTCGCAGGCCCGGGCGGGCACGCCGCCGGGATCCGGTAGCGTGTCACAGTCCCGTCAGTTCTCGAAGGAGCACATCAGATGGCCGTGCAGGCATACATCCTCGTCCAGACCGAGGTCGGCAAGGCGGCCGACGTCGCGAAGGCGATCGAGGCCATCGAGGGCGTCACGCTCGCCGAGGACGTCACGGGACCGTACGACGTCATCGTCCGCGCCGAGGGCCCCAGCATGGACCAGCTCGGCACGCTCGTCGTCTCGCGCATCCAGGCCGTCACGGGCATCACCCGCACGCTCACCTGCCCCGTCGTCCGCATCTGACGGTCCGCCACCCCCCGCCCGCCGGCCCCACCCCATGAGACGTCCCTGGCTCGCCGCCGTGCTCGTCGCGGCGGGCTGCAGCCCCGGCCTCGGGGTCGACGCGTACCCCACCGACCCCGCGAGCCGGGTCGACTGCAAGGCGCTGTTCGCCGACGCCCCCGCGAAGGTCGCCGGCCAGGACAGCATCCTGGTCAAGGACGACACCGCGATCGCGTGGGGCGCTCCCCCGATCATCCTGCGCTGCGGCGTCGAGAAGCCGGCCGCCCTGACCCGCTCGTCGGCCTGCTACCCCGTCGGCGGCGTCGACTGGTTCAGCGAGACGACCAACGACGGCTACCTCTTCACGACCGTGGGCCGGTCGTTCTACGTCAGCGTCGAGGTGCCGAAGGAGTACGACCCCGCCTCGGACGCGCTCGCCGACGTCGCGACCGCGGTCCAGAAGCACGACCGGTCGGTGCAGCCCTGCGTCTAGCGGCCCCTCGGCCCCGTCGGAGGGTCAGCGCAGACCTGTGGAGCGACCCAGGGCGAGCTGGATCAGCCGGTCGACCAGCTCGGGGTACGAGACGCCGCTGGCCTGCCACAGCACCGGGAACATCGAGTACGGCGTGAAGCCCGGCAGCGTGTTGATCTCGTTGATGACCAGGCCGTCGTCGGTCGCGAAGAAGTCGACCCGCGCCAGCCCCTCGCAGCCCACGGCCTCGAAGGCCTGCACGGCGTAGGTGCGGATGCGCTCGCTCAGCGTCACCGGGATGTCGGCCGGGACGACGTTGGCGCTCGTGCCGTCGAGGTACTTGGCCTCGAAGTCGTAGAAGTCGTGGCCCGTGTCGTCCGCGACCGTGATCTCGCCGACGACGCTCGCGACGGGCGTGCCGTCGGGCTGCTGGATCACGGCGCACTCCAGCTCGCGCTTGCCCTTCGCGGCCGACTCGACGATGACCTTGGGGTCGAACGACCTGGCCTGCTCGACGGCGCCGTCGAGCTCGTCCCACGTGTCGACCATCGCGACGCCCGAGCTCGACCCGGCACGGGCCGGCTTGACGAACACCGGCAGCCCGAGGGCCCTGATGCGGTCCTCGACCCGTGAGCGGTCGTTGGTCCACTCCCACGGCCGGATCGTGACGTACGGGATCTGCGGCAGGCCGGCCGCCGCGAACACCGTCTTGGTGAACGGCTTGTCCATGCTGACGGCGCTGGACAGCACCCCGGCGCCGACGTAGCGGACGTCGGCCATCTCGAGCATGCCCTGCAGCGTCCCGTCCTCGCCCCACGGGCCGTGCAGCAGCGGGAAGACCGCGTCGAACTCCCGCAGCCGCTCCCACGCGAACGACGGCATGTCGGCGCGCACCGAGGGCAGCGTGCCGGGCTCGGTGTCGTCCCAGACGGCGGTCTCCTCGACCCACGAGCCGTCGCGGGTGATGCCGACCGCCTGGACGTCGTAGCGGTCGGTGTCGATCGCCGCCAGCACCTCGCGGGCGGTCAGGCACGACACGCCGTGCTCGCTCGAACGGCCGCCGAAGACGACGGCGAGGCGGGGCTTGGCGGAGGCGGGGGTGGCGGGGCTCATCGCTGAGAACCCTATCGCCTCGGATGTTGGAGCCCGGTGCACAATGGCTGGATGCATGGACACGATCTGTCGCCCTCGACCATCGCAGTCGGAGCCGGCCGTCCTGACCGCGTGCCGGGGGGCCCTCTCAACGCACCCATGACGATGGCCAGCGCCCTCGTCCCGGGCGGTTCCACGGAGTACGCCCGCCAGGGCAATCCCACCTGGGAGTCGTTCGAGTCGGTGCTCGGAGCCCTCGAGGGCGGTCGGGCGCTGGCCTTCTCGTCCGGCGTCGCGGCATCGGCCGCGCTGTTCGACCTGGTGCCGATCGGTGCGGTCGTCGTCGCGCCGCGCCACGCCTACTACGGCACGATCGCGCAGCTCGTCGAGCGCGACCGCCGCGGCCAGGTGCAGCTGCGGCTCGTCGACATCGACAACACCCCGCAGGTCGTCGAGGCCTGCCAGGGCGCCGCGCTGCTGTGGATCGAGTCGCCCACCAACCCGGCCCTGCAGCTCGCCGACATCGAGACGATCGCGCGCGCCGCGACCCAGGCCGGCGCCGCCGTGGCCGTCGACAACACCTTCGCCACTCCCCTGCGCCAGAAGCCGCTCGAGCTCGGCGCCGACTTCTCGGTGCACTCGGCGTCGAAGCTGCTGGCCGGGCACAGCGACGTCATCCTCGGGGCCATCGTGACGGCCGACGACCGGGCGCACGCGGCGCTCGAGAAGCGCCGCACGGTGCTGGGCGCGATCCCGGGGGCGATGGAGACCTGGTTGGCCGTGCGCGGCATGCGCACCCTGCACGTCCGGCTCGACCGAGCCGAGGCCAATGCCAAGGAGCTGCACCGCCGGCTGTCGGACTCGCGGCACGTCGTCTACAGCCGCTACCCCGGCTTCGGCACGATCATCGCGTTCGAGGTGGCCGGCGGCGCGGTCGCGGCGCAGAAGATGACCGAGCAGAGCGACATCATCACGTACGCGACGAGCCTCGGCGGCGTCGAGTCGACGTGGGAGCGGCGGCGCCGTCACCCCGGCGAGCCGGAGTCGGTGCCCGAGGGTCTCATCCGCCTGTCGGTCGGCATCGAGGACGTCGAAGACGTCTGGATCGACATCCAGAACGTTCTGGCCGCCGTCACCTGACCCGCGGCCCGGGTCCGGGCCCCGTCAGACGGTCTCGGGCTTGGCGGTGCGCGAGATCAGTCGCTGCACGAGCTCGTCCGGGCTCATCTCGCCCGCGACGAGTGCAGCGACGTGTTCGACGATCGGCATCTCGACGCCGTTGAGCTTCGCCAGCTCGCTGACCGAGCGGCACGACTTGACGCCCTCGGCGACCTGGCGCGTCTGCGCCGTGACCTCCTCGACGCTCATGCCCTCGCCGAGTTTCTCGCCGAACGTGCGGTTGCGCGACAGCGGCGACGAGCACGTCGCCACGAGGTCGCCCATGCCCGCGAGCCCCATGAACGTCACGGGATCGGCGCCGATCGCCGCACCCAGGCGTGCCGTCTCGGCCAGCCCGCGGGTGATGACGGACGCCTTGGTGTTGTCGCCGAAGCCCAGCCCCACGCACACGCCGACCGCCAGCCCGATGATGTTCTTGGCCGTGCCCGCCAGCTCGCACCCGATGACGTCGGTCATCGAGTACGGACGGAACGCCGCGGAGTGGCACAGCTTCTGCAGCCGCTCGGCGACGGCCTGGTCGGTGCACGCCACGACGCTCGCGGCGGGCTCGCGATCGGCGATCTCGCGCGCCAGGTTCGGACCCGACACGACCGCGATGCGCTCGGGGCCGGCACCGGTCATCTCGGCGATGACCTCGCTCATCCGCAGGTGCGTGCCGAGCTCGATGCCCTTCATCAGGCTCACCATGACGGCGTCGGCCGGGATCGCACCACCCCACGTGTCGAGGTTGCCGCGCAGCTGCTGCGACGGCACCGCCAGCACGACGACCTCGGCCCCGGCCAGCGCCTCGGCCGCGTCGGACGTCGCCGAGATCGCGTCGGGCAGCACGACGCCGGGGAGGTAGTCGGCGTTCTGGTGGGTGTCGTTGATCGCGGCGCACAGCTCGGGCCGTCGTCCCCAGATGCGGACGTCGTTGCCGGCGTCGGCCAGCACCAGCGCGAAGGCGGTCCCCCACGACCCGGCTCCCATGACAGCGATCTGCGCCATTGACGACTCCCCATTTCCTCGTGTGCACGGTGTTGGACGAGCACGGTGCCTGACCGTCAGGGCTTGTAGGTGCTCTTGGGCCTGCTCAGCGAGTGCACGTCGATCCTCGGCGACGACGGCAGCTCGCCGCGCACCTCGGCCATCATCGCAGTCAGGGTGTCGATGAGCCGGTTGGTGGCCGTGTCGAGCAGCTCCTCGGTGAGCTCGCGCCCCTCGAGGTCCGACAGGTCGACGGGGTCACCCACGCGGACGTGGATCGTCTTGCGCGGGAACAGGCGCAGCTTCTTGCTGTACGGCCACAGGACGTCCTGCGGGCCCCACTGCATGAGCGGCACGAGCGGACGTCCCGTGGCCAGAGCGACCCGCACGGCCCCCGTGCGTCCGCTCATGGGCCACGCCGCGGGATCGCGGGTGATGGTGCCCTCGGGGTAGATCGTGACGACGCTGCCGGCCTCGACGGCCGCGATCGCGGCCCGCAGCGACTCGGCGGCACCCCGGGTGCTGCGGTAGACCGGGATCTGCTCGGCGTTGCGCAGGATGCGACCGCCGACCGGCAGCGCCATCAGCGTGTCCTTGGCCAGGAAGCGCGGCGAGATGCCCTGGTCGACCATGAAGTGCGAGATCAGGAACGGGTCGAGGTGCGAGAGGTGGTTGGGCGCCAGCACGAATCCGCCGGACGGGAGCTTCTCCTGGCCCTGCCAGTCGCGCTTGGTCAGCACCATCAGCAGGGGGCGGACGAACAGCACGATGATGCGCATGGCTCTCGGGAACTCGCGACGCTGCATGCCGACGAGCCTAGTGCGTGCCGCACGCGACTAGGCTCGGCCTCATGCAGGGAACCGTGGCGAGCTTCGACGCGACGACCCGCACGGGTCATCTGCTCACCGACGACGGCGTGCGCCTGGACTATCCGGCCGCCGCGCTCGCCGAGCACGTCCGGCACCTGCGGGTGGGCCAGCGGGTCTTCGTCGAGGTCGAGCCCGACACCCGCGACGTCACCCGCGTCGGCATCTGGCGCTGACGCGGGGCGCGGACAGGGGCACGGGCGGTGGGCGGCCCCTCGTCAGCGCGACGCGGTCAGAGCGTGACGGGCTTGTACGACGGGCGGGACGTCTCGTACGCCTCGATGTCGTCGGCGTGGCTCAGCGTGATGCCGACGTCGTCGAGACCCTCGAGCAGGCGCCAGCGCGTGTAGTCGTCGATCGTGAACGAGTCCTCGATCGCGTCGGGGCCGTCGCCCGCGCGGACCGTGCGGTTCACGAGGTCGAGGCTCACCGTGGCGCCCGGGTTGGCGTCGAGGTGGTCCCACAGCCGCTGGACGACCTTGTCGTCCACCTGGGCGGCGAGCAGGCCCGACTTGCCCGAGTTGCCCCGGAAGATGTCGGCGAAGCGCGGCGACACGACGACCTTGAAGCCGAAGTTCTGCAGCGCCCACACGGCGTGCTCGCGCGACGAGCCGGTGCCGAAGTCGGGACCGGCGACGAGCACCGTCGCGTCGGCGTAGACCGGACGGTTGAGGACGAACTCGGGGTCCTTGCGCCACGCCTCGAACAGGCCGTCCTCGAAGCCGTCGCGGGTGACCTTCTTGAGCCAGTGCGCGGGGATGATCTGGTCGGTGTCGACGTTGCTGCGACGCAGCGGGACGGCGACACCGGTGTGGGTCGTGAACTTCTCCATGGTCAGGCTCCTGCCTTCTCGAGCTGGGCGAGGTCGGCGGGGCCGGCCAGGTGGCCGAGGATGCCGGTCGCGACGGCGACGTCGGGCGAGACGAGGTGCGTGCGCCCGCCCTTGCCCTGACGACCCTCGAAGTTGCGGTTGGACGTCGAGGCGGCCCGCTCGCCGACCATCAGCTGGTCGGGGTTCATGCCGAGGCACATCGAGCAGCCGGCGCCGCGCCACTCGGCGCCCGCGTCCTTGAAGATGACGTCGAGGCCCTCCTGCTCGGCCTGCAGGCGCACGCGCACCGAGCCGGGCACGACCAGGATGCGCGTGTCGGGCGCGACGGTGTGGCCCTCCATCAGCGCGGCGGCGACGCGGAGGTCCTCGATGCGTCCGTTGGTGCACGAGCCGATGAAGACCGTGTCGACCTTGATGTCCTTCATCGGCGTGCCGGCGGTCAGGCCCATGTACGTCAGGGCGTTCTCGGCGGCGATGCGCTCGTTGTCGTCCTCGAACGAGACGGGGTCGGGGACGTTGCCCGACAGTGGCACGCCCTGGCCCGGGTTGGTGCCCCACGTGACGAACGGCGTGATGGTCGAGGCGTCGATCGTGATGACCTTGTCGAACTCGGCGTCGTCGTCGGTGACGAGGCTGTCCCAGTGGGCGACGGCGGCGTCCCAGTCGTCGCCGGTCGGGGCCGACGGACGTCCCTCCAGGTAGTCGTAGGTGACCTGGTCGGGAGCGATCAGGCCGGCCTTGGCGCCCCACTCGATCGACATGTTGCAGATCGTCATGCGCGCCTCCATCGACAGCGCACGGATCGCGTCGCCGCGGTACTCCACGATGTAGCCCTGGCCGCCGCCGGTGGTCTCCTGCGTGATGAGCGCGAGGATCAGGTCCTTGGCGGTCGAGCCGGCCGGCAGGTCGCCGACGACCTCGACGGCCATCATCTTCGGGCGGGCCTGCGACAGCGACTGCGTCGCGAGCACGTGCTCGACCTCGGACGTGCCGATGCCGAACGCGATCGAGCCGAAGGCGCCGTGCGTCGCGGTGTGCGAGTCGCCGCACACGATCGTCATGCCGGGCTGGGTCAGGCCGAGCTGCGGGCCGACGACGTGGACGATGCCCTGGTCGATGTCGCCCATGGGGTGCAGGCGGACGCCGAACTCCTCGCAGTTGCGGCGCAGCGTCTCGACCTGGGTGCGCGACACGATGTCGGCGATGGGCTTGTCGAGATCGGTCGTCGGGATGTTGTGGTCCTCGGTCGCGATCGTCAGGTCGGGACGGCGCACGGGACGTCCGGCCAGCCGCAGGCCGTCGAAGGCCTGGGGGCTCGTGACCTCGTGGATCAGGTGGAGGTCGATGTAGAGAAGATCGGGCTCACCCTCGTGGCTCCGGACGACGTGCTCGTCCCAGACCTTCTCGGCAAGTGTCTTGCCCATGGTGCTCTCCTCGTTCTCCTGCGCCGCAGGACCCGGTCGTCAGTGCCGCGATTGCAGGCACTTGCGTCTCACAATGCGATACGGCAGTATCAAGTCATGGACAACTCTAGCGGAGTCGGCGTTCTCGACAAAGCCGCGATGGTGCTCGCGGCGCTCGAGCCCGGACCGGCGACCCTCGCGGGTCTCGTGGCGAGCACGGGCCTCGCGCGCCCGACGGCACACCGCCTCGCCGTGGCCCTCGAGCACCACCGTCTGGTGGCCCGCGACATGCAGGGACGGTTCATCCTCGGCCCCCGCCTCGGCGAGCTCGCCGCCGCCGCCGGCGAGGACCGCCTGCTCGCCGCTGCCGGTCCCGTGCTGGCCCGGTTGCGCGACATCACCGGCGAGTCGGCGCAGCTGTTCCGCCGCCAGGGGGACTTCCGCGTGTGCGTCGCCGCCGCGGATCGTCCGACCGGGCTGCGCGACTCGATCCCCGTCGGCGGCCAGCTGACGATGGCGGCCGGCTCGGCCGCACAGATCCTGCTGTCGTGGGAGGACCCCGAGCGCATGAACAAGGGACTGCTCAAGGCGACGTTCTCGGCCGCCGAGCTGTCGGCCGTCCGTCGCCGCGGCTGGGCGCAGAGCGTCGGCGAGCGCGAGAACGGCGTCGGCTCGGTGTCGGCGCCCGTGCGCTCCCCCTCGGGCAAGGTCGTCGCCGCGGTGTCGGTGTCGGGACCGCTCGAGCGACTGACGCGCCAGCCGGGACGCATGCACGCCCCCGCCGTCGTCGCCGCGGCCGAGCGTCTGTCGCAGAGCCTGCGTCGCTCGTCGTGAGCCCGCTCGGAGGTCGTCCCGAGCGGCCTGCACAGCCCTCGCTCGGGATGACGTCCGAGTCGGGGCGCCGGGTCTGTCGGACGTCGACACCTCGCGAGCGGTGCGCACGGCCGACGTCACGACGTCATCGCGCTCGCGGCGTCTGGACGACGCCCGAGATGACGTCCAGCGGTTGCTAGGCCGCGAGGTCGTCGGGGGCCACGATGCGAACGCGGTCGTCGTTGGCGAGGAAGACGGGCCAGACGTCGACAGGCACGCGACGGCCGGCCGCGTCGAGCTCGCGCGCCCACAGGCGGTCGCCCGCGTGCTGGTCGTCGCCGCCCGGGCGCGCGTACAGCAGCGCCACCGAGCCGCCCGGCACGCTGTCGAGCACCACCGACGTCAGCACGCCCAGCAGGTTGGCGACCTGCTCGACGTCGGGGCGCTCGGGGCAGTCGTCGATCTTCAGCAGGATCGACGTCCACTCGCCCACCGGCCCGAGCACGACGCACCACACCTGCGGTCGCGAGAAGCCCCACGGGCCCTTGAGCGAGCGCCACAGGCGGTCGAGGTCGGCGACGGCGCGGACGGGCGGCAGCTGGTCGGGTCGCGGGAGCGCGGGAGGGGTCTGGTCGGTCATGCTCCGAGACTGCTGCGGACCGCCCGATCCGTCGAGGCGCTCGTCCACAGGCGGACGCCGTCCCGCCCGCGCGCCGGGGCGCGCTCGCGGGACGGCGTCCGGGCGGGTCAGGCCAGGGCGGCGATCAGCTGGTCCTTGCGCATGCGCGAGTAGCCCGGGACGCCCTGCTGGCGCGCGGCGGCCCGCAGCTGCGCGACGGTGCGCTCGGACGCGGCCGGGGCCGCCGGCTCGACGGGCTCGGCCGGCAGGGCCGAGTCGGCGGGGGCGGCGGTCTCGACCGGCGCGGTCTCGACCGGCGCGGTCTCGGCGGCGGGCTCCGCCGCCGGGGCGTCGTGCCGCACGACGGACTCGACGGTCTGCCTGACCTTCTTCGAGCCGTCGTCCTTGGCCTTCTTGGCCTTCTTGACCGAGGCCGAGGCGGTCGCGCGCAGCTTCTTGGCCTCCGCCTTGAGCTCGGACGTCTTCCGCTCGAGCTTCGCGACGCTCTTCTCGAGGGACGTGACCGTGGCCTTGAGCGTCTTGATCGTCGCGCGGGCGGCCACGAGCTCGGTGTCGTCCTGGGCGGCCCTCGACTTCTTCGAGGCCTTGGCCTCCTTCGGAGCCTTGGGCGCCTTGGAGGCCTTGGGGGCCTTCGGCGGCTTGATCTTCGGGGCGGACGTGGTCTTGTTCTTGGCGGCCATGAGGCTCCTCCGGTGAGATGTCAGGGGCAGATCGTCGCACCCCAAGGTGAACAGATCGATCAGATCAGCACGGCGAGCAGCTCGTCGCGGCTCATCCGTGAGTAGCGGGGCACCCCCTGCTCGCGGGCGGCGGCGCGCAGGCGGGTCACGGTCCACGTCGCCTCGGGCAGCTCGGGGGCGTCCTTCAGCGCCAGCGGCTCGGCCCGTGGTCGGTCGTCGCCGGCGTGATCGGCGATGGCCTGACGGAGCTTCTTCTCGCTCTTGGCCGCCGACCGCTTCTTGGCCATCTCGGCCGCGTCCGCGATCGCGCGCTCGGCCCGCCGGGTGACCTTCTCGACCCGCGACTTGTGCTTGGCCGCGCGGCGCTTCCAGGTGTCGACCTGGCCCTCGAGCATCTCGACGCGCGCCCTCAGCGCCGTGACCTGGGCGTTGAGCTCCTCGACCGTCGTGGTCGCGAGTTCGAGCTGCGCCTCGAGCGCCTGCCTGTCGGCCATCGTGTCCTCCGTCCGGTGTGCTGCTGGCAGCATCATGGCGGATCTGCGTGAACCGTGCTCGACGGACGTCTCAGAACAGGCCCGGACGCTCCAGGTCGAGCAGGGTCCGCTTGCGATCGACACCGCCCGCGTAGCCCGTCAGCGATCCGTCGGCACCGATCACGCGGTGGCACGGGACGACGATCGGGAGCGGGTTGGCACCGTTGGCGGCGCCGACGGCACGCGAGATGCCCGGCTCGTAGCCGAGACGTCGCGCGATCTCGCCGTAGCTCGCGGTCTCGCCGTACGGGATGCGCAGCAGCTCGGACCACACCTTCTTCTGGAACTCGGTGCCGTCGCTGGCCAGCGGCAGGTCGAACCGCGTCCGCTCCCCCGCGAAGTACTCTCCGAGCTGCTGCTCGGCACGGTCGAGCAGCGGGTCGGACGCCTGCTCGCCCCGCGGCGCGTCGGCCCCGAAGCCGATCGCGGTGACCAGGCCCGCGGAGGTGTGGATGCGCAGGCCGCCGATGGGTGAGTCGATCCAGCGGGTCGTCATGGTCGGATCCCTTCGAACGCGGCGGTCGCCCGCCACAGGTGCATGCCGGCGTACGAGCGCCACGGCCGCCAGCGCTCGGTGTCGGCATCGGCGATGCCTCGCCGGTCGAGCTCGCGACGGAGCACGAGATCGGTCGTGAGGAGGACGTCGGGATGGGCCAGCGCGCGCATGACGACGTAGTCGGCGGTCCACGGGCCGATGCCGCGCATCGCGAGCAGCTGGGCGCGCACAGCGTCACGGTCACCGCCCGGGGCGAGCTCGAGCTCGCCGCCGGCGACGGCGTGCGCGAGGCCCACGATCGTGCGGGCGCGTGCGTGCGGCATGCCCATGTCGGTGGGGTCGGCGCCCGCGAGGGCCTCGGGCGTCGGGAACGCGTGCGTCAGTCCGACGGCCCTCGCGAGCTCGAAGTCGACGGGCGTGCCGCGCAGCGGCACCTGACGACCCAGGACCGTGTTGGCGCCGGCGACCGAGACCTGCTGCCCGACGATCGTGCGCACGGCCACCTCGAAGCCGTCGACGTGCGACGGGACGCGCAGACCGGGTGCGGACGCCACGAGGTCGCGCAGCTGGGGATCGGCACCGAGGACGCCGTCGATCGCGACCGGGTCGGCGTCGAGGTCGAGCATGCGGCGCGCGCGACCGATCGCGACCGCGGTGTCGCGCAGGTCGGCCAGCTCGAGCTCGCAGGCGACGTGGTCGGTGTGCAGGGTCAGCGCCATGACGCCGAGGCCGTGAGGGAGCCTCAGCACCCGGACGTACGTGGAGTCGTGGATCGCCTCGACGCCCGGCAGCACGTGCGCCGCGAGGAAGTCGAGCATCGCGTCGGCGTGGAACGGCTGCCGCACGGCCAGGCGCACCGTGATGCGGCCCGTGGGCGTGGTCCGGCGGCGGCCCCGCATCTGCGTCGGGGTGAGCGCGTACGTCTGCCGCACCGACTCGTTGAACTGGCGGATCGACGAGAATCCCGCGGCGAACGCGACGTCGGCCATCGGCATGTCGGTCGTCTCGATCAGCACCCGGGCCGCGTGCGAGCGGTTGCTGCGTGCGATCGCGAGCGGGCCGGCACCGAGCTCGTCGGTCAGCAGCCGCGTGACGTGGCGGCTGCTGTAGCCGAGACGATCGGCCAGGCCGTCGACCCCCTCGCGCTCGACGACGCCGTCGCCGATCAGCTGCATCGCGCGGCCGACCGCGTCGGCCCGCACGTCCCACTCCGGCGAGCCGGGCGTCGTGTCGGGACGGCACCGGCGGCACGCGCGGTAACCGGCCTCCTGCGCCGCGGCGGCCGAGGCGTGGAACGTGACGTTGCCGGGCTTGGGCGTGACGGCGGGACACGACGGCCGGCAGTAGATGCCGGTCGTCGACACCGCGGTGTAGAACACCCCGTCGAAGCGCTCGTCACGGGCCTGGACCGCCCTGAAGCAGCGCTCGTGATCGGTGTGCATGCCTCCATCATGACGGTCCCCACCGACAGTCACTGGCGAGTATCGGACATGCACGGCCCCCGGCCGTCCGCCGCACCGTGATACACCGTGCTGGTGACCCCTGACGACGCCCGCGGACTCGTGCACGTGACGTGGGTGGCTGCGGCGGAGCTCGACGACACGCTGCTCGAACGTCTCGTGGGCGACGTGACCGGGACGACCGACGGCGTCCGCGTCGTCCGCGCGTGCCGCACGTGCGGCAGCGACCGGCACGGCCAGCCGCGGGTCGTGCGCGAGCCGGGTGCGGCCCACGTGTTCGTCAGCCTGGCACGCTCGCGCGGCCGGGCGGTGGTGGCCGTCACCGACGTCGGCGACGTAGGCGTCGACGTCGAGGAGGCCGGGCCCGCCGCCCCCAACGACCTCGTCGACTGGGTGCGGGCCGAGTCGCTCGTCAAGGCGACGGGTCACGGTCTGACGATCGACCCGGCCTCGCTCGACGTGGACCGACGGACGCTCGACCTGCCGGCCCCCGACGGCTGCGTGGCCGCAGTGACGGTGCTGACCGGACGGCCCCTGGACGTCACGACGCGGTAGGCAGCTCCGGCAGCACGGTGCCGCGCAGCCAGGCGTCGAACAGCGGACCGACCGCCGCGCCGCACAGCTCGGCCGCGACGGCCACGAACTCCTCGGTCACGACCGAGCCCGTCGCGTAGCGGGTCGTCCACGTGCGCAGCAGCGTGAAGAAGTCGTCGTCGCCGACCGTCAGGCGCAGCGCGTGCAGCAGCAGGGCGCCGCGCTTGTAGAGACGGTCGTCGAACATCAGGTCGGGCCCGGGGTCGCCGAGGACGAGGTCCTGCGGGAGCTGGTCGAGCTTCTCCCAGTGCTCCTCGGCCTGCTCGTCGGCCGACGGTCCGCCCGACTCCTCCGACCACAGCCACTCGGCGTAGCACGCGAAGCCCTCGTGCAGCCAGATGTCGCGCCAGTGCGCGAGCGTGACGCTGTTGCCGAACCACTGGTGGGCCAGCTCGTGCGCGACGAGACGCTGGTGCTCCCAGTCGCGGGTCATGAAGTTGGAGCCGAACACCGACAGGCCCTGCGCCTCGAGGGGGATCTCGAGCTCGTCCTCGGTGATCACCGCGGTGTACGACGCGAAGGGGTACGCGCCGAACAACCGCACGAACAGCGCCATCATCTCGCCCTGCCGCTCGAACGCCGCGACGCTCTCGGACCGCGTGCCGGCCGGGAACACCGTGCGGATCGGCACGGGGCCGGAGTCCTCGACCGACTCGTAGCGGCCGATCTGCACCGTCGCGAGGTACGTCGCCATGGGGCTGCTCTCGACATGCCGCCACACGACCGAGCCCGCCCGGCGGCGCTGGCTCTCGAGCACGCCGTTGGCGACGACGACGTAGCCGACCGGGGCCGTCAGCTCGATCTCGTACGTCGCCTTGTTCGACGGGCGGTCGTTGCACGGGAACCACGACGGGGCCCCGTGCGGCTGGGACGCCACGATGACGCCGTCCGCGAGCTCCTCCCAGCCCGCGTCGCCGTCCAGCCCCGGCATGGGGCGCGGCGAGCCGGCGTACGCCACGACGACCGTGAACGAGCTGCCGGCCGCGATCGCCGTCTTGGGGCGCACGACCAGCCGGCTCTTGTGGTGCGTGTACTTGGCGGCCGGCGCGCCGTCGACCGTGACCTTCGAGACGCGCAGGTGGTAGAGGTCGAGCTCGAAGCGCTCCAGGTCGTCGATCGCGGTGGCGGTGATGACGGCCCGACCGCCCAGGCTGTTGGAGTCGACGGTGTACGTCAGCTCGAGGGAGTAGTGGTCGACGTCGAACGAGTGGTCGCCGTGACCCGGGACGTACGGGTCGATCGTGTGGTCCGAGGCCGCCTGCGACTTCACTGGGCGTCGTCCTCGGCCCAGGGGCCGATGGGGTTGCCGATCCAGCGCGTCTTGCGGGGCACCGACTCGCCGCGCATGACCAGCGACATCGGTCCGATCGTGGCGTGCGAGCCCAGGGCCGCCGCGGGGAGGATCACCCCGTGCGGTCCGAGGGTCGAGCCCTTCTCCAACGTCACCGTGTCCATGCTGAGTATCCGATCATGGAACAGGTGCGTCTGCACCACGCAGCCCCTGTTGACGGTCGTGCCGTCGCCCAGCACGATCAGGTCGGCCTCGGGCAGCCAGTACGTCTCGCACCAGACGCCCCGGCCGACCCGGGCGCCCAGCGTGCGCAGCCACAGGTTGAGGACGGGCGTGCCGGACGCGCTGCGGGCGATCCACGGGGCGCCGAGCAGCTCGACGAAGGTGTCGGCCAGCTCGTTGCGCCACACAAACGAGCTCCACAGCGGGTGCTCCCCCGCCCGGACGCGTCCGACCAGCACCCACTTGGCCAGCGCCGTGACCAGGGCCGCGACCGCGCCGACCGCGATCATCACGACGCCCGCGAGCACGGCGGCCTGCCACCACCCGAGCCGGTCGGCCACCACGACCTGCGCCACGACCGCGGCCAGGGCGGCGAGCGCGACACCCACCAGCGGCACGACGCGAGCGAGCTCGATGAGGGCCCGCGCGACCCGCAGGCGCCGGGCGGGCTCGTGCGTGCGCGACAGGTCGGCGTCGCCGGCGGTGCGACGCAGCTTCTGCGGCGGGCTGCCGAGCCACGACGTGCCCTTCTTGGCCTTGGTGCGCTGGGGGGCCGCCGACAGCACCGCGACGAGCCCGCCCTTGGGCACCTTGCGACCCGGCGCCGTCATGCCGGAGTTGCCGACGAAGGCGTGCCGACCGATCTTGACCTGCTCGACACGCAGCCACCCGCCGCCCAGCTCGTACATGCCGAGCATCGTGTCGTCGGCGAGGAAGGCGCCGTCGTTGACGGACGTGAGCGCCGGCAGCATCAGGACCGTCGAGGCCTCGACGCCGTCGCCGATGCGCGCCCCCAGCAGACGCAGCCACGTGGGGGTGAGGGTGCTCGAGTACAGCGGGAACAGCCAGGTGCGGGCGTCGTCCATGAGGCGGAACACCGACCACGCCTGCCAAGCCTGACGGCTGTGGACGGCGTGGGTGCCGCTGGTCAGGCCGATCGACTGCACGCGCACCACGACGACCACGAGCACCGACAGCGTCACGAACGCGACCACGGCTGCGACGGGCGAGGCCAGCGCGAGGCGCACGGCGGCGTCGCCCAGGCCGTCCGCCGGCTCGACGAGCGGCACGACGGCGAGCCCTCCCACCACGACCGCGACGACCGGGAGGCACGCGAGGACGACCGCCGCGACGCCGTAGGCGACGGTCCAGCCCAGGTGGCGCGGGGCGCGCGTCGTGGTCTGCGGCCCCCTCGCCGGCCCGATGCGACGGGCCGGCGCGCCCGACCAGTACTCGCCGTCGGGCACGTCGCCGAACACCGCCGAGCCCGCACCGATCTCGGCGCCCGCCCCGATCCGGGCACCGGGCCCGAGCAGGCTGCGCACGCCGATCCGCGCATCGGCCCCGATGTCGACGGCGCCGACGTGCAGCGTGTCGCCGTCGATCCAGTGGCCCGTCAGGTCGACCTCCGGCTCGACCGACGCACCCGTGGCGACGGTCAGCAGGCCGGTGACGGGCGGCAGCGAGTGCAGGTCGACGTCGCGGGCGACACGCGCACCCAGGGCCCTCGCGTACAGGCCGAGCATCGACGCCCCCGACAGCGATCCGGCCCGCAGCTCGTCGGCGACGTGCTCGGCCAGCCACAGCCGCAGGTGCACGCCACCGCCGCGCGGGTGCGGCCCCGGCTCGACACCGTGCAGCAGCAGGCGCGCCGCCAGCGCGGCGAGCGTCATGCGCCCGGGCGGCGTGACGAGCAGCAGCGCCCCGACGACGATCCACGCCCACGACACCTGGGGCAGCCACGTCCACCCCAGCACGTCGGCGACGACGTGCGAGCCGGCGGCCGTCCACGTGAGCCAGCGCAGGCCCGTGATGGTGCGCAGCGGGATCGTCAGCAGCACCTGCGCCACCTGGGTCGAGCGGCGCACCGGGTGGACCGACGCGTTGCGTGGCGCCTGCGCCGTCGACATCGCGTCGAGCGTGCCGGCCAGCTCGGCCACCGACGGGTGCGCGTACACGTCGGCCACCGTGACCTCGGGGAACTGCTCGCGCAGGCGGCCGACGAGCTGGGCCGCGCTGAGGCTGCCGCCGCCCAGGGCGAAGAAGTCGTCGGCGGGGCTCGTGACGACCGCGCCGAGCAGCTCGAGCCAGATGTCCTTGAGCCACGCGGCGGTGCCCGCGAGCTCGGCCGCCGAGGCGGACGAGGCGACGCCGGGCAGCGGCCACGGCAGGGCGTCGCGGTCGATCTTGCCCGAGGTGCGCGTCGGCATCGACTCGAGGCGACCCAGGCGCGGCACGAGGGCCTCGGGCATCTGCCGGCGCAGGATGTCGAGCGACGCGCGCTGGTCGAAGGTCTCGTCGGTCGAGACGTAGCCGACGAGGATCTTGTTGCCCGCACCGGTCGTGCGGATCGCGGCGGCCGCCGCCACGACGCCCGGCAGCCCCAGGAGCGCGTTGTCGATCTCGCCGAGCTCGATGCGGCGGCCGCCGATCTTGATCTGCTCGTCGGCGCGACCCCCGAACACCAGGCCGTCGGGATCGAACACCACGAGGTCGCCGCTGCGGTAGGCCCGCTCCCACCCCAGCGTCGGCATCGGCGCGTACTTCTCGGCGTCCTTGGCGGGGTCGAGGTAGCGCGCGAGCCCGACGCCGCCGATGATCAGCTCGCCGGTCTCGCCCGGCGCCACGTGCACGCCCTGCGCGTCGACGACCGCGAGGTCCCAGCCCGCGAGCGGCAGCCCGATGCGCACGGGCTCGCGGGGGGCGAGCTGCGCGGCGCAGGCGACGACGGTCGCCTCGGTGGGGCCGTACGTGTTCCAGACCTCGCGGTCGGGCCCGGCGAGGCGGTCGCCGATCTCGGGCGGGCACGCCTCGCCGCCGACGATGAGGAGCCGGACGTCGTCGAGCACGCCGGCGGGCCACAACGACACCAGCGTCGGGACCGTCGAGACGACCGTGATGCCGTTCGCGATCATCCACGGCCCGAGGTCTCCGCCGCTCTTGACGAGCGAGCGAGGAGCCGGCACCAGGCACGCCCCGTGCCGCCACGCCAGCCACATCTCCTCGCACGAGGCGTCGAAGGCGACCGACAGGCCCGCCATGACCCGGTCGCCCGGTCCGAGCGGCGCGTCCTGCAGGAACAGCGCGGCCTCGGCGTCGACGAAGGCGGCGGCCGAGCGGTGGGTCACCGCGACGCCCTTCGGCGTGCCGGTCGAGCCGGACGTGAAGATGACCCAGGCGTCGTCGGTCGTCGAGGGCGGTTCGGCGTCCGCCACGGCGCCTGCGGGCTTCCTGGACGAGATCACGAGCTCGTTGCCGACGACCGCGGCGACGTCGGCCTCCTCGAAGACCGTGCGGGCCCGTGAGTCGGGGTCGTCGACGTCGACCGGGACGTACGCCGCGCCGGCGACGAGGATGCCCATGATCGCGACGTAGAGGTCGATCGTGCCCGAGGCGACCCGGACGCCGACCGTGTCGCCGCGCCCGACGCCCCGCTCGTGCAGCTCGGCGGCGAAGGCGTCGGCCGCCTCGCAGAACTCGACGTACGTCAGCACGCCCGAGCCGTTGTCGAGGGCGGGTGCGTCGGGTGCCTCGAGGGCCGTCTGCCGCACGATGTCGACCAGGGTGCGGGGCCCGGGAGCTGCCGACGAGCGCAGGAGGGAGGAGGTGGCTGCATCGAGCCGCGGTGCCGTCACGGCACCAGCATGGGCCCACCACGTGAACGAGCGGTGAACGGTGCACCGGTCGTCGGCGGCGTCGCGCCATGTTTCGACCGCGTGACCCCGTCTCATCCCCGCGCGGCGTCGACGCCCGGGACGACAGGCTTCTCCGAATCGTCACATTAACGCTCTGTTAACCGTAGCCAACCACGCGACCTTCAGGGCAGGCTGTCCTCACCCGTGGGTGCCCCCTCGCCGGGCGGCACCCGTCCGCACCCCACAGGAACGAGCCCATCCGTGAGGAACTCTCGCGCTCTCATCGGCGTGACCGGTCTCGCGCTCGCCGCGACCTGCGTGCTCTCGAGCACCAGCGTCGCGGCGTCAGCCGTCGAGCCGTCGTCCGGCACCACGTCCACCCCGACCCCCGCACCCGGCCGCGGTCCCTCGACCGCCACGACGGTCGAGCCGCTCAGCAAGGCGCAGGTCGTCAAGCGCGCTGCCGAGACGGCCGTCGCGGGCGACCCGATCAGCATGCCGACGTCGTACCCGTACCAGCCGAACCTCAAGGTGTACCGCGACAACGCCGACGACGCGGCCCACTCGGCCGAGCTGATCGGGCACCCCGAGATCGCTCCGAAGCTGCTCGACCTGATGGCGGAGAGCGACCGGGTCTCGGCGCAGGTCGTGGGCCAGTCGACCGAGGGACGCGACCTGTACCTCGTCACGGTGACGGCACCCGAGTCGGAGGCCGAGACGGCGCAGCAGGCCGCCTGGAAGGACGAGATGAAGTCCGATCCGGTCGCCGCCGCGCAGGACGCCGCCCTGCTGCGCGACTACAAGACGCCGGTCTGGATCAGCAACAACATCCACGGCAACGAGTGGGAGGGCACCGACGCGGCGATGAAGTACATCGACTACCTCGCGACGGCCCCGCTCAGCGAGGTGCGCAGCATCCTCGAGAACAACCGCCTGTACTTCTCGCCGTCGCTCAACCCGGACGGTCGCACCAACGCGACGCGTGCCACGGCGCTGGGGCTCGACCCCAACCGCGACATGATCACCAACACGACGCCCGAGACGAAGTCGTTCATCCGCCAGGCCCAGGCGATCCAGCCGATCTACGCGGCCGACTTCCACGGCTACACCAGCGTGCTGCAGATGGAGCCCACCGGCCCGCCGCACGGCTCGAACTACGAGTACGACCTCGTGATGCCGCACAACTACGCGCTCGCGCTCAAGGTCGAGAAGGACGTCGTCGACGCCGCGATCCCGGGCAACACGTACCGCAACATCACGACGGGCGCGATCGTCTCGGAGAACACGTCGGCCGACACGGCGCACATCAAGATCCCCTACCGCGACACCCCGGACGGCTGGGACGACTTCCCGCCGATCTTCACGGCGCAGTACGCGTCGTTCTTCGGTGCCGCGGCCGCCACGGTCGAGCTGCCCAAGACGCGCAACGGCACCCCCTCGGGACGCCAGTCGCCGGCCAACGCCGTCATCAACTCCGCCGTCGCCTACCAGACCATGACGAGCATCGTCGACTACATGAACACCGCCGGCACCGCCAAGGACATGATCAAGAACCAGATCGAGACCTTCCGCCGCGGCGTCGCGGGTGAGCCGAAGGACAACCTCACGGTCAGCAAGGTCGGCAGCGTCCCGGGCCCGACCCAGTGGCGCTCGCTCTGGGACGTCGCCGACGACCAGGAGAAGATCACCCTGCCCCGGGCGTACGTCATCCCCGTGGGCGACGGCCAGCGCTCGGCGAGCGACGCCGGCCGCCTGGTGCAGCAGCTGCTGACCCACGACGTCGAGGTGGGCACGCTGGCCGCCGACACGACGGTGGGCGGCACGACCTACCCGAAGGGCTCGTACGTCGTCGACATGCACCAGCCCCTGCGCGGACTGGCCAACGCCCTGCTCGACCTGGGCGAGGACATCTCGGCCAAGGTGCCGTCGATGTACGACATCTCGGCCTGGAGCTACGCGTACACGTGGGGCGCCACGGTCGACAAGGTCGGCCTGACGACGGACGCCCCGTTCGGCACCGTCTCGCCGATCACGGCGCCCGCGTCGAACGTCTCGACGCCGGCGAAGGCCGGCTACCTGACGTTCGACGTCGCGGGCGTCGCCGACTACCAGGCGCTCAACGCCCTGCTCGAGGACGACGAGCAGGTCTCGATGCTCGCCGACGGATCGGCCGTCGTCGGTCCCGAGTCGTACGACGCCGCGAAGGAGGTCGCGTCGACGTTCGACATCGACCTCGACGTCGCGACGAAGGCCGATCTGGACGCCCTCGACGATGCCGGCACCAAGGCACTGGCCGATCTGACGATCGGCTACGTCGGCACGCAGGACGACAAGCTCTCGCTGCAGCAGCTCGGCTTCGACGACCTCGTGCCGCTGACGGCCGCGTCGCTCGCGGCCGACCCGACGCTGCTCAAGGGCGTCGACGTGCTGTGGGTCGGCTCGACGTTCAACCCGACGTCGGCGCAGGCTGCGGCTCGCACCGCCGTCCAGGCGTTCGTCGACGCCGGCGGTTCGATCGTGGGCCGCTCGAACGCCGGCTTCAACGCCGCGGTGTCGTTCGGCCTCATGAGCGGGACCGTCGTCAACGGCAACAGCTCGGGCAACGGCATCGTCGACGTCGACACGCCGGCCGGTTCGGCGCTCGCGCCGTACGCGCAGGACAGTGCGTTCATCTACCCGGCGTTCTCCTTCACCGGGCTGGGCGAGGGCGTCAGGACCGAGCAGACGTACGCGGCCAAGCCGTTCCTGGCCGGGCACTGGCGTGGCACCACCGAGACGAACGGCCCCGCGACGGCGGCCGGCAAGGCCTCGGTCGTGTCGTACGTCAAGCCGACGACGGGTGCCAAGTCGATGGTGTTCGGCACCTCGGTGTTCTTCCGCACCCACCCCAAGGGCGGGATGAGCCAGGCCGCCCGCGGTCTGTTCTGGGCGGGTCCGACGGGTGACGCGGTCGTGGCACCCGGCGGATCGGGCGTCTCGATCACGTCGGTCTCGCCGGTCACCTACCCGGCGTCCGCGTCGGTGACGGTCGCCGCGTCCGACGCGTCGGGCGCCTCGCTCGACGGCACGGTCGAGCTCACGGCGGGCGGCACGGTCGTCGCCTCCGGCGCCACCAGTGGCGGCAAGGCCACGCTGACGGTCCCGGGCCTGACGCCCGGCACCACGTCGGTCGTCGCGACGTTCACGCCGTCGTCGGCGCGCTTCACGGCGTCGACCAGCGCCCCCGCCGCGATCTCCGTGGCGAAGGCGAGCCCGAGGCTGACGCTGAAGGCCAAGAAGTGGAAGGTCGCGAAGAAGGCGCGGGTCACGGTGTCCCTGTCGGTGCCCGGCGTCCCGACCGGCGGATCGGTCGTCGTGACCGACAAGGGCCGCACGGTCAAGACGATCTACGTCAAGGCCGGCTCGTCGCGCACCGTCACGCTGAAGCTCAAGAAGGGCACGCACCAGCTGCGCGCCACCTTCTCGGGCAACGGCCTCGTGGCACCCGGCACGACCAAGGCGGTGAAGGTCCGCATCCGCTGACGTCGACCCTGCGACGACACCGCGGCCGGTTCCCCTCGGGGAGCCGGCCGCGGTGCTGTGCGGGGTCGTACGGGTCTCTCGTGGTCAGCGCCCGGCCGCCACGTGGTTGGCCGCCAGGTACGACAGGCCCAGTGCCGGGAGCAGACCGTTGCCGGCGAGGTAGCCGCCGGCCCCGTGGCCGGAGATGCCCATCGCTGCGCCACCGGCCGCGTACAGGCCGGCGATCGGCGTGGCGGATTCGTCGACGACGCGGGCGTGCTCGTCGACGCGCAGCCCGCCCTGGGTGTGGAACAGCGCGGGGCGCACCGCGACCGCCGCGAGACGCCCCGTGAGCTCCTGCTCCCACGACGTGCGTCCGAGCTCGTCCTTCACGTCGCCGCGGGCCATGCGCTGCGTCTGCGCGAGCGTCTGCTCCAGGCCGTCGGCGTCGATGCCGACCTGCTCGGCGAGCTCACGCGTCGTGTCGGCCCACTTGACCGCACCGGACGCACGCGTGTCGAGGTAGTCCTGGAACACCGAGCACGCCTCGTCGATGCGGGCGTCGAGGATGATCCAGGCCTGGCCGTCCGCGTGCTGCAGCACCGCGGCGGCGTACTCGGAGTAACCGGTCGTCTCGTCGCCGAAGCGCCGGCCGTGACGGTCGACCAGGAAGGCACCGTGCATCACGGTGGCCCAGCCGGTCAGCGTCGCGGCGGGCATCGCGAGGGCGGCGTGCCCCTGATACGCGTCGAGGTAGGCCGTCGCACCGCCGAGGCGCGTGCCGATCGAGAGCGCGTCGCCCCTCGAGGCCTCGCTGCCGTGGTAGACCGCGTCGGCGATCTCGGGGGCGTGCTGCGCGACCAGGTCGCGGTTCGCCGCGAAGCCGTTGGTCGCCAGCAGCACCGCGTCGGTCGGGATCTCCTCGGTGCCACCGGGCGTCGAGACGACGACGGCACGCACGCCCGACTCCCCCACCAGCACGTCGTCGAGGTGCGCGGGGACGAGGAAGTCGATGCGCGGGTGGCGGCGGGCCTCGCGCACGAGGTGCGACAGCATCGAGCGACCGGACCGTCCGGGCACGGTGTGGCACCGGGTGCGGCTGTGGCCCGGGTAGTCGAAGTCGGTGACGAGCGACAGGGGCATGCCGACCTCGTCGGCGAGCCACTCCACGAGCTCGGCGCTGACGCCGGCCAGCGTCGTGGCCAGCGCGGAGTCCGCCTCGTCGTGGGTCTTGGCCATGATGTCGCCGACGAACGTCTCGGCCGAGTCGTCGACGCCCGCGTCACGCTGCCATCGGCTCCCCGCCCCCGGGATCATGGCCGTCGACATCGCGGTGTTGTTGCCCACCGCGAAGTGCTCGTTGGTCTCGACCACCAGGACGTCGAGGCCCAGCGACGCGGCGCGCAGGGCCGCGGCCAGGCCACCGCCCGCACCCGCGACGACCAGGTCGGGTCCGCCGTCGGCGTTCACGCGGCGCTCCCGTCGAGGGACGCTCGCAGACCGATCAGCCGCAGCGCGGTGGCCGTGGGATCGACGAGCACCGCACCGCCCGCGCTCGGGGCGACGTCGACCGCCGAGCACGCGTTGAAGACGAATCCGCCGTCGAGGTCGGCGACGCTGCGCTCCACCGTCTCGTTCCAGACCCGGTCGTCGGCGATCGCGTCGAACGACAGGTCGAGCACGCGCGTGTCGGGTGCCGTGAGCCCGTAGGACGCGAAGCGACGGTCGAGCTCGGCCGCGATCGCGGGGTTGCGGGCCACCGAGAACAGCGGGGTTCCCTGGCTCGCGAGGAACGACGCCGTGAGCCGCCCGATGCCGAGCAGCGGACGGGTCAGGCCGTCCTGGTCGTCGATGCCCGGGTCGAGCACGCAGTCGGGCAGGAACGCGTCGAAGCCCTCCGGGTCGGCCGCGGCGAACGCCGCCAGCACGGCGCGCTCGGACGTCGCGACGTCCTCGGACGTGTCGAGTGCCGCCGGGGCGCCCGATGCTGCGCCGATGTCGCGCAGCACGACCTCGACGCCCTCGGGACTGTGCTCGTCGTAACGGGCCTGACGGCGGGCCAGCTCCTGCTCACCGACCGCGATCGGCGTGAACGACAGAATCCTCATGATGTCTCCTTCGCCGGCGCGGGCGGGTCGATGCCGAGCGCGCGCGGATCGTTGGGGTGCTCGGCCAGCGGGTGCACCTGGATGTCCATCCACGGGTGCAGCGGCAGCGACGTCAGCGCCTCGTGCAGCACCGTCGCGTCCGGGACGTCGTACAGGCTCCAGTTGGCCCACCGGCCCGGGATGCGCCACAGCCGGCGCAGGTGTCCCGCACCTGCCAGCCGCTGGCCCTGTAGGAGCTCGGCGGCGAAGATCTCCTCGCGCTCCTGCTCGTCGTCCCGCCCGGGGGGCCAGACGATCTCGATGTGCACCAGGAACTCGGGCATCAGGTGCCCAGGTAGGCGGCGCGGACCCGCGGGTCGTCGGCGAGCTCGGCGCCCGAGCCCTCCAGCACGATCGCGCCGCTCTCGATGACGTACGCCCGGTCGGAGATCGCCAGCGCCTGCGACGCGTTCTGCTCGACGATCAGCACCGTCACGCCGGTGTCGCGGATCTGACGGATCGCCGCCAGCACCTGGGCCGACAGGTTGGGCGCGAGGCCCACCGACGGCTCGTCGAGCGTCAGCACCGTCGGACGCGCCATCAGCGCGCGACCGATCGCGAGCATCTGCTGCTGACCGCCCGACATCGTGTTGGCGCGCTGCGAGCGACGCGTCGCGAGGATCGGGAACAGGTCGAAGACCTCGTCGAGCGACGCCTTGATGCTCGACCGCGGCTGCGAGTACGCCCCCATCTCGAGGTTCTCGATGACGTCGAGGTCGCCGAAGAGGGCCCGGTCCTGCGCCACGTGCAGCATGCCGGCGCGCACGATCTCGTCGGGCCGCAGCGACTGCACCGGCTCCCCGCCCAGCAGGATCTCTCCCCCGGTGGCCTTGATGATGCCGGCGACGGCCCGCAGGGTCGTGGTCTTGCCGGCGCCGTTGGCACCGATCAGCGAGACGATCTCCTTCTCGTCGACCCGCAGGTCGATCTCGTGGAGGATCTCCAGGCGGCGGTAGCCGGCACTGAGGTTCTTGAGCTCGAGCATCTAGTAGTCCTCTCCGAGGTAGGCCTCGATGACCTGCGGTTCGGCGATGACCTCGGCGGGGACGCCCTGGGTCAGGACCCGTCCGTCGTGCATCACGACGAGCCGCTCCGACAGCGCCATGACGGCCGCCATGATGTGCTCGACGAACATCACCGTGAGGCCGTCGCCGTGCAGGTCGCGCAGCAGCTCGATCATCGGGGCGCGCTCGGCGGGGACGAGCCCGGCCAGCACCTCGTCGAGCAGGATCATGCGCGGCTCCATCGCGAGCGCCCGCGCGAGCTCGAGGCGCTTGAGCCCCGCCGTCGGCAGGCTGCCCGACGCCGCGGTCGCGTACTGCTCGAGCTGCACGCGCTCGAGCACCCCGAGCGCGTGCCGGCGGGCGTCCTTGCGGGACCGCCGGCCCAGCGACGCGATCGTCACGTTCTCGAGCACCGACATCGACTCGAACGGCCGCATGAGCTGGAACGTGCGCACCAGACCGGTGCGCGCGACCTTCTGGGCCGACCAGCCCGTGATGTCGGTGCCGTCGAACACGATGCGCCCCGACGTGGGCTCCTGGCTGCCGGCCAGCAGCGAGAACAGTGTCGTCTTGCCGGCGCCGTTGGGTCCGATGATGCCCAGGAACTCGCGGTCGTCCACCGTCACGTCGACGGTGTCGACGGCGGTCAGGCCCGTGTACTTCTTGGTCAGTCCCTCTACCTCGAGCAGGCTCATGAGCGCCACCGATCCCTGATGGTTCCGAAGATGCCCTTGGGCATCACGATGACGATGATGATGAGCAGGGTCGCGTAGACCGCGACGTCCAGGCCCGACGTGCCCTGCAGGAACGACAGGAAGCCGGGCGGGTTGCGCAGCACCGTCGCGACGAGCTCGGACAGCGGGCCGACGACGGCCGCGCCGATGACGGGGCCCCAGATCGTGCCGATGCCGCCGATGACCGCCGGGATGATGGCCTCGACCGACACCGCCGACCCGAACGCCTGCTCGGGCCCGACGAAGAAGTAGTACTGCGTGTAGTAGACGCCGGCGACCGCCGTGACGCCGCAGCTCAGGGCGACGGCGATCAGACGTGCCCGCATGGTGTCGATGCCGAGCGACGACGCCGCGACCTCGTCGTCGCGCACGGCCTGGGCGTACTGCCCGGCCCGCGAGCGGACGTAGAGGATCGAGATCAGCACCGCGACGGCGAGGATGGCCAGCGGGATCCAGAAGTACAGCGGGCTGCCCTGCTGGAACTGCAGCATCGACCACGAGTCGCTCGGGAGGATCTCGACGTTGAACCCCTCGGTCTTGTTGAGCACGTCGAGGTTCTGCACGATCAGCAGGAACATCTGCGCGAAGGCGAACGTGGCCAGCGCGAAGTACGAGCCCGCGAGCTTGTAGCGCAGGCACATGTACGCGATCGCGACGCCGACGGCCGCCGACAGCACGGCCGCCACGACCATCGAGATCCAGGGCGAGATGCCGTGGTCGACCAGCAGGTACGCACCGGTGTAGGCGCCGATGCCGAAGAACGCGGCGTGGCCGAAGCTGAACATGCCGCCGAAGCCGCTCATCAGGTTCCAGCCGACCGCCATGATCGCGAAGATCAGGGTGCGGATCGCGACGCTCTGGGCCTGCTCGCCGAGGAGCAGCGGCAGCAGCGAGAGCACCGCGACGCCGACGACCAGCACGACGAGCTGGCGCCGCATCCAGGTGTCCTTGAGCCGCGGGTCGTCCGCCGCGGGGAGCTCGTGCGCCGTGGTGGGGCGCGGGGCTGTGGTGTCGGTCATCACTTGGCTCCGTACAGACCTTGGGGGCGCAGGAACAGCACCATGACGAACACCGCGAACACCAGGATCAGCGATCCCGTGCCGGGCAGGTACAGGGCTCCGACCGTCTGGACCAGGCCGATGACCAGGCCGCCGATCGTCGCGCCGAGCACGCTGCCGAGGCCTCCGAGCACCACGATGACGAAGGCGAGGATCGTGAACTGCTCGCCGACCGACGGGGTGAGGCTCGTGAACGGCGTCATGAGGCCGCCGGCGACGGCGACGCTGGCCGCGCCGATGCCGAACGTCAGCGCGTAGACGCGCCGGACGTTGACCCCGACGAGCGCAGCGCCCTGTGCGTTGGCGGCGACGGCGCGGATCGACAGGCCCAGCGACGTGCGTCGCAGCACCAGCGTCAGTGCGACGCCCACCAGCACGGCGCCGACGAACGCGATGATGCGCGAGTACGACGCGATCGCGCCGAACACCTCGAACGACCCGTCGACCGGCGTGCCGACCGACTTCGGCCGGCCCGTGAAGATCATGAGCAGGACATTGGCGATCAGCAGCTGGATGCCGAGCGTCACGAGCAGCGGGCCCTCGTGGCTGCCGGTCGACGTCAGACGGTTGAGCAGGAAGTGCTGCACCATCATGCCGAACAGGAACATCACGGGGATCGCGAGCAGCGTCGCGACGTAGACCGGGATGCCGGGGCCGGCGACGAGGGCGTAGACGACGTACATCGACATCGTCAGCATCGAGCCCTGCGCGAAGTTGACGACGCCGAGCACGCCGAAGATCAGCGTCAGGCCGATCGAGACCAGCGCGTAGACGCCGCCCAGCAGCAGGCCCGTGACGATCGACTGCGTGACGAGACCGCTGTCCTTCCCGCCCACCGCGAAGACCGCGGCGAGCAGGACGACGACGGTGACCGCCACGACCGTCGTGGGGTGCGTGCCGACCCGGACGACCCGGGTCGGCCCGTCACCACGGGTGGTCGCTTCGGTCATCGTGCCGGGGCCGCGGGGAAGACGAGGTCCTTCGTCGCGACCTCCTGCGGGAAGACCTGCTCGACGTTGTCGCCCTGCACCTGCATGACGATGACCGTCGCGTTCTCGTTCTGGCCGCGCTCGTCGAACGTGATCGGTCCGTCGAAGGCCAGCAGCGGGTCGTCGATCTCGATGCCGGCGATGGCCTCACGCAGCTTCTCGGGGTCGTCCGAGCCGGACTTCTCGAGCCCGGCCGCGATGACCTCGACCGCCTGGTACGACAGGATCGACGCGGTCTCCATGGGCTTGCCGTACTTGGCCTCGAAGCGCGTGCGGATGTCGGTGACGCGCTCGTTGTTGGCGTCGTAGTGGTAGTTGGCGCTCAGCACGTTCTGGCCCGAGGCACCCGACGCGGCGGGGAACGAGCCGTCGTCGAAGGCTCCGTTGGCGATGCCGTACAGGCCCTGGATGTCGGGACCGAGCTCCGAGACCGCCTTGGCGATCAGGACGCCGTCGGGGAAGTACCCGGTGGCCACGATGACGTCGGGGTTGATCGACGCGGCCTCGCGCACCTGCGTCGTGGCGTCGGAGAAGTTGGTGCCGGGGTACGTGATCTCCTTGACCGTCGTGATGCCCTGCGCCTCGGCCTCCTTCTTGAACGCGTCGAAGACGCTGTCGCCGAAGGCGCCCTCGATGTGCAGGTAGGCGACCGTCTTGATCGGGGTGCCCTTGTCCTGGCCGATCTTGACCAGCGAGTCGGCGCCGGACGTGCCCATGCTGGTGGCATCGGGCTGCACGCGGAACGAGTACTTGTAGCCCTGCTCGAGGATCTTGTCGTCGACCGCGACGTCGATCACGAACGGCACGCGTCCGCGCTCGGCGACCGCGGCGACGTTCTGGGTGACGTCGCTCTGGTACGTGCCGATCAGCGCGACCGCGCCGTCGCCGATGAGCCGCTGCGCCTCGCTCTGTCCGACCTCGGCCTTGCCCTGGCTGTCACCGCCGGCGAGCTCGAGCTGGGCGCCGTCGAGCGCCTTGATGCCGCCCGCCGCGTTGATGTCGGCGACGGCGAGCTTCGCGCCGTCGTCCATCAGCCCGCCGACACCGGCGAGAGGACCCGAGGTGGGGTGGATCGAACCGATGGTGACGGTGTCCGAGTCCGAGGAGCCTCCATCGGAGCTGCCGCACGCGGCCAGCCCTCCGGTGACGACCAGTGCGGTCATCACGCTCGCGATCTTCTTCATTCCAGGACCTGCCTTCCGTGCCGGGGGGCACCAGATGTGTGTTCCACTGAAAGGAACGCTCTTCGGGGCGTGTGTTCCGCTCAGCGAACTACTGCGCAGAAGCCGACGGCCACTTTCACGTCACTATTCCATGACAAGGCCGCGATTACTAGATCTAGATCACACTGAAACAAAGATGTTACAGTTCCGCTCAGCGGAACGCCTACGTTCGTTGAGAGGAACATCATGACGTCAGCCCATCCTTCCCGACCTCCGGCGGAGAGCGCCAGCGGCACCGAGTCGGCCGATCGCGTCGCCGACGTGCTGGTCTCGTTCACGCGCTCGGACCGTCCGCTCGGCGTCTCGCAGATCGCCCGCGACCTCGGCCTGAGCAAGGCCGTCGTCCACCGCATCCTGCAGTCGCTGGCGTCGCGCGCGCTCGTGCAGGCCATCCCGGGCGACGCCCGGTACGCCCTCGGGCCCACCGCGGTCGGGCTCGGCACCAAGGCGTGGAGCCAGCTCGACGTCCGCAGCCTCGCGGCGCCCGCCCTGCGACGGCTCCGCGACCAGACGCGCGAGACCGCGACCCTCTCGGTGCTGGTCGGCAACCGGCGCATCTACCTCGACCAGTACGAGAGCCCGCAGGAGGTCAAGATGGTCATCGAGATCGGACCCCAGTTCCCCCTGCACTCCGGCGCCTCGAGCCGGTCGATCCTGGCCTTCCTCCCCCAGGCCTTCATCGACGAGGTCGTGGCCGAGCTCGTCGACCTGCGGCCGGACGTCGACCCGGACGAGTTCCTCGACGGCCTCGCGCAGGTGCGCGACCTCGGGTACGCGACGTCCACCAACGAGCGCAACACCGGGGCCGCCTCGATCGCGGCGCCGTTCTTCGACGCCAGCGGCAACGTCCTGGGCTCGATCAGCTCGTCGGGCCCGGCCGCCCGGTACGCCCAGCCCGCCGACGAGTCGCACCAGGAGCACGTCGCCCAGGTGCTCGCCGCGGCGCGCTCCATCACCCACCTGCTGCAGCCGGCCCGCTCGTGAGCGCCGCCGCACGCGTCCTGCCCCGGTCGTTCCTCTACGTCCCGGCCAACCGCCCCGAGCTGTTCGACAAGGGCGTGGGGGGCCCGGCCGACGCCCTGGTCGTCGACCTCGAGGACGCCGTGCCCGTCCCCGCCAAGGACGCCGCCCGCCGTGGGCTCGTCGCCTGGCTGGACGCCCGTCCGGCGGACGCCACCGGGCCGGAGATCTGGGTTCGGGTCTCCCCCGAGTTCCTCGACGCCGACCTCGACGCCGCCGTGCGTCCGGGCGTGCGCGGGCTGTTCCTCGCCAAGTGCTCGACCGAGCAGCTCGACGCCGCGGCGCCCCGCCTGGCCGCCCTGGAGGCCGAGCGGCACGTCACCCCCCGGCTCGACGTCGTCGGCCTGGTCGAGACGGCCGCGGCGCTGCGCGACCTCGCCACCCTCACGGCGCACGCCCGGCTCACGACGCTGGGCATCGGCGAGGTGGACCTTCTCGGCGACCTGCGCATGACCCGCTCCCCCCGCACGGCCGCGGCGATCGACGCCTTCCGCACGCAGGTCGTCGTGCACTGCGCGGCGGCCGCCCGCTCGGCACCCGTCGCCCCGACGTCGACCGACTTCCGCGACCTCGAGGCGTTCGAGGAGAGCACGCGCCACCTGCTCGACCTGGGCTTCCGGTCGAGGACCGCGATCCACCCCGCCCAGGTCGGGGTCGTGAACACCGTCGCCAGCCCGTCGGCCGAGAGCCTGTCGGTGGCGCAGGAGGTGCTCGACCAGTTCGAGCGCTCGCAGGGCGGCATCACGCTCGACGCGCGAGGCCGGCTCATCGACGCCGCCGTCGTGCGCGAGGCACGAGAGACGATGGGCCGGCGCCGCTGATCGCGGCGCCGGCCCGGCGTCAGGTCGTGCGGTGTCGGCTTCCGCCGTGCGGCGTCAGCTGCCCGAGCGCTTCTGGAACGTGCCGCGCGGCTCGCCGACGATCGCGCCGTCGGCCCACACGACCTCACCGCGCAGGTACGTGTCGGTGACCTTGGCGGTCAGCTCGAAGCCCTCGAACGGCGTGTACTCCTGCGTCGAGACCGAGTCGGCCGCCCGCACGGTGTACTGCACGTCGTCGTCGACGAGGCTGAAGTCGGCGTCGTAGCCGACCTGCAGGTCGCCCTTGTTGGCCAGGCCGAAGCGGTCGGCGGGGTTGCGGGCCGTCAGCTCGGCGATCGCGTTGTACGACAGCCCGCGCTTGCGGCCCTCGGAGATCATGCCGGGCAGCAGGTACTCGGTGCCGCCGAAGCCGGACTTCGCGACGAACACGTCGTCGCGCGGCTCGCCGAACTTCGTCTCGTCCTTGCAGCACGCGTGGTCGGACGTCACCCACGAGAAGTTGCCCGCGAGCAGGTGGTCCCACAGCGCCTCGACGTCCTCGCGCGAGCGCAGCGGCGGGTTGACCTTGCCACCGAGGTTCGCGGTGTGGAAGTCGGCCAGCAGGTGACCGACCGTGACCTCGCGACGGAAGTTGATGTGCGGGAAGGTGGCCTGCATCATCATCGCGGCCTCGATCGCCTTGCGCGACGTCAGGTGCAGCAGGTTGATGTTGGGCAGCTCGGTCTCGTGCGCGAGGTACGACGCGATCGTGATCGCGAGGCCCTCGGAGTGCGGCGGACGCGACGCGCTGTACGCCTCGAGGCCCTCGAGCGTGCCGTCGGCCTCGACGAGCTTGGTGTACGCCCGCATGATCTCGGCGGTCTCGCAGTGCAGCGACAGCGAGATGTGGTCGCGGTCGGCGGCGAAGCGCTCGTCCTCGCGGGCCTTCTGGATGCCGCGCATGACGAACTCGAAGTGCGCGATGTCGTACGACTCGTCCTCCGGCAGCATCAGGAACGAGCCCTGGTCGGTCGAGCGACCGTGCAGGCCGTGGCTGCCGTAGAACATGAAGACCTTGAACGACGGGACGCCGTTCTCGACGAGGTACGGGATCTCGTCGATGTGCTGGGCCAGGATCGGCGCGATGTGGAAGCCGTAGTCGATGTAGGCCTTCTTCTCGGTCGCGGCGAGCACCTCGGGGAAGATCTCGGTGTACGGACCGGAGCGGTTCAGGTAGTAGGCGCCGGTGCGCATGTACGTGATGCCCGAGGTCACGCCGCCCTGCGCCGAGGCCTGGCTCTCGCTCGCGGCGTCCTCGCCCAGCTCGTTGTAGATGCCCCAGTGCTGGTGCACGTCGACGGCACCCGGGAACAGGTGCTTGCCACCGGCGTCGAGCACGGTCTCGGCGCGGCTCGCGTCGAGGTCGGCCTCGAACGCCGCGAAGCGTCCGTCCTTGACCGCGACGTCGAGGCGCTCGGGGGCCTCGTGGCCCGGGCGCACGACCTGGACGTTGGTGATGATGAGATCGAATTCAGGCATGGGTCAGTCCTTTGCTCGGAGCAGGGTCGATCAGGGTCAGGGGTGTCAGCAGGTCGTCCATCGACGACGCTGCCGCGAGGTCGCGGCACACGGCGGACAGCGTCGCGACGGCGGCGGGGTCGAGGTTGCGGCCCGCGTTGGTCGCGAACTTCGAGGCGATCTCGTCGAACGACAGCGGTCGCTGCGGTCCTCCCCGCGTGGTCAGCACCTTCTCGACGACGGTACGCCCGTCCTCGAGCTCGGCGGTCAGCACCGCCGGGAACTGGTGCGGGAAGATGTCGGTGCACTCGTCGTCGGCCACGACGTCGACCTTCGCCATGATGGCGCGCCGCGCCGGGTCGTGCGCGAGCTCGTCGGTGTAGTCCTCGAGACCGGCCCCGAGCCCGCTGCCGCCGAGCAGGCCGACCGCCACGGCGTACGGACCGCTGAACTGGGCCATGTACCCCGTCTCGGGTGCCCGCTTGACGTCGATCGGCTCGCCGATCGTGCGCAGGTTCGGCGCGGGGACGCCCAGCGTCAGCCGGCGGACGTCGTCGGGCGCGATGCCGGCGACCCGCAGCGCGGACGCCGCGTCGACGGCCGCGTGCGTGAAGTGGTTGGCCGGATAGGGCTTGACGAAGATGCCGGGCACCGACCAGGTGGTGCCGAGGCCGTCGCTGACCTGGGCGGGGTCGTACGTGCCGTGCAGCCACGACTGGAAGAAGCCGAACCGCCCCTCCAGGACGGTCGGGGGGCCGGTGATGCCGTACTCGACGAGGCTCGCGGCGGAGATCGCCGCGTGCGCCGCCCACCCGCAGTGGATGCGCTTGACGGTTCCGCCGGTGCGGTTGGCCTCGATGATGCCCGACGCCATCGACGCAGCGACACCCATCGTGTCGGTGATCGACGCGGCCGAGGCGCCGCCGATGACCGCCGCCGCGACGGCGCCGCCCATCGCGCCGCAGATCGACGTCGCGTGCTGGCCGTTCTCGAAGAACGTCGAGTTCTTCTTCTCGGCGTCGTAGCCGGCCATGCCGAGCCGGACGCAGACCTCCAGCCCGATCGCGATGCCGCGCACGAGCTCGCGCCCGTCGGCGCCGTGCGCCTGCGCCGCGGCGAGGGCCGCGGGGATCACGGTCGCGCTGGGGTGCAGCACCGACGGCAGGTGGGTGTCGTCGTAGTCGAGCGAGTGCGCCAGCACGCCGTTGACGAACGCGGCGAGGTTGGCCGGCAGCGGGGCGTCGACGCCGACCGCCGACGCCGGTCCCCCGCCGGCCTGGTCGCGGGCCCACGAGCGGGCCGCGCGGCTGGTGTCGAGGTCGGCGGCCGCGACGGCGATGCCGAGCGTGTCGAGCACGCGCATGCCGACGCTCTCGACGACGTCGGCCGGGAGGTCGTCGTACGACGTGCCCTCGGCGAAGGCCGCGATCTGCTGGGCCAGGGTCGGCTCGCTCATGCCGAGGTCACCGCCAGCGGGCGCACGGGCGAGCCGGTCGCGCCGTAGATGTTGAGCGGGATCAGCACGAAGGTGAACTCGTGGCGACCCTTGGCCGCGAGCTCCTCGAGGTCGAGCGCCTCGATGATGTAGATGCCGTTCTCGACCAGCAGCACGCGGTGCGCCGGCAGGAGGGCGTGACCGCCGCCCGGGGCGAGCCGCTCGAAGGCGATCGTGTCGGCTCCCGCTGCGTGGACGCCGCGCGCGGCCAGCCACTCGGCACCGGCCTCGCCGATGCCGGGCACGCCGCTGGGGCCGCCGACGTACGGCGCACCCTGCGAGAACAGGCTGCCCCAGCCGCTGCGGATGAGGACGACGTCGCCCTCGCGGACCTCGACGCCCTCGCGCTCGGCCGCGGCCTCGAGGTCGGCGACGGTGATCTCGTAGCCGCCGTCGCAGACGTCGACGCCGAGGAGGGCCGGGATGTCGAGCAGCACGCCGCGCCGGACCATCGGCGCGATGGTGTGCACGCCGAGCTCGTCGTACTTGCCGCCGACGCCCGCGGCCGCCGCGTCGACGCCGCCGAACATCTTGCCGTCGTGCGACACGTGGGCCAGCGCGTCGATGTGGGTGCCGACGTGCGTGCCGGTCGTGATCATGTCGTTCGCGGCGCTGCCGCCGTCCGCGCGGGTCATGTCGCCGTGACGGCGTGGCAGGGTGTGCCAGAACTGCGGGTGGTTGGGCGACTGCGGCATGCCGACGCGCAGCTGGCGCCCGAGGTCGACGACGTCGACGCCGCCGAGGGTGGCCTGGAGGAAGGCGTCGGTCATCGGACGACCCCCGCGCTCGTCAGCTCGGCGATCTCGTCGGCGGAGTAGCCCGACTCGGCGAGCACCTCGTGCGTGTCCTGGCCGAGGGCGCGGCCCGTGAAGCGGATCGCGCCCGGGCTCTGGCTCATCCTCCACATCACGTTGTGCTGCAGCAGCGGACCGACATCGGGGTCGTCGACCTCGAGCAGCATCTGTGTCTCCTTGATGTGGGGGTCTTGGGTGATGTCACGGGCGTCGTAGACGGGTGCGATCGCGGCACCGGCCGCCTCGAAGACGTCGAGGACCTCGGTGCGGTCGCGCTGGGCGATCCAGTCGCCCACGTACTCGTCGAGCAGGTCGACGTGCTCGGCGCGACCGGCACCCGTCGCGAACCACGGCTCGTCGATGACCTCGGGGTGCCCGACGAGCGTCAGGACGCGCTCGGCGATCCGCTGCGCGCTGGTCGACACGGCGACCCACGCACCGTCCGCCGTGCGGTACGTGTTGCGGGGCGCGTTGTTGGTCGAGCGGTTGCCGTGGCGCTGGGCGACGACGCCGAGCTGCTGGTAGTAGGTCGGCGCCGGGCCGACGGCCGTCATGATGGGCTCGAGGATGCTCAGGTCGACGACCTGTCCCGTGCCGGTGGCATCGCGGTGGCGCAGCGCCATCAGCACCGCCGACGACGCGGCGATGCCGCAGATGCTGTCGGCCAGGCCGAAGGCCGGCAGCGTCGGCGGGCCGTCGGCCTCGCCGGTCGCGTCGGCGAATCCGCTCATCGCCTCGGCCAGCGTGCCGAACCCGGGACGGGCGGAGTAGGGGCCGGTCTGGCCGAAGCCCGTCAGGCGGGCCAGGACGAGTCCGGGGTTGTCGGCGAGCAGCACGTCGGGCCCGATGCCCCAGCGCTCCAGCGTGCCGGGCCGGAAGTTCTCGACCACGATGTCGGCCTCGGCGGCCAGCCGGCGGAACACCTCGGCGCCACCGGGTGCCTTGAGGTCGAGCGCGACGGTGCGCTTGTTGCGGCTGATCTCCTTCCACCACAGCGGGACGCCGTCCTTGCTGGCGCCGTGGCCGCGCATGTTGTCGCCGCCGGCGGGGTGCTCGATCTTGACCACGTCCGCACCGAAGTCGCCGAGGATCTGGCAGCACAGCGGGCCCGCCAGGATCGTGGACACGTCCAGCACCCGGACACCGGACAACGGCATGGGAAGGTCAGTCACGAAGACACCTGTTTCGCTGAGAGGAACATCTGTCCCGCTCACTCTAGTGCGCCGATGCGGCGAGGGGAACCCCGTCGCCACCGCTTTCTGGCGCTCAGCCCGTCGTCTCGGCGCAGATCATTGACGCACTCGCGGCGCGCCGCGTAGCGTCCACCACCATGGACACACCACATACGTTTCGCCTAGCGGAACAGCGCGCCGCCACCGACGAGCTGGCCCGGCTCGCGACCACGTGCCGGCGCGACGGCGTGCCGCCCGCCGTCCGCGACCGGGTCGCCACGATGCTGGTGGACCTGCTCGGCGTCACCCTCGTCGGCAGCAGGACCCCCGAGCTGCAGGCGCTGGCGGCGTCCTGGCGGGCCGAGCGCGGGACGCACGCGACCACCGGCTCGTCCGTGACCGGCACCGCCGAGACCGTGGCCCACCTGGACGCGATCGCCGCCTGCTGCCTCGAGCTCGACGAGGGAAACAAGCACGCCGCGGGCCATCCGGCCGCCCACGTGCTCTTCGCCGCCGTCGCCGCCGCACGGATCGCCGTCAGGCCGGTGACCGGGCCCGAGCTGGTCGACGCCGTCGCGGTCGGCTACGAGGTGGCGGCCCGCTTCGGCCGGGCCACGACCCGCGACCCGCGGTGGCACACCCACGGCCACTGGGGCGCGACCGGCGCGGCCTGCGCCGCCGCACTGCTGCTCGACGCGACGACCGAGCAGGTCGCCGCCGCGATCGACGCGTCGACGACGCTGGTGCAGGTCACCCCGTGGGAGGTCGTGCTGACCGGCGGGTTCAGCCGCAACCTGTGGATCGCGGGGGCCAACCGCGCCGGCCTGGACGCCGCCCGCCTCGCGCTGGCAGGTCTGGTCGACAACGACGGCAGCGCCCAGCACACGCTCGGCGACGTCATCGGCACCCTCGACCCGACACGCCTGGTCGACGGGCTGGGCGAGGACTGGCTGACGACGCAGGGCTACACCAAGCAGCACGCCTCGTGCTCGTACACGCACGCCGCGGTCGACGCGGTGCAGGCGCTGAAGGCCTCGTACGGCCTGCACGGCGACGACGTCGCGCGGGTCGCCGTGCGCACGCACTCGCTCGCCACCCCGCTGTTCCAGCGCGACCCGGGCTCGCGGCTGGCCGCGATGTTCTCGCTGCCCTTCGTCGTGGCGGCCGCGGTCGTCAGCCCCGCGATCGACGCGACGACGCTCGACCCGGACGGTCCGACGTTCGCGGTCGCGCAGGAGCTCAGCACGCGGGTCGAGGTGTCCGCGGCTCCAGCACTCGACGCCCTGCTCCCCCACCGCCGCGCCGCCGAGGTCACGATCGTCCTGCACGACGGCACCGAGCTGGGCCTCGGCGTGCCGAACCCGATCGGCGACTCCGACCACTTCCCGATGTCGGCCGCCGACGTGACGGCCAAGGTGCGGCGTCTGGTCGGCGACGACGACACGCGACGCATCCTGGCCGTCGTGGCGGCACTCGCGACGAGCACCGACGCCGTCGCGACCCTCCGCGCGCTGCCCTGAGCGGGGCGCGCGCGGAGGGTCGGACCGGCCGCGACGTCCGCGACGGGTCCGGTCGCCCCTGCTGCGGCCTACCTGACGCGGGCCGTCTTCCTGCTGTTCCGCGCCTCGGTCACGTAGCCCGGCTTGGTGGCCGTCACGCGCACCACCACCCGCTTGCCCCGGTAGGCCTTCGCGAGGCGGAGCGTCGGCCGGTTGCCGCCGACCCGGTGACCGTTGACGTACCAGCGGTAGGACAGCTTCACCCCGGCGTCGTATGACGCCCTGCGGACCGTCAGGGTGCGACCGACCTTGCGCGTCCCCTTGACCGAGGGCCTCGGGGACCGCGCCTGCGCGCCGGCGACGACACGCTGCCCGGCGCTGGTCTGCGAGACCGTGCGGTACCCGTCCTTCGAGCCGCGCACGGTCACCGCCAGCACCGCGCGGTGGTCGGCCGGCGTCAGCGAGTACGTCGGACCGGTGGCACCGGTGACGGGTGAGCCGTCGCGGGTCCACTGGTAGGCCAGGGCCGTCCCGGCGTCCCACGTGCCGGCGTCCGCCGTGACGCTGCGGCCCACCTGCACCGTGCCCCTCACGGCGGGGACCGGTGTCAGGACGAGATCGCCCTCGACGACCGCGCCGGTCGGCTCGCTGGTCCGGGTCGCCGTCGCATAGCCGGCACGGCGACCCGTCACCTCGAGGGCCACCCGGTCACCGACCATCCCTGCCGCCGGGGTGAACGTCGTGCCCGTGGCGCCCTCGACCGCGTCGCCGTCGACGAGCCAGCGGTACGACAGCGTCGTGTCCGCGGCCCACTCGCCGGCCGATCCGGTCAGCTCCACGCCGACCTTCGCGACACCCTGCACGGTCGGGACGGTCGTGGCCTGGTCACCGGCGGCGACCTCGACCGTCGGCTCGCTCGTCGTGGTGACCGAGGTGTAGCCGTCCCGCTTGCCGGTGACCGCGAAGGTCACGATCTTGCCGGCAGCCGACGCGTCCGGGGTGAACGACAGCTCCGTCGCGCCCTCGACCGCCGATCCACCGACGAGCCACTGGTACGTCAGCGTCGTGCCCGCGTCCCAGGCGCCCGGCGTGCCGGTCAGGGCCACTCCGACCTTCGGGGTGCCGCTGATGGTCGGCCGGGGTGTCTCCACCAGCGCACCCGGCGCCACCTCCGCCGTCGGCTTGCTCGTGCGGGTGACCGTCGCGTAGGCCTCCCGCGTGCCGGTCACCGCGACGGTGACGGTCTTGCCGACCGTCGCCGCACCCGGCGTGAAGGTCGAGCCCGTCGCTCCGTCGACGGCGACGTCTCCGGCGGACCACTGGAACGTCAGCGTCGTGCCGTCGTCCCAGGTGCCCGGGTCGGCCGTCAGCTCGGCACCCACCGTGGGTGTGCCGCTGATCGTGGGCACCGGTGTCGCCGTCTGCGCCGCGGGCGCGACCGCCACGGCCTCGCTCACCTTCGTGACCGCCGTCGGGTAGCCCGGCTTCGTGCCGGTGACGGCGACCGTCAGGCGCGCGCCGACCTGGGCGAGCGTCGGGGTGAAGGTGACGCCGGTGGCGCCGGTGACCGGCGAGCCCTCGACCGACCACTGGTAGGCGAAGGTCGTGTTGTCCTCCCAGACGCCCGGAACGGCCGAGACCGGCGCGAGCGCCCGTGGTGCGGCCGAGAGGGTCGGCGTCGGGACGTCACCGAACTCCCCCGCGACGACGGGCGCCGTGGCGGTGCTCGTCCTGGCGACGTTGCCGTAGCCGGACTTGGTGCCGGTGACCGTCACCGTGACGGTCTGGCCCACCTGGGTCGCGAGCGACGGGACGAAGCTCGGGCCGGTTCCGCCGTTGGCCGCGGTGACGTTCGCCCCGTTGACCGCCCACTGGTAGGTGAAGAACGTCCCCGGCTCCCAGGTTCCGACGTCGAGCGTGAGCCGTCGGCCGATCTTCGGGGTGCCGCTGACGACGGGCGTGGAGCCGGTCTGGGTCGTGCGCGCGACGGCTGCCGTCGCCTCACTGGTGCGCGTGACGGGAGACGCCGAACCCTTCGACCCGGTGACCATCACGCGGACGGTCAGGCCGACCGCCGTCACGCTCGGCGTGAAGGTCGACGTCGTGGCGCCGGCGACGGGCGTCCCGTCGACGAGCCACTGGTAGGTGAACGTCGTGCCTCCGGCCCACCCCGCCGTGGCGGCCGTGAGGGGCTGACCGACCGTCGGCGCCCCACCCGTGACGGTCGGGACGGCGGACGGCGACACGGGCGGCGCACCGACCGTGACGGTCGAGGTGCAACCGGCGCACGTCGAGCCCAGCGTGCTGGCCCGCGCGGCGGCCTTCAGGCTCGCGCCCGTGGCGTCGTCGGCGACGGTCACCGGGATCGTGACGGTCGAGGTGGCCCCGACCGCGGTCGACGGGACCGTCCACGTCAGCGTCGTGCCGTCGACGCTCGTGCCCTCGGGCAGGGTGCCCAGGGACGCGTCGTCGAGCACGTCGGCGAGATCGACCGTCACGACGCTGCTGGTCTGCGCGACCCGGCCCGTGTTGCGGCTGGTGAGCGTGTACGAGGCCGCAGCGCCCGCCGAGACCGGGGTGGTCGGGCCGGCCAGGGCGAGGGTGAACTTCGCCGGCCAGGACGGCTTGCCCGCGCGGTAGATCCACTCGTCGAAGAAGGCCGTCAGGTCACGCCCCGAGATCTCCTCGGCGAGCGCGATGAAGTCGGTGGTGCGCTTGCTGGTGCCGATGTGGCGGTCCTGCCACGTGCGCATGAGCGTGGCGAAGTCGGCCGCGCCGATCGCGGTGCGCAGCGCCTCGAGCGTCATCGCGCCGCGGGTGTAGACCTGCGCGCCGAACAGCTGGGACGCCTCCGCCATGCGAGCGGTCGGGACCGCCCACAGAGAGCTGGTGGTGCTCGCGTTGCTCCACGACGTGAAGTACGAGCTCTCGGTGCTCGTGGTGGAGCTCCCGGCTCCCTCGTAGGCCGTCTGCGCCTCCGCGTACGTCGCGGTGCCCTCGCTGACCCAGATGTCGTTCCAGTCGGTCGGTGACACACCGTCGCCGAACCACTGGTGCGTCAGCTCGTGGATCGTGGTGGACCGGCCCGCGCTGTTGGGGAAGAACGACCGGTCCTGCGTCTCGAGCGCGTAGTTGATCGCGGACGGGACGACGTCGGTGACGAGACCGACGCTGTTGCCCGGGTAGGGGCCGTACTTCGTCTCCAGGAAGTTCAGGATCGACGTCAGCTGGGCGCGGGTCGCCTGGGTGGTCTGCTGGTTGGCCACCGAGATGGCGGGGTCGATGAACGACCACTCCGGCAGCACCCGTCCGCTCGCGAGCGTGATCGACGACTCGTACATCGTGTAGCGACCCACCGAGATCAGGCTCACCATGCTGGCCATGGGCTTCTTCTGCTCCCACACCCAGGTGGTGCGGGAGCCGTCCTTGCTGGGTGTGCGGGACGCGAGCTCGCCGTTGCTCACGACCGCGGCGTCCTTGAGACCGGGGTTGGCCGCCGCGGCCGTCGCGGACGTCGCCAGCTTGCTCGGCGCGTCGACCGAGATCGTGTAGGTCGCCTTGTCGCGCGGCGTGTTGTTGTTCGGGAAGGCCGTCATGGACCCGACGGGCTGGTTGACGAACGTCGCGCCGTCCGTCGTGTTGTTCCAGCCCTCGTACGAGCCGTCGGTGTCGGTGTGGCGCACCGGGACGCCGGAGTAGGTGACGACCGTCGAGAAGTCGCCCGACACGGGGGTCGCGGGCGTCACGACGAGCTTGTGGACGTCGGTCGTGGCGTCGTCGACCGTCGTGTTCTCGATGCGCGTGAACGTCGCGGGCCTGCCGTCGACCGTCACCGAGTCGACGTTGAGCGTGCTGGCCTCGAGCGTGCTGGCCGAGCCCTGGAAGTCGAAGGCGTAGGACGACAGCGGGGCGCCCGTCGTCCGTGCGTCGACGGTCGTGCGCGCGGTGCGGAACGACGTCGCCGCCGGGGCGTTGTTGGTGCCGGACACCGCCACGTCGACCGACAGGTCGATGTCGTAGTGCAGGGCGTCGTAGCCGGAGTTGCCCTGATTCGGGAAGAGGCTGTCCCCCGCCGTCAGCCCGCCGTCGACCGCGTCGGCGGCGACGGCCGCTCCCGTCCCGGTCGTGACGACGAGCGTCCCGGCGACCAGCGCCAGGGATGCGATACGTGCCAGGTGTCGTGATGCGAGCGCCATGCGCCCTCCCTCGGAGTCGTGCCCGCGTTGGAACCCCACCCCTGGGTCGACGGATCGTGGCTGATGATGCCCCGACCTCATGTCAGGGACGTTTCAAGATCGTTGCTGCAGGAAATGATCGGGCAACGACCTCGATCCGTCACGGGAACGGCCGGTCCTGGGACGTCCCGAGATACAGAAGACCCCCTGGCCAGCGCTTCGGCTGATCAGGGGGTCTTGTCCATGGTAGCCCCGACGGGATTCGAACCCGCGCTACCGCCTTGAGAGGGCGACGTGCTAGGCCGCTACACAACGGGGCCATGGGTGGTCTTGCGACCTCGAGAACCCTACCAAAAGCCCTTCGCAGGCTGTTCGGAGGGTGTCGCTGGGATACTAGGACTCGAACCTAGAATGGCGGTACCAGAAACCGCTGTGTTGCCAATTACACCATATCCCACTGGCTGCGGACGCTGTCCGAACCGAGGTCAGACTTTACCCGACGGGACGCCCGCAGCCCAAACCGGGTCACCCCAGCGCGGCGTCCAGGCGCGCGATCGTCCGGCGGTGGCCGAGCAGCTCGAGCGACTCGAACAGCGGCGGGGAGATGCGGCTGCCCGTCGCGGCGACGCGAACGGGCCCGAATGCCAGGCGCGGCTTGAGACCCATGCCGTCGATCAGCGTGACCCGCAGGGCGCCCTCGATCGTGCTGGTGGTCCACTCGGCGGTGCCGGGGATCGCGTCGAGCGCATCGCGGGCGGCGCGCACGACCTCGAGCCCCTTCTCGTCGAGGTTCTTGGCCGCGTCGGCCTCGTCGACCGAGAACTCGTCGTCGGAGACGAACAGGAAGCGCAGCATGTCGACGGCCTCCGTGAGCAACGTCATGCGCTCGTGGACCAGCGGCGTCGCCGCGGCCAGCACCCCCAGCTGCGTCTCGGTCGGCACCTCGTCGATCAGCCCGGCGTCCTGGAAGTACGGCACCAGGCGGTCGCGCAGCTCGCTCTCGCTCAGCAGGCGCACGTGCGAGCCGTTGATCGCCTCGGCCTTCTTGATGTCGAAGCGCGCGGGGCTGGCGTTGACGCTGCCGATCTCGAAGGCCTCGACCATCTCGGGGATGCTGAAGACGTCGCGGTCGTCGGCGATCGACCAGCCGAGCAGGGCCATGTAGTTGAGCAGGCCCTCGGGCAGGAAGCCCTTCGGCTTGTAGTCGAGCAGGTTCGACTCGGGATCGCGCTTCGAGAGCTTGCGGTTGCCCTCGCCCATCACGAACGGCAGGTGGCCGAACTCGGGGGTGAACCCTCCCCCGATGCCGATCTCGGCGAACGCCTCGTACAGCGCGATCTGGCGGGGCGTCGAGCTCAGCAGGTCCTCGCCGCGCAGCACGTGCGTCACGCCCATCAGCGCGTCGTCGGTGGGGTTGGTCAGCGTGTAGAGCGGCTGGCCGTTGGCTCGGACGATCACGAAGTCCTGCACGTTCTCGGCGCCGAACGTGATCTCGCCGCGGACCAGGTCGGTGAACGTCCAGTCCTTCTGCGGCATCTTGAAGCGGATGACGGGCTCGCGGCCCTCGGCCTCGTACGCGGCGGCCTGCTCGGGCGTCAGGTCGCGGTGCAGGCCGTCGTAGCCGCTCGGCCTGCCGGCGGCCCGGGCCGCGTTGCGGCGGGCCTCGAGCTCCTCGGCGGAGTCGTACGCCTTGTAGGCGTAGCCCGCGTCGAGCAGCTGCTGGGCCACGTCGGCGTAGACGTCCATGCGCTCGGACTGGCGGTAGGGGCCGTTCGGGCCGCCGACCTCGGGGCCCTCGTCCCAGTCGAGGCCGAGCCAGTGCATGACCTCGACGAGCAGCGCGTACGACTCCTCGTTGTCGCGCGACGTGTCGGTGTCCTCGATGCGGAACACGAACCGTCCACCGTGGTGGCGCGCGAACGCCCAGCTGAACAGGGCCGTGCGGGCCATGCCGACGTGCGGGTTGCCGGTCGGGGACGGGCAGAAGCGCGCCACGACGGGACGGGACGGGGAGCCGGTCGAGATGTCAGTCATTGCGGGAGACCACCTGGTTCGTGAGGGTGCCGATGCCCTCGACCGTCACGCTGACGCTGTCGCCGACCTGCATGGGGCCGACGCCGTCGGGCGTTCCGGTGAGGATGACGTCGCCGGGCAGCAGCGTCATGAAGGACGAGACGTAGGCGATGACGTCGGGCACCGTGAAGACCATGTCGGACGTGCGACCGTCCTGCTTGGTCTCGCCGCCGAGCTCGGTCGACACGCGGACGTCGGACGGGTCGAAGTCGGTCTCGATCCACGGCCCGAGGGGGCAGAACGTGTCGAAGCCCTTCGCGCGGGCCCACTGGCCGTCCTTGTTCTGCAGGTCGCGCGCCGTGACGTCGTTGGCGACGGTGTAGCCGAAGATGACCTTCTTCGCGTCGTCGGCCGGGACGTCGCGGCAGATGCGTCCGATGACGACCGCGAGCTCGCCCTCGAACTGCACGTCGCTGCTCTGCTCGGGGTAGAAGATCGGCTCACCGGGCCCGATGACGCTGGTGTTGGGCTTGAGGAAGATCAGCGGCTCCTCGGGCACGTCGTTGCCCAGCTCGGCGGCGTGCTTGGCGTAGTTCCTGCCGACGCACACGACCTTGCTGCGCGGGATGACCGGCGCGAGCAGCCGGACGTCCGCGAGCGGGATCTTCTGGCCGCTGAGGTTGAGGCCCGCGTAGAGCGGGTCCCCGTTCAGCACGGCGATGGTGGGGACACCGTTGTCGTCCCCGATGACTCCGAAACGAGGATCGTCGTCCCCGGCAAACCTGGCGATACGCATAGGACCCCAGCCTATCGGTCCTGGCCGGGGCCCCTCGACGCCTAGCCGACCGGGGCGGCCTCGCGGGCGAGCAGGTGCTGCACGGCGGCCGCGCCGGCGACCATGCCGGCGGCCTGCGACGTGATGATCGACGACATCGGCACGGGCAGCGCCGGCACGTGAGCCGCGTCGCCGGCGGCGAACACGCCGGGGACCGAGGTCGCCTGGAAGGCGTCGACGCGGACGCAGCCCGAGTCGTTGAGCTCGAGGCCGAGCTGCTCGGCGAACGGTGCCGACTGGCTGAACGTCGGCGCGATGAACATGCCGCCGACCCGCAGCGTCCCGCCGTCGTCGAGGGTCAGGTCGAGGCCACCGTCGACGCGGGCGATGCTGCGCACCCGACCGTGGACGTCGACCAGCTCGGCTCCGATGCGGCCCAGCATCGCGGTGAGGCGGTCGAGGTGCGGCCCCTCGAGGTCGAGGGCGACCCGCTGCCCCGCCGTCTCGTGTCCGTGGCAGAACGGGCAGGCGGCGATCTCCTTGCCCCAGGCCCCGGCCAGTCCGGGGATGTCGGGCAGGGCGTCCCTCACGCCGGTGGCGAGCACGAGGGCGGCCGCACGCTCGGTCGTCCCGCCGACGTGCACCGCGAAGCCGTCGCCGTCGCGCTCGACGCGCTCGGCCCTCGCCTCGCGCACCTCGACCGTCGCGTAGGCCGCCAGGTCGGCCCGGGCGAGACGCCGGAACTCGGCGGGCGCGATGCCGTCGTGCGTCGCGTAGTTGTGGGCATGGTCGACCGTGGCGTTCCGGTACTCACCGGAGTCGAGCAGCAGCACGTCGCGGTGCATGCGTCCGAGGGTGAGGGCTGACTGCAGGCCGGCGGGTCCGCCGCCGATGACGATGACGTCGTGCATGGTGATCTCCTGGGGTCGTGGGTTGCGTGACTCCTTCATCGTGTGAGTTCATGTCGACATGAAGTCAAGTCTGCGCTCGATCGGCGACACGGCGGCCCGGTTCGGCCTCGACACCCACGTGCTGCGGCACTGGGAGGACAAGGGGCTGCTGCGGCCGGAGCGCGACGGAGCCGACCGGCGGCGCTACGGCGACGACGACCTCGTGCGCATCGCCGTCATCCTGCGCAGCAAGGCCGCCGGCATGACGCTCGACCAGATCGCCGTGCTGCTCGACGACGACCACGGGCCCAAGCGCCACGCCGTGCTGCAGGAGCACCTGGCCGACCTCGACCGCCGCATGGAGGAGATGCGGCTGTCGCGCGCCATGACGCTGCACGCCTTCGAGTGCGAGGCGCACGACGTGACGCGCTGCCCCGGCTTCCGCGCCACGATCGAGGACGTCCTCGCGGGCACCGCGCCGTGGCCCGAGGTGCAGGCGCTGCCGTAGCGCGTCCGCGGACGACAACGGGTCAGGCGCTGCCGTAGCGGCGGTTGCGCGCCGCGTACTCCTCGACGGCGGCCCACAGGGCGCGGCGGTCGACGTCAGGCCACGCGATGTCGCTGAACACCATCTCGGCGTACGCCGACTGCCACAGCAGGAAGTTGCTGGTGCGCTGCTCGCCGGACGTGCGCCAGAACAGGTCGACGTCCTCCATGTCGGGCTCGTCGAGGTAGCGCGCGAACGTCTTCTCGGTGACCTTGTCGGGGTTGACCCGCCCCGCCGCGACGTCGCGGGCCAGCGCCGCCGCGGCGTCGGCGATCTCGGCGCGCCCGCCGTAGTTGACGCACATCGTCAGCGTCAGCACGTCGTTGTCGCGGGTCAGCTCCTCGGCGGTCTCGAGCTCCTTGATGACGCTGCGCCACAGGCGCGGCCGACGACCGGCCCAGCGCACCCGCACCCCCAGCTCGTGCATCTCGTCGCGCCGACGGCGGATGACGTCGCGGTTGAAGCCCATCAGGAACCGGACCTCGTCGGGCGAGCGCTTCCAGTTCTCGGTCGAGAACGCGTACGCCGACACGGCCTTGACGCCGATCTCGATCGCGCCCTCGACGACGTCGAACAGCGCCGCCTCGCCCATCTCGTGACCCGCCGTGCGGGGCAGGCCGCGCTGCTTGGCCCAGCGGCCGTTGCCGTCCATGACGATCGCGACGTGCCGCGGCACCTGCGCCACCGGGATGCTGGGCGGCGTGGCTCCCGAGGCGTGCGGCACCGGGCGGCGCACCGGACGCCTCACCGGTCGACGTGGCTGAGCGAGCGCAGCCCCCGCTCGAGGTGCCACGACAGGTAGGCGCTGACGATGCTGCTGGCCTCGCGCCGCGACCGCTCGTCGGCCGTGCCGACGGTCGGCCAGTCGCCGCTGAGCAGCCCGGCCAGCAGCGTGACGGTGAACGGCGACGGGGCGGCCGAGCCGGCGACGCGGCAGTCGTCGCACAGCATGCCGCCCGATGCGGCGTGGAAGTTGCGGTGCGGGCCCTCCTCGCCGCAGCGCGCGCACCCGTCGAACGTCGGCGCGTAGCCGGCGATCGACAGGGCCCGCAGCTGGTACGAGTCGAGGATCAGTCCCGGTGCCATGGTGCGCTGGCGCAGCGCGCGCAGGGCGCCGACCAGCAGCTGGAACTGGGCGACGGCGGGCTCGCCGTCCTCCTGCACCAGCCGCTCGGCGGTCTCGAGCATCGCGGTGCCGGCGGTGTAGGCCTCGTAGTCGAGCCCGAGGTCCTTGGCGAAGGCGTTGACGGTCTCGACCTGCGTGATGATGTCGAGCGAGCGCCCCTCGGCGAGCTGCACGTCGACGTGCATGAACGGCTCGAGCCGCGCACCGAAGCGCGACGTCGTCTTGCGGACCCCCTTGCCCACGGCGCGCACGATGCCGCGCTGCCGGGTCAGGAGCGTGATGATGCGATCGGCTTCACCCAGCTTGTGGACCCGCAGCACGATGCCGGTGTCGCGGTAGAGACTCACCCGTCCATTGTGCCGTGCGGCGGGGACGTTTGCGCCACCCGCCGCGCCACGGCCGGCCCGCGCACCCGACCACGCGCAGGCCTCAGTCGAGGCAGAACTCGTTGCCCTCGGGATCGTGCATCGTGATGAAGCCGTGCTCCATGCGGCCGTCAGGCTCGACCCGGTAGGCGCGTCGGGCCCCGATGGCCTCCAGACGCGCGGCCTCGGCCTCGAGCGCCTCCATGCGCTCGTCACCCACCAGGCCCGGGGCCGCCCGGACGTCGAGGTGCAGGCGGTTCTTGCCGGTCCTGCCCTCCGGCACCCGCTGGAAGAACACCCGTGGCAGGCCGTCCGCGATGACGGCCGAGCGGGAGTTGCGCTGGTCGGGCGGCACGCCGAACGCCTGCAGCGCGTCGTCCCAGGAGTCGAAGCCCGGCGGTGGCCCCTGCACCTCGTAGTCGAGGGCCTGGGCCCAGAAGGCGGCCAGCGCCGCGGGGTCGGAGCAGTCGATCGTGATCTGGACGGTCTTCGGCATGACGACAGCGTCCCGCAGGCCGCCGACGGATTCCAGTGGCAGGATCGGCGCATGGCGGTGCTGGGGGTCGACGGGTGCAGGCTGGGCTGGGTCGGCGTGCGGTGGGACGGCTCCACCGACGTGCTGGTCGCGGCGACGATCGCCGAGCTCGTCGAGGCCGCGGGGCCCGTCGAGGCCGTCGCGATCGACATCCCGATCGGGCTGCCAGCCGACGTGCCACGGGTCGCCGAGGGGCTGGCCCGCCGTCTCCTGCCGGGCCGCGCGTCGACGGTGTTCAACGCGCCCGCCGCAGCGGTGCTCGACGCCGCCGACTACCCCGCCGCCAACGCGGCCAACAGGGCCGCGCTGGGCCTGGGGCTCAGCAAGCAGACGTGGTACCTCGTGCCGAAGATCCGCGACGTGCACGACTGGCTGACGTCCGATCCCGGCGTGCCGGTCGTCGAGGCGCACCCCGAGGTGTGCTTCGCGGCCATGAACGGCGGCATGCTGGTCGACGGCAAGACCACCGCCCCGGGCGAGGCGCTGCGCCGCGCGCTGCTGGCCGCGCACGGCATCGACGTCGTGGCCGAGCGCCGGCGGGGCGTCGCGGTCGACGACGTCCTCGACGCGGCGGCGACCGCCTGGACCGCCCGCAGGGTCGCCGACGGCGTCGCCGAGCGTCTCCCTCCCGAGCCCCGCGACCGTCCGCACCCCGCCATCTGGACCTGACCACGAGACGGTGACCTGGCGACGTGTCCCGGCGGAGGACAGGTCGCCAGGTCACCGCTCCCGTGGAGGACAGGTCGCCAGGTCACCGCGTCGCGGCGCGCTCGGCCTCGTAGAGGTCGTACGGATCGTGCAGGGTGCGGCCGAGGACGTCCTGCAGCCAGCTCGCGTCGCGGACCGTGCCCTCGCGCGAGCCGTCGACCGAGCCGTCGCCCGTCAGGTTGGACGCGAAGATGCCCGCCGCCGACTTCGGCAGGAAGTCCTCGTAGACGATCGGCTGCAGCGTGCCGTCGCCGGCCCGCGCGTAGTACGCCAGATCGGCCGCGTCGAGCTCGACGTCGGTGGACGGGAACGCGTCGACGCCCTGCGCGTCGTACAGGTCGCGGCCCCTGGGCGTCAGGGCGACTCCCCTGGCCTCGACCTCGCCGAACCGCACCCGCAGGTCGCCGGACGCCAGCGAGCCGTCGGGCTCGCGGAACGTCCGCGGCTCGGCCAGCGCCCGGAACGACGTCTGGCGCAGCAGGACGTCGGGCCGTCCGCCCTCGGCGCGCGGCGGCCCCTGGATGCGGTCGATCATCTCGATGCCCCGCTCGGACATCCGCGCGTAGAGGTCGTCGATGTCGAGCACCCGCGGCGTCAGGTGGTTGATGTGCGTCGACGCGACGCCGCCGATGTCGGCCGCGACGCTCGACACCTCCTCGAGCCGCGCGTACCAGGCACGGTCGACGGGCTCGGGCGACAGCGCGAACGCGGCCGTCGCCAGCTCGAGGAACCGGTCGGCCTGGGCGGACGTCAGCTCGTGCTCGCCCTCCATGTGGTCGGCCAGCTCGAGCAGCTCGCCGGGGAACAGCGTCCGGGCCGCGAGGAACTCCCGCAGCTCGGCCTCCAGCCCCTCGTCGCAGAACCGTCGGTCGTCGACCACGAGCAGCGACGTGAACACGCGGAACGGGTTCTCGTCGAGCTCGGGCCGGGCGGTCGGCCGGAACGCCGTCGACACGACGGGGATCGCGGGCGTCGCCTCGCGCAGGTCGTAGAACCCCACGGGGTACATGCCGCAGGCCCCGAAGATGCGGGCCACCTGCGCCAGCTCGTCGGTCGTCCCGAGCCGGATCGCGCCGTGCCGCTCGGCCGTGACCCGGCCGATCGACCCGAACCGCTCGGCGTCGTCGCGGCTGGCCAGGACGTCGGCGTTGACCTCGGCCGAGACCTCGACCAGCGTCGTGTAGGCCGGCACCTCGGAGCCGTACAGCTCCGACAGCGCCTCGGCGAACCGCGCGCGCAGTGCGGTCGGCGACACGGCGGACCCGTCGTCAGACAAACTCCACCCCCTGCGCCAGGGGCAGCTCGGTCGAGTAGTTGACGGTGTTGGTCGTGCGGCGCATGTAGGCGCGCCACGCGTCCGAGCCCGACTCGCGTCCGCCCCCGGTCTCCTTCTCGCCGCCGAACGCGCCCCCGATCTCGGCGCCGGACGGGCCGATGTTGACGTTGGCGATGCCGCAGTCGGAGCCGACCACCGACATGAACGTCTCGGCCTCGCGGACGTCGAGCGTGAAGATCGACGACGACAGGCCCTGCGCGACCTCGTTGTGCAGCGTCAGGGCCTCGTCGAGCTCGGAGTACGTCAGGACGTACATCAGCGGTGCGAACGTCTCGGCCTTGACGATCTCGGTCTGCCGCGGCATGTCGACGATCGCCGGGCGGACGTAGAAGCCGTCGCCCTCGACGTCGGCGCGCGTGCCGCCGGTGACGAGCTCGCCACCGTCGGCGCGGGCGGTCTCGATCGCGGCGCCGAACGCGTCGAACGCCGCCTGGTCGACCAGCGGTCCGACCAGCGTCGACGACTCGAGCGGCGAGCCGATCGGCAGCGTCTCGTACGCGGCCTTCAGGCGGGCGACCAGGTCGTCCTTGATCGACTCGTGCACGATGATGCGCCGCAGCGACGTGCACCGCTGGCCCGCCGTGCCGACCGCCGAGAACACGATGCCGCGCACCGCGAGGTCGAGATCGGCCGAGGGCGCGACGATCGCGGCGTTGTTGCCGCCGAGCTCGAGCAGCGTCCGTCCGAGGCGGGCGGCCACCCGGGGGGCGACCTCCTTGCCCATCCGCGTCGACCCGGTCGCCGACACCAGCGGCACGCGCGGGTCGTCGACCATGACCTCGCCGACCGTCCGGTCGCCGACCAGCACGGCCGACAGGCCCTCGGGGACGCCCGCGCGACGGCCCGCCTCGACCGCCAGCGCCTGGCACGCCAGCGCCGTCAGCAGTGTCTTCTCGGACGGCTTCCAGACCACGGCGTCACCGGCCACGAAGGCCAGCGCCGCGTTCCACGACCACACCGCGACCGGGAAGTTGAACGCCGAGATGACGCCGATGACGCCCAGGGGCAGCCACTGCTCCATCATCCGGTGGCCGGGACGCTCGGTCGCGATCGTGAGCCCGTGCAGCTGGCGCGACAGGCCGACGGCCAGGTCGCAGATGTCGATCATCTCCTGCACCTCGCCGAGGCCCTCCGACACGATCTTGCCGGCCTCGATCGACACCAGGGCGCCGAGGTCGTCCTTGTGCTCGCGCAGCAGCTCGCCGAGCTCGCGGACGAACTGCCCGCGCACCGGCGCCGGGACGGTGCGCCACCGGCCGAAGGCCTCGTGGGCGCGACCGATGACGTCGGACGCCTCGGCGGCGGTGTGCGACCGCAGTCGCCCCAGCTCGCTGCCGTCGATCGGCGACCGGCACACCAGGTCGCCGTCGGCGACGAACGGGTCGCCCGCACCGAGACGGTCGAGGATGTCTGCTGCCTGCTTCGCGACGCTCGTCGCCGATGATGCGCTCATGCTCACACCTTCCCCTGCTCGGCGAAGTGACGACCGGCCTGGGTCGAGAACAGCGCCTCGAGCGTGATGTCCTCCTGCTTGACGAAGCCCGTTGCGGGCAGCGTGCCGTCGGCCACGAGCTCGACGACGCTGACGGCCGAGGCCGCCGTGGTCCACGAGATCGCGCGCCACGTGCGTCCGGAGATGTCGAGCGGCTTGTACGCGCGCACGTGGTTCTCGCGGAACGGCTGACCGTTCTTGCGCCCCTCGACGGCGGCGTGGATGTAAACGACGTCGTCGTTGACCGGCGGCTTGGAGTCGACCAGCATCTGACCGACCAGGTCGCGCTGCTCGCGCAGGTTGAGCTCGTCGAACAGGAAGTGCATCTGGTCGAAGTGGCCGGGGTAGCGCAGCGTCTTGTAGTCCAGACGGTGCACCGAGCCCTCGTACGTCTCGCACATCGTGCCCAGCCCGCCGGACGTCAGCGCCGCCTCGAGCTCGATGCCACCGATGAACACGCGCTCCTTCTCGGTCATGGCCGGCACCATCTGGCGGTGGCCCTGACGCAGCACCTCGCAGTCGTTGAGGTACTCGTTGACGACGCCCTCGGGCGACCAGTTGATGGCGTAGCCGAGCAGGCCCGTCGGGTTCTGCGGCAGCGCACCGACCTTGAGCTCGATCGACCGGATCTCGTCGAAGGTCTGGGCGATCGAGGCACCGATGATGCCGATCAGACCGGGCGCGAGGCCGCACTGGGGCGCGAACGCGGCACCGGGGCGGTCGGCCGCGAGCTCGATGACCCGGTTGGTCGTCGGCACGTCCTCGGTGAGGTCGAAGTAGTGCACCCGGGCGTCGTAGGCGGCCTCCGCGACGGCGATGTTGAGGTGGAACGGCAGGCACGACACGACGGCGTCGACGCCGCGCAGCGACTCGCGCAGGCCCTCGGCGTCCTGGACGTCCAGCAGCTTGGTCTCGAAACCGAGGTCGGGACGCGACGCCGCGTCGTAGCCGACGACCTTGAAGCCGGACTCCCCCAGCAGGTCGGCGACGAGCTCGCCGACCTTGCCCAGGCCGAACACCGCGACCTGGTTGATGATGCGTGACATCGCCACTCCTTCTCCCTCGCCACGGTGGGTCGCACCACGGCATCTCGACGCGCCGACTGTGATCGGCGTCACGAGGAGGATATCGCGCGAATGTTTCGTTGGTGTACCGGCTGGCCGGTACACCAAACTGCAACCTGGCGGCTCGAGAGAGGCCCGGGGATGGATCGCGGCGCCGTCCGCGTTGACCTCCCACGTCCCATCACCGACGCCGAGGAGCCCCATGCCCCGCCTCACCGGGGACCGCGCCTTCGCGGTCGTCGCGCTCGCCTTCCTCGTGACGATGATCGGCACGACGCTGCCGACACCGATGTACGGCATCTACCAGCAACGTCTCGGCTTCTCGCTGACCACCGTGACGGTCGTGTTCGCGACCTACGCGGCGGGCGTCCTGGTGGCCCTGCTGGCGTTCGGGAGGTGGTCGGACGCCCTGGGTCGCCGCCCCCTGCTGGTGGCGGGCCTCGCCACGTCGCTGGCCAGCGACGTCGTCTTCCTCGTGGCCGACGCCACCTGGGTGCTGCTGCTCGCGCGCGCCGTCTCGGGCATCTCGGCCGGCATCTACGTCGGGACGGCGACCGCCGCCGTCCTCGAGGCCGCTCCCGAGCGCTGGCGGTCGCGGGCTCCCCTGGTCGCGACCGCGGCCAACATCGGCGGGCTCGGGCTCGGCCCCGTCGTCGCCGCCGTCCTGGTCGACACCCTCCCGTGGCCCGTGCACCTGACGTTCGTCGTGCACGCGGCGATCGGCGTCGTCGTGCTGGCGCTGCTGACGCGGGTGCCCGAGACCGTCGAGGTCTCCCCCGGCGCCCGGCCCCGCCTGCAGCGTCCGACCGTGCCGTCCGAGGCCCGCACGACGTTCGTCGGCGCCGGGATCGCCGGGTTCGCGGGGTTCGCGGTGTGCGGGCTGTTCACCGCGGTGTCACCGCGGTTCGTCGCCGAGGCCGTCGACGACCCGCCCGCCCTCGTGTCGGTGTCGGTCGTCGCGGCGTTGTTCGGCGCGTCGGTCCTGGCGCAGGTCGCCTGGCACCGGCTCCCGACCGACACCGGCGTGACGCGCGGATGTGCGCTGCTGGCCGCCGGCATGCTGCTGTTCACGGCGGCGCTGGCCACCGAGGACCTGTGGCTCATGCTGCTCGCGGCCCTGATCGCCGGAGCCGGGCAGGGCGTGTCGTTCAGCAAGGGGCTCGCGGCGGTGCTCGGTCGCGTCGAGCCGCACGAGCGCGCCGGGACGACGTCGGCGTTCTTCGTCGTCGCCTACGTGGCGATCTCGGTGCCCGTGATCGGCAGCGGCATCGCGTCCGACCACTGGGGGCTCGACCCGACCGGCATCGCCTTCTCGGTCGCGGCGGCCGTCCTGGCCGCCCTGGCACTGGTCACGCTCGTGCTCGACCAGCGCCGCACCGCACGCCGCTGAGCCTGTCGCCCACCTCGCGGGCGACAGGCCCAGCGGGGGACGTCAGCCCGGGATCGTCTGGGCGACGGCGCGGTTGGCCGCCGACACGACGGCCCGCAGCGAGGCCGTCACGATGTTCTCGTGGATGCCGACGCCCCACACCGTCTCGCCCGCGACCTCGCACTCGATGTACGACGCCGCGAACGCGTCGCCGCCGGACGACAGCGCGTGCTCGGAGTAGTCGAGCAGGCGGATGTCGGCGCCGGCCTGGCGCATGCCGTCGATGAAGGCCGCGACGGGGCCGTTGCCCTCGCCCTTGAACTCCTGCACCTCGCCGCGCACCCGCAGCTCGACGACCTGCTGGTCGCTGCCGTCGGTCGCGGTGATCGAGCTGAAGCTCTCGAGACGGTAGGGCTCTTCGCGCTCCAGGTACTCCCGCTGGAACGCCGCCCAGATCGACGCCGGCTCGATCTCGCCGGCCTCGCCCTCGGTGAGCTGCTGCACGATCTGGCTGAACTCGATCTGCAGGCGTCGCGGCAGGTCGAGCTGGTGGTCGTTCTTCAGGATGTAGGCGACGCCACCCTTGCCCGACTGGCTGTTGACGCGGATGACGGCCTCGTACGACCGGCCGACGTCCTTGGGATCGATCGGCAGGTACGGGACGGCCCACGGCGCGTCGTCGACCTCGACGCCGGCCTCGGCCGCGTCGACCGCCATGTGCTCGAAGCCCTTCTTGATCGCGTCCTGGTGCGAGCCGCTGAACGCCGTGTAGACCAGGTCGCCGCCGTACGGGTGACGCTCGGGGACCGGCAGCTCGTTGCAGTACTCGACCGTGCGGCGGATCTCGTCGATGTCGTGGAAGTCGATCTGCGGGTCGATGCCCTGGCTGAACATGTTGAGGCCCAGCGTGACCAGGCAGACGTTGCCGGTGCGCTCGCCGTTGCCGAACAGGCACCCCTCGATGCGGTCGGCGCCGGCCATGTAGCCCAGCTCGGCGGCCGCGACGCCCGTGCCCCGGTCGTTGTGCGGGTGCAGCGACAGCACGATGCTGTCGCGGCGCGGCAGGTTGCGGTGCATCCACTCGATCGAGTCGGCGTAGACGTTGGGCACCGCCATCTCGACCGTCGCGGGCAGGTTGATGATCAGCGGCCAGTCGGGCGTCGGGTCGATGACGTCGATGACGCGGCTGCACACCTCGAGGGCGTAGTCGAGCTCGGTGCCCGTGTACGACTCGGGCGAGTACTCGTAGAAGATCTTCGTGTCGGGGGTGTGGATCTCGGCGTACTTCATGCACAGCCGGGCACCCTGCGTCGCGATGTCGGTGATGCCGTCCTTGTCGAGACCGAACACGACGCGACGCTGCAGGGTCGAGGTCGAGTTGTAGAAGTGGACGATCGCCTGCTTGGCGCCCACCAGCGACTCGAAGGTGCGGTCGATCAGGGGCTCGCGGCACTGCGTCAGCACCTGGATCACGACGTCGTCGGGGATGTGCCCGCCCTCGATGAGCTGGCGGACGAAGTCGAAGTCGGTCTGGCTCGCGCTCGGGAACCCGACCTCGATCTCCTTGTAGCCCATGCGCACGAGCAGCTGGAACATCGCCAGCTTGCGGGGCGCGGTCATGGGGTCGATCAGGGCCTGGTTGCCGTCACGCAGGTCGACGGCGCACCAGCGCGGCGCCTGCGTGATCGTCGTGGCGGGCCAGGTGCGGTCGGGCACGTCGATCGGCGCGAACGGCTGGTAGCGCTGGAACGGCATGCCGCTGGGACGCTGGGGGCTGGTGGCGTAGCTGGTCATCGGTTGTCCTCGGGGTGTCTGTCTGGTGTGCTCGTCGGGCTGGCGGCCGGGACGTGACAAACTCCGCGCCGAGGGGTCCGACCTAGAGGACCTCGACGCGGCAGAGAAGAAGCGAGCGGATCTGCAGCACGCGCCTAGGCTAGCAGCATGACGTCTGACACCAGCACCGATCACTCGACCACGGGCGCCTACGTGCACGCCGGTCAGGAGTTCGACCGCGACATGAACTACATCCCCGACCGCATCGTGCGCGACCCCTCCGCCGGCTCCGAGCCCGACGAGTCGGGCCAGGACCGGCCCCTGTGGCCCGTCGAGGCCGGCCGCTACCGCCTCGTCGTGGCCAAGGCCTGCCCGTGGGCCAACCGCGCGATCATCGTCCGCCGCCTGCTGGGGCTCGAGGACGCGATCTCGATCGGCTACTGCGGCCCGACGCACGACAAGCGCAGCTGGACGTTCGACCTCGACCCGGGCGGCGTCGACCCCGTGCTGGGCATCGAGCGCATCCAGGAGGCGTACCTGAAGCGCTACCCCGACTACCCCCGCGGCATCACCGTGCCGGCGATCGTCGAGATCGCGTCGGGCGAGGTCGTCACGAACGACTTCCCGTGGATCACCCACGACTTCTCGACCGAGTGGGTCGACCACCACCGCGAGGGCGCCCCCGACCTGTGGCCCGCCGACGTCCGCGACGAGATGGACGACGTCATGAAGCGGATCTTCACCGAGGTCAACAACGGCGTGTACCGCTGCGGCTTCGCGGGCTCCCAGGAGACGTACGAGGCGGCGTACGACCGGCTCTGGACGGCGCTCGACTGGCTCGAGGAGCGCCTCGCCGACCGCCGCTTCCTGATGGGCGACTCGATCACCGAGGCCGACGTCCGCCTGTTCACGACCCTGGCGCGGTTCGACGCGGTCTACCACTCGCACTTCAAGGCGAGCCGCCAGAAGCTCACCGAGATGCCGGTGCTGTGGGCCTACGCCCGCGACCTGTACCAGACCCCGGGCTTCGGCGAGACGATCGACTTCGAGCAGATCAAGCAGCACTACTACGTCGTGCAGACCGACATCAACCCCACGCAGATCGTGCCGGTCGGGCCCGACCCCGCGGTGTGGCTGACCGAGCACGGTCGCGAGGCACTCGGCGGCCGTCCGTTCGGCGACGGCACCCCGCCCTCGCCCGAGGCCTGATCCGCCTCAGCCTCCCGTGCCCGGCGCGCGGGGGGCGGTGGCGCGGCCCATGATGTCGGCGACGACGTCGTCCTTGGCGTCGGCGTAGTCGTTCATGTCGTCCCAGTCCCGGGCCGCGAGCTCGCGCTTGACGTCCTCGTAGCGCCGACGGTCGTCGGGATGGGTGCGGAGCCAGTCGCGGAACACCAGGTGGCGTTGCTCCCACTCGCTGCCCGGCGCGCACACGTGCAGGTGCACGTCGCGCTCCGGCGTCCGGAGCATCCGGTGCCCGGGCTCCCGCACGCGCAGCACGTAGCCCGCCGCCTCGAGGTCGGGCACGTACGCGTCCTCGTCGGCGGGGTCGGCGACCGTGAGGTCGATGTCGACGATCGGCTTGGCCGCGAGTCCGGGGACGCTGGTCGAGCCGATGTGCTCGACCGCCAGCGCCCGGTCGCCGAGCGCCGCGACGACGCGGGCACGCTCCTCCTCGAACCGCGCCGCCCAGGCGGGGTCGTGCTCGACGATCACGATGTCGCGCTTCTCGCGCCCCCCGATCAGGACGTCGTCGAGGGGGTCGTCGGCGGTGCTCACTCCCCCAGTCTGCCGGACGCTACGCTGGGGACGACGTGCCGACCGGGTCGGGCAGCAGACGCACCGGCGTCCGCCCGGTCAGCGACTGCGGCAGGAACGTCGCGAGCAGGCGACGACGCCCGGACGCCCCGGCACGCAGCGACGACGTGACCGCCACCAGGTCGCCGACGCCGTCGCCGTCCGGCTGCTCGCCCCGCGAGAACCGCACCTGCTCGACCCGTCGCAGCAACGCGTCGAGCGACGCCTGGTCGACGCCGGGCTGCTGTGCCAGGCGTCCCGCGAACCCCCGGGGGGTGTCGGCTGCCGAGGCCGGGATGCGCAGGTCTCGGGCGACGTCCTCGAGCTCGCGCCACAGCGGCTCGACGTCCGCGCGTCCGCGCGCGAGCCGCCACCTGCGGCGCAACGAGCGCAGCGCCCACGGCACGGCACCGACGACCGCGAGGGCCGCCAGCGTGACGATCGCGCTGCGCGGCGCCGTCGACGTCTCGTCGGCCTGCGCCTGCGGCGTCGCGGCGTCGTCGAGGCGGTCGGCGCCCTGCTGCGGGGCGGGCGCCTGCGACTCGGGGGTGTCGGGGGTCTCGGCGTCCGGGGTGTCGACGACGGGCTCGACGAAGGCCGTCGCGTCGCCGATGCTGGTGGTCGGGTCGAAGCGGACCCAGCCGACGCCCTGGAAGTAGATCTCGGTCCAGGCGTGCAGGTCGTCGGACGTGTTGGTGTAGACCGTCTCGCCGTCCTCGAGCGCGCCCGCCGAGCCTGGTGCGTACCCCACCGCGATGCGCGCCGGGATGCCGACCGAGCGCGCCATGACGGCCATCGCCGACGAGAAGTGGACGCAGTAGCCGGCCTTCTCCTGCAGGAACTCCGCGATGACGTCGACGCCGTTTCCGTCGTAGTCGCCGGCCACGGGCGCGGTCTCGGAGTAGCGGAAGTCACCGTTGCGGAAGAAGTTCTGCAGGGCGAGCGCGCGGTCGTAGTCGTTGTCGGCGTCGGCCGTGACCTCGCGGGCCGTGCGCTCGATGATGGCCGGCATGCGCTCGGGCAGCTCGAGGTACGACTCCAGCGCCGGGCCGATCCTCGTGCGGATGTCGCGCATCTGCTCGGCGGTGGGCTTCACGTCGAGGCTCGGCACGGTGTAGGTCTCGCCCCGTGAGTCGTCGCTGCGCGACGAGAGCGTCATGCCCGCCCGACGGAACGAGAAGGCGCCGTCGAGGCCCGTCACGGTGCCGGTCGCCGGGTACGGCACGGGCAGGAACGAGCTGCGCAGGTTGTCGATGTTGATCGTGGTCGTCCCCTCGTCGACCTCGATGCCGTCCTTGATCAGCATCTCGCCCTCGAACAGGTCGTTGCGCACGGTCTCGGTGGGGCGCCACGTCCTGCCGGTGAAGTCGCGCAGCGTCGCGACCTTCAGGTACTGCGCCTCGTCGAAGGACGTGCGGTACGTCAGGGCCGTGGTGGTGCTGTTGCGTCGCAGGTTCTGGCCCAGCTCGAGCATGGGGTTGATGCCCCGCCCGAACACCGTCGCCGGGGGCTTGCCCCACGACGCCGCGACGGCGCTGACGTCCGGCGCGACGACGGGGAACGCGACCGCCGCGGCGAGCGCGCCCGCCCCGAGCGCGAGCGCCGGCCCCGCTCCGCGCCGGGAGGCACCGACCGTCGTGGTGCGCGACCGCAGCAGCACGAGCCACAGCGCGGCGACCGACAGGAACAGCCAGACGGGCGGCGTCTCGCCCGCGATCAGTGCCGGAGTGGCGAACACCGCGAGCAGCAGGGCTCCGATCAGAGGGGCGGCACGCCGCCGCTGCAGCATCACGTCGGCGACGACCACGATCAGGCCGAACGACGCCGCCACGACCAGCACGATCGGGCGCGCCGCACCGACCGGCGCCTGCTCCTCGACGATGATCTCCTGCGCGGCCGCCACCAGGTCGGCGAGCGCCGTGACGGTCTGCGGCGTCGGGACGACGGCCAGGAGCGTCTCGGGCACGAAGATCCAGGCGATCGCGACGAGCTCGACGACGATCGCGACCGGGGCCACGAATCGCGCACCCAGCCCGCGCAGCACCGCGCACGTCAGCCCCGTCATGAGGGAGACGAGGATCGTCGTCACCCACCAGTCGCGTCCCGCGACGATCGTGCCGAAGCCCGAGAGCAGCAGCACCAGGGCCAGGGCGATGACGCCGTGGTCGAACCACGTCTGCCGGGCGCTCCCGGACGGCGGCCGCGTCGACGGGTCAGCGCGCAGCACGGGCGGGCTCCCCCTGTCGGGACGTGCCGTCGAATGCGGCCCACGCCTCGGCGAGGTCGTCGCCGGGCGTCCACGCCACGACGTTCCAGCGGGCCCCGTCGAGGACCTCGAGCGCCTGGGCCGCCGTGCCGTGCGCCACGAGCGCCAGGATCGTCCGCGACGTCGACAGCGCGGCGACCCACTGCTGGGCCCGCTCGACCGTCAGACGTCCGAGCACGACGAAGGCCGCGCCGTCGGCGTCGTGCCGGCCGGGCCGGTCGGCGGGATCGGGCTCGAGCAGCGCGAGGTCGACCATCGCGTCCTCGAGCGTGTCGTGCCCCTCGGCGACGACCCGGTCGAGCGACGTGCTGTTCGACTGCAGCGCCACGACGTAGCCGGCGCGTGCCAGGTGCGCCGTGATCGACGCCGTCGCCGTGACCGCCCACTCCAGGGCCGGCGAGTGCTCCCACGTGTCCTTGCGGTCGCGGGCCGTGCCCTGGCTCGACGGCTCGGTGTCGACGATGACCGCCGCCCGTGGGGTGACCTGGCTCTCCTCCTGCCGCACCATGAGCTCGGCCCGGTGGGCGCTGGCCTTCCAGTGGATGCGCTTGAGGGCGTCGCCCGGCAGGTACGCGCGGGCGATGATGTCGTCGTCGCCGACGCCGACGTTCTGCGGCGCGGGCCTGGTCGCACCGTCGTCGCCCGCTCCGCGCGGGGTGATGGGCGGCAGGTCGATCCGCCGTGGCAGCACCGTGAGCGGCTCGACTCCGCCGAACGTGTGTCGCCGGTGCACCAGGCCGAACGGGTCGTGCACGTCGACCCGCAGGGGGCCGACGAGGTGGCGTCCGCGGCGCAGGCCCTGCAGCTCGTACGAGAACGTGGCCCGTGCGTCGGCGCCGCGGCTGCCGCCGAGCGACGGCAGCGCGCCCGTGTGGTCGCCGGTGACGCCGGCCGGCAGGCGATCGTCCCAGTCGGCCTCGAGGCACGGCAGCACCGACAGGTTGGTGACCCGGACGGTCGCCCGGGTGGGCCTGCCGAGCGCCACGACCTGCGGCGAGAACGAGCGCTCGATGCGCACCCGGGAGTGCCCGACGAACACGAAGACGGTCGACACGACCAGCAGCCCCAGCAGCAGACCGGTCACGTAGAGCAGCGCCGGTAGCGACAGCACGGGCGCGGCGACGAACATCACGATCGCCACCACGGCGAACCCGATGCCCCGTCGGGTCACGACGACGGACGTCACCGCACGACGCAGCGCGGACGAGCGGTCGCGGGCCACGTCAGCTCTGGTGGACCGCGCCGGCCGGGACCGGGGTCTCGGCGACGATGCGCGCGACGACGTCCTCGACCGACGACACCCCGCGCATCGCGATCAGGCGGTGCGGGAGGACGACCTGGACCAGCGCGTCGACGTCGTCGGGCAGCACGAAGTCGCGGCCGTGGACGGCGGCGCGCGCCTTGGCCGCCCTGATGAGCTGGAGCGTCGCGCGGGGGCTGGCGCCGAGGCGCAGCTCGGCGTCGGTGCGCGTGGCCTGGACGATGTCGACGACGTACCGCTCGACCGCCGACGACACGTGGATCGCCCGGGCGACCGCGATCATCTCGGCGATGTCGTCGATCGTGGCGACGGCCGAGAGCCCGTCGAACGGGTTGTACGAGTCGCGCTGCTGCACCATCGCGAGCTCGGCGGACGCGTCGGGGTAGCCCATCGAGATGCGCGCCATGAACCGGTCGCGCTGCGCCTCGGGCAGCGCGTAGGTGCCCTCCATCTCGAACGGGTTCTGCGTCGCGACGACCGTGAACGGCGTGGCGAGCGAGTACGTCGTGCCGTCGACCGTGACCTGCCGCTCCTCCATCGCCTCGAGCAGCGCCGACTGCGTCTTGGGCGACGCACGGTTGATCTCGTCGCCGATCACGATGTTGGCGAACACCGCGCCGGGCTTGAACTCGAACTCGCGGTCGCTCTGGTTGTAGACCGAGACGCCGGTGATGTCGGACGGCAGCAGGTCGGGGGTGAACTGGATGCGTCGCACCGAGCAGCTCACCGACCGGGCGAGGGCCTTGGCGAGCACGGTCTTGCCGACGCCCGGCACGTCCTCGATCAGCAGATGACCCTCGGCGAGGAACACGACGAGCGCGGCCTCGGCGGCCTCGGGCTTTCCGTCGATGACCCTCTCGATGTTGCCGAGAATGGCCCGCGCTACGGTCTCGAACTCCATACGCGATGTTAGGCACACCAGCGCAAACACGCAGTGCGATTCGGGCGGACCGGTTCATCGGGACGAAGGAATCGGGGTTTGTCCGCCCCCGTGCGGACAAACCCCGATTCCTCGCTCGGTGCGGCGGCCGTGGGCGGCGTGGTCGATACCGTGACGTCATGGCCCGACTGCTGATCGTCCACCACTCGCCCACCCCGAACCTGACCCGCATCCTCGGTGCCGTAATGGCCGGCGCGCGGCATGAGGACATCGAGGGCGTCGACGTGGACGTCCGCCCGGCGCTCGAGGCGACGGTCGACGACGTCCTGGCCGCCGACGGCTACGTCATCGGCACGAGCGCCAACATCGGCTACATCTCGGGCGCGGTGAAGCACTTCTTCGACGTCACGTTCGACGTCGCGAGCGCCGAGACCCGCGGGCGTCCGTTCGGCTACTACGTCCACGGCCGCAGCGACACCAGCGGGGCAGAGCGGGCGATGCAGTCGATCACGACGGGCCTCGGCTGGTCGAGGGCCGTCGACCCCCTGTGCTTCCTCGGCGACCCCGACGACACCCACCTCGCCGCCGCGACCGAGCTGGGCGCGACGGTCGCCGCCACGCTGATGCCGTGACGGTGCTGAGCCCCCACCGCTGATCTGGCGCACCAGCGCGGCGCCGGCCGACAGCTCGACCGGTTGACGAAGCGTGGGGTGAGCAAGACGCGGAGCGCCAGCTGCAACGTGCTGCCGTTGCCCGCTGCACGATCTCGAACAAGCAGAGCCACCGGTCCATCTACTCCGACGTGGATGGACCGGTGGCTCTGGTGTGCGCTGCGTCAGGCGACCTTGCACTTCTTCAGCTCGACGCCCAGATCTCCGCCGTCGTCGAACTTGCCGATCGCGGTCACCTCGTTGCCGACAGTCAGCTTGGACAGGGCCTTCTTGCTCATGTCGTTGCAGTTCACCGTGAGGAACGAGTATTCGGACCCGTCACTGATGTTCAGGACGTAGTCGTTCCCGAAGATCTCCTTGTCGATCTTGTCGATGGTCCCGGTGACCTGGATCATCTTGCCCTCGTACTTCGTGTCAGCGGCAAGCTCGTTGGCCTCGTAGTCTCCCAGGATCTGCGCCACCGTCACCTTGACGGTGTTCGCCTTCTCCTTCTTGGCCTTCGCCTTGGCTGCCGCTGCGGCCTTCGCTTCTGCCTTCTTCGCCTTAGCCGCGTCGGCCGCCTTCTTCGCCTCGGCCTCCGTCTTCTTCGCCAGGTCGGCCGCAGCGATCTTGGCATCTGACTCAGCCTGGGCGGCGGCATCGTCGGCGGCGTCGTCCGTCGTGTCAGGAGCGGCGGGAGCCGCCGCGGCCGCGGCCTCCTTGTCGTCGGGATCGCTCTCCGAACCGCCGGCAACCCCGCCGACGACCAAGAGCGCCACGAGCACGCCCGGAATGATGATGCGCTTCTTCTTGAACCAAGGACGATCAGCCTTCGTCCGGGCGGGCGGTCCTCCCGGGGCGAAGCCGGCGCTCTCGGTCTGCTCGGTCCATCCGTTGCCGTCCCAGTAGCGAGACGTACCGGAGCCGTCCGGATAGAAACCGGGAGCGGGCTTGCCGTTCTCGGACGGTCGCGGTGTTTCAGGCATGCTGGTGGGTTCCTCCCCCTCGATGAACGTGACCAGGTGACGCTAACGGCTGTCACAGACAACTTGTACGTTTTGCTCACATATGACTCGAAAGGACTACTGCCTCCGAGCGGCACTCCCAGCCCCCGGAGGACCGAGCACGTGCCGACGAGAGCGGCAAGGGGTCCATCCCTCCTTGGCGCCCGCTGGCGACCGAAGATCTCGACGGCCGTCGAACAGGTCGGAACGCGCACCGGCATGCTGACGGTCGCCGCCACGCTGATGCCGTGACGGTGCTGAGACAATGGCGCCATGGCCGAACCTGACCGCACCCGCACCGCCCCACGACGCCGCATCGTCGGCGGAGCCCTCGTCGCCGCCTTCGCGGCCGTCCTGATCGCGATCGTCGTGGTGCGCAGCGCCGGCGAGAAGGTGCTGAACGAGAACGGCGAGACGCTCGTGCTGGTCGGCAAGGACACCCCGACCGACGAGGTCGGGCTCGACGCCGTCCTCACCGACGTGGGCGGCTGCCTCGGCACCAGCTCCGACGGCAAGGGGCGCGGCGGGATGGTCGTGATCTGGCCCCACGGCACGACGATCAAGACGCCCGACCCGCTGCGCGTGACGATCGACGGAGAGACCTACGGTCTCGGTGACCGGATCAGCACCGGCGGAGGCGAGGGGACGATCGGGCCCTCGAGCTCGTTCTACGACAAGGTGCCCGAGGAGTGCCGGACGGCGCGTGTCTTCGTGATCGGCAACGACTGAGTCGTCGGCTCGCCCCGCTTGACCCGGCGCGGGAGGATGGACGCATGACGGCTCCCGACTTCCTGCCCACGCTCTCCTCCGGCTCGCACGACGCCGAGCAGGGCGAGGCCTGCGTCATGGAGTACGTTTCGCTGCTGGCCGGCGAGGAGTGGAGCGACCGCCCCGAGTGCACGCACCCCCTGCTGGCCCACGAGGCACGCACCACCAACGACCTCCTGCGCGACGGCGACCGCTCGCGTCTCGTCCCGCTCATCGGACGCCTGTTCGGCACGACGGACGACTCGCCCGAGCTGCGCGCCCGCCTGCGACTGGCCCAGGCGCGGCAGGTCGTCGCGCTGATCGAGCCGTCCGCCCGGTCCCGTGCGCTCGTCGCGATCGAGCACGCCGAGACGTGGATCGGTCGCGACGGCACCGACGACGACGTCCGCGCGGCCTTCGCGTCGGCGATGGGCTCGGCCGTCGCCGACGGCGACCTCGACCCCGAGCACGCGGAGTTCCACGTCGGCATGTCGCGCATGTTCCCGTTCGCGCTCTCCCCCGAGCTCGAGGCGGCCGAGGCGTACGCCCTCGCCGCACTCGTGGTCGCGCACCGCGTCGCCGCCGGCGAGTGCCGCGCCGACTGCGCCAACGGACCCGCCCGCGCGCGCCGCATGGTCAAGGACCTCAGCGGCCTCATCGACGTCTACGACCAGGTCACGGGGCGCGTCGCCGTGGACGTCACGCCCGACCAGGTGCGTGAGCTGGCCGACAGCCTCGCCTGACGACCCGGCGGTTCAGCGCTTGGCGTGCGACCACTCGAGCAGGCGCTCGACGGGCCACGTCGTGACGATGCGGTCGGCGGGGACGCCGGCTGCGTCCGCGCGCTCGGCGCCCAGATCGAGGAAGTCGAGCTGGCCCGGCGCGTGCGCGTCGGTGTCGATCGAGAACAGGCACCCCGCGTCGAGCGCCATCTCGATCAACGGGTCGGGCGGGTCCTGGCGTTCGGGGCGCGCGTTGATCTCGACCGCGACGTCGAACTCGGCGCACGCCGCGAACACCGCCTTGGCGTTGAACTCCGACTCCGGACGCTTGCCGCGTCCGCCCTGCACGAGGCGCCCCGTGCAGTGCCCCAGGACGTTGGTGTGCGGGTCGGCGACCGCGGTCATCATGCGCCGGGTCATGGCGCGCCGCTCCATCCGCAGCTTGGAGTGCACGCTCGCCACGACGACGTCGAGCCGCTCGAGCATCTCGTCGGTCTGGTCGAGGCCGCCGTCGTCGAGGATGTCGACCTCGATGCCGCTCAGCAGCCGGAAGTCGTCGTACGTCGCGTCGACCTCCGCGACGACGTCGAGCTGCTGGGCCAGCCGCTCGGCGCTCAGCCCGTTGGCGATCTTGAGTCGCGGCGAGTGATCGGTCAGCACCTGGTACGCGCGGCCCCTCCACCGTGCGACACGTGCCATCTCGGCGATCGGCGAGCCGCCGTCCGACCACTCGGAGTGGCTGTGCAGGTCGCCGCGCAGCTCGGCGCGCAGCGCCGCTCCCCCGGACGCCAACGGCTCGGCACCCTCGTCGCGGAGCTCGGCCAGGTACTCGGGGACGTCGCCCTCGACGACCTGCCGGATGACGCCGAACGTCCGGTCGCCGATGCCCTTGACCCGCTTGAGCTGGCCGTTGCGGGTGCGGGTCGCGACCTGCTCGGGCGAGAGGTCGTCGATGGCGGCGGCGGCGTTGCGGAAGGCTTCCGCCCGGTAGGTCGACGCTCGCGACCGCTCGAGCCAGAACGCCACTTCCTTCAGGGCGTCGACGGCGGTGAGGTCTGGCATCCCCCGAGCCTACGGCGACGCGACCCAGTGCGCCGGTCGCCGCAGCCCGGGCGGGACGAGCGTCGCGGCGTCGCCCCTCGCCGAACCCACCTGCGTCTGGGTCAGGAACAGGCAGCCCGTCAGGTCGGCTCCGTCGAGGCGGGCGTCGCGCAGGTCGGCGCCGAGCAGGTCGGCCTGCCGCAGGTCGGCCTGGCGCAGGTCGGCGGCGATCAGGATCGAGCCGCGGAGGTCCGCTCCTCTCAGACGTCCACGGCGCAGCCTCGCGCCGAACATCGGTGCCCCACGGTGGTCGGGTCCGTCGAACGGCTCGCGCACGAGCGCGCTGACGCGCTGCAGCAGGGGTGAGACGACGGCGCGGTGGGCGGGCAGGTCGATCGCGTCGAGGTGCGCGGCGTCGGTGCGCGTGAGCTCGACCGTGCGTGCGGTGACAGCGTCCAGCTCGTCGCGCAGGCCCCGGGCCTCCGGGCGTTCGACGCACTCGGCCAGGTACCAGAGCATCTCGTGCAGCTGCCGCATGACCGGCAGGGCCGCGAACATCGACGCCGACGTCGACGGGTCGTCTCTCCAGCTCACGCCCCCGAACGTCACCTGCGAGACCTGCTGACCCGCTCCGAAGCAGTCGTACACGGTGCACCCGCGGTACCCCTCGTCGCGCAGCCGCGAGTGGATCGAGCAGCCGAAGCCGCTGTCGAGGTTCACGCACGGGTCGCCGGCGTCCTTGTCGACCGGGAAGTCGGCCGACCGCTCGAACGCGAGCGCCACGCAGCACAGCCCGAAGCAGCTGCCGCAGTCGGCGACGAGCTCGAGACGATCCACCCGGCGACCCTATTACGGTGGTGCGCATGCCCCGTCGTCACGTCATCGTCCATGGCACCGTCCAGGGGGTGTTCTTCAGGGCGTCGTGCCAGCAGGAGGCCACCCGGGTGGGCGTCGCCGGGTGGGTCGCGAACCGTCCCGACGGGTCGGTCGAGGCCGAGCTCGAGGGACCGGACCACGCCGTCGCCCACATGCTCGACTGGTGCCGCACCGGCCCGCCCAGGGCAGTCGTGACGGGCGTCGACGTGACGGAACGGGAGCCCTCGGGCCACAGCGGTTTCGAGGTGCGCTGAGCCCTGTGCACGACGCGGGACGTGTGTCGGTGGGCGGTAGTAGATTGGACTTGTTCGAACAGGTGTTCAGTGACGCATTCCGTTGATACCAGAGCGCATGGAATCTGTGGCTGGTGTGATCACAGTGGCATGAGAGACGACCAGACGACGGACGGTGCGCTGCCGGAACATCTCGGGTCAGCCGCAAGTGCCGTGCATTGGGCCCCGCAACGCTGGACAATGAAGGTCATGGACGAACCTCAGGGCGGCGACCGGCTCCTCAACGCCCTGCGCCCGCTCGCCGCGGCGCTCGTCCAGGGACAGGCCCCGATGACCCCGGTGGTCCAGCAGGTCGTCGTCGCAGCGGAGGACGCGGTGGCCGCCGGCCACAGTGCGCCGCAAGCGTTGGCGGTAGCCGCGCTACCTCGCGGCACAACGTTCGCCGAGGGCGAAGCAGCCCTCCTCGGCCTGCTCGAGCACAACGGTCTCCACCCTTCAGCCTTCGGACCAGTCGGCTCGTACGAGGCCTTGCGAGAAGCGTTCGGCCACGGTGTCGTCCAGGCGGATGTCTTCGAGGGGAGGTTCCACGAGCGGCTTCCGACGGTCGGGGCCCAAGACCTCCTCGACCGGAAGCTCGCGGTCATGTTTCTCGAGCGGGACCGGGCTACCGACCCCCACCTGCGGGAATCCTGGGTCGACACGATGCGAGCCCTGGTCCTCACTAAGCAGGACGCCGAGGCGAGCTTCTAGCGGGTGCGTGCGCCGTCAGACGATACGCCGAACCGTCAGGCGGGAACGCCGCCACCGTGGCGGCCAACACTGGAGGTACACATGGCAGACAGGACCGCTGAGACCGCGCAGGATCCTGAGGTCAAGCTCGACGACATGACCACCTGGGGGCTCACCGTGGGCCACACCATCAGCGTCAACCTCAAGGATGACCGCACCGTCCGGGGCCAGATCTTCGGCATCACGAAGGACCTCGTGTTCCTTGACCAGATCAGCGGCTTCGGCTTCCTCCCAGGTCAGCCCAGCGCAGTGTCCTGGTCGCAGATCGAGGGGTTCACCACCACCAGCCCTCCGCCGGCCCCGAATGGGGCTCAGGCGGGCTTCTGAAGTCAGTACATGGGGACGGTCCCGGTCACGCCTTGGCGTTGGTCCGGGGCCGTTCCGGCGTTCTGGTCCAGGTGCCGGCGGATGTGCGTCGCGTACTCGTCGACGCTGTCCAGGCCCCGCTGGTGGAGCGTGACCAGGTCGAGCATCCGCTGAGTCCGGGGCTGGTTCTTCAGGACCTTGGACCGCGGCCCGACGATGGCCCTGACCTGCGCGAGTTGCTTCTCCAGGCCGCCGATTGAGTTCGGCAACCACGACGGCCGGGTCGCGAGCTCCTCACGGATGTGCGAGTTGCGGCGCATCCAGGCGGCCATCGTGTTGACCTGCCACCGGTCGAGTTCGGCTAGGCACGCGTCCCAGTCCTTCACCGACTTCAGCGCCTTGTGGGTCGCGATCGTGATCGGGTGCGTCTCCGGGTCGTCGCCCTGGCGCAGCAAGGTGCGATGCCGCCGTTCCTGCGGTGACTCCGCCTGGACCCGCAGGTTCTTGTTCTTCGCCAGGCGCAACCTCGGTGCCGGTGTGACCGGCCGTGGCGCCGGCGCGTCCCGCGGCGGAAGGATGGACGCGGTCTTGAGCTGCTCGCGCATCTGCTGCTGAAGATGCCATCGGCACGGGACGATGACCGGGCTCTCCTCGAGGATCTCGCCCGTCTCCTCGTCCACCACCTGCGGCCACGCCAACGCGATCGCCTTCGGCCACATCTTCGCGCCGTCGCACACCACGTACTTCGGACGCCCCGGCACCGTCAGGAGCCACTCGGCCGCCTTGACCGAGTTCAGCTGCCCCGAGCACCCCAACCGGAACAGGCGGCCCGGCCCGGACCGGTAGTGCGCGTACGCACCCCAGATCACCCAGTTCGTCAGGTGCTTGTGCCGTGTCCCGGGGACCGCGTACGTGGTCTTGAACGGCAGCTCGTCGAGCGCCACGACCTCCGGCCACACCTCCGCGTCGAAGACCGGCGCCGTCACCACCGGAGCGAACGCGGCGACCCAGTCCGCGGCCAGGGTCCCGTTCCCGCCCGCCCGGCCCGGGTGGGTCCGCTTCTTCACGTCCCACGTCTTCGCCCCGCCGGCCACCCGCCTGGCCACGAACGCCGCATGCCGGTACGAGCCGCCCACACCGATCGACGCGAGCGCGTTCGCGATGGTCCGGGCAGCGTGCTCGTACTGCCGGGCATGCTGCGGCCCCTCGAAGACCGCCAGATGCGTCTCGCAGTGCGCGCACGCGTGGTCGTCCGCCGAGGCGAGCAGGGTGCGTGGGAGACGTTCCGCGAACCGGTGCTTCGGGGTTCCGTCGGTGGGTCGGCACCACCACAACTGCCGCCTGGCGGACCCTGCGCCGTAGGTTCCCGCGCGAACCACGTCCGTGTTCTCGTGCCCCCGAGGGCAGGTTGGGATCGCGCTCCCGTCCGCGCGTCTGCGACTCATGACGACCTCCAAGTCGCCATTTTGGGTTGCGNGTGGTGATCGTGGATCAGCTGTCGTCGCTGGCCGATGACCTCGCCGAGCTCGAGCCCTGGCAGTTGACGGGCACTGAGGTGCGCGAGGTGATCGTGGCGGTGCAGCGCACCCGCACCGCCCTGGACGCGACGATGTCGCGGCTGGTGGGGTGTGTCGATCAGATGGGGTTGGCGAAGGACGACGGTGCGGCCTCGACGACCGCGTGGCTGTCCGCAGCCGCGAACATGACCAAGGGTGCGGCGTCCAAGCTGGTGGGCCTGTCCAAGGGCACCGGGTGCGAGGCGACCCGTGAGGCGTGGGGTCGCGGTGAGCTGTCGACCGATCAGGCGGCGATCATCATCAAGGCCGTCGGCGCGCTTCCGGACTGGGTCGACGAGCAGCCCCGCGCCGACGCCGAGACGCACCTGATCGCCCTGGCCGGCGAGCACGACCTGGAGGGTCTGCAGCGGTTGGCGCACCGGGTGCTGGAGGTCATCGACCCCGACGGGTACGACGAGCACCTCGGCGAGCAGCTGCGCCAGGAAGAGGAGCGGGCCCGGGTCCGCACCCGGTTCGCCATGGCTCGCCGCGGCGACGGCACCTCGCGCGGCACCTTCGTCCTGGGTGACACCGATGGCGACGTGCTGCGTGCCGCGATCGAGGGGATC